>CAJUIW010000026.1 GCA_910586895.1 uncultured Muribaculaceae bacterium | reverse complement strand
AACAGGAAACCTTCTAATAAATCGCCAGATTAAGTCTTCCGACCGCTAAAACGCTTCGCGATGTATACCCTACTTTACAGTGCTATTATAGTCCGGAACGGACGATTTTGATGTAACATTAGATGCATCTGCATAGCGAACCTGAAAGGTTCATTCATGTTTTAGCCGCGGGCCGAGCGATAGCGAGCCCCGCGGAAAAGCGAGCCCCGCGGAAAGCCGAGCCCCACAGAATTATCTGAAAGATAACTTTCCATCCCCGGGAAGCAAGCCTCGCAGAGGCGTACTGAGAATAACCCCACTTCGAGCGTGCGAGGAGTGGGGCACACGGCCGACTACAGCAGTATGGCTTCGAAGATGCCAGTTATACAGATCCCGACTTCGTAGGGACATCGCCTTGCGATGTATACCCTACTTTACAGCGCCATTATAGTCCGGAACGGACGATTTTCATGTAACCCGCACAAAGCGTCAGCGGCGTGCGGGGACGCAGCCGCCACCCGCCGTGTGAGTCCGTCAGGACGGATTCTGTCTGTCTGGTGGAATAAGCCGTCCTTGCGGACTCTTTATAGATTGTTGCACTTATTCCCGCCACGCCGCTGACGCTTTGTGGCGGGTTACATGAAAGTCGCCCTAACGGGCTATAATAGACCCTTTGACGCGGTTCGTGATGCGTTTGAGGTATGATATATTTGATTTATCTCGTTTTATGCGATTTCGTAGGGCCATGCCTTCGGCATGTATTACCCCCTCACCACACCCTTCGCGGCTCCGCGGCGGTGCAGCCATTCATTCCATACACACATCAGCGCGATGTCAATCAGGAGGATAAAATTGATATTCATTACGAACGAAAGCGCCGTATTCATTATGCACAGCGCCGCCGATGCCGACACTATTGTTATCATAGCCGCATGAGGCATGAATCCCGCGTCAAGGAGGCGGTGGTGTATGTGATTGCAGTCAGGCAGAAATGGATTGGCGTGGTGGCGTATACGGTACAGGAACACCCTCACCACATCGAAACACGGTATGATCAGCGGCGACAGAATCACCGTCATTATGCTCGGCATCTGTATGTCGCATCCTTCCGCCGACGAGTCGAGCAGCCGAAGCCCTAAGAACACTATCAGCACACCTATGGTTAGCGAGCCTGTGTCGCCCATGAATATCTTGCGTTGACGCACCACATTGCCAAACACATTGTAGTAGAAGAACGGCACCAGTACCCCAAGTGCGGCAAAAGCCACCGTGGCATAGAAATACTCGTGCATTGCCGCCAGTACGATACCGTAGATTATAAATGTTATGGCCGACAGGCCGGAAGCCAGTCCGTCAAGCCCGTCTATAAGGTTTATCGCGTTGATTACAAACACTATGGTCAGCAGCGTCAGTGGCCATGCGGCCCACCAGGGTATGTCATATATCCCGAATATCCCGCCTAAATTGTCGAGCTCCAGCCCTCCGGCTATCAGGAATATACCGCATATTATCTCTGCCGCGAATTTGGCACTGTACCTTACCCCCACAAGATCATCCGCCATCCCCACAAGGTAGAGCGACAGCAGTCCGCAGAAACCCATCGATACAGTCAGCGGACTGAACGACATTCCGTAGGTGAACCCGTCGGGGCTGAGCACATTGCATATCCCCGACAGCAGCGCTATGGCGAAGCATATCACAGGAGTGAAGGCAAATCCGCCAAGACGTGGCACCGTGCCGTGATGTATCTTGCGCGGATCCGGTTTGTCAAACAGATTCTTTCTAAAAGCTATAAGAAGAATCTTAGGTATTATAATTCCTGCCAATATGATGCTCAGGAGCGCCACACCCAGGTAATTGTAAATCCAGAAATCCATATCCGGCAAAGTTAATGAAAATTTGTTAAAATAGTAATGTTATATCTGATTATGTTACTTCTAAACGACACTTTCCCCCTTATTGTTTTGCGTTCGCCGGCGGTTCTCTTATAAAAATTCAACTCATATCTATTCTTTATCCTTTCTTCGGTGCATCGCGGTTATTTTTTCTCCGGTTGCGATAAGTTGGTCCTCTCTGCCCTTTTGCGTAGCCTTACCTTTGTGGTGTATTTATAAATCTATTCACTATGACTGAACACACTTCTTCGCCTGCTGAGCAGGCACCCGATGCTCCTGAACATCCCGTCCTGACAGCCGGACCCGATGCCGACGTTGCGACTTCCGCCGCTCCCGCTCCCTCCGCTTCTCAGGCTGCGGAGCCTGACATTGCCCGTCTTTTGGCCGATGCCGAGCAGCGGGGCTATCTGAGGGGGCTTAACGAGCGTGCCGCACAGGCCATGGACACTCCGCGCCTTTGGGCCAACCCGCGCCGCATGGCTCAGGAAGAGCAGCTCGCCGCCGAGGCCGATGACCCCGACTTCGGATTCCTCACCCATATCCGCCCCGGCGTATGGGATTGACACCTCCATTCATTAATCTAATCTTTTTATCTTACTTTATTCTATCTCTACTATGAATCAGAATCCCGTTATTATTCCCGGCACTGCCGGCGGCTCACATGTTGTCGATGGTCCGCTTACCACTGTCGCTGCCCGCGAGGCATCACCCGCGCTTCTCCGCAGTGCTGTCGATTCGCGCATAGTGCAGGTGCGCCCCATGTCTACTCCTGTCGATCAGATTTCGCGTATGATAGGTGCCCGTCCTGCACAGTCCATGATTGTGGAATACTATTCGGTCGACACCAAGCCTGTGTCGGCCAAGCTTCTGGCCGTTCCGCTCGGCACCGGCACCGCCTACGATTCCAAGGTAGTCTTCACCATCAAGACCTCCTGCGATTCTATGTTCGCACCTACCGAAACTCTCCTTGTGCCTTCGTTCAAGGGCAGCATGAAAGCATCAGTCGAAGGGGGTGGACTTGTGCTTTACGTTATTGAGGCTGACAAGAATGGCGGCGGACTCAAAGTGATTGCGCTTAATTACGATGGCGATGAGAGCGATGGCGGTATCCCCTCGATATCTGTTGATTCCGATGTGGTGCGCATGGGGCGTGCCGCCTCCGAGCTCGATGTGCAGACGGCTCAGTTCGAGGCTCTTCCGGTAAAGGATTTTAACTATTGCCAGATTTTTAAAGCTCAGGTCGAGCAGTCGGTTTTCACCAAACTTTCTGCCAAGGAGGTGGGCTGGAGTTTTACCGATCAGGAGGAAGTGGCCATTATGGATATGCGTCTTGGCATGGAGAAGAATTTCCTATTCGGCTTCCGCTCACGCCTTACCGATCCTAAGAAGTTCGATGAAGTGCTGCTCACAGGCGGTATCTGGAATCAGGCGGCTACCGAGGTGGAGGTCAGCATGGACGATTTCAACCAGAACACTGTCATCGACATCATGCGCTCAGCCTTTACCGGCAATGCCGCCGGCTCGCCCCGCAAGGTCATGATTGCCGGCTCCGATATGATTCAGGCTATCAATAAGCTTGAGTACACCAAGGTGATCAATTCCTCCGACACTGTCACCCGCTGGGGCATCGATTTCAATGAGCTTCGCTCCAAATTCGGATCGCTCTACGTTATCCATTCGGAGATTTTCGACCAGTGCGGCCACTCTTCCGATGCGCTTATCATCGACGTGCAGTATCTTACCAAATACACGCATCTTCCGTTCCGTGTCGAGCGCCTGGATCTTAAGAAGAGCGGCGTCCGCAACACTGATGCCCTGGTGGCCACCGAGGCCAGCTGCATGGTGCTCCGCCACCCCTCTGCCCACGTCAAAGTCTACGGCTTATGATTTCAGCACCCTTGCCTGTCCGTGAGCTTTCAGCTGAGGCCATGCTCGACCTCTGGATGCTCCATTCGGCTTGTGAGCCGCTCCGCACTGATGCCGCCGTGACACGCTCCTATGCTGTTGACTTCCGTACTCTTATGGCAGGGCGTATGAGGGCCTGGTATATCGCCACTCTGCTCAATGAGCCCCCTGAGGTGCTTCCGCTCACAGACATTGCTTCCTCGCTCACTGTCGCCCGGACCCCTTCGGGGGCCGGTGTGGCGGAGCTGCCCGAGGGGGTGTTGAGGGTAGTCAGTGTCGAGGCCGCCGATTGGGCCATGCCGGCGCTGGTCACCTCTGATCCCTCTTCGCCTCTGGCGCGCTCACAGGCTTCCCCTTACTCCTGCGGCCGTTCGGTAAGGCCGGTTGTCGTTGTCAGCGGCTCCGTCATGCGTGTGTTCTCTCCTCCTGAGCAGGGGCTCTCCTCAGTCCTTGCTGTAATGCTTCCGCCCGAAGGCACTTACCGCATCACTGATGCCATGATTTCCTTAATCCCTAAGTTTGAGAACTGTTATGATTCACTATAAGCAGCACCCTGTCCTCGACATGGCTCTGCAGGCATGGCGTCAGGGTGCCCATCTCCGCTCCCGGCGTGAGCGCTACAAGCGTTATACCTACGGGCGCCAGTGGGACGATGTTGTCGATGCTCCCGACGGACGCCGTGTCACCGAAGCAAAGCTCGCCTGTGAGGCTGGACGTCGGCCTCTCACCAACAATATGATACGTCAGCTTGTCAAGTGCATCACCGGCAATTTCCGCTCTCGCCTTGCCGCCGACTCCTCTTCCGGGGAGCGTCCCGCCGTGGTTGAGGTGCCACGTGACGTGGCTCGGCGCAATCTGCTCGACGAGCTTGACTGCCGCATGCTTGAGGAGTTTCTTATATCCGGCTGTGCCGTTCAGCGTGTCGTCACCGAGCACCGCATGTCCGGCAGTGGAGTGTGGGTCGATAATGTCAGCCCCTCACGCTTCTTTGTCAATAAGTTCACCGATCCGCGCGGACTTGACATTGAGCTCGTCGGCATGCTTCATGATTGGAGCCTGCGCGAGGTCATAATGCGCTTCGGCTCCGGATCGCCTGCTCAGGCGCGTGCTATCTCGGCCATTTACAAGCGCATCGCTGCATCGCCTCCTTCGGCATTGGGCGATGCCGATACAGCCACTTTCTTTGATGCCGAGCCGGGACGTTGCCGTGTCATTGAGGTGTGGACGCTTGAGAGCCGCAACATCGTCAAGTGTCATGACTCTCTGTCGGCCCGTTACTTCATTACCGATGCCGCCGGTGCGCGTGTGGTCAGGCGTGTCAATGCTTCACGCCTGCGCCGCGGACTTGAACCGGTGCGCACCGACCTGCGCACCACCGTTCGCTGGCATTGCCGCATGATGGCGCCTACGGGCGATATCCTTGACGAGTTCGATTCCCCCTACCTCCACGGCATGCACCCCTTTGCGGTGAAATTCTATCCTCTCACTGACGGTGAGGTCCACTCCTTTGTTGAGGACATCATCGACCAGCAGCGCTACATCAATCGCCTTATCACCCTGATTGACCATATCATGAGTGTAAGCGCCAAAGGTGTTCTCCTGTTTCCCATGGACAAGAAGCCCGACTGTTATTCATGGGATGAGATAGGACAGCTCTGGGCCGACTGCAACGGTGTCATTCCCTACGATAGCACCGGCTCTCCCGGTGAGCCGCATCAGGTCATATCGGGAGGGGAGCACTCTGGAGCCTATCACCTGCTGGATATTCAGATGCAGCTCTTTCAGCAGATATCAGGCGTCAGCGGTGCGCTTCAGGGGCGTCTGGACTCAGGCAATGCCTCCGCTTCGCTCTATGATGCTCAGGTGCGCCACTCTGCCGTGGCCATCCTTGACCTTATTGACACGTTCAATGCTTTCCGGAGCAACCGGAATTCACTTATTAACTCTTGTTAACTTTATAATGTCGGTTTTTCTGCCCATCTGCATTGTAATTTTGCCAATACGAAAGCAAACTGATTCAATCATTGATTCCAACTAATCTACTATGAACTACACCGACTATTCTTTCCGGATGATGCGCGATCGTGATTTTATGCTTGCCGTAAGGCGCATGGCCCATCATGCCACCTCGTGCCCCGTCACCGTACCCGATGTTGTGCGAGCCGTGCTCCGTCAGCCCGCCCCCTCCTACTATGTGGGCATGCCTTACGCATGGCGGCGTCTGCGCCACTATCGCCGCACCGGCCATATCCCCTACCGTGGCCGGGGTGCGGGGCGCCGGTGGGTGGAGATCTTCAGCCGTGTCGACGCTATGCGGCAGCGGCATGGTATCACCGACGCCGAAGCCCTTTCACGGGTTCTTGCACACGGTTGCGCATCATCCTTTTTCATCGAACCATCATCAGGCGTGCGCCTCTATCATCGCCTGCGTTACAACTCCCGTAAAACTAAGACAGAACTATGATTACCTATTCCTTCTCCATCGATTCCATCGCACAGATAGTGCTTGCACGGGCCGCCCTGAGGCACATCCTTCACTCTGATCGCCCCGAACTCCTCACCGACGACCATCGTCCCGCACTTGATATCCTTATACAACGGGGATTCAACATGCTCAGTCTTGCCATGATACCCGCCGTAGTCCGCACCGACAGCGCTCCTGCCGAAGGCCTCCTCACCTTCGACCTTGACATCCCCGAAGCCCCCGGACTCTTCCCCATCATGGAAGAAGCCATAGCCCTCTACGTCCTCACCTGCGCCTACCAGGGCGTTGACGACACCTTCGCCCTCCGCCTCCGCACCGACTACGACAGCCTCCTCCGCCGCTGCCGCTCCCAAGCCTGCCTCTCCTCCACCCGTCCCGCCCTCCGCCCCTGCTGGCTCTAACCACCCCCGAAAGCCTCCTTTGGCCTGTATTAGATGCATCTGGATAGTGAACCTGAAAGGTTCATTCATGTTGTAGCCGCGGGCCGAACGATAGCGAGACCCGCGGAAAAGCGAGCCCCCACAGAATTATCTGAAAGATAACTTTCCATCCGCTGCAGCCTCGAAGATGTCTGTTATCCCGACACAACCCTCGTAGGGACATCGCTTTGCGATGTAGGCTACAGATTGGCAGTGTATTATGCCGTATTTACAGTACTATTGGAGTCCGGAACGGACGATTTTGAAGTAACCCCGCACAAAGCGTCAGCGGCGTGCGGGGCAACAAGCCGAAAAGAAGAAAAGAGTCCGTAGGACGGCTTACTCCCCAATCCTCTCCGACGCATCAGCACGTTGGAACCTGAAAGATTCATTCTCCTTGTAGGGACATGCCTTTGGCTACAGTACATGACATTTTTATTGACTGGTTGAATTCGTCCGACAAGACA
>CAJUIW010000025.1 GCA_910586895.1 uncultured Muribaculaceae bacterium | reverse complement strand
GACGAAAGTCAAGCTTAGAGCTTGACTTTCTTTCGTTTTGGCGGAGAGGACGAGATTCGAACTCGTGGTAGGATTGCTCCTACGTCAGTTTAGCAAACTGGTGGTTTCAGCCACTCACCCACCTCTCCGTGGTTATGTAAAGCCTTTTGGGCTTATGCGGTGCAAATGTAGTGAGTTTTTTTGGATGGTGCAAATGTTTTGCCGATTTTTTATGCTTTGGCTATGTTTTTTGTTGTGTCACGATCGGAAAGGAGCCATGTGCCTTTCTTCCACAGCCATTCAAGCGGGCCTTGGCGATGGGTGCGGAGCCATGCGCGGCTATAAGCAAGCTGTAGTATGAAAATACCTATGGCTATGGCAGTTGAGCCGGCGGCTCCCACGGAGTCCCAAAGGTTAAGTCCCCAGTGATAGTAGATGAACACACCTATTATTGACTGACCTATATAGTTGGTAAGGCTCATCTTGCCGTAGGGTATTATGAAGCGCTGGGCTGCGTAGCCATGGGACGATTTGCTGTACCAGAGCAGGGTGAATCCGGCTACGAGCGCGGTCATGAATGCGAAGTTAAACAGCATTGGGATGGCTATGCAGTAGTAGGAGAGTATGGTGATATTCTCTATGTGGGGCGGCACGAATGTCTTGAGGCAGTAAAGCGGTATGGCGGCTATCACGGTGGCTGTAAGTGCGCGGAGCCAGAAGCGGCGGCTGCGGGGAGAGTCAACAAAGAGTTCGAGGCGTCCGGCGAGCATGCCGAGCAGGAATAGTGCCGGTGTCTGGAACAGACGGCCTGCCTCTACCTGCCAGAAGTTGCTGTAGAGTTGCCCGTTCCATATATTGTTGGCCAGTGTCTCCCATATATTTCCGGTGCGGCCTACCTGTTCGGCCGATGCGGCATACTGTATGAAGAGCGAGTTGTTGTCAATATACTCCGGATTGAATATGGCGTAGACTATCTTACCCCAGCAGTAGGGCTGCAGCATCAGTATCGCGGCCACGATGGCAACAGTGCGGTTGCTCCATCCGGATGCGGGTATCAGTATCAGGCCGCATACGGCGTAGAGCAGCAGTATGTCGCCGTTGTAGAATAGCGCATGAAGCTGGGAGAATCCTAGCAGAAGCAGCATCCGCCATGCGAAGCGCATGCGGAAGTCGTATCCCCGCCGGCGTGCATTGCTCATCTGTATATAGAAGCTGAATCCAAACAGCAGCGAGAAGGTGGCGTATGCCTTTCCGGCAAATATGAAGTATATTGAGTCGGTGAGCCAGCGGCCGAGGGATGTGAGCCATGCAGGTTCGGAGAGCTGGGCGGTGAAAATATTGTAGTGCTCAAGATTGTGGAGCAGGACAATGGCCAGCAGTGCGAATCCACGTAGCGCATCCACTACTTCGAGGCGTCCTTCATTTCGGAGTGTCGGGGCAATATTCATGGTAGTTTTCAGGGTGAAATTATTTTGCAAAGGTATAAAAAAAACATAATTATCCAAATTTTGCGATTGAAACAGATTGGCTAATTGCGAATTTTGCAGTAAATTTGCGGTAATATGAAAGATGATAAGAAGGCTAAGTCCGTGAAAAAACAGAAGCCGGAGGGCGAAGGAAAGCTCAATGGTCTGCGCTCACGGAGAATACGTATAATGATTGCTGCCGTGGTAGTGGCGGCGCTTTTTGCGGTGGTTATCATGGTGACTGCGGTGCGTTACCGTGGTCAGGACCGATGGGTTACTATTCCGGCCAACAGCTCTTCGGAGGCTGTGAGAGATTCGCTTGTGTCGGCACTCGGCCTTACGGACGGAAATGTAGTCTACGACCTCTGGCGCATGCTCGGAGGGGGTACGAGCCGTGCTGCCGGAGCCTATCAGGTGCGTAAGGGGCAGATGTCGCTGCTCACGGCCTGGCGTCTGAGCCGCGGCACGCAGACTCCGGTGTCGGTGTCATGGTCGGGAGTGCGCACCATGGATGACCTGGCCAAGCGCCTGTCGCGTAAATTTGACTTCACTGCCGAGGATTTTCTTGCTGCCTGCGATTCGATTCTTCCATCCGAAGGGTTCAGGAAAGAGGAATTTCCTGCGGCGTTTATGCCTGATAAGTACGAATTCTACCGTACGGCTTCGGCATCCACAGTGGTGCGCCGCATGCTTGAGTACCGCAATAAGTTCTGGACTGAGAAGCGCACTGCCAAGGCCCGTGAGCTTGGGCTGACTCCGGTAGAGGCGGCTACATTGGCATCGATTGTCGAGGAGGAGACGGCAAAGACGGATGAAATGCCGGTAGTGGCCCGTCTGTATCTCAACCGTCTGGGTAAGGATATGCCGCTTCAGGCTGACCCGACGGTGAAATTTGCCGTAGGCGATGTCACGCTCCGTCGGATAACAGGCAAGCACCTGAAGGTGCAGTCGCCATACAATACATATATCCACCGCGGTCTGCCCCCGGGACCTATCCGTCTGGCATCGCGCAAGGTAATCGAGAAGGTGCTTGAGGCGCCGGAGCATGAATTTCTGTACATGTGTGCCCGTGAGGATTTCTCAGGCTATCATAACTTTGCCGAGAAATATTCCGACCATCAGGCCAATGCCGCGCGCTATCAGGCAGAGCTTGATAAGCGTGGAATACACTGAGCGGACAATCCCTGAATATACATACACTATGAACAATGACAGCCTCGTGCTTGCACGAATTTACTCTTCCGATTGGGAGGCACATCTTGCCCAGGGTGTGCTTGAGGAGCATGGGATCCCGTCAGTGCTTGATAATGAAATTATGAATACCACGCTCCCATTTGGGTTCAACTCCATAAGGCTCATGGTGTTCAGCCGCGACCGTGAGGCGGCTGAGGAGGTCCTTGGCCGGATGGGCGACTAATCCAACGGACTTTCCGTAGCATTTTCGAGCGCCTTGCTGTCGGCCTGAGCCTGTGATGGCGTTTCAGAGTCATCATCGGCACGCTTTATTATATATCTGTTGTAGTAAGCCAGCAGAAGCGTGGTGAGTGGCAGGGCTATTATCAGTCCTATCAGTCCGAGCAGGGTGCCCCATATCGATAGCGAGAGAAGTATCAGCGCGGGATTAAGCCCCATGGCTTTGCCCATGATTTTCGGGGTCAGGAAGAAGTCCTGTATCATTTGCACTATGGCATAGACAGCGATGCTTTCCCAGAATATGGTCCAGAAGTCGCCGCCACCTCCGGCTGCATAGACGAGGCAGAGCAGGGTAGTGGGGATGATGGATATCAGCTGCAGATAAGGCACCATGTTGAGCAGTCCGATGAACATGCCGAGCACTACAGCCATCGGGAGCCCTATGATGAGGAAGCCGATGCTGAACAGTATGCCAACGATGAAAGCCACCAGAGCCTGACCGCGGAAGTAGTGGTTCATGCTCCGCTTGATATCATTGCCTATCGACGATACGGTGCGGCGGTATTTCGGCGGAACCATGTGGTGGAACAGATTGGACAGGCGGTCATAGTCAAGCATTATGAACACAACATACAGCACCACTATGAACCAGCTGAATATACCTATTATCACTGATATGCTGCCGGTTATGACACTCCATGTGGTGGTGAGGGCGTTTTCTATTATTGAGCCCCACTCCTGTCTGGTCAGCATATCGGATATCTGATTGAAGTCAACGGTGCGGCGCAGATAGTCGTGGATTTCTCCCGGCAGAAATCGTATCTGACTCTGTGTTACGGCATAACGCCGCATTATGGCTGCCATCTGATGCATTTCGTCCATTATCATCGGCACAAGGAAGTAGCCAAGTACGCCGAGGAAGAACAGAGCCTCGAAGAGTGTGACAAAAATAGCCACCGCGCGGCCACGCAGGTGGAGCAGACGGCGGTTGTACTGGACAAACGGTTCGAACATGTAAGCTATCAGGCATGCTACGAAGAAGGGGAGCAGCACATTCTTGAGCAGGTCAATAAGCCAGAGTATGCCAAATATGATAAGCGCGCCGATTACCATGCGTACCACACGGTCAAACGTATAGGGGTTATGTGAGGGCATCTATTCTATTAAAAACATTGTGTTGTGTGGCACGAAATTACAAAATATTCACGAAGAGTTGACGAAATTGTGTAATTTTGTAGGCAAAACCAATCATTTATCCAATTATGACACAAAAAGTGCAACAATTTCTTAACGATAAATTCTGGGCACGATGGACGGCGCTTATTCTTGTGGCGTCAATGATGTTCTTCGGCTACATGTTTGTCGATGTTATGTCACCTCTCCAGTCGCTTATCGAAACCCAGCGCGGGTGGTCGCCTGACGCGTTTGGCTATTATGCCGGTGCCGAGTACATTCTGAATGTGTTCGGATTCCTGATTGTGGCAGGTATTATTCTTGACAAGATGGGAGTGCGTTTCACCGGTACTCTTTCAGCTTCGGTAATGGTGGTAGGCGCATGTGTTAAGCTGTATGCGGTGTCCGATGCCTTCCAGGGCACAGGGCTCGAACAGTGGCTCGATTCATGGTGGACAGCCATGCCGGGGAGTGCCAAGCTTGCTGCTTTCGGCTTCATGATATTTGGATGCGGCTGTGAAATGGCCGGTATCACTGTGTCAAAGACGCTTGCCAAATGGTTTGAAGGCAAGGAGATGGCACTTGCCATGGGCCTTGAGATGGCTATTGCCCGTCTGGGTGTGTTCGCCATTTTCTCATTGTCGCCCCGTCTGGCCGACGCCATGGGTGGAGAGCCCACCGTGGTTACTCCGGTGGCATTCTGCACCGTGCTTCTTCTGATAGGTCTGATATGCTATATAGTGTTCACCTTCATGGATTCGAAGCTTGACAAAGAGCTTGGCGCTGCCAATAAGAAAGAGGATTCATCTGAGGAGGAGTTCAAACTGTCCGATGTAGGCTTCATTCTGTCAAGCAAGCTGTTCTGGATCATAGCTCTGCTCTGTGTGCTTTACTACTCGGCTATCTTCCCGTTCCAGCGCTATGCTGCCAATATGCTTCAGTGCAACCTGCAGATTTCAGCCACTCAGGCTGCCGACATTTTCCGTTGGTTCCCCATGGGTGCCGTGATTCTTACCCCGCTGCTGGGAGCGTTTCTTGACTATAAGGGGAAGGGTGCCACGATGCTTATTGTCGGTGCGATACTGATGATAGCGTGCCACCTGACCTTCGCACTGCTTCTGCCCAAATATCCGAGTGCCGGACTGGCTTTCACTGCCATCGTTATCCTCGGCATATCATTCTCGCTTGTGCCTGCCGCACTCTGGCCCTCTGTGCCCAAGATTATGGACGCTCGTTTCCTTGGCAGTGCATACTCGCTGATTTTCTGGGTGCAGAACATTGGACTGGCATTGTTCCCCATCCTTATCGGTGTGGTACTTACGGCGTCAAACCCCGGTATCACCGATCCGATGAAGTACAACTATACAGCCCCGATGCTCCTGTTTGCATCGCTCGGCGTGTTTGCCCTGATTTTCGGCATCTGGCTTAAGATTCTTGATGGCAAGAAGCATTACGGACTTGAGGAGCCCAATATCAAGTCGGATGAAGATAAGACCGAACTTGACGGTAGCTTCTGATGTTTTCTGTATAAAAACTTGACATGTCAACAACATCCCGATATAATGGCCTCAGTGAATCTGAGGCCATTTTTAGCCGTCAGCAGCACGGCGTGAACGTATTGACCCCCGCCGCCAGACAATCTCTTTGGCGGCGTTTTCTTGATAAGTTCCGTGACCCGCTTATCGTGATCCTGCTTATTGCGGGGGTGCTGTCAATAGGTATTTCCATCTACGAGTACTATGTGCTTGACCAGGATGCCGGAGTATTCTTTGAGCCGGTAGGTATATTCATAGCCATTCTGCTCGCTACCGGACTTGCTTTTCTGTTTGAACTCAAAGCCGACAAGGAGTTTGAGCTTCTGAATCAGGTGAACGATGATGAGCCTGTGACGGTGATACGCCGTGAGGGGGTACGCCAGATCCCTCGCCGTGACGTTGTGGTAGGTGATATCGTGCTGCTGAACACAGGTGAGGAGATTCCGGCCGATGGAGAGCTGCTTGAGGCTGTGACGCTGAGTGTGGATGAATCTACGCTCACCGGCGAGCCTATGTGCCATAAGACTACTGACCCTGCTCTGTTTGACGCCGACGCCACCTTCCCCTCGGACCATGTGATGCGTGGAACCAAGGTAATGGAGGGGCATGGCGTGATGCGCGTCACAGCTGTTGGCGATGCCACGGAGAACGGACGGGTGTTCGAGGCCGCGCAGATTGACAATAGCGTCAAGACTCCGCTCAATGAGCAGCTTGACGGACTCGGAAAGCTTATAGCGCGTATATCCTATCTTGTGGCTGCAGTCATCGTGGCTGGCCGGCTGCTGATGTATTTCATGAACGTGTCGTTTGACTGGGTAGGATTCATTGCCTATCTGCTCCAGACGTTCATGATAGCTGTCACGCTGGTGGTGGTGGCTGTACCCGAGGGGCTTCCGATGGCTGTCACGCTGTCGTTGGCCTACTCCATGCGCCGCATGCTTCGCACCAACAATCTGGTGCGTAAGATGCATGCTTGTGAGACGATGGGTGCGGCTACGGTGATATGCACCGACAAGACCGGCACCCTGACTCAGAACAAAATGCAGGTGTATCGCATGGATTTCTTTGTGCCTGAGCAGATGCTTCCGCTGGTGTATGAAGATATGGCGGTCAACTCCACAGCCCGTCTTGGAGAGGCTGCTGAGGTGATTGGCAATCCCACCGAGGGGGCGCTGCTGCTGTGGCTTCGTGAGAAAGGGATGGACTATGACGCGCTGCGTGGCGCAGTGAAGGTGCTGGAGGAGATTCCGTTCAATACCGAGTGGAAATATATGGCATCTGTCGTGCGCCGGGGCAATGGTCAGCGGGTGCTTTATGTCAAAGGCGCTCCGGAGATTGTGCTCGGATTCTGTGACTGCGATGACAGGTTGCGGTCCGAAGTCAGGGATTTGCTGGCCGGATATCAGAATCAGGCCATGCGCACACTTGGTTTTGCCTATCGCATACTTACAGATGGTGAGAATCCTTTTGCCGACGGACGTCTTGTGGCTTCGGGCCTGACTTTTGCCGGTATCGCGGCTATCTCTGATCCTGTGAGGGCCGATGTGCCCGCCGCTGTGGCCGAGGTTCTGCAGGCCGGACTTAAGGTGAAGATTGTGACCGGCGACACTCCGGCCACGGCTACTGAGATAGGGCGTCAGATAGGGCTGTGGCATGATGGAGTGGACACTCCCGGACGCAATATTGTCAGTGGTACGGATATCGCGGCCATGACCGATGAAGAGCTTCGCCACAATGTGGAGGACTACAAGATCATAGCCCGTGCTCGGCCTATGGATAAGAAGCGGCTTGTGGAAGCCCTGCAGGCCAACAACGAGGTGGTGGCTGTGACGGGCGATGGTACTAATGACGCGCCGGCGCTGAAAGCGGCTCAGGTAGGCCTGTCGATGGGCGATGGCACCTCCGTGGCCAAGGAGGCGAGCGATATCACTATTATTGACAATTCATTTGCATCCATTGGACGTGCCGTGATGTGGGGGCGCTCGCTGTATGCCAATATACAGCGCTTTATACTGTTTCAGATGACGGTCAATGTCGTGGCATGCCTTATCGTCATGATCGGGTCATTCATGGGTATGCAGTCGCCGCTTACCGTGACGCAGATGCTGTGGGTCAACCTGATTATGGACACCTTCGCCGCCATGGCTCTTGCATCACTGCCTCCCAGCGCTTCGGTCATGAAGGACAAGCCACGTTCGCGTACCGCGTTCATAATAAGCCGCTCCATGTGGCGCTTCATTATAGGAGTAGGCGTCCTGATGACATTGCTTCTTCTGTGGCTTCTGTACTATCTGGAGCATACCCCGGTAAGCTCTGTGGCGCAGATATTCACGCAGCCTATGGGCGGATCCAACAAAGGACTCAGCCCATATGAGCTTTCGGTATTCTTTACCGTATTTGTGCTTCTTCAGTTCTGGAACATGTTTAATGCCCGGGCATTTGCCACCGGACGCTCGGCATTTCACTTCAAGGGATGCTCGGGATTTCTGTTCATAGCCGTTGTGATATTTGTGGGTCAGATAGCCATTGTCAGTCTTGGTGGCCGCTTCTTCAATGTTGTTCCGCTGTCACTGAATGATTGGTGCATCATAGTCGGGTGCACGTCAGCAGTGCTCTGGATTGGCGAACTTCTCAGACTAATGTTCAGCCGCCGCAAATCATAGATGTTTCCCACGTTACCGTGTTACCGCCTCCCGGAAACGGGAAACATGGGAAACATCGGTAACACGGGTAACATCTGGTAACGTGGTAACACGTCATGTACGATAAAAAGGTTCAGTCTGGGGTAGGCCCATACCGTATCTTTGCAGTGTACTACGCACTTTTCTGACACTCCTTGTTCATCCGCTCTCTTTTTAATAGAGAGAGAATGAGGAGAGGGGGAGCGTATATATAGTGCCTGCTGTGCAGTCATATATATCTGATAGGAATAGAGGCGCATTCATAAAAATATGAATGCAGAGAGGTATAAATGATTATTTGACCATATCAGATAGAGTGTGGGATACCTAAAGGTATCCATGGCCCTGTAAAATTGTTTGTATTCAGCCATAACGAAATCCGTGTGGGCCATACACAACCATGTACGGCCATAGCTCGGTGATGTATCGACAACACACAACCTGATATGATTACATACTCCGTAGGGACATCGCAAAGCGTTTTAGCGGTCGGAAGACAATCATTGTCTCTATTCAAATGTT
>CAJUIW010000024.1 GCA_910586895.1 uncultured Muribaculaceae bacterium | reverse complement strand
CCCTCTAAGGAAGGCAAGGCCGCGACGGGAAAACCGCCGTGGCCTTCGTCGTTTTTAACCATACAAAACTTGATTCATTTATTTAATCTGATATTCTTATCTTATGCTGGAGGAGTGTTGCTACGATGGTCGTGTATTTCAGCTTTTGTATTTGTCCTGTTTGGTGCATATATAAAAAACAAACGAGGGGATGTTTCACAACGTCCTCTCGCTTAGATAATAAACCAATCATTATCACATTTCTTGCAATGGAAAAAGTAATCTTGCTATGTATCTATAAAACACGGTTCGGTTATTTTGGTTCAGTAAAATCTGATTTTTTTTCGAAAAAAGGATGTTTTTGATTAATTTAGCATCGGAGAGTAATGCATTTCATGCATATTAACATATATGGGCGTATAGTATGCCCTAATGAAGTGTTATATTTGCATTACTGTAGAACTAAGATATATAAATAGAACAACATATGGCAAAGAAAGAAATTTCAAAAAAGAAGGGTAAGGCAGAGGTTGACCCGGCTAAGGCTAAGGCCGAGGCTCTGTCAGCAGCTATGGCTGCCATTGAGAAGAATTATGGCAAGGGTGCTATAATGAAGCTTGGTGATGAATCGGTGGAGGATATAGATGTTATTCCTTCCGGTTCTATCGGACTCAACTATGCTTTGGGTGTAGGCGGCTATCCGCGTGGGCGTATCATTGAGATTTTCGGTCCGGAATCGAGCGGTAAGACTACTCTTGCCATCCATGCCATAGCCGAGGCTCAGCGTGCGGGTGGTGTTGCGGCGATAATTGATGCCGAACATGCATTTGACCGTTTCTATGCTGAGAAGCTTGGGGTGGATGTCAACAATCTGCTCATAGCGCAGCCTGACAATGGTGAGCAGGCTCTTGAAATTGCGGAACAGCTGATCCGTTCATCGGCTATCGACATCCTTGTTGTCGACTCTGTAGCGGCTCTTACGCCCAAGAGTGAGATTGAGGGGGACATGGGTGACCGCAATGTCGGTCTTCAGGCCCGATTGATGTCACAGGCCATGCGTAAGCTCACCGGAGCTATCTCTCGTACCAACACTACTGCTATTTTCATCAACCAGCTCCGAGAGAAGATCGGCGTGATGTTCGGTCCGTCGGAAACCACTACCGGTGGTAACGCTCTTAAGTTCTATGCATCGGTGCGTATCGATATCCGTTCGAGCTCAGCTGTGAAGGATGGCGATGAAATGCTTGGACGCCACACGAAGGTGAAAGTCGTGAAGAACAAGGTGGCACCTCCTTTCAAGAGAGCCGAGTTTGACATTATGTTCGGTGAGGGTATCTCACGAAGCAGCGAAATCATTGATATGGGCGTTGACTACGGCATAATACAGAAGAGCGGTTCATGGTTCAGCTACGAAGGTTCGAAGCTTGCGCAGGGTCGCGATGCGGCTAAGAAGGTAATCCAGGATAATCCCGAGCTTGCTGATGAACTTGAGGAAAAAATCATGGAGGCGCTTAATGAAGCTCTTCCCGGAGGCGGAAACAAGAAGGCCGGAAAGTCAAAGGCTGAAAAACCGGCTGAAACTACGGCTCCCGCAGATGATATAGATGACGAGGAACTCGATGATATCGATTTCGATGAAGAACTCGACGACGAGGAATTTGGCATAGAAGAGGATGCCCGCTGATAAACAATAGCTTGTAAATATATGTTATAGCGTCAGAAACGATTGTTTTCTGACGCTATAATTTTTTATTTATGAGTTACCGTTTTATACTATTTGCGGCGATTGCCGCCGCTGTGTCGCTCCCGATGAAGGCGCGAGTGCTCTCTCCTGCCGATGCTTTGCTGAGGGCCGAATCGGAAATGACTGATGTTGCAGTCAAGTCATATAATGCTAAAGATCTGCATGTGGATATGACACATATATATACGGTGACTGCCGGGGAGCAACCCGGAATATATCTTTTCAGCGGTTCGGCAGGACTGCTTGCCGTGTCGGCGCGAAGCGAATCGGGCAGGGCTGTCATAGGTTATTCCGTTCAGGAGGTCAGAGATGTCGCAGCGTTACCTCCGCAGATGATGTGGTGGCTTGAGATGTGTGCCGACAGCATGCCGCAGGAGAGTGACGCCGAGGCTTCACGTGAACCTATATCACCGCTTTCCGCCACATTATGGAGTCAGGAGTCGCCGTATAATATGTACACCCCTCTGTTGGGCGACAAGAGGGCTCCTACGGGGTGTGTAGCCACCGCGATGGCACAGGCAATGGCTATAGTAAAATGGCCCGAACATGGCACCGGGACAAATTCATATACAAGTTACGGCAATGACGGCGCGGAAACGGAGCTCAGCTTTGATTTCGGCTCGACTGAGTTCAAGTGGGACGATATGCTGCCGGTGTACAGCGATTCGACATCCGATGCTGCTCAGGATAGCCAGGTGGCTACGCTTATGTATGCTTGTGGCGTAAGCGTCAACATGCAGTATAATCTGGATGGCAGCGGCAGCAATTATATGGAGGCAGCAGAGGCATTGGTCAAATATTTCGGATATGACAAGGGGCTTCAGTATTATGAAAGGATATATTTTGATGATGCCGAGTGGGAGGATATGATATATGCCGAGCTTAAAGCCGGGCGTCCGGTGCTGTATAGCGGTACGGATGCTGATGCCGGCCATGCTTTTCTGTGCGATGGATATGATCGCGACGGATATTTTCATTTCAACTGGGGCTGGGGTGGTGCCGGCAATGGCTACTTTCTGCTTTCAGCTCTCAATCCTCTCGTATCGGGTACCGGTGGCAATGGCTCAGGCTACAATATGAACCAGAGTATTCTGATAGGGTTGAAGCGAGCGGAAGCTGATTCGGAGGTGGTGCCGCAGTTGTGGTTCAGCGGCGATTTCGGTGTCGGGTCAATGTCATACGGCCGGGCTGATGACACACATGTGGTATTTACCGCTGAAAACGGCCTGTTCTCACATACTCCGGGAACCAATCTGTTTCTTCCCGGGCTTAAACTTACGGATTCGTCGGGCAAGGTAACATATGTGAGCGGGTCTATAGAACTCCGCCTTTCAATGAATGAAGCGGCTACCGACTATTATATCCTTGCGGAGAATTTCCCGAAGGAGGGCAGCTATACAGTCACTCCGACCTTCCAGTATGGGGCTGACGGCACGTGGCATGACGCTCTTGTGGCGCGGGACTGCCGGCATGAACTGACGCTTACTGCATCGCCGGACGAACTTCGGTTTGGCGATGTTTCCGACCTCTCTCTACCCTCTGTCGCTCCGGCGGATATGGCTATAGTGGCTGACGGCGATAACCTGATGATAAAGGCATCGAAGGATATCAGCGCTGTGCAGGTATATGCTATAGACGGGCGTAGCATACCGGTGTCAGCGGCTATTGACGGCTGCGGTGCGGTGATGTCTACCGCCGGGATTACACCGGGCGTTTATCTCATAGATGTGCAGCTGACAAGCGGAGCACGCTGCACGGCGAGGGCAACGGTTCACTGACGTGAGCTGCGTGCCGCCAACCGGCGGTGTCCTATGCGGCAATAAAGGCACTTCTTCTGCTGACAGTAGTTGCGGCGGAGCTGTATGACGGCCTGCGAGGCAAATGCGTCGGCCACCTTGATTCCTGCACGTTTGAATAGGTCGACTATCGAGTTGTGTTCTGCCGGGAGTGCCTGAAGGAGGTCAATGGCCTTGTCGGACAGTTCAGGTCGGTCATGCGACTGTCCGTAGGCGAACATCAACGGAGCCACTACATTTATGATCAGTCCGTCAATCGAGGATTTGGACATGACGAATGTACGTGTAGGAGCTTCGCGTCCGAAGGTGAAATGGGTAGTCCAGTAGCCGCTGAGAGGGGGATTGAGCAGGGCGTCGGCATCCTCGCGTGAGGCGATGTCAAGCATGCGGTTGACCATCCGGAATCCTCCGTGGAGCATGGCGGCGAATATGGCTATACGCCGATGCGGGAAGTTGGCAGGCCGCATACGCGACATTTTCCATCCAAGAGCCTGAGGCTTGCGGAGCCCGAATTTATGGGCCAGAAAATCATATTCACGTTTTAGCGAGGCGGCGTAGCTGTCAGTCTGTGCCGAGGGCTCGTCAAGCAGTCCGCTCTGCCCGAATAGCAGTGCCTCGATGGATGTGAGCGAGTCGCTGTGCTTGCCGATGAAGCGGAGCGGGAGGCTCAGGGCGAGGAGTTCGAACGGCTGTCCGTTGACTCCGAATCCGAGCGCGCGGGCGAGGGTCACGTAGCATGTACTTTCCCAGTCGCCTGACATGCGCTTCAGCAGCTCAAGGATGCGGTCAGATTTATCATAAATGCGTTCGTAGGCCAGCGATGCCAGCCAGTCGGTAAGATAGAGCGGCGGCATTGCGGCTATCGTGTCGCAGCATGGGAGGTCGAGGTCAGCGCGGTTGACCAGATTGGTGAAGTGCTGATGAAATTCCGGATTGCAGGGCATGCGCATCTGCGGGATTACCTCGCCGTTGGAACGGGTGATGAATGTATCATCATAGTCCACCACGTGCAGTATCACGGAGTCATAGGCACGGTCGTTGTCATGATGATGGCGGTGCCAGTCGCTTGCGCGGACATGTATCTCCACATCTCCGGCCCATAGGTGGCCGTCAATCGAAATCTTGGCATTGAAGAAGTCGGGGCCGGCATTCATGTTATGCTGCCCCGGGTCGATAATGCGCACGGAGCGTCCGTCGACAGTGAGCATCTTTTCGGGATGCCATAGCCGATGTTTCCATACGTAGTGCATCAGACGTTCCATAGGCGGGAGAGGGAGGGTGAGGAGAGTACGAAAAAAGGTGCTGTACGCTACAGATTTTCCACCGTCTGCTTGAATTCCACCATGGCGAGGGCAGTCTGAGCGGCCTCAATTCCTTTGTGGCCGTGCTTTCCGCCGAGGCGCTCTTCGGCCTGCTCCTCGTTTTCAACGGTGAGAAGTCCGAATATCACGGGAATGTCACAATCGGCATTGAGCGCGGTCACTCCCTGTGTGACGCTCTGGCACACGTAGTCGAAGTGGGGAGTCTCTCCGCGGATTACGCAGCCGAACACTATCACGGCATCGAACTGCGACGATTCTATCAGCTGTGATGCGGCGAATGTGAGTTCAACCGCTCCGGGCACCGGAAGGCAGACTACGTTGTCGGGGCTGAGTCCGGCCTGGATCAGAGTATCGACGGCACCTGACTGCAGGCGCGAGGTGATATGTCCGTTCCAGGAGGCTGTGACGATGGCCACACGTATTGACTCGAGCTGCTGTGCAGTGAATGAATTGCTGAGGGTGGGAATATTGTTTGACATGACGTGAATGTGGTTTTATCGTGGGAATATTTTATGCCAGAAGGCAAAGATGTCCATGCTGTTGTTTTTGGCATTGTAGAGTATGTCCACAATACGGCGGTGTTCGGCACCGGCATTTATCTTGTTGGCTTTATAGAGCATGGTGTTGAGCAGGTGAATTCCTTTCTCACGCGAGCCTTTGACGCTGAGCAATGCCTCGCCGAGGTCAATGGAGAGCTGCAGCTGGCGGAGTGAGAATTCCGGTTCCATCTTGGTGAGATACTTCAGGGCGCGGGTGAAGTACTGCACGGCTTCGCGTTGGCGGCACATCTGCGACAGGGTATGGCCTTCATCGGCGAGCGATTCAACCAGGCGCATACCGGCGTCCTCGATACCCTCGCCTACCATGCGGAGGCAAGCGTTGGTGGTGTTCTGGCAAGCGGCGAGGGCTTCGGCCTGTTTGACGCGCGAACGGTAGATCTGAGTGGAGGCGTTGACGGCGAGCAGGTGTGCCGGTCCGTAACGCTCGGGCGAGCTCTTGGCAAGCCGCTCGAATATCTTCATGGCTTTCTCTATCTCACGTTCAGCCTGCTTGTACTGCCCGCGTGAGGAGTGAATCAGGGCTATGTCATAGAGCAGCGATGCGAGCACGGACAGGAAGGGCTCGTCCTTGCGGCGTGGCTCCTGAGCGAGCAGATTGAGGGTAGTGGCTGCCGAGGCAAGGGCCTCGTCGATATTGCCGGCGTGTATGTGCAGGGCGGTGATGGTCTGCATCAGTGCTGCGTGGATGTCAAGCAGCTTGCCGCTCTCCTCGCCCATACGCTGTGCTGCCTGGTCGAATTCCGATATACGTTCGATGGCTTCCTGCACACGCCCCTCTTTGGTGAGATGATTGGCGGCTGTGCGGATGAAGTCGTACACGGAATTGAACGGCATGCTGTCCACGGCATGCCGGAGTTCCGTCATGTTTATGCCTCCATGCGTGAGTTTTACCAACGGCTGTATGTCGGCTGTTACGGTCAGGAATATCGGCTCAAGTGAAATATCTTTCATAATCAGGGATGTAATGTCGGGTGAGCCATGGCGTCAAGGATGGCGGTGAGGTCTGTATCTGAAAGTCCTGCGAGCATGGGCAGGGTGACACCGCGCTTTATCAGAATGTCAATCAGAGAGGCCAGGATGGCGCTCTGGGCGCTGAGGGTGGATGTATCGGTCACGGTGCCGACTGAAGCGCTCAGCCCGCGGTGCATCATCGATATTTCCGAATCCGTCGGGTTGATATTGATCAACGTGCGGCAGTAGAACCTGATGTTGCGCTCGAAGCATCGGGCCATGTCGGGTTCGGAATAGATGGTCATCAGGTCCTCGTTGCGGGTCAGTACAATGTCGGCATGCTCGAGATTCTCAAGTATGGCGGGCATCACGCGTGTGATATTCGGAGCTGACCCCGGGGTGAATCCGGGCAGATAGAGTATCAGGGCATGGCGTTCGGATGCGAAGTCAAGTATTTCGTTCAGCTGTGTGCGTGTGCGGTCAGCCAGGGCGAAGAATCCTCCGAACACCACTATGTCGTCGGCATCTATGCGTGGCCATGGCGCGTTGAATCGTTCGCAGGCCGGATAATGGCGGTTGAGGATGAATGAGCTGTCAGAGCTGCTTCCCGTGGAGGGGAATATGAAGTTGGATGAGGTGATGCCGCCGTCGCCGAAGCGGTCAATGCAGTGGGTGTCCACTCCGCTCTGGCTGAGGTAGCTTACCAGAAGGTCGCCTACATTGTCGCGTGCGGCTTCGCCCACGAATGTCACGTTGTGACCCCCTTTGGCTGTGATTGACGCGGCGTTGAGCAGCCGTCCTGCCGGGCGTGCCGACAGCTGCATGGGCCACATTCCGGCCTCGCCGTCAGGGAATACGATGTCGAGGGTGCATTCCCCTATGATAATGATCTTGCGCATTGCCGTGATGGGTGAGAGTGGTTACTGGCGTGACACATGCCCCAGATAGCCGCCGTGATGGCGCTTGGCATAGTCGGCTTTTGTGAATCCGGTGGCATTCATTACGTTGACTACCAGTATGTCGCCTATCACGGTCATCATGGTGGTGGAGGTGGTGGGAGTCATGCCGAGCGGGCACACTTCAGGGGCGTCGGCTGTGATGAGCGATGCATCGGCAAGCTTGGTGAGCTCGCTGTCCTTGCGTCCGGTGATCACTATCAGCGGTATGTCGGGGTAGAGATTGCGGGTCAGTGACACTAACTCGACAATCTCACGAGTGCGTCCTGAATTGGATACAAGCAGCATTATATCGCCGGGCTGAAGCACGCCGAGGTCGCCATGCTGTGCTTCCGAGGGGTGGAGGTTGACAGCCGGAATGCCTGTTGAGCTGAATGTGGTGGCTATGTTCATGGCTATCTGGCCTGCTTTGCCCATGCCTGACGTCACGAGTTTTCCTTTGCCGATATGGACACGTTCCACTATCAGACGTACAGCCTTGTCGTAATCCGGGGTATAGGGTATGGATGCTACTGCGCGGCTCTCGGCTTCGAGGATGGCGCGCATTGATTCTTCAACGGTTGGTTTCGGATTGTTCATCATAGTTACAAAATTAATTATTTCTGATGAATTAGCTGCTTCCTGCCACGTTTATTTTTTCCTATGGCAGTCATCGGAAAAAACACCCGAAAGCGTTAATCATAACCGATGTCAGGATTGTTATTTTGCCGACAATTAAAAATAACAAGCTATTATGAACGAATCAATGATTGTATGGTGTGCCATTGTGGCGCTGCTGATAGTGGTGCTGCTGGTAAGAAGCGCTGTCCGCTATAGCCGGATGGCCCGCAATGCTAAGAGTGTTTCGGCCGGGATGCATCATATCCCTCTGCTGAGCATAGGTAAGGAGCGTGATATGCTGTTCATGCCGGGCGACGCTTTACATGCTGATGATGACAGCGATGAGTACTGATACGCCGCACCGGTGCCCTGCGGAGCCGGCTGCTTTTGTGGCTGATTATGCCGCATGGATGTGGGGCTGCGGTGCCACATGTATCCGCACGCAGAAGAACGTCAGCCGCATGGCAGCGGCTCTCGGGCTTGATGCACGGCTCAATATCATGCCTATGCATGTGCAGCTTGCGGTGAGTCAGCCTGACGGCACAGAACGTGTCTACGAGCGGCCGATGCATTGCCACGGAATCAATTTCGACCTCAATTCGCGACTTAGCCGTCTGAGCTGGGCGGTGGCCGACGGGCGTATGTCGCCGGAGGGTGCACGGCATGAATTTGACCGCTGCATCCATTTGCCGCACACCAAGGCCGTGCGGGTGCTTCTGCTCGCCTCGCTTGCCAACGCCTCATTCTGCCGGCTTTTCGGCGGCGATGTGGCTTCGATGCTGATAGTGTTTGTTGCCACGCTGGCCGGATTCCGCCTGAAGCAGGTGATGCTTGCCGACGGGCGCGATATGCGTCTGGCTGTTCTGCTGGCGGCCTTTTTCTCCGCCGCCATAGGAGCTGCCGGGCATATATTCGGTATAGGGGCGACGCCTGAGATAGCTCTGGGCACCAGCGTGCTGTATCTCATACCGGGTGTACCTTACATCAATGCGGCGAGCGATATGATTGACCGCCACTATCTCTGTGCGTTCAGCCGCCTGATGGATGCTTTCGTCATCACGGCATGTATCACGGTAGGGTTGTGCGGCGGTATATTTCTGTTAGGACTTGAGGTGTGAACGAAGCTATGGGTTACGATTTCTTTATAAATGTTTTTGCCGATGGAGCGTTTGCAGCTGTAGCAGCCATCGGTTTTGCAAGTATCAGCAATACTCCGTCGAGGGCCTACGCCGCCTGCGGTATCACCGCCGCTGCGGGACATGCCGTGCGCTATGTGCTTACGCAGGCTTCCATGAATATAATTCCGGCCAGTACTGTCGCGGCTCTGGTGGTGGGGCTGCTGGGAGTGTTCTTCGCGCGTATCAGGAAATTTCCCGCCGAGGTGTGTTTCTTCCCGGCTCTGCTCCCCATGATACCGGGCATGTATGCCTACCGGGCGGTCGAGGGACTGTTCTACTGTATGGGCAATGCCTCGGAGGCGGTGTTCAATCATTATATGTATATGTTTGCCTCCAACGGGCTGACATGCGTGTTCATAGTGCTTGGCATGGTGCTCGGCGCCAATGTGCCGGTATTTCTGCTTAAGAAAATTTCGTTTCAAGCCACTCGTTGATTATCTTTGTCTGCAAATGGAACTACGTCAATTACGCTATTTTGTCAAGGCGGCTGAGACTCTGAACTTCTCCGATGCCGCACGTGTGCTGAATCTGGCGCAAAGCTCGCTTTCGCAGCAGATACGTCTGCTGGAGGATGAGCTTGATGTGCAGCTGTTCGAGCGCGGCAGCCACTCGGTGAGCCTTACCGAAGCCGGGCGGGAGCTTATGCCCCTGGCTCAGCGCACCCTGTATGATGCAAGCGCATGCCGCGAACGCATTCAGGATATCAAGCAGCTACTTACCGGCACGCTGAATATCGGCGTTACCTATTCGTTCAGTCCTGTGCTGACCGAAACGCTTCTTGAATTTATGAAACAGTATCCCAAGGTGAAGCTCAATATCTGCTACCGTCCTATGGCAGAGCTTATGGATATGCTACTGCGCCGCACGGTCGACTTTGTGCTCGCTTTCCGCCCTACGGAACGGTGTGAGGGGATAGAGAGCCACACGCTGTTTGACAATCATCTCTCCGTCATAGTAGGGGAGCATCATCCGCTGGCATCGAAGGAGCGCGTGAGCCCGGCCGATATAGCCCGCTACGATATGGCGCTTCCTGTGCGCGGACTGCAGGCCCGCAACGCATTTGACCGCGTCATGGCCCCTTATATGGACGGGCTGCGCGTGCGTATCGAGCTCAACGAGGTAAATATACTTCTGCATCTGGTGCGCCGGAGCCATCTTGTCACGGTGCTGGCCGAAGCCACCATATACAGTGAAAGTGGCCTGCGGGCTCTGCCGCTTGACCTGCGCGATACGGAGATGGACGGATGTGTGCACATGTTGCGCGGAGCCTACCGGAAGCATTCGGCCCTCGAATTCATCCGGATGCTTAAGGAATCCAATGCGGTGCGTGAGCGCCTTGGCGACTGGTTCAGATAATACCATGTTTCCCGTTACCATGTTACCGGATGTTTCCCGTGTTACCGCGTTACCGCCTCCGGGAAACAGGGAAACAGGGTAACACACACATCCGGGCCGGATATGTCTGTTGTAATATGTTACAACTTTTTTCGCTTGAAGATGTTGTATAATTAGACAACTGATGCTATCTTTGCCGCATGGTAAGAGAGATAATAGCATATAAGGACTATTACCGCGATTTCATGGCTAAGCTTAGCGATAAAGAGCAGATGAAAATACGCAGGGCCTTATTGCTGTTCTCTGATACAGAAAGAATGCCATCGCACTTTATAAAATATATTGAAGATGAAATATATGAGTTTCGGGTTAATTACGGGAACAACGAATTTCGGATCTTATTCATTTACGATGGTGAGAAACTGGTAATTCTGTTCAATGCGTTCAGGAAGAAAACGCAAAAGACTCCTCGAAAAGAGATAGCTAAGGCTAAACGTCTAAAGAAAGAGTATTATGAAGAGAAGAATGCAGACATACAATGTGAGTGAAGAACTTGACCGAACTTTTGGCGCTCCAGGAACAGAGAGCCGCCGACAAGCTGAAAATCAGGCATGGGAGGAGTATAATGCACAGATTCTCCTTGATGCCCGAAAGGAAGTAGGTATGACTCAGTCAGAGCTTGCTGAGAAAATAGGGACTGACAAAAGCTATATATCACGTGTGGAAAGAGGGCAGACCATCCCCTCGATTTCGACATTCTACCGTATGGTATCTGCCATGGGGCTTACTGTCGAGTTAAGATAAGACAAAATCGTCCGTACCGGACTCCAATAGCCCGTCATCTGATTGTACGGACATGAAAGCGTCGGAGACGCGGGTTGCGGAGAACCCTGCTTCGAGCTGAAAGCGAGGAGTAGGGATAGAACCA
>CAJUIW010000023.1 GCA_910586895.1 uncultured Muribaculaceae bacterium | reverse complement strand
ACCTTCGGCATGTATTAGATGCATACATCTGGATAGCGAACCTGAAAGGTTCATTCTCGGTTTAGCCTTGGTCCGAGCCCGTCAGGGCGAGCACCAAGGTAACCGACCCACACACAAAATTATCTGAAAGATAACTTTCCATCCCCGGCGTTGCAGCCTCGCAGAGGCGCGCTAAGTGAGAGCCTGCACAAAGCGTCAGCGGCATGCAGGGTTACATCAAAACCGTCCGTCCCGGACTCAAATAGTCCATCATGGGGTTGCAAGCGATAAAGCCTCAAAGAAACTCCTCCCACACATGCAGTCACGTATTCCTCCCGTTATTTAATTGAATCGGCTATCTAACGCAGATTTGTATCTGTCATTTGCTCCCGTGACGCGACGTTTACCAAACCTGTAATTAACCTTAATTGATACTTGTGCCGGATACATTAAAGTCTTTTGCTGATAACTGTATTCTACCGAATTAAAATGGCCGTCATTCTTAAATCCCAGCAGATTGAATGCTTCCATGGACACTGTTATGCCATTGCGAAACATTTTGGTGATTGACATAGATAACAGATTTTTGTACTTGCCATCATTTGTAATAGTCCTTATCGGAGAGTATAGAGCATAGTCTATCAAAAGTCTGATAGTTTTACTCCTCGACAGGATAATATTGTTCTGTAAATTAAACGCGAAGTTAAACGAGTGTGTCCCAAGATTTATATTGTCAAGCCATGCTTCATATTTATCATAATTAATGGTACCGCTTGTCTTTACTCGCCAAAATCCTCCATAAACACGATTGAACGAAATAAAACTGTTAAAAGACTTACTATTACCAAAATTCCGAGTACTTGAAACTGTTTTATCACCCTCTCTATACGTATAATCAAGCAAGGTGTTATTTGCAGTGCCATAACTTACTCCAAGCACAAAATCATTGAGGAATGAATAATATATTGAAAAGTCCCATTCATACGACGGATGCAAATCTATATTACCTTTCGTACATGTTGTTTCTGAAGTTCTGTATACAAACGGATTCAACGAACTGTAATAAGGCCGGAATATATATCGTGTCACATCAAATGATATATTTTGATTCCCGCGCCACGGCAAATCGAGACTACAGCTAAACGATGGGAAAAAATCGGTATAGCTGTTCTTAAAAGTCTCAGAATTTATATATTGACTCCCTTTGATATCTGAGTTTTCAACCCGCAGACCAAATGACGTACTGAACGCTGTGCTCCAATTGGCATTCCAATTGACATATCCACTGTTTATCATTTCCTTATATAGAAAACGATTACTGTTTGTCGTAGCATAATAGTCATTATCAACCTTTGAACAGAAAAGATCATAACCGGCATCCAGACTCTGTTTATCACTTATTACATACCTGTACTGAGGTTTGAAGTGTACACCGTAACTGTTTACATCCGTATTCTGATATTCTATAGCAGAATCCCAATTATATTCCGAGCGAGTATTTGCAATATTAGTTGTGTAATCTGCAGTAACATCAAGGTTGCTCCCTTTATCATCGGTACGTAATGTATAGTACGCTTGCACACCAATATTTGGCCGATGCCATGGACGAACAGTTTTAATTGTTGCCTCCGATACTGTTTCTACAGATTGTGTTGATGATACACTTTTAATTTTTGACGTTTGATGCGATTGACCTTCATTAATATTTACAGCAAAGCCCACAGATGACATGGATGTCAAATCATAAGAAGCATTTATCCTTCCTGATATGATATTTGACCATCCCGAGATATGAGTATCATTCTGCACATTTTGGTTCATTCCAGTATACTGATAAATATCTGAATTAGAATCATTGATTTTATCCCCATTATATACCATACTTATTGCTAAGTTAAGTTTGTCATAGGAATATCCGGTCCATAACGAAACCGATGGTGAGATACGTTCATTATACAACTTCCCGACAACAGACGAACTTCCGACAAACCCTTGTGTGGGATTATCCATCACAACGTTAATAATACCTCCGGAAGTTGATGCTGAGTATAGGCTCCCCGGAGATGTTATGATTTCCACTCTCTTTATTTGACCGGCAGGCTGCGCTTTTAACATCTCAATTAGCGCGGTAGACTCCATTTGGGGATCACGTCCATTAATGAAAATCCGAGAATTTCCTTTGCCGAGTATTGAAAAAGAGTCATTGTTTATTTGCAATAGGGGAGTCATTTTTATCAGGTCGTATGATGTAATCACTTCATTTCTGAGTTCTCCCGGAGTAAACACAAATCTGTCTGATTTACGTTTGAGTGCCTGAGGATGTGCAGTAACAGTAACTTCTGAAAGCTCTGTAGAATTTCCCTTTAGATATATGGTATCAAGAGAGTGAACATACGGAGTCCTGTAAAATTTATATCCTATACACTTCACTAATATAGACAAATTGGCATCATGTTTATATTGAAAATCCACGCGCCCATATGAATCTGTAATTTTTGCATCTACAATTATTGAATCCGGCTCACGGACCAACGAAACTGTAGCACCTGCAATAGGCAGCTTTTCTTCATCAAGTACAACAACAGGAACCAT
The DNA here is from genome assembly GCA_910586895.1 of uncultured Muribaculaceae bacterium. Lineage (GTDB taxonomy): Bacteria > Bacteroidota > Bacteroidia > Bacteroidales > Muribaculaceae > Paramuribaculum. The sequence continues at coordinate 13,741 of CAJUIW010000023.1, read as the reverse complement.
CCCATATAATGCAGTCGGGAAAGCAATAGACATTATAAAGATTATAATTGTGTACTTTAATAATTTCATATAGAATAATTGGTATGTGCCAAATATACTGATTTTTTTTGAAATAATGATTCCATGACTATTTTTTATTTCTCCCGTTAATATTTTTGAATATTAATGCGCGGAGTTTGCTTTATCACACGTTTTTCGTACATTTGTGTGCTAACCCTTACAAACCATGATGAAAGAACAGATTACCGAGGCAATACTCGATTTTATAGCCGACGACGTAACCTTCGGCGACAACTTTGCAATAGCAATTGACCGCAACGACGGTACCGCCGAACTGATTGACATCGACGCTCCGGGCTACGACCCCGACGATGATCCCCGCGACGTTTATCCCGCCATGGACCTCGTGCGCATGTCGGCCACCGAACCCGGCACATGGGAGCCGGACCCTGAAGCCATAACTGAAATCATAAACATCAAATAACATGGAAAAACTGAATGACATCGTAAGCCGTTTTGCCACCACAGGCGAAATCTCTGAAATCAAGCCGCTCGGCAACGGACTTATCAACGACACCTATCGCGTGAACACAGCTGCCACCGACACTCCCGACTATGTGCTGCAGCGCATTAACCACAATATATTTACCGACGTGGAGGGCCTGCAGGCCAACATAGCCGCCGTGACCCGCCATCTGCGCCACAAACTCGAAGCCGAGGGCGCCGACGACATTGACCGCCGCGTGCTCACTTTCCTCCCGCTGCGTGATTCCGACAAGACCTACTTCTTCGACGGCGAATCGTACTGGCGCATGATGGTGTTCATCCCCGACGCATATACCTTTGAGGAGGTCAACCCCCACTATGCCCGCCATGCCGGAGCTGCCTTCGGACGCTTCCAGGCACAGCTCGTGGACATACCCGACACTCTTGTAGAGTCAATCCCCGACTTCCACAACATGGAATTCCGCCTCAAGCAGCTCAATGATGCTGTTGAAGCAAACGCCGCCGGCCGTCTTGACGAGGTGCGCCCCATTGTCGACGACCTCCTGCGCCGCGCCGAGAAGATGACCGCCGCCGAGCGCCTCTACCGCGAGGGCAAGCTTCCCAAGCGCGTGTGCCACTGCGACACCAAGGTCAACAACATGATGTTCGATGCCGAAGGCCGTGTGCTCTGTGTCATTGACCTAGACACCGTAATGCCCAGCTTCATATTCAGCGACTACGGTGACTTCCTCCGCACCGGAGCCTGCACATCGGCCGAGGACGAGCCCGACCTGTCGAAAGTCAACTTCAATATGGACATCTTCAAAGCCTTCACCGAGGGCTATCTGAGCGAGGCACGCGCATTCCTCACCCCGCTTGAAATAGAGATGCTCCCCTACGCCGCCGCCCTCTTCCCCTACATGCAGGCTGTGCGCTTCCTGACCGACTACATCAATGGCGACACATACTATAAGATTGCCTATCCGGAACACAACCTCGTGCGCACACGCGCTCAGGTCAAGATGCTCGAAAGCGTGGAAGCCCACACCCCCGCTATGGTAGAATTCATCAACAGCCAGCTGGCATAATCAGCTCCCGAATATGAAGAAACTTATCCGTTACATAGCTGCCCTGTGCATCATGGCGGCATGTGCATTCGGAGCTGCGGCCCAGACTCCCCCGGCACGCTCACTGGTGTTTGACCTCAACACCAACGGCTCGAAATACTACCGCATACCCGGCATTGTCACCGCCAAGGACGGCTCAATCGTAGCCGTGGCCGACAAGCGAATAGAGCACAACGGCGACCTCCCTGCGAAAATCGACATCGTGGTGCGCCGCTCCACTGACGGCGGACGCACATGGGGCGAACAGATCACCGTGGCCGAGCACGATTCTATCGGCGGCTATGGCGACCCGGCTATCGTGGTCGACCGCAAGACCGGCGACATCCTCATAATCTGCACACATGGCAACGGCCTGTGGCAGAAGACACCGGGTCATATCTCCGTGATACGCTCCACTGACAATGGCAAGACATGGGGAGAGCCGCTCGACATCAATCCGCAGATTTACACCACCACAGGTGAGAAAGGCAAAATCCAGGGATGCAGCATGTTCGCATCATCAGGCGCTGCCACTCAGCTCAAAAACGGACGCATCATGTTCGCGATAGTCACCCGTCAGGAAGGCGTAAAAGAATTCCCCGTCTACGCCGTATACAGCGACGACGGAGGCCGCACATGGAAGGTGAGCGAGAACCCCGCCACCACCAACGGCGACGAATCAAAGATAGTGCAGCTCAAGGACGGCACGGTTATCATGAGTATCCGCAACCGCTTCAAAGGCCCGCGCATATTCTCCTACTCAAAGGACAATGGCCGCACATGGAGTGAACCTGTAGGGATAAAAGATCTCCCCGATCCGGCATGCAACGGCGACATTCTCCGCTATGACCGCAACGGATATGACCTCATGCTCCAGACTCTCCCCGGAAGCCCAACCGACCGTGACAACGTCACTGTCTACGTAAGCTCCGACAACGGAAAGACATGGCCCCACAAGCACCGCATAGTACGCGGCCCGAGCGCCTACTCAGCCATGACCATCCTCCCCAACGGCAATATCGGATTCCTCGTTGAGGAGACTGCCGACAATGGCGATGGCTTCCGTCTGTGGTTCACCGAGCTTCCAATTGAGGAGATACTCCGCTGATACGCTGACACTCAGTCACAAATCATTATATTACGCAGAGCCGCCCGCATGGGTGGCTCTACTGCTTTTATAGCCATAAACTTTCGGAGCGGTAGCTGTGTTGTATAGTCATGAACAGCACATCCACCAACATACATCCCTCCGTGTTCAGCCTGCTCCTTGAGGCGCTTGGCGTCCCGTACACACGGCGTTACAGCGAACGCCGCTTCACCACCATGCCCTTCCATACCATGTTCGGGCTGACACGCCTGCTTGACGAGTACGGGATTGAATCGCAGGGCATCCGCCTTGACGACCGCAGTCAGGTCCACTCGCTGCCGGTGCCGTTCATGGCCCAGATGACCGATGGATTCACCGTGGTGACATCCCTCGGAAGCGCAAGCGTGGAGGTAGCTGCCGAGCAGGGGCATTCGTCAATGCCGCTCGCCGACTTCATGCAGCATTGGAGCGGAGTGGCTCTGCTGACCGCGCCACGGCGAGGCGCCTCAGAACCCGGCTACCGCCTGCACCGCATTACCGAGACAGGCCATAAAGTCATGCGCTGGCTTATGGCCCTGTCCGCCCTGTTCCTGATAGTATATGCCTTTGTGGCCAACGGTATCTACCGCATCCCGGCCGCCTACCTTATAGCACTTTTTGACATGGCCGGCCTATACGTAAGCTATCTGCTCATAGTCAAATCGCTACGCCGCGAAAGCGTTGCCGCCGACCGCTTCTGCGGCGCCCTGCAGCCCCATGGATGCGACCACGTGCTGCGCCAGTCAGCCGCCAGATTCTACGGTCTCTTCGGCTGGAGCGAGGTTGGAGCCGCCTACTTCACCGTCAGCCTCGTGGCTCTGCTGGCATTCCCGTCGGCTCTGCCATGGCTCGCGCTGTTCAACCTCTGCTGCCTCCCCTTCTCCTTCTGGAGCGTATGGTACCAGCATTACCGCGCCCACGCATGGTGCACGCTATGCCTCACCGTTCAGGCGCTGCTCTGGCTGCTGGCCATAAGCTACCTCCCGCTGCGATGGTGGATGCACCTGAGCCTGCCGCTCTGGACACCCGCGGCGCTCGGCGCAGCCTATCTGTTTGCCCTGCTGGCCTACAACCGCGTAGCCGAGCTGCTCGCCCCAGATGATGACGATGATGATGACGACCTTGTCGATAATCAATAATCAATCCTCAAAACATATACCCGCTATGAAACGCATTAAAAACCTCAACATTCCCGACGCACATATCCTTACACCGCAGGAACTTGAAGCTATAAAATTGTAATTTTTTTCGTATCTTTGGCGAAAACTATCGTCAGATGAAGATACAAGCCATAGCCGCCGTTGCGGCACTCCTCCTGAGTTCATGCGCCGCCGGCAATAAAGCCGCGGAATCAGAAGCTATTCCTGAGCATGGATTCACCATTATGGCCGGGAGCTATACCGAACCGGGCGATACCGCACTGCGCCTGCTTCACTTCGATCCGGCCGACTCTTCCCTAACAGTCATTGACGGCACTACCGAGGTGCCCAATGCATCGTACATGGCACAAGCCACCCGCTCCGGTATGATCTATGTGGTATCGGAAGGCGATTCCATGCACTCGCGCATCACAGCTCTCCGCCCTGCCGGAAAGCACTCCATGCCATCCATTGCATGTACACTCCCCGTAGGCTCAGCAGCCCCCTGCTATGTAAGCGTCAGCCCCGACGAACGCTATGTCGTGACGGCTGATTACAACGGTGGCACAGCCACAATATTCGGCATATCCTCCACCGGAATGCTCACCCCCGTCAAGCAGCGCCTCCGATTCACAGGCTCAGGCCCGGTGGCCGGGCGTCAGGACACCCCGCACCCCCACTGTGCCACCTTCACCCCCGACGGACGCTTCCTGCTGGTCAACGACCTCGGCACTGACCGCATCAACATGTTCCCCGTAGCTCAGGAGGACTCCGACTCCCTCGTCATCACCGACCAGGCCACACAGGTGCAGCTCCCCGCCGGAGCTGGCCCGCGCCATATCGTATTCAACGCCAAGGGCAACATAGCCTACCTCATCAACGAGATATCCGATACAGTCACCGTGCTTGACTACAATAAAAAGACCCTGATACCACGCCAGCATCTGGCAGCCGACACCGCGCTTGCCCACGGAGCCGGCGACATCCAGCTGTCGCCCGACCTGCGCAATCTCTACGCGTCGCTCCGTCTCAAGCATGAAGGCATAGCCACCTTCGACGTCAATACCCGTACCGGTGAGATACGCTACAAAGGGCATACCCCCACAGCCGCCCATCCGCGCAATTTCCTTATCACACCCGACGGACTGTTTCTACTTGTGGCATGCAAGAACGACGGCATAGTGCAGGTGTTCAGCCGCAATCCGGCCAGCGGAGCACTCACGGACACCGGCCATAGCCTGAAAATACCCGGAGTGGTATGCCTGAAAACAGTCAACCTCTGACCCCACATAGCCCACAGCCGATGGTATCCATCATCATAGTCAACTACAACTCCCTGCATCTGATAGAGGACTGCATCGAGTCCATAATAGCCCGCACCTCCGGGATTGATTATGAAATAATAGTTGTTGACAACGCCTCTCAGCCCGGATGCGGCGACATCCTCTCCCGGCGCTTCGGCGGCCGCGTACGCACCCTTGAGCTACCTGACAACGTCGGGTTCGGAGGGGCTAATAACGAAGGTTTCAATATAGCCAGGGGGGAGTATCTCTTCTGTCTCAATCCTGACACACTGTTGGTGAACAATGCTGTCAAGATGCTCGCAGAGTGCCTTGACTGCTACCCGCAGGCCGGGGCATGCGGCGGCAACCTCTTCGGACCCGACATGCGGAAAGCACATTCGTTCCGCCGCATCACACCCGGGCTATTCTGGGAAATCAGCGAACGCCTGCGCCGGCACCCTGAACGTCTGATATTCGGCCGCAACACCCGCTTCAACAAATCGTCGCGCATCAAGAGCGTGGGCTACATCACCGGAGCCGACCTGATGCTGCGCCGCACCGCTCTCGAACAGACCGGCGGATTCTCCCCGGAGTTCTTCATGTACTTCGAGGACACCGATCTGTGCCGGCGCCTGCGCAAGCTCGGATGGAAGCTCCTCTCAGTGCCGCAAGCCAAAATCATACACCTCGAAGGTGGGTCATTCAAGACCGACGACTCCGAGGAAACCCGCCGCAAGATGATGCGCCGCATAGAGATGTACGAGCAGAACCGCCACACATACTACCGCCTGCACCACTCCCCGCTTATGCACCGCCTGTGCGATGCCATCCACCGGCCACCTAAGATATAAGTCGGCCCCGACATGCTATAAAAACTGTATTTTTTTGTAATTTTGCATTGTTGTAATTCTACCGGAAAAACTTCATCAATGCAATGAGAAAAGTCACTTTTTATCTGACGCTGATAGGCGCACTGTCACTATCGGCAGCTCCGTATAATGGACGTGTGTTCGTTGACTCAAATGAAAATGGCCGATGGGATAAAGGCGAGAAGCTGTTACGCGGTGTGAAAGTGTCCGATGGACTCAATGTCACCGAAACAGCCGCCGACGGCACATACTCCCTGCCTGGACATTCGAGGGAGCGATTCATTTTCATCACCACCCCCTCAGGATATAAAACCAACAACCGCCACTACAGCCGGATTGACTCCGCCACGACGGTCCACGATTTCGCCCTGACGCCCTATAACCCGCACATCGCCCCCGACGGCTCCCACCGGTTTATCCACATCTCCGACACAGAGATATTCAACACCTCCAATCACGAGGACTGGACCGGCAACCTCCGCGACTATGCGGCCAATGAAGGAGCCGCATTCATCATGCACACCGGCGACATCTGCTACGAAAACGGACTGAAACAGCATATCGACCTTATGAACACCGCCTCAATGGGGCTGCCGGTGTTCTACGGCATCGGCAACCACGACCTTGTGCGCGGCAAATACGGCGAAGAACTCTACGAAAGCATCTACGGCCCGGTGTATTATTCATTTGATGTAGCCGGCACACATTACATCATGACCCCCATGGCCTACGGCGACCACCGGCCCGGATATACCGCCGACGACGTCTGTGCATGGCTCCGCAACGACCTTGCCCATGTCGCCCCCGGCACCCCGGTGATCATCTTCAACCACGACCTCCCTTTCCATGGCGATTCATTCATCTACAAAGGCAAGGATGGCAACAGCGTCAACCTCAACGACCACAATCTAAAGGCATGGATCTACGGCCACTGGCATATCAATCACATGAAGAAGCAGGGCGATGTCTACACCATCTGCACCAGCTCGCTTGACAAGGGAGGAATTGACCATGCCACAACAGCCTACCGCCTCATAAGCGTAGGCAAAAATGGCGATATATCATCCGAACTCCGCTACACATATCTTGACCGCAACCTCTGCATAGCCTCTCCGCAGGGCCGCACACGGTCAAAGACAGTGACCGTCAACGCCTACTCCTCAACCTCCCACGTTGACCGAGTCACCTACACCTGCCTCTATCAGGGAAAGACTCTGATTCCTTACCGCAATCTCACTCAGCGCACCGACTGGACCTGGACCGCCGATATGCCTCTCAGCGATTCATACGCCGGAAAGGACCTCACACTCCGGGTACGGTGCACATTCAAGGATGGACGCACAGCCGAAACTGACAGCCGGTTCATATTCGACGGCTCAGCTCCGCAGCCCCGGTTTACCGCCGACTGGACCAACCTGCTCGGCAACGCCACCCATACAGCCACTGCCGACAGCATCAGCTCCACTCCCGAGCTGACATGGGTAACCAACGTAGGCTCCAACATCTTCATGACATCACCGCTGATATATGACCGCACTGTCTACACAGCATCTATCGACGAAAATGGCGGCAACAGCGCTCACATATATGCCTGCAATGCTCTTGACGGCTCCCTGCGGTGGAAATACCCCGTGGCCAATTCCATCAAAAACAGCATAGCCATCGACAGCGGCCTCCTGTTCGCTCAGGATGTATGCGGGATGCTCTACGCCGTCGATGCTCTCACCGGCCAGCTCCGCTGGCAGCATCAGCTGCCGGTCAACGGGCTCCCCGCGCTTATCGATGGCCTCGTTGCCGCCGATGGAGTAGTCTACGCCGGCAGTGGCAAAGCCCTCTCTGCATTCGACGCCGCCTCAGGCAAGCTGCTGTGGCGCAACACCGGATGGGGACAGGGCGAAGGCACCACATCGACCCTCACCGTAGGCAGCGGAGTGCTCATCGGCTCAGCACAATGGTCGGCCCTCCATGCCAACGATGCCTCCACAGGACGCCTGCTCTGGAGCCGCTCCGAACGCGGCCTGCGCAACCGTGGCGCGTCAGCAGCCATGCACGGGTCACTTCTGTACATCATCTCACAGAAAAGCTTCTTCATCCTCAACGCACTTACCGGCGACATCATTGTGCAGAAAGAGCTACCCTACAATCTTGACGTCACCTCCACCCCGCTCCTGACTGACAAAGAGATCATATTCGGCACCGCCGACAAAGGAGTCGTGGCCCTCGACCGCATCACCCTTGAGCAGAAGTGGAACACACTCCTTGGCAATGCCCTCGTGTTTACCTCACCCTACACCCGCACATTCGCCTCCACGGTAGAGACAAGTCCGGTACTCGCTGGACAGCTGGTAATAGTCGGGGCATCCGACGGCACCATTTACGCCATCAAGCCCTCCAGCGGTGAGATAGTATGGCGATACCGCACGGGCGCTCCCATATTCAGCACCCCCGCGCTATCCGGCAACACTCTGGTCGTTACTGATTTCGGCGGCAACATATACCAATTCCAGACATCAGAAGCCCGATAACACATGCCGAATCGCTCCATCGGAACATTAAAGAACATTAAAATTTGGCATAGTGGAATTTAATCGCTAACTTTGCACAGTTTTTTCAACATATCCTACAGTGGGAAAGTTTACTGAATTCAAATTGCCGCTGAAAAGCATGCCCGTTGGTGAGCAGACTTTCGAGTATAGCCTCGGCAAGCAATTTTTCGCCAACATGGAAAGCGCCGACATCCACGACGCTGATTTGCACGTGACCCTTACCGTGAGTCACAAGCAGGACATATACCACCTTCAGTTTGACATTGAGGGTACCATTACCCTTATATGCGACCGCTGTCTGGACGACTTGATTTACCCCGTGGACACCACCTACTCCATAACCGTGAAGTATGGCGATGACTACAACGATGAATCCGACGAGCTTCTCGTGATTCCCGAAAGCGACAACTACCTCAACGTGGCATACCTGATTTATGACACCGTGGCCCTGACCATTCCCATAAAGCACGTTCACCCGTTAGGAAAATGCAACCGCCAGATGAGCGCTATGCTCAAAAAGCACCGCGCACGCCCCGCAGGAGAATCCGACGAAGATGCCGAACTCGAACAGACCCTGATCGATGAAATGGACTCGATGGATACCACCGACGATGCGCCCACCGATCCCCGCTGGGACGCCCTGAAAGGACTTTCATCAGATTCCTCGGAATCTGACAACTAAAAATAATAATTCAATCAATAACAAATAAACTATAAAAACCAATGGCACATCCTAAACGCAAACAATCCAAGACACGCACAGCCAAGCGCCGTACTCATGACAAGGCTGTAGCCCCCACCCTGGCTCTTTGCCCCAACTGCGGAGCATGGCACATCTATCACACTGTATGCGGCGAATGCGGCTACTACCGTGGTAAGCTGGCCATCGAAAAGACAGCTGCCGTTTAATTTCGGCTTTACCGTTATCCGGTTTTTAAATCATATTCCTCTCCGCCAGGAGCGGCCGGCTATCTTTTTCTCTTGAATCCGGCGCCGGGTGGGGAGTAATAATATATCCATACTCCGTAACCTTATGCTCAACGCACGAATATCGGGCATCGCCTCCTATGCCCCCGACGATATCCTCGACAACGAGATGCTGTCGAAAATGGTGGACACTAACGACGAGTGGATTACTACACGCGTCGGCATCAAACAGCGCCGTATCCTCAAGAAAGAGGGTGAAGGCTCCTCTTACCTTGGCGAACAGGCAGTAAAGCGCCTGCTCGAATCAACAGGCACTGCCCCCGAGGAAGTGGACCTCCTTATCTGCGCCACCTCCAACCCTGACTACCGCTTCCCCTCGACCGGCTCTGTAATAGCCCATCGTTGCGGACTCAAGAACGCCTACGCCTACGACATCCAGGCCGCTTGCGCCGGTTTCATCGTAGCTCTGCAGGACGGCGCCGCCTACGTTCGCTCAGGCATGCGCAAGAAAGTAGTGGTAGTAGCCGCTGAAATGATGTCATCAATGGTCAACTACAACGACCGCTCCACCTGCCCTCTCTTCGGCGACGGTGCCGGTGCCATGATGCTCGAACCCACTGACCGCCCTGTTGGCATCATGGACGGTGTGTTCCACATCGACGGCGAAGGTCGCGACCACCTCATCATGCCCGCCGGAGGCTCCGTGAAGCCCGCTTCACACGCCACCATTGACGCATGCGAGCACTATGTCATCCAGGACGGACGCTACGTTTACAAGCACGCCGTTACCGACATGCTCGAATCAAGCCTCGAAGTGATGGAACGCAACGGCCTCAGCATCGAGGACGTTGACTACCTCATCCCCCATCAGGCCAACCTCCGCATCATCGAGGCCGTAAGCCAGCGCGCAGGCATAGCTCCCGAAAAAGTGCTTGTCAACATCGAGCACTACGGCAACACATCTGCCGCCTCAATCCCGCTCTGCATCGACGAGTTCAAAGGTCAGCTCAAGAAAGGCGACCGCATGATTCTCACCGCCTTCGGAGCCGGATTCACATGGGGAGCCCTCTATGTAATCTGGGACATCTAAGCCCTTCCCGGCAAAAATTTATAACCTCGGTAGCATCTTTTCCGGTGCTACCGTTGTTTTTAAATAGTAACTATTGAAAAAACATAAAAACATCATAACCAAATGAACGAAAATCATAAAGCCGGATTCGTAAACATAGTAGGCAACCCCAACGTAGGTAAGTCAACACTGATGAACGACCTCGTGGGCGAGCGCGTAAGTATCATAACATCAAAGGCGCAGACCACACGCCACCGCATAATGGGCATAGTCAACTCCCCTGACTATCAGATAGTATTCTCCGACACCCCCGGAGTGCTCGCACCAAAATACAAGCTTCAGGAAAGCATGCTCGGCTACAGCGAAGGCGCCCTCACCGACGCCGATGTGCTCCTCTACGTCACCGACGTCATCGAGGATCCCACCAAAAACGCCGACTACCTCTCCAAAGTGGCCCGCGAGACCATCCCCGTGCTCCTCGTGATCAACAAGATCGACCTTCTCAAGAACCAGACTGACCTCGAGACCATCGTCAACCGCTGGAAAGAGCTCCTCCCCAACGCCGAAGTGTTCCCCACATCAGCCAAAGAACACTTCAACGTCACCAACCTCATGACACGCATCGTCGAGCTACTCCCCGTCCACGCACCCTACTTCGGCAAGGACGCACTCACCGACAAGCCCGCACGATTCTTCGTCACTGAAATCATACGCGAGAAAATCCTCCTCAACTACGACAAGGAAGTGCCCTACAGCACCGAAGTCATCGTCGAGAAATTCGACGAAAAAGAAGGAGCCATCCACATCATGGCAGTCATCTACGTAGAGCGCGACTCACAGAAAGGCATTCTCATAGGCCGCCAGGGCTCCATGCTCAAGAAAGTTGGCACCGCCGCCCGCAAGGACATCGAGACATTCTTCGGCAAGCGCGTCTACCTCGAACTCTTCGTAAAAGTCGAGCCCAACTGGCGCAACCGCGAAAACAAGCTCCGCTCTTTCGGCTACATCGAATAAAAATTTGTACCTTTGTACCCTATGGGACAGATTATAGCAATTGTTGGACGCCCCAATGTGGGCAAATCAACCCTTTTCAACCGTCTTACACAGACCCGCACAGCCATTGTCGACGACACCGCCGGCACCACCCGCGACCGCCAGTACGGCAAAGTCGACTGGGCCGGAAAGGAATTCTCCGTCATTGACACAGGCGGATGGGTAGTCAACTCCGAGGACATCTTCGAAGGCGAGATCAACAAGCAGGTTCACCTTGCCATCGAACAGGCCGACGAAATCCTCTTCGTGGTCGACGCCATGAACGGAGTCACCGACCTTGACGACCACGTGGCCGAGATTCTCCGCAAGTCACGCAAGCCCGTCATACTCGTGGCCAACAAAGTGGACAGCAACGACTGGCTCTACAACGTACCCGAATTCTACAGCCTCGGCCTCGGCGACCCCATGCCCGTATCAGCCGTCAGCGGATTCGGCACAGGCGACCTTCTTGACGAAGTCGTGCGCAAGCTTCCCGAGGACACCGGAGCCGACGACGAGCAGCTCGACGACATACCCAAATTCGCCATCGTCGGACGCCCCAACGCCGGAAAGTCATCCATCATCAACGCCTTCATAGGCGAAGAACGCCATATCGTCACCGACATCGCCGGAACCACACGCGACAGCATCTACACACGCTACGATAAATTCGGATTCGACTTCTACCTCGTCGACACCGCCGGCATACGCAAAAAAGGCAAAGTCAACGAGGACATCGAATACTACTCCGTAATCCGCTCCATCCGAGCCATAGAGGCATCCGACGTCTGCATCCTGATGATCGACGCCACACGCGGCATCGAGACACAGGACGTCAACATCTTCTCCCTCATCCAGCGCAACAAGAAAGGACTCGTCGTATGCGTCAACAAGTGGGACCTCGTCACCGACAAATCGCAGGAAGCCATCTCACACTTTGAGAACACCATCCGCGAACGCTTCGCCCCATTCACCGACTTCCCCATCATCTTCGGCTCAGCCCTCACCAAACAGCGCATCTACCGCGTGCTTGAGACAGCCGTCAAAGTCTACGAAAACCGTCGTCGCACAGTCCCCACATCGCAACTCAACAACGTAATGCTCGAGGCCATCGGCGCATATCCGCCATCCGCCAACAAAGGCAAGTATGTGAAAATCAAGTACGTCACCATGCTCAAAGGCTCACCCGTACCCACATTCATATTCTTCTGCAACCTTCCCCAGTGGGTCAAGGAGCCCTACCGCCGCTACCTCGAAAACAAGATACGCGAAAACTGGGACTTCACCGGCACACCCATCAACGTCTACATGCGCGAGAAATAACCCTCCCGGCAGGCATCCTACATGGCCGCCCCCGAGAGTCAACAACATAAAAATCACGGCCCCGTCTCAGCTCTCCTGAGCGGGGCTTATTTTCCTCTCTGAACAAATACATCTACAGCATCATCATGGACACATACACACTCATAGTCAACATCGTAGGCTACCTTGCCGCCATCTGCATGATCATCGGCTACGTACCCCAGGCATGGCACACCATCCGCACCCGCCAGACCGACGGCATAGCCCTCCCCACCTTCCTCATGCTCGGCGCCGGCAGCATCTTCTTCGTCATCCAAGGCATACTCCTATCCAACATACCCCTCGTCATCACCAACTCCATCACCACCATCTCCAGCGCCATCGTCTTCGGCATCAAAATCCACAACGACCGCCGCAAACGTCCCTGACCCACTCCCCCAAAAAATAAACTTTCCATCCTCGGGGCGCAAGCCTCGCAGAGGCTCTCATGGCCGTAGATGCATTAATACACAGAGATATGACCGTAGGGACATGCCTTTGGCATGTATCAGATACCCCTGGAAACCGAACCTGAAAGGTTCATTCATGTTTTAGCCGCGGGCCGAACGCAGCGAGACCCGCGGAAAGCCGAGCCCCCACAAAATTATCTGAAAGATAACTTTCCATCCCCGGATTGCAGCCTCGAAGAGGCGTGTTTGGGATAACCCCACTTCGAGCTGCAAGCGAGGAGTGGGGCATAGCACCGACTGCAGCAGAATGGCTTCGAAGATGCCTGTTATCCCGATACAGCCCTCGCAGGCCCATCGCTCCGCGTTTTAGCGGTCGGAAGACAATCATTGTCTCTATTCAAATGTTG
>CAJUIW010000022.1 GCA_910586895.1 uncultured Muribaculaceae bacterium | reverse complement strand
TGTAAGAGGAGACACCATCTTCTGATAAAATGGTGAGGACATTCCTTTTGCGATGCAGTTAGAAAAATCCACAAAAAGTGCCAACTGATCATTTGGTAAGTCTGTATTTTCAACCCCTTCCGTAAGAATATGGAATTCTGCCAAATGAGCAGTATTATAGGGAACATTGTCCTTCTTGCAAGACACGAGTGATAATCCGGCAATGATTATGCCGATTACAGCTGTTATCAGAAGCGATATTTTGTTATGGTATGTCATTCTTCGTGTAATAATTGGTTTTGCATCCATATCTCTTGACAAGAGATATGGATGCAAAATATAAAGCTGTCACTCAATTGATTATCGCATATAAATTCTGCAAACCGCTAAACAAATCGAGTTCGTATAATGATGAATTCTAATTTTAGGTCTTAATTTTATATCTATTTCAAATATTTTTTGTAGCTTTGTGTTTAGGAAAGTATCTCTTGTCAAGAGATTTGGAATACCACTAAACAACGTAGCTTTGAAGCTGCAGCACTGAGATGTTCATGCTTTTATATGGACTTTATAATTAGGCTGTTGTTGCGATAGGCGAATCGCTCGTTGATGCCTCTCTGCTTTGATGATGTGAAGTAGGCATTGCGTTTGATTGCGGGGTACTTGTCAACGACCCCATGCATCAATTTAATAATCAGCCGCTTATACATCACTCTACGGCAATGTATGATATAGACGTTCTCCAAATGGTTGTCTTAGAGAAGTCATATCTATAAAGCTCTCCCCCATAAGATAGAAACTTTTCAGGGATATACGACAAAAGTATAGCAGGTTTAACGACATTATCCACGCTTGTATAGACGTTAAGAAAATGATTTAATGTTGGAGTGCCGAGCTGAGGGTTCTTATTGTTTAGATCCTTTCACACCCGGAAGAGAAGTGACGGATTAGACGGATTATTGTAAAGCTCTATGCGCATTTTTACAATGACAGCACTTTCAACTTCCAAACCGGCTGCAATGCCATTGGAGGAAGATATGAGCATAACGAATGATAAACTGACGGTTACCGGGAAGCAGATGAAGCCCAATGTCTTTCATTTGGCATGACTGCCGTTGTGAGTTTGGGATTATTCTACTTGGCAAAGAAACGATAGCTATGGACGACTCGTTAAGGGAGTATTTAGAAACCACCATTTTGCCGCTCTATGACGGTTTCGATGCGGCACATCAGCGTGGCCATGTCGATATGGTCATTAAACAGAGTATGGCAATCGCGTCCTGCCTCAATGTGGATATGAATATGGTCTATGCAATAGCGGCATACCACGATACGGGATTGACTGCCGACCGCAAGACACATCATCTTGTGTCGGGCAGGATTGTACGCGAAGATATGTGGCTGCGCAAATGGTTCAGCGAGGAACAGATTGAGATTATGGCACAGGCGTGTGAAGACCACCGTGCATCCTCAGATCATGAGCCGAGAAGTATCTATGGAAAGATTGTTATCATAAAAGATGAGCAACTTCTCCGTGAGAAGTTCAACTATCTTTATAATACACTATCCAATCCAAATTCAATCAGCTGCACTTGCCAGCAATGTCAACAAACAACGCCACAGAATCAATGGAATTGAAAGATAACCGCGACGGTTGCACCGAAACCAAAACAAACTTCATAAACAGAGTCATGTCTTAAGACGGCGTTTTTCTTGTATATCCGGATACGGACCGGATGCAGAAGGATGCAGAAGGATGCAGAAGGATGCAGTAGAGGCTGTCCGACATAGTCGAACAGCCTCTCCACACACACATTTATCACTAAATATTACTGACTGATTCTTCAGAGCGATATCACGTTGCCGGCATATCCGCGTATGCTTTCCTTATGGGTCACAATAACAAAAGTCTCCTTTTTGAAATATGAAAGCATACGGTCAAGCATTACCGTCGCCGTTTCGGAATCAAGCGAACTGGTAGGTTCATCCATCAGTATCAGGAGCGGATCATCACTCTCCTGTTTCAGACGGAGAAGTCTGATAATACCTCGGGCTATAGCGATGCGTTGCGCTTGCCCCTCACTGAAGCCATACCCATTCTCACCGCATTTTGTCATAATGCCCTCCGGCAATTCCAATACGAATTCCGCAGCCGCAAGCGTCAATGCTTTCTCAATCATATCCGGCGAAGCTTCGGGATTGCCCATCCTGAGGTTAAAATCCACAGTTCCGGAAAACAGCGTATTGCCCTGAGGTATATAGACCATATTCCGCGCCTTACTTCCTGCAAACGGTGAGTAGATCTCCCCTCTCTCAGGGCGGCACAGACCAAGGAGAAGCCTCAATATGGTAGTCTTGCCTATTCCGGTGCCGCCATATATTGCCGTCACCTCTCCCGTAGGCATCACACAATCAAAGCCTCTCAGCACATATGCCGACGCTCCGTCATACCTGAACCATACGTTTCTGAATGCTATCTCACTGCCGTATCTGACAACCGATTCCGGCTTGGCGTGATACTGATTCTCAAGCTTTTCGATACGCTCCACCGACACTTTCACTCTTATAAGAGGCGTCACTTTATGCGACATGTCGACCACCGGACGCTGCACCATAGCCGTAAGCTGCAGCAGAGCCGTCATGGTAGCGAAGCTCACGGTGCCATCCAATAAGCCGTAGGCACAATAGAGAAACATTACCGCATATCCGGCCATAAACCCGAACGTCACAGCCCCACCGGCCAAAAGTCCCAGGTCGTTACGACGCATGGTGAGCGTAAAAAAACGTGACTGGCTCCGGCGGAACTCCTCAGCCGCTTTGTCAGTATACCCTATTGTCGATATGACTACCCTGTGGTTGACATCATCCTGTAGCTGACGGTAGACATCGGTTTCCGCCTCACGGATCTCAGAAGTAAGACGGTAAGTGCGCGAAGCCGGCAATTTGCCGATAATAATTGCCACGGGCATTAGCACCGCTACAATCACGGCTACCATAGGTGCCAGAAAGGCAAGATACAGGAATGCCCCTGCAAAGCTGACCCCTGACACTATCAGAGCCGGGATAGTGGAACCTAATGTCATTGACAGGCTGGCGACATCGGCCGACATACGGCTCACTACATCCGCCGAATGAAGCTCCTTGCCCGAATTGAATCCGCTTGACATAACCTTATCGAACAACCGCCTGCGCATCCTGTTGGACAGGCGTGTGATGCACCAAGCCTCAATCCGCTGGCCGCATTTCGATGAGAGGATACGCCCCAGCAGAAAAAGGCTGAATGCTATACCCATAGCCGTCAGACGTCCGCGGTCGGCGCTGCAGGCAGCGCTGACAATCTCCCTTGTGGACCATACCACAAGGAGCGACAGCCCCACCGTCAGGCATCCGCATATCACATTGCAGGCAATGCCCGTACGTATACCTTTGCTTTCCCTAAGCAGTCTTGCTATCATAATATTTCCGATATATCCAGAGCAGGTAGCGCCGCAACAGCCGGATGGAATGCCATATTCTCACCTGCATCCGCCCTATGGCGGGGCTTTCCACCCTGCCGATTATAGCGTCATAGCGGCACCGCTCCATTTTCTTCAGATTAGAGGCGCCCATAAGCACGCACACATCTGACCCGACACTCACGATATAGTGCAGCACCACCTTTCTCTCATCCGTCATGCACAGCACCACATCGCCCTTTCTGTAGGCCGAGGATGCCCTGAGCTGTACCTGCTCACCATCTCTGATAAAGGGGCACATGCTGTTGCCTGCCGCGCGAAACGAAACAGCCCGTCCCGCATCTAAGACAGGACGGGCTGTACTGTAAAGCTCTTCAGCTGTTATTTTCAAATCATTTGTCCTTGGGGGTGATGATAACCACACGTGAGAGTGCAGGATCATCATAGAACATATTGCCTACGCCACCCTTCCATGACACGTCAAGACGTGACAGAGGCACACCGAACTCGTTCACGAGGCATTCGCGTACCGATTCAGCGCGTTTGCGCGACAGGATTTCGTTGCCTGCAGCAGAACCGGTAGCCTTGTCGGCATAGCCCACGATGAGGAATTTAGCCTCTGCCGGAGCCTCTTTGATAGCCTTGGCGCAGAGGTCGAGCTGTGCGCGGTCAGCCTCTGAGAGGGTCGAAACATTGATGGGGAAGTAGATGAGATAGTCGCCGCCTACAACCTTCACAACCTTGCGGGTGCTGTTTTCT
This sequence comes from uncultured Muribaculaceae bacterium, assembly GCA_910586895.1. Classification (GTDB taxonomy): domain Bacteria; phylum Bacteroidota; class Bacteroidia; order Bacteroidales; family Muribaculaceae; genus Paramuribaculum. Next base: position 24,213 of record CAJUIW010000022.1, on the reverse strand, counting down.
TTCTTCAGACGGTCATTCTGCTGTACAAGCTGGTCCACCTGGGCGCGGAGCTCATTGACAGCGTCATTGTCATACACCTTCTCATACACCTTCACTACCTCCTTGCGGTTGTACCATCCGCGGGGAGCAAACTTGTAGGTGAAGCCTACAGTCACTGAGAGCAGGCCCTCAAACTTGCTGTCGCCGGTGGCACCGTCGAAGTGATCGTTAAACGCTGTGCCGCGGATATCGGCGTTGATGTCGAATGCCTTGCTGATATGGAATGTGTTGAGCACACCTATATTAGCGGTTATCGACTGATTGTGAGGCTTGTTCCAGATATGTGCGAAACCTACGCCGCCGTAAGGTATGCAGCTGTATATACGCGAGGGGTTATAGCCGCAGAAAATGTTGGTGAAGTTAAACATCAGGTCGAGGTGCAGGTTCATGAAGTCAAACTTCGACTCGTTGAGCCAGTAGCCTTCCCAAGGCTTACCCTTGATATGGCCGCCGCTTTCAAACACACCATTCTGTGTGGCACCTTTGGCATACAGGCCGCTGTACATCAGACGGAGACCGATACCGGGGGTTAACCACTTACCTACGGCAATGTCAAGAGCCGGTGAGATACGCTCGCCAAAACGGCGCTGTCTGTCATGATCGCCAAAGAAGACCTGCGGGCCTGCACCGGCCGAGATAAACCAGTTGCTTTTACCGGGCGACGGGATGTTTGTTTCCTCTACCTCTATGGCTTCGGTCACCGTTTCCTGAGCAAGCACTGTTCCGGCCATAGCCAATGCGATGGCTGAAAAGATAAACTTTTTCATAAGAAATTAAAATAATTGATAGTTAAATGATTATGGTTATTTATGTTTAATTGTCGTGTAGTAACTGCCGCAAGCGGCATTCCCCCGGTTCACAATTTATTCACGCACGCAGCGTACAGCAAAAGCATTCTGGATATATGCAAAATCCAGTGCATTTACTGCATTTCGTGAGTTCTCGACAACACTACCGTTTCCATCATAATACGGGGTCATTGACAGCGACTGTGCATACCCATCGTTTTTCTGCGGCGCGCTGCTCCAGTATGACGCAGTGTAGCCAACAGTCTTATAGGGAGCATTTCCGCCTACCCATAGAGTTCCGGTAGCAGCACCTCGGCTGCCTGACTGCGGGAAATAAATTCCCTCCGTATCTGCAGCGTTTCTCTTGAAATAATAGCCTTGATCATATTTCACATAGTTCACATAATCAATGCGATAATTTGATGATACGCTTGCATTTGTAGCCATCTTGTGGTCCAGGAATCCGGTCCATGCAAACTTGGGCGAAACGCGATACCCCACGGGGCTCGGATCGTAGATTGTCTTCTGGTCCGTCCAGCCGCTGGTCTGTTCAGCCGTGGCATCACCAAGATAATTCGGCCACTTGAATGTATAGGCATCTGTGATGTTGTTGTCGCCCCACAGATAACGGGTCGATTCAGTGTAGGGAAGAGTAGCGAGCTTGTCAGGATTACGGACAAATGTGGTCAGAGTCACCTCGCCACCGTCAAATACCGGATACGACTGCTCGATATCAACCGCCTTACCGTCCACATAATATGTATCGGCATTTGGGAACGGGTCCTTGCGGCCCCACTGATAGAGCATGACATTGACAGAGGTCATTGACAACGCACCGAGCGAGCGGTCCATCACATTGAACACAGCACCGTTATAGTTGGTCACTTCAACATCGCCGGGCATAGTGTCGCCTACGCCCCATATATGCCATGACCAGAGGATATCGCCGCTGGCGGTGGCATTGTCATACACAGCTATCACGGCATTGCCCCTGTTGCCCGAGGTGGTATAGTGCACACGTCCGTTAATTAGCTTGACATCAGTCACGAAACCATCCACATCCTCCCAGAGCAGGCGTGCCGCCTTGGGGTTGATATATGGATCCTCAGTGTGGAATCCGGCGCCGGGGATAATACCCTTGGCACCGTTGCCTATCACCGTTGCCTTGAAGTCATGTTCGCCGGCAGTGGTTATCATATAGCAGTTGGCTGTCTCCTCCTCCGGAAGATCCTCGATAGTCACGTCGTACTTCTTGGCAAGTTCAGCCAGATTGAGGTCGAAGCTGTATATCGAAGAACCCTCAAAATCATAGGCGGCCTTCGCGGTAAAGGTGGCCACACGTTTGGTGGTGAACACTTTCACCGTCACATCATCGTCAGCCTTGATGTCGGGGGCGCATGATATGTAGCCGGTGAGACTACGGTCTTGTGCCAGAGTACCGTCAGCGGTCCATTCCATAGTCAATATATTTGACCCATCGGTATGAGGCATGTTATACTCCCCTGTCACCGCACTGAAAGTGAAGTCGCCGCCGAGCGTACGCTCTTCAGGGAGCTCCAGCACTACCTTGTCAAGTGTCTCACCCTGCATGTCGGTGCCGGTGGCATTGACAGTGAAGCGGAAAAGCGAGAACATATGCTTGAAGTCAAACTCATCAGGAGCACCCGCGCGCGGAGCGCCATACTTCCAGTCGCCGGATATCTTCATATCCGTTTCGTCATACGTCTGCTCAAGCGGCAGATTGCCCTTCAGAGCATCGGCCGAAGCACCGGCGTTGAGTGCCGAATAGGGATAGTAGGCATAGAGCGGTTCGTCCGACATAGTTCCGGTGAAGCCGGTACGTCCTACCGGAGCATCAGCCTCATTTTTAAACTCCACATTGTTTTCAGAGGCGCTGAACACACCTATCGCATCATCCGGGGTCCACAGGATACCTACAGCTCCGTCGGCATAAACACGTGGGTCAATAGCCGAGCGGCTCTGGCCGGTAGCGAGATCCGCGTTAGCGATGATGGTCCGCCGGGCAAGCGGGGTTGCAAACTCTTCGTTGTCAGCATTGCACGCACATAGCATTGTCAAGCTGACCGTAGCAGCTGTCAACACCGTTTTCTTGGTTATTATCATATCTATTGATATTAGTTTTTTTGTTTTACAGGGACTTCCCACACACTAAAGAAAGACCTGCGTGAATAATAAAAAATAAACGGGGTGCCGGCCTCACGGCCCTGTCACCCCGCTCGAGGGGATCTATATAATATTTCTGAGAAATACCATTGTTGGAGTTGAACGACGTACAGGTATTGTCAGAAGCAATGTGTTGCCTCCACCGGTGCGTCGTGCAAGGATATACGCCGCATCATTACTGATTATGGCGCGCATATAAGCTCCGGGCTGCTGCAAGCAGAGTCAAGAGCATGGTTCATCAGGCTACTTACTGAAGTAAGTCCTGCGTGAATAATAATAAAAATAAACGGGATGCCGGCCTCACGGCCCTGTCACCCCGCTCGAGGGGATCTAAAATTACTATTTGGTTTTTGTTTGGTTATTATTTCAATGGGTTACCATTGTTGGAGTTGAACGACGAGTTGGTATTGTCGGAGGCATTGTTGCCCGCACCTGTGCGTCGTGCAAGAATAAACGCGGCATTATTGTTGATTATGGCGCGTATAAGCTCCGGACCGCTGTAAGTGTCGGAAAGGGCATAGTTCATGTAGATAAGCCCAAGCGGACATGCCTGGCGGTTAGGATTGGAAAGCACCTGAATCAGATAGGGATTCATCTCCTTGGCTACAGCCTGACAGTTGGCAGCAGTATTACTTCCATTCACATAACCGCCTATCATGCATTCATACCAGGTGATGTGGGTACCGAGCTGGTAGTTTTTAATCGACTCTTTATTCATATTGTCAACGGCCGTCTTACGGTCATTAAGACTGGAATTTTTATCAATATTATCAAGCTCGGTAAAGCACCAACGCATCGGGTTGCTGGCCAAAGCTTCAAATGCAGGCTGTCCCCAGTTAAGTCCGACGGTAGTTATATCATTGGTTTTTCCATCTTCCCATCGTGAGAACAGAGCAGGGGTTCTGGCGGGCCAACCTGACTCATTCAAAATATTTCCATTATTATCTTTGTTAGTGTTGACCTTGATTATAATCTTACCGGCCACATCGCTGATAGTGGTGTTGGGTGTGATCTGCTCCTTATACACTATACCCTTGTTGGCAAGTGTTATGCACATGTCGCTTACAGCCTTGACCCATGCCTCGTAAGAAGACAGCGGCTTATCGGTATATTCGATAGAAGTACCTTTGTCCTGCGTATTGGTAAGCGTATAGGCATTATCGGCAGGCTCGGTTACTTTATCCCAACTATAACTATAACTACTACTCCAGTAATTATAAGTATATGTACCGGTCTGTGTAACTTTGGCTGTATATGTTTTTTCAGTTGTGGAGGTCACTGCCTTGGGGACACTGCATCCCGCCTCTTGATACATACCGACCTCGACTACCACAAAAGCCTCCTGGTTCATTACTTTGTGTAGTTCTTCCAATGATGCCGTAAGATCTTTATCGGTATAAGTGTTATTCAGCTTGATGCGATAGCTCTCCACAGGCTGTGAGGTTGTCTCTGTCACAGTCTTTGTGAATGTGACAGTTCGGGTACATGAGTTGCCACTCCCGCGAACCGGAGTCGGGCTGGTAGGGCTGATTATATCATCTTTGGTGGATGTCGAAGAGGAGGATTGCGCTGCGCCCAACACGAAATCTTCACCGGGAGTAAAACTTGTAGCATTCTTGGAATGCACCTCAAAAGCACGTATACCGGCTTTGTATTGGGTGGAGAAGTCAATGTTGTTTGTGCCCTGATAAGCCTCTACCGAAGTATGCCATGTGCCGGGCAGTGACAGTTCGGAGATATAGATGTTGGGGTCAAGCTGGCCCATCCACTTGCTGAAGTCAAACTGTGTACCGCGCTTCTTGAAATAGCCGAGCTTGATGGGGTGGATTTTGCCGCTCACCATAGCATCGGCACCAAGGTCCTGGGTATACTCGCCGCAGTCAGTGGAGAGTGTTATCTGAAGTTCATTCAGATTCTTGATCTGTCCCGGGATAAGAAATGCTCTCAGGCGCAGGTGGTCAAGGTCAGAGGGTTGAGGCGATTCAACATCAGCACGCACAAAGAGCACGGGGCTATTTTTGCCGTCCGAGGTGACGAGCTGTATCGATGTGTTGCCGCTCACATTGGAGGCCGTGCCTTTAGCCATGTCGAGGTCAAAGTCGCCGCATATTATGGTTTTGCCATCCTTGGCTTTGACGGTCACCGAATTGATAGTGATATAGTCACGGCTGGCAACATCAGGCTTTGCGTTGTTGTCAAGCAGCGTGTTGGGCTTTACCGGGCCGTTGATAGTGATGTCGAGCACATCGGCCAGCACATTGAAATGCAACGGCACGGGATAGCCATAGCCTGTCTGGCTGGTAGCGTCGGGAGTGCCGTCCACCACGGTTTTGGCCACCATGATAGCGGCTGACATATCGGGCTATCCGTAAATGGTGGTGGCGTTTTTGGTATCTACGGTCTTGTTGTTATTGACCTGTACAAGTGCATTATCAGTCCAAGTAGTGCCGTTGGCCACAACCGCCTTGTAGGTCACCGGCGACTGACCTGAGGTGACCTGGGCGCGGATAGTGTTGTCAGTGCCATTTACAAAAGCGTTGCCGGCAGCCGATGCAGGATAGAATGCGTAGAAATTGTGCGTGGTGCCTTTCTGGCCCCACTGCACTCCGGCAGTTCCTGTCTTTTCAAGCGATTCAGCCTCGTTTGAATTTTCGGTCTTCGCATTGACATTGTAGGTGGCTATCTGGTTGGAAGCGGCTTTACAGAATATCTTCACCTGGTCCTTTTCCTGGGAGATATAGTTGCCCCAGTAGAGCTGCTGGTTGGTGGTTGCATCCCAATTATCCTGATACATTGTACGTGATCCGGGGTCGTCCTTAAACGTGAATACAACCTCTTCGCCCTGTCCGGCCGCCGGAACATATGGCATATCCTTTTCAGAGCAGGATGCCAGTAGAGCTACTGCTGAAAGCAGTCCGATTTTTGAAATATTGTTCATACTGTTTTCGATTTTACGTTTCTGATGTTAATCGATAACTCCCCATTCCTGGCCTGAGAAATCATTGTTTTGCAAGTCGTTATTAACGCCTTGATCTACGATGTCAACTTTATGTTGTTCATCGCCGAACTCAACTAAGCCTGAACAGATACTACTTTCAAGCTCCACACGGATCTCCGTCATGTCAGGAGATGCATAAGGCTTTCTTTTCTGTGTCATGAATTAGTTATGTGTGATATGGTTTATTATGTGATTGGTGTATTTAATTGCCTCTGTGTGTCCCGGGAGAGTGCCGGCTCCCGGATACACAAAGACATGATTTATCGGGTGGTATAGCCAAACTCAACCACTACCGGATAATGGTCGGCTAACGGCGAACCATCGCTCTTTTTGTAGGATATATCGCGCAGATAGCTGCGGGCCGAAAGCTGTGTCTTCGCGTCCTTACAGTTGATGTAGAAAATCTTGTCGACAATCTCACCCTTCTGCAGGCCACCGTCGGCCTCGGAGATGATCACATCCGTGTCCGCATTGGTACCGGTAGCGTCGCTCACCATCAGCGATTTGCCGCCATACAGAGGATAATTTGTACCCCCTACTGAGGAAAAGTCATAACCCCACGCCAGAGAAACCCACGGGTCAACCACCGAGTAGCCGTCCATGGCATTGATCGGGTCGATGAAGTACTCCTTGAGTTTGTGGCGAGTGTAGCGCATGTTGGTGTCGCCCATGAAGATTGCCGGCCTAAGGTTTTTGGCCATGTTGGTCAGAATGTAGTCGCGCACCTGCTTGAGCTGCGAATGCACGGCGGCCACATACTTGTTGCTGCTCTCGTCAATTGAGGAACCACTATAGGTGTTCATATGGGTGATGTAGACATCTATCTCCGTGCCGTCGGGCAGAGTGACAAGATAGTAGCGGAACCCTTTCTTGATGCAGGTATTGGCACCATGATATAGATCTCCCTCCTTATCATTGTACTCAATGAATGTCTCGTTGCTTACGGTTATGCCCGTGTTCTTCTTCCAGAACATATTAAGCCCGTCGGTATCAGCCTTGATCCCTATTGTCTGACTGAAGCCAACCGAGCCTCGGTAAGTTCCGTACGCATAGTTTGTCAGTGCTGATGTGAGCTGCGAGTCATACTCGAAATCCTCCGATACGCAGAAGAAGTCCCAGAGATTGTCGGAGTTGACGCGCTGACCGAGGGTTGTGGTTCCACTCGAGCCAGGTCCATCGGAGTTGACAAGTGAGGGAAGGCCGTCGACATTGTATGTGGCGCAGGTGAAAGTGCCGCTATTCGACGGGTTGCCACCCTCTACCTCAGCAATATCGGCATTGCGATCCTTCAGAAGAATCGGGAAATTGTAGAGTCCCTGCTCCTGGAAGTCGACCTTGGCCACGGTTGCAAAACGCGCGGTGTGCCCTTCGGTGGTTACCGTCACATCCATGACATCGCCGGCACGGACATTGGGGAAGATGCTTACGAAACCCTTCACCGCGCCGCTGAGCACAGCAGCCTGTTCATTCCATGTCATGGTCAGTACCGATGAGGTAAGGCTACCCATCGATACAGCGCCGGAACGTGCGGAGAAGCTGAAATCGCCGGTAATGGCCACGGGCTGTCCGCCACGTGTCAGGCTCAGCTCTACGCTGCGGAGCGCTTCTCCCTCAAGAGGAGTGCCAGTAGCGTCAACCTCTACACGCAGCAATGAGAAGAGATGCTTGAATACGAATTCATAGCCACTGGAAGTTGTGGCCGATATGCGGCCTATCTTATAGTCGCCCTGCAGCAGCCCGCTGTCCATGCTTTGCTCAGAGGGCACGGAGCCAATGAGCGAGTTCAGATCGCGGCCATCGTTTTCCGCACTGTAGGGATAGTAAGCGTAACGGGGAGCTATGGCATCGCCCTGCGGAGTGAAAGCAGCTTTACGCTCACTGTCACTGTTGGATTTGGTATAGCGCACCTGTGCTCCGCTTGTAGCGAACACACCGAGTTCATCGCCATCGGTCCACATGAGCCCGAGAACACCTGTGGAGAGGTCGATATCGCCGTCCACGCATGAGCGTGAGCCGGGGGCCGATTCTTCTGTTGTAGCAATAATGGTTCCCCCGGCCTGAGGGATTTCGCTGTCAGGATTCTGATCTGAGCAGGAGCTGAGAGATGCAACCAATCCGGCAGTCAATAAGATAGTAGTTTTTAAACGCATAGTTGATAAATGGATTAGCGTTGCCATTGCCTCAGCGGCAATGGCAACACATTGTATGTAAAAGATTTATATGAATGTATCAGAGAGCATTCCATGTATCGGGATCAGCCTTGTAGGCGGCATCATTGCTGCCGCTCACTGCCTGGATATCAGCCTCCTTGCTTTCATCGCGCTGCAAGTAGAACTTATTGTTCATCTCAATAATGGCCTGAATAAGCTCAGGGCCGTTGTAAGAGGTGTCGGTAATGCGATTAACCAGTACCAATCCGAGGGGAGAGGGCTTGGAATTAGCTATCTTGTCATCAATTGCTTTAAGGAGGAATGGGTTAAGAGCTGATGCTATATCCTGAGGTCCGTTGCTATCAGAATCTTCATCCTTAGCGAGAGCATAAGTACCACCGGCACCACATAGAATCCACAGATTGTGGCTTGCATTGCCATAGATTACATCGGAGTTCGATATGAGTAATTCGATAGCATCTTTTCGATACACAAGGTTCGGCATTCCGGCAGGAACAGTACCAGTTCCGCTATAGGTTCGGTTAGCCAAAGTGTAGTTTAGATAAATGTTAGACGGAGAGACCTGATCAATCTTGTCAATATTGGCAAAAGAAGGCCACCCTTTCCAAGAAGCGGTAGATATCAATGAAGAGGTGTCGTTTGTCCAATTGAAATTGGTATATGCAAACAGACCATTGATTCCTTGTGCGGCTGTTTCGTTTTCCTCATTCTCATTATCGACACATACGAGTAGGATAAGCTTTCCTGCCACCTCTTTTATCGTAGTGTTAGGAGATAAAGTACCACTGTAGAGATTGCTCAAGTTGAGCCCGTCAATAAGTGACTGAAGTTTTGATAGCCATAGTTTTCTCCATTTTTCTGACACACCACCAGTGCCACCGTCGGCATAATTCAGGACAAGAACAGCAAATTCATTCGTTCCTGCAACTGCGGTTGCGATATCCTTTACAGGCTGCTCAATAGATGTTGCCCATTTATAACCATCACTTAATGTAGCATTTGTTCCGGAACCGGATATTACAACTGTGGAATTAGACTCTGAGGGATTTTCAAAAAGACCTCCACGGCCTGTTGAGCCTACACGGGTTTCAATATGGAAGGCACGCACGCCGGCATTGAAAAGCTGTGTGACAGATGTACCTGATACTTGGTAACCCTCTTTTTTACCGGAACCATCATAACAATACCATGCGCCGGGGAGCGAAAGCTCGGAGACGTAGATATTATTTGGAAGGCTACTCATCCAGTTGTTGGTGGAGTATGTCCATTCGGTGGTGCGGTTAAACTTGGGAAGGGTTATCTGGTGGATTTCGCCCGGGAGCAGCTCAGCCTTGTCAGCATCGGTGGTAGTCAGGGTCTTGGTAAATGTACCTTCGATAGCATCGATTTTGATTGTCCAGTCGCCGGCGCCCATATTGTAGCCGTTATCGGGCACCGTGATAAACAGATTGGCGGTCATGGTGCCTCCGGCGGGGATGGTCACGTATGTGCCATTGTAGCGCGGCTCAAGCGATACAGTGTTTGTGCCGTTCTTGACGGTAAGTACCGGTGTCACAGTCTGAGTTGTATTGCCGAACGACATGTTGAGCTGTCCGGCTATCGGGGAGCCTGCAGGTGCGGTGACCGTAATCTTGCGGATAGTGATCTCCTGATCGGTCTGCGTGCCGCCTACCGCACCTACGCTCAGACATCCGAGCTTGAACTGAAGCACAGTGGCTGCAGGAATGAACTTCAGATCCACCGGCGATGTGCCGTTAGGTACATTGGGGGTGCAGGCAAACATCACGTTGTTGGCCATGTCGCCTTTCACGAAGATATTTTTGGTCGAGGTGTTGGTATAGGTAGGCACACTGTTTACCTGCTCGGCAGCAATGTCGGCGGTAATCACGGCTTGCTCCGACGCGGTGCCGATGGAGGTAAAGTTGTTCACTCCGGCCACGTAGGGGTACACGGCATAGAAATTGGCTGTTGCGGCATCGCCCCAGCGTACGCCCGTAGGATTGACTATGGCGAGTTCCTTGGCATAGTTGAGAGTATTGTCGTCGGCGCCATCGGCGGTTGTATTCACCACTTTGTAAGGGGCCTGACGGAAGCCGGATGCTCCCTGCGGGGTGTAGACATTGATCATGTCGCCGTTGAGCCAGTTGATGCGCCACGACTCATTATTACCAGTGGGTTCATCAGCAAAGATTGTTCTTGAACCGGGTTCGCTCTGCACTGCGCTTGTGAAGATCACATCCTCACCGGGTGTAGGTGTGATACCATCATACTTATCCTCAGAGCATGATACCAGGAGAAGGGCCGGTGTCAGGAGTGAGAGTATCTTTTTAGTCTGCATTATTCTATTGTTTTTCTTTTTAACTTTTTGTTTTTTCATTTGAATTCTCCCGGTATCAGCTCCACTCTCCTTGATTGAATGCATCGCCGTCAAAGTCCTGATTGATTTTCTGCTCCTCAATACGTCCGGACTCTTTGTCAGGGTTCATGATATCGACGGAGCCTGAACAGATACTGCTTTCAAGCTCCACACGGATCTCCGTCATGTCGGGAGATTCGTATGTGTGTTTCTTTTTTTCCATAATTTTATTGTTGTTAATATTTAGTTGTCTGTATTATACAAATCTGATTTTTTTGCGGCGTTTCTTTTTCTTGCCGTAACCATAGCCGTAGCCATAACCGTAACCGTAGCCATAACCATAGCCGTAACCTTTGGATGTATGCTTGACTCCGTTGAGCACAATGCCCATCTCTCCGATTTTCTTGTCGTCGTAGAGAGACTGGATTTCCGGCAGCAGACGACGGTCGAAGCGTCCGGCACGGATGACAAACAGAGTGGAGTCGGCCACACGGCTCATAATCGAAGAGTCGGCGACAATGCCGAACGGCACACTGTCGATGAGCACATAGTCAAACCGGCTGCGCAACTCTGCGACAAGCTGATCGAAACGTTTGTTCATAAGAAGTTCCACCGGATTGGGGGGCACAGCGCCTGAGGTGACAATGCTTATGCCCAGCGGACCATCATGGAGCACTTCGCTGAGAGTGACTGACGCATTCGACAGATACTCTGACAGCCCCGTGTCCTTATGGGAGAAGCCGAAGCGATGGCTTAGCGTGCCCTTACGTATGTCGGCGTCAACCACCACAACACTTTTGCCCGATGCGACAAGCACTTCGGCAAGATGGCGCGTGGTAAATGACTTGCCGGCACTTTCGTTGAACGAGGTTACCATCAGCACCTGCGATTTAAGCCCTCTGGAACGGGTAATGAAGTCGATATTGGCGCGCAGCATGCGGAAAGCCTCGCCCACGGCTGAGTTGGGGTCGGAAGCTATGTCGGGGGTTTCATCGTCATCGTCAGATGAGCGGCGGCGTCTCTTCATCATCTCACGGTCAAGAGGTATATCGCCAAGATAAGGTACTGATATGGCGCCCTTCACATCGTGACGCGAATGCACGCGTGTATCAAGGAACATGATGAGAAGCAGTATCACAACCGGGATAAACAATCCTGCTGCCACACCAAGCGCAAGTATCTTCCTGGTCTGCGGAGATATCAGCACTGAATTGTCCTGAGGATTGTCAATGATGCGTGCATTGTTGTCGGCCATAGCCTGGGTCAACGCATTCTCCTCACGACGGTTGAGCAGGAACAGATAGAGCTGCTCCTTGATTTTCTGCTGACGCTCTATGGAGAGCATCTCTCTCTCTTTGCGGGGAATGGAGGCCACGCGGCTTTCGGCCGTCATCTCATAGCCCTTGGCATCACGGCGCTTGACATTTATGGATATAATGATATTGTCGATGGCCCTGAGAATATTCTGCCGCAGCACGGCGAGCGTATTGTTCATCTCAGCCACCACAGGATTGCTTTCGGAGCTGTCGTCGACAAGACGGTCGCGCTGAAGCTTCGCGGTATTGTACTGGCTGATCTGCGAGTCAATGGATGTGTCGTTGATACCAAGATTAGAGGGTATCAGGTCGTTGGCTCGCGAGGGATCGGAGAGATACTCCTTTATAAACATGGCGATACGCAGCTGTGTCTCATACTGCAGGGCATCAGCATAATAACGGGCTGACTCACCCTGATAGCGCGAGGCTGTGGAACCGATGTCAATAATCTGGTTACGGCTCTTGTAATCCTCAAGATCTGCCTCCACACCTCCGAGTTCCGACTCGATGATGCGTAGACGCTCGGCGATGAAATCGGCAGTATTTACCGCCACACGGTTCTTGTCATTGATTGACTCCTCATTGTAGACATCAATCAGAGTGGACAAAATATCGGAACCGAGCTTCGGATTGCCGCAGCGTACGGCAAGATTAAGGATAGTCGACTCCTCATCCTCCTGACGGATACCGATATTGGCCAGCCAATAGGCCACCACACTATTGAGCGGAAGCTTGGATATCTTGATCTCCACATCTTTCCATGACTTGGAATAAGAACCTGTGGGAAGAATCACGAACCGGGTTTTACCCAGCTCATACTGCTCCCCTGTTTTCACCACGATGCTGTAATCAGGTTTAGCACCTGAAATGGAATAGAGCTCAACCGAATCCGACGAAAGCGGACGGATGCTCATGGAGAGAGAGGCCTGGGGAGATACGTTGATAAAATTGATCTTGAACGGTACCTGATCGTAGATATTCACATCGCGAAGTCCACGGCGCGTGGTATATGTGATATCGGCATTGACTCGCGACACAGTCTCAAGCATCAGACGCTTGGAGTGGAATTGCAGAATCTCATTGGCCACGTTGACCTTGTTGATTGAATTGGAGTAACGGTCAAGTCCGGCAGAGGTAGTCTTATTGGACGGATCTTTGATGATGACCTTGGCGCTTGTATAGAAGACAAGCGGGTCGGAAGCCGTCTTATACCACGCAAACGTGCAGCAGACGGCAAGCGACAGCAGAAACCATGGCCATTTGGAAATAAAGTAGCGCAGTACATCCACCACGTTTACTTCCTGACTGATTTTACGGTTCTCGGATTTGTACATATCTTATATCGGATTACTTTTATCGTTTGATAGCCCATGTAACGGAGCATGCGGCCGTCACTGCGGAAAGTGCTACCGTGATCCATGTCAGCAGATTGTTATTGCTGCCTTTGGGCTTCTTGGGGCGGGCATAGATGATGTCGTTCTGTGCCAGATAGAATGCCGGAGAGTTGAAGATATCGGTGTTGGTAATGTCAAGAGTATAAATCTTGCGTTCACCGTCGGACTCGCGGATAACAGCGATGTTGTGGAGGTCGGCCTCGGCGGTGAGGTCGCCTGATTTGGCGATAGCCTCCAGAATGGTCACCTTGTCACCGTCAACAGCATATGTACCGTTGCTACCTACAGCACCAAGCACTGTGTAATGAAAATTAAGGAATTCGAGGGACACAATAGGGTCCTTGATATAATCGCCCTTGATTATCAGCTCGCGGATTTTATCGGATGCTTCCTGCAGTGACAGTCCGGCAATATGGATCTTGCCAAGTACCGGGAAATTGATGTCGCCATCGGCATTGACCCTGTAAGTATTGTTGTCGGAAGTGTTCGGTGTTGAAACATTGCCCGTAGTGGAAACCTTCACGGCGCCGGAACTGACATTGAACGGAGCGGCAAGCTCAGGGTTCTTACAACTGACGGTGATACGCAGCCGATCATCGCTCTGTATACGCGACTGATACCGGTTGGCCACAACATAGCCGGCACTGTCTGTCATGTCGGCAAGATAAAGGTATTCTTTTTTTGCACAACTTGTAAAAAACAGGGCACAGACCAATAGGGAACTGATTACTTTTTTCATATTGTATTATAATGTTGTTATTATTATTTCTATGTTATCGACTCACATTGTCATGGCATAAAAGCGCGGCACTATCATCAGGAAGGCAGTCGAGGAGCCCGATCCTGACATTTTCCACCACATGCCCGAGTGTGGCGCAGACACTGCCGTAGAGCTTACGTGAATGAGCTATCACTGACACTCCGGGCATGACGGCCACGAAGGCTTCTATATCGGAAAGCTCTGTATAGCTGTTGACAGCGGCCTGACGCAGACGGGTCATTGACCGCAACGGGGCCTCCATATCGCGCCAGCAGCGTGTCTTGCCGCTCCAGGGAGTCCCGGCTGCGTATATCTTGCCATCGCCACCTACTTTTATCAATGGATTGTCGTCATTAAGCAGCTCGGCATCGGGAATGTTGCTGAGCCAAAGTGATGAATGTGTGCTTTTCCCTGTGCCACTGCTTCCCAGAAAGAGGTGTGCTCCCCCGGGAGTGGTCACGACTGAAGCATGTATCAGGAAGGCCGAAGATTTTACCGCTACCTGTGAGAAGAAAATCCTCAACATCGAGTCCAGGATAAAGCCGTTCCAGCGGTCGCCCGGCACAAGACGCAGCGTGGCCGAACTGAAATCAGGGGCAAATTCCATGCATCGCATCTCCATTCCGGGCATCGGCGATATGCCTACCGTATAGTTGCTGCCATTGAAATAAAGATGTGACTCGCCGAGATCGTTGCACCCGGTAGCCACGACCTCTCCCAGATCATCAAGATCGAAACATCCGACTGTCCTGACCGCATCGACATGGAGCGTACCGCTTACAGTGACGTCGCTGTCAGTGGGTCTGAGGAACAAATCGTAGGCTTGTGAAAGAAGCGCGTCGCCAAACTCATCAGCGACTGCGAGCCTTATGCCTATACCTCCTATTTCAATCAATCTGTCCATTTTTTCAAATCAATGTATCTGTCCGAGCAACAGACGGCTGAATGTCCAGAACGCCTCGAACGGGACAAGCCGTGATACATACGAACGGTTGTTGATGAATGCCGACATGGTATAGAATTTACGCTGTACCATGTTCATGCTACGGGTGGAGCGGCGTGAAGAGTTGAACTTTCCGAAGTTTCCACCCTCGCATACAAGATTGTAAATCCTTTCGATGGCCACATCATCGGACGTACCGCCGATTTCAGCTACTGCAGCAGTGCCATCAGGCATCGGGAGATACCGGTTGACAAAACCATGAAGGACGCGTGTCCATTTCATAATCCCAAGTTTGCTGCACATTTCGAAATAGAGATCGGCATCAACAGCGTCAGCCCCCGCACCGGTAAGACCGCGCCAGGCCATAGCGTAGTCACAGAACTGACGCATTCCGATGCCGATACCCAGGCAATGCTTGAGTATGTGGACATTCATCATCAACAGCTCTATCATAGGAGAGGGAACAGTCACGGCCACTCCGGACGACAGCTCCACCTGACGGTGGGGGTATGAACCGCACAGCTCACGTATGAGTCCGGTACGGAAAGGATTGTGCACCTCTATAAGCATAGAATGATGCTCCACCTCTATGGAACCGGCAATGTAGCAGCTGCCGTTGTCAGGAGTGTGGATCACCTTGTGCCCCAACCCCCGGATGAGAGCATCGGCCGCCTCCAGCTCCTCACCGGGGAACCATAGATCGATGTCGCCACTGGCTCTGAGCTCGGGAGCTGAATAGAATCGTGAAGCTGCATGGCCTTTCTGAAGCACCGGATGCAAACCATTGGCCTCAAAAGTTTGGAAAAGTCCGGAAAGGACTCCCGTCATGGCATGATAACGGCTGGAATACCGGTTGGCCATGGCAAGCCATGTAGCCAGAACTGATACCGACGGCATCTCCTCATCAGGCAGACATGATATTGCGGGAAACACTATACCCGTTACCGTCTGCTTCTCTGCCTCATCAAGCATCTTGTACCACTGACGTTCGGAAAGCGACATGCCAAGGGTACAACCACTCCCCTGCGGCTCATAAAGACTGAACCGCAAAAGACGCAGCAAGTGTTTGTATGTCGGATTTGAATCTGGCATTAGGATTATCGTTGAAGTTAAGTTTAATCGGATTCACTAAATGATGAATCCGGCATCAACCCATTTCTGTATCAGAATCTTTATATCGGCAGCTGCCCGGATACGGTCAACCTCATAGTCCCGGCATAGTATATCTACAAGGTCATCGGCCGTAAAGTCTTTATCCATCACATCAATCCAAAGTTTACCGGCAACTTCGCTAAGCGAATATATGTTGGCAAAATTGGTGTTGTCCTCGCATCTATCAACAATCATATAGTGCCGTCCAAGTTTGTGAAGTCTGTAGTCTGGATTTAACCTCATTTCAAAATTTCTTGCCTGTTATGATTGATATTGTTGTCTTGTAGATTATAGTTATGTCTAACCACAGAGATCTACGACGAAGGTAATCGAGGTCCATCTCCAGACGGGTCAGCATCTTCTCCATCGTATCGGTATAACCGTTGTATAGAGTCGCTTCTGAAAACAGTCCGGGACGAATGGCAAACAACCGTGCGTAACGCTCATCATGCTCCATAATCTTTTTTATGAAATAGGCACGTTCCGGACGATAGCCGACAAAACTCATATCTCCGGCAATCACATTCAGTATCTGTGGCAGCTCGTCGAGATGATGACGCCTGATGAATGCTCCTACCTTTGTAAGACGGTCATCGTGCTCGGAACATAAAGCGGGAATGCCGTTATCTTCTGAATCCATGCGCATCGACCGAAATTTCAGCAGAGTGAAAGATCGGCCATCTTTACCGACTCTCTTTTGTCGGAATAGCGGATTCTTCCCATCCTCCATGAAAATGAGCAGAGCGATGACAAGTCCGGGCAACAAAAACACGATGAATGCTATCAATGATGCAAAAAAATCAAAACCACGTTTAAGTTGGTCGCCCAAAGAAATAGTAGTGTTTTTCTCAGAATCGTCCTGATAATCTTTGATTGCGCTTTCCAACGCAAGAGAATCATCCGAAAAATCTGTTGTTTCAAAGTAGTCCATTGTTACTGACTAAGGTTTATTAACTAAATTGGTGTATAAAGCAAGAAATCTGTCTATCATAAGGTCAATTTTGAATTCGGTGTCGAACCGCTTTTTGGCCCCATTGCTAAACATCTCGTATTTGTGAATATTCCCACCGATGGTATATAACGCCTTTGCAAGTTCCCAGGTGTCACATGGTTCGACGTTTATACCGCTGGTTCCGTTTTCGTTGACCCATGCGGTGCCGGAGCCTGGTATCTTCGTGGCGACAACAGGTTTGCCCAACGACATGGCTTCAATCTGAACAATACCGAATGCCTCCGTCTTCATCACCGATGGCAGACAGAAAATGTCACATGCTGTGTAATAAGCCGGAAGATCCTCATCCGGTATCTGTCCGCAGAAGAATACTTTGTCTTTTACTCCAAGCGAATCACGCAACGATTCAAGTTCTTCCAGCAGAGGACCTTCTCCACCGATTAACACGACATAATCATCCGGCAGATATTTGGCGGCTTTCACCAGATACTTGAAGCCTTTATAAGGCACCAGTCGTCCAAGAGAAAAGATTATCTTCCCGTATCCATATTTATCCCGCAGAATCATGCCACCCGCAGGATCGGCCTTCAGGCCCTCTATCCCGATGGGTATGCAGATGGTTTTATCAAGATATGGATTCAGAGCCTCGGAAGTCTGCATCAGGACAGGACTTGTGGTGACAATAGTGTCAGCCCGTCTCAGAAGCCACTGCTGAATCCCGCTGTATAATTTGAGAAAAGCCTTATTCTTCAAAATATCAGAATGCCAATGGAGTACAACCGGCCCCTTGTAGCCGGAAGCCATAAGAGCGAGAGCCGCCATTGGGTCAGGATGATGCACGTGAATCAGGTCATATTTATCTGCCTCATCACGAAGTGCATCTATCATCGAGGGGGCTATTGTGGTCGATGCCACCTTTACCCAGGTATGAAAAGTGTGGATCCTTGCACCGGTGTCCAATTTATGTACAGATCCTTTTCCGGAAGTTTCGGCACACATCATATCACACTCCACTCCCTTTTCGGAAAGGCCAATCATCAGATCGTACATCACCTTTTCCACGCCACCCCTGATAGGATAGAATTTCCCTAATTGCAGTATTCTCATAAGATAAGGAATGTATTAGTGATTATTTTCAAAATTTCAGAATATCGTGATACAAGTTTATATAATCAGCGTATCTGTCCCGCTTATCAAAATTCGCTTCAGTTATTTCAACAGGCATTCGAATAGCTCGTCCCAACCATAAACCTTTGTATCATTACACTGACTGTGACCAACAACCGGATGCAATGATGATTCATCGTTCATCAACAGTTGCTTCATAAGTCCGGCAAGCTCATCAGGATCCTCCGGATTGAAAAAAGCTACTTTATCACACCCGATTGAAGCTTCGTGGGCATATGGTAAATTTGCCAGCAACATCGGTTTTCTTGTTGAACGGAATTCGGAAATGGGCAGCCCCCAAGTTTCAATTCTTGAAGGAAATATCACACATTCCGCATTCGCATAATGGTCATCAACTTCCTGACGGGTAAGATATCCGAGAAATCTAATGCTATCGACATGCCCCCAGGTACGATATATCCATCTGGAATATCGGTTCTCTGTCCCATCAATCGTGAGATATACATTAAATTTATCTTTCCCGACTTCTTTTTCAAGAATTTCCGCAGCCCGGCATATCTCCTCAATATTCTTGTGGCAGTCAGCTATACTTACATAAAGGAAGTCATACGTGTCCTTATCCATCTTTTTTTCAGGCCATATCTTATCTGACTCCTGAGGAGGAGCTACTATAAAGACCTCCGGATCGACATTTAACATCCTGCTGAATTTCTGCTTTAACCAATCAGCCTGTACGATAATATGGTTATTGCGATAAATATTAATCCTATAGGCGAAATATGTAAAAAGACCGAAAAGGACAATTTTATAATCAAAGATTATGTCACGCCATCTAAGCTTAAGAAAAGGGAACGACGTTTGACAATACATTGCCTGTTTTCTTGCTAATACCCGTGGGGTCGTATCGTGTAACGAAAGCCACAGATCTACCGGAAATAACTCCTTGGAGATTTTATGCATGGTCACATACTCGCACCATAGTCTTTTTCCCCAATTTTTGATTATAGCCGGCATTTCTATGTACTCGATTCCATCAAATTTCACGAGTTCTTTATTGTGTACTATAGCAACTATCCGGAAGTTGGAGTCCGTTGCCATAGTTGACAAATATGACAGGCAATCCCGAAGGATCTTGAGAGTTCCTCCACGGCGGATATTAACAGCAGATACAACTATTGTCTTGACAGCCATTTTTTTATCATATTGTTGACGAAAACAAGCAGAGCCATCTGTTCATTATGGCATCAGTTGAATATTTCAAAGAACTTAAATATGCTGCTTCTCCAAATTTCATACGAAGCTCATCATCAGCCATGAGTAATCCTAACTTATCAACAAATGCTGTGACATCGCCATCATCGACAAGAAATCCGTTAAACCCATCCATCACCACATCCCTGGGGCCACACTGACAAGCAAAACTCACAATCGGCAGGCCCGAAGCCTGCGCTTCAAGCAATGCCATCGGAAGTCCTTCATAATGGGAAGTCATGGCGTAAACCGACGCGTTGTAATACTCCGACTTTATGTCCCGGCAAGTATCTACGAGTGTTACCGAATCAGCGATACCATATCTTTTGATCAGTTCAATGTAATCATTTTTTAATTCGCCATCCCCGACAATCCTCAGTTTCCATTCCGGATGAGAGGCGACCAATCTGTTCCAAGCCCCGAGTAGCCGGTCAAAGCCTTTCTGATAGGTGAATCTGCCAACAGCAAGCACTGTGCGCGACTTACATGACGACGGAACTTCGAGTCTGAAAGGATGCGCATTCGGGATCACACTGATATTCTTCATATCCGTTCCCCACAATTGCAAATCTTCTTCTGTAAGCACGACAAAATTATCATAACGGGACGCGATTTTTTTATCTTGCCAATGACGGTACATGTCAATTACACGCCATAGGCCACGCCGATTATACTGAAGACGCTTGAATCGCGAGAAATGAATCTCCAATACTTTTTTACTACCGTCATTAATTCCGGGAAGCAGTCCGACTTCATTACAACCCATTGAGATTACCACATCGGCATTCAAATTCATCAGCAGATTACGTAACTTACGCTTATGCTTGAATTGCTTGATTGGGTAATTCGCAATTTTATTAAATAAAGCTCCTCCGTTATTAGCCTCATAATTGATGCCAAGATCATAGTGGGCAATCTGGCTGTTCATCTCAAAAAATGAAGGTTCACCACATTGGTCAGTAGTAATCACCGTAACCTTATGTCCATGCCCGACAAGCCAATTGGCCTTATTGGCCAACACCCGTTCCATCCCACCCGAATGGCGTGTACCCGCTATGCAATATGCTATATGCATGATAATTCAGTTATAAAACTCTAATTGCATTTTTCCTCAGGTAAAGTCGGTGGCATCGCAAGAAAAAGGGCAAAAACTAAAAATAAATCAGTAGAAACCTTAAGCCAAACAATGAAATTGACAACTATTATAAGTGTGAACACCAAGTTTCGCCCAGGCCATGTCTTCATACAAAGTTCACCAGCTTTTATGATAAATATGGAGAATGCCAATAATCCAATCACTCCGAAATAGAATATAAAACGCAAATATCCTATATCAGTACCCTTATAGTAACCGCCGACATATTCACCTATATAATAGGGGTCTACAGCATCCGGATTATTAAAGTATCCATCTCCAATAATCCACGTTTTTAATGACTCTGGCCAAACCACCATTCTTTTGAGCTGTACATTCGACCCCACCTCCCATTGGCCGTCATTGAAAAGATTGAAGAATCCTTCGAATCCGAATTCCATCTGATTCTTGAATTCTACATTACTATTGTAATAGTGAACAATGAAAGGTACTGCCACGACAGCAGAAAGGACAAATGCTCTCAAAATACGCCGTAAGGAAATATTTGTTTCTCTCTTGATAAACAAATTACACGTCAACAGCAATAGTAGTCCAATTACAACCCCGACAAGCGTTGTTCTTGCAACCATATTCCCTACAAAACCTATCATGATAAACGACAATACATAAACCCACGTCAATAATTGCCCACTTCCCTTTCTTGAATACTCCAACATCAAATAGGCAGCCAGAACAAGCGCCACAGAATAGCGAATGCCAGCAGTATCTAGAAAAGCCCCGAGACCATAAAGACGGTTTACGTTTTCAAGGAACACCTGATCCATGAAAAAAATACTGTCGACCTGAGCCTTCACCACAGGAATGTATTCTATGCACAGAGTCATTACACATTGGAATACACATACCCCAATTATATAGTTTGCTATTAGTTGGAATGTAAGTTGATGGTGAACGGCTTTTATTACAGACACTGCAACATAAGCAGCACATAGCCATACAGCCATCGATGATATATAAGTAGCATAGACATTATCAGGGGTATTATTGAGTGTTATTGACACGTAACCCACAAACGATACCACCAGAGCATATAGTATAAGTCTCAGATACGTGCGCATATTAATTGCTAACCGGTCTTTAGACAAGTCATAGAGAATCAGGCCTAATCCAATCGCACCCATAATAGTCTTGGTGTTAAACCATAAATGCGACCTTAGAATTAGCGGGAAATAATAACAACTTGTTATCATTCCACATAGAATAATAAGTATAAAACGCAACATGTTTACACTAATGTCTAAATTTCAATCGATAGATCAACTTATATATCAGGAAGTTGTATAGACACAAACCTAAATAAAATCTGTTTTTTGCCAACAATTGTATAATCTTAGCATTCAGACCTATATAAGGATTACATACTATAAAACCATTAGCTTCAGTAAACGTCGAATGCCAAAGATGATAACTTTGACGGTTGCAATTAACCAAGAATGGCAATTTGACACTAAGCTTAAAGTAATTTATGAAACCAGTAAATTCTTTACGTTCATCATGCCTAAAAAAATTGGATATATCATTTACATTATGCTTGATATCAGCAACATTACGTGGTGAATATTCCAAACTAATTGCATTAACATTTAATCTTACATAGTGATAAAGTGGTCTGGCGACATGAGCTACCGTAGAGGCGTAGGCGAAAAGTTTAATTACTGTCATATCTTCTCCCATGCTATGACCTTCAGGAAACCAAATTTCATTGTCATAATAAAGTCTTCTGCGTATTGCCTTGTTCCAGACATTATATTTCATTCTTCCTCCTAAAATCGCTTTAAGAGCATCAGTTGCCGTAGAATAATCAGGCTGACGCATAAGTCGTTCTGAGATTTCCTCTGTCAAATAAAAATCACACCATAGAATGTCGGCTCCAGTCTTGCAAATATTTTTGTCATACTCAAATAGCATATCAACGTCAATGAAGTCATCACTGTCGATATGAACCACATATTCACCTTTAGCCTGCGCTAGTCCGGTGTTACGTGCAGCAGGAAGGCCTTTATTACTATCATGACGTAATATTCTGTAGTTTTTAAATTCCGGATGCTCGTCGAGAACCCTTTGCAAGATCTCAATGCTCGCGTCAGGACTAGCGTCATCGACAAAAATAGCTTCAAAATCGGTAAATTTCTGGCCGATAATTGAAAGAGCACATCGCCTAATGAATTTCTCTACCTTAAAAATCGGTATAATCAAACTGAATCTCATAGTCTCAGACGTTCTTTCAATTGTTTTACAAACGAAAAAATCCGATCTCCTTTCCAATCGTATGCTATCTTTCCCACTAAATGAACATGACGCCGATGCATGAGTTGCATCCCAAAGTCTGACGTATAACGAGCTTCCTTATATGGCTTCTCTACAATATTGGTGAGAAAATCGACTAAAATTTCAAACCAGTCAAGTGATTTCGGATTTGAAATTTTAGGCTTAGCAAGCATACTCAAATATGCATCATCATCGCAATCCAAATGAATGATTTCCTCTACTGCTCGATCGATATCATTGTCATCACGTACACATACAAACGCTTCGGGATTGAAGTCTCGCTCTATATTAGGATTTCCCCAATAAATGGGTATTGTCTGAGAAGTGAACGCATCGAGAATTTTCTCAGTTGTATAACCAACCGAAGCACTATTCTCGAAAGCAATATTAAATTTATAATTTCTCAGAAACTCAGATTTATCAGCCACAGGACCTCCTACATTATTCCACATCCGTCCGCCGGAGGAAATGTCTCTATAACTTGACAGGCTATCAAAAAACTTTTTTCTAATTGGTGATGAAAGTCGCATATTTGATACGACCATACTGCAAAATCCACGGTGGAGTACCTCTGTATCATTAATTGTCTGCTCAATGAACAGCTCTTTGAAGTTTGGTCGTAGAAGATATAGAGGTAGACGCAAATAACGGTCACCGAAATCTAAGAAATCAAAACCTATAGCATAATCGAACAAATTGAAATCAGGAACCAGATTTTCTCCCGTAAAATATATTTTGGGACAGTTGTAGTCAAGATGCCGACAGCCAAACGTACCGACAAAAAGATATTCTGGAGAACGATTGTCGATTATGAGATCGTACTTTGATTCAAGAGCCTTGACAAAATGATTGTTATTACAGTTAAAATCACCCCAAAAATCAACAAAGCCAATACGGATAGTACGTCTATTCATTGATTCAACGTTTTTTAGATTCAAATCTACCTGCCATGACGAGCGCTCTCTTAACCAGGCCTGTCCAGTATCCCCTGATAACGTGGCGAATGCTCATGTCTTTCGTAAGATAGCCCCAATGTTGTTGGTCAATATCAGATGGTAAATCCTCAAGGTTGGCATCTACAGCATAAGGATGGACTGCATAAAGCCTTATGCCTAATTCCTTGTAATAGTCCCAATCATCAGCCACATTAAAAGGCTTCAAAGAGTTCAGAACAATCTGAGCTGCCGATCTATTTATCAGATATGCATAACTACCCACGGACGCATAAACGCGACAAATGTCACGCCCCCACATGCGCCAATAATCACCTGAAAGGAAAATAATAACCGGACGGGAGCCTGTAAGCAACCGGATTATTCTGTCATCATCCAAGACGTGATTTAAATCACGCACCACA
>CAJUIW010000021.1 GCA_910586895.1 uncultured Muribaculaceae bacterium | reverse complement strand
TGAGGGGGTAGTGATCATTGGATCGTGTGAGTTCGAGTCTCATTTCGGACACTTTCAAGAAAACGCAGTTAGCTGACTTATCAGTTGACTGCGTTTTTCTTTTATACCCATAACCGTAATCCCGGCGTCACGCCTTGCCATGCGCCGGGATTGTGGGTCAGAGGGAATCAGTGTGGTAGGTGATGGTGCGGATTTCGGGGATGACTTCGCGGCTCAGTTCCTGGCGTGAGCCGGCTTCAAGTTCAAGGCGGAGTACTTCGCGTACGAGCCAATTGCCGAAGCGGTCCGTATCCGTAACGTTGTAAGTGTATTCGATGATGATTTCATCCATGTTATTGAGCACTTGCGATTTGACAGGCCAACCTCTGCTGTCGTAGCTGTGCTTCACGTATGTGCGGTTGAGGCGGTGGTACTCCGCTTCATTGGCTCCGAATTCGGCGGGTCCCACTATTGTCACATGTCCGTCAGCCCATCCGTAGGCTTTCTCTCCCATTCCGGTTATGCGTCCCGATTCATGGCGTATGACATCGGCTGAAGCATGACCGAGCGTGTCGAATGCTATGACTGTTCCGGCGCGTGGTGAGCCAACCCAGTCGCAGCTCTTTACGTAGGTCAGTTCATTCACTTTGCCATGCAGCCCGAAGAAAGTGAGGTCAGGGCTTACTGTGTGGCGGTTGATGGAGTCGATGATGTGCATCCGTCCGGCACGGGCTGCTGAATCGGCTGCCGCACGGACACGATTCAAAGAGTCGGTGCGGAGCGAATCGAGGCGTGCCTTCTCAGCATCAGATGCAGCTCCGGATGTACAGGCTGCCGAGCTGAGCATCAGAGATGCGGCGGCAATATAGAGCAGACGTTTCATTTGCAAGGTTTTGGGGTGGGTAATAATCGCGTTATCCGGTGCCATGACTTGCGCAACGCATTTTTCAGCGAGGAACCCCCTGTGGAGGATATAAGAGCCACGCGGCGGTCAATTCGCTGACTGATTTCGCTGTCAGTGATGTCGGGCAGCAGCAGGCGCAGGTCGGCAGTCAGGCGGCGGTATTCTTCATTGTCACCGCTCCGGCGTGCAAGCTCCATAAGTGCTATCAGAATATCGGCCGATGCATTGGTGAGTCCCGGAGTAGCTGCATGGTCCGGTCCGAAATATCCGATCAGGTGGCGGCGGACATCAAGCGCCATGTTGAGGCGGTGGCGTTCGCCATTGAGGCTCCATTCGCCTGATGCGCTTTGCCGGTAGAGGCCCATTGGTTTGTTGAAGTAATGGATTGTGCCGTGGGCGGCATACAGCATGTGGTAGGCATAGTCCGGGAGTCCTGTTTCGGCTATCCAGTCGGGCAACTGCTCAGGAGGCACCAGCATTCGGCGGTACATGACGGATAGATTGGTGATGTAGTTGCTACGGCTAAGGTGTGTTATGTCGGTGTCCACTGCCTGTCCTCCGTTGCTCAGAGTCTTTTTGCCTGAGGGTTCGTAGAGGTTAACCACGCGGTGAAACGTTATGGCGCATTCAGGGTGGGCTTCCATATACTCCACTTGCCGTGATAGCTTCAAGGAGTCAATCCAGTAGTCATCGGCGTCGCACATGCACATGTAGCGTCCCGAGGCCTGGCGTACGGCGCTGAGATAGTTGGCGCGGAAGCCTACGTTCGTCTTGTGGTCAATAATGCGTATGCGGTCGGGATATGACTGCTGCCAGCGGAGAATGTGGGCAAGTGTATCATCGGTCGAAGCGTCGTTGGCCACGATCAGCTCCACGGGAAATGAAGTACGCTGGTTGATAACACCTGCTATGGCGCTGTCAATGCAGTGCTGCTGATTGAAGGTGATCATCACCACGCTTACCATAGGGGAATTGTCGGGGGCTTTCATATATAGCTTATATATATAAAAGAGTCAATCCTCGGCTCCGCCACCATGAAGGCTTCGGAGCGTTGGATTGACTGTGTTAGGGTATGAATCGGTTATTCTGCCTTTGCAGCTTTTTTCGATGTCTTTTTGGTGGTTTTCTTAGGCTTTTCAGCTTTTTCGGCTTTTGCTTCAGCTTCTTTCTGGCGAAGAAGGTGCTCCTCGTTGTAGTGCTCGAGATTCTGACGCATTGAGGCTACTTCCTTGTTGAGAGTTTCTATTTCGCGTGCCTGATTGCGGATGGTGGTCAGGAGCGAGTTGAGCTCTTCATTTTCGATTGACAGCGGATACTGCTCTTCTACGCGTACTATGAAGTCGGACAGTACATTCATGTAGTTGGTGAATGCCTGGAAGGGAGTTTCATAGGGGCTGAAGTGGGAGTGCACGGCGCCGTCGCCCATGTTCTTGGTTGACATGTAGTAGAGATGGTCCGATGCCTGGAGATAGTACCAGTCCTGCTTCAGGCGGCGGTCGTCGCAAAGGCGTACGCGTTCAGCCACGGAATAGAGCTTGTTGAAGGCTTCGTTCTGAAGCTTGTTGCCGAGCCATGCAGAGGTGTCGCGGGCTTCGTCGGCCCAGCTGATGGGGTGCATCACTGACAGTTCGCCTACAGGCTTGAGTTTGGATATCGCTTCAGAGGGAGTCCAGAAGTCTATGCCGCGTTCCTGTGCGAAATGGGGCAGAGCTTCGAGGAACTGGAATATACCGGTCTCACGGGGCTGGAGTTCGCCGAATGTTTCCAGATTCATGAAGAGATTTATGATCTGCTCTTCCTGAGGAGTTGAGGCAATCCAGTCGATATACTTGTCGGCAGTCAGAGGATATGCGTCCCATTCGGGGTTGCTGAAACGGAATGCTATGTCGTCGCTGAGCTTTGAGTTCTTGAGCAGAATCTTCAGGTTGGGAGCGGTAGCTGCTGAGTAAACGTAGTTGGGGCTCTTCCATCCGAGGATATGCTTTGCGCCTTCTGTTATCACACCTTTGAATCCCATGGCGAGAATCTGGGGAGCCATTTCATCGCAGTAGATAAGCTCGGTGTTGCGGAGCACTTTGGGCTTAACGCCGAAGAGGTCATGCAGCTTTTCGTCATGCACGCGCACCTGATTGGCAAATTCGTCAGGATCAGTGAGCGAAGAGAGCGAATGGGCGTATGTTTCGGCCAGGAATTCAACGCGGCCGGTGGCAGCGAGCTTCTTCAGAAGGTCAATGAATTCGGGAACATACTGCTCGAACTGTTCGAGGGCGGTACCGGTGACTGACAGTGCGCAGTGGAAGTGGGGATACTTCTCAATCATGTTGAGGAGTGTCTGTGCCGCGGGGATATAGCTGCGGTGAGCTATGCGTGTCACGATATCGTCGTTGGCGAAGTCGTCATAGTAATAATGGTCATTGCCTATGTCGAAAAAGCGGTATCTTTTAAGACGGAACGGCTGATGTATCTGGAAATAAAAACAGATTGCTTTCATGATTCTTATTGTTGAGCCTCTGAGGCTTAGTTTTATTATCTAAGCGGAGAGAGATGGTTAGTTATGGTTTTGGTTTTCGATTACTTTTTTGTAGATGTCAATCACTTTGGCTCCCGCCTTGTCCCATGTGATGCGGTTCACTTCGTCGAGGCCGTCCTGACGGAGCTGCTCGTACATTGCAGGATAGGAAGTGATTGAATGAATGGCATCGGCCATTGCATCGATATCCCAGTAGTCAGTCTTTATGACGTTGTCAAGGATTTCGGCGCATCCGCTCTGTTTTGAGATGATGGAGGGGCACCCCATCTGCATTGCTTCAAGGGGTGATATGCCGAAGGGTTCGGAGACGGAAGGCATGACGTAGACATCACTTGCTTTCAGCATCTCATATACCTGCTTTCCTTTCTGGAAACCGGGGAAATGGAAGCGGTCGGCAATGCCGCGCTCAGCGGCAAGCTGAATCATCTTGTCCATCATGTCGCCGCTGCCGGCCATAACGAACCTTACGTTGTGGGTGTTCTTGAGCACCTTGGCGGCTGCCTCAACAAAGTATTCGGGGCCTTTCTGCATGGTGATTCGTCCGAGGAAGGTCACTACCTTATCCTTCGAGCGGGGCACTTCCACGTTGAGCAGCTCTTCTGACAGCGGAGTCACGGCGTTGTGTACCGTAGTCACCTTTGCCGGGTCAATGCCGTATTTGTTGATTACGGTGTCGCGGGTCAGGTTGCTGACAGTCATGATGTGGTCGGCATGTTCCATGCCGTCCTTCTCAATAGCGAACACGGTGGGGTTCACATTGCCGCGTGAGCGGTCGAAGTCAGTGGCATGCACATGTATCACCAGGGGCTTGCCTGTCACCTGCTTGGCGTGTATTCCGGCAGGATAGGTGAGCCAGTCATGCGAGTGGATTATGTCGAAGTCAAGTGTGCGGGCTATTACGCCGGCGCATATCGAGTAGTTGTTGATTTCCTCAAGCAGGTTGTCAGGGTAGCGGCCGGAGAATTCTATGCATCCGAGATCGTTGAGCCGCATGTAGTTGAAGTCAGCGTATATGTGTGAGCGGAGGTCAAAGTACAAATCGGGATTCATCACTTTGCCTATGCGCTGTTCTACATATTCGCGGCTGACGTCACGCCATGCCACAGGAACTTGCGAGGCGCCCACGATATGGGCAAAAGAGCGGTCCTCATCGCCGTGAGGGCGTGGGATGACAAAGGTTATGTCCATGTCGCCACACTCCCACATGCCTTTTGTGAGGCCGTAGCTTGCGGTACCGAGTCCGCCGAGGATATGAGGTGGGAACTCCCACCCGAACATTAATGCTTTCATGGAGTGCGGAGGTATTTAGAAATTGAATTTTTTTAATGTTGTGAGCGTGCGTAGTATCTCAGCCACGTTGGTAGCATGGCTTATGGCACCGCGTCCGCTGAAGGGAGGATTGCCGTCATAGAGCTGCGATAGTGAGCCTATGCAACCCTGTGTCATTTCATCCTCGTAGCCGATAAGCATGCGGTCGAGATAGCTTACGCCACTGTGTCCGAACACACGGAGGTAGGCATCGGCATAGAATCCGAAGAGCCAGGGGCGCGCCGGGCCGTTGTGGAGAGCCATTTCGCGGTCCTCAGGAGATCCGAGGTATGACGGACGGTAGCCGTAGCTCTTGGGCGACAGGGTACGGAGGCCTTTCGGGGTGAGGAGCTCGCGTGTGATGACATCGAGCACACCTTTGCGCTGGCGGCGGTCAAGCGGAGAGTAGTCAAGCCCGATGGCTATGGCCATGTTGGGGCGTACTGACGGATCGGCATAGGTGCCGTTGACGGAGTCGTAGAGGTAGCCGTAGTCGTTGAGGAACATCGCTACAAATGCAGGCTTTATCTCTTCAGCCAGATTGTTCCAGCGTTCGGCATCAGCAGTGTAGCCTTCCTGCTCTTCTGCCATCTTGGCTCCGAATACAAGCGCGTTGTACCAGAGAGCATTGAACTCTACAAGGTGGCCTGTGCGAACTATCAGCGGACGTCCGTCGCGTGAGGCATTCATCCATGATACCGGCACCTGAGTACCGTCGGTGGTAATCATGCCGTCGGGCTGCATGTACAGATTGGGAGCCTTGTCGTCGGCGATATAGTTGAGAATCTGCTTCACCATGGGGAGGTAGCGCTTGCGGGCGTCCTCCATGCCATAGGCTTTGGCATACTGCTGCACAGCCCATATTACCCAGAGAGGAATGTCGGGAAGGTCAATGCCCTGAATGCGGTCCGACAGTTCGCCGGTGGTCATATAGTGTTCAAGGGCCTTCCAGCCTGTCTGCATTATCTTTTCAAAGTCCTCGCGGTGGCCAATGGCTATTGTAGCGCCGGGAAGTGCCATGAATGTATTGCGGGCAAGGATTTTTCCCCAGGGATAGCCCGATATCAGGTACATGTCTGAGCCGTCCTTCTGGTAGCACTGCTTTATGGCGTTCTTGAGGCAGTTGAAGAATGAGGTGCGGCATGTGCGGGCAGCTATTTCATTCTGGTACATCTTGGCAAGCGAGCGGGGTGATGCTTCGGATGTTCCTGCCGAGAAGATTATGCTTTCGCCTTTTTTGATGGGTATTTCGAAATAGCCCGGTACCCACAGGTCCTCGCAGTAGGGGACGCCGCGTTCCAGGTCCTTCAGATATTCGAAGCCATTGTACCAGTTGGGTTCATATACCCAGGTAGGCTTATGGTTGAACTGCATGTACAGGTTGGGGTAGCCGGGGTACAGGCAGCAGCTTATTCCGTTGGGCACTTCGGGACACTCCGTGCGGATGGCATCGTTGGCAACGCAAAGCTGGTTGGCCTCACGGAAAGCGAGCACCGGACGGAAGCGGAGTGTTGTGGGGGAATGTGCCTCCACGAGTGTGTAGCGGATAAGTAAGCGGTTCTCATTGGAGATGAATATCTTCTCCTTGGTAAGAATCACGCCTCCCACACGGTAGGTGGTACGAGGCACGCTTTCACAGTCGAATTCACGGATGTACTTGTGTCCGTTGGGTGAATACACACCTCCCTGATAACGGTGCAGGCCCAGGTTGAACTGAGCCCCGTGTTGAATAACAGAAAGATCAAGCGATGAAAGCAGCACATGCGAGGTGTTGTTCATCTCAGGCATCGGTATTACCAGCAGTCCGTGTTGCTTGCGTGTGTTGCAGTCAACCACAGTGGTGCAGTGATAAGCGCCTGCCTGATTGGTGCGGAGCATCTCTTTTGGGAGTGATTGCTCCAAGTTAATCATGAGGTTTTTATCAAATTTAAGATAACTCATATCGTATAGTGAGATTTGGTTATTCAGGTTATATTGTATGTAACAGCGAATATAGTGTAATTTTATTCAATATGCAAATAATGGGCGAAAAAACAGAAAAAAGCATCACCGGACTTAATTTGCTTAAGAAAAGCGAGTAAGCCGGGTGATGCTATGTTTTCAGGAGCTATGTTTTATAGCAGATTTTTCTATTTATACTGTTAATTGGACAATTTCCTGTTTATTATCCTGAATTGCCATATTACCATGGCCATGGTGACTGCTGTGGCCAGGATATCGCTGACCGGAAATGCGGTCCATACCCCGTTCAGCCCCATGGTGCGGGGAAACCAGAGTAGCAGCGGTATCAGGAATATCACCTGGCGTATGAGGCTCAGGAATATCGATTTGCCGGCTTTGCCTATCGACTGGAAGAACGTGGTGGAAACAATCTGGAATCCCACTACCCAAAATGCCCAAAGGGCATGGCGGAATGCATTGGTGGTGACCGCGATAAGATTGGCGTCAATGGTGAATGCTCGTGCTATGAGCGAAGGGACACCCAGACCGATTATGGCGCCTGCCGATACTACACATGTGCCCCACAGCGTAGCCAGCATGTAGGTGCGCTTGAGACGGCCAAGTTGGCCGGCGCCGTAATTATACCCTATTATCGGTTGCATGCCCTGGCATATCCCCACCACCACCATGGTAAGCAGCGATGTGAATGTAGTGAATATTCCTGCGGCAGCCACGGCGCTGTCGCTGCCGTAGAAGTAGAGCGATTTGTTGATAATCACATTGATTACACTGCCGGCCAGATTGACAAGCGATGGTGCCGCACCGATGGCTATGATGGAGAGCACCGTGGCCCACTGCAGACGGTAGATGCCCCGATGGAAGTGTAGATTGCTTGACTTCATGCAGAAATGGCGCATGACGATGAGCGCGAATATGCTCATGGCAATGTCAGTAGCTATGGCTGCGCCGCGTATGCCCCATCCCAATCCGAATATGAATATAGGCGCGAGCACGAGGTTGGCTCCGGCTCCGGCAAACATGCTGTACATGGCTTTCATAGGATAGCCCGAAGCTCTCATTATGTTATTGAAACTGAAAGCTATGTTCATGACAAACATGCCCGGCAGGAGATAGAGCATGAAGTCGCGGGCATAGGGGAGCGTAACATCGCTCGCCCCGAATGCACGCAGTATCGGGTCGAGCCACCATGCGAAGCATGAAATGTAGACGGCGGCTATTATCAGTATAAGGGTCAGCGAATTGCCGAGTACGAGCGATGCACCGTGGTGATTTCCGGCACCCATGTTGATTGACACCCGGGCTGATGCTCCGGCACCGACAAGCACGCCGAGCGCCGAAGCCACGTTCATTACCGGAAATGTTATGGCAAGTCCGGCTATAGCTTCCGTGCCTACACCCTGACCAATGAATATGCGGTCAATGACATTGTAGAGCGACATGACAAGCATGCCGGTCACTGCTGGCAGACTGTAGTCCCACAGGAGTCTGCTTATCTTCCCTGTGGCGAGTATGTTGAGATTGCCTTGAATTTTTTGTTCCATATCAATTCTTGTATTTTCCGGAGCGTATGCGGTAGAGAGTCTCTTTTGTGACACCGAGGAAGGATGCTACCTGTGTCACTGTGGCCCGTTCAAGCAGATGTGGATATTTTTGCTGTACCCACCGGTAGCGTCCCGGTGCGTCGGATGTCTGCAGTACCATTATACGTTCCTCGAGGGCATGCGAGTGTTCAAGCATGGCTGTCAGTGTGAACAGATATACTTCCGCCATGCTGGCATTAGCGTTCATGAATGCCTCACGTGTGGATTTGTGCGATATTACTATCACATCCGTGGACTCCAGAAATTCAATTGTCATGTTGCCTGTGGAGTCGCTTAACAGACGGTGGGCTATGGTGACAAACTGGTCGGAGAATGCGAAGGAGTAGGTGTGTTCCTTGCCTCCTGAAATATAAAATACTCTTGCTGAGCCACGCTTTATATATATGGCATGGTTACGTATTTCGGACATGGCCGTGATGCGCTCGCCGCGTTTGAAGTGACATTCTGTCATCTGATCGCGCAGCGATTGCTCCAGCTCCGGAGAGAGGGATATGTGGGAGCGGATATGGCTGATGGGGTCGTGAGGAGCGGAGGTCATAGTGCGGTCAGGGTGTCAATAGAGCAGGTTATCTTATACGGTGTGGCCTGTTGGCGGGAGGGGCGTTTTGACCGGTGATAATAGAATGAGTGCTGATAGTCCCATGTGCGCCAATAGAGCTGGCGGGTAGCCCCGGCCGGTATATCGCATCTGATCCTCACACGGCGGGCATGAAGCTCGCGGTTCTGCATGTCGGAGTATGTTATGGCAATCCTGAGTGAAGTCACTGTCTGTCCTGATTTGTTTGTGAACAGGGCTGATTCACGTCGGGAGCTTACCGGCTTGTCATAGCCGCTGATCTCTATCCATCCGGTTGGTGATACGATTGTGTCGCAGGCAACCGTGTCGGTAGCTTTCGCGACATGGACCGATGATGCCTTAAGCGGCTTTCGGGTGGTGTTGCGCCTCTGGGCATATGAATCGGTGGCGGCAGCTATGCAGATGGCTGTCGCTACGGAGAGGATAATATATTCACATGCTTTCATAGGTAGCGTGGTTCCAATGGTTTTGATGGCTGCGGATAAAGCCGTATGCACCCTTGTGCGGATTTGCCGGTATTGCTGTTCTGCCTTATGGAATAGCGCCATAGAAACGGAACAAAGTGCCATAAGTTGACCGATATCGAGCTGCGGTGACGCAGGAAGGTCAGATAGCCCCCTTCGTCGTCAAGCTTGAGGCTGAATCTGCGCGGAAGCATCAGCCTGCTTCCTTCCGAGCGGGTGTACAGGCGGGCTTCATAGCTGCCATCGGCCGCGGCGGCTGAAATTGTGCCGAGTTCTGTACCCGGACGAAGTGCGCGTGACGGTGCGCTTATCAGCAGTATCCGGTAGGTACGTCCCGGTTCTGTAGGAGCATGCTCGTCGGCAGTGGAGGCGATGGCTATGACGGCACCATCGGAGGTGAACTGCCACACGCCCTCTATGCGGTCGGCTCCCCGGCGGTCAAGCTCGCGTTCGAACGACTCGCGGTCAAAGGGTGCTGCCAATCCGATGCCTGCGGCAACAAGCATTGCAAGTAAGGAGAGAGTGATACGTGCCATTCGTTACGGGTTAGATGGTGCTGAACACATAGTTGAATCCGAAGCTGAGAATCTCTTTGAACTGGAATTTATGCCATTTCGAATCTTCTATACGGGGAGTAGAGGTGTCATAGCGCATGTGCAGATACAGCTGTGTGGAGAAGTAACGGTTGATGGCGAAGTTGAACGTATGTTCCCAGTCACCCTGAAGGTATGAATAGTCCGAGAAGAGGAAAATGCGGGATTTGTAGGTGATATTCCATGCCATTTTCCACTGGTACTTGCATTCAAGGCTCGAACCTATTTCGCTTACCGAATTACGCCCCTCTTTTATGCCGAATGCGGTTTCGTTAAGGTTGTGGTTGATACACGTCTTAAGATTCCAGGATATCGGTGATACTGACAGGTCGATGGTAAATGTCTTGTTCTTGTTGGTTGAATTATAAGTCATACCGAGACCTACGTTGAGCTCGCCGGGCGAGAGCAGGGCAGAGGTCAGATTGTGGGAGTTGGAGGGATAATGGTTGAATATCTGTGTCTTGAAGTTGACGCTGGCTGAATAGTACCATTTCTTGTATGCTTTCAGACCTGCGGTAAGATTGAACTGGAACAGATCCTCGCTGATATTGTAGGCACGGATGCTGTCATCAGGAGTGCTGTTCAGGCCTATCTTGTATTGGGCTGTGATGTCAAGCAGATAGTTGGGGTAGAACTTCTGGTTCAGTTTCAGGTTGTATAGCAACTGTCCTATCATATTGAGATTGTTGTTGCCACCCTGATACCAGTTGGGCGATACGTAAGCCTGAGAGAACTGTAGCGAAGCATTGAAGCGGTGGAGCCATTTCTTGCGCTCGGTTTCCGGCCCCTGCGGTTTTTCCGTCACTTTGGCTTCTTCGAATTCAATGCGGAGCGATGATGGATCGACAAACGCGCGATAAAGCTTCGGTGCCACGGGCAGATTGTCGGCGTTGTATTCTATAGCATCGGGGTTGTACATCATAAGGTCCTGGATGGCACGCTGGTAGGCGTTTTCGGTTGACGACAGGTCGTCAAGCCATACATATGCGTCGGCAAAATTGCTGTCGCGTTCAGGATTGGTCAGCTCATGCTTGGGAAGAAATTTGTAAGTGCTGAACACGAGTGGACCGGGGCGGCCGATATTGGCCACCTTGTAATGTCGTGAGGGGTTGCTGATGATGGAATCAAAGTCCGGACGGTCAATTATTGACTGATATATCTGCTGAGGGAGTTCATTATCGATAAGAGCTATTGTGTCGACATCAGGAGCCGGCACAGTGCGGCCCAATATGCGCGACATCTGTGCAGATGCTGTTTGAGCCAGTGTGAATAGGGCCATTATTGCAAGGCAAAGTCGGAATGTTCTCATTATCAGTACTGGTATGATGTAGTTGAATTGGCTATGTTGGATTTGTTGATTATGCTTTGTCAAGTGCTTGACTGAGATCGGCTATAAGGTCATCGACATGCTCGGTACCAATCGACAGACGTACAGTGCCGGGGTATATCCCTTGTTCGGCTTTCTGCTCATCTGTAAGCTGGGAATGAGTGGTCGATGCGGGATGAATCACCAGCGATTTCACGTCGGCTACGTTGGCAAGCAGAGAGAATATGCGGAGTGAGTCGATGAATCGGCAGGCAGCTTCATGGCCTCCTTCAATCTCTATGGTAAATATCGAGCCGCCGCCACTTGGGAAATAGCGGGCGTACAGTTCTGAATCGGGGTGTCCCGGTAGGGAGGGATGGTTTACCTTCTTTACTTTCGGATGGTCGTTCAAAAACCGGGCTATGGCAACGGCATTAGACACATGACGCTCTACGCGCAGCGACAGAGTCTCTACCCCTTGCAGAAGCAGGAATGCGTTGATGGGGCTGATGCATGCTCCGGTGTCGCGCAGCAGCACGGCACGTATGCGTGTCACGAATGGCGATGCCGGATCGGTATCGGCAAATACTGCGCCATGATATGACGGATCAGGCATGGCAAGTGTCGGGAACTTCTCAGGATTTGATTTCCAGTCAAACCGACCGGAGTCAACTATGATACCACCGAGTGATGTGCCGTGACCTCCGATAAACTTTGTGGCGGAGTGAACCACGATGTCCGCTCCATGCTCTATAGGGCGCACCAGAAACGGTGTGGCGAATGTATTGTCGATAATCAGAGGGAGTCCATGGGCATGGGCTACGTCTGCTATGGCCCGGATATCAGTAACATTTGAGTTGGGGTTGCCAAGCGTTTCGATGAATATCGCTTTTGTTTCGGGGCGTATGGCCCGGCTGAAATTCTCAGGGTCAGATGGATCGACAAATGTAGTGGTCACACCATAATCAGGCATTGTATTGTCCAGCAGATTGTATGAACCACCGTAAATATTGTTAGCCGAAACGATATGGTCGCCTGAACGGGCTATATTCATTATGGCATAGGTTACGGCCGCAGCTCCGGATGCTACAGCCAGAGCTGCGCTGCCCCCTTCAAGTGCCGCGATACGGCGTTCCAGCACATCCTGGGTAGGATTCGTCAGACGTCCGTAGATGTTGCCGGGATCACGAAGTGCGAACCTGTCGGTGGCATGAGCTGAGTCGCGGAATACGTATGATGTTGTCTGATATATAGGTACTGCACGTGCACCGGTAGCGGAATCCGGTTCTTCCTGGCCAACATGCAGCTGGAGGGTTTCAAAATGTAACTTTTCTGCCATGATGATATGATTGGTTTTGCAAATTTACAAGTTATTTCTGATAAAAAAAAAGTGTGGGACCCGTAGAGTTGGTCCCACACAGAATAAAGTCAGCGTATGTTGCCTTGGAGTCAAATGCCCGGTCGCTGCCAGAACAGCTCGGAGTCGGTGGTAGTGTTTCGGTTGCTACCATATTCGAAGTCCACGGGACGCAGGCATACATGTATACCTTTCTTGTTGGCTGTCCTGCCCTCCGGTTGCGACTGCTGCATGGTGTTTGATTCAATCAGGTATAGATTTTTAGCCATGTATTGATCCAGATATTCTTCCTTTGTCTGAATGCTTTGGTGATTCCAGTTGGCATCCGGGTTCAGCACAAGGGGCATGTCGTTCTGCAGACGGTAGCGCACTTCGCCTGGGTGCAGCATCAGTCCATTTTCATCTGTTACGAATGCTGCGAAAGTCGGGTCGACCCATACCCACTTGTCAAGCGAGCGGCTCCAGGCCACGCATATCACATGGCAGTCATTATCCTCGTCATAGATTTTGGACTGGCAGGTGAGATAACGTGCTGGAATCCCTTCGGCAAGCAGGGCTTCGGTGAGCATCATAGCCATGAAGCGGCAATTGAGTCCGCGGTTATCCTTTTTGCAGATATCAACAAGGTCACGAAGGTTGAAATCGCAATTCGGCCATCCGGATGACCCATCGTGACGCACCGTGTCATGTACCCAGTACAGCAGATTTTTAATGCGCGATATGTCATCGCCTGAGCCTGCTATGCTGTCGAGATTGAAATGCTCTCTTGATAAAGTGAGCAGTGAATCGGAAGGAAGCTTATATGTAAATTTTACAAATGAAGAATCCTCAGGCGCTGATTTATACGGCTTGGATTCTTTGAGAATCTGCAATTTCGATTTGCCGTCATCAGGATTTCGGTATTTTTCTGCTATCTGTCGGACCATTGTGGTAAGGTCATCGCGTTTAGCCAATTGCGCCAATTCGATGATTGGCTGTTCGGCATTTCTGGCTATATTCTTCATGAAGCCTTTTGACCCTCTGAGGCGGCTGTAGATATCCACGAGCTTTTCGAGCTGTGGCTCCATCTCCGGGCGCGTGAAAATACTGCCGGCAGGTGTTGGCGGCGCAAATATACTGTCGGATGAATCAAAAACGACACCATTCAGCGTAG
This sequence comes from uncultured Muribaculaceae bacterium, assembly GCA_910586895.1. Classification (GTDB taxonomy): domain Bacteria; phylum Bacteroidota; class Bacteroidia; order Bacteroidales; family Muribaculaceae; genus Paramuribaculum. The sequence goes on along the minus strand of CAJUIW010000021.1, from coordinate 19,400 downwards.
GTAGGTTTAGCTTTGGGCATCCAGGATAGTCCGTTAGTCCCCACCCTACCATAAGACCGTTGATATTTAATTCATTTAGTTCCGGGCAGTTTTCGGCATATTGTTTTCCTCCTGTCGATAACACAGGACCATTAAATGTTATCCGTTTGAGATTGGGGTTGTTGGAGAAGGCATAGCCGTCAGTATGGCCAATAGATCCATGGAATTCTACCTCTTCAAGCGCCGGGAGTCCGGCGAACGCACCTCCGGCTATGTAGTCAATATCGCCGTATGATATAGAACGCAGGCTTTTCATGTTGTTGCGTGATGGGACTATGGCTGACTTCATTGCCGGAAGACGGAGCCGGGTGAGAAGCGAATCGCCTGAAAATGCGTTGTCGGCCACATATACACCATCAGGTATATACACCTCCGTCAGTGCGGTCATGGCAAAAGCCCCTGTCTTGATGCTGTCCATAGCCTGTGGAAAGACAATGCTTTTTATAGGAGTACCGTATAGAAAAAAGTCCGGTATCGCATTCCGTGAGGTAAGACGATACTTGTCCATCATGAAAGCCTTGCTTCCGGATTGTGGGGCGAAAGTCACCTCCGAAAGGTCGATGCTCTCAATCAGTGGCACAGTTTCTTTATTGGCTGTGTCACGTCCGCATAGCTCACGAAGGAATATCAGATCGTCGTTGTTTAGCGTTCCCTTTATTTTCAGGATGTCACCTTTTTTCAGACTGCTCTTTTTAACAACCGCCGAGATCTGTCCCGGCTGCTTGACGTTGACATTCCGCACTTTCGCATAAACTGACGAAGCCCCGGAGAGAATAGCCGTTAATAAGATAATTGTGGTAATGATGTGTTTCATATCTGTTGTTTGTTGTTGATACGGGTCGATAATTGAACACAAATATATATTATACAGATAGTAATAGCAAGACTTCAGAAATAAAAAAACTCGATAGTCATATAGTTGTAGCGACTATCCAGCACCGCCGTCTGGTGGAGCCGGTGCGTGAAAGAATCCCTTTGTCTTTAAGATACGTAGTTTTAAGGTTAGATCTTGATTAGCACTGTGGAAACTTGCGCAAATCATGGTAAATTGATAACTTTGTAAAATTCAAAGTTCTACTTTAGATTTCTGCAAAATGCATTATATACCAAGAACCATCACACCCCGCGTTGAAGAAGCCCACAAACATTACCCCGTAATTACAATAACGGGCCCGAGACAAGCTGGTAAAAGTACATTGTGTAAGCATCTTTTTCCTGATTATAAATATGTAAACCTTGAACGGATTGCTATGCGCTCTTTGGCTTCAAATGATCCTCAGGGCTTTCTTGAGGGGTTAGGTAATCATGTAATCATAGACGAAGTGCAACACGTGCCGGGAATATTGTCAGAGATACAGGTGATGGTTGATGAGAATTCTGACAGGCGGTATATATTGACCGGAAGCAGTAATTTTTCATTGTTGAATGCAGTTACCCAGTCGTTGGCTGGCCGTTCGGCTCTGTTCACTTTACTGCCATTTTCGTTTAACGAGATAAGTTCTGAGATTATAGACAAGTCAATAGAGGAGATTGCGTTCCAAGGCTTTTATCCGGGAGTGTTGGTAAATGGGATTCCTCCGAAAGATTTTTATGATAACTACTATAATACGTATGTGGAGCGCGACCTCAGGGATTTGCTACGCGTATCAAATCTTCTGAAATTTGACATGTTTGTACGGATGTTAGCTCTGAGGGTAGGGTCAGAATTTAATGCATCGGCTCTATCACGTGAAGTAGGGGTATCGGCTGTTACTATAACTGAGTGGCTGTCGATTTTGACCATGTCCTACATCGTATTCGAGCTTCCACCTTATTATGCAAATCCGAATAAGAGTCTGACAAAGAATAAAAAGATATATTTTTATGATACCGGATTACTTTGCAGCCTGTTAGGTATCGAATCACCTTCGAATATCAATAACTCCATCATGTGGGGGGCAATCTTTGAAAATATGGCTGTTTCATCCTTTGTAAAGAAGAACCTGAATGCCGGTAGACGATCCAATCTCTTTTTTTATAGAGAGAACAGAGGTATAGAAGTGGATATGGTGGAGCAGAATGGCCATGATAGTATTCATCTGTATGAGATTAAAGCCGGTAAGACGCTTCAACCTGATTACTCTGTCAATATGAAGAAGTTGGCATCGCAGATGGATGTTTCAGTAGAATCTTCTGTTATTTATAATGGAGAGTCAATTCCTCCTCTGGCGATTAACATTCGCGATATCTGATAATACCACTTTTACACCAGTAGTAATATATCCAAAAAAATTAAGTTCAAATATCTCAGAACGTTTTAAGCCATCTTACCGCCGATTTTTGTGCAGTACAGATAAATGACATACATAAATTGAAATAGAGAATAATCAAAATTAAAAGAGGCTGCCTGTTAGACAGCCTCTATAATCATTGGGGGTAATCGTTCTTACGTTTTTTTTGTTTAGGGGTCATTTGCCAAAAATGCCGCCGAACATCTGTGAAGCTTTCCCTTTGAGCTCATCGATAGTGGACTCCACCTTGCCATCTCCATCAAGGTCACCGAGAATGTTGCCATCTTTCAGTTTTGCTACAATCTCCGTAAACGACATCTTGGAGTGGTCAAATCCGTTCAGTTTCTCAGTTATCTGCTCTACATTGACAGAATTGCCGAACTTGTCCTTCAATTGGCTGATAATCTCATTGATTTCCATAGAAAAGAAAAATTAAAGGTTATTAAAAGGAAGATGCGGGACGCATCCCTATCGGGCTGCATCCCGCATCTGATTATTTTTATGATACTGTTTACTTCACTTCCTCGAATTCGACGTCGGTCACGCCGTCGCCGTTACCGGGGTTAGGGGTAGGACCTCCGGCCTGCTGTGAGCCGGCTGCGCCTCCCTGCTGGGCCTGGGCCTGAGCGTTGAGGATTTCCTGCTGTGCTGCACCGAATGCAGTTTCGATTTCCTTCATTGCAGCGTCAATGCCGGCGATATCCTGAGCCTTGTGAGCTTCTTTGAGCTTGGCAAGAGCTGTTTCGATAGGAGCTTTCTTGTCGGCGGGAATCTTGTCGCCGAGCTCGCTAAGCTGCTTTTCGGTCTGGAATATCATAGTATCGGCGTGGTTGAGCTTGTCGATACGTTCTTTTTCCTTGGCGTCGGCAGCTGCGTTGGCTTCAGCTTCGTCCTTCATACGCTTGATTTCGGCATCGGTCAGGCCGCTTGATGCTTCGATACGGATGCTCTGTTCCTTGCCTGTAGCCTTATCTTTGGCTGATACGTTGAGGATACCGTTGGCATCGATTTCGAAGGTAACTTCGATCTGAGGTATGCCACGGGGTGCGGGAGCTATTCCATCGAGGTGGAACTTACCGAGAGTCTTGTCATCCTTGGCCATGGGACGTTCGCCCTGAAGTACATGGATTTCTACTGAAGGCTGATTGTCGGCTGCGGTAGAGAATGTTTCGCTCTTACGGGTAGGAATGGTGGTGTTGGCTTCAATAAGCTTTGTCATCACGCCGCCGAGAGTTTCGATACCTACTGACAGGGGCACAACGTCAAGAAGAAGCACGTCCTTAACATCGCCTGAAAGTACGCCGCCCTGAATGGCTGCACCTACGGCTACCACTTCGTCGGGGTTAACGCCCTTTGAAGGAGCTTTGCCGAAGAACTTCTCTACAATCTGCTGGATAGCGGGGATACGGGTTGAACCGCCCACGAGAATCACCTCGTCAATATCCTTGGCTGTGAGGTCGGCATCCTTAAGAGCCTGTTCGCAAGGTTTGATAGTGGCCTGAATCAGTTTGTCGGCCAGCTGTTCGAATTTTGCGCGGGTCAGAGTCTTTACAAGGTGCTTTGGAATACCGTTGACCGGCATGATGTAAGGAAGATTGATTTCTGTGCTTGTGGTGCTTGAAAGTTCAATCTTGGCTTTTTCGGCAGCTTCCTTAAGACGCTGGAGGGCCATAGGATCCTGACGGAGGTCAACGCCTTCGTCCTTAAGGAATTCATCGGCGAGCCAGTCGATGATCACGTGGTCAAAGTCATCACCACCGAGGTGGGTGTCACCGTTGGTTGACTTAACTTCAAACACGCCGTCGCCGAGTTCGAGGATTGAGATATCGAAAGTACCGCCACCGAGGTCAAACACGGCTATCTTCTGGTCCTTGTTGGTCTTGTCAAGACCGTAGGCAAGGGCAGCTGCGGTAGGTTCGTTTACGATACGCTTAACTGTGAGGCCTGCGATTTCGCCGGCTTCCTTGGTGGCCTGACGCTGTGAGTCGTTGAAGTAGGCCGGAACGGTGATAACGGCTTCGGTCACTGACTGTCCGAGGTAGTCCTCAGCTGTTTTCTTCATTTTCTGAAGAATCATGGCTGAAATTTCCTGCGGGGTGTATTCACGACCGTCGATATCAACACGGGGAGTGTTGTTAGCCGCGCGGACCACCTTGTAAGGTACACGTTCTATTTCTTTCTCCACCTGATCATAGTTTTCGCCCATGAAGCGCTTGATGGAGTAAATGGTGCGTTTGGGGTTTGTGATGGCCTGACGTTTTGCGGGGTCGCCCACTTTACGTTCGCCGCCGTCAACGAAAGCTACGATCGAAGGTGTGGTGTTGCGTCCTTCGCTGTTAGGTATTACTACAGGGTCGTTTCCTTCAAGTACGGAAACACATGAATTAGTTGTTCCAAGGTCAATGCCTATAATCTTTCCCATAATTAGGTAAGTTTAGTTAGTTATATTATTATTTTTATTTATTATCTGAATCTGGATATGGGTTTCATATCGTTCTGCGTAAAATAAAAACAAACTTTGTGCCAAAAAGGTTGACATTGGATTAAATTATTGAACTTCAAACGTTAGCGCTCTGACGTACAGCCTGACACGAACTGACAGCATGACAGAAAAAATGACAGCACCTCTGCCGCGGGCTGTCAGTTCAGCTGTCGTGGCAGAGGTGCTTATGCTTTTATATATGTTCCGGACGGATTACTTCTTTGTAGCGGGAAGTTCGGATTCATCGATGCCGGCCAGTTCGGGGTCAATCATGATGCGGCCGCAGTACTCACATACTATCACTTTCTTGTGCATCTTGATTTCCATCTGCTTCTGCGGGGGAATGCGGTTGAAGCATCCGCCACAGGCGTTGCGCTGGATGTAGACGATGCCGAGTCCGTTGCGGGCATTCTTACGGATGCGCTTGAACGCGGTGAGAGTGCGGGGGTCGATGCACGGTTCGATCTCTTTGGCTTCTTCGCGCAGACGTTCTTCGTCCTGCTTTGTTTCGTTTACGATCTCTTCAAGCTCACGGCGCTTGTCAGCAAGGATATGTTCCTGATCGGCCAGATGCTCCTGTGTTGAGGTGATGTCAGCGTTTTTGGCGTCGACCACGCGGGCATATTCATTGATATGCTTTTCGCACAGCTCTATTTCAAGGCTCTGGAACTCGATTTCTTTTGACAGGAGGTCAAATTCGCGGTTGTTTCTCACATTGTCAAGCTGCTCCTTGTATTTTTTGATCTTGGCGGAAGCTTCGTGGATTTTCTCCTGTTCGAGGGCGCTCTTTTTGCGGAATTCCTCTATTTCCTGCTGATAGTTGGCAATACGGGTGTGGAGTCCTTCGATGCTGTCCTCAAGGTCGCGCACTTCAAGGGGAAGTTCGCCGCGCACGGTGCGTATGCGGTCAATCTGCGAAAGGATAGTCTGAAGACGGTAAAGCGATTTGAGTCTTGACTCTACTGACAGAGTCTGCTCCTGTTTGTTTGTATCTGCTGTAGCCATATTTGCTTACAAGTAAGTTATCGGGTTTGTTCCGGCCATACTTTGCCGGACTGCAAAGGTAGGAAATTTTTCCCGTAATATTTCGTAAAATATCGAAGTAATGCAATGTTCGCTCTCAAAATGACCAATATCGGCGATGAAAATCTGCTGGCCGAAGTCGGAAAACTCATGGTAGCGCGTATCGGAGCATATGAAAGCATCGGCGCCGAGCTCTATGGCCCGGGGCAGAAGGAATGCTCCTGCACCGCCGCACATTGCCACGCGGCTTATCATGCGTTCGCCGCAGGCCGAAGAGCAGCGTACCACCGGGGTGTCAAATGTAGCCTTAACCAGCGAGGCGAATTCGGCCGTGGATAGAGGCTGTTCAAGAGTGCCGATAGCTCCGGTGCCGGCATCGGGGACCGATTCCAGAGGCTCGAGTATCTGTATGTCACGGAGCTTGAGCATCGAAGCCATGCGCGCCGACACTCCTCCGGGAGCATTGTCCATAGATGTGTGTGCGCTGTAGACGCTCACACCATATAATATAGAGGCCATGGCGGCGCGTTCAACAGGGGTGTCGCCGCATATCCGCTTCAGCCCTTTGAACAGCAGGGGGTGATGCGATATGACGAGGTTCATCCCCGCTTCTTCCGCGTCACGGATTACCTCTTCGGTAGGGTCGACACACAGAAGCACACCGGTGCATTCCACGTCGCCGCTGCCGGTCTGCAGGCCGGAGTTGTCCCACTCCTCCTGCAGCCTCAGCGGTGCGTAGTCCTCTATGGCCTTTATTATATCAGATACCAGAGGCATTGCTTTTATTTCTCCTCTTTTAGGTCAACCTGAATGCAGAGCTCCTCAAGCTGGCTGTCGTCAATGCGTGAGGGAGCGTCAATCATCATGTCGCGGCCCGAATTGTTTTTCGGGAATGCTATCACGTCGCGGATTGAGTCGAGCCCTGCCAGAATTGACACGAAGCGGTCAAATCCGAATGCAAGACCTCCGTGAGGGGGTGCGCCAAACTTGAAGGCATCCATCAGGAAGCCGAATTTGTAGCGGGCGTCCTCCTCGCTCAGGCCGAGCAGGCGGAACATCTTGTCCTGAAGTTCGGAATCATGTATACGTATGCTGCCGCCACCCAGCTCGTTGCCGTTGACCACCATATCGTAGGCTGTAGCACGTACGGCTCCGGTGTCGCTGTCGAGCATGTCGATATCATCGGGGTTCGGTGAGGTGAAGGGGTGGTGCATGGCGTAGTAACGCTGTGTTTCGTCGTCCCATTCAAAGAGGGGGAAGTCGATCACCCACAGGCAGGAGAAGTTCTGCGGGTCGCGCAGTCCGAGGCGAGAACCCATTTCGAGGCGAAGTTCGCACAGCTGCTTGCGGGTGCGCATTGTTTCGCCGGCCAGAATCAGCATCAGGTCGCCCGGCTTGGCATCGCCGCGTTCGAGCCAGCCTTTCAGCTCTTCCTCGGAGTAGAACTTGCTTACGGAGCTCTTCACCGAGCCGTCAGCTTCATACTTGACCCACATCATTCCCTTGGCGCCTATCTGCGGACGCTTTACGAAGTTGGTCAGTTCGTCGAGCTGCTTGCGTGTATAGCCTGCGCATCCGGGCGCCACGATGGCACCTACATAAGGCGCGTCGTCAAGCACGGCGAATCCCTTGCCCTCGGTGAGGTCCTTCAGCTCCACGAATGTCATGCCGAAGCGGGTGTCGGGCTTGTCGGAGCCATACAGGCGCATGGCATCGGCCCAGGTCATGCGGGGGAAGGGTTCGGTGAAGTCGATATCCTTCACATATTTGAATATATGTTTCACAAGGCCTTCGAACATCTGGAGCACATCCTCCTGTTCTACGAATGACATTTCGCAGTCAATCTGTGTGAATTCCGGCTGACGGTCGGCGCGCAGGTCCTCGTCGCGGAAGCATTTCACTATCTGGAAGTAGCGGTCAAATCCGCTCACCATCAGCAGCTGCTTGAATGTCTGCGGGCTCTGGGGCAGAGCGTAGAATTCGCCGGGGTTCATGCGCGAAGGTACCACGAAGTCACGTGCACCCTCGGGGGTGGACTTGATAAGAACCGGAGTTTCCACTTCAAGGAATCCCTTTGAATCCAGATAGCGGCGTATCTCGAAAGCCATGCGGTGGCGCAGCTCCAGATTGCGGCGCACGCATCCGCGGCGCAGGTCAAGATAGCGGTAGCGCATGCGCAGGTCATCGCCTCCGTCGGTATCGTCCTCGATGGTGAACGGGGGCACATCCGAGCGGTTCAGAATCTTCAGGTCGGTTGCTATTATTTCAATGTCGCCTGTGGGGAGGTTGGCATTCTTGCTTGTACGCTCGGCCACCTTGCCGGTAACCTGTATCACGAATTCACGTCCGAGCTTCGAGGCTGCTTCATGCAGGGCCGCGTCAGTATCGGCGTCAAATACTATCTGGGTTATTCCGTAGCGGTCACGCACATCAACAAATGTCATGCCGCCCATTTTGCGGGCACGCTGTACCCATCCGGCCAGAGTCACTGTGCTTCCGGCATCGGAAAGACGCAGTTCGCCGCATGTATTAGTTCTAAACATAGTGTCAATAAGTTATTTTCTGTTGCGAATTTACAAAATTATTCGTCATCGCCGAAAAAATTCTCATTATCGCTGATATCGTAGTCGTCTATATCGTCAAAGTCCAGTCCGAATTCCCAGTTGTCCATAGCCTCTTCGGTAAATCGGCTCAGCTCGCGGCCCTCGCGCTTGGTGGGGCGTCCGAGCCCCTTGCGGCGGTCAACGAAGCCGCTTATCTTCACCATGTCAAGTAGATGCAACTCGCTTTGCGGAGTGACATTCTCCATGTATTCCGGCACGAGCTTGGCGCCGAGGCGGTTCTGGGTCAGGGCCAGCACGCGGAAGCTGTAGGTCACCGGCGGCTTGCGCACTTTCACCACATCGCCCGGCTTCAGTGTGCGCGACGGTTTTACCGGCGTGTCGCCGAGCATCACGCGGCCTTTCTTGCACGCTTCGGTGGCTATGGAGCGTGTCTTGAACACACGCACCGCCCACAGCCACTTGTCAACTCTTACTTCAGGCATTGTTGTATTGGTTCATGGCTCGGTCAAGACCGGCGAGTACATATTCCTTTATGGCATCCACGGCTACATCCACGCGCATCGGTAGCGCCTGGCGCTCGTCGAGGGTGAAATGGCCCAGCACGTAGTCAATCTGGCACCCGCGGGGATAGTCAGAGCCTATGCCGAAGCGCAGACGCGGATATGCATCGGTGCCGAGCATGGCAGCGATATTTTTCAGGCCGTTGTGTCCGGCGTCGGAGCCGCGTGGTTTCAGGCGTATGGCCCCGAAGGGAAGTGCCAGATCGTCTACCAGCACAAGGATGTTGCGTATATCTATTCCCTCTTTCTCTTTCCAGTAGCGCACGGCATTGCCGCTCAGATTCATGTAGGTCGACGGTTTCAGCAGCACTACCTGCTTGTTTTTCAGCCGTCCGCGCCCTACATCGCCGTAACGTTCGGTAGAAAAAGAAATATTGGATGCCTCGGCAAAGGCATCCAATATTCTAAAACCTATGTTGTGGCGTGTGCCGCGATATTCATCGCCTATATTGCCCAGCCCAACAATAAGATATTTCATTTCCGGTACGCAATTACTTGCCTGCGGCGGCAGCAGCGGCAGCACCACGGGCGGCACGTGTGAGCTGTACGGCGCATACTACGGCGTTCTTGGCGTTCATCAGTTCAAGTCCTTCGAAGTGGAGTTCGCCAATCTGGAGAGTCTTGCCGAGGCCAAGGTTGTCAACGTTGATTACCACACGTTCAGGAATCTGGGTGTAGATAGCTTTAACGCGGATCTTCTTCATTGAGAGGGTCAGCTTACCACCGGCCTTAACACCTTCGGCGTGACCTTCGAGCTTAACAGGCACTTCGATAGCCACGGGCTTCTTGTCGCTTACTTCGAGCAGGTCGATGTGGAGGATTGAGTCCTTCACGGGGTGGAACTGGATGTCCTTGAGCACTGCCATGCGCTTTTCACCGTGGAGGTCGAGTTCGATGGCGAAGATGTCAGGAGTATAGATGAGCTTGCGTACTGATTCAGCTGTTACAGCGAGGTCAGTAGTGATGAGGCCCTTGCCGTTGCCGATTTCAACCACCTTTTCGCCTTCGCGGAGTGAGCCGGTGTAGGGGAGGGTGATGATTTCACCGCCATTGAGCACTACGGGAATTTTACCTTCGGCGCGGAGAGCGCGGGCTGCCTTCTTGCCGAGGTCGGTACGGGGTTCGGCTGAGAGCTGGAATGTCTTCATTTGTTCAGTTTGTTTAATGTGTTACTAAAAATTAAGGCTTCTTAATTTCCCATCACACGATGCATGTGAGTAAAAAGCGGTGCAAAGGTAGCTATTTTTTTGATTCCGTGCAAATTCATTTCAGTCCTATCATTGACTGACGGTAATGGTACCCCAGCCGGTATGCGCGCTTTAACTCTGAGGAGAGGAAAGAGCGGTCTATCATAGCGTCTGCTTTTTCGTTTGGCATTGTAAAACGATTTATCTCCTGCAATACAAGTTTCTCAGGCAGTCCTATTCGTCGGCCAAACTTGATGAAATCATCAGATGATATCTGTCTCGTATCGGTCAGATGCATGCCCTCTCTGAACAGGCCGTTGTCGAGCGCGAAAATACGAGGAGTATATATCTGGAGTGATGTGTTTACAAGGTCATATGCCGGTGATAGATGATATTCAGTCCCGTTGCTGACAAGGCTGAAGTTCTTAAGGTGAGCATCGTCATTCAAGGTGATGAAGTTGAATAGTATGATTCTGAAGAAACGGAGTATCTCAATCGGTGCAGCCTTCACATACATACGTATAATTTCAGCACATTCTTCATAACTGCCGTTGTTGTATTTGTAATCCGAACCGCCGTTTTCTTTTGTCAGGCCCATCAGCGAGGCAAAATCCTCCTGAGCATATTTACCACCAGGATAAACATCAAAGCGGCGTGTGATATACGCCATCTGGCCATCGCGGAAGAAACATAATCCGTTGGCTGCAGTTTCTATCCCATAAATCTGTGAGGCTATCTGCATTGTCAGATGTTCATTCGCGGCACAGTAATCGTGATTTATTATTTGGTAGCCTGTTGGGCATGGTTTAAGGATATATGTACTTTGCTCGTTCTCCTCGGAGTATCGGAGTTCTCCGTTCTCTTCAAGTACGAGTCCGAATTTAGGTTGAGCTCCGGAAAGAGACAATCTTCCTACATTCTTAACCGCTTGCCGGCTATCGCTATCAGCTGCCGCCGGAGAGTTAAAATTAAGAATGTGACTTACTTGCCTGCTGTCGAATAATCGTTTCAATGCCGCTTTAGAATATGTCGGCTCGCCTTCAATTAGAAGTGATGGGCATACATTTATATTTGCCGGATTCATGAGATTATTCGTTGATGGGTTTTACTGTTACTGCTCCGACCGTATCGTATTGGGCAGTGGCGAGGAGTATGCCGAAATCATCAGTTTTGTCAATGTGATGTAGAGATGATTGGATAGAACGGTTTTCACCTTCGGAGAGAAGATTGAAAAAATATGGAAACAGTACCTTTGATCTGTATTCCTCTTTTCTGAGAGGCATGGTCAGACTTATTGCCTGTGATTTGTTCTCAAGGTAATCCGTATTGTATTTGAAAATATATTCCCGGGGATTATCTATTTCAGTCAATATCCCTGCTTCCACGCCATTTACATAAACTTTACATTTTCTCATGGTTTCAATCTTTAAGTGTAATATCTATTTTTAATCCGAGGGTATCAAGCACAGCCAAGATTGTCTGAATCTTAGCATTACCGTTGCCGCGTTCTATGGCCACCAATGTATTCAACCCTACGCCGGCTAAGGTTGCCAATATAGGTTGTGTGATATTTAATGACTTCCGTCTGTTTCTGATTGTTTCGCCTATTTTCTTGTAGTCCATGGGATTTGTCAAAATCACAATGTAAAGGGATTTTGATGCAAAAATACCTATAAGTAAGCGTAAAACCAAACAAGTCTTGGTTTTATATGTCGGGTATTCAGAAGGGGAGTATATTGGAAAAAAATGTTACAATGTTATAAAATCACAGTATGCTGTGATTTTATGGCTGATTCTATTGGTCAGATCTCAGAATATATGTAAAATCACAGTGTGGTGTGATTTATTTTTTGTATTTAAGTTTTGTAGCGTCGATAATGCTCCGGCCCCAGTATTCTCCCAACAATTTGGCCCCTGTGGCATTAGGATGCAGATAGAATATTCCTGCATTTCCTGATTCATGTACGAAAAGCGCTTCGCTGTTGTCGCGGAACTGTCCGTAGGCATCCTTGCTCCCCGACGTCACGCGTCCGGGGTGGGTACGGCTGTATAGCTCCACCAATCTGTCAATTTCCGGATAGTATGTCTGAAGCCGTTTCTGCCCTTCGAGCAGATATTCAGCCCCGTTGTAGGTGTTCGGGCTGTACCAGAGCGGGTATTGAATCACTACTATGCTTCCAGGATATCGGGTTAGCAACCGGTCGATTATCACTTTCATATTTGTGTAATACTGCTGAGGCACCACAGGTGCGCCAAGTGGCCCACGGCAGGCGCTGTCGTTGGTGCCGAGCGAGATTGAGAACACCATCATCCCCTGATGCGCGGCCAACCCGTCGGATGCTTCGGTCACTTTGCCGAATATAAAGCCGGTGTCAGGCAGGAAATCGACAGTCGTGCGGCCTCCGTATCCGCAATTTGTATATCGGATCTGAGTGTCGGTATTATTCTGAATGAATCGGACCGCCTGGGCGGGAGGCGATTGCGTGGCCGGATCGTCAAGCAGCGCGCCTTCTGTTATGCTGTTGCCTATGAATACAATGTTGACGTTAGTTTTTGCGTTGCATGCCAGGATGCTGATTATCGCTGTTAGAATAATGATGTTCAATCGTTTTGTCATTTCAGTACTTCTGTTTGTCGTTTATGCTCAAAGATACGCAAATTTTTTACAATCGGATGTAGTCTGTGCATGAAAGCGGGATGTTATAAAACAGGGACAGAGGAGATGACCATCGGTCATCTCCCCTGTCAGGGTTGGTAAAGAAGACTATATTGTGTTTTACCAGTCTGTCTGAATCTTACCTGAGTAAGGCAGTTTCTCAGTCACGTAAACGCGGGCAGGTACTGTGATGCGGTAACGCTGTGCGCCGCTGGTCAGATACATGACATCGCCAAAACCTATGTAACGCTGTTCATAGATGGGATCCTTGGAGGTATCCTCTTCACCGTCAGCATCCAAGGGATAGTAGTATTGCCAGCCATGACGTGTGGCGGTAAAGCCTTCAGTCTTGACGCCATTTGCAAATGTAAGTGTCATTTGCTGACCGTTGATGGCATATGATCCTTTTTCAGAAGCGCCGGTAGCCTTGGTTATTGAGAATTCGCCATTGTTGAATTCCCATACATCACCCTCGTTGATTTCTGTAACTACAAACTTTGTCCCGAATGTACCGTTTTCATTGATAGGATATCCTATCGCCTGATCGCATACAGTGAACTTGTAGTTAAGTTCGAGTGCAGGGGTAGGGATATCATTGTCGTCATCGCAGGAGGTGAATCCTGTGGTGGCCACGATAGCCATACATGCGTATACAAATTTTTTGAATAGTTTCATTGTGTTCGGATTTTAGTTGATGTTGCTAGCACCTTTGTTTGCCTCGATGGGCCAACCGGGATTCTGATATATCACAGAGTTGTCCGGGTTCTTGTCAGGCGAAGCATATACAAAGGCATTGTGTCCAATGGGGCTCAGATAGTGAGCGCGGGTGAAGCTGTAGCCGTCCCATACGAGGTTACCGTTGCTTGATATCTGGTAAGGACGAACATATGCGCTGTTTGATTCGGGCGACATATTGCCTTCACCGCTTGTCGGGTTAACGTTAGGAGCTGCAAATGAGCCATCCTCGTTCTTCAGGCAGAGGGGGCTGTTGGGGTCAGCATAGCATGTTCCCCAGTACTTGATGCCTTCAATCTGATAAGGATTGGTGGCAAGCTGATCAAGCGCGCACCAGCGGCGGAGGTCCATAAGGCGGAGGGCTTCACCGCACAGTTCGTTGCGGCGTTCACGACGTACGTTGTAAAGTGTTGCGTTCACGAGTGCACCATGTGAGTAAGCGCCCCAGTCGCCCTTGGCTTCTTCAGTCATATTGGTGGCGGCGATAGTCTTGTTGTAGTCTGCGTCAACCTTTGCACGGTTGCGGATAGCACGCCAGTAGCTGTCAGCAGTTCCGTCTACTGATCCGTTCTTTTCAACACATGCCTCCATGTAGTTGAGCAGAGCTTCTACAGCGCGGAAGGTGATTGAACCGGTTACTGACTGCAGGTTGCCTTCTGCCTGTGAGTAGTCATATCCCTGGCCTTTCTTGATAGCGAAGCCGGTAGGACATTTTGTTTCTGACTGGCCGCCGAAGAGCCAACCCATACGGTAAGTGGCGGGTGTGTTGCCATCAAGACCATAAGTCTGGATTGAGTTGTCGCCCTTGGTGAAGATGCGTACGCGTGAGTCGCGGTTCTGCAGGGTAGCTGTAACGCCCTGGTTTTCCCAGTTGGCGTCGTAGCCTGAGCCGGCAGCATAGATAGGCAGACCGTTGCTCATAAGGAATGAATTCACGAGACCGCGTGTCCAACCTGTACCACCTGCATTTTTCTGGAACTGAGCTTGTATCTGTGTTGCAAGATTCTGAGACAGGCTGTAAGCGCGATACATGAGTACTTCGTTGTAGGAACCTGAATTGTCAGAGGCAAACATGCAGTAGTAGGGGTTGATTTCGGTAAAGCCGGGACCCATACCTTCTGCTGTACCGGTGTTTTCCACGAGGTTGTTGACAAACTTGTCGCCAACAGCCTTGGCAGATGCCATAGCTTCAGTCAGGAAGTAGCTGATTTCGCTGTCGATGTCAAAAGTACCGAGAGCTGCTTTGTCGCCGGGCCATCCGGGTCCGCCGGGAACGAGGGCTGTGCCCTTGTGGTGCTTGAGCCATGTGCCTTCGAAGAGAGCCACGCGGCTGCGGAACAGACGTGCACAATCTTTAGTAAGACCGTTTTTGCCGTAATCGGATGATTCGGGAAGCAGTTCGATTGCTTTTGTGAGGTCATCCAGTATGTGGCGGGCCACCTTGTTGCGGGGCTGACGCTTTGATGCCTCAAGAAGAACTTCCTTATCATTGGGAAGCACACCGTCGATGATGGGATAGTCACCGAGAGAGCTGTAGCCTCCCCAATAAGCAAATGCACGGAAGAAATATGCTTCACCCATAGCCTGATTGACTGATGTGGGAGCACCGGAAATAGCTCCGGCCTCAAAGTTGGGCAGAGCATACTCAAAGAAGTAGTTGAGCTTGCGGATATTGGTGAAGTCCCAGTTCTGAGTGCCCTGGCCTACGCGCCATTCTCCGGGAACCCAACGGGTGGATGCGTCTTTCGATGCCTGGTTGTCAGTGCCGTTGTCGGACGAGAATGTTCCAAGCCCATAAGCATTGTCGCTATGCGAGGGGAACATTGTGTAGAAGTTGAGTGTGTAAGCCTTGAGGTTGTCAGCTGTGGTGAAGAATTTTTCAGGTATCAGCTTGTCCTCAGGCTGCTCATTCAGATAGTCGTTACAGGCGGTGAGGCCGGTAAGCGACGCCCCAAGTATAAGAGCTTTTATATATGTTTTCATATTGATTCTTATGCGGATTTTAGAATGTTACGTTAAGACCGACAGAGAATACGCGTGACAGAGGATAAACCTTGGCAAAGCCGTAGCCACTGTTGTAAGCCTCGATAAGTTCGGGGTCGCCCATCTTGGTGAAGTTGGTCATTGTGGCGAGGTTTTCACCTGAGAAGAATATGCGTGCGCGTTCGATGTAAGCCTTGCGGGTGAGTACCTGCGGAAGAGTGTAACCTACGGTCACGTTCTTCAGGCGGCAGTAAGCTGCGTTCTGGAGGTAACGTGTCTGAGTTACGGTGTTGTTGGGGCCACCCCAGTTGACACGGGGATAGTAAGCGTCAACGTTAGGTCCGAGGGGATCTGCGGTATCTTCCGGACGGAAGTAGTCAAGATGGGGTTCGTAAACCACAGCCTGCCATTTGCCGCCTGTGCCACCTACGGTACCGAACATCATGGGACCTGAAGCCCAGTAGTCGCGCTTCATTGTGCCCTGGAAGAATACTTTCACGTCAAAGCCCTTCCAAGAAGCTTCAAGGTTCAAACCGAAGCTGTAGCGGGGGGTTGAGTTACCGATAACGCTGTAGTCGCCGTGGTCGTCAGCTGTCCATGCACCGCTTGAGATGATGCCGTCGCCATCAAGGTCGGCATACATGATATCACCGGCTTTCCAACCTGTACCGATCTGGTTCTGACCTGAGCGGGGAGTGGCGGGAGCGTGTCCGTATTTAGCGGTATAAGCGGCGTCAAGACGGTCAAGGTGTGCCTGCATTTCTGCATCAGTCTTGGCTATGCCGATAGTGGTGAGACCCCAGATATCGCCGAGCTTTGCACCATTATAATATTGACTGAGAGCTTTGTTCTCGTTAGGATATTCGTCAACAGTTACGGTGTGGTCATAGAGGTTGGCGGTGATGCCGTAGTTGAAATCGCCGATGCGGTCGCGCCAGCTGATTGAGAGCTCCCAACCCTTGGAGGTCATCGAGAGGTTGTTCACGTTAGGTACGTTAGCACCAAATACGCCGGGAAGTACTTCGCCGGGGCCTACCATGTCGACAGTCTTACGGTTGTAGTAGTCGAAGCTACCGGTGAGTCGGTTGTTGAACAGCCCCCAGTCAAGACCGATGTCCCAAGTGCGGTTCTTTTCCCATGTCAGAGTTGATGAGATGAGTCCGGGCATAGAAGCGATAGTGCCCTTGTTGCCTCCGTTGATGAGCCAGCCTGATGATGAGGGGCTGTAGCCCATTACAGAATATGTGGGATACCAGCTGTCAGTGTTCTGGTTGCCGAGCTTACCCCAAGAGTAACGGAGCTTAAGAGTGTTGCATGTGCTTACGAAATCTTCCCAGAAGTTTTCCTGAGCGATGTTCCAGCCGAGTGAGAAAGAGGGGCTCCATGTCCAGCGGGTAGCTGAGCGGAAGCGTGAAGAACCGTCGTAGCGGATGTTACCTTCCACGAGGTAGCGGCCTGCATAGTCATAGTTGATACGACCGAACCAACCTACTGTTGACCAAGTGGCTTCGCCACCGGCTACGGTGATAGTCTTACCGTTGGTCATTGTCAGATAAGGAAGACCGTTGATGATGTCGTTACGTGAACCAGAGAAATCCTTGTAGTTGTACCATTCGCTCTGGAAACCGGCCATGATCTTGAAGTTGTGGTCCTCGGCAAATGTCTTTGAGTAGTCACCGTATACGTTCGGGTTGAAGTAGTTTGAACGGTAGTTGTACTCGTACATTTTGCTGCCTTCACCACCGGCACCGTAAGGATAGCCGTTCGGGTTACGCTTGTAAGGGTTGCCATCGCAGTCCCAGCCGTAAGCCTGCTGAATATCCTGAGAAGTATTGGTATGCTGAGTGCGGTAGTTGAACTCGGCATTGATGTTCAGGCCTTCGAGCGGGTGGAAGCGGAATGCGAACTGCTGGTCGAATTTGTCCTCCCAGTTTTTGTAGCGACCGCCGTTCTGCATACCGTCGATAAATGACTCAACTACGGGGTAGCCGTTCGGGTCATGGGTCGGTACGATAGGCCAGTAACGGGCAATGTTGTGGTAGAGCTCGTTGCTTGCATACTGCGATACGAATGAAGGAGCATCGTACTTGCCGCGATACCAACGTGCGCTGTAGCCGAATGTGAGCCATTTGGTCAGGTTCACGTTGATTTTGGCGTTGATAGTGTAACGCTGCTGGCTGTCATCGCCCCAACGGAGGATACCTTCCTGGTCAAGGAGATTGCCTGAGAAGTAGAAGTCATACTTGTCGTTACCGCCTGTGAGGCTGACATTGTGTTCCTGAGCAAATGCTGTTTTGCCGAAGTGTTCGTCGAGCCAGTCAGTGTTGCCCAGAGGGAGAAGGGGAGTTTCGTCCCATACTTCCCACTTGTTATTTGTAGGATTGCGGAACATCTTCACCATGTTGGGATCAGACTGTGCGTCCTTGATGGCTTGCAGTTTCTCTTCTGAGAACCAACGCTGATTGTTGGCGATAGCGGCCTGGTTCATGGTTGATGCCCATGTGTAAGAGTCTGCCATCTTGGGCATGCGGGTAACGTGGCTCCAACGGAAGTTGTCAGAGTAGTTGACTGTTACCTTGCCTTCCTTACCGCTCTTGGTGGTAACGAGGATCACACCGCCGGCAGCACGCGAACCGTAGATTGATGAAGCGGCTGCGTCCTTAAGGATAGAGATGTTCTCAACGTCGGCAGGATTGATCTGGTTGATGTCGCCCTCCATACCGTCGATAAGTACTAGAGGATTAACTGATGAACCGCTACCGATGGTACCGGTACCGCGGATGTTCATTGAGCGGGCAGCGCCGAGCTGACCACCGCGTGATGAACCGAGCACGTCAAGACCGGCTGCCATGCCCTGGAGAGCGTCGGCAACGGTGTTTACCGGACGTGCGGCAATTTCTTTAGCGCTTACTGTCGATACAGCGCCTGTGAGGTTTACTTTCTTCTGAGTACCGAAGCCGACGACTACCACTTCGTCGAGCATGTTGTTCTCAGTCATGATTACGTTGATTTCAGTGCCTGTCCACTTTACACTGACAGGGTTGCATCCAACGTAGGAGATGGAGATGGTGGAGCCTACCGGACAGTTAGGAATTGTAAACTTACCGTCGATGTTGGTGGCGGCGCCTAATGTTGTGCCGACAACGCGTACGGTAGCACCCAGCAGGGGCTCGCCTTCGGAGTCGGTAACCACACCTGTGCACGTAGCTGTAGCAGGCTGTACGGCTGCGGGTGCTGCATCAGGTGCTGCATAAGCAGAACCGGCCGATGCTGTGGCCGCCATGAGTACAACCGCCCACGTCTTGAGATGATTGGTCATAGGAAATAAGTTAAGTTAATAATTAAATAATTTAAGGTTATATAGTGTCTTAAAGTCACTCAACTGTATGGATTTATGGTGTGTATGCATCTCCTTATAAGAGATACTCAACATGCAAATGTAAACATAATTATTTGTTTTACAACTTTTATATACTAAAATTTTCAGCATTTAACATATTGAGGTGTTTTGACGGGGTATGAAGTGTCACGTTCAGGAAACATAGAGTAATTCAGGGATTTATACGATAAATGGATTTTAAGTTAAATATTGGAAGTCAGTTCACGGCATTTCTGTCATTATAGCATATAAAACTGCTTCGATTGTTGCAATTTCGTATTGTAAGAAATCCGCCTTACAGGTGTAAATACAATCCGTCCTGCGGACTCACGCGGCGGATGGCATCCATGGCCCTGCACGCCGCTGACGCTATGTGCAGGGTTACGTTAAAATCGTCCGTTCCGGACTCCAATAGCCCGACAGTGGAATGTACGGACATCGCTTTGCGATGTTGGATTCGCACACTTTACATGCCAAAGGCTACAGTACATGACATTTTTATTGACTGGTTGAATTCGTCCG
>CAJUIW010000020.1 GCA_910586895.1 uncultured Muribaculaceae bacterium | reverse complement strand
GCAAGTACGGAGTACTGTCGTTCAACGGCAACAAGATGATTACCACCTCCGGTGGAGGTGCACTGGTATGCGAGAATGCGGAGGATAAGAATACAATCATGTGGTATGCCACCCAGGCCCGCGAATCGTACCCCTACTACCAGCACGAGGCCATAGGCTACAATTACCGCATGAGTAACATCTGCGCCGGCATAGGCCGCGGTCAGATGACAATAATCAACGACCATATAGCCCACCACAAGCATGTGCAGGAGCTGTATTGCGAGCTGCTCAAGGATGTCGAGGGGATTACGATGCACTGCAATCCGTGGCCGGAATCGGACTCCAACTTCTGGCTCTGCACGGCTACGCTCGACCCCGCTCTGCGCATCAAGGGGCAGGAGAATGCCTATAAGGAGATCATAACCGGAGCTGTAGGTGGCGCCGCCGGAGTGATACATGCCGCATCGACAGCCACGACCGACTGCCAGCCCAACGACAATGTGGAGGCAATGCGCGTCTGCCTCGACCGCGCCAACATCGAGGCCCGCCCGCTGTGGAAGCCCATGCACCGTCAGCCGGTCTACAAGGATGCACCGGCCTACGTCAACGGCGTCAGCGAATCGCTGTTCAAGGTAGGCATCTGCCTGCCCGCCGGTCCATACGTAACTGACGACGACGTCCGCTATATAGTAGACACCATCAAGGCCAGCATCGAATAACGGCCCCGGAGATAACGCTTAAACAGTAGAGTCCTGCTGATTGACCAACAACGGTCAACAGCAGGACTCTCTATTTTATCTGTTCTATATGGATTCTATCAGATGGCAATTTCCTCCGGTGCTATACGGTCAGCATCCGTTATCGGCCTCAGGATCCGGCATGGATTTCCGACAGCAAGGACACCTGGGGGTAACGAGCGGGTAACCACACTTCCGGCACCTATTACAGTTCCATCTCCAATGGTGACGCCAGGCAGAACTGTGACGTTTGAAGCAAGCCATACATTGCAGCCAATCGTGACCGGATGCGCTGCCATGATTCCTTCATTGCGTTGGGCGGCATCAAGGGCATGGGTTATAGTGGCTATGGTACAATTTGGCCCTATGAACACATTATGTCCAATCCGGACAGGAGCTTCATCAAGAATAGTAAGATTAAAATTGCCGATAAAGTTATCGCCAATATGGATATTAAAGCCGAAATCGCATCGAAACGGACTGTTGATGACCGTATTCACTCCCATGCTTCCTATCAACGACCTTAACAGAGCCATTCGCTCATCAGACATTGACGGACGCAGGGCGTTCAGTTCATGACAGATATCGGCGCTGCGCATCAAAGCCGCTGTAACTTCCGGAAAATCAGCAGCCGCGCCATGAAGCCATCTACCGGACGTAAGAACATCAAAAACTGTTTCCGGAGTACTACTTTCATTCATTTCCATAGATAAAAAACAGGAGCGCCGGATTATTGCAACAACTCCCCGGCGCTCCAAATCTATTTTGATACGTTAATTTATCATTTGCCGCTGCCACCACCATTGTGATCACGGTTCCATGCAGTATTAGTAACTGTCACGGTTCCGTATTTCTTAGCCTGTGCAGAACGATCGCGAGAAGTAACCTTAACGGTTGTTATTGCCTGACGGCCGCTCACACGAAGACCGGTACCGATAGGAATATTGATGTTGATAGGATATTCTCCATTAACTACTTTAACAGATTTCGGACCAACAAGAGCAGCCAGACGTTCGATCAGCAGAGCTTCAAGTGAGTTTGCACCTACTGCATTGTATTCACTACCGAGCTTATACGTGAATGTTGAAACACCGGCATGGATTATTTTTGAACCATACAGATTGTCCCACTCAGAGGGATTCATCACGAGAGCCTCAGAGCTTGCAGTTTCGGTAACTGTAACATTGAAGAACAGGCCCAGAGCACCCAGGTTGCGAGTCTTGATAACCACACCATCGGCAGTCTTTTCATTCTCAACTACCTGCCATGAATTGTTGACAAACTGCTTTGTCACAACATGGTCAGACACAGAAGAGTCAACCTTGAATGATACATTGATATCCTTCGACAGAGTAACTGCTGCGCCATTGGCAGTGCTGATGACAGCACCGATAAGCATGGTTTCAGAAGATGCACGTGAGATAAGATTGCTCTGCTCTGTGTATATAGGAGTGATGGTAATGGTAGTGTTGTCGGTAAGAGCATCCTCAGGCACATCAACACCGATATTGATCTCACCCTTAGTGTTACCTTCTACAGCATCAGACACAACATCGCCCTTGGCACCACCGGCATTATTGTCGACAGTAAGAGTCAATGTGTTTTCAGATGCCAACATAACGTTCCATACCAGATTAAGATTGTTCTTAGCAGGTACGCTGAACGCGCTTTCGGCTGTGATTTTGCCTGCAGCACTGGCTGTGATAGTATAATTACCTTCAGCTACACCGTCGATATTATATACACCTTCAGTATTGGTTGTTGCAGTCAGAGATCCAATCTTAATAGTCGCGCCATTGATAGGAGCTCCGTTTTTATCGGTCACGATACCGCTGAGTGTGTTTGGTACGCCCTGAACCTGGGGCAGTGGTGCGGGTACCGGATCATCATTGTGGCAGGAAGTTCCTGCAAGACACAGGAGCACAGCAGCTCCAAAAAGTACTAATTTGTTCATTTTTTTGTTTTGTTTATTAAACCAAATAGTGTTGTTAATTCTGATTATTAAAAATTATACCTAAAAAAGATTTACCTTATAGCAAAGTCCTGCACTCGGATATTTACCCCTCATCAGTGAGCCTTGCATGAAAATGTGCCTCCACAGCAGACAGTCAATACCTACATTGGCTTCATTACCTGTCCATTCAACAATGCAGCGCAAGTTTTGTGCAAACGGAGGACTATAAGTGACGCCTCCTACCACACCATTCCACTTCTTCGCTCCTTTACGGATGAAATGACGGTATGATGCCGTAACCCCGACTCTACCCCAGGCACCTTTGAAATGCTTGGTGGCCGCGACATAATAATTACGGAAATAAGCATTGCCTTCCAAATCATCGTTACTAACTTTAAACGATGAACTTATGAAATCGTTCGACCCAATGGCAACTGCCGGCCACCAATATCCCTCACGTAGAGGATTAAACTTCACGGAGAAATAGCGGTCCTTCCTATTATACCCTTTGTGGCCATTATCTATTTGTTTGAATAGAGTCATGGTATATCCTATCTCCACCCACCAGAACGGAGTGAGTGAGATGTAAAAATCAAAAGTGTTGTACTCTTCACCATCAAGCATGAAACTTCCATCAGGAAGCATAGCGTGGTCAAGATAGTGCGCTCCAATGCGCGCATCGCCGGCAGAATCCATATCGGCCGAAGGGACATGAATAAGTCCCGACATACCGGTATACTGCTGGGCTGAGGCAAGAAGAGGCAACATGACAAACGCAGCCATGACTAATATATGCCGAAGAATCCGGATGCTCATCGGGTCACCTCCTTTCCAGAAACTGACATGCTGTCTACAGGCTCAGTATTACTTTTCTTTTTCTCACGAGATATAAAATCAGGAGCCATAGTATCGGGTCCCCATGGGAGCATATCAGGGTCAAACCATCCTGACCGTTCATTCTGCTCCGGCTCTGTATCATATTCGCGCATATAGTAACTGCCGGCTTCAACCTGATAAGAGATACCGAAATTACTTGCCGGACGGAAATTAACCTTACGCCGTGTGCGTTTGTATGGCGGCAGCATTACAAGGACCTTGAATCCACCGTTCTTCTTAAGTTTATTTGAATATCCGACCCATGCTCCTACACTTACATGTTTGAAATGACGCCAGCCATCAGCCTTGATACCGTAATCGGTATATATAAACCGTCCTCCGGTTATATCAAACTGAGTATTCCAACGCTTCAACCAAAACCTGGTTCCGGCCAACCACGTCAGGCGATCCATTGTACTCGCATCCCAGCCATCAGCCAATGAACAATAACCGGTCAATCCGATTTCGCCAACCAAAGCCAGCCATTCACGGGCGATAAACATAGTCTTGACGTCAAGACCATATCTGTATGACCCGAAAAGGCCACCACTGAACTTAAATCTGAATCTATTGCCTGCTGACAGCTGTTTGCTCAATGACAGCATATTCAGACGCACTTTCCCTGACTGGCTGTCACCATACTGATTTATTATGGGAATGAATACCTGAGCTGAAGCTTCCCACCGATGCCCCATATTCCATTTTATACCGGGGGTAAGATACACCAGAAGATCAAATAACCGCCCATTGAAATAAATGTCTCTGTAATTAAAATCCACTCCAGCAAAAATATCCACCTGTCCGGGGCGCATCTGCGCATCGGTCCGGGATATATTTCCTAAAAGAATCAATAATATTAAAAGTATCTTCTTCATTACAGTAGACTTATTTTACAGCCGCCGCAAAGGGCGGCCCGGTCAGCGGTCAAGAGCTTCATACTTGGAGTGCTGGCTCTTGAATTCAGGAACGAGCATTTTCATGTGGCGTACAATAGTCATGTCATCAGAGTTGTGGGCCAACGCTACAAGATGGCTTATGCTCTGGCGCACCTCCTTGTAATCATACTCACGCACCTGGGCGATTTTGATTTTTTCATGAAATGTAGGAAGAGTCTTTTCCTGATCGTTGAGCACCTCTTCATAGAGTTTCTCACCGTCACGCAGTCCGGTGAAACGAATCTCTATATCCTTGGCTCCGCTCATCTGAATCATACGGCGGGCAAGATCGGCAATCTTGACCGGTTTACCCATATCGAATACGAATATCTCGCCGCCGTTGCCCATTGTACCGGCCTCAAGCACAAGCTTACAAGCCTCGGGAATCAGCATGAAGAAGCGTATAATGTCAGGATGTGTAACTGTGACGGGGCCTCCGGCCTTAATCTGCTTCTCAAACAGGGGTATAACAGAACCGTTTGAACCGAGCACATTACCGAAACGTGTTGTCACGAAGCGTGTCACACCTTGAATCTTCTTATCCTTGATAGCCTTGTCAAGCGCCTGAACATAAATCTCACATATACGCTTCGAACAGCCCATGACATTAGTGGGGTTGACAGCCTTATCCGTCGATACCATCACAAACTTCTTGGTGCCGTAACGTACAGCCAGATCAGCAATTATACGTGTGCCGTTGACATTATTCTCAATACTTTCAGCCGGATTGTCCTCCATCATAGGCACATGCTTGTATGCAGCGGCATGGAATACGTATTCAGGCGAGTGCATGCGGAATATGTCGTCCATACGCTTGTCATTCGCGATATCGGCCACAATAGTATATGCCTTGATAGCCGGCCAGCGGCGTGCCATCATCAGTCGGATATCATGCAGAGGCGTCTCAGCCTGATCCACAAGAATCAGCTCAGCCGGGTCAAACAGAGCTATCTGACGCACCATTTCCGAACCGATACTACCGGCGGCTCCGGTAATCAGGATACGCTTGCCCCGCAGAAGCTCACCTACGGCATCCATGTCAATCTCAATCTTGTCACGAGGCAGGAGTTCCTCGACATTCACTTCCTTAAGCTGAGTATAGCTCAAGTCGCTCTTACGGTCCCATTCATGCGCCGAAGGAATCATCAGAATCTTCATACCGGCTTCAATCATGGAATTTACCATAGCCTCGTTGCGGCGAAGCTCATCACTTTTCAGCGGCGATACCAACAATGTTGTCGCTCCGGCTTTACGCATGACTGCGGCAAGCTCATCATCATTGGGATACACTCTTGCCCCCATCAGGTGCTTGTCCATCAAGTCGGGCTGGTCAGATATAAATCCGGCCACTTCATAAGGAGAATCCTCCTGCGAGTTGATACTCTTGGCTATAGCGATACCGCCTTCAGCCACACCGTATATAAACGCACGCTGTGTACGCTGGCGATGAATAGTGTTGTCATACAAACCTTTTACAATGATACGCACAGCCCACATCATAGCTATAGTGATCAGAGCCATGGTCACCATTACAGCAGGAGAAAGGGCAACGAGCCACTGTTCAAGCCCGAATATGCGCTGTATGGCTATTGAAAGAATCAGGCCGAATGCAACTGCCAATCCTATACGACGGAGGTCAATGAATGATGACAGACGTATGACCCCGCTATATGTATGAAATATCCTGAAACCGATAACATAGCAAGCCAGATAAGCCATGAGCTTACCGACCAGCGACCAGAAGTTCTGCAATGTGTCCAACGCGCCGTGATACAGCAGATAGCTCAAAATACCTGCTATCACAACAAACACGCAATCGAGCAACAATATACACCAATAAGATAATGCTTTACGTGAGAAATACCACGATGTGAGTTTTTCTAAATATTTCATTATATATACTTTAACATGTTATATTGACAGCCCCTGCAAATTGAGAGAGCGGCTGAGAATCCGAATATAGCACCGGCAGTTGACTAACTATCAAAAGAATCAGTCCTTAGGAGCATAATGCTGATAGTTGCCGTAGCCATATCCATAGCCATATCCGTACTTATATCCATAACGCGATCCCTGTGCCGGAGTAGCGTTGAGCACAAGACCGAGATTCTTGAATTTCTTCTCATCATAGATACGTACCAGTTCAGGAAGCATGTTGCGTTCGAGCAGTCCTGCACGTATCACAAAAATAGTGCGGTCAGCGAGTTTTTCAATAATGTGGGCATCTGCCATCATCTCTATCGGAGGACAGTCAATGAATATGTAGTCATACTTGTTACGCAGATTCGCCACTAATTCAGCGAAGCGTTTAGTTTCAAGAAGTTCAGTAGGATTCGGTGGAATAGAACCCACAGGAAGTACTGACAGGTTCTCATTGCTACTATCCTTAGCTATAACTGATTCGATATCATTTACTGCACCAACCAGATAATTGCTCAGACCGGTTGCAGGAGAATCCACGTAAGTGGATGTCGATCCACGGCGCATGTCGCCGTCAATTACAAGTACGCGCTTATCCTTGATAGCAAGACTCATAGCCAGATTCATTGCTATGAATGTCTTTCCGGATCCGGGATTGAAGGAAGTAACCATCACAACCGAGCATCCCTCGTCAGAAGTTGACATAAATCCAAGATTGGTACGGAGCACACGGAACGCTTCATTTACCACATCACGGCGTCCCTGGCGGACAATCATCATATTGTCAACAACCTTAGTGCCTTTCTTAGCCTTTATATCAGGAATCTCACCAAGGAACGGCAACGGCAGATCCTCGATATCCTTACGACCGCGGACCTTACTGTTGTTCACTTCCAGCAGATACGTTACACCGAACGGCAATGCAAGTCCTACTACAAATGCCATAAGCAAGATCTTGCTCTTAATCGGGGCTGTAGGAGCTGAAGAGCCAGTGGGCATGGTTATTATCTCGGTATTATACGCTGTAAATGCCTGCGAAAGTTCATTCTCCTCACGTTTCTGGAGCAGGAACAGGTAAAGTGATTCCTTTACCTTCTGCTGACGTTCTACAGAAAGCAGATACTTAGCCTGGTTAGGATTAGCGGCTATCTTGGCTGTGGTACTGTTCTTGCTTGTCTGCAGATTGGTTATCTGAGTCTGAAGCCCTGCAATCTGGTTGTCCACAGACGAAAGGATGGTTCTGCGCATCTCCGCCAGCTGTCCGTCGAGTTCAACGACCTTCGGATGCGATGCCGAAGAAGTCTGTTCGTAACTGTTGCGCTGGAGCATAAGCGTATTATACTCCCCTATCTGACTTTCGATATTGGCATTATCAATTCCGCTGTTTGCAGGCAAGAGAGAATTCTTGTTAGCAGCCGCGCTCAGATAATTGCGCATGTAGCGTGTCATCTGCAGCCGGTTGTTCAGGTCAAGCATCTGAGCGCTCGCAGCCTGATTTTCCGCCATATACATACTGGCAGCCTGCTGTACGTCCGGGATAAGATGTTCCGACTGATAGGTAGATATATCCTTATCCACATTACCAAGCTCACTTTCAATAACATCCAGACGTTCATCTATAAATTTCGAGGTGGCTACCGAAATCTGGTTGCGGTTTTCAAGCCACTTTTCATTGTAGACACTGATCAAAGTATTCAGCACATCCTCCGCACGCTGTATCGAGGGATCGGTGAAAGTCAGGTTCATGGTATTGCCCTTATCAGCCTTGACCGACGCGGTAAGGCGTCCGGAATAGGCATCGGAGGCAGCTTTGATAGGCATACGGGATGCATATACCTTAACATCGCTCCCCTTTTTATAATATGGTGTAGCCGAAACGACAACAATCCCTGCTTCAGTAGGTATATCCTGTCCCATACGGAACTTTCCTTTGGGACTTTTCAGTTCTTCACTCCCCTGTTTAAGTTCTGATAAAGTGACCATGCCATCCTTACCTACATTGACAGTCACCGATGCACTTTCATCATCGGCAAGGGTCTGGAAGTTTACTGTAACAGGAAGCGTTGTACCATAGACAATCTGCTTATGATATGTGCCATCCACATAATAATTCATATCCAGATTCAGTCTTTTGACCACTTCACGCATCACGTCTGGGCTCTGAAACTTATTCAGTTCGTCAGTCAGATTGGTATGGGTCTGAATAAGTCCCATATCGGCAAAGGCATCAAGCTGAGATGTAGAAGCACCTTTAGAGTCGTCCTTGATAAGTATTGTAGCGGTGCGTGAATATACCGGAGTGGTCCGCAACAGATAGAAGTAAGCGCCACCGACACATAGCACAAGCGAAAGCAATATCCATGGCCAATGACGCAGGGTATTGAATACGACATCCGATATTTTAACCTGAGTGACAGGAAGAGTTTTAGAGGTCGACGTTGTTTCAGACATAACTGTATGTTTACTTTATTATGAGAACCACGATAGTTGTAAGGAATGAAGCTACTGACAGCCAGAAAGAAGGGGTCAGAACGGTGTTGCCATTCACGGTAGCCTGACGTTTTTTGACATTGTTAGGCTCTACATACACGACATCGTTCTGCTGCAGATAGAAAGCGGGCGACTGCATCAGGCTTGCAGTATTGGTCAGGTCCAGACGGTAGGCCACATCCTTGCCATTCTCTTCCCGGACTACAAGCACATTCTTACGGTCGCCGGTAATATTGAGGTCGCCGGCCTTGCTTATGGCCTGCAGGACATTCATGTCATCACGGTCAATGGGATATTCACCCGGACGGTTAACATCGCCCAGAACCGAAACTGTGGCATTAAGGAAATCGACAGTGACTACGGCATCTTTGAGTTGCTCACTGCTGCGCAATTCATTCTGAATCAGCTTAGCGATATCATGACGCGACATCCCGGCCACCTTTATCTCACCAAGCACGGGGTAATTGATTGTTCCGTCAGGTGCAACGGTAAAAGCCGCGCTGGCCTGATTGCTGGTTGCCATAGTGGTCGCCTGACCGATACGCTGCTGAGGAATAGCGAGATTAAACACCTGAGCGAGCTCCGGATTACTCGAACTGACATAAATGCCCAGACGGTCATCGGGCTGAGCAGTTATACGGCTCTGACTGCGCACTTCCTGCGCCATACCGTTGTCAAATCCCTGCATATAAGTGATATCTTTAGGTGCAGAACATGCGCTCAACATTGACAGTACTGCAACTGCAGCCACGAGCAATCCAATATATTTCTTTTTCATAGAGTTAGGTAATTCTCAGATATGAGAAATTCGATATTAAATAAATTTATTCCCCTCTCCCCTCGGAATGAAATAAGTACTAAACATTCAAAAGAGAATACGATCCGGCTGCAAAAATAGCATTTTTTAATCACATATCATAAAAATAATCCATCATATATCAGCATTTAAGATTCTTCATCACTAAAAATCATCAAAAAAGCATCCGTATCGGATTGCAGCATTTCCTTGCAAGGAGATACTGAATAAACGGTCAAAACCATATGGGGGTCCACACAATCCCTACGCCTACATACGGGCTTACTCCGCGTCCGGTCCATCCCACACCCACGGATACACCCAATCCCCAGCTGCTACGAGATGAAGAACGGGCAATGTTAATAACATCTGTACGGCGCCTGATATTCAGAGAGTCAATATTAACATTCCACCCGCTCACCCATGCTTCGAAACCCGTATCGGAATAATGCTTCTGCACTATGGGAATACTTACCGCAACAGTATCAGCCTTGCCACTATCCCCTGTATGCACGCCGCCTCCATCATCCACTACAGGGAATCTTGCCACACGATACCTCACCACAACAGAATCGCGCACCCGAGTCTGACGCACCGTTACCGTATCATATACAGTGGTCACCTCCACCGCATCACCGCTCCCGCATTCCGGCGAGCCGGAGGCCGCCAACCCCACCACAAAGCCGGCGGCACAACCTATAGCTCCATACAGCAGGCGCTTCATAGCAGCGACTTGTATTCAGCACTGGCATCAAAACACGGACACGCCTTGATGTATTCATCAGGAGTGATACGTCCGTCCCCATTCCGGTCAGGCGACTTATCACGATGCCCCACAATCGATTTTATCAATGGATACTCAGCCTTAAGCTCCTTGAGCAATCGCAATAGAGCCTCTCGTTGAGCCGGCGTACGCGTATCGACACACCTTTTTCCGTCAGCAGATAGTCCCCCGACATAACACACCCCTATTGATCTACGGTTAGCCCCTGACGTATGTGCGCCAATCTCCGCCACAGTCCTTCCCCGGTGAACCGACCCGTCACGATACACCACATAGTGGTAGCCTATCTTGCGGAAACCTCGTGCCTTATGCACATTATCAATCTGCTCTACCGTAAAATCACGCCCCTCAGGTGTAGCCGTACAATGCACAATCACTTCATCAATAATTCTCATAGCCTGTTAGATTAAGATTAGAAACAGCGCAAAGGTACATTCCGGCGAAGAGCATCAACGGACCAATCCGCACTTTTGAGTTAAAAAATGCTTGCAAATGCTATGGATACACGCCGTTTTGCTATCTTTGCACGGAATTATCACAACCCAACAAGATTTGAGGCACACTCAACTATATATAATATCCATCATTATCACGCTGTTAGCGCTCACTGCCACAGCTTCCCGTCCGGACGTCGCACCAAGTCAGCCCCTTGTGACGGGCGCCATCGACTCTGTCAGCGCCGACGTTGACACCACTGTGATGACTCCGCAGGAAAGACATAAACAGCGTACTGAGATGATGCGACGCAGCCGTGAGCGTTACGCGGCCGCACAGGCGGCACGTGACAGCGCCAACGAAGCCCGGCGCGACAGCCTTCGCCTTTCGGCACAGCAGCGTCAGCGTGTAAGCCTCAACGACGAGGATTCCACAGAGAAAAAGCCCACCGGGCGCCGCATATCGCGTGTGAAATCTGACCTGGACAATGTGGTTGACATATCCGCCCGCGACTCTATGGTCATCATCGGCCAAAACAACGCATATCTTTACGGCGAAAGCAAGGTAACATACGGCGATATCAAGCTCGATGCGGCCAAAATAGAAATGAACATGGACTCCAGCACGGTATATGCCGTAGGTGTCCCTGACTCTGTAGGTGAGTTGCAAGGCAACCCCGTATTTGACGACAAAGGCACTGCCTACGAGTCAAAGACCATGGAGTATAACTTCAAGACAGGCAAAGGTATAATAACCGACGTCATAACCGAACAGGGTGAGGGCTACATAACCGGAGGAATATCCAAGAAGGTGAACGACAGCACAATCTATATGCAGGATGCCTTCTACACCACATGTGACAATCATGACCATCCCCACTTCGGGTTCCAGCTCACCCGAGCCAAAGTGACTCCGAAGAAAAATGTTGTCACAGGCCCGGCCTACATGGTGCTTGCCGGCCTGCCACTACCGCTGGCCGTACCGTTCGGCTACTTCCCGTTCAGTGAAAAATATGCTTCAGGTATCATTGTGCCGTCATTCGGCGATGACTACAACCGTGGATTCTATCTGAGCGGAGGTGGTTACTATTTCGCCATAAACGACAATATCGACCTTGCTCTGACCGGTGAGATATATACCAAAGGCTCCTGGGGGCTGCAGGCACAGTCAGGCTACGTGAAGCGTTACCGCTACAGCGGCTCGTTCAACATAAGCTACCTGAAAACCATACTTGGCGACAAAGGTGCCCCCGACTATTCGAAGCAGACAAACTTCCAGGTACTCTGGAGCCACACTCAGGACACCAAGGCCAATCCGATACTCAACTTCTCGGCCTCGGTCAACTTCACCACATCAGGTTACTCACGCAACGACCTCAACAGTTATTACAGCAATTCGTTCACGGAGAACACCAAAAGCTCTACCGTCAACCTTACATACCGTCCGCCGGGCTCAAAATGGAGTTTCAGTGCAAGCGCCAACATCTCTCAGCGCACCCAGGACTCCACACTGGCGGTATCGCTGCCGAACCTGAACATCACCATGTCGCAGATCTACCCCTTCAAACGCCGCCGTGCCGTAGGGGCTGACCGCTGGTATGAAAAAATCAAGATAAGCTACTCAGGTCAGTTCAGCAATTCACTGACAGCCAAGCAGAATGTATTCTTCAAGAAAAGTCTTATCAAGGACTGGCGCAACGGCATGCGTCACTCAGTGCCGATATCAGCCACATTCAATCTGTTCAATGTCCTCAACCTGACTCCGTCAATCAACCTGACGGACCGAATGTACACCTCGAAAGTGCGCCGTCAGTGGGATCCTAACGCCTCGATGGAGATATGCGATACAAGCTACAGCTTCTACAACGTATGGGATTTTAACGCAGCCCTGTCACTCGACACCAAGATCTACGGATTCTGGAAACCGCTGAAAATATTTGGCGACAAGGTGAAGATGATACGCCACGTGCTCACTCCTACCGTATCATTCAGCGGAGCGCCTGACTTCGGTTCAAAATTCTTTGGCTATTACGGTACATATCTCTATCCTGATGCCCAAGGCAATATGGTGGAACGTCAGTACTCCATGTTCCCCAACAGCCTGTACGGTGTTCCTGGCACCGGACGCTCCGGCATAGTGAGCGTGTCGCTGGCCAACAACCTTGAGATGAAGGTAAAGACAAACGACAGCATCGGGGAGAAGAAAGTATCGCTTATAGAGAATTTCACCATAGGTCAAAGCTATAACTTCGCGGCCGACTCACTCAACTGGAGTAACATCAACACCTCCATAATGCTGCGTCTGGTCAAGAACTTCAACCTCAACCTCTCGGCGACATGGGATGTGTACACCTACCAGCTCAACTCGGCCGGCAATCCGGTGCGCGTCAACATTCCCCGATGGAAAGCAGGTAAAGGCCTTGGCAAACTGTCAAGCACCGGCACATCATTCAGCTACACGATTAACAACGATACATTTAAGAAAAAGGACAAGAACAAGGATGCCACTGCCAACAACAGCAATCCTAACGATGAAGCTCTTGACAACTTCAACCGACGGCGTGAAGAGTCAGGAGCCGAGCGCGATAAGAAAGATGATGAAGAAACGTCCTTAGGTCCTGACGGATATATGAAATGGTCCGTGCCGTGGAGCCTGACCATGAACTATTCCGTAGGATATGCTTACGGCGCGTTCAACAAACAGAAAATGGAGTATGACGGCAAGATCACGCAGAATCTGAGCCTGTCAGGCAACATACGTCCTACCCAGAACTGGGCATTCAACTTCACGGCAAGTTACAACTTTGACACTCACAAGCTTGCCTATATGAACTGCAATATCACCCGTGACCTTCATTGCTTCTCCATGCGTGCAAGCTTTGTCCCCATTGGCCCCTACAAGAGCTACAGCTTCCATATCTCAGTCAATTCGTCCATGCTGAGCGACTTGAAATATGACAAACGCTCTTCACTATCCAACGGCATAACCTGGTACTGATTCATAACCGACATTCAACCTGAAACGGGTAAACAAAGAGAGTGTTAACGCGTTTTAATAGTAGATAAACTATTTACGCGATTAATTCATCATAGAGTTCTTTACGTTATGCGCCGTTTCGTCAAAATATTTCTCATAACCGTTGCCGTGATCATAGCTCTGGTCGTGGCTCTACCGTTTGCACTTTATATACCTGCCGTACAAGACTTTGCCAAAGATATCGCATTGCGCGAGGTCAAGAAGTCGACCGGTATGGATATCAGTGTCCGGTACCTGCGCATAAAGTTTCCGCTTCGGGTAGAGCTCAACGGGGTCAAGGTAGTCGAAGCGGGATTCCCTGCTTCTGACCCGATGGTAGCGGTAGACAAAGCCGGAATTGACGTAAAACTTCTCCCGCTTCTGCATGGTGAGATTCGTGCCGGAGGCACCGAACTCAGCAACGTGATATATCGGTTGGGCACTCCCGATTCAGCCATGTATCTCACAGCAAAAGTTGACCGCTTCAACGCCCCTTCAGCTGACATGCAGTTGAAGAACAGCCGTATCGAAGTGGCACGAGCCATGCTTGACGGCGCCGACATTTTCTTAGCAATCAAGGACACCGTCACCCCCGAAAAAAACGACACCGCACAGAGCACCCCTCTGTTCATAAAGGCAGGCGACATCCAGCTGCGCAATGTCCGCTTCCGCATGACCATGCTTCCCACCATCGACACACTGTCCACCTTCATTCCATCGGCAAGCCTGTCGGACGGAATTGTGGATATGTCAACACAGAATATCACCGCACGATATCTGAAGGTCGATTCCATCACAGCCGCCTACTTCACTCCGTCGGCACAATACCTGAAGCAACATCCTGCGAAAGAGGACTCGATTACTGCAACAGCTACCGTTTCCGCGCCATGGACCGTACGTGCCGACTCCGTGCGTATGACCGCTTCAGAACTCACCTATGGTATGGCCGGGGCGAAACCTCAGTCCGGGCTTGACTTCAATTACCTACAGGTACGCAATGTACAGCTTGCAGTAGATTCGCTTTTCAATCGCGGAACTGCCATAACCGTTCCGCTGAGACATCTCTCAGGGACAGAAAGGTGCGGATTGTCATTTGATGCTGCCGGACACTTCGCCATGGATTCGACCATGATGCACGCCCGTGGATTCAACATCGGTGTAGGCAATTCCCGCCTCCTGTTCGATGCCGATATGGGTATGGGCGATGTAATTTCTGATCCCTCAGTGCCCCTCGGACTTACAGCCGACGGAAAAATATCGCTTAATGACGTAACTACCGCCATGCCGTCAATGACGCGGATGCTACGCGGCATGCCTCGCCGCGACATAACCGTCAATGCCGATATCAATGGCACTGCCGGGAATATCGATGTGCGCCGCATACTTATCGACTGGCCTGCGCTTCTGTCAATGGAAGCCTCCGGACAGATAGCCAACCCTACTGACTTCAACCGCATGAACGGGCAGGTAGATATAAAGGGGCGTCTGAACAATGTCAATGTGCTCACCCCCTCACTTCTCGGAGCCGCATTCTCAAAGCAGTTCCATATCCCGCCTACAGCCATCAACGGACGCATCAACTATCGTCCCGGATTGATTGACGGCAAAGTGGCACTCACCACAGGAGATGGCCGCATGGCTCTTGACGGCCGGTGGAACAGCCGTGCCGAAGGGTATGACGCCACACTCCGCACATCCAACTTCCCGGTAGGTTCATTCATGCCCTCCCTCGGCGTTGGCTCCGTCACCGCCAATATATCGGCCAAAGGACATGGCTACAATCCAATGTCGTCCCGCACAGCTATCGATACCCATATCGCGGTTGACCAGATAGTCTACAATACCGTCACATATTCCGACATTTTGCTGAATGCACATCTGAGCAACGGCGAAGCTACCGGTAATATCGATTCAAAGAATCCCGGAGCCGACCTGAGCGCCGACTTCACCGCCTCGATAAAACCTGATGAATATACATGGAATCTGTCGGGCGACATTCGCGACCTTGACCTCAAATCGCTCGGCTTCAGCAAGGACCCGCTGAGAGGAGCCTTGTTACTGACTTCCGATGGCTCCTACTCGCCCCGCACCGAGGCTATCGATGCCCGGCTAAATATCCGTGACCTCAACTGGGTGATGGGGCAGCAGAGGCTCACAGCTCCTGACGTAGCCGGCACATTCAATGCCTCTGACTCACTGACTTTCATATCACTGTCGACCGGCGATATGAACGCCGCCGCACAAGCCTATTCCGGGCTCCGCCCGCTTATGAAGCAGGTGAGCGATCTTATGCCCTTCATACAAAAACAGATCGAGGCGAAATCGCTTGACGTGCGCGCTCTGCAGGCGCATGTGCCACAGATGGACCTCAACGTCAGCGCCGGACAGTCAAACCTGCTCGCCAAATATCTCAGCGCATCAGATATAAGCTTCGACCGGGTCAATATCACAGCACACAATGACTCGTTGATGCATCTGTCGGCATCCGTCAATAATTTCCGCACCGGCAAGACTCTTATCAACAGTCTGAAATTTGACGCCAACCAACATTCCAAATTCCTTGTCTATTCCGCAGCAATGGACAATCTGCCGGGTACACTCGACGATTTCGCCCATGTGAACCTCAACGGCTACATAGCCGATGACAAGGCTGCCGTAATGGTGAAACAGATGAATATCAAGAACGAGCAGGGCTACTCGCTCGGCTTCAGCGCAGCGTTCACCGATTCGATTGTCAATCTGCGCATGGTGCCTTACAAACCGGTAATCGGTTACAAACAGTGGACTGTAAACAAGGATAACAGCATCCAGTTCAACTTCGTCGACAAGCATCTTGACGCCAACCTCGCCCTATCCAACGACAAGAGCTTCCTCAAGATATTCACCGAGCATGACCCGAATGCCGCCATGGACTCTACCGCCCACCGCCATCAGGAGGATGTCGTGGTACAACTGTCTGACATACATCTTCAGGACTGGATCAACATATCACCCTTCGCGCCGCCGCTGAAAGGCGATGTAGGCGCTGACCTGCGCTTCCGCTGGAACCACGCCGGAATAACCGGCAACGGATATGTGGATGTCGATCAGCTCTATTACGGACGCGATCGTGTAGGCACATTCCGTCTTGACCTTGACGTGGCCAACGACAAGTCAGGTGCGTTGCGAGCCGATGTAGCTCTATTGGTGGACAGCGTTAAGGTTATCACGGCCCAGGGCGCGCTTAATGATTCCACATCAAGCTCTCCTTTCCTGCTTGACTTCAACATGATTCATTTCCCGCTCCGTGTGGTCAACCCATTCCTGCCTAAGGATGTAGCTCAGCTTAGAGGTATGCTTAACGGCACCATGAATATCACAGGCAGTATGGCCGAACCGATATTCAACGGCTATCTTGATTTTGACTCAACAGCTGTCAGCGTGGGCATGACAGGCACAGCCTATAAATTCTCGGAAGAGCGGATTCCGGTTGACAGCAATATTGTACATTTCAACAACTTCGCCATATCCGGACTTAATGACAATCCGCTGCGCGTCAACGGCATTGTCGACGCCCGCCATCTCACCAACATAGGCATCAATCTCGGACTTGCCGCCAGAAGCATGCAGATAGTAGGTTCAACACGTCCGCGCGGGGCCAACATCTACGGCAAGGCATTCATTGACCTTGACGCCAAAGTCAACGGAAATCTTAACTTCCTCAATGTCGACGCTTCACTCGATCTGCTTCCTGAGACGAATGTGACCTACGTCATGACCTCCTCGCAATCCACACTTCAGAGCCGGTCAACCGGTACTATGGTCCAGTTCGTGCAGTTCAGCGACACGACCACCGTGGCACCTGACAGCATCCAACAGAGCGGCATGGCCATGAATCTTGATGCCAAGCTCAAGATTTCCGAAGGTTCGACTATCAACGTCGACATATCCCCTGACGGTAAGAACAAGGCATCCATCAAGGCTATGGGTGAACTGCTCTACAACCTGAACCCGATGAACGACGGCAGGCTTTCAGGGCGCGTGACCATCAACAGCGGATTTGTACGATACACCCCGCCGCTCATGAGCGAAAAGAACTTCAGCTTCAACGAGGGCAGCTACGTGTCGTTCAACGGCGACATGCTCAATCCTACCCTCAACATAAAGGCGGTGGATGAAATGAAAGCCAACGTGACGCAGACAGGTCAGAACTCACGCCTTGTCAACTTCCTCGTGAGCCTGTCAGCATCCGGCACGCTCCAGAACATGAACGTGGCATTTGACCTCTCCACCAACGATGACATCACCATACAGAACGAGCTTCTGTCAATGAGTCCGGACCAACGTGCCAATCAGGCCATGAACCTGCTGCTGTACAATGTCTACACCGGTCCCGGCACAAAAGGGAATGCCAGTCTGTCAGGCAACCCGCTGTTCTCCTTCCTCGAAGGGCGCATCAACACATGGGCGGCCAACAACATCAAGTTCGTTGATGTAAGCTTTGGCATTGACCAATATGACAAGACTACCGACGGCTCGTCATCGACCACCACAAGCTACAGCTACCGTGTGTCAAAGACATTGTTCAATGACCGCATTAAGATAGTGGTGGGTGGCAACTATTCCACCGATGCCGATGCTGATGAAAACTTCTCACAGAACCTTATCAACGATATAGCGTTTGAATATATGCTGAACCGCTCCGGCTCAATGTACGTCCGCCTGTTCCGCCATGTAGGATTCGAAAGCATCCTCGAGGGCGAAATAACCCAGACAGGTGTAGGCTTTGTCTACAAGCATAAGATAAACTCGCTGCTTGACCTCTTCAGATGGGGACGCCGACGTTCAAAAAAGCCAGACAGCAAAGCCAAGCCTGCAGAGGCTACCGACTCAACATCCGTTTCAACTAACAGCATCACAAAATGAAATTCATCCGCTTTATGTCCATCGCCAAAGTAGCATTGATGGTTTCCATGCTGCTTTCCATCGCATCCTGCTCCACAACAAAGCGCCTGGGTGCTGACGATATCCTGTACACCGGAGTCAAGAAAATAGCCCTCACATCTCCTGAAGGCACCAAACCGGCTTCCGGACTGAGCGGGGAGGTGAAGAATGCTGTTAATGTCAAGCCTAACAACTGCCTCATATCACCATATCTGCGCTATCCGTTCCCGCTCGGACTCTGGGTTTACAACAACTGGAGCAACCCGCCCAAAGGTTTCAAGCACTGGATCTACGAAAAGCTTGTGGAGGAACCGGTTCTCATCAGCGACGTACGCCCCGAAGTGAGAGTCAAGATGATTGACGAAATCCTTGACAACAACGGCTATTTCTCAGGCAAAGCATCATACGAGCTTGTGCAGGGTAAAAATAAGAAAAAAGCAAGCATACGCTATAATGTGAGCACCGGACCGGCATACATGATTGACTCGGTGGAGCTGCTTCCCGACACATGCCGGCTCAACCACCTGATTGACTCCATCGTGGCCCGCAGCGAGTATTTCCGTCCCGGCAACAGATACAGCACCGACTCGCTCAGCGCACTGCGCATACGTGTGGCCAACGCCATGCGCAACCGCGGATATTACTTCTTCAAGCCCGACTTCATAGAATATCAGGCTGACAGCACTATCCGTAAAGGAAACATTGCCATGCGCCTTGTGCTCACGTCAGGAGTGCCGAAATTCGCCACCCGTCCCTATACCACCGGTAAGATCACCACCACAGTGTTCCGCCGTGAAGGAGGAGGCACACCCGACACTACAGAAACCCGTCGCGGCACGGTGATACAGATGATGCCCTCGCGTCTTCGCAAGGGACTTATCCCGTCGTGCATCACATTCCGTGAAGGCAAGACCTTCTCCGTACGCGATATGAACCGGACGCAGACCTACCTGTCACGCCTCGGTATATTCTCCGGCATTGATATCAACGTGCTTCCGGACACCACTGAAGCCGGCAAACTCAACGTGAACATTGACTGCACATTCGACTCTCCGCTTGAGGCCGCCATAGAGGTCAACGTCACCTCAAAATCCAACAGCTACCTCGGTCCGGGCCTCGACTTCCGCGTGACTAACCACAACCTGTTCGGCGGCGGAGAGCAGCTCAGCGTTGACCTTGTGGGCAGCTATGAATGGCAGACCGGACGCGGACGACGCTCAATATTCAACTCCTACGAAGCCGGCATATCCGGCACACTGGCATTCCCACGGCTCCTTGCACCCCGCTTCGTGCCCCGCTCGCGCCGCGAGCTGAACTGGACCCGCATATCGCTCGGTGCCGACATTCTCAACCGTCCGCATTACTTCCGCATGGCTCAGTTCAATGCCTCGTTTAGCTATGACTGGCGGGTGAACCGCAATATCAGCAACACACTCACTCTGTTCAAGCTCACGTATGCCAAACTGACCCATACCACAGCTGAGTTTGACTCCATAATGAACGTCAACAAAGCTATTGCACAAAGCTTCCGCAGCCAGTTTATTCCGCAGATAGCCTATAGCTTCGTATATGACAAGGCGATTGACAATGACAATCAGATCAACTGGCAGTTTACCCTTCAGGAAGCCGGCAACATATTCTGGGCCATATACCGTGCCTGCGGCAAGGATGGAGAGAAGAAACTGTTCGGCACACCGTTCTCACAATTCGTGAAAGGCACCACCCAGCTGGTATACAACCGCCGTCTGACAGGCGACCACTGGCTCGTTTCACGCGTGGCTGTAGGTGCGGCCCATGCCTACGGCAATGCCTCGGAAGTCCCCTATAGCGAGCAGTTCTACTGCGGAGGGGCCAACTCGGTACGCGCATTCACCGTGCGCAGCATAGGTCCCGGCAGCTACCGCGTCCCCTCTGACCAGGTGAACGGATACTTTGACCAGACAGGTACATTCAAATTTGAATGCAACCTTGAATACCGCTTTCCCATTTACGGGCCTCTGCATGGAGCCACATTCATTGACGCCGGCAACGTATGGCTTCTCAAAAATGACAAGATGCGCCCCGGAGGTAAACTGGAAGCCAAGACATTCCTGCGCGACCTTGCCTTAGGCACCGGTGTTGGGCTCCGTCTGGACATAGGCATGCTCGTAGTCCGTGGCGACCTCGGCATTGGCATCCATGCCCCCTACTCCACCGGCAAGCGCGGCTATTATAATATGGAGTCATTCCGTAAATCACTCGCGTTTCACCTTGCCATAGGCTACCCGTTCTGATGACAATTGGCTGTTATCAAAAAAAATATTACTTTTGTCAAAAGTTTTCAACAGGCATAATAAAATGAAGGAAGAAATAGACTGGAGTAACCTTTCATTTGGTTACATCCCTACTGACTACAATGTACGCTGCACTTACCGCGACGGAAAATGGGGCGAAATAGAAGTCTCCGACTCTCCATATATCAATCTGCATATCGCCGCCACCTCGCTGCATTACGGCCAGGAAATATTTGAAGGCCTCAAAGCATTCCGCGGCAAAGACGGCAAAGTACGTGTGTTCCGCATGATTGAAAATGCGCGGCGCATCATCAACTCCGCCAAAGGACTGCTGATGGCCCCCGTCACCGAAGAACTCTTCTGCGAAATGGTAGAGAAAGCCGTACGCCTCAACGCCCGTTTCATTCCTCCCTACGGTTCAGGAGCATCGCTCTATATCCGTCCGCTTGAAATCGGTATATCACCAAGTGTAGGTGTCCGTGCTTCCACCGAATATACATTTATAATCCTCGTCACTCCTGTAGGTCCGTATTTCAAGAGCGGATTCAAGCCCACAAATATCTGCATCATGCGCCAGTATGACCGTGTGGCTCCGAAAGGAACAGGCCGTTTCAAGACCGGAGGTAACTATGCGGCCAGCCTTGTAGCCGGCGAACATGCTCATGAACTCGGCTACGCGTCGGTACTCTATCTTGACCCGAAAGAGAAGAAATATCTTGATGAATGCGGCCCGGCCAATTTCTTCGCTATAAAGGACGGAGTGTACATAACCCCCGCTTCGGAATCTATCTTACCCTCAGTGACCAACCGCAGCCTTATGCAGCTCGCACGCGACATGGGCATAGAGGTGCAGGAACGCCATATCACCGTCGATGAACTTTCTGAAGTGCAGGAAGCCGCTGCATGCGGCACCGCGGCTGTAGCATCGCCTGTAGGTGAGATTGACGACCTTGACACCGGACATAAATATGTAATAGCCTCCAATGGCGAAGCCGGTCCCGTCACCACAGCACTCTACAATAAGCTTCGTGCCGTACAGCTCGGCGAAGAGCTCGACGTACATGGATGGAATACCGTGATCGAAGGAATATGAATCAAATCCCCTGGCAACAAATAATTGACCGATATTATCCCGCAGGCTCACCCCTGCGGGATATCTATTTACGCCACTGCACAAGCGTGACAGACGAAGCGTTGAGAATAGCCCGTGAAAAGGATCTGCCTCTGAATCCCGAAGATATCCGGGCCGCGGCAATGCTTCATGACATAGGCGTGTTCCTTACCGATGCTCCATCCATAGAATGCCACGGCAAGGAGCCATACATACGTCATGGTGTGCTCGGGGCTGCGCTCCTCCGCCGCGAAGGTGTACCGGAACATATAGCTGCAGTTGCGGAGCGGCATACAGGCTCCGGCCTCTCAGCCGAAGAGATACGCCTGCAGAATCTGCCGCTTGAGCAGGTTGATTATCTGCCGGCGACACTTTTAGAAAAACTCGTATGCTATGCCGACAAGTTTTATTCAAAAAGCGGCTCGATGAAGCGTAAGGATTATGAATCTGTGCGTCGGTCCATGGCCCGTTTCGGGCAGGAATCACTGCAGCGTTTCGATGACCTGCACCGGATGTTCAGCGATGAATCTCCGGAAATCCTGAAGTGACATGCATCTTCCAGCCCCCCCCCTCGGCCGCTGACACTATCATGGCCGATGCTCCGGCATAGCTTTCTATCATGCGGAGGGCGCTGTCGACAGGCATGGCCATACAGGCTGTAGCCAAGGCATCGGCAGTCATGGCATCAGGCGCTATCACTGTGGCACTCAGAGTGGAGGTACGCACCGGATAGCCGGTGACGGGATTGATGGTATGCCCCACACGTCCATGCGAGGTATCGCGGAAATTACGGTAATTGCCCGATGTCGCTACCCCGGCATCAGTGATGTGCAGTACGGCCATACGTTCATGGAGAGCCTTGGCGGTATCGGTGTCAACCGGCGCGTCAATCATCACATGCCAGTCCTCGCCTCGCGGATTCTTACCGCTGAGAGCCATTTCGCCCCCGATTTCCACCATATAATCGGTGCATCCGTTGCGCCGCAGCATCTCACCTACCAAATCGGCGCCATATCCTTTTGTTATGGCGCTGAAATTAAACTCCATTTCAGGCACACCTTTTATTATACGTCCGTTCTTCAGACTGCAGCGCGATATGCCGACCAGAGTCAGCGCACTGTCAATAGCCTGCTTCGACGGCTCGCCTGTGCCATTGCGGTAGCCGAATCCCCAGAGGTTGACCAGAGGAGCCACTGTAGGGTCAAACGCCCCGCCGCTCACCTTATTAATATGTTGCGACGTAAGTAGTATCCGCCGCACAAGTGTATCAGTTATATCAGTGCGGTTACTGTTGATGGCCGTTATAAGCGAACTGTCAGAAAATGGCGACAATGAACGCTCTACCTCCATCATGACTGCATGTATGGAATCATCGAGCATGCGGTCACTCTTGTATGTGATATGAAACGTGGTGGCCCATACCGAACCCTCAAACCTCCGGTATCCGTCATACCGTCCCGAACATGCTCCAAGAGCTATCGTGGCAACCACCGCCACCAACACCGTATATACACAAAGTAACCGTTTTGACATAGCTTGATAATTTTTCATCACCCAAATATAGTAATTTTGCCACTTTTAACCTACATTTGCCTTTTGCAATTGTTAATATCACATACATAATCAATATAAAAACACCACGTATGAGCACATCATTCCTTATTCTGGCTGACGGTTTTGAAGAAATCGAGGCTATAGGCACTCTTGACATACTGCGCCGTGCAGGCATGCAGATAACCACCGTATCCATCAATCCCACCACTACTGTCACCGGAGCACATGGTGTTACCGTTGAGGCCGACATGGTTATCACCGACAATATGGGCGACCCTGATTGGGTGATTCTGCCAGGGGGTATGCCCGGCGCCACAAATCTTTCAGCCTCACCTCAGGTATGCGACATGCTTCGCCGTCAGGTGCTGCAGCAGGGCAATATAGCGGCAATATGCGCTTCGCCCGCCGTGGTGCTTGCACCCCTCGGCATTCTTGACGGACGCAAAGCCACCTGTTATCCCGGCTTCGAGCAGAGCTGTCCCGCAGCTACAATGACCGGTGAAAAGGTTGTTGTCGACGGCAATGTCATCACCGCCGCCGGCCCCGGATGCACCTTTGACTTCGCTTTTGCAATAGTCCGCACTGCATGTGGCGAGGCTGTGATGAAAGAAGTAGCCTCAGGCATGCTTCTGGCCGATTAAATAAAATAGGTGCGGTAAAAAATTCATTTATAGAAATTTTTCAGTAATTTTGCCGCCAATTACAAAAATTTGAACTCAAGTATGGTAAAAAATCTTGTCATAGTGGAGTCGCCGGCAAAGGCAAAGACAATTGAGAAATTCCTTGGGAAAGACTACAAGGTAATGTCGAGCTATGGCCATATACGCGACCTCAAGAAACGTGATTTCAGCATTGAAAAGGGTAAGGATTTCACCCCTGTATATGAGATTTCACCTGACAAGAAGGATCTCGTCAAGCAACTGAAGCAGGCCGCTGACAAAGCCCAGATGGTATGGCTCGCATCCGATGAAGACCGCGAGGGTGAGGCCATTGCATGGCATCTGTTCGAAGTGCTCGGGCTGAAGCCTGAGAACACCAAGCGCATAGTGTTCCATGAAATAACCAAGGATGCCATACTGCATGCCATAGCCAATCCGCGTGAGATTGACCTCAATCGAGTGGACGCGCAGCAGGCGCGCCGCGTGCTCGACCGTATAGTGGGCTTCGAGCTCTCGCCTGTGCTGTGGAAGAAAATCAAGCCGGCGCTGTCAGCCGGACGCGTGCAGTCAGTGGCCGTACGCCTTATCGTGGAGCGTGAGAATGAGATAAAGACATTCCGCGCCGAGCCCTATTTCCGCTGCACCGCCCTGTTCAACACCGCCTCCGGCCAGAATGTGAAAGCTGAGATGCAGCAGCGTCTGCCCGATGCAGCCACAGCTCGTGGATTTCTTGAAGCATGCGCCAAGAGCGAGTTCAAAGTATCCGATGTGACAGTGAAGCCACTCAAAAAGAGTCCGGCCCCACCGTTCACTACCTCCACACTCCAGCAGGAAGCCTCGCGCAAGCTCGGATTTTCCGTGTCACAGACCATGATGGTGGCCCAGCGTCTTTACGAAGCCGGACATATCACCTACATGCGTACCGACTCGCTCAACCTGTCCAATCTGGCTCTCAGCGCCATTGCCAATGAGATAAAAGAGAGTGTGGGCGAACGCTACCTGAAGGTACGACATTACCATACCAACTCCAAAGGGGCGCAGGAAGCTCACGAAGCTATCCGCCCCACAT
Source organism: uncultured Muribaculaceae bacterium (assembly GCA_910586895.1). Taxonomy (GTDB): domain Bacteria; phylum Bacteroidota; class Bacteroidia; order Bacteroidales; family Muribaculaceae; genus Paramuribaculum. Next base: position 7,743 of record CAJUIW010000020.1, on the reverse strand, counting down.
ATATCAGCCACCGCGACATAGAGGGCACCGCTCAGGAACGCCGCCTCTACTCTCTGATATGGAAACGCGCGGTTGCCTCCCAGATGGCCGATGCCGAGCTGGAGAAAACCACCGTTGACATCAGCATTTCATCGGATAGCCGCCACTTTACCGCTACCGGCGAAGTGATACGCTTTGACGGCTTCATGAAGCTCTACGCCGAAAGCACCGACAATGACAGTCAGGACAGCGGTACTGATTCATCGCTTCTTCCCCCTATAGCCAAAGGGGATATGATGGAGCCGGTAAGGGTCACTGCCACCGAGCGCTACACCCAGCATCCGCCCCGCTATACCGAGGCTTCGCTGGTGAAGAAAATGGAGGACCTCGGCATAGGCCGTCCCTCGACCTACGCACCCACCATATCCACCATCCAGCAGCGTGAATATGTGGAGAAAGGCGACCGCCCCGGCACTGAGCGCAGCTTCATCACATTTACTCTTGACAGCAAGGGCAATATTGACGAGCAGCAGCGCACCGAAACTGTGGGAGCAGACCGCGGAAAACTGATACCGACCGATACAGGCACAGTGGTCAATGACTTCCTGACCGAGTATTTCCCGAATGTACTTGACTTCAACTTCACAGCCAACGTAGAGCAGCGATTCGATGAAATAGCCGAGGGCAACACCCCGTGGCGCCATGAGATATCCGAATTCTACGATGTGTTCCACCCCGAAGTGGTCAAAGCCGACGAAATGCGTCTCGAACACAAAGTGGGCGAGCGGGTGCTCGGCACCGACCCCGCATCGGGCAAACCGGTTTCCGTCAAGATAGGTCGCTTTGGTCCGGTGGTACAGATAGGCGACAGCGCCGACAGCGAAAAGCCTCAGTTTGCCTCACTCCGCAAGGACCAGTCAGTATTTGACATCACACTTGAGGATGCCCTGAAGCTCTTTGAATTGCCCCGCACTCTCGGCCAGTTCGAGGACAAGGAGGTGACGGTAGCCGTAGGACGCTTCGGACCTTATGTGAAGCATGCCGGCAAATTTGTATCAATCCCCAAGGAGTACGCGCCCACAGCCATAACACTTGAGGAAGCCGTGGGGCTTATCGAAGCCAAGCGTCAGGCCGATGCCCAGAAGATTGTAAAGACATTCCCCGAAGACTCTGAAATCCAGATTCTCAACGGCCGTTACGGCGTGTATATAGCATGTGGAAAGTCAAACTATAAAATACCAAAAACGGTGACTGACCCGGCCGCGCTGACATTGGAGGAATGCAAGACCATAATATCCGAACAGGATGCCAAGCCCCGCAAAACCACGCGTCGCACCACAACACGAAAGAAATGAAACGTCCCCGCAATATAAAGCCCGGAGCCGAACGCTCCCCTATCCGTCCTGATGTGGTGCGTGTGCTCAACGTCAGCACTCCGTCAACACTCCTGCCGTTTCTGATCGAAGCCATGCCTGATCAGAAGCGTACCACCGTAAAAGAGCTTCTGGCGCATGATCAGATAGCGGTCAACGGCATTCCGGTGCGTCAGTTTGACACCCCGGTTACCGAGGCCGACGAGGTGAAGGTCAACTTCACCCGACCCTGGCACATGTTCCGCCACCGCCGCATGCAGCTTGTGTACGAGGACGATGACATAATTGTGGTGAACAAAGGCTACGGACTTCTGTCGATGGGCACCGACAAGATTCACGAAGGCACCGCCTACTCCATACTGCGCGACTATGTGAAATGGCACGACCCGCGCAACAAGATTTTCATAGTGCATCGCCTTGACCGCGACACCTCCGGACTGATGGTGTTCGCCAAAAATGAAAAAGCCAAGGAAACGCTGCAGCACAACTGGAACAACATGGTGCTCCGCCGCACATACGTAGCCGTCGTCGAGGGATGCGTAGAGCAGGCTGAAGGTACGGTAAAAAGCTATCTTGCCGAAAACTCGCAGTACGAAGTGTACTCAACTGACAATCCTCAGGAGGGTAAGTTAGCCGTGACCCGCTTCAAGACACTCAAGAGCACACCTAACTTCTCACTGCTCGAAGTGGAGCTTGACACCGGACGCAAGAATCAGATACGAGTCCACATGAAGGACCTCGGTCATCCGATATCGGGCGACCGCAAATATGGAGCTTCGGCCAGTCCGATCCATCGTCTGGCCCTGCATGCACGCACTCTGCGGTTTGTTCATCCGGTGACACGCCGACAGATGGACTTCACCACCCCGATTCCGGCTTCATTCAACAAGCTTGTGCGCCGCTGAGCGCCTTGCAGCCTCACACTACAGGACCGGGGGCAAAAAATTGCACACCATCACTTTTTTTGCGCATTTTTGTACCCGTCTTTGCCACTAATTTATTAACTTTGCAGCCTGATTCGGCCCGAGATAGGTCCGATAAGATAGTTATATCCCATTTATTGCATTAACTATGAAGCTATTACAGGCTAAACTTGCCAAGTACACCGAGCCTCAGAAAGCCATGGCCGCAGGCGTGTACCCCTATTTCCGCGCCATATCAAGCGAACAGGACCCTGAAGTGATAATCAACGGCCGCAAGGTACTTATGTTCGGCTCCAACTGCTATACCGGATTGGTCAATGACCCCCGTATCAAAGAAGCAGCCATCGAAGCCACCAGAAAGTACGGTACAGGATGCGCCGGCTCACCCTTCCTCAACGGCACCCTCGACCTCCACAAAGAGCTTGAGGCACGCATTGCCGAATACATCGGCAAAGAGGACGTGATGATCTACTCCACCGGCTTCGAGGTGAACTTAGGCGTCGTGTCGACGCTCACAGGTCGCGAGGACTATATCATCTGGGACGAACAGGACCATGCCTCCATCATCGAAGGACGCCGCCTGTCATTCAGCCAGTCGCTCAAGTACAAGCACAACGACATGGCCTCTCTCGAAAAGCAGCTTCAGAAATGCGATCCTGACAAGGTGAAGCTCATAGTCAGCGACAGCGTATTCTCAATGGAAGGCGACGTGGCCGATGTCAAGACCATGACCGAGCTCGCCAAGAAATACAACGCCTCAGTGATGATTGACGAAGCCCACGGCATAGGCGTGTTCGGCCCCGGTGGCCGCGGCGTATGCCACGCTCAGGGTGTGGCCGACGACGTTGACCTTATCATGGGCACATTCTCCAAGTCATTCGCATCGCTCGGCGGATTCATTGCCACCGACAAGGAGATAACCAACTTCCTGCGTCACCACTCACGCTCCTACATATTCACTGCCTCAATCACTCCGGCCTCAACCGCCGCAGCTCTGAAGGCTCTTGAAATCATGCAGTCAGAGCCCGAACGCCAGGAGCAGCTCTGGGAACTCACCAACTACGCCCTCGAAGGATTCCGCAACATGGGATGCGAGATAGGGCACACCTCCACCCCCATCATCCCGCTCTTCATCCGCGACAACTTCAAGACATTCGCCATCACACGCGACCTTCTTGAAGAGGGCATCTTCGTCAACCCCGTTGTATCGCCCGCCGTGGCACCCCAGGATACCCTTATCCGCTTCAGCCTGATGGCCACACACACACGCGACCAGGTGACAACAGCTCTGGAAAAAATCCAGAAAGTGTTCCGCGCACACGGAATCCTGAAATAATCCCGCCCCATCATACATTATGACACATACACGCCGCAGTCCTATGGATTGCGGCGCTTTTTTTGCCATATTTTTTGAGGATATATGCCAAATTTGCTAAATTCGCATCATCAACCGATAGCCAATAACACGATATGATTTACAAATTCCGATTAGTGTCCGATGAAGTGGACAATTTCAAACGCGAAATTGACATTGACGCCGATGCCACATTCCTCGATCTGCGCAACGCCATTTGCGATTCTGTTGGCTTCGACAAGTCGCAGATGAACTCATTCTTCATTTGCGATGAAGGATGGGAAAAGGGTCGCGAGATTACCCTTGAGGATATGGGCTCTGACTCATCCGAGGATGTATATCTGATGGACGATACCATCATCAGCGATTTCATTGAGGATGAAGGCCAGCGCCTGATATTCGTATTTGACTACCTCACGGACCGTTCATTCTTCATGGAGCTGAAGCGCACCACTCCCGGAAGCTCGCTGAAGGACCCTGTGTGCACCATGTCAATGGGCAATCCCCCGGCACAGTTTGTCGACATTGACGACTTCGAGGCAAAAATCGATGCCAAAGCCGCAGCAGCTGCCGCAGCGACCGATCTTGACGAGGACTTCTACGGATCATCCGAATTCAACGACGACGAATTTGACGCCGAAGGCTTCGACGAAATGAGTTTCGGCTCCGACGGCAACTTCTGAGCCCATGGGCCGACTGTTAGCCATTGACTACGGACGGCGCCGGTGCGGCATAGCTGTCACTGACATAATGCGCATCGTAGCCACCGGACTCACCACCGTACCAACATCGTCGCTTATCGACTGGATGAAGCGCTACATCAGCACCGAACCGGTCGACACCATCGTTGTAGGACTTCCACGCACCCTTGCCGGCGAGCCGTCGGAAAGCATGCGCTACATCACCCCCGGCATACGCGCTCTGCAGAAAGCCATTCCGGACATTCCGGTAGTGTTTTTTGACGAGCGCTTCACTTCTGCCATAGCCCACCGGGCCATGATTGACTCAGGGATGCGCAAGATGCAGCGGCGCGACAAAGCCACGGTCGACACCATGGCCGCCGCCATAATACTGAATGACTATCTTCAAAGCAAAACATACAATTCATCATTCGAATGAACCTACCTATATATCTCTACGGGCACCCCGTGCTCCGCAAAATATCCGAGCCGCTTGAGGCCGGTACCGAAGGTCTCACCGGGCTGATAGCCGACATGTATGAAACCATGTACCGATCCGAGGGCGTAGGGCTCGCCGCCCCGCAGATAGGCCGCAACATACGCCTTGTGGTGATCGACGCCTCCCCCATGGGCGACAGCTTTCCGGAATGCGAAGGGCGCAAGATGACCCTTATCAATCCTGAAATTGAGATCCTTGACGGCGATCCCGTGAGCCGCGCCGAAGGATGCCTGAGCCTCCCCGGCCTGTCGGAAAACGTGAACCGCACCGAGTACATCCGCCTCACATGGCTCGACGAGGAGTTCAAGCTGCACACTGAGGAGATATCAGGATTTCTGGCACGCATAGTGCAGCACGAGTGCGACCACCTGGAAGGGATGATGTACATCGACCATATCTCACCCATCCGCAAGCAGCTTATACGCGCCAAGCTGTCAGCCATAGTCAGCGGACGTACCCGTTGCGACTATCCGGCAAAATACGCTCCCCGTAAAAAATAATCAACCACCATATTTTACTGATGGCCGACGACAAAAAAATAATTTTCTCAATGGTAGGTGTGTCAAAGACATACCCGCCTCAGAAACAGGTACTGAAAAACATTTACCTCTCCTTCTTCTACGGAGCCAAGATAGGCATCATAGGCCTCAACGGCTCAGGTAAATCATCGCTGCTGAAAATCATTGCAGGCATCGACCGCGACTATCAGGGCGAGGTAGTGTTCTCTCCCGGATATTCCGTGGGATATCTTGAACAGGACCCCAAGCTTGATCCGGACAAGACGGTGATAGAGATAGTGCGCGAAGGTGTGCAGCCCATCATGGACCTGCTTGCCGAATTTGACAAAGTCAACGAATCATTCGGCGACCCCGATGTGCTTGACGACCCCGACAAGATGGAGCGCCTCATAGCCCGCCAGGCCGAACTTCAGGATGCTCTTGATGCCGCCGACGCGTGGAACATCGACTCCAAGCTCGAACGCGCCATGGACGCCCTCCAGTGCCCGCCCGACGATCAGGTGGTGAGCACCCTCTCCGGTGGTGAGCGCCGCCGTGTGGCACTCTGCCGCCTGCTCCTGCAGCAGCCCGACGTGCTTCTGCTCGACGAGCCCACCAACCATCTCGACGCTGAGTCAATCGACTGGCTCGAACAGCACCTGCGCCAGTATCCCGGCACAGTGATAGCTATCACCCACGACCGCTACTTCCTTGACCACGTGGCCGGCTGGATTCTTGAACTCGACCGTGGTGAAGGTATTCCATGGAAAGGCAACTATTCATCATGGCTCGACCAGAAGACCAAGCGCATGGCTCAGGAAGAGAAGCAGGCCAGCAAGCGCCGCAAGACGCTTGAACGCGAGCTCGAATGGGTGCGCATGGCCCCCAAAGCCCGCCAGGCAAAAGGTAAAGCCCGACTCAACAGCTACGACCGCCTGCTCAACGAGGACCAGAAGCAGCGCGAGGAACGCCTTGAGATATTCATCCCCAACGGACCCCGCCTCGGCCAGAAAGTAATCGAAGCCACCGGCCTGAGCAAGCGCTTCGGCAAAAAGCAGCTCTTTGACGGGCTCGACTTCACCCTGCCCCCCAACGGCATAGTTGGCGTGATAGGCCCCAACGGTACCGGCAAGACCACACTGTTCCGCCTTATCATGGGTCAGGAAACGCCTGATGCCGGCTCATTCGATGTAGGCGAAACCGTAAAGATTGCATACGTCGACCAGACTCACCATGACCTTCTGCCCGAAAAGACCGTCTACGAAGTGATATCGCAGGGAGTCGACTCCTTCCGCATGGGTGGACGCGACATCAATGCCCGTGCATATCTGTCGAAGTTCAACTTTGCCGGAGCTGACCAGGAGAAGAAGATAGGCGTGCTCTCAGGCGGCGAACGTAACCGTCTGCACCTTGCCATGGCGCTAAAAGAGGAGGGCAACGTGCTTCTGCTTGACGAACCTACCAATGATATTGACGTCAACACACTCCGTGCGCTCGAAGAGGGCCTTGAGGACTTCGCCGGATGCGCCGTGGTGGTAAGCCACGACCGCTGGTTCCTTGACCGCATATGCACCCATATCCTGTCGTTCGACGGAGCCGGCAATGTGGAATTCTACCAAGGCTCCTATTCCGACTACGAGGAATTCAAGCGCCGTCAGAACGGAGGCAAAGAGCCCCCGCGCCGCCGCTACCGCAAGCTTATGGAATAACACCATCCACATACCATCATTCATGCCGTCCGGTCAGTTTTGGCCGGACGGCACTGTTTACCAACAGTCTACACTCCTGACGCCAAACATACCAAAATGACGAAGATAGCACACATTTATGTATTAAATATTTGCAAATTGGCGAACCTTGCACTATCTTTACAGCGAAATATCTAACCTATCATAAATCTAATTTACTTATACGCAATTTCTCGTAAAACAACTACCCTACAAAGACGGACGCAAAAGTCCGTATTTTTTTAGTTCAAATTTCTCATATTGGCACATTAATGAATTAGCTGGATCTTAAACACTATTTCCAGGGACAACACAAAAAAAGATGCGTACCGATAATCGGCACGCATCTTTTTTTATGCTTTACATAATAGACTGGAGCAACACATCTACGCATTGCTCCAGTGCCAACCTCCGGTCGTTACAATCCGATTGGTATCGGAATCAGGTTAAGGTTATAGGTGTATATTCAGTGGTAATAGAATTATCTTTTCACATCATGAAGTATCTCCTTATAAGAGAGCGTGATTTTCGTATAACACACAGACAACCAGCGCTATACCTTGCGAGTTTCAAGCAGATGGACTTCGACGCGCATATGGCTTTGTATGCCTATATACACCTGACATACAGATATATATCCGTAGGGACATGCCTTTGGCTACAGTACATGACATTTTTTAATTCATTGTTTATTAGCCATAAGTGTTTTTT
>CAJUIW010000019.1 GCA_910586895.1 uncultured Muribaculaceae bacterium | reverse complement strand
AAAAAACACTTATGGCTAATAAACAATGAATTAAAAAATGTCATGTACTGTAGCCGAAGGTATGTCCCTACAAAGCTGCATAAAATGCGATAAAATAAACATATACTATATGTCAGACGCATTACGGCCCGCGTCGAAGGGTCTATTATAGCCCGTTAGGGCGACTTTCATGTAACCCGCCACAAAGCGTCAGCGGCGTGGCGGGCATAGATGCGGTAGATATGCAGAGTCCGCAAGGACGGCTTACTCCACATGGCAGACATAATCCGTCCTGACGGACTCATACGGCAGGTGGCGGCTGCTGCCCTGCACGCCGCTGGCGCTTTGTGCAGGGTTACTTCAAAACCGTCCGTTCCGGACTCCAATAGCCCGTCATTGGATTGTGCTGTCATATCTCTGTGATACATCGGATGCAGGGAACCTTTCAGGTTCGCTATCCAGATGGATGTATCTAATACATGCCAAAGGCATGGCCCTACAAAGCCGCAAAAAATGCGATAAATCAATTATATACCATATGTCAGACGCATTGCGACCTGCGTCCAAGGATCTATTATAGCCCGTTAGGGCGACTTTCATGTAACCCGCCACAAAGCGTCAGCGGCGTGGCGGGCATAGATGCGGTAGATATGCAGAGTCCGCAAGGACGGCTTACTCCACATGGCAGACATAATCCGTCCTGACGGACTCATACGGCAGGTGGCGGCTGCTGCCCTGCACGCCGCTGGCGCTTTGTGCAGGGTTACTTCAAAACCGTCCGTTCCGGACTCCAATAGCCCGTCATTGGATTGTATGGTCATATCACTGCGATATATCGGATGGCGGGAACCTTTCAGGTTCGCTATCCAGATGGATGCATCTAATACATGCCGAAGGCATGGCCCTACAAAGCTGCATAGAATGCGAGAAATCAAATATATACTATATGTCAGACGCATTGCGAACCGCACCGAAGTAGCTATTATAGCCCGTTAGGGCGACTTTCATGTAACCCGCCACAAAGCGTCAGCGGCGTGGCGGGCATAGATGCGGTAGATATGCAGAGTCCGCAAGGACGGCTTACTCCACATGGCAGACATAATCCGTCCTGACGGACTCATACGGCAGGTGGCGGCTGCTGCCCTGCACGCCGCTGTCGCTTTGTGCAGGGTTACTTCAAAACCGTCCGTTCCGGACTCCAATAGTGCGTCATTGGATTGTATGGTCATATCTCTGCGATATATCGGATGGCGGGAACCTTTCAGGTTCGCTATCCAGATGTATCTAATACATGCCAAAGGCATGGCCCTACAAGGTGAATGAACCCTTCAGGTTTGACGCATCGCGGGGTGATGCCAGTACAGTGAGGATGATATGGTACTTATATGGGGGCTGTCAGATGCCGAGCAGGGTGTAGAGGGCGGCAAGGAGGATGACGATCAGGAGCGTGACGGCACATTGGATCAGCATCCGTTTCTTCCGGGAGATGTTTTTTGTGCGCTTGTCAACATATGCATACACTATGGCAACTAATAGGCCGATTGCTAAATAAAATAAGAATTTGATCCACATATGGCGGTTGAATATGTTAGTTTACAGTGGCTGATTCCATGGCTCCTATGGCGGCTGGAGAGGTGCGGGGAGCGCCGTAGAAGTCTGTGGCAGGTAGAGGCTGCGCTCCGGAGGGTGTGGCTGTGGGGTCGGATGTCATCAGGGCCGGGGAGTCGGGGCTAAGACGATAGTCAAACAGATACGCTTGGCGGTCAGTGAGAAATAGCGGGTCAGTGTCCCACAGGATGTTCAGGAAATGATCGTCGTCCGTTCCGGCACTGCGCATTATGCAGCGTTCGAGATAGATGTCGGTCCCCGAGAGGTCGAGGTGCGACAGGTCGGGACCGAGTCCATAGATAATGGAGTTGGTGATTGTGGCTGATATGCCTTGCAGATATGTGTCGTCGGGTATATCGCCCTCAAACTGGATGGCGGCGCCCCAGGGGTAGGTGAATAGATAGTTGTTGGCGAAGGTGCAGTAGCTGAAGGTGTGGAAACCTCCGGCGAGGTGGACAAGTCCGGAGGCTGCTTCGGCAAATTCGGTGCCGGTGGCGCTGACGGAGGTTGCACGGGAGTCGAGCACATAGCCGTGGGAGTTGCGCAGGCGGCAGTTGACGAGCTGCAGTGGCTCGGGCATGCCGGTGCCGAGGGAGTCAAGCGTCACGCCGCTTACGGTATTCTCTATTACGGTGTATTCCATGCGGTTGTTCCTTGACGTGGATGTGAACAGCACCCCTTCCCACTGGCGCGACATAACCTCGTAGGGAATATCGGCAGCCACGATGCCGGTGCGGTCGCCGCGCATCAGTACCGGTTGCCGGGCCGAGCCGAGCGACCGGAGCGTACCCTCGATGCGCAGAAATGCCTTGTCGTGGAAATATAGCTCAGCGCCGGCTTCAAGAGTCAGGGTGACCCCTTGAGCCACGGTGAGTGTGTCGAAGATACGGTGGGGCAGGTCGGCGCGCAGGGTGGTGTCGGAGGTGATGACGCGGTTCTGCAGCCGGTCGAAGTTGCACCCCCGGGCAGTGAGCACTACCTTGGAGGTGACGCCGTTGACGGTAAACTGCAGGGCATCCATGACGTCAAATGCCGGCTTGTCGGCCGCCGGCGGGATGGTGGCCTCAATGAATACGTAGATGGAGTCGTTGGGACGTATCTCTATGTCGCGGAACGATGTGCCGCTGAGTCCGTCGACATTGGCGCGGAACATGCTGCCGCTTTCGCCGGTAAATGAGATTTCGCTGATGGACAGAATCTTGTCGTGGCGGTTGTAGACCTTGAATGAATGTGTGGGAGTGCCCTCGCCGGTGAATACGGAACCGAGCCGTAGAGTGTCGGTGGAGAATACCGGCTGATCGGCGGGAGATGTGGTCACTCCATCCTCAATGCAGCCTGTCAGCAGAGGGAGGCTGAAGAGAATCAGTGTTATTGCAGTGAAAAAATGATATAGCTTCGTTGACATACACTTTAAACGTGCCCTTGTGGGTGCTTATTGTGTATGTGTGAAGTCATTCGGTGTAGAAGCGTATCAGGCGTTCAAGGGCATCCTCGCATGCGGGGCAGAAGGTGGGGTACTCATTGTTGCGCATGCGGCATTCATCGGCCGGACGGTAGATGCCTTTCCATGAATAGCCTCCCCCTTCGTAGACGCCGAGCGGATATTTCTTTTTCTTCTCAATGGGCGTGGGTACAGGGGTGCCTTTCTTGAGCAGAGGCTTCCACTTGCTGCCGAAGTCAACGAGGGTGGTGATGTTCGGTTCCCACGGCTCGATGTCGAAGGGATAGCTGTCCTCCATGACATCGCCGGTGTAGAAATACTCGTCGGCCAGGCCTCCGAAGCTGTGGCCGAATTCATGAACCACCACCGGCTTGAATTGCGGAGTGAGCGCCGAGGTGAGCAGATAGCTGTTGTAGATGCCTCCGCCACCGTACTGCGGGGTGTTGGCAAGGATTATGATATGCTCGTAGGGGATGCCTTCGAGCGCGTCGTGCACCAGTTTTACGCGCGGTGTGGTCAGGTAGCGGTCGGAATGGAAGGTGCTGAAGTGGGCGCCGAATGCGGTGTCGGGCCAGCGTCCCTGGAGCGGTATGCTGACGCCGCTTTCATTCGAGGGCGACTCTACGGCTATGAAGTTGAACCGGTCGGCGTAGCGCTTGTAGGGCTCGTAGCTCAGCATTTCGTTGACAGCCACGGTGGCATGTGATATGAAGCTGTCCATCTCTTCCGGACGGTAGCCCTCGGCCAGAATGGCGATGTCGATGGGGTTAGGTGCTGTGGCGCGGTGCAGATAGCGGTGGGGAAGCGGATGCCCGCCACGGCGTGCGGTAAGCTCGTCGGCCGGATTGTATATGTGCGACATGTGGGCTATCGTGTCGCGCCGGAAGTCGAACAGCGTCAGTTCCACGCGCGTTGGTGCCTTGGGGAGCGGAGCGAGGAACACATTCTCAAATGACCGCGGTGTGGTGCGGGCCTCGTCGGTGGCCAGCCATTCCTGAAACAGCGAAGAGAATGATGTGCGGTAGATGGTGTCGGATGTGGCGCAGTCAATCAGTGTCAGATGCCCGTTACCGTGATATGGCAGGCTGGACATGTTGTGGCGCCGTCCGGCCCATCCGGGCTGACGGCTCTGTCCGTCAAGAAGCGCGGTGGCATTTCCTGCGGTGCCTCCGAAAATATAGTCGATGCGAAGTGTTGAGTCAGCGAAGTGTGCTGAGAAATCGGCAGCCGAGGCTGAAGCAAGGCAGGCGGCGCCGGCAATGAATGTGAGAAATCGGTTCATAGGGCAAAGTTACGACAAAAGGCAATAAGGAGCAAGTGGGGGACGTTGATATGATATGACACTTATGCCATATATACTCCACCGGCGCGGCACACTGATATTTTTAGGAATATCGGCTGTGGTGGTGGCGGTGTTTCTGTATGCGTCGAATCTGCTGGTCAACGATCTGTCGCGACAGGAACGCGCCCGAATGCAGATATGGGCCGATGCCACAAAAGAGATAGCCGGCAGTGACGGCGAGGGGACAAATATCGATTTCCTGCTTTCGATAATAGAAGGAAACACCAATATCCCTGTGCTGCTTACCGATGATGACGGCAATATCATAATGCACCGTAACTTCAAGTTGCCTGATCAGCCGGATGCCGATGCACCGCTGGTGATAAGCGAGGCCAATGAAACGTATCTGCTCCGCAAGCTTGAGAAGATGCGGCATACGCACAACGTGATAGATATCGATATCGGTGCAGGCGCCGTACAGCATCTGTACTACGAGGACTCTACCCTTCTACGCAATCTGAGTCTATATCCTTACATCCAGCTCGCTGTGATGGGGGCATTCGTGGCGGTTGTGTATTTTGCCGTGGCCTCGTCGAAGCGGGCCGAGCAGAACAAGGTGTGGGTGGGCCTGTCGAAAGAGACGGCGCATCAGCTCGGCACCCCTATATCATCGCTCATGGCGTGGCTTCAGCTGCTTGAGGCTGAAGGGGTGGATGCCGACACGGTGCGGGAGATGGACAAGGATGTCAAGCGGCTCGAAACCATTGCGAGCCGATTCTCAAAGATAGGGTCGCGGCCCAATATGGAGCCGTCGGACATCAATGCCGTTGTGGGGCGTAGCGCTGCCTATATGGGCACTCGCATAAGCCACAATGTGAAGCTGGAGGAGCGGATATGTCCTGATGCTCTTGTAGTGAATATGTCGGAACCGCTCATTGAATGGGTCATGGAGAATCTGATCAAGAATGCCGTGGATGCTATGGAGGGACGGGGCGGGCTGACTATCGCCACCATGCACTCGGGCGGAATGGCGGCCATAGAGGTGACGGACACCGGCAAGGGTATGACCCGAAAGGAATTTGATGCGGTGTTCCGCCCCGGATATACCACCAAGAAGCGCGGCTGGGGCCTGGGGCTTACGCTGGCCAAGCGCATAGTGGAGCAGTATCATGGCGGAAAGATATATGTCAAAAGCTCTGAACCGGGCAAAGGCACGACGTTCAGAATAGAATTCAGAATGCCAGATGAAGGATAAGCGTATTTTATATGTTACCGATCTTGACGGAACACTGCTTGGCAATGACAGCCGTGTGAGTCAGGAGTCGGCCTCGATATTGAAGCGGATGTCGCAGCAGGGGTGCCTGATAAGCGTAGCTACGGCCCGCACTCCGGCCACGGTGGAGCCGCTGCTCCATGGCTGCGGACTGTGGCTGCCTGCGGTAGTGTTTACCGGCGCTGCGATGTGGGACTTCGCCAAGCGGCGCTATATTGATGCAAGGTTGCTTGAAGAACCGGCGGCCCGGACTATTATAGAGGTGTGCCACCGTCACGACGTAGGTACGCTGCGCTACACGCTGGTGGACGACAGGATGATTCATGCCTTCTACACCGGAAAGGATGGAGCGGCTCCGTCGGCCAGAGAGCGTAGCTTTATGGAGGAGCGGCACGGACTGGAGCTGAAACGCTTCTATGTGAATGACCCTCGTGGACTGACCGAGGGGTGGGAGCATACGGTAATGGTGTTTGCCATAGGTGAGGCTGATGCGGTCAATGCGGCAGCCTGTGAACTGAGAGAGCGCGGAGGGTGCTCCGTGTCAAACTATCCTGATATTTTTGACAGCAATGCCGCTCTGCTTGAGGTGTTCGCCACAGGAGTCTCGAAAGCTTCGGCGGTGCTCCGGCTGAAAGAGATGGCGGGAGCCGACAGCCTGACCGTGTTTGGCGACAATCTGAACGACCTGCCTATGATGGAGGTGGCCGACCGTTCGGTGGCTGTGGCAAATGCCTTGGAGCCGGTGCGCGAGGCCGCTGATGTTGTGATAGGGAGCAACAGCGCCGATTCTGTGGCGCGGTTCATAGCTTCAGAACAGGGCGCGTAGCACATCGGTTGACTTCAGGGAGTCAAGCGGGGCGTAATGCAGCGTATAGTAATGGAGCACGGCATCAAGCAGCTCGGCGCGCTGGATGCGGGTGAGCCGCAGCCGGTACATATTATTATATGTGAGGCGGGGAAGCAGTGCCACCATTGCGGCGCGGCTTCCGGCTATGAATTCGGGATGCGTGGGGGCCGAATGGCGGAACCGCGCGTCGATAAGGTCAAACACCATGCCCATACGGAATCCGGTGGAGTCGGGCCATATTCCTAAAATATTGGCCAGGCGGGTGAGAAATGTAATGTGAAAATTGGCAATGCGGTTGTCAGGCAGCGAATCGAGTGCTATCACCGATTGCTCTATGAAATGCCAGAGCACGGCATCGGGCTGCGCCTCACGCAGGAGCGATCCGAGCGATTCGGCGAGGAACATGGCCAGCGAACTTTTTAGCGGGCTGCAGCGGAGCGACTGCAGCGGAGCGAGCATGCGGGGTGCGGAGATCGGATGGATGTCGCGTCCGGGACGTATGTCGGCCACACACTCCACCATGCCCATAGGCATAAGCAGGGCCCGGCGGCGTGATGCCTCGCGGCCATTGCCGGCAGGAGTGAGGAAGCTCATCGGCCCACGTTCGAGGGTGAATGCCGACAATATATTATGGCGGTCCGAATAATTGACCGTGCGGAGCGAAATCAAGTGCAAAACCTCTTTCATGGGGGCAAAGTTACTACTTTGAGAGGCCTAAAATTGCTAAAAATGAAAAAAAAAGATAATATTTTTATCCAAACTGTTGCACGGACAAAAAAAAGTGTCTATATTTGCACTCGCTTTTGCGCCACAGCATTAAAAGCATGGCCCATTCGTCTATCGGCTAGGACGCAAGATTTTCATTCTTGAAAGAGGAGTTCGATTCTCCTATGGGCTACTAATAAAAACAGTAAAAATAACGAATAGTATAGCAATGGCTAATCATAAATCTTCGCTCAAAAGAATTCGTCAGACCGAATCGCGCCGACTCCGTAACCGTTATTATGCCAAGACTGCCCGCAATGCTGTGCGCAACCTTCGCAAGATGACTGACAAGACTGAAGCTGCTGCCGCACTTCTGAAAGTTACCGCTATGCTCGACCGTCTGGCAAGCAAGAATACCATTTCAAAGAACAAAGCTTCGAACCTTAAGAGCAAGCTCGCTCTCCACGTAAACAAGCTCGGCTAATCCAAGCTTGGCAGAGACGCTGAAAAGCTCAAGACATATTGTAGGGCCCATTCGTCTATCGGCTAGGACGCAAGATTTTCATTCTTGAAAGAGGAGTTCGATTCTCCTATGGGCTACACTGCATAAGCGCGTGCATCGTCCCCCTCAAGGGGATGGTGCATGTTAGTTTTATATACCTATTGACTGAAAGCCATGATTACAGATATAAGCCCTGATATATGGGAATTGCTTGAATATGAGGCGACCCGTATCAATTCACCCTCGTTTATCGGCGCCGATCCGGTGCAGTTTCCCCGCCGCTTCACCGAGTTGCAGGACATAGAGATAGCCTCGTTACTATGTGCCACCATAGCGTGGGGCAACCGCCGGATGATATGCCGCGACTGCGACCGCATGCTGGAGCTGATGGACAACCAGCCCTTCCGCTTCATGATGGACGAGGGCTATGAGGAGCTGCCTGACCGTAATATCCACCGTACGTTCTTTGCCAAAAACCTGCGTCATTTTCTGCGCGGACTGCGCAGCATATACATGTCGCACGGCAGTCTTGCCGATTTCGCTCGAGCCGAACATATAGATCAGTCCGAAACTCCGGCATGGGAACTGGCACGGCTAATCAACGGCCGTCTGGCCGAAGCCAACGGAGGCACCAGCGATTCGCGCTGTCTGCCGGTCAACCTGAAATCTACGGCACTGAAGCGCCTCAATATGGCACTGCGCTGGCTTGTGCGCGATGATGGTATCGTGGACCTCGGGGTGTGGAAAGGTGTCATAAAGCCCTCGCAACTGTATATACCTATGGATGTGCATGTCAATAATACCGCCCGTGAGCTCGGACTGCTTGAACGTAAGGCTGCCGACCGCCGTTCGGTGCTTGACCTTACGCGGCTGCTTGCCACCCGGCGCCCGGAGGACCCCGTATGGTTTGACTATGCTCTGTTCGGGATAGGTGTCGGTGTGCCGGCTCCCGAAACAATTTGATGCCGTCAGGCATTATTGTAAATACAGGTATTATTGTTAAAAGAGGGTTTAACATTTGTTATAAGCCCCCTCGGAGTAAAATCATTAAATTTGCGAGTATAATAGGCAAGAATATGAAACGTACAGCTTTAATAGCAGCTATGCTTCTGCTCGTCACTATTGCAGCGGCTGCAGCCGGAAAGGCTAATATAAAATTCGAGTCAACATCATACGATTTCGGCAATATCAAGGCCTCGGGTGGCCCGGTGACCGCCGTGTATGAATTCAAGAACACCGGCGACGCGCCTCTGGTGATAGTCAATGTCACCAACGGCGGATGTGGCTGCACCAAGCCTGACTATCCTAAGGAACCGGTGAAGCCTGGTATGCGCGGGGTGATAAATATTCACTTCAATCCGGCCGGACGCCGCGGTGAGCTGAACCGTCAGGTAAAGGTAAAGACCAACGGTGCCACCAAGACTGTGGCCCTCACATTCTCAGGTGTCATAATCCCATAAGGCGATGAAGAGAATACTGCTGTCAATGCTTGCCGCTGTGGCTCCGGTGGCCGCT
Organism: uncultured Muribaculaceae bacterium; assembly: GCA_910586895.1. GTDB lineage: Bacteria > Bacteroidota > Bacteroidia > Bacteroidales > Muribaculaceae > Paramuribaculum. The sequence goes on along the minus strand of CAJUIW010000019.1, from coordinate 25,540 downwards.
CTGGTGGCCGCTCCGCGTGTGGTATGGCTTGAATCGGAGCATAATTTCGGAGCTTTCAGCGAGGACCTCGGCCATGTGCAGTGTACATTCATGGGGGTGAACACCGGCGATACTCCGGTGGTGGTGATTTCGGCGCGTGCCAATTGCGGCTGTACCGTCCCGACATATCCCCGCGAAGCTGTGGCTCCCGGCGATACCATCAAGATAGGGGTTGACTTCAATGCCGTGGGTCGTCCCGGACGCTTCAGTAAGAAAGTATATATAGATACCGGCGATGGGACAAAGGCCCAGTTTACCATCCGTGGTGTGGTGGTGGGCACTGCCGCGACATTGGCCGGACGTTTTCCGATAGCTGTAGGCGATGCCCGCATCAACAAGGATATCGTGCCGTTCGGACAGACCAACAAGGGACGAGTGCTCAGCGGAGCCGTGAATATCTATAATTCCACTGACCACCCCATCACTCCGGAGGCGGTTGACTTGCCGCCGTATATCAAGGCTAAGATGCACCCTGCCACAATCCCTGTGGGCGACCAGGGGACGCTGTCGCTCACAGCGCTCACCGATATGGCTCCTGACTATGGGACAGTTACCGGACGCTTCCGCCTGATTCCCGACAAAGAGCATCCGGCCGATACGGTAGGAATCCGCACCGTGATGATTCTTAACGAGGATTTCTCAAAGCTCACTGAAGAGCAGCTTGAGAAAGCGCCGCGGATAAAGCTGTCGGCCGACAAGATTGATTTTGACAGCTTCGATGCATCGCATCTGAGCCGCAGCATCACTCTGACCAACGAGGGTAAGGAGCCGCTGCTGATACGCCGTGCCGAGTGCGGTTCGGAGCTTATGAAAGTGGATGTCAGCACCATGAAGGTAAAGCCCGGCAAGAGTGCCACGATAAAGGTGACGCTCAGTCCCGGGTGCATGGACAAGGATATGATTGACGAGCGCATACTGCTGATAGTCAACGACCCGAAGAGCTCGAAAAATATAATACGTGTAGTAGGAATCCCAAGCAAATAACAAGATAGATACATATGGACAATCACCATCACCATCATGACCACCCTGAGAACGATGCCCGCTATTTAGGGCTCACCGTGAACAGCGGCGTTAACCAACCGCCGGTAGTCAATCCCTATATGAAGCGCCGTCCGCGCCGCCGTCAGCTCAGTGCCGGCGAGCTTGTGGAGGGTATTCTGAAAGGTGATGTCACCATGCTCAGTCAGGCTGTCACAATGATAGAGAGCCTGTCGCCCGAGCATCAGAGTGTGGCTCAGGAGGTGATAGAGAAGTGTCTGCCCTACTCAGGCAAGTCGCGCCGCATAGGTATAACCGGTGTGCCCGGAGCGGGGAAGAGCACTTCGATAGATGTGTTCGGGCTCCATGTGCTGCGTGGCGGCGGTAAGCTTGCCGTGCTGGCTATCGACCCTTCGAGCGAGCGCACCAAAGGGAGTATTCTTGGCGACAAGACACGTATGGAACGGCTGTCGCAGCACCCTTCGGCGTTTATCCGCCCCAGCCCTTCGGCCGGTTCGCTCGGCGGAGTGGCGCGCAAGACACGCGAAACGATAGTGCTGTGCGAGGCCGCCGGCTACAATAATATTTTTGTCGAGACAGTAGGTGTAGGACAGAGCGAGACCGCCGTACACTCTATGGTGGATTTCTTCCTGCTTATCCAGCTTGCCGGCACCGGCGACGAACTGCAGGGTATAAAGCGCGGCATCATGGAGATGGCCGACGGGATCGTGATAAACAAAGCTGACGGCGACAATATAGGGCCGGCACAGCTGGCTCAGGCGCAGTTCAGAAGCGCCCTGCACCTGTTTCCGCCTACGGAATCGGGGTGGCAACCTGAGGTGCTGACCTATTCGGGCTACTACGAACTGGCTATTCCCGAGGTGTGGGACATGGTGGACCGCTACTTTGAGTTTGTCAATGCCAACGGCTATTTCGAGCGCCGGCGTCTGCATCAGGCCCGCTACTGGATGCGCGAGACTATCGATGAGCAGCTGCGCTCACATTTCTATAATAATCCTGAAATAGCGGCTATGCTTGCCGAAAAGGAGATGCGTGTGCTCTCCAACCGCCAGAGCTCGTTTACGGCAGCCCGCGAAGTACTTGAGGCGTATTTCAATGAAGCTTGATTTCAAACCTATCACACGCGAGGATATCGCCACACTGCGTCCGCTGCTCACGGCCCATCCGTTCCGGTCATGCGACTTTACGGTAGGGGGAGTGTTCCTATGGGCCGGATATTTCCAATACAGTTGGTGCGTGGTGGAGAATACGCTGTTTATAAAGGGATTTCCTGTAAACGGTGGCAGCACTCCTGCGTTTTCACTGCCGCTCGGTGCTATGCCTCTTGATGAATCGCTCGGTCTTATCCGCGACCATTGCAAGGCTGAAGGGATAGGCATGGAGCTGTCGTCAGTGCCTGAAGAGGCTCTGCCTCTGCTTATTGACGAGGGTGCGGTACATATCGAGGGGCTTAATGACTGGGCTGACTATGTCTATGACCCTCAGGCTCTTGCCACTCTCTCAGGGAAGAAACTTGCCAAGAAGCGCAATCATGCCAACCGCTTTGCGGCTGACCATCCGGATGCCGAATTTCATGCCATAGGGGCGGAGGATATTGATGCCATAAAGGAGTTTTACCACTCCATGCCGCTTGCGGAGGGGAAGCCGGAGATAGCGGAGTTTGACCGCCGTCAGACATTTGACGTGCTTGACCATGCGGCCGACTATGGATTCGAGGGTGGTGTTCTGACCGTGCCCGGACTCGGGGTGGTGGCGTTCACCTTCGGCGAGGTGGTGGGCGATACGCTGCATGTGCATATCGAGAAGATGAATCATGAGGTGGCCGGCTCGGGCGAGACAATTTGCCGCGATTATGTGGGCATGATGCTGGAGCGCCATCCTGAGATACGGTTTGTTAACCGTCAGGACGATTCAGGCGATATGGGACTGCGGCGTGCCAAGCTGGCACTGCATCCGCTGTACCTGCTCCATAAGTATAATGTGACGTTCTGACCGCTGCGGATTATTCCTGCAGCGATGCGAGGATAGTCTTTAGCTCCTCGTCGGTGGCGGTAAGGCGGCTGCGGCATTCGGTTATCAGTTCGGCCGCACGGCGTGTGAGGATGGTGAGGCGATCTATGTCGCAGCTGTCGCTCTGCATGTGGCGCAGTATGCTTTCAAGTTCGGTAACGGCCTGATTGTAGGTAAGCTCGTTGACAGGAGTAAATTTGTTATCGTTCATTTTCTTATTATTTCAGAGTAAACGGTTCCATCGGGGAGTACGGTTTCAATCCGGGTGCCTTCCGACAGTGACGCCACGCTTTTTACGGCGTGGCCGTCGATGCGCGTTATGGTGTAGCCACGACGGAGTGTTGCCATGGGCGATAGCACATCGGCAAGCGCCGAGGCGCTGCGCAGGCGTGTCAGCTGGCGCTCTATGGCGGCTGAGGCGGCAGTCTCTATCATGCGGAGGCGCCCGTTGAGGCGTTCGCGTGCCGGAGCTATGCAGGCGGGCCCTACGGCACCTACGGCCGCTGAAGCTCTGTGCAGACGCGATGCTGCCCGTTCAAGGGCTGTAGAGGGGGCCAGCGGGAGAAGTCCGTCGAAATAAGCCAGACGTGTGCGCGCGCCGGCCATTGTGTCGGCAGCGGCACGCAGTATCTCCGAGCCCATGAATTGCAGCTGCTCCAGAGCTTCCTCACCTTTCGAAATAAGCCATTGTGCGGCGGCTGTAGGTGTCTTTACACGCATGGCCGCCACGAAATCAAGTACCGTTACGTCGCGTTCGTGGCCTATGCCCACTATTACCGGCAGCGGAAACTGGGCTACATTGTTGGCAAGGTCATAGTCATCGAAGGCCACGAGGTCGCTCGTGGCCCCACCACCGCGTATTATCACCACGCAGTCCCATTGATGGCTTTCGGCGGCAATGGCATCAAGAGCCGCTATCACCGAAGCTGAGGTGCGTTCACCCTGCAGCAGCGCAGGAAACAGCCTGACGCTGAAGCGCAGGTGGGAGGGTGTGTTGAACAGCTGATTGATGAAATCGCCGTAGCCGGCGGCACCACGCGCCGAAATGACGGCTATGCGCAGTGTAGGGTCAGGCCAGGGGAGCGAACGGTTGAGCTCAAGCACCCCTTCGGAGCGCAGACGCATCAGTATCTCCCGGCGGCGGCGTTCTATTTCCCCCATTGTAAACGAGGGATTGATGTCGGAGATTACGAACGACATGCCGAACGACGGGTGGAAATTGACCGTGCCGCATACCATCACTTTTATACCGGTGGCAAGCCGCTGGCCCGTGTCGGCCAGAAAGCGTGCCGACAGGCGTCCGTAGCTTCCGGCCCATATTATGCCGCGCATACGGGCGTTGACGGCTCCTGTGGCGGGATTCTTGTCAATCAGCTCCATATAGCAGTGGCCCCCGCTTACACGGAGGTCGCTGAGCTCGGCGGTGACCCATACGGATTGTAGTGAGGGCACGGTGAGCTGACGCGCCACGCGTGCGTTGAGCTGCGCTAATGTAAGGGCCTGACGGGTGTCGGGCGCTGAGGGGAAGCCTTCATGTATCACTTCTGAGCCACGAATTTACGTCCGTTCCACTTATATGTGAGCTGCGGCTTCAGATAGTCAGCTACAAGCGAGTATATGTCGTCCGACATGAATGATGCCGTGTTGTTGGTCAGTGTCAGTGTGGCACTGGCCGGGTCATAAGAGTAGTTGATGAGCATGAAGGGCACGAGGCTTTCCACATCCTGAGCGTTTTTCTTGCCTTCAGCGGTAAGCCAGTCCTTCACTGCGGGGCGTGTGAACGCGGTGGCTGTGATGTCCGATTTCCACCCCGGGGTGAAGATGGTGAGCTTGCTGTCAGGAGCCGGTGTAGCCACGGTGTTTATCACCGCTATCAGCGTGTCGGAGCCGGCAGGGAGAGTGGCAATGTCGAGCTGTGACGCTTCGGTGAGCTGGATGGATATGGCCTGATCAGAAAGGGCCAGAATGCGCGACTGTCCCTTCATGGAGTTGCTTGACGCGGTGGAGAGTCCGGAATTGAAATAGTCAAGCATGTCAAGCCTGGTGTTGTTGGGCAGCAGGGGTATGACGCGTGCCGGGGCGCTCAGGAAGGCCTCGCGTGCATCGGCAGCCATTGCGGAGGCTGCCGAGCAGAGCATAGCTGCGGAGAGTGCGATTGCTGAAAGGTATTTCATTTCTTTTTCTTGCGTGGGGCGGATTTCTTGGACCCGCCACGGTTCTTCTTGAGGAAATATTCGTAGGTGGTTTCCGAGGGTTCGGTGTCGGCATTGGCATTCCTGCGTTTGCGCGATGAAGCGCGGGCATAGTTCTTGTCCGGTTCGGCCACCTCGGAGTAGATGCGCTTGCCCATGAATTCGCTTCCGGTGAGCCCCTCTACCACGCGGCGTGCATCGGCGGCGGGAACATCAAACAGCGAGTAGGCGGGGAGCAGGTCAATGCGTCCTACATCTATGCGCTTGCCGTTGATACTGTGGTTGAGCATTTCGATAAGGTTGCCTGCATAGAATCCGTCGGACTTGCCGGCATTGATGTATATGCGTGCCATGCCTTTCTCAGCTGTACGGCGGTCCTTGTCCTTGTTGGTGCGTGGCTCGCGCTCCTTGCGTTCCTTGCGCGGCTTCTCGTCGATGAAGTCAATGGCGGGAGCATCGCGGTAGTAGTCAAGCAGGCGCTTGAATTCGAGTGAGAGCACGCGTTTGAGCAGGTCCTCGCCTGAGAGCCATTCGAGCTTGCGGAGTACGCCGGGGAGATATTTGCCTATCTCCTGCTCGTCGACCTTTACACGCTCTATGCGGTCAGCCAGATTGTAGAGCTGCTTCTCGATGATATGTTCGGGCGTAGGCACCTCCTTGCGTTCGAAAGTCTTTCCGATTTTCTTTTCTATCTCGCGGAGCTTGCCTTTCTCACGTGAGTGGATAATGGCTACGGACACGCCTGTCTTGCCGGCGCGGCCTGTGCGGCCGGAGCGGTGGGTGTAGACGGCGCTGTCGTCAGGCAGGCCGTAGTTTATGACGTGTGTGAGGTCGTCGACATCAAGGCCGCGGGCAGCCACATCGGTAGCCACGAGCAGGCGTATCACGCGGTCGCGGAACTTGCGCATCACTATGTCACGCTGCTGCTGCGACAGGTCGCCATGCAGGGCATCGGCATTGTAGCCGTCAGCTATCAGCTTGTCGGCTATCTCCTGGGTGTCGCGGCGGGTGCGGCAGAATATGATGGCGTAGATGTTGGGCGAATTGTCGGCTATACGCTTAAGAGCAAGGTATTTGTCGCGTGCATTGACCATGTAGTAGATGTGGCGTACATTGGCGGCACCTTCGTTGCGGTTGCCGATGACGAATTCCACGGGGTCATGCATGTATTTCTTGGCAATGCGTGCTATTTCGGGAGGCATGGTGGCTGAGAACATCAGCATCTTGCGCTTCTCCGGCACATTGGCCAGAATGTCGTTGATAGAGTCGAGGAAGCCCATGTTGAGCATTTCATCGGCTTCATCGAGCACTACTGTGTGTACATCGCTCAGATTGACCACCTTGCGGTTTATCAGGTCAATCAGTCGGCCGGGGGTGGCCACTATTATCTGCACTCCGTCGCGGAGTGCGCGGATCTGGCTCTCTATGCTTGAGCCGCCGTAGACAGGGAGTACCTTCACGGCTGGCATATATTTTGAGAAGTCAGCGAGGTCACTACCTATCTGCAGGCAAAGCTCGCGGGTAGGGGAGAGGATGAGCGCCTGAGGACGGCGAAGCTCCGGATTGATGCGCTGGAGCAGGGGAAGCCCGAAGGCGGCTGTCTTGCCTGTCCCAGTCTGGGCAAGGGCCACTACGTCACCGCTTGTTTCGTCAAGCAGGTGGGGAATTACTTTCTCCTGTACAGGCATCGGGTTCTCAAAGCCAAGTTCCTCTATGGCGCGGCGCAGGTCGTCCCTGACGCCAAGTTGTTCGAATGAATTCATACTTGAATGGTTATTTCACAAAGGTACAACAATCGGGAGGGATAATAGGTATTATCAATTAACAATTATTTATAAAAATCAAAAAAGAAACAAAACACTTTGCCTGAAATCAGAAACGCTCCCATGCCGCAGCATGGGAGCGCCTCCGTCCTTAACCTGTAAATTATTTCACTGGGAAATCTTATTCCTCGTCTTCGTCACCTCCTACAGAACCGAAGAGTTCTTCGTAGCCGGGGTTCTGGGTGAGTGCAGGGTTCATGGTGATTTCGTATGTGGGCACCATCCAGAGATAGTAGGCGTCGAGCCATCCCTTGCCTGTCGAGAGCGGGCCGGGGAATGTGTACATCCATCCGCGTCCGGTGGCGTTGGTCTGTGAACCGGCGAATCCTTTTTCCTTGATTTCGTTGTAGTTTACAAACGAGCCGGTATAACGTCCGTTGCCATAGGGGAAGTTGCTTGTATCAACCCATGCTCCGCACGGCTGGCGGTTGACATAGTAGGGGGCCTTGTGCCAACGACGGATATCGTAGAAGGCAAATCCCTGTCCCATCAGCTCGATCATGCGTTCGCGGCGTATTTCCCAAAGCACGGGATCAACCTCGTAGTTGGTCTTGGCGTCATATCCGCGGGTCCATGAAGCTGTGCCTTTGTCGCGGTCGGGGTCGAAGTTGGCATCGATTTCAGCAACATTCATGCGTCCTACCGACACACGGTCGCGGAGCTTGTTGATGGTCTTGTCAGCCACATCCTGAGTGAATCGTCCGAGTTCGAATGCAGCTTCAGCATAGTTCAGGAGCACTTCCTCGATAGTGAAGATGGGCTTGTCCGATGTCTGGAATGAGCCGTTGGAGCCTACTTCCCATGCGGTATAATGCTTCCAGAAGTAGTAGCCGGAGATACAGCGCATGTAGTTGTCGGTCTGGCTGGCGTTGAGGTTGGGTGAAGAGTGGGTCATTGAGCCGCCCCAGTTGTGGCCGGGCAGGCGCTTGCATCCGAGGGCTTCATCGCCGGTACCGTTGTCGCAATAGATGTTGGCTCCGAGATAGTCGATGTACCAGCGGAACTTGTCGGCATACTCTTCATTGATGGTGAATGAACCTCCATTGAGCTTTTCGCCTGGCTGCCAGAATGTCCATTTCTTGAATGTGGTGATATTGTCAGGCGAACCGAAGTTCTGAATCTTGGCCTGTGCCGGGGGGCAGAAGTTTATAATCAGACGCGGGTCGCGGTTGTGGAAGTAGTCATAGAGGTCCTTTCCTTCACCGCCCTCGAAGCCTGAGTTGGCATTGTTGATGGGCTTGCCGTTTGCCATCAGGAACATGTCGACAGTGTGCTGCGGAGCGTCGGCACGGTGAGATTCCACGTGGACAAGGTCGCTGAAGCGGTGCATGAGCAGCTCGTTGTACTGCTTGAACATTATCACACCCGGGACATTGGTGAGGTCCTCAGTGGTCATCACCTCGTCATATCCGGCGCCGGGGTACTTGTTGGTGCCCTTACCGTAGTAGAGGTTGGGATATTTGTTCATCAGTTCCTGAGAAACTGTGAGACACTTCTCAAGATACTTCTGATACGGTTCGTCGAGGCCGTGGTATTTCGCCCATGTGCCTTCGCGGAGCAGGAATCGGCTGAGTGCGGCGCGGCAGGCATCGGCAGTCACGGCGTTGTCTCCGTCGCGTGAGCAGTCGCCGATGTTGGCTATAGCATATTCCAGACGTGCTATGATACTGTCGGCTACTTCCTTACGGGGTGTACGGGGCCCGTAGGCTTCGGGCGATTCGTCGGAGAGCACCTGTGTGCAGTAGGGGATATCGCCGTATTTGTTGACGAGCTCCATGTACCACCATGAATGGAAGAAGTAGCACACTGAACGCCAGTGGCGCTTCTCTTCAGCATTCATCGTGCTGTTTTCAAGATGGCTCAGCGCGATATTCACGGTACGCACCGGACCGAATCCCCAGTTGCCTGAAGATGTGGTGGTGGTTATGTTCTGCCAAGCATAGGGATTGTAGGCGTTGTCACGGTTTGTCATCAAACCGGAGTACATCTCACTATAGTACTGCGTGCCGCCGTAATATGTGCCGCTATTATGGTTTGTCCAAATGATGTTGTTTGTGAACAGGGAGTAGCAGTTGTACATGTAGGCCTTGAAGTTTTCATAGGTCTGGAATGCATTCTGCTCTGTCAGTGAGGTCTGAGGATACTTTTCAAGGAAGTCATCGTTACACGAGGTGACGAATGATGCCCCTAATGCCAGTCCTACAAACGGAAGTGCAATATTTTTGAGTTTCATGATTAATCTGTAGATTGAATTTTTAGAAAGTGATGGTGGCACCTATTGACCAAGTGCGATAGAACGGATAAGCCCATGAAAGGTTTTCGGGGTCATATCCCTTGGGAAGTGATGTGAATGTGTGCAGATTCTCAACGCTGCCGTAGATGCGGAACTGGTTAACTGAGAGCTTCTTCATCCATGCGGAGGGGAAGGTGTAGCCGAGTGTGATGTTCTTGATACGGAGGTAAGATGCATCCTGCAGATACTTGTCGCTGGTGCGGGTGTTGCTGCCCACGTTCTGTTCCTGACCGTAGATACGGAAAAGTTTTGCATTGGGGTTAGCTGCAACCATGTAGTCGGGGCTTTCGGGATCGTAGCTGATGGCGGTCCAGTAGTCGGTCTGGTTGTAGTAGATGGAGTGGAACACACCGTCGTTTCCTGCGGCTCCGAAGGGGAACAGAGCGTGGCCACCAAGGGCATATTCGCGCTTGCCGATACCCTGAAGCATGATGTCGAGGTCAATGCCTTTCCAGCTTACACCGGCGTTGGCGCCGAACTGGAAGCGTGAAGTTGAGTTGCCTATTACCTTGCGGTCGCCCGGATCATTCACGGTGTTTGCACCGGTAGTGATCACGCCGTCGCCGTCGAGGTCCTTGAACTTTTCGTCACCGGGACGTACGTTGTAGCCCTGGATTGAGACTACGCCTTCCTTGAGTTCCCATGTGCCTTTGCGGGCTTTCTCGATATCGAAGTCGTCAATTGAGTAGTAACCATCGCTGAGATAACCCCAGATCTGGTTCAGCTCACGTCCTTCGTACCACTGTGAGAGGTTGCCTGTGGCGTTGTTGAACTTGGTGATTTTCGACATGTGGTCATAGAGGTTGAAGCCTACGCGGTAGGTCCAGTCGCCTATGCGGTCCTGCCAATTGAGTGAGAGTTCCCAACCGTCGGTGCGCATGTCGGCTACATTCTGCAGAGGAGCTGAAGCACCTACAATAGAGGGAAGTTCGATACCGCTGGCAAGCATGCCTGAGGTTGCACGGCGATACCATTCGAAGCTACCCTGCAGGCGGCTCTGGAACATGCGGAAGTCAACGCCGATATTAAGTGTCTTGACGGTTTCCCATGTGTAGTTGCCACGGATGAGTCCGGGAACGCCGATAACGGTCACCTTGTTGCCGCCGTCGAGCCATGTTGTGCTCTGGCCGATTGACATGTTGGCTACGAATCCGTAAGGTGAGATGGCCTGGTTGCCGATCGAACCGTAAGATACGCGGGGCTTGAGTTCATCGAGCCATGAGCGTGTGCCTTCCATGAATTTTTCCTGAGTGATGCGCCATGCACCTGAAACTGAGGGGAAGAAGCCGAAGCGGTTTGATTTCGGGAACTTTGAAGAACCGTCGTAACGTCCGCTCACAGCGAGGAGATAACGTTCGTCGAAGTTGTAGGTGATACGTCCGAATCCGCCGCGGATGCTGTACTCTGAGTAGCTTTCAGAGATGTTCTTCTCACCTGTGCCGCCACCGAAAGAGGGCACTGTGATGACAGCCTGGCCCTGGATGGTGGGATAGAGGCGTGAGTAGTAAGAGTTTTCCTGGTTGAAACCGAACATGGCGGTCATTTTGTGTTTGCCCAGGGTAAGATCATAGTTGGTGTAGATGTTGAGCGCGTTGTACTTGGTGAGGTCCTTGCATATTCCGTAGGTATCCTTTGTGGGATCGGTGGGAAGTGTTTTCTGTGCAAGCTGTACGTCGGCGTAGGTTATCACACCGGTATAGGTCTTGAAGTCGTAGTTGGTCTGGTTGTAGGTGTACTCACCTGTGATGGTCCAGTTCTTGAGCGGTTTGATTATCGACTTGACCTGTATGCGGGGTATTGAATAAGTACTCTTTGATGTGGGAGAAATCATGTAGGAGTTCTTGGGGGAGTCGATGATAAGGTCAACATCGCTGTTGGTCAGGTATTCGGCGGGCATGTAGCCGTCGACGGGATACCATGAGATCAGACGTGTGGCATACGGGTCGCGGATGTTGCCGGCGAGTGCGGAGCTTGTGTTCTGTGTGTAGAACATGCTCAGTTCCTGTGTGAACCAGCTTGTCACATCGGCCGATATGAATGATGTGATGGCCTTGCGTACATATTTGTCCTTCTTGGTGACCAGAGGACCGTTTTCACGGCTGTAGTTGGCCGACATACGGAAGCGTATGCGGTCGGTGCCGCCTGACATTGATATGTTGTGGTTTGACAGGGAGCCTGTGCCGAGGATTGAGCCCTGTACATCGCTTTCCTTCAGGTAATAGATACGTCCGTCAGTGTGCTTGTAGATACCGTTGTCCATTACGCCTTCGAGCTGTCCGGCACGGTACTGTCCGATAAGATCCTCCCATGTATCGAGGTTGCCGTCGCCGGCCCAGTACTGGTTGGAGTAGCCGGCTTCGCGGTATGCTTTGATATATTCGAGCAGTGGAGCCTGTTCGGGACGGTTGATGGAGCGTTCCCAACCTTGTGAGAAGCCGTATGTGATGTTGAAGCGGGCGTCGTTTTTGGGGCGCTTGGTGGTGATGAGTACCACACCTGCGGCTGCGCGTGCACCGTAAATGGCTGATGAAGCTGCATCCTTGAGCACGGTAACGCTCTCTATATCGTCGGGGCTGAGCTGTGATATGCTACCCTCCACGTTGTCAATCAGAATAAGCGGACTGCCGCCATTGATTGAAAGGTCGCCGCGGATGTTGAGGCTCTTGCTCTGGCCGGGGCCTGAACTACCGCTGACCATAAGGCCGGGGATAGCACCCTGAAGTGCTGCGGCGGCATTAATCACGGGACGGTCGCCGATGACGTCGTCCATTTTCACCTGTGATACAGCTCCGGTAAGGTCTGATTTCTTCTGGACACCGAAGCCCACTACTACTACCTCGTCAAGTGAGTTTGCGCTGGAGGTAAGGGTCACGTTGAGAGCCTCGCCGTTCCAGATTACAGTGGCAGGATTGTAGCCTACATAAGAGATGCGGACTTTAGAGCCCTTCTTGACGTTGGTAAGAGAGAATTTACCATCGATGTTGGTTGATGCTCCGATCTTGGTGCCTTCAATGATTACGGAGGCGCCGATGAGGGGCTCATTCTCTTCATCGACCACGGTACCGGAACATATGCCGGTTTCAGGGCTTGGGCTTGCTGCTGCCGGGAGCTCGGAATTCACGGCATAGGCCGGGAAAGAACCCAAAGTTACGGCTGCAAACAGAAGTGCCGGATAGAATTTTTTTCGCATGTTTCTATTGATATTGATTGGTTATATTTCGAATTTAATCTTAGCAATTGCGAATATATGTAAAAATATGTTGGGGGGGGGTAAATTTATGTTAAAAATTCGCAAGTATGTTTTATAACATATTTTTGAAGAAATGACGGCGGGCAGTGGAATTTTGTTAATATACCTTAAATTGGCTTTTCGGGAGTAGAACTATGTGTGCTTAGCAGGGTGTACATAGCAAAAAAGAGGGAGGCACGTCATCATCGACGTGCCTCCCTCCAGGAGTTTGGGATTGGATATAAAATATATCTTTTTAACCTAATTATTTCGCAGGGGCGGTTACTTCGCCACCATTGTCGTTGATTTCATCGGCAGTGTCATACAGGCCTTCGATGTCGTCCTTTCCGGTGACTACAATGCGGTCGTAGTCACGCAGACCGGTACCGGCGGGAATCAGGTGTCCGCAGATCACATTTTCCTTCATGCCCTCGAGGGTGTCAGTTTTACCGTTGATTGCGGCTTCGTTGAGCACCTTGGTGGTTTCCTGGAAGGATGCTGCCGACATGAAGCTTGTAGTCTGCAGTGCGGCGCGTGTGATACCTTGCAGTATCTGTTCCGAGGTAGCGGGGAGAGCATCGCGTACTATGATCGGACGGAGGTCGCGGCGCTTGAGGGCCGAGTTCTCGTCGCGGAGCTTGCGGGCGGTTATTATCATACCGGGCTTGACATTGTCAGAGTCGCCGGCATCTGTAACAACTTTCTTACCCCAGATGCGGTCGTTTTCATCAATGAAGGCGCGCTTGTCGACAACCTGCTGCTCAAGGAAGCATGTGTCGCCCGGATCAAGGATGTTGACCTTGCGCATCATCTGGCGCACGATAACCTCGAAGTGCTTGTCGTTGATCTTCACACCCTGCATGCGGTACACATCCTGGACTTCGTTGACAATGTATTCCTGAACGGCTGTCGGGCCCATGATGTTGAGGATGTCGGCGGGAGTGATGGCACCGTCGGAGAGGGGAGTGCCGGCACGCACGTAGTCATTTTCCTGCACAAGAATCTGCTTTGACAGAGGTACAAGATATTTCTTGACTTCGCCCAGACGTGAGGTGACGGTGATCTCGCGGTTGCCTCGCTTAACTTTTCCGAAGTTGACTTCGCCGTCAATCTCAGCCACGATGGCGGGGTTGGACGGGTTGCGTGCTTCGAAGAGCTCGGTAACACGAGGCAGACCACCGGTGATGTCACCGGCAGAGCCTGTGGCGCGGGGTATCTTGACGAAGATTTCGCCGGGTTTGAGCTTGGCGCCGTCGTCGACCATGAGGTGAGCGCCCACGGGGAGTGAGTAGGTGCGGATCACCTGACCGTTCTCGTCAACGATAGATGCTTCGGGCACCTTGCTGCGGTCCTTTGATTCGATGATTACTTTCTCGCGCAGACCTGTCTGTTCATCGGAGTCAACGCGGAATGTAACGTTCTCAATAAGGTTCTGATACTGAACACTACCACCTACTTCGCTGACAATAACGGCGTTGAAGGGGTCCCATTCGCATATCACGTCGCCTTTCTTCACGGCATCGCCGTTGGCGAAGTAGAGTTTCGAACCGTAGGGGATGTTGGCGTTGGTGAGCATCATCTTGGTGTTGGGGTCGATGATACGCATTTCGGCCAGACGTCCTATTACTACGTCGACGTTGCGTCCGTTGGCGTCCACTTCATCGGTGGTGACGGTACGGAGTTCGTCGATTTCGAGCACACCTTCGTAGCGTGAGGTCACTGATGATACGGCTGCGATGTTCGAAGCCACACCACCGACGTGGAATGTACGGAGGGTAAGCTGAGTACCGGGCTCACCGATTGACTGAGCGGCGATAACGCCCACGGCTTCACCTTTCTGAACCAGACGGTTGTTGGAGAGGTTGCGGCCATAGCACTTGGCGCAGACGCCTTTCTTGGATTCGCAGGTGAGCACAGAGCGGATTTCAACTGACTCGATGGGCGAAGCGTTGATGCGGTCAGCGGCGGCGTCGTTGATTTCTTCGCCGGCGGCCACGATGATTTCGCCTGTTATGGGGTCAACGATGTCGTGGACGGATACGCGTCCGAGGATGCGCTCACCGAGTGAGGCCACCACTTCGTCGTTGTTCTTGATTTCGGTGCATACGAGGCCGCGGAGTGTGCCGCAGTCCTCTTCGTGGATAATCACGTCATGTGCCACGTCGACCAGACGGCGGGTGAGGTATCCGGCGTCGGCAGTCTTAAGCGCGGTGTCGGCAAGACCCTTACGGGCACCGTGGGTTGAGATGAAGTACTCGAGCACTGAGAGGCCTTCCTTAAAGTTGGCCAAGATGGGGTTCTCAATGATCTGACCACCTTCAGCACCGCTCTTCTGCGGCTTGGCCATAAGACCACGCATACCTGAGAGCTGACGGATCTGGTCCTTCGAACCACGGGCGCCTGAGTCAAGCATCATGTAGACAGGGTTGAAGCCCTGCTGGTCGGCTGAGATCTGCTTCATCAGCGTGTCGGCCAGACGTGAGTTGACGTGTGTCCAGATATCGATGATCTGGTTGTAGCGCTCGTTGTTGGTGATGAAGCCCATGGCGTAGTTGTTGAGCACTTCCTGCACCTGCTCGTAACCTTCGCGTACGTATTCTTCCTTTTCAGCGGGGATGATGACGTCGCCGAGGTTGAACGACAGGCCACCTTTGAAGGCCATGCGGTAACCGAGGTTCTTGATGTCGTCAAGGAACTGTGCCGAGCGGGGAATACCGCATTTTTTGATTACGCGTGAGATGATGGTACGCAGTGACTTCTTTGACAGAATTTCATTGACGTAGCCTATCTCCTTGGGCACGTACTGGTTGACCAGCACACGTCCTACGGAGGTGTTCTCCACGAGGTGGGTTATGGGGTTGCCCTGTTCGTCGACATCTTCCACCACCACTGATACGGGGGCGTGAAGTGTGACGCGGCCTTCATTGTAAGCGATCTCTGCTTCCTCAGGACCGTAGAATTTGAGTCCTTCGCCCTTGTCGCCTTTACGGAGCTTGGTGATGTAGTACAGACCGAGTACCATGTCCTGAGAGGGCACGGTGATAGGTGCGCCGTTGGCGGGGTTGAGGATGTTGTGTGCGCCGAGCATCAGGAGCTGAGCCTCAAGGATGGCTTCGTTGCCGAGGGGAAGGTGCACAGCCATCTGGTCGCCGTCGAAGTCGGCGTTGAACGCCGTACATGCGAGCGGGTGGAGCTGAATGGCCTTGCCTTCGATCATCTTGGGCTGGAATGCCTGGATACCGAGGCGGTGCAGTGTCGGGGCACGGTTGAGGAGCACGGGGTGTCCTTTCATCACGTGTTCGAGGATGTCCCATACCACGGGTTCCTTGCGGTCGACAATTTTCTTGGCTGACTTCACAGTCTTCACGATACCGCGCTCTATGAGTTTGCGGATTACGAAGGGCTTGTAAAGTTCGGCAGCCATGTTCTTGGGCAGACCGCATTCGTGCATCTTCAGCTCGGGGCCTACCACGATTACTGAACGTGCGGAGTAGTCGACACGCTTACCGAGGAGGTTCTGACGGAAACGGCCCTGCTTACCCTTGAGGCTGTCGGACAGTGACTTGAGGGGACGGTTGGCTTCAGTCTTTACGGCTGACGACTTGCGGCTGTTGTCGAGCAGCGAGTCAACGGCTTCCTGAAGCATGCGCTTCTCGTTGCGGAGAATCACTTCGGGCGCCTTGATTTCGATAAGGCGCTTGAGGCGGTTGTTACGTATGATGACACGACGGTAGAGGTCGTTGAGGTCAGATGTGGCGAAACGTCCGCCGTCCAGCGGTACGAGGGGACGGAGTTCCGGCGGAATCACAGGCACGGCCTGGAGTACCATCCATTCGGGTTTGTTGCGTCCGCGTGATGCACGGAATGACTCAACTACCTGAAGGCGCTTCAGAGCCTCTGTCTTACGCTGCTGCGAGCCGTCGGTGTCGGCCTGATGGCGCAGGGTGTAGGAGAGGTCGTCGAGGTCAAGACCCTGAAGAAGGTCAAAGACAGCTTCGGCGCCCATCTTGGCCACGAACTTGTTGGGGTCGGAATCCTCCAGAAGAGCGTTTTCCTTGGGGAGCTTGTCGATGATGTCGAAGTATTCCTCTTCAGTGAGGAGGTCGAGCTTCTGGACATCTTCGACGTTACCGGGATTGATCACGACGTAGCGTTCGTAGTAGATGACGGCATCCAGCTTCTTTGAGGGGAGTCCGAGGAGATAACCTATCTTGTTAGGCAGAGAACGGAAGTACCAGATGTGAGCCACGGGAACCACGAGCTTGATGTGGCCCATGCGTTCGCGGCGCACTTTCTTTTCGGTAACTTCCACACCGCAACGGTCGCACACGATGCCTTTGTAGCGAATGCGCTTGTACTTTCCGCAGTGGCATTCATAGTCCTTCACTGGGCCGAAAATGCGCTCGCAGAACAGACCGTCGCGTTCGGGCTTGTAGGTGCGGTAGTTGATGGTCTCGGGCTTCAGCACCTCACCGCTTGACTTCTCCAGAATTTCTTCAGGAGAAGCCAGGCCGATGGTGATTTTTGAGAAACCTTTGTTTATCTTGGTGTCTTTTCTAAAAGCCATATTATTGGTGTAGTGTGAAATGGTGTTTATTGAGGGATGAGAGAACTATATGATTTTTACTGCTCGAGGTTGATGCTCAAGCCAAGGCCGCGGAGCTCGTGGAGAAGCACGTTGAGCGATTCGGGGATACCGGCCTGCGGCATCGGGTCGCCCTTGACGATTGCTTCATAAGCTTTGCTACGTCCGGTGACGTCGTCACTCTTGATGGTAAGAATCTCCTGCAGGATGTGGGCGGCGCCGAAAGCTTCGAGCGCCCACACTTCCATCTCACCGAAACGCTGTCCACCGAACTGTGCTTTACCGCCGAGGGGCTGCTGGGTGATGAGTGAGTACGGACCGATAGAACGGGCGTGCATCTTGTCCTCGACCATGTGACCGAGCTTAAGCATGTAGATCACACCAACGGTAGCGGGCTGGTCAAAGCGTTCGCCGGTGCCGCCGTCGTAGAGATAAGTCTTACCGTAGCGGGGAATACCGGCCTTGTCAGTCCAGGCGTTGAGGTCGTCAAGTGTGGCACCGTCGAAAATCGGGGTGGCGAATTTCTCACCGAGTTCGCGTCCGGCCCATCCGAGTACTGTCTCGAAGATCTGACCGAGGTTCATTCGGGAAGGCACACCCAGAGGGTTGAGCACGATGTCCACCGGAGTACCGTCGGCAAGGAAGGGCATATCTTCCTGACGTACGATACGGCTTACGATACCTTTGTTACCGTGACGTCCGGCCATTTTGTCGCCTACGCTGATCTTACGCTTCTTGGCTACGTAGACTTTGGCCATCTGCATGATGCCGGAGGGGAGTTCGTCGCCTATTGATATGTCGAACTTCTTGCGGCGGAGCTCGGCGTCGATTTCCTTGCTCTTGCGGAGATAGTTGACAATGGTGTCACGAATCATTTCGTTCTTATGGGCATCGGCAGTCCACTTACTGAGGTTGATGGTGTCGAAATCCATTTCACGGAATGTGGCAGCGGAGAATTTAGCTCCCTTGGGCACTATTTCGGTACCGAGGAAGTCCTTGACACCCTGTGAGGTCTTGCCCTGTGTGAGTGTCATGAGCTTGCTGACAAGGATATCCTTGAGAGCTGAGAGCTTTTCTTCGTATTCTTCATCGAGCTTGGGCAACTGTACGTTGGCGCTCTTTGATTTCTTTTTCTTGGCGGCACGTGAGAAGAGGTTTGTGCCGATGATCACGCCCTTGAGCGAGGGTGATGCTTTGAGTGAAGCGTCCTTGACGTCGCCGGCCTTGTCGCCGAAGATGGCGCGGAGCAGCTTTTCCTCAGGAGTGGGATCGCTCTCACCTTTAGGTGTGATTTTACCGATCATTATATCGCCGGGCACTACCTGAGCACCCACGCGGATAATGCCGCGTTCGTCGAGGTCCTTTGTAGCGTCCTCGCTCACGTTGGGTATGTCGGAGGTGAGCTCTTCCATGCCGCGTTTTGTTTCGCGCACTTCGAGGCTGTACTCGTCGACGTGTACTGATGTGAGGATATCTTCGCGTACCACACGCTCGTTGAGCACGATGGCGTCCTCATAGTTGTAACCCTTCCAGGGCATGAATGCTACCTTGAGGTTGCGTCCGAGTGCGAGCTCGCCATTTTCGGTAGAGTAGCCTTCGGTGAGGATTGTGCCGCGTGTCACGCGCTGTCCCTTGTGACAGATGGGGCGGAGGTCGATAGTGGTGCTCTGGTTAGTCTTGCGGAACTTGGGGATGTGGTATTCCTTGACAGCATCCTCGAAGGCCACGAATTCCTGGTCCTCGGTGCGGTCATAGCGTACGCGGATCACGCGTGCGTCGACAAATTCCACAGTACCGTCGCCTTCGGCAGTAACCTGAGTGCGTGAGTCGCGGATGAGCTGACCTTCGAGGCCGGTGCCTACGATGGGGCTTTCGCTGCGTACCAGGGGCACTGCCTGACGCATCATGTTCGATCCCATGAGCGCGCGGTTGGCGTCGTCATGTTCAAGGAAGGGAATCAGCGATGCGGCGATAGAGGCAATCTGTGTGGGCGATACGTCCATGAGTTCCACCTCCTGCGGGGGCACGATGGGGAAGTCGGCGTCAAGACGTGCCTTGACACGGTCGCGCACGAAAGAGCCGTCCTCGTTAAGGGGAGCGTTGCCCTGTGCGATAACCTTACCTTCCTCGATTTCGGCGGTGAGGTAGATTACTTCGTCGTTATTGAGGTTGACTTTCGAATCCTCTACTTTGCGGTAGGGGGTTTCGATGAAGCCGAGGTTGTTGATCTTAGCGTAAACGCAAAGCGATGATATCAGACCGATGTTAGGACCTTCAGGAGTCTCAATCGGGCAAAGACGGCCGTAGTGGGTGTAGTGTACGTCGCGGACCTCGAAGCCTGCACGCTCACGTGACAGACCGCCGGGGCCGAGGGCCGACATACGGCGCTTGTGGGTCATTTCGGCCAGCGGGTTTGTCTGGTCCATGAACTGGCTCAGAGCGTTGGTGCCGAAGAATGAGTTGATGACTGAAGATATCGTCTTGGCGTTTATAAGGTCAATGGGGGTGAACACTTCGTTGTCACGTACGTTCATGCGCTCACGGATGGTGCGCGACATACGTGCCAGTCCGACGTTGAACTGGTTGTAGAGCTGTTCGCCCACGGTGCGTACGCGACGGTTGCTGAGGTGGTCAATATCATCGACGTCAGTCTTGGAGTTGATCAGTTCGATAAGATATTTGATAATGGCCACGATGTCCTCGCGGGTGAGCACCTTGACGTCCATTGATGTGTTGAGGTCCAGCTTCTTGTTGATGCGGAAGCGGCCCACTTCGCCGAGGTCGTAACGCTTTTCGGAGAAGAAAAGGTTGGTGATTACCTCGCGGGCGCTGGCGTCATCCGGCGGCTCGGCGTTGCGCAGCTGCCGGTAGATGTACTGGATAGCTTCCTTTTCGGAGTTGGACGAGTCCTTCTGCAGGGTGTTGAAGATGATGGAGTAGTCGCTTGCGTGAGCGTCGTCCTTGTGCAGGAGGATTGTGGGCTCGCCTGATTCGAGGATAAGGTCGATGTGTTCCTCGGTCAGTACGGTTTCGCGGTCAATGATGACCTCGTTGCGGTCAATTGACACAACTTCACCGGTGTCCTCGTCAACAAAGTCTTCAACCCATGTCTTGAGCAGGCGTGCGGCAAGCTTGCGTCCCACGGCCTTCTTGAGGTTGGTTTTGTTGACTTTAATTTCTTCGGCGAGTCCGAATACTTCTATGATGTCCTTATCACTTTCCAGACCGATGGCACGGAGCAGGGTGGTGACAGGTAATTTCTTCTTACGGTCAATGTAAGCGTACATCACATTGTTGATGTCTGTAGCGAACTCAATCCAAGAACCGCGGAAGGGGATGATACGAGCCGAGTAGAGCTTTGTGCCGTTGGCGTGTGTGCTCTGTCCGAAGAACACACCGGGCGAACGGTGGAGCTGGGAAACGACAACGCGTTCGGCACCGTTGATGACGAAAGTTCCTTTTTCGGTCATGTAAGGAATCGGGCCGAGATATACATCCTGTATGACGGTGGCGAAATCCTCGTGGTCAGGGTCAGTGCAGTAAAGCTTGAGCTTAGCCTTGAGGGGCACACTGTATGTCAATCCGCGTTCCAGACATTCTTCAATGGTGTAGCGCGGGGGGTCGATGTAGTAGTCAAGAAATTCCAGCACGAAGTTGTTGCGCGTGTCGGCTATGGGGAAGTTCTCGGCAAAAACCTTGTAAAGGCCTTCATTGTTACGCTTTTCAGGCGGAGTGTCCAGCTGGAGGAAGTCACGGAATGACTTCAGCTGCACCTCGAGAAAGTCGGGATAAGGCAGAGGATTCTTTACCGACGCGAAATTTACACGGGGCTTGTCAATTGTAGTGGTGGACATTTATAAACAATGTAATGGTTATGTGAAAGGGGAGAGGAAATGAGGATTGAGGAAAAGAAAGAGGAGTGAAATTAAATATTAACACAAAAAGGTTAAGTATCAGCCCTTTAGGGGATACTTAACCTATGTACCTGATTAACAGGCGTTATTATTTAAGTTCGACTTCAGCGCCTGCTTCTTCGAGCTCTTTCTTCAGACCTTCAGCATCAGCTTTGGGCAGACCTTCCTTAACTACGCTGGGAGCGCCGTCAACGAGTTCCTTGGCTTCCTTGAGGCCAAGACCAGTCTGAGCCTTAACAACCTTAACTACATTGAGCTTGCTTGCACCGGCTGATTTGAGGATAACGTCGAAAGAAGTCTTTTCTTCAGCGGCGGGAGCACCAGCAGCGGGGCCGGCTGCAACAGCAACAGCAGCAGCGGCGGGTTCGATGCCGTACTGTTCCTTGAGGATCTGAGCAAGTTCGTTTACTTCCTTTACGGTGAGGTTAACTAATTGTTCTGCAAAAGCGTTTAAATCTGCCATTTTAGTATTATTTTATTGATTATTTTTTCGGGTAATTGATAAATTAAGCTTCTTTGTTTGATAAAGTCTCAAGGATGCCGTGGAGCTTAGTACCACCTGAAGTAAGGGCGGAAACAACATTCTTGGCGGGTGACTGCAGGAGAGCCACAACGTCTGCGATGAGCTCGTTCTTGCTCTTGATAGTAGCGAGAGTGTCGAGCTGGTCAGCACCAACGTATACGGTTTCTTCTACATAAGCGGCCTTGAGTACGGGGAGTTTGTCGTCCTTCTTAACGAAGTCCTTGATGAGCTTTGCGGGAGCGTTGGCCACGGTGGTGCACATGATAGATGTGGGACCGGCCAGTGAGGGATACAGTTCAGAGTAATCGCCGTCGAGCTGTTCGAGAGCCTTGTGGAGAAGAGTGTTCTTAACCACGATGAGCTTAACGTCAGCTTTAGCGCAGGCACGACGGAGCGCGCTTGTCTTTTCAGCGTTGAGTCCGGCAGTTTCTACGAGGTAGAAGTTGGGGAATTCGCGCAGGGTGGCGGCTATCTGTTCAATAATTACAGCTTTATCTTCCTTTCTCATTGTTAGTCAGTTTTGAAATGATTATTCGTCGACGGACTTGGCGTCAACCTTAACGCCCTGGCTCATCGTACTTGAAAGATAAATACTCTTGATGTAGGTGCCTTTGGCTGTGGCGGGCTTGAGCTTAATCAGGGTGTTGATAAATTCACGGGCGTTGTCCTTCATCTGTTCGGGGGTAAAGCTAACCTTACCGATTGATGAGTGAACGATACCGTTCTTATCGACCTTGAAGTCAATCTTACCTTTTTTCACTTCCTCTACAGCTTTGGCCACGTCATTGGTCACTGTACCGCTCTTGGGGTTAGGCATCAGGCCACGGGGACCGAGGATACGGCCGAGGGCACCGATCTTACCCATGATAGCGGGCTGTGTGATGATAACGTCAACGTCGGTCCAACCGCCTTTGATCTTGTTGATATACTCGTCAAGACCAACGTAGTCGGCACCGGCAGCCTTTGCGGCAGCTTCGGCATCGGGGTTGCAGAGCACGAGTACGGTAACTTGCTTACCGGTACCATGAGGCAGGGTAACTACGCCGCGCACCATCTGGTCGGCCTTACGGGGGTCAACTCCGAGGCGCACGTCAATGTCGAGAGAAGCGTCGAACTTTGTGAAGGTGATTTCCTTCACTTTTTCAGTGGCTTCAGCGAGAGTGTAGGTTTTCCCAGCTTCAATTTTCTCAGCGGCCAACTTTTGGTTTTTAGTCAGTTTACTCATTGTTCAATTGAAGTTTATTAGTTATTTTCAGGGAATGTACCTTTTACGGTGATACCCATACTTCTGGCTGTACCAGCAACCATACGCATTGCCGATTCCACAGTGAAGCAGTTCAAATCGGGCATTTTGTCTTCAGCAATTGCCTTCACCTGATCCCAGGTAAC
Source organism: uncultured Muribaculaceae bacterium (assembly GCA_910586895.1). Classification (GTDB taxonomy): domain Bacteria; phylum Bacteroidota; class Bacteroidia; order Bacteroidales; family Muribaculaceae; genus Paramuribaculum. Next base: position 2,541 of record CAJUIW010000019.1, on the reverse strand, counting down.
TTCGCCAACCTTGTTACGGTTAGGCTGAGCCGAACCGCTCTTGAGCTTGGTAGCTTCAAGGAGCTGGATGGCAACCGGGGGTGTCTTGACAACGAAGTCAAAGCTCTTGTCGGAGTAATATGTGATTACTACGGGCAGAACTTTACCAGCCTTGTCCTGAGTGCGGGCATTGAATTGCTTGCAAAACTCCATGATGTTGATGCCCTTGGAACCCAGTGCGGGGCCTACAGGCGGGGAGGGGTTTGCGGCTCCACCCTTAATCTGCAATTTGATCTGTCCAGCAATTTCTTTAGCCATGATTAATCTTAATTTTAGATATTGGTGATTCAATGTGCGAATGTGGGCTTACCTCAAGAGGGATTACCGGATGAAGATGTTCGTAACCACTTCTTCATTCGGCGACTCCCGTCAGGGGGTGAGTCACACGCGCTCTACTTGCTGATTTTCCAGTTCCAGGGGTGTCTTACGGCCAAAAATCTTGACCATGACCTTGAGCTTCTTTTTCTCACGGTCCACTTCCTCGATTTCACCGGTGAAGCCGCCGAAAGGACCATCGGTCACTTTTACGGTCTCGCCTACGAGGTAGTCATTGATTCCATCGTCTGTCACGTCAGCGAGTTCATCAGCCATGCCAAGCATGCGCTGCACTTCGCTTGTGCGCAGAGCTTCGGGCATGGCATTCTTGCCACGTCCGCGAAGGAAGTCAATTACGTTGGTGGTGTTGCGAAGTTCATGCATGACTTCGCCGTGAAGAATAGCTTCGATGAACACGTAGCCTGAATAAAGATTCTTTTCTTTGACAATCTTTTTTCCGCCACGTACCGTAAGCACTTTTTCGGTAGGAATCAAAACCTGGAAAACGTATTTGCCGAGGTCGGTGTTGCGAATCTGAGCGTCAAGCACCTCTTTGACCTTGGCTTCTTTACCTGAAATGGCACGCAGTACGTACCATGCTTTCTTTTCGTCGGCCATTGATTACGTGAGATAAAAGTGATTACTTACCCAAGCTATATATAAGATGCATCAAGGAATCGACAACCTGATCCATGCAGAATACTATCAGTGATATAATAATGGAAGCAATCATCACTATGATAGCGCTCTTGATCAGCTGACCCTTGGTAGGCCAAGAAGTCTTATACCGCAGTTCGGTATAGGACTCCTCTATATCGGTAAGTAGTTTCAGTTTTTTCATTATTTTTCTTCTTGGCACGGGACGAGAGACTCGAACTCCCGACACCCGGTTTTGGAGACCGGTGCTCTACCAACTGAGCTAGTCCCGTATGATAAAAGAACGGCTTTCGCTTCCGGCTCTGTGAGCTTTGGGGAGCTCAGCCGTTCTTTTTAGGGGTTTATATCTTCTGACTAAAGATTAGTCGAGGATTTCAGTGATCTGACCTGAACCTACGGTGCGGCCACCTTCACGGATAGCGAAGCGGAGACCCTGGTCGCAAGCTACGGGGTTGATGAGCTCAACGACGATTTCAACGTGGTCACCAGGCATTACCATTTCTACACCTTCGGGAAGAGTGATCTCACCGGTTACGTCAAGTGTACGGATGTAGAACTGAGGACGGTAGTGGTTGTGGAACGGAGTGTGACGGCCACCTTCTTCCTTCTTCAGGATATAAACAGAAGCTTTGAACTTGCTGTGGGGCTTAACAACACCGGGATGGCAGATTACCATACCACGCTTGATGTCCTTCTTGTCGATACCGCGGAGAAGCAGACCTACGTTGTCACCAGCTTCACCCTGATCGAGGAGCTTACGGAACATTTCAACGCCGGTAACTACTGACTTCATGTCAGCGCCAAGACCCATGATCTGAACTTCGTCACCAACCTTTACGATACCAGTTTCGATACGACCTGTAGCAACGGTACCACGACCGGTGATTGAGAATACGTCCTCAACAGGCATAAGGAAGGGTTTGTCGATATCGCGGGGAGGCAGGGGAATCCAGTTGTCCACAGCTTCCATGAGTTCGAGAACCTTCTGTTCCCACTGGGGTTCGCCGTTGAGAGCGCCGAGTGCAGAACCACGGATGATGGGAGTTTCGTCGCCATCGTAGTCGTAAGACGAAAGAAGGTCACGCATTTCCATTTCAACAAGTTCGAACATTTCTTCGTCGTCGACCATGTCGCACTTGTTGAGGAATACAACGATACGGGGAACGTTCACCTGACGGGCGAGCAGGATGTGCTCACGAGTCTGGGGCATGGGACCGTCGGTAGCAGCTACTACGATGATAGCACCGTCCATCTGAGCAGCACCGGTAACCATGTTCTTCACATAGTCAGCGTGTCCGGGGCAGTCAACGTGTGCATAGTGGCGGTTAGCGGTTTCGTATTCAACGTGTGCGGTGTTGATGGTGATACCACGTTCCTTTTCTTCGGGAGCGTTGTCAATCTGGTCGAATGACTTCACTTCTGAAAGACCGGCCTTAGCAAGCACAGTGGTGATAGCAGCGGTAAGAGTAGTTTTACCGTGGTCAACGTGACCGATGGTACCGATGTTAACATGCGGTTTGGTTCTTTCGA
>CAJUIW010000018.1 GCA_910586895.1 uncultured Muribaculaceae bacterium | reverse complement strand
AACAGGAAACCTTCTAATAAATCGCCAGATTAAGTCTTCCGACCGCTAAAACGCTCCGCGATGTAACAATCCGCTCTATAGCATATTAGACAGCATGCTGCCGGGCTATTGGAGTCCGGAACGGACGTTTTTCACATAACCCTGCACAAAGCGTCAGCGGCGTGCGGGGCCACAAGCCGAAAAGAAGAAAAAGAGTCCGCAGGACGGCTTATCCCCCAATCCTCTCCGACGCATCAGCACGTTGGAACCTGAAAGGTTCATTCTCCTCGTAGGCCCATGCCTCCGGCATGCATTAGATACCTCTGGACAGCGAACCTGAAAGGTTCATTCATGTTTTAGCCGCGGGCCGAACGTAGCGAGACCCGCGGAAAAGCGAGACCCCACAAAATTATCTGAAAGATAACTTTCCATCCCCGGGCAGTAAGCCTCGCAGAGGCGTGTTTGGGATAACCCTACTTCACCATCACCACGAACAAAATAAGCGAAAAAGTTGTCATATATGAAAACATTGTATACTTTTGTGATATGCGACGTCAGATCAAATATTACAAAAACTACTTTAAGGACTTCTTTGAGGCGCTTGATACGGGAGTTCGCGACAAAGTAGTTTACGTTCTCAGATACATCCAGCAGTCCGAAAGATGGAACGCCAAATTCGTCAAATACCTCAAAGATGAATTATTTGAGATGCGTATTGAATATCAAAGCAATATTTACCGGGTCTTCTTTATTCTTGATGGCCGGAATATTGTGGTGCTATTCAACGGATTTCAAAAAAAGACACAGAAGACACCAACTAATGAAATAGAAAAAGCATTACGGATAAAGAAAGAATATTATGAAAGCAAACAATGATATACATGATTTTGATGCATTGCTCGACAATGTCATTGGTAAAGTTGGCACCGAAAAACGCGATAATTTAGAACAGCGTGCCCAAGCCTTCTGCGTCGGACAGATGATTCTTGACGCACGCAAACAAGAGAAGATGACCCAAAGCGAGCTTGCCAAACGTGTGGGTACCAACAAGTCATACATCTCAAAAATCGAGCACGGAAGTATTGAGCCAAGCGCAAGTCTTTTTCTCAGAATCATCGCCGCCTTGGGGCTAAGATTTGAAATAATCAAGCCAAGCTACACCTTTGGCTAAAACCGCGATGTATGATTCTGCATTATAGTGGTTTATTCGGGCTTCGTAGGGACATCGCTTCGCGATGTAACAATCTTTTCCATAGCATGTTAGGTAGCACATTGTGTAGCTATTGGAGTCCGGAACAGACGATTTTCATGTAACCCTGCACAAAGCGTCAGCGGCGTGCGGGGCCACAAGCCGAAAAGAAGAAAAAGAGTCCGCAGGACGGCTTATCCCCCAATCCTCTCCGACGCATCAGCACGTTGGAACCTGAAAGCTTCATTCATGTTGTAGGGACATGCCTTTGGCATGTGTCAGATACCCCTGGATAGCGAACCTGAAAGGTTCGTTCACGTTTTAGCCGCGGGCCGAGCGCAGCAAGACCCGCGGAAAAGCGAGACCCGCGGAAAGCCGAGCCCCCACAAAATTATCTGAAAGATAACTTTCCATCCCCAGGCACCACACCCTTCACCTAAGCTTAGCCGCCATCAGCTCGCCACACTTCACAATGTAGCGGAGCGGATCCAGCAGCCAGCCCCCGTGCAGTCCATGCTTACGATACGCCCGCAGGTGGTCCTTCAGGATGCGGCGGTGGCTTCCGAACCCTGAGCTCGATATCCCCCCGCGCCGCATCGTCACGCAGTCAAGCTTGATATACTCCGTGCTCAGCCGCATGATATACAGCGCACGCAGCAGATATTCAAAATCAGCCGCCACCCTGAACGACGTATCATAATCACCCACACGGCGGCACGCCTCACAGCGGCAATAAAACGACGGATGCGCCGGCATAAAGCCCAGCCGCATCATCCATCGCCTGAACGATGCCGAGCTGTAGTAGCGCACACACCGTTCCGTATCCCTTGCATCCACATAATGCACATCACCGTACACAGCCTCCTTTCCGCTCCTCTCGAGCGCGTCAGCTATCGACGCCAGCACATAAGGCGAGCTGTAGAAATCATCGCTGTTCAGAATTCCCACAGCATCACCTTCAGCCATACGCAGCCCCTTGTTCATAGCGTCATACAGCCCGCTGTCAGGTTCCGACACGACGCGCAGCCGCCCCTCCGGATAGCGCGGAGCCAGGCGACGCACCACATCCATCGTGCCGTCCGTCGAAGCCCCGTCCACTATTATATGCTCCCAGTCGCTGTGCGTCTGGCTGAGCACACTCTCCATTGTCCCGGCAAGCGTCGAAGCGCTGTTGTATGTTACGGTAATGATACTAATCTTCATTTTTTCTCATCTATATCTTTTCGTGCCCAGTCAATCCACATCTCCGTAGGATAGCGCCAAGAATCAGCATACGCATCCGGAAGCACCACCCCCGAAAGCACCATCATTGTAGAGTCAGGCGTCACGGTACGCAGGCAGTTGGCATACCCCGGAGGCACGCACACTATCCGGCTCCGCTCCTCCGTCAGGTGAAACACCTCCGGCACCAGATCAGCCGACGGATTAAACCAGTCGTCAATCTTCACCACAGCCAGGTCAAACGTACCCTTCACGCAGTAAAACCACTTCCGTTCCCAACGATGCCCATGCCATCCGCGCACCACCGACGTATCCGGATGATGTATGAAATAAATCCGGTTGGCACCCTCAAGGTGAAAATCATTGAGCGACGTTATCACACCGCGTTCATCGCGGTACACCTCGCCCTCTATCACTCGTACCTTATCCTCCATACTACTCTTCTCTTCTTACTGTTTATATTTTTACTACCGGTACACTCTCCTCCTTAAACATCCGGCAGATAGCGGCCATAGCCACATTTTCGCCCTCTGTCAGCTTCACGCAGTCCATCTTCCCGGCCCTCACAGCCATCAGAAACTCCTTTATCTCATACCGGAGTCCCTCACCCGCATACGGGTAGAAAAACTTCCTGTTCTCAGCCGGATTCTCATACCGCACCTCGAAATAATCCGTTTTCCACCACGGAGCCGGCACTATCAGATACCCCTTCGAGCCCGATATCACCATATTACCCTCCGTCTTCACGCCGAGCCCCACCTGAAATGAAGCCACAGCCGCCGGATACTGCATCATGCACCTCGTGTATTCATCCACCCCCTCGCGGAAGCGGCTCACGAAGCGTATATCCTCGTAGTCAGTACCCAGTAGCCGCAATATCGGCAGAAGCGGGAAGCACGAATTCTCATTGAAGCTGCCCGACCCCACGGCCGCCTTGCGCCGCCGGTCGTCATCAGGCAGCAGAGTGGTCACTGATGCCGTCACGTCCACTATATCACCTATCACGCCCGATTTCAGCAGCGTTATCAGATGATTGAACGCCGGACAGTACGCCGTCTTCAGCGCCACCATCAGCGTCAGCCCACGCTCCTCGGCCAGCACGTAAAGCTCGCGCGCCTCCGCATCGCTCAGCACGAAAGGCGTCTCGCACAGCACATGCTTTCCGCTCAGCAGAGCCTCCCGCACATACCCGTAGTGAGTCACCGGAGGCGATGCCACATACACAGCATCCACCGCATCCAGAAACTCCCCGTACTCACCCGTGTACCGGCGCACCGCCTCACCGTTGTACGACAGCGCCGCCCTTTCATCCACTGGATTGTACAGAGCCTCGATATCCACGCCGCTCACACACGCCGCCTCGTCGGCAAACCGCCGCGCTATGCTCCCCGACCCTACTACACCGAGCCGCATCGGAGCCGCGCGCCGTTCGCGCAGCTGAGTCGACGATATACCTTCCGTACGCGGCAGGTACACCACCTCGCAATACTCGCGCAGATAGTCAAACTTTCCTGTCCAGTCCGACCCTATCGCGAATATATCCGCCCCATACTTCTGTATGTCGTCAATCTTCTGACCCTGGTACTCCTCTATCACTATACGGTCGGCAAGCCCCGTGGCTCTGACAGCCTCTATACGGTCCATCAGATTGTCGCACACGTTCAGCTTACCCCGTTCGAGGTCAAACGAGTCAGTCGTCACCCCCACTATCAGATAATCGCCAAGCTCCTTGGCCCTCCGCAGCAGATTCAGGTGACCCTCATGAAACAGGTCATACGTACCGTATGTGATTACTCTCTTCATTCCGTCTCGAATTCATGTATTCCCGCAGCCAGTTCCCGCAGGTCATCCCCCGTCTGAAGCCCCATGTGCGACACACGCAGGAAATTCTCATGTCCTCCGCTCGGCATCACGAACGTGTCATACTTCTCTATCAGGCCGCGCACCACCTTCTGGCCGCTGCCATTCACATAGAATCCCGTGATAGCAGCCGACGGATTCTCCGCAGCCACACGCCATCCGTACTCCCGGCACAGCCGTCTGAACATCTCGGCCCGCTCGCGTACACGCGCTATGTTGGCCTCCACGCCACCCTCGGCCTCTATCATCCGCAGGCGCTCGTTCAGCTGTAAAAATATCGTGGTAGCCGGACTGAACGGAGTCTGGCCACGCTCCATATTCCGCAGATTGTCCTGAAAATCGAAATAATACGACGTCCGCGCGAAGTCATACCCCGTAAGCCTCTCCGACAGGAATACTACCGATAGCCCCGGAGGGATGTTAAGACCCTTCTGCGAGCTCGTTATAGCTATATCCGCGCCTAAGGCATCCATATCAAACGGCTCCGCAAGGAAAGTGCTGATTATGTCCACCACAGGCGACACCCCGTGCCGGCGGCACATCTCGCATATCCGCTTCACGTCAAACAGCTGCCCCGACGATGTCTCATGATGCTGAAACAGCAGCACTCCCGGGCGCTCCCGCTCCATCATAGCCTCCAGAGCCGCATAATCCACATCCTTGCCAAACTCCACCTTCATCGTGGCGCACGGCACGTCGTAGTAGCGGCACAGCTCCTCCCAGCGGTGTCCGAACGAGCCCCCGTCTATCACCATAGCCTTGCCCCGGGTCGATGCGTAGCATCTCACCACAGCATCCATCGCACCCGTGCCCGAGCCCGTATAGATTATCACGCGCCCCTCGCGGCACCCTGCCATATCAAGCAGCAGCCGCTCCGAGTCCTTGTTGACAGCCGAAAACTCCGGAGTGCGCATATATGGTATCTGCCGCGCTCCTATCTCAAGTATTCTGTCCTCGATTATACCGGGGAAAGCATAAGTCTTCATATCTTGTAATTTAAATTTTTTCTTAACCGGGCCTTGCACCTCTCCTCAAGCTTACGCTGTGCACGTCCCGCAAGCAACATGAACAGAGGCTTCGGCAGCATATCCTTCAGCCGTTCCTTCAGCTCGAGCCGCGTCACAGCCATACGCCCCATATTGTAATTGTTCCACTTCACCGGAGTGCGCCATCCCGTGCCGTACTCCGACACCAGATACTCCTCCCACTGCTCCGGTACATTGTACCGCTCGCCCTTGAATTCTATCGTGGTCGAGCGCGTTATGTGGCTTTCCAGATTCAACCACCCCGAGCATATCCGCAGTCCGTGTCCGTAAGGACGGTAGAAATAAAAGTCTATATACTCCCCGCGCCGCATCACCGACACAAGGTCCCTCCGGTCATATCGGCACACCCTGAACCCCTCCTTATAGAGGTCGGGCATCGCCGCCAGCACCGTATCGCGGTCCTCAGCCATGAACGCAAGGTCAATATCCTCGTCATGATCTATGAAATCATGCTCCCTCACCGCACCTAAAAGCGACCCGAAAGCCAGCTGAAACTGCACCCCGTGGCGGTCCAGAATCTCCTTCAGCAGCTTCAGGTTCTCAGCCGCTATCTCCTTGTTTATCTGTTGCACGCCCGGATACAGAGCCACGCTCTTGAATCGTATCGGGCCCGATGGTGTTGGTAGTGTAGGCATATCAGAGTGAATTAATGTGTGTGTCTTCTTTTTACTATCGACGCACAAGTCGCTTTATATAGTTCTTTACCGACAGCGGAAACTGCCGCTTCACAATCTCGAACGGAGTGTTGTTAAGCCGGTAGAAAGCCTTCTCAAACGGCTCGAAAGGCACCACATACTCCGGATGCCTCAGCGGCAGCTCCAGCTCATGGTGCGATATGTAATGCTCCGGCATCTTCGCCGACGACGTATGCGTGGCACCCTCGCCGAATCCTATGTTCGTCACGAGGCTCACCCGCGGATAGATACCCAGCATATTGTGGGCCGCCATTGTGAAATACCACTGCCAGTCCCACGCCGACACATCGCCCGCGTCCACAGCCTTCATCCTGTAGCGCCAGTAAGGTATATCCATCCGGCCATACCCCATGTTGCGTATCACCGACAGTTCATACTCCGTGCCGCGCCACTTCATATCCATATCCATCAGCGCCCACGCGCGGCGCCATGTGGCCCACCCGTTGGTCGACTTGAACCGGCTGAAACCGTACGAATCCGGTATCGCCACCTTGGGCAGATAGTTAGCCGCATCAACCATAGCCACCCTACGGTCATCGCGGTAGCGCTCGAGCATCTCCTCCACAAATGGGAAAAACGAATCGCGGAGCACACAGTCATCCTCCACTATTATACCCTCCTCCTCGTTCTCAAACAGCCAGTTGATAGCCGTGTACACCCCGCGGCTGCACCCCAGGTTCTCCTTGCGCAGCAGCGTCTTTACCTCGCACGGCCAGTCTATCGCATCCAGCACAGCCTTGCGAGTGGCCTCCGTAGCCTCAGCCTCGCCGGCCACACCCTCGCGAGGCCCGTCGGCAGCTATATATATCCGCTCCGGACGTGCGCGTCTTATCGGCTCCAGCGCCTTCAGCGCCGTGTCGCACCGCTTGAATACTATCAGAAGGACAGGTATCTTCATATCGCTTATATCGCTTTTTCTTTTAGGCCTTGTTATAATTGGCTGCCGATGGTATCCTGTACACCGACACTCCTTTCCGGCCAAGTTCTATCATCTTGTCCAGAGCCTTACGGCTGTTGAACATCTTGATTTCAAGGTTTGACAATTTGCGGATGCTCCACTCCTCTTCCGTAAAGTACCGGGTGACCTGACTTTCTCGTGTCTTTCTCACAAGGTCACTGTCCATATTTACGTACTCGCCGCGTTGCCCTCCGCTGACATAGTTATAATAACCCTTCCGGTTAAAAAATTGTTCCCAGTAGGGATGTTCATTCTTCAGTGTGCTTTCCACGCAGTGATGGAATGTCCCGATATATGACCGCGGCATTCCGAGGTTGAACACCAGTCCCCCCTCGAGGCACATCCTGTACCATGGCGAATAGGCATCCCAGCAGTCCTGACAGAGATGATGTTCACCTACAAGATAATCTGCAAGCGGGCCTATGGCACATGCCGAGGATTTCGCGACAGCGCTCCGCTTCACCCCCTTCATCTGCCGGAACACCTCGGCAAGATATCCCGCTCCGGTCTTGTCATTATCCACATCAAAGAAAAACGGCTCGGAATAGTCATATCCATCTATATGTGCCGGAAATGCAGGCATCATAAGAGTTCCTTCAGGACCTATTGACTCCATTATGCCATCTATCAGTTCCTGAGCGGTTCCGTCGTAATTATAGAACTGCATCATCGACGCATGCACACATACAAGACTTCCGCGCTGCATACCCATCTCCTCCATCACCCTGATAATATCAGATGCGCTGTAATGTCTGTGGTATATCAGCTTTCCTATCCGTTTTGTGCACCGCTTGCGGAACAATGAAAAGTCATTTATCCCAGTGCACCGCTTTATTATTCCTGCTATCCGTATGTATGTATCACCATTCATAGCCATTCAGTTATTTTAGCCATACCGGCGCGCAGCTGCCCGACAGTATCTTACGCAGCTGAACCGTGAAGCACAGCGCATACACTACATTGATTATTGTCATCGCCGTCACGATACCTATCGCTCCGAGTCCGGCGCTGCGCCCCAGCAGAAGTGCCAGAGGAACCATCACAAGCATTCCGGCCGTAGTGACAAGCGTCTCGATCCGTATCGATCCTATTCCGTTTATCAGTACAGCCTGTATGGACACCCAGGAATACACGGCCACATACACTCCCACCGATACCGTCATAATCACCGGCGATATATCCGCATCATCCACCCATATCCTGAACACTATCGGAGCGAGCAATACCATCAGTACTATGCACCCTAATGCCGCAGCATAGAGATACGTCATCTTGTTATACACCATGCGCATCCAACCGTAGTCCTTCTTTGTGAACGCATCAGTGAATGCCGGACACAGCGGGCTGATTATCACATACAGTATCATCGAGGCGGTATTTATATAGCGGTATGCAACATTGAAACTCGTCACTTCCACAGGCGACGACACGTATGCTATAAGCAGATTCGTGCTCTGATATACCACCAGGAGCTGTATCTGTATGATGAAGAATTGTATTCCGAGTGAAAAAATATCACGGCCGAGCCTCATGCGCACCCACTTCACTCCCGGCCGTATTCTTCGCAGGCTTCCGCCGAAAAATATCAGCGAGCTTACTATCAGTACCGCCACAGGGATATAAGATATCGAAAGTGCCAGTATCTCAAGCGACCCGTGGGTAAACTCCTTGAGTATCAATATCGCTATAAGGCTGAACAGATTGCCGAGCATAGGGAATGCCGATGCCATGGCCACCTTCTGCACGGCAGTCAGTATCGAGGTTATGGCTGAGAATACCATCTGCAGCGCGAATGCCGACAGCAGAATCTCCATCACCACTATCAGTTCATCATTATACGATGGATCGACATTAAGCAGATGGCTCCACTCTATATGCGGTATTATTGCTGACAGGATTATCCCGAAAGGCACAAATATCAGCAGCAGAAGCACATATGCCGTACTCACAAGCTGACGGCCACGTTCGTAGTCATCCTTGGCAAGCGCTTCCGACAGACGGTTGCGCAGTCCGGCCGTCAGGCCGATGTCAAAATATCCTATCCACATTATAATGGATGAAACCGTCAGCCATATTCCGTACAGTTCATCATCAAGATATCCCAAGGTCATGGGGACCAACAGCAGCTGGATACCGATATTGGCTACCTTTACCCCTACCGAACCGAGTATATTTCGCTTTACCGTGACACTGCGGCTGTCTCCCGAGTTGAGAAACGCTTGCACACGGGCCGGAATCCTGATTCTTGATTTCATCCCTATCACTCCTCCAAAAGCGTTTTATACGGAAGAAAACGGCTACTTGACATACCCATTTTCAGTCCAGTGTCAGTATATACAAGATAGAACAGGAACAGCGCCGCCATTGAAACGCTGATAACTGTACGTAGAGGTTTCTGCCACTTGAACATTGCTGCACAAGGGAATACCGTAAATATCATGAACATCGCGAAATAGTCAGCTATGCGTGATATTGCCGCCGAATGCAGCACTCCGTATATTGCGGCCAGGAGTCCGACGCCGAACACACTCAGGAAATATGCCTGCTGGAATTCCACCGACAGACGCCGGCGCTTCTTCTGCATTCCCGCCACTATCAGGTATACTTCGATAGCAGCAAGCAGCAGCCATATCAGGCCGCCCACCTCCTGTCCTGAGTCAAGATAACCGATATAGTGAGCCATGCCCTTGATATCGATCATACCGAGTATCAGCTGAAGACTGCCCAATATGAATATAGCCGACCCGAATACTATCAGCGCCAGTTTCAATGACATCATACGCCGGAATATATATACCGGAATAAGCAGTATCATCACAAGTGCTGACGGATGGGCTACAAATGCCGCGAAGTACAGCACCACAAGCACTACCGCTTTTACCCATACTTTGTAGCGTGAGTTCAGCACTGCGAATATGCACACTATTATCGCCATCGCAAGAGCCTGACGGATAATACTGAACGAACTCAGATACAGATATGGCCACAGCGCATACACCAACAAAGCGTCCGATATACCGCCTACATTACTGCGGTAAAGCATCTTGAGCCCGACATACAGTACCGGATACGTGATAAAAGCTGTAATAGTTATCGGAAGCCATCTCAGCTCCGTCATTCGTCCTATGCTGAAAAGCATATTCCAGAACCATGAATACTGCCGTTCAGCAAAGAAACGTCCTGTTTCGGTGCTGAAGCTATAGTACATATGATAGTCCCATCCCGTGTCGTAGCGGAGCGCTGCAAACAGCACCAGCACCACCACCATAGCCTTAGGCCATCGGCAGCGGTGCAGCACAAGCATCACAGCTATGAACAGGATATAAGGAATCATAGGCTGTCAGGGTGCGGTAGTAAATCTATTGTACTCTGCGCCACCTGCGCCCCCGCCATCGGCCCGAGCGTGCGGTGACGGTGCAGGTCGGTGCCCGTGGCATGATAATATCCGAGTTTCAGCAGATGCTCCGCACGCTTCTTCACGTCAGCGCCGTAGAGGCCCGCAAGCGACGTCAGATTCATCTGCATCTTTATCCCCATGGAGTGCAGGCGGTCATAGTCCTTCTGCTCCATGTAGCGGTAACGTTCCGGATGCGCAAGCAGCGGGAAATATCCGGCGCTCTTTATCCGCTCCAGTATACCGTACAGATCCATCGGAGGTGTATAGTAGCTCGTTTCTACAAGCAGATGCGTCCCTCCGGGGCCTATCGGCAGCAGCTCATTAGCCTCCAGACGCTCCTCGAAGAGATTGTCAAGCATATTTTCAGCCGCCAGGTTCAGCTCCAGCGGACCGCTGTAAGCCTCCTTCAGCTCCGCGAATCGCTCGCGCAGTGCGGCCGGAGTGTTGGGTACATCCTCCATGATATGCGGCGTAAACCATACGCGGCTCACCCCCATCGAGGCATAATCGGCAAGTATGGCAAGCGATTTTTCCATCGCATCCACCCCATCGTCCACCCCGGGCAGTATATGGCAGTGCCAGTCAGTGAAACCCTGCATATAGCCGCTGTCGGCAAGTGAGCTCTTCTTCTTAAATGGCCACATGGTTCGCCTCCTTCTCTATATCAGGTTATTGTTTTGTATCGTAGCCGCCGTAATTGCCATACGTGCCGTAGCCATAGCCGTAACGGTAGCCGTACTTCGAGCCGTAGCGGGCCGATGTAGTCTGCACACCGTTAAGTATCAGCGACATATTGTTGAAGCGGTCCGTATGGTACAGCTTTTCGAGTTCAGGTACGAGCGAGCGCTCGAACAGGCCGGCGCGTATCACGAATATTGTACGTGAAGCCAACTTCGCTATCACGGCCGTGTCAGCCACGATATCGATAGGCGGACAGTCGAGCAGTATGTAGTCATACAGCGGCTTGAGCTGCTCCACAAGTTCCGCCATACGCTCCTGTCCCAACAGTTCCGACGGGTTAGGCGGCATGGTGCCCACAGGCATCACATCCACACCCTTCACCGAAGGCAGAGGCTTGATTACGCTCTTGTAGTCATCCACCGTTTCGCTCAGATAGTCAGCGATACCGCGGTGCGGATTACCGATGAACGCCGAAGCCGATGCACGGCGCAGGTCGCCGTCTATCACAAGCACCTTCTTCCCCTTAAGCGCGAGCGATGCGGCAAGGTTCATGGTTATCAGCGATTTGCCCGAACCTGGATTGAACGAAGTGATCATCACCACCTTGCACCCCTTCTCCTTGGCCGACATGAACTCCAGATTGGTTCGCAGCACGCGGAACGCCTCGTTGACCACGTCGCGCGACCCTTCGGCCACCAACAGGTCCTTCAGGCCCGCATTCTCACGTTTCTTCTTTATCACCGGTTTTTCGCTGTGATGTTCGTCGCGTATGGCCGGTATTTCGCCCATCAGAGGCATCGACAGGCTCTCTACATCCTTCTTACCGCGCACACGTGTGTTCAGCGATTCAAGCAGCCATATCAGCCCGAACGGCACAAGCAGCCCCATCATGAAAGCCCCGGCCAGAATCAGCACTGTCTTGGGCGATGTCGGGGTGTCCTCGCCGAAAGGCGGGTCGATTATGCGTGTGTTGTAGGCCGTGAATGCCTGTGTCAGCTGATTCTCCTCGCGCCGCTCCAACAGGAACAGATAGAGCGATTCCTTAACCTTCTGCTGGCGCTCCACGCTCAGCAGGTAGCGCGCCTGGTTCGGGCTGGCGGCCAGATGTCCGGTAGCGGTCGAAATCTCACCCTGCAGACTACGCATCTGCGCGTTGAGCGAGGTTATCACATTGTCGAGCGACACCAGTATGTTGCGGTGCTGCGTGTTAAGAGCCTCACCCAGATCCTGTACCAGAGGATTGCTCTCTGACGACGATGCTATCAGGCGGTTACGCTCCAGCACCATGGTGTTGTACTCCTGTATCTGCTGTTCGAGCGATGCGTTCTCTATGCCCGAGTTGGCAGGCAGCGGAGTCTTTATATCATTTCCGGCAAGCTCCTTGCGCAGGAACCTTGCCATATACATCTGATTGTTTATCAGCAGCAGCTCAGCCTGATTCTTTGACGACTGCTCCAGATACATCTCCGAGGTGGCCTTCAGGTCAGGAAGCAGATTCTCCGATTTGTACGACGATATGTCCGAGTCCACCTCGCCGAGCTCCTGCTCCAGCACGCCCAAGCGGTCGTTGATGAAGCGCGAGGTCGACAGCATCACCTGGTTCTTGTCCGTGATCCACCGCTTGTTGTACTCGGCCACAAGCGTTGTCAGCAGGTCGTCGGCCTTCTGTATCGATGAATTGGAATAGCTGATGTTTATCACGTTGGCATCCTCGTCGCCGAGCGTTATGCGTATCTCCTTCACAAGCTGCTTGGCCTGCACCATCGGCGCCGAGTGGAAATATGTTATCGCCTTCCCTAAATACTCATCCGAGTACCAGGGTGTGCGCGAGAACATTACCTTGCCTATAGGAGTCTGTATGGCTTGTCCCACCATACCTTCGGCCGAGCCGCTTACATCCTTGTTGTTCTTCTGGAAGCCCCACAGTTTCACGCGTCCCTGCTTGTCAGCCTCAAACTTGAACAGCACCATCGGAGCCACGCTGTCAATCAGCGTCACCGACAGCGGATTATTCTTGTACAGCTCCACCGGACGCAGTCCGTCCTTGGCATAATAGCCTGAGTTGATGCCGAGCTGCTTCACCACGTCGGCCATCAGCGACACGCTCCGCAGCGAAAGCATCTCATTCTGGATCATGTTGTTCGTCTTGAACACATTGAAGCCCGACGACATCGCCTTCTTCAGCGGATTCGACGTCTCCTCGTCATCCTTGATAAGAATGGTGGTGGTGCGGGTGTACACCGGCGCGGTGCGCACCAGATAGAACGCCGCCAGTCCTATGAACAGGGCCAGCGATATAAGATACCAGTACCAGCGGGCCGCGCTGAGCGATAGCAAATTCTTGAAGTCAAACGATGACGGAGCCTGCGCAGTGCCCGTTATTTCGGAATCCTTTTCCATATTTTGGTTATGAGAGGCCCGTCGGCCCCTTTTGTTAGGTTTATGTGTTGTTTTTTATTTGAAGATGAGCACTGCCACGGTGGTAAGCACCGACACGAGCGACATCCAGAACGAGGCCGACTTGAAGCTGTTGTCATTTATCGAGCCCTGGCCGGCACGGGTGCTGTTGGGAGCCACGTACACCACGTCGCCCTGCTGCAGGAAGTAGCCCGGCGAGTTGAACATATCCTTCGAGCGCATGTCCAGCGCGTAGGTCACGCGCTTGCCGTCCTGCTCGCGTATCACGTACACCTGGTCGCGCTTGCCGTATATCGTCAGGTCGCCGGCATCGGCCAGTGCGTCAAGCACCGTCAGCTGGTCGCGCTTCACCTCGAAACGCCCCGGCTTGTTCACCTCGCCCATCACTGACACATACAGATTGTTGAACTCCACGCTTACCACAGCGTCTTTCAGCTGCTCCGATTTGATAAGGCGCTCCTTGATATCGGCGGCTATCTCCTCGCGGGTCAGCCCTCCTACATGTATCTGGCCGAGCTGCGGGAAGTCGATATTCCCCTGCGAGTCCACGAGGTAGCCCATCATGTCGCCGTTGGAGGTGGCAACATCGCTGCCCGAGAGCAGGCGTGTGTTAGGCTGTACCAGATTATAGAGCTGCATCAGCTTCGGGTCACGGCATGTCACCACGATCGACAGGTTGTCGCCCGGCTGAACCTTGATTTTATTCATATTGAGCATCGCCTCCTGCTGCTCCGGCTGAAGGTCCTGAAAATATACTACGTTTTTGGTCGATTGGCAGGCGCTCAACCCCAATACTGCGGCAATTATAATGATAGTTCGGTGCAATGCTTTCATCAGCAGCTATTTATATTATACCTTATATTTTATGCGGTCATACTCCCGCACTGCGTTTATGCCATTACGGCATACTTGTACATTATGTTAACGAAAAAACATGGTTATATTATATACCACGTAACAAAAGTATTGAATTTTGTCGACAAAACCAAAACAAACCTGTCACCGGAATGTTCTCCCGGCATCTCACAAAACTGCGGATTAACAAAAAAAATCCGGCGGGCATCCTTAAGAAGCCCGCCGGCATATAAAAATCTGATTTTATATCATTTTATCAAGCTTTCTTGCCTGCAGCGCGGCGGCTGTCAGTCAGGTAAGCTACGGGAGCGGCAACAAACATAGTGGCCAGTGTACCGATTACCACACCGAATATCATGGCGAAGGTGAACGAACGGATCGAGTCACCGCCGAGGATAAAGATGCAGAGCAGCACAAGCAGAGTTGAAGCCGATGTCATCACCGTACGGCTCAGGGTAGAGTTGATAGAGCGGTTCACGTTGGTGAAGAAGTCCTGCTTCGGATAGAGGCCGATGTTCTCACGCACGCGGTCAAACACTACCACGGTATCGTTGATCTGATAACCGATCACAGTCAGGATAGCAGCTATGAATGTCTGGTCAACCTCCATTGCGAAGGGGAACACACCCCAGAACAGAGAGTAGAATCCAATGATGCTGAACGCTGTGAATGCCACCGCAGCGAGAGCACCTACTGAGAAGGCTATGTTGCGGAAACGTATCAGGATGTAGAGGAACATGGCTATCAGCGAGAGGATCACAGCGATGTAAGCGTCGGTACGCATGTCGTTGGCCACGGTCGGACCTACCTTCTGTGAGCTCTGGATACCTACATTTTCATTTGTTGTCGAGAAGTCAGCCATTGACATGCCGCCGATTTCGTCCTTCATACCGTTGTAGAGGATTTCGGTGATTTCGGCGTCGATGTTTTCATCTTCGGAGTCAATCTTATAGTTGGTTGACACACGCACCTTGGTGTTGTCGTCAATGGTGATTACCGATACCTGGGCACCGTCAAACAGAGGAGCGAGCTTGGCCTGGAGTTCGTGAGTCTTCACGGGATGGTCAAACTGCACCACGTAGTTGCGGCCGCCTGAGAAGTCGATACCCTGGTTCAGTCCGCGGAGGAACAGTGAGCCGATCACCACAAGAGCGAAGATACCGCAGATGGTGAATGACAGCTTGCGTGCGCCGAGGAAGTTGAACTTCGTGGTGGTGAACATGCGGCTTGACAGAGCGGTGGTGAAGGTAAGCTTCTGGAACGGCTTTGTCTTTTCGAACATGATGAACACCAGACGTGTCAGGAACACTGCTGTGAAGAACGAGCAGATGATACCGATGATAAGAGTTGTGGCGAAGCCCTTGATAGGACCTGTACCGAATATCAGAAGGATGATACCGGTTATGATTGAGGTCAGGTTCGAGTCAAAGATAGCTGAGAACGCGTTGCTGTAACCGTCGGCGATAGCGTTGCGGATGGTCTTGCCTGCGCGGAGTTCCTCCTTGGCGCGTTCGAAGATAAGCACGTTGGCGTCAACGGCCATACCGAGCGCGAGCACGATACCGGCGATACCTGACAGGGTCAGCACAGCCTGGAACGAAGCGAGGATACCGAAGGTGAAGAATATGTTGAATATCAGGCCGAGGTTGGCGATCAGACCGGGTATCACACCGTAGAAAGCCATCATGAAGATCATCAGGAGCACCAGAGCTATGATGAATGACATGAAGCCATCCTCGATAGCCTGCTGACCGAGCGACGGACCGATAACGGTGTCGCTGATGATATCTACCTTGGCAGCCATCTTACCGCTCTTGAGCACGTTGGCAAGGTCCTTCGCTTCATCGGTGGTGAAGTTGCCGGTGATGGACGATGTGCCACCCTCGATGGCGTTCTGTACCACGGGAGCTGAGTACACCTGGTCGTCGAGCACGATAGCCACCTGCTTGCCTACGTTGGCCGCTGTGATGCGGGCCCACTGCTTGGCAGCGTCGGGCTTCATGGTCATCTGCACGTAGTTGCCGCCGTGCATGGTGTCATATTCGCTGGTAGCGGCAGTAACGACGTCGCCGCTCAGGGCAGCCTTGCCGTTTGATGTCTTGAGAGCCACGAGCGAGTAGAGGTCCATCGAACGCTTGGCCTTGGTGAGAGTGTCGGTATATTCAACGCTCTGGGGCTTTACCTCCCATGCCAGACGCAGGTTGGAGGGAAGCACACGCTTGGCGGCGTCAGAGTTGATTATCGAGTCGATCATCACGCGCTGAGCCGAGGTAGCGATACCTACGGTGCTGCCGCGCGGATCGCCGAGCTGCATGAAGTTGCCGAGGAATGTCATGCCCTGACGGGTTGAATCGGCGGCAAGAGAGCGGTCGAGTTCGGCAAGCGCCATCTGGATATCACCCAGGGGCATTGTTTCGTAGAATTCGAGGTTGGCCGATGACTTCAGCAGGTCGCGCACACGGTCATGCTCCTTGACGCCGGGAAGCTCAAGAAGAATCTGGCCGTCGTTTTCAAGCTCCTGGATGTTGGGAGCCACAACGCCAAACTGGTCGATACGGCTGCGGAGCACGTTGGTAGAGCTGCTCACGCGGTCCTTCACCTCCTGCTTCAGCGCGGTTTCGATAGCCTGATCGTTGTCGCCACGCTTCACCTGATCGCGGAACACCACTGAGAGGTCGCCCTGCGGGTCGAGCTTGCGGTACTCGCGGCAGAATATGGCCACATAGTCATTGCTGCGTGTAGCCTTCACCACTGAGTCGGTGCTGGCGATAGCGCGGTCAAAATAAACATTGCCCTCTGCATTGGCCATCGAGCGGAGAATATCGGGAACCGACACCTGGAGTGTCACGTTCATACCCCCCTTGAGGTCAAGACCGAGGCCCACGCCTAATTTCTGTACTTCATTGTAGGTGTAGCCGAGCCATACCTTTTCTTTTGAGATTGAGTCGATATAGCTCTTGTAAGCCAACCGGTAAGAATCGGAATTCGTGCCGGCCTTTCCGGCCACCTGCTCGGCATGTACTTTAGCCTTATCATCGTAGTGGTTGCCTACGAGAGTGAAAGACAAGTAGAACAGGCAAATAAGCACTAAGAAGATGGCGATTACACCCGCCACTACACTTCCTAATTTTCCTTTTTGCATGTGTTAATTGTGAATGATATTGGGTTAATTAAATTGATTTTTTCTGTTTTTTATGGTACAGAACCTACGCCACAGGACGATAAGTTCAGCTATTTCAGCCCGCAAATATACAATTTTATTTTAAAACTCTGAAATATCAATAAATCTATCACACATCACTTTTTTTGATGCAGAGGCTACCAGCGGGGACGGCGGAGGAGGGCTTCGGCGCCGGTGTAGTCGGGCACGGGGAGTCCGGCGGCCACGTAGAGCCCTATGATGCGTGTCATCAGGATGTCGTCATGATGGCCACGCTTGGCGCTGTAGCTGCCGCAGGGCAACTGCTCGTAGAGGTCCATTTCGTTGCACGCCTCGACGTCGCGCTCGCGGTAGGCACACTCGCGCACCATGGCGAGCATCGAGGCCACGGCGGTGGCTTTGGTGGAGCGGTTGGTGTGGAAACCCACGCGCGGCTCGGCGGAGGGATTGAGCGTGTCGCGCGGCGTGCGCACATACAGATTGGGGTAGGCGCCGTTGAGTTCCTCAAGAATGAAGCGCGCCGAGCCTTCAACGGCGGTTTCGAGCGAATTGCTTTCAATGACCAGCAGCGCTCCGGCATACCAGCGCGCTATGGCGGCGGCTTTCCAGCCGAGTATATCGGGGTCGACATGTCCGCGCCACTGCGCCACGATGCCCGGCCCATCGGGCGAATCATTGCGGTCAATGACTGCGATGACCGACCAGTCGGAGCTTAGCGAACGGCCGCCTACGTCGACAGCCACCACATAGCGGCTGCGCGATGCGCCTGCCACCGGACGGCGCCACACCTTCAGCGCCCCGCCTGCCGACGGGGTGAATCGCAAGCCACGCAGCGCGGCACGCCCCGTAGGGGCCTCGCCGCACAGGTCGCCCACAAGCTGCGGCTCCTCGCATCCCCGGCGCAGACGCTCCACATCCTCACGCGCAAACACTCCGGCGCCGGTGGAGGCGAATGCCTCGGTATCGTCAGTAGGATATTCGGCTTTCATAGCCACATCGGACGACATCTCACGCCGCTTGCAGCGATACCACCATATGCGGTCGAGCGTCAACCCGCGGTCCCAGAGCATCCGCTCGTATGGATTCATGGATGCCACAAGTCCGCGCGGGTCAGGCGGGTCAAGGCGGTAGATCTCTATCTCATACCATGGCACGAACACGGCGCGCTTGTCGCTCTCACCGCTGCTGGCGCGGAGCCACTCGGAGTGGAAGAAATTGCCCACGCCGTTGGCTGTGCTCTCCAGCGCCACGAAGCTGAGGGGCACCATGGCTATGCCGCCACATATGGCGCGGATGAAATCGTCGGGGGCCATGCGGTCGGTATCCTTCCAGAAGGCCACCTCGCTCAGATGGGCCATGGCGCAGTCGAGTCCGCGCACTGATTCCTGCGTGTAGCTCGATGCGAGGGTTATGCGACACTCGCGTCCGGCTATCTCACGGATATTCTGACTCCCCTGATAGCTGCGGAGCTTCGGCGGCTCGGTGCCCTGCCAATACTGCTCGGGGTAGGATGCGAGCATGTCGGCATACATGCCGCGGATAGTGGCGGAGGTCTGCTGCACGTGGGCGCAGATAAGCGAGTTCCAGCGGCGGCGGTGCAGACACTGAATCCACGCGAAGTACATCTGTATCAGGGTGCTTCCGCCCCACTGACGCGCCTTGAGCATGATAAGACGGAGCGGACGGCCGGCACGGCGGTCGGTCTCGATGACGTCGAGCACACGGCGCTGCGGAGCGTTGAGCCGCAAAGGGACACGCTCGCCGGTAAGCTTATCGTTGATGGTGACGCACGTGGTAGCCCAATACTCGAAGTCGTGGCGCTGACGCAGACGGGCATAAGAAACCTCATCGGTAAGGCGGGCGAATGCCGGGTCGGCTATCATGCTGTCGGGAAGCCACACCGGCTCCTGCTCCCACGCCACGCGCCGCAGGGAGCGCCCCTCGACGGAGCGACCGCGCACGGGTGAATAATCGTCGACAAGCAGCGAGCGCCGGCGGCGGTCCTCGGCAAGCATGCGGTCAATATCAGAGTCAGTCATAGATAAGGGAAGCATCACGAAGTTGGAAATCAGATGAAGCGCTGCCGCGTATGCTCAGCAGATACCGCGGACGCACAGGTGAGAAGATACAGAATGTGTAGGGCGCATGGACAGGCCCTTTCAGCCCGAAGGAGCATACCTCCGAGGCGTAGTCCGGACCGGCTCCGCCGTGGGCCGACAGGGTGAGCGTTCCGTCGAACGATGACGCCGACATATCGATCCGCAGCCCTATGGGGCGCGTGCGCCGGGGCAGACACAGTTCCCCTTCCCACGCCACCTCCTGCGGTCCGACACCGGCACCTGCCGGGAGCGCTTCATAGATGGCCGAGGGCGCGGTGAGCAGAAGTGATGAAGTGTCGGCATAGAGCGACACCACCTCAAAGGGGAGCGACATATCGGACACCGAGCCTTCGGGGTGCAGCACCGTAATATTACCCCTCTCATCGGCCACCCACAGTGATTCCGAGGCGTGATGCCACGCCAGCGACCGCGACCGCGGGACAGTGCACAGGCTGCGGATGCGCGACCCCGCCAGGAGCAGCAGACGGTTGCCACACAGCATATATGTACCTCCCGGACTGCAGGCCACGGCACTCCCCCGCGCTACGGCATGCGAAGCACTGAGCATAAGCGACATCACTCCGGTGCGCACATTGGCATTGACCGACATCACACCGCCCGGACCGAACGCGTGGAAGCGCACACGCGATATGTCGAGCGACGTCTGCGCCCCGACCGGAGCGAGCGCCACCACCGGCCCGTGGCCTGAATCGGCCGACCCTACAGGCGATAGCGGCTCCTCGGAGCGCGCCAACAGGATAAGCGAGGGGGAGCGTATGCTGCCTGGCTCCACAGCCTGAGGCAGCGGCGACGCGGAGGGCCTCAGCTCCACCGGGGTCAGTGAAGCGGAGATATATGCAGCCACGGTGGCCGATGGAGCCGGGAGCGAGAGCGGAAGCCTGGCACTACAGGGATTGGCGCCGCCGGTATCGGCCGTCCACACGGTAATCTCCGTGGCGGCAGTATCTGGATAGGTAATCAGCGGCGAGAGGGCTACAGGGCGCGGACCGGAGCATACGAAGCGCTGCACGCGACGTTGCCCGTCGGCAAAGGTCACCTCGATAGCGGCAAGCCATGACGCACCTGCCCCGGCAGTATACCGGCCCCCTATCAACTGAGGCGAATAGCCCGCGCGGCGAAGCCGCTCCACATCAGCCCAGAGTACCGCGCTCCCACTGCGGCACACACAGCGGGCCGTAAATCCGGAGCTGACCGCAGCTGCAGGGACCGAGGCCGTAAGCGAGGCCACGCGGTCATTGTCGGTCTTCGGGGCGGGAGCCACAGGACGCCGCAGCCGCACGGTGCGTC
Source organism: uncultured Muribaculaceae bacterium (assembly GCA_910586895.1). Classification (GTDB taxonomy): domain Bacteria; phylum Bacteroidota; class Bacteroidia; order Bacteroidales; family Muribaculaceae; genus Paramuribaculum. The sequence continues at coordinate 15,779 of CAJUIW010000018.1, read as the reverse complement.
CGGCCGAGCCACTTACAGCCATCCGGGCCACAACGCGGGCCGAATCAGGAGCATAGGACACCAGAGAGGCCAGTGTGGATGAACGCACGGCATCGAGCGGCGACATTCCGGCTGTGGCACCCGGAAGTGTGGCGGCAAAGCGCAGCGCTCCCGTGGCCCCGGACAGCCGCGTGCATGCCTGCGCGGAGTAGTCGACAGGGTGAAGCGTGGGATATTCAAGTACCTCAACCGTGACGGCCGAAGGGTCAATGGCCTGCGGCATAGTGAGCGACACATAGAATGTGGCTGCCGACATGCGCAACGAGGGTATCACCGTATCGTCGCGCGTGCTGACGGCGGCTTCAATCTCCCCGGCACACTGCCAGCCTGAGGGTGCGAGAAGCACAGGCGGACCGGCGGCAACAGTGTTGCCTGCCGAGTCAAGGAGTCGGGCCATGAGCAGTGCGGGCTGCACCCAGAGTCCGCTCGCGGAGGCGGTGGAGCATATCTGCCCGTAAGCATCGGTAAGACGGCCCGACAGTGCCGAAAGAGCCGCCTGCGACAGCGAGCTGACCGTAGCGCCGCCGGTGAGCTGCAGCGCGGCTGTGGAAGCCGACAGTTCACCCTCGACATCGGCGGTGAGCACCGGCAGCCCCGCAGAAGCGGAGAGAGTGATATGGGTCCAGCTGACCTCGTCGTCATCTACGGCAAGGCGATGCGCCCCGTCGGGGAGCATTACTATCACTTCATCGCCACTGCTGAGCGCGCAGTAGGGCACCGCGTCAAGCGCGGCTATATCAGCAAGTTCACCTTTGCGGCGCCCTATTATATAAACTGTGTCGGCCTCTTTGCGGTAGAGCAGCTGCGTGATGGCTCCGGAGCGGTGGACGTGGGTGTGAAACGGTGTCATACTCCGGTCAGCCACCTGTTCGGGCATCGGGATAGGGATTAGCGGACGCTCGCCGCAGTCGGCCGCCGGAGCAAGATTCATACAGCGGCGCACGGCACGCGCCGAGGAGAGTGCGGCGATAGGAAAGTGTGTGGTTTTCATAGTATCTTTTTTCCGCAAAGATACAGGTGAGATAGCCCCGACAGCGTACCATCTTGTCGCAACCGGCCGGGTGGACGCGGACTATTGGAGTCCGGAACGGACGATTTTCATGTAACCCGCCACAAAGCGTCAGCGGCGTGGCGGGGATGCGGAGACAAATCATCGTGTGAGTCCGAAGGACGGATTATGTCTGTCAGGTGGAGTAAGCCGTCCTGAAGGGCTATGATAGTTTTTGGATTGAAAGTTATCTTTCAGATAATTCTGTGGGGCTCGGCTTTCCGCGGGTCTCGCTGCGCTCGGCCCGCGGCTAAAACATGAATGAACCTTTCAGGTTCGCTATCCGGATGCACCTAATACATGCCAAAGGCATGGCCATACAAGAGGAATGAACCTTTCAGGTTCGCTACGCATGTGGCGTACGTAGACATGGAGGAGCGTCGGAGACGCGGGGTCGGTGGAACCCCATTTCGAGGCCGTCAGGGCGAGGAGTGGGGATAAAGGCCCGATAGCTGATGTATGGCTTCGGAGATGCCTGTTTTGTCGGGATAACAGCCCACTTCGAGGGCATTGCTCTCATTCCGATTCGCTTCCCCACTCCTCGCTGTCAGCTCGAAGTGGGGTTATACACACCCCGCATCTTCGATGCTTACATGGCCGTACAATCATATGCGGGCTATTATAGCCCGTTAGGGCGACTTTCATGTAACCCGCCACAAAGCGTCAGCGGCGTGCCGGGCATAGATGCGAAATATAGACAGAGTCCGCAAGGACGGATTCTGTCTGTCAGGTGAGACAAGCCGCCCTAAAGGGCTGCGATAGCTATTGGATGGAAAGTTATCTTTCAGATAATTCTGTGGGGGCGTCCGTTACCGCGGGACTCGCTTTTCCGCGGGTCTCGCTACGCTCGGCCCGCGGCTAAAACATGAATGAACCTTTCAGGTTCGCTATCCAGATGCATCTAACACATGCCAAAGGCATGACCATACAAGGTAAATGAACCTTTTCAGGTTCACTATCCGGATGCACCTAATACATGCCGAAGGCATGGCCCTATAAGGTGAATAAACCTTTCAGGTTCTTCTATCCAGATACATCTGATACATCGCAAGCGATGTCCCTACAAGGCCGCACAAAACGCGAAAGCTCAGATAGGTACATAAAAGGCAGCGAGCCACGCTGATACTGCCCGGAGGGATGGGCGTGCGATTTGATTTGATTTTTCGGGAGGAAAATATTATTTTTGCGGTTTGGAACCGACATTATCGCCAACATGGAAAAGAATTTCAAAAGAACACTGATAACCACTGCTTTACCTTATGCAAACGGACCGGTCCACATAGGACATCTGGCCGGAGTGTATGTACCCGCCGATATCTACGCACGCTATCTGCGTCAGCGCGGACAGGATGTTGTGATGGTGGGAGGCAGTGACGAACATGGTGTGCCTATCACCATCAAGGCCCGCGCCGAGGGTGTGACCCCGCAGGATATCGTGGACCGCTACCATACTATCATCAAGGACACTATGGAGGAGCTGGGAATATCGTTCGATGTGTATTCCCGCACCACTTCCGATATACACCACCGCACGGCAAGCGAATTTTTCCGCCGCCTGTATGACAACGGCCAGTTTGAGCAGCAGACTTCGATGCAGCCTTACGATGAGCAGGCCGGCGAATTCCTGGCTGACCGCTATGTGACAGGCACTTGCCCCCACTGCGGCAGCGACCGCGCCTATGGCGACCAGTGTGAGGCGTGCGGCACCACCCTGGCAGCTACGGAGCTTATAAATCCGCGCTCAAGCCTGACATCGGCTCCCGTGACCATGCGCGAGACCACCCACTGGTATCTGCCGCTTAACCGCTGGGAGGATGCGCTGCGCAAGTGGATTCTCGAGGACCACAAGGAGTGGAAAACTAACGTGTATGGCCAGTGCAAGTCATGGCTCGACATGGGACTGCAGCCGCGTGCCGTGAGCCGCGACCTGAAGTGGGGTGTGCCGGTTCCGGTGGAGGGCGCCGAAGGGAAGGTGCTCTATGTATGGTTTGACGCACCGATAGGCTATATATCAAACACCAAGGAGATTCTGCCCGATTCATGGCAGACCTATTGGAAGGACCCCGAAACCCGGATTATCAACTTCATAGGCAAGGACAACATTGTGTTTCACTGCATAGTGTTCCCCGCCATGCTGATGGCCTACGGCGACGGATTTCAGCTGCCCGACAATGTGCCGGCCAATGAATTCCTGAACCTGGAGGGCGACAAGATATCTACCTCGCGCAACTGGGCTGTATGGCTCCACGAATATCTGCGCGACTTCCCCGGCAAGCAGGATGTGCTCCGCTATGTGCTGACGGCCAACGCTCCGGAAACGAAGGACAACGACTTCACCTGGGCCGACTTCCAGGCACGTAACAACAATGAGCTCGTGGCTGTGCTGGGCAACTTCGTGAACCGCGCCACAGTGCTCACCAAGAAATATTTCGACCGTCAGGTGCCGGCACCGGCGGAGCTTCAGGATATCGACCGCCAGCTGATGGCTGACGTGCGCGAGGCACGTACACGCCTGGAGGGCAACCTCGATACATTCCACTTCCGCGAGGCGCTGAAGGATATGATGGAGATAGCCCGTCTGGGCAACAAGTATCTCCAGGAGACGGAGCCGTGGAAAGTGGCCAAGACGGATATGGAGCGCACCGCCACCATACTGTACTGCGCGCTGCAGCTCTGCGCCGACCTGAGCATAGCCATGGAGCCGTTCATGCCGTTCAGCGCCGCCCGCCTGACAGCCATGCTCGGCATAGAGCCGCTCGGCTGGGAGCGTCTGGGCGAGGACAACCTCGTGCCGGTCGGAACAGTGATAGCCGAGCCTGAACTGCTGTTTGAAAAGATTGACGATGATGCCATCCAGGCCCAGCTTGACCGCCTGGCCCGCATCAAGGAGGAGAACAAGATAAAGAACTGGCACGCCGAGCCGCAGGCTGAGGATGTGGACTTCGACACATTCATGAAGGCCGACCTGCGCATAGGCACGGTGCTTGAATGCGTCAAGGTGCCAAAAGCCGACAAGCTGCTCCGCTTCCTGATTGACGACGGACTGGAGAAGCGCACCATAGTGTCGGGCATAGCCAAATACTACAAGCCGGAAGAGCTCGTAGGGAAGCAGGTGTGCTTCATAGCAAATCTGCCTCCGCGCAAGCTCAAAGGCATCACAAGCCAGGGCATGATACTGTCGGCCGAAAATGCCGACGGCTCTCTGGTGGTGATAGGCCCGACAGCACCGGTTGTGGCAGGAGCGCAGGTGAAATAACACCTGCCTCCACCCGCCCCTTTCCGGGGCGGCCGCAAGCCACCCTCTTCCCCTCTACCAAACATCAATATACCAAGCAGAAAACACCCTCTAATACACAAACACAGCACCATCATGTCAGAATCAAACCGACAGCCACGCATAATGCTCATCTATACAGGGGGCACCATAGGAATGATCGAGGACGCCGTAAGCCATTCGCTGCGCCCGTTTGACTTCTCGCACCTGATTGACAATGTGCCGAAAATCAAGATGCTCAACTACGTGATTGACAATATATCGTTCAATCCGCCCATAGACTCGAGCGACATGAATCCGGCCCACTGGGTGCAGATAGCGCAGGCCATAGAGAGGCACTATGCGTCGTACGACGGATTTGTGGTGCTTCACGGCACCGACACCATGGCCTACTCGGCATCGGCCCTGTCGTTTATGCTTGAAAATCTGCGCAAGCCGGTGATAATCACCGGATCGCAGCTGCCTATAGGCGAGGTGCGCACTGACGGTGAGGAGAATCTGATAACGGCTCTGCAGATAGCTGCCGCGGCTGACCGCCACGGCACTCCGCTGGTGCAGGAAGTGGCCATACTGTTTGAGAACTATCTGTGGCGCGGCAACCGCTCGACGAAGATGAGCGCCGACAATTTCAACGCGTTCAAGAGCAACAATTACCCCTCGCTGGCCAAGATAGGACTTGGCATAAACTTCAATGAGGATGCGCTCTACCGCCTGCCGCATGACCGCGGGCCCCTGCGCTGCCACTACGAACTGGACCGGGGGGTGATGGTGATAGATCTGTTCCCCGGAATAGAGCGCCATATACTTGAGCATCAGCTCGCCACACCGGGCGTAAAGGGTATAGTGCTGAAAACTTACGGTGCGGGCAATGCCCCGACCGTCGACTGGTTTAACGAGGCTATCCGCCGGGCCGTGGAGCGCGGGATAGTGATACTGAACGTGACCCAGTGTGTGAACGGTGCGGTGCATAAGCGCTATGCATCGGGCGACGCGCTGGCCGCAAGCGGAGTGGTGCTCGGACGCGACATAACGGTGGAGGCCGCCATAACGAAGATGATGTTTCTGTTCGGCATGGGGCTTGACGCCTCACACGTGCGCCGCGCACTGTCGCACCCGATATGCGGCGAAATGAGTCAAAACTAATCAAAGAAGGTTCTCTATTGATTTATGCCAATAAGTAATACACAGCTGCCCGCCGACATCGCCGCCGAGGTGATGCAGGTCAAGCAGCGGTTCGGAATAGTGGGCAACTCCCCGATGCTTCTTGCCGCCGTGCAACGCGCACTGCAGGTGGCACCGATAGACCTGTCGGTACTCGTGACGGGTGAAAGCGGCTCGGGCAAGGAGTTCTTTCCCAAGATAATACACGCCTACAGCCCTCGCAAGCACGGCCGCTACATAGCGGTGAACTGCGGCGCTATTCCTGAAGGCACCATCGACTCCGAGCTGTTCGGCCATGAAAAGGGCGCCTTCACGGGCGCCGTATCGGCCCGCAAAGGCTACTTCGAGGAGGCCGACGGAGGTACGATATTTCTTGACGAGGTGGCTGAGCTGCCGCTCACCACTCAGGCGCGCCTGCTGCGCGTGCTCGAAAGCGGCGAGTTTATAAAGGTGGGTTCCAGCACAGTACAGCGCACCAACATACGCGTGGTGGCGGCTACAAACGTGGATATGCTTGCCGCCGTGGAGGCAGGACGCTTCCGCGAGGACCTGTACTACCGCCTGTCGACGGTGCAGATCACCGTGCCGCCGCTGCGTGAACGTGGCACCGACATAGTGCTGCTGGCGCGTAAGTTTGCGGCCGACTTTTCGGAGCGCTACCGCATGCCGGCGGTGAAGTTTGACGACGATGCCAAGCGGCTGATAAGCAGCTACCGCTGGCCGGGCAATGTGCGCCAGCTGAAGAACGTGGTGGAACAGCTTGCGCTGTTTCATGCCGGCGGGGAGATAGGCGCACATGAACTGGAGCCGTATCTGCCGCAGAACGCGGTGATATACAGCCCCGTGCCGACATCGGCCGGTGCAGGCGCGCACAGCTATGACCATGAACGTGAGCTGCTGTTCAACATGCTGTTCAGGATGCAGCGTGAGATTGACGAGCTTCAGAACCGTCTGGATGCTTTTGAGAAGCCTGCAGTGAAGGCTGCCCCGACGGCCGACTATGAAGTGATGGAGATGCCGAAGAGTCTGGTGCACTACAATCCGGATGCATGCAATCTGATGAAAACGCCGCCTACCACCGTGGAAATCCCTCTGAGCGCTCCTACCCCGACCCTGGAGCAGACCGAGCGAGAAACGATACGACGCTCACTGGAGAAAAACGGTGGCCGACGCAAGGCCACGGCCTCGGAACTGAACATATCGGAGCGCACGCTATATCGCAAAATCAAGGAATACGGACTCGAATGAACGTGATAGAAATCGCATCGCTGCAGCAGGAGGAGATACGCGTATTCGCCTCGCTGACAGAGGCTCAGCTACGCAACAAGCTGAATCCTGACGAGGGGCTGTTCATTGCCGAGAGTCCCAAAGTGATACGCGTAGCGCTGGAGGCCGGCATAGAACCGGTGGCACTGCTTTGCGAACGGCGCCACATAACGGGCGATGCCGCCGACATAATAGCCTCACGTCCTGCCATGCCGGTATATACCGCTGACCGCAAGCTGCTTGCTGAGCTGACGGGCTACACGCTGACGCGCGGGGTGCTGTGCGCCATGCGGCGTCCGAAGCCACGCAGTGTGGCGAAGGTATGCGCGGGGGCAAGCCGTGTGGCGGTGATTGACGGGGTGTCGGACACCACGAATATAGGCGCGATATTCCGCTCGGCAGCGGCTCTCGGCATTGATGCCGTGCTGCTTACCCCCACTTCATGCGACGCGCTTAACCGCCGTGCGGTGCGTGTGTCAATGGGGTCGGTGTTTTTAGTGCCATGGGCGCGTACGGAGCATCCGCAGGAGGAGCTTAACGCACTGGGATTCCGCACTGTGGCTCTGGCTCTTACGGACCGGTCGGTAAGCATCGATGACGAACGTCTGAAAGCTGAACCACGGCTGGCTCTGATGCTCGGCACGGAGGGCGACGGGCTGGCGCATGATGCCATCGAGGGAGCTGACTATGTGTGCCGCATACCTATGTACCACGGCGTTGACTCGCTGAACGTTGCCGCCGCCTCAGCCGTGGCATTCTGGGAACTGCGCCGCCGCTGACTGCAACAACATACATTGTATTTGAGTCCCTCATCGGACTGTAGGGACATCGCTTTTGCGATGTATTGGACGTATCCGTATAGCGAACCTGAAAGGTTCATTCATGATATAGCTGCGGGCCGAGCGATAGCGAGACCCGCAGAACCGGACACCCACACAGAATTATCTGAAAGATAACTTTCAATCCGCGGAAATCTGAGCGTCGGAGACGCGGGGTTTGTAGAACCCTGCTTCGAGCCCGGCAGGGCGAGGAGTAGGGTAACGAATCGGAATAACGCCTATGCCCTCGAAGTGGGCTGTTATCCGTATCAGGTTTATAACAGGCATCTTCGAAGCCATCCACTTGCTTCCGGCCTTTATCCCCACTCCTCGCACGCTCGAAGTGGGGTTACACCCAATCCGCTTCTGCGAAGCTCCTCATTTTTCCCAAGCCGTCCTGACGGACTCTTTTAGACTGTCGCATCTATGCCCGGCACGCCGCTGACGCTCTGTGCCGGGTTATAAGAAAATCGCCCTAACGGGCTATAATACATCGCATAAAACGCAATCACTCAAGCGGATACATCCGGATAGTGAACCTGAAAGGTTCATTCACGTGTTAGCCGTGGGCCGAGGCCGTCAGGACGAGTCCCACGGTATCGGACGCCCACACAGAATTATCTGAAAGATAACTTTCAATCCGCGGCTATATCACAAACCGCACCTTTGCAGGTGCGCCATGTATGATATGCCATATAAAAGATTGCAAATCAACACAATATATCGCAGGGCGATATTCCTACGGGATTTGGAGCACGTGGTAAAAAAAAGGGGGATAAAAAAACAAAAGGACAGTCTCACGACTCCCCTTAAGCTTCAAATACACAATTATCTATAAAACAACTATTTTCCTTCTCTCTATCGTTGTTCTCGAAGCGGAAGCGCTGTGTATCGCATTCCACGCCGGCAGAGATAGTACTGAAGCATAAAGGGGATATAGCGGAGGCCTGCGGGCGCGCTTAAATCTACACAATGCCTGCACCACCATGAACCACAAATATGGTTCTACGGGGAGGAGAGTCAGCGATTTGTTTATGGGAGTCCGGCATAGCTAAAACACTACCCGGATTCGCCCTCTATTCACTTTGCAGCATTAAATATGCTTAACCTATCTTGCATTGCAAAAGTATTGAATTCAGGATAAACGCGCAATAGCTTTCACGCTTTTTAACATTTTCGCTGAAATTCGGTTGGCGACATGCCGGTGATATGCTTGAAGTATTTGCCGAAGGCTGACTGATTGGGGAAGTTGAGCTCATAGGCCACCTGCTGGACGTTGCGCCCGGAGTAGCGTAGCAGGTTCTTGGCTTCAAGAATCACATGATAATCAATCCATTCAGCGGCTGAACGGCCTGTGGATTCCTTGATTATATGGCTTAGATATTTGGCCGAAATGAAGAGTTTGGAGGCATAGAATGCCGTGGCGCGCTCACGCCGGTAGTGGAGATGGACGAGCTGGAGGAACTCTTTTACGTAATTATTGCGGCGCGACAGGGGGCGCTGACCGGCGGTTTCGGGCTCGCGCTCGGAGGGTCGGCTGTAATAGAATTGTACCATCTGGTACATTGCGGCGCTGAGCAGATTGCCCGATATTCCGCGGACAAACATGGCATCGGGGTTGGTGAGCGTGTTGGTATGGATAAGATTGAAGTAGCCTTGCATCAGGGCCACTTCGTGGTCAGTGAGGGTTAGCACCGGTTTCCGCTCAGGATTGAAGCCTACGGAATTGATGACATTTAGGTCGAAGGTGAGGTCGTTGAGGAAGGCGGTGGACACAAGGAGCACACACATATCAAGATTACTGCCGTCAACGTCCTTGACCGTAAGGATGCTGCCCGGGGACACCACGATAAGCATACCGCCGCACACGGTATAGGGCGAGGCATTGATTTCGATTTCCATAACCCCTGATTTGCAGAGAATTATAGTAAATCCGGATATACGGAATGACCGGGACATGAAGTCGGTCAGCGCGGCGGCTGATGTGATGCGGGCAAATCCGTAGTCATCGCCGAGACGGCTGAACTCACCCACGCGGCTTGAAGCTCCGGAGGGGGGCATGTATGACAGGGAGTAGTCAATAATATTATCCATAACAGCGGCAAATATAGGAATAAATGGCCGATTGCTCTCCAAAAAATCAAAAAATTCGACTTTTTGAACAATCGGAGCGTTATTATTCTTTTATGATGGTGAATATTTTTGTATTTTTGACTCCGTCAATTTGCATAAATCCGCATTTATGAATCCATCAAAGACCGAAACATCCACGAAACCGGGGTGGCTGAGCTACCTGCTGAAATACGGCGTGCCGCTAATAATCAGCGTAGGGCTGTGCTACCTGCTGTTTACCGGCGTGAATTTCAAGGAGATGCTTGATATCATAAAGCACAACTGCGACTTCCGCTGGATAGCGTTGGCACTGGTAATCAGCATATTTTCACACGTGGTAAGAGCCATGCGCTGGCGCATACAGCTGAATGCCATCGGGGTGAGGTGTCCGTTATGGATAGTGGTGCTGTCGATATTCGGTACTTACGCGGTGAATCTGGTGCTCCCCCGCCTGGGCGAGCTGTGGCGCACGGGCTATATAGCCCACCGCCAGCGGGCACCGTTTGACACGGTGTTCGGCTCAATGGTGGCCGACCGTCTTTCGGACACGGTGACGGTGCTGCTTATCACGGCTGTAACGTTTATTTTCGCCGGTCCGTCGCTGACGGCCTACATGCAGCAGAATCCTGAAAGCTATATGAAAATCGTGAACCTGTGCACCTCGCCGTGGCTATGGGGCACGGTAGCATTGGCAGTCATTGCCACGGTTTATATATTCCGCCGCTATCCGCAGAATCCTCTGCTGGTGAAAATCAAGGGGTTCATGAGCGGGCTTTGGAAGGGATTCGCAGCCGTGGGGACAATGCCGGGCCGCGGCCGATGGGTGCTTCTGACGCTGCTGCTCTGGGGGTGCTACTTCACGCAGCTGTACGTATGCTTCTACTCTTTCCCGGCTACCACGGAGGTGATAGCGCGCTACGGGATAATAGCCGTCGCGGTATGCTTCGTGCTGTCGAGCATATCGATGGGAGTGCCATCGAACGGCGGAATCGGACCATGGCAGTGGGCCGTAATATTCGGACTGTCGATGTACAGCAGCGGCATCCCGGAACTGACGCGCGGCTACGCGACATCGTTTGCCAACTTGGTGATGGGCACACAGACGCTCCTCCTCATATTATTAGGATTATTCACATTCATCTGCATAAGCCTCGACAAAAAGCGAGTGAAACAACATGATAAAGCTTGACGACACACATAAGGACTACTTCGTGAACGATCCGGAAGAGAATGCCGGCACCGGCACCACGCAGGATGGGAAAGTAATAGATTTCTCACAAGGGGGCACCACTCCGATGCCGAAGCCGAAGCGCGGACGGAAGGTGCTCTGGTGGACGATAGCCGTATGCGTGGCCGTGCTCGCCGTGGTGTTCTATCTGCGCTACTGCAGCCCGTATGTGGAGGATGCGCGCATGACCGGATTCGTAACCAAGGTGGAGAAGCGGGGCATGATATTCAAGACGTATGAAGCTGACTTCATATCGGAAGCGGCCCTGACGGACACCACACGGGTATACTCGCACGACGTGTCGTTCTCAGTAGACAATCCGGAGGTGATAGCCCGCCTCCAGCAGATGCAGGGTACGGGGCGCACGGTAACCGTGGTATATGAAACGTACTATGCCACACTCCCCTGGCGCGGCGCGTCGAAAAGCGTGATAACAGAAATATTAAATCAGTAACAACATAACACATATTCAACATGTCAGAACAAAAGTGCATCGGCATACTCACTTCGGGAGGCGACGCCCCCGGTATGAACGCAGCCATCCGTGCGGTGACCCGCTCGGCGATATTCAGTGGATTTAAGGTGAAAGGTATCTACCGCGGTTACAAGGGAATGATATCCGACGAGATAGTGGAATTCAAGACACAGAACGTGTCAAACATCATACAGATGGGTGGTACCATACTGAAGACAGCACGCTGTCCGGAATTCCAGACTCCGGAAGGGCGTCAGCTGGCGTATGACAACCTGAAGCGCCACGGCATAACCGCACTGGTGGTAATAGGTGGCGACGGTTCTCTGACCGGCGCACGCATCTTTGCCAACGAGTTTAACTTCCCGATAATCGGCCTGCCCGGAACCATTGACAACGACCTGTTCGGCACCGACACCACAATAGGCTATGACACAGCGCTTAACACCATAATGGGGTGCGTAGACAAAATCCGCGACACCGCTACAAGCCACGAACGCCTCTTCTTCATCGAAGTGATGGGACGCGACGCCGGCTTCCTGGCCCTGAACGGAGCCATAGCATCGGGTGCCGAGGCTGCCATCATACCGGAGATCTCAACCGAGGTGGACCAGCTTGCCGAACTGATTCAGAACGGCTTCCGCAAGAGCAAGAACTCTTCGATAGTGCTTGTGGCTGAAAGCCCGGCAACCGGCGGCGCCATGGGCCTGGCCGAACGCGTGAAGAACGAGTATCCCGGCTATGACGTACGCGTGTCAATTCTTGGCCACCTGCAGCGCGGCGGCTCTCCGACAGCACATGACCGAATCCTGGCATCACGCATGGGTGCGGCAGCCATCGACGCTCTGCTTGACGACCAGCGCAATGTGATGATAGGCATACGCAACGATGAAATAGTGTATGTGCCCTTCACCAAGGCTATCAAAAATGACAAGCCTATCAACCGCAACCTGCTCGACACACTGCGCCGCCTCTCCATATAATGAATCTGCCTGAAGAATTCATAAAACTGATAGAATCGTACCGGGCTCCGCAACTTGCGGGGCTCGGCGAGGCTTTACTGACTCCGCCGGAGGTATCAGTGCGCATAAACCCCCTAAAATCCAGGCGTTTGGCAGCATCGGCCGACACAAGAGTGCCATGGTGTTACGAGGGTGTGTATCTGCCGGAGAGGCCACGCTTCACATTCAGCCCGGAGCTGCATCAGGGGGTGTACTACGTGCAGGACGCCTCCTCGATGTTCATCAACCACGTGCTGAAAAGCCTGCTCGACGGGAAAGGGCCGGTGAGATATCTGGACGCATGTGCCGCCCCCGGAGGGAAGACCACCGCGGCGATATCGGCGCTTCCTGCAGGCTCGACAGTTGGCGCCAACGAATATGTGGCGGCCCGCGCGGCTGTGCTCAGGGAGAATCTGGCGAAGTGGGGCTACCCGCCGACAACGGTGACCTGCGGTCCGGTGAGCCGTTTTGGCGAACAGACGGGAGCATACGATGTGATAGCCGCCGATGTGCCCTGCTCAGGCGAGGGCATGATGCGCAAGGAGGCTGTGGCAGTAGAGCAATGGAGCCCGCAGTTAGTAGAGAAGTGCGCGGCTCTGCAGCGGGAGATTGTCAGCGAGCTGTGGCCGGCATTAGCCCCGGGAGGACTACTTATCTATAGCACCTGCACGTTCAACCGCACGGAGAATGAGGAGATGGTGGCCTATCTGGTAAAGCAGTTTGGCGCCGAAAGTGTGGAGGTGCCGAGTGCCATGGCGTTTCCGGGGATAGCCGGAGGCATAGACACCCCCTACCATTGCTACCGCTTCATTCCGGGACGCACCCGGGGTGAGGGACTGTTCATGGCTGTGCTCCGCAAGCCGGATGACGACCTTCCCAACTGCGAACCGCGCCGACCGAAGAAAAACAAGGCACGCGGCGAAAAAGGGAGCAAACCCGACATGGCATTGAAGAGCGTGATGGAATGGATAGAAGGGCCGGCGGCAGAGGGCGCGAAGTGCACCCGCGAAGGTGACGAGATATGGATAGAGCCTACCGTGCATCCACTATGGCGCGGGGTGGTCCCCCGACTTCATGCTGCCACGGTGAAGGGAAAGGATATAATCCCGTCGCAACATCTGGCCCTGAGCCGCATGCTCCGGCGCGAGGCGATGCGTGAATGCGAGGTGGACGCACGCACGGCAATAGACTATCTGAGCTGCAAGGCGGTGGCACTCCCCGACGGGACTCCCCGCGGCATCGTGCTGCTGACCTACGGCGGAGAGCCGTTAGGATTCGTGAAGAATCTGGGCGGACGGGCCAACAACCTCTATCCGCGGCAATGGCGCATACTGACGGAGGGAGAGCCTGAGATAGTTGATTTTCTGCAGCAGAATGACTAACTTTGTCGGCATGAAACCATTATTACGCGCCTTGCAGATATGTGTAACGCTTGCCATGCTCCCGCTTTTGGGTGGATGCCTGCCCCACTACACCCTGAACGGCGCCTCGATTGACTACGGCATATACAAGACAATACATGTATCGGAATTCCCGATCCGTGCCGCACTTGTATATCCGCCCCTACAGCAAACATTTGAGAACGAGCTGCTTGACTATATAACCCGCAACACAAGGCTTCAGACCACGGACGGTCCATCGGACCTGCAGATGGAGGGCGAGATAACGGGCTATAACCTTACTCCACAGGCGGTAACCGAGGATGCATACGCCTCCAAGACACGCCTGACCATCACCGTACGCCTGAAGTACACCAACAATAAGCAGGAGAATAAGGATGTGGACCAGACATTCTCTGCCTACCGTGACTTTGACAGCTCACAGATGCTGACGGAGGTACAGGACCAGCTGTGTCAGGAGATATCGAAAGAGCTTGTGCAGCTTATATTCAACGCCACATTGGGCGACTGGTAAACGCCACCTGCCGGAGATGACCGAATAGACTCACAGAGAAGATGAACCCGCTTCAGATATACATACAGACCTTGCGCTCAGGAGAGGAGCCTGCGCTGACGGCCGAGCAGCTGCAATGGATAGCCGCCCGCTACCCATTCTTCACCCTGCCGCTTGCCGAATGTGCGGAGCGGGCAGAGATGACCGAGGAGGAGCGCGGCGCACTGCTTGCACGCGTGGCGCTGAGCAGCGCCGACCGTGAGATGCTGTTCAGGCTGACCGATGCTGACGGGAAGAAGATGAGCCAGTTCTATCCGGAAGAGGAATCGGACGCCACGCCCACAACGGATGTGGCCATCGACACATTTCTGGACACCTACGGACGTATCGACCCGAAGGAGGAAGCTCTGCTTGAAAAGCTGATATTCAATCCCGTACCGGCCGACTATGCCTCAGTACTCGTAAAAGAGGAGGAGGAACGCGGAGAGGAGAGAAACGAAGAGGAGCTGAGCGGACAGGACGCACTGCTCGATGCATTTCTCAACAGTCAGGCCGCGGTACATGACAGAAAAGTTAATGAACCGCAGCCTGAGGAGGCTGAGGAAAAACCGGCGCAGGAGAAGAAGCAACATTCCGCTCCACCGACCACTCCGGCACCGCCACGCGACTCGTCGCTGCGCGAAAGTCTATCGAAAATCTACATCCGCCAGCGCCGTTATGACAAGGCGTATGAAATTATATATCAATTAAGTTTGAATTTTCCGGAAAAAAGTATTTACTTTGCAGACCAATTGCGTTTCTTGCGTAAATTGATAGAAAACCAACGACATCTAAACAATAAGAAATAAAAAAAGTAACCAGATATGTTCGTAGTTCTTATAGTACTCACTCTCATCGCAGCCGTGCTGCTCATAGGCGTAGTTCTTATCCAGAAATCAAAGGGTGGTGGTCTGTCATCATCATTTGCAGGTTCAAACCAAATCATGGGTGTACGCCGTACAAACAACTTCATCGAAAAGCTCACATGGAGCCTTGCCGGCGCAATCGCTGTGCTTGCAGTACTTTCAGCATTCTTCATGCCTGACGCCATCACCCGCACCGGCTCACGTGTGAATGCACCCGCAGCTACTGAACAAACAACCGGAAACAACTATGACACCAAGGCTCCGGCCGCTCCCGCAGCTCCTGCAGCAACAACTCCTGCTGCTCCTGCTCCCGCCGAAGCTCCTGCTAAATAAATTTTTTCTAAGGCAAAAAAAGATAATCCACACAAATATAATACACAGGCCGGGGATGATTGCTGCACAGCAATCATCCCTGACTGCTTTTTATAGAGGCTTGGGGCGCGGGGATGGGGAAAGTTATCTTTCAGATAATTTTGTGGGGGCGTCCGTTTCCGCGGGGCTCGCTATCGCTCGGCCCGCGGCTAAAACATGAATGAACCTTTCAGGTTCGCTATACAGATGC
>CAJUIW010000017.1 GCA_910586895.1 uncultured Muribaculaceae bacterium | reverse complement strand
CCCTCTAAGGAAGGCAAGGCCGCGACGGGAAAACCGCCGTGGCCTTCGTCGTTTTAAACTATCCTCTTCAATTGTGGGGAGCTCTGGTTGAATTCTGTGTAATGTAGTACTGAGTAAAATTAGAGTATTTTTAATTTGCTAATATGTTAAATAAAAGTGTTATATTTGTTTTCTAATTGTTAACAACCAAAATTGTTGTATTATGAAAAAAACATTACTTACACTTGCAGTGGCTTCATCTGCTATATTTGGCATGAGCGCTCAGTCAAGCTATCAGCCAGGTAATTTTGGCTCTAATTGGTCAATTGGTGTTGATGGGGGTGTGGGAACACCGATGGAGCACCATTCATTTTTCGGGGATATGAGAGCTATAATCGGCTTGCACGTACAGAAGCAGATCTCACCTGCTTTTGCTCTCGGTATTGAAGGAAATGCCGGTATCAATACTTCATCATGGACTACAGGCGATGTATTCTATAAAAATTTGATGGGTACTTTCGTAGCTCCTATGAATAGAAGTAAGACAGCTTTTGACAAACTTTATGTAGGCGCTTACGGATCGGTGAACCTGATGCGTCTGTTCAATCCGCTTCAGAGCCGTCTGTTCGAAATGGAGGTAACTGCCGGAGCCGGTTGGGGACATGAATTCTACAGCCGTTTCTCCCTTTTCCCCTACGATATCAAGACTCCTGACCAGAACTATTTTGTGACAAAGGTAGGTGTGAACTTCAATTTCAATGTTACTGATAATCTTACCCTATCGCTCAAGCCTTATCTGGCATGGAATATGACAGGTACGGAGTATCGTCCTCTTGATGTTGAACAAACCTCAGCCGCATATAAATCAGTGCGCGGTACTGTCAATATCCTTGCCGGCGTGACTTATAATTTCGGTCCCGGCTTTGAGAATACCAATCCTGTAGACAACTCAGAGGTTGCAGCTCTTAATGACAAGATCAATGCTTTGCGCGGCGAGCTTGGCGCATGTCAGTCAACTCTTGCCGCTCAGCAGGCCCAGCGCGATGACTTTACCCGTCAGCTTGCCGACTGTAAGAATGCAAAGAAAGTTACCGAGCAGAAAGTAAGCAATATCGAGACAATACTTTATGTGTACTATGATCTTGCTTCGCCTGTGATCCGTCAGAGCCAGCAGCCCGTGGTTGAAATGGTGGCTGACTATCTGAAGAGCAATCCTAAAGCCACTGTGACTGTCAAGGGATATGCTTCGAAAGAGGGTGAGGAGTCGTTCAATGAGCGCCTATCGGCTGAGCGTGCTGAATCTGTTTCTACAATGCTCAAGGATAAGTATGGTATTGCTGCCGACCGTATCAAGAGTGAAGGTTGTGGCATTCTGACTCACTTTGACGAGCTGTCATGGAACCGTGTGGCTATATGTATTATTGAAAAGAATAAATAAGAAATGAGAACTGTAAAAAAGTTACTTGTATTATCAACTATTTTATTCACATCTTCGGCAGTTTATGCCGGTGAACCTTATGTGTCCCCCTCTTTTGACCAGGGTTGGTCATTCGGGATTGATGGCGGTGCTACAACTCCACTGAAGAATCATGCATTTTTCGGCGATATGAGAGGCTGGGTAGGAGCGCATCTGCAGAAGCAGATTTCACCTGCCTTTGGCCTTGGTGTGGAAAGCTACTGGGGCGTCAACACATCATCATGGAGCGGACGCCGTCATGCTCCGGCATTTGATAATTCATATACCGGTGTGTATGGAGCTGTTGACCTGCCTACGCTTTTTGGCGGCTTGCGTTGCGGTGGACGTCTGTTTGGACTGGAACTGGCCGCGGGTGCCGGATTTGGTCATGAATATGACAATGACGGAGCAAACAATACCGGCCCCAAGGATCGCAATTATTTCGCTACAAAGGCGGGATTGAATTTCAATTTCAATGTCAACAACCATATCACCCTGTCTGTACGTCCGGCTGTAATCTGGAATATGACCGGCACAGAGGGCGCTCCTCTTGATGTTGAGCAGACTTCTGCAGCATATACCGCAAGGAACGCGACATTCAATATCACTGCCGGTGTAGCTTACCGCTTCGGACGTGGTATACAGTGTGCTTCCAACCTCGCTTCCGAGGATATCGATGCCTTGAACGGCAAGGTCAACTCCATGCGCGCCGAACTTGCCTCAGCTATTGGTCTTCTTAAAGCAGAGGAGCTGCGCACCGATGAACTGCAGAATCAGATTCGTGAATGCCGTGAGTCGCTGCGTGAGGTAAGTGCTGACAATATGGAGTCAATTCTCTATGTCTATTATGAACTTGCCCAGTCAAACATCCGCGAAAGCCAGCAGCCAGTAGTGGAGATGATAGCCAGCTACCTCAAGAGCAATCCCGAAGCAAAGGTCATTGTGAAGGGCTATGCTTCGAAGGAGGGTGAGCTTGAGTTCAACGAACGTCTGTCAGCTGACCGTGCCGAGTCAGTTAAGAGCATGCTTGAATCGAAGTATGGCATAGCGTCAGATCGTATCAAGGCTGAAGGTTGCGGCATTCTGGAACAGTTCAAGGAACTGTCATGGAACCGCGTGGCCATCTGCATCATCACAAAAGAATAATCTACTATCTGATAACGTAAAAAAGTGCGCCCCGCTCCGAACACGGAGAGGGGCGCATGCGTTAGAAAAGCAGCGGGGCGATGATGTGTCCGCTTACAGATAATTTCTAATCATACTACATTATGCTTAAACATTTCCTTTCTATACTGATAGCTGCTGCGGCAATTGTGCCGTGCTATGGCAAGAGTATGTCAGTCGATGAACTTTCCCGTCAGATTCCAGCCGGAAGCTATGATGCAAAGGCCCGGTTTACGGTGTCAATGCCTCAGATGGCCGAAGATGTGATATACAATGTAGTCCTGCATCAGAAGCCTGTGGCCGACGGTGATTCGCTGGCGCCGTGTAAATATCTGATAGAATGGGAATATGCAAATAATGATAATGCTTCCGGTGGATTCTCCGCTTATTTTGACGGCCATCATTACCGATTTGGCGGCCAGAAGTTGCAGGAGTATCACCGCGAGTGGGACTCGATACCATTCCGTCCGTCTATTCTTGCCGGTATGAAAGGAACCGGAGTTCAGCGTACGGCGCAGTTCGTTGATATCCTTCCGGCTTTTATCGGGGAGCATCTGCGTACGATAGCCAAAGATAGCCGTTATAAGATCACGATGCATCAGGACACCGTGGTGAGCGGTGTGCATCGTATAGGCGTCGATGTAGTCATGGAGCTCAACGGCCTTACGGCTATGGAGGGGGAATATATGTTTGACAAAGATACAAAGCGTCCGGTCACGGTAAAACTTGAGAATAATCCCGGTTCAATAAGCGAACAGACTATAATAGTAGAGTATCTTGATGATGCGGTCAACTCACCTGAAGAAATATCGGAGACAGCCTTGATAGAACTGTATCCCGAACCGTTTGAAAAGTACAGGCAGAGCAACTTCAGGGTTGAGAATCTGCGAGGCAATAAGCTTCCGCAATTTTCTGTTCCTACCACTACCGGCGAACGATATACGCATGAAAGCGGAGCCGGATTCCGCGCTCCTACGGTGCTGGTGTTCATGGAATCGGGACAGGGCTTCAATTCTGACCTTATCGCAGCCCTACGCGATGCCGCCGATTCGCTACCATTCGGCTCGGACCTGATCATGGCGTTTACAGATTCGCATATCGATGGTATAGAGGAATGCGCCGGACAGATACGCGAGGGCGAGCATCTGCTGATGACGGCCCGAGGCCTGGCCCGCGACTGTGGCGTGGCTTCATTGCCCACGGTATTATTGCTCGACAGGGAAGGAAAAGTAGTGGATGTCATCATCGGCTACAACAAAGATATCTCCTCGGATGTTATTCAAAAGATGACATTGATGAATCAATAACAGATATTATATATTTATTTTATGGAAACAGTTTATTTCAAAGGTACAGCATGCCACACTTATGGAAATCTTCCTGAAGTAGGGCGTAAAGCACCTGAATTTGACCTTGCCGGTGCCGGCCTTGCACCTGTAACATCAGCCGATTTTGCCGGTAAAAGAATAGTTCTTAATATATTTCCGAGTCTTGACACTGAAGTGTGCGCCCGCAGCGTGCGTCGCTTCAATGAAGAGGCCGCCCGTCTGGATGACACCGTAGTGGTATGTGTGTCAATGGACCTCCCGTTTGCCATGGGGCGCTTCTGTACCGCCGAAGGTATCAAGGACCTTGTGGTAGCTTCTGCATTCCGTTCGCCCGCTTTCGGACAGAACTACGGTGTGGAGCTCGTAGACGGTCCGCTCAAGGGCCTGCTCACACGTGCCGTTGTAATCATAGACAACGATGGAACTGTACGTTATCGTGAGCTGGTGGAGGAGATAACCACCGAACCTGACTATGAAGCCGCTCTCCGGGTGCTTCGTGAAGGGGAAAAGTAGAGAATCCTATCTTTTCAATATGTAATCAGCAATGGCCTCGAGTATTTCCGGGGCCATTGTTTCGTCTATGGCCGCATACTCCGCAACCTCACCTGTCACGGCATGTTGCATCATGTGGTTCAGTCCGTCAAATAGCCTTATGTCGGCGTAGGACGATGCATTGCGGCGCGCTGCCTCAATATTGAGTGGCGAGGTTACCTGCGTGTCTTTCGACCCATATATGAGCAGTGCCGGAGCTCCGATTGATGCAAGCGACTGTGCCGGAGAGAATGAAGCGAAATAAATCAGCCATGGGTTGGCATCCGACAGGATTTTTGTGAGATTGGCTGCAAGCGCCTTATTGAGCATATCGGTATCTGCTCCAGGAAAAATCCGGGCTATGTATTGCTGCGGATCGGCCGGAGATGAGCCTTTGGCAAGATCAGCATACAGGGTGTGGAGCGCAGCTACATATTTATCAACGGTGGCAGCCTGAATACCTTGGCGGAGCATTATTGTACGGTTCTGATCGGCAAGAATCGAATCGCCTCTCACCGCTGGGGGAGCAATAGCCACAATGAAATCGGCACGTGAGTCAGAGTTCTTATCGGATAGAAGGATGGCAACAGAAGCTCCCTCACTGTGCCCTATCACGCCTGCCGATCCAATGCCGGGCTGTGATCGCAGATATGCTAGTGCAGCTTTGGCATCGGCCGCTACATCAGCGGTGGTCATCGAGGAGATGTCGCCGGTAGATGCGGCATAGCCGCGGTCGTCATAGCGCAGCGATGCCACACCCTTGCGTGCCAGATAGTCGGCTATGACGGCAAACGGTTTGTGGTCAAACAGCTCTTCATCGCGGTTCTGCTGTCCGCTGCCCGTCACCATTATCACTGCCGGATTTCTCGGCGCGGGGTTGGAGGGGAGAACCAACGTGCCGGCCAGCATTACGTCAGGAGCGCCTCCCTGAAATTTTACCTCACGTTCGGAATATGGGAATGGTGGCCGAGGAGTCTGCGGACGTTGATTGCCCGCCCAAGGAGTAAGAGTCACCGGAAACTTGTATGGCCCCTGCCGGAATATTCCTTTTATGCTGTCGGGCAAAATGCTCCCGCTGAACGATGCTCCGATTTTCGCAATTGTGATATTGATTGAGTCGCTACTCAGATATATCTTTTCAGCCTGTATCCCATAGGCATTCTGGTCAGGAGAATCGAATGTTATATTTTCCTGTGCTGTTCCCCGGTCAGTGATGTTTATCCCGATGGTCAGCGCTTGCGAGGGACTAAGACTGAGCTTTCCGCGCCATGAATCAGTGGTTGCATTACTTGATATGGCAGCTACGCCTGCAAGCAGCAGTATGGCAAAAAATCTGTGTACACTTCCGATGTTCATATAGAGATGGTATTTTGTGTCGGTAACTTAGCAAAACATTATTTGTATCTACAGTTTAATATGTCGTAAAGGGTTTTGTGTGTTTTATTATCTATAGATTAATTGTCGAGTTTCGTTAAGTTCGGCCCTGAAATATGGATTTTTTACGGCATTGTCTTCTGTAATATCAATTTTGCGTCTTAATAGATCTTCAAGAGCAAACTGGAAGTCGAAGAAATTATCTGCATATTCAAATAATTGTATTTTCTCCCTGTCAAAATCCACACATATATCAATATCGCTATCGTCATTAAAACGAGGTGTAAGTATGGAGCCAAATACCCAGAGCTTGCGTACGTGGAAACGTCTGCAGAGTTCTGTAATTTTCTGGATGTTAAGTTCAATCAATTTCATAATGCCGCTGTGTTAGGCCCGGCAATGACAATCATTTCCGGGCGATGAGCATTAGATTCCATTGCGATATTGCTTCAGACGTTTTTCCCAAGTTACTTTCGCTTGGGCATATTGGCGCTCGTACTCGGTGTCAAATCTCTTTTGAGCTTCTTCTGCTTTCTTTACGGCAGCATCGCGAGCTTCCGACATAATGGCTTCGAGCATTTCATCAGTGGGATCCTCTCCGCTCAGAAATCTATAATTATTTAATTCATGTTTGCCCATTTTGTTTCGGTATTGTTCCTGTTGGTTAATGCAAATATATGAATAAAACGCTGAGGTGCAAAATAATGTGCGGTATAGCTGTGTGTTTTCTATATGCAATAAGGGTGATAAAAGGAAAGCGGTTCAAATCCGATGGACTGAACCGCTTATGCTGATAAGATATTTTGTCGGGGTGAGAAGACTCGAACTTCCGACCTCCACGTCCCGAACGTGGCGCGCTGCCAACTGTGCTACACCCCGAATTGTCAGCGGGCACAAAGTTAGACATTTATTTTGAAAAAACCATCGGTAGAAGCAAAAAAATGTTTGTCAATAGCCGCCTGACGGGGAAAACCGGTCATTTTGCGTTGCGAATGCGGCGCGTAGAGCGCTTGGCCGCATAGGCAGGGCGATATTTGCGGTTGAGCAGAAAGCGGTCAATCACCGCTCCGGCGGTCACTGTCAGACATACGGCGCCAATAATGGCGAGCCATTCTATGAATATATGTAGTTCGGCGGGATTCATGTCAATATTGTTTTATTGTAAAACAATGCGGTGCCGTGCAGGGTTCAGTCTTTGTAAATCTCGTCGTATACGGCCTTGCGCAGTTTAGAAAGCTCACGTCGCGTGCGTATCTCTGTAACAGTGCCGAGTATCAGTCCGAGCACGGCCCCTGCCAATCCGCCATAGAATGCTGCCATATTAAAATGATAGAAGCAATACATCAGCCCGGCGATGCAGGGGATAGCCATGGTCCATCCTGCACATTGGGCATGGCGTCGGTATTTCTGCAGGTCGCATATCGATATAAGTGCATCGGTGGCCGACATCGATCCGAGGTCAATCCTGCGGATGCGTCTGAGCTGTCCCAGCATAAGCAGTCCCATTATCAGGAAGTATATGCTGATAGCTATTATAAACCATAAGGGTATATTAACAAGATGCATGCAGAGGGGTGTCAGCATAACCCACAGGAAGCAGACTGTCATCATGCGCTTTGAACGCACGGTCAGCCGGCTCAGCAATGAATTTTGAAGAGCTTTATGGATTGATGGCTTTTCGGGTATGATTGAAGCATGGATATCCATCGATTTCCATTGGGCGCGAAGTTGCTGTATGTCGAGTCCGTTATCCATATAGTTCATTTATTGCTTTCGTTAATTAATTGGCGTCGTATGCGGTGGATGCGCGAGCCTACATTGGTGCGTGTCAGTCCGGTCAGGGATGCGATGTCGTCGTAGGAGTATTCGTCGAGCCACAGCATTATTATCGCTTTGTCGAGCTTGCTCAACCTGCTTATCAGGCGATACATCTCTTTGAGAAGGCGTGTGCGGTTGCCATCGGAGCTATCGTCGGCTATCTCGGCCACGCTGTCGAGCGGCAGGCATCCGGAGTGGCGGCGGTTGCGCCTGAAGTATGTCACGCATGTGTTGAGCGCCACGCGGTAAATCCATGTCGATTCCGCTGATTCGCCGCGGAATTTGTCAATGCCGGTCCAGATGTTGGCTGTCACTTCCTGACATAGGTCCTTGAAATGGTCAGCATCCTCCGCATACATATAGCACACCTTGTTGATGACCTGTCGGTGGGCCTCAATCATGCGCAGGTAGCGCTCGGTCTTGGTGTCGGTGTGTGATGCCATTTATATATTAGTAGCCGCTCGGCCGGAATAATTGCACGGAGGGGGTAAAAAAGTGCGTCGCCGTATCATGTCATAGGCATGAGGCGGTGACGCATGTTATCTTTTCGGTTCTGTATCAGAACATATAGGCGGCTGTCACGGTCCAGTAGCGGTTCTTGCCTTCGATATTGGCAGTCGAGGTGGCGCCTACGGTTTTCAGGGCTTTTGTAAGTCCGAGGCCGTAGCTGGCGCTGACCTGTACTTTCTGCAGCAGTTCGAGGCCGAAGCCGAAGTTCCATGCGGTGTCAAATTTGCGGTTGTTCCAAGCCTCGGATACCGACTTGCGGCTTGTCAGGAAAGAGAAGCTCGGACCTGTGGTGAGGAACGGGCGCACTATCTTGTTGATAAGCGGAATGCTCATACGCCATTTCAGATTGAGAGGTATGTCGATGTAATCGCGGTTGTCACTGATATTTCCGGTGGTTCCGTCATCATATTTTGCGGCCCAGCGTGAATTGCGGCGTACATACATCACCGATGCGTCGAATCCGATACCGGTCATGGGAGCTGAGAATTCTACCATGGCGCCGGCATTGAAGCCCATGCGGTTTGACGAATCGAATGTCTTGCTGTTGAAGTGAAGTTCGCTCACGTTGGTACCTACGCGGAGGCCGAAGCGGAATTGTGCAGCTGCGGGAAGAGCGGTGCAGATAATCATTATAGCTGCCAGTGAAGCTACGATGCTGAATTTTTTCATAGACAGTGAAAAATTATATTATGGAATTATTTTTTTTTCGTCAGTATTCGACAATGATTGAAATATGCGGTTGCAAATGTACAAAAAAACGGCGTAACCTCAGCAGAGGCTTCGCCGTTAAGGTGTTTTTGAAAGCTGATTATTAAGTGAAATTTATTTGATTACATCGGTAAGTTCGGCACCGGCTTTGAACTTCACAACCTTGCGGGCCGGAATTTCAATGGTTTCTTTAGTGCGGGGATTGATGCCCTGGCGAGCGGCTTTTTCAGTTACGGCAAATGTTCCGAATCCGATTAGAGCCACTTTGTCGCCCTTGGCGAGCTGTTCGGTTACGGTGATGATAGCTGCTTCAAGTGCGGCTTTGGCTTGCGCTTTGGTAAGATTAGCTTTTTCAGCTATCGCGTAGGTAAGCTCAGTCTTGTTCATGGTTGAAAAATTATGTATGTGTTTATAACTTTTACAAATATATTGCTAAAAACTTAAACCACACAAGAAAAGCCGAAAAAAATGACAAAAAAACTTAATTCTGCCGCTGTTGGATATTATATATTGAGCCAAGATACCAAAAATTTGTAAATTTGTGATGAATTTACATTTTAAGAATGACAATGAGCAGATTTCAACAGATATTCAATTCTATTCCGGTTGTCACGAAGAATCTGATAATTATCAATTTTCTTGTGTGGCTGTTCATGATGGTGTGCGGTCAGCGCATGGATCTGGATGTAGTGCGCTTCGGCGGTCTGCATTACTGGGGCGCCTCGGATTTCAATCCGGCGCAGCTGCTTACCTACATGTTCATGCATTCCACTACGGATCTGGCCCACATACTGTTCAATATGTTCACGCTCTTCATGTTCGGCATCACGCTCGAGCGTGTGCTCGGTCCGGGGCGCTTCCTGTTCTACTATCTGTCATGCGGTGTGGGCGCCGCGCTTGTCCAGGAGCTTGTATGGGCCCTTACATGGCACGATATGTTCACCAAGCTTCTTGCCAATATGAACGGGGTGGATTTTGCCACCATGGGTGCATATATTGACCATACGGTGGCTATGGGTCAGGATCTTCCGTTTCTCAACTCCCTGATCACCGTAGGAGCCTCGGGCGCAATATTCGGCGTGCTTCTTGCTTTCGGCATGATATTTCCTAACCGCCCTCTGTTCATCATGTTTATCCCTGTGCCTATCAAGGCTAAGTGGATGGTGATAGGCTATGGTGTGATAGAGCTTCTTATCGGACTCTCGCAGCCCGGCAGCACAGTGGCGCATTTTGCCCATCTGGGAGGAATGATATTCGGATTCCTGATTATCCTGTGGTGGAAGCGCAAAGGAGTGATTCATGGAGGATATTATTGATTTCATTTCCGGAAAGCTCCGTCACAGCGTGGCGTGGCAGCTGATGGCTGTCAACGTAGTGGCGTTTCTGGCGGTGCATCTGCTGTCGGCCATCGGATACATGTCCGGCGGCGTTGACCTGGCCCAGATGGTCACTGGATTTCTTGAATTGCCGGGAACGGTCGCGCAGGCTCTCGCAGTTCCATGGACGCTGATTACCTATATGTTCCTGCAGGTCGACTTCATGCATCTGCTTGTCAACATGTTGCTGCTCCTATCCTATGGGACGCTTATGGAGCATGCCGGACGTAAGGGCATGGTAGCTGTAATGTATCTGGCGGGCGGTCTCGCCGGAGCGGTGCTGTTTATAGCGGCGCCGGCTACCGTAAGCGGCACCACTCTTATCGGGGCTTCGGCCTCGGCGCTTGCTGTGGTGATGTGTGCCACGGTGCTTCTGCCTGACCTCAAGGTACGTCTGCTGTGGTTATGGCGCGGGGTGTCGCTGAAGTGGTTGTCGCTGGTGATAGTGGCGAGTATGATTCCTGCATTTGTGATGACAGGTTTTTCCGGAGCGAATATGGCCCATCTTGGCGGACTGCTTGCCGGAGCCGCCGGAGGGTTTATGCTTCGCCGTCGTGCTTCCGCCGGCATCGCCGCGGCACAGCATTCTTCAGGCAGGCCTACTGTTGAGGGAATTCTTAACAAGATACGTACCTCAGGGCATGGCTCGCTTACCGCCGAGGAACGGAGAGTGTTTTTTGACTTGAGTAAAACTGATAAACGTAAATGATATTGGCCGTAAAGGTAAAGAATATAGCAGTGTGTGTGGCATCGGTGGCCGCAGTCGTGGTATATCTGTCTACCGTGGCGGGCGCCTATGGTGGATTGGTCAATCCTGAGGTATGGGTGCTTCCGGCGCTTTTCTGTACTCTTTTTCCATGGCTGTTCGCTGTCACGGTTATCGTTGCTCTCTCAGCTCTGCTGTGGAGCCGGAAGATAGCATTGGCCGGTGCCGCAGTCATAGCTCTCACCGTTTATCAGGCGCTTTCGCTGTGCCCTCTGCACTTCAATTCGCCTGACATGGATGAGGCTGACCTGACGGTGATGACCTACAATTCTTTTTATTTCGCCGATTGGTCCACTGAAAAGATGCCTGAAAGTGAACTTAACCTGTCATTGCAGGCCATTCTGGATGCCGATGCCGACATTGTATTGCTTCAGGAAGCCCTGTCGTATGACCACTATACGGCGCCGGGTGGAGTGCTGCCTCACAGACAGGCGGAAGAACTGTGCCGGCGCTATCCCTATCGGCTGATAGGGAATTACAATACCATGAATGTGCTGTCAAAGTATCCGATACGGAGTGTACCGTTGGATTACGATAACTTCGGCGAGCACTCATTCATGATAGAGCGCTATGTGGCCGATGTCAGAGGACAGGAGATTACTTTGTTCAACATTCACCTGCAGTCGTTGATGCTGTCCTCCGAAGTGCGCAATTCCGTGGCGCGTACCAGCCGGCTGCATACCCGCCGGCGCGATATAAGCGCCATGCGCCATGAACTGCTACCGAAATTGACCGGTGCTTTGCGTGAACGTGCCGCGCAGGCACGCGAACTGAGGCAGATACTTGACAGCGTGAGCGGTCCGGTGATACTCGGGGGCGACTTCAATGACGTGCCTCTCAGCTACGCCTCGCGGGTGATACAGGGCGACGACCTCACGGATGTGTATGCATCGGCCGGTTTGGGTGCGGTGTACACCTTCCGTTCGCGCGGAATGTATTTCCGCATTGACCAGATGTTCTGCGGAGGGGGAGTCAAGCCGCTTTCGGTGCGTCGTGTGGCCGCCGGATGCAGCGACCACTATCCGCTGATGGCCGGTTTCAAACTTACAGAATAACTTTAACCATATTATATATGCACAAATCAATCATTACAGCAGCAGCCGCAGTAGGGCTGCTCGCCGCGCAGCCGACAGCAGCATTTGCCGCCGAGCGCACCAATCCTTTCATGGCTCCTTACGGGACGCCCTATGACATTCCGCCGTTTGACCGCATCACCTATGATGACTATCTGCCCGCACTCCGTCAGGGTGTGGCTGAGTACCGTCAGGAGATCGATGCCATAACCCGCAACCGGGCTATGCCTGATTTTGACAACACAATCCTCGCTTTCGAGCAGGCAGGTAAGCTGCTCAACCGCGTGATGCTTGTGTTCTCAAGCCTTGATGAAACCGATAATACGCCTGAGATGACAGCTATATCGGAGGTGGCATATCCGCTGGTATCGCAGACTACTGACGAGGTGATGATGAACGATGCCCTGTTCCAGCGCGTGAAGCAGGTATATGATCGCCGCAACGATATGAATCTGGCCTCTGACCAGAAGCGTGCCGTTGAGGAGCTGTACAAGAAGTTTGTACGCAGCGGTGCTCTCCTGTCGGCCGACAAGAAAGAGCAGCTTAAGAAAATCAACACCGAACTGACCGACCTCTATCTGAAATTTAACAAAAATCTACTGGCCGCCACCAATGAGTACACCCTTGAGGTGACTGACGGCAAGCGTCTGGGCGGAATTCCCGCCAGCAATGTGGCTGCCGCCGCTGAGGAGGCTAAGGCCAGAGGCAAGAAGGGTTGGGTGTTCACACTGCATGCCCCGAGCCGTCTGCCGCTGCTGCAGTATGCCGATGACCGCGATCTGCGCCGCGACATGTATCAGGCATATATCAACCTTGCCTCACAGGGGAAGAATGACAATAAGCCTGTGATAAACAAGATTCTTCAGGCCCGGTCGGCCAAGGCCAAGCTTCTGGGCTATCCTGACTTTGCCGCTTACATGACCGAGAACGTAATGGCCCGCACCACTGACAATGCCGAACAGCTCCTGCTCAAGATATGGGAGCCGGCTGTGAAGCGTGTGCATGAAGAGGTGGCCGAGATGCAGGCTCTTGCCGACAAGCAGGGTGCCGGGATCACTATCGAGCCTTGGGACTATTACTATTATGCCGAGAAGGTGCGCAAGGACAAGTATGACCTCAACGAGGATGAGGTACGCGCCTACTTCCCGCTTGAGAATGTGCGCAAAGGTATCTTCTCAATGGCTGAGCGCCTCTATGGAGTGAAGTTTACCGAAATGCCCGATGCCCCGAAGTACAATGAAGAGGTAAAGGTATATGACGTCACCGATGCCAAGACCGGCGAGCATGTGGCAGTGTTCATGACCGACTACTTCCCGCGCGCATCGAAGCGTCAGGGTGCATGGATGAGTGAGTTCCAGGGTTCGTTTGTTGACCCTGACGGAACATCGGCACGTCCTATAGTATATAATGTAGGCAACTTCTCCAAGCCTACCGCCGATACCCCCTCGCTGCTCACTCTTGACGAGGTGGAGACCATGTTCCATGAATTTGGCCACGGACTGCACGGTATGCTTACCCGTGCACGTCTGCGCAGCCAGGCCGGCACAAACGTTGACCGTGACTTCGTGGAGCTTCCTTCACAGATTACCGAACACTGGGCCATGGAGCCGGAACTCCTCAAGGCCTATGCCCGTCATTACAAGACCGGAGAGGTTATTCCCGACGCGCTGATCAAGAAGCTCGAAGCAGCCTCAACACACAATCAGGGCTTCACCACAACAGAACTTGTGGGTGCCGCACTGCTTGACCTGCAGTGGGGTAAGCTGAATCCCGAGGGTAAGGATGTCGACGTAGCCGGATTTGAAAAGGAGGTGGCTGAAAAACTTGGTATGCCCTCGCAGGTGCAGTTCCGCTACCGCAGCCCCTACTTCCGTCATATTTTCGGCAGCGACGGATATGCTTCGGGATACTACACCTACCTTTGGGCGGAAGTGCTTGACACCGATGGCTTTGAACTCTTCAAGGAAAAGGGCGTGTTTGACCCTGCTACAGCAAAGTCATTCAAAGAAAATGTACTTGAAATGGGTGGCAGCGTCGACCCGATGGATCTTTACGTGAAGTTCCGCGGCCGTCAGCCCAATGTCGATGCACTGCTCCGCAACCGTGGACTCTACGTCGAACCCACTGACAGTGACAAGAACACAAAAATCAGCCAGCCCGGCGGAAAATAATCCGCTCAACTGCTGAATCAAATAGCAGGGAGGTAGTGCGAATGCGCACTACCTCCTTTTTTATGCTGTAAAGATTAGTCACGATTTATAAGCTATCAGAGGCCATATACAGCACTGCAGGTTAGGGAAACTACTAAACCTCACTTAGTGTAATCACTAATTTATTGTATGATAGTGTGTTAAATAGGACGATGGCTGCGGTTCTATTGTTAAATAGCGCTATATTTGTCTACTGTGAAACACATTTTATAACATACAATCACTGTTAATTTCACAATTATTACTGTCCGCTAAAGAGCAATAATAATTTTTACGATTTGCTTAACCATTTAAACTATGCACAAAATTGCTTTGATTCTGGCAAGTCTGTTCATGCCAACGTTTATTAACTGCCATGCGGCGAAATTAGGCACATCTCCATCTCTATTAGAAATGAAAGGTGGTATAGGCATGCAGATTGATGTCGAGAATATTCAAGAAAACGTGCCGTTCAACGTCTTTGTCGACTGGATCGGAAATACGTCTAATGATTCAGGTGAGATTTTTCAGGGGTCGCTTGCCCTGGCTTTGATTTCCGAGGATGGAGAAATAAAAGAACTAATCCATGAGGAAAAGAATCTAAACCTCTCTCCCAATTTTGGGTTCGGTCAATGGCACCGGTTTTGCAATATGACTGTAAATTCCGATATTACCGACACTGATATCATACGATTCATTACTTTGGAAAATAATGATGAGACATGGCTTCCGGTCACTTCAGCAGTATGCCAATCAACCTACTGCAAGGCTAAAAACAATGTAGTAGTGAAAGCCCGGATAACCGTAAACATCCTTGGGCGCAACGACATCCCCTACGAGGGATACTGTGAAGGAACTTACAATGAATACAGACAATATGAGCCTATCTATTCATCAATGTATAATATTGACATAATATGGCCTGTAGACAAAACCCATCGTTTTGTCAAAGTCGGACCCAACTTTGACCAAGTGCAGATTGATCGCGACAGAATACTTTTCCAAAGCATAAGCAAGCCGGAATATACTGTAACACTCATGGCTTGTTCTGATGATGAACTCATAATGGAGCAGCATCACTTTGTTGTGGAAACACCCGGCAGCTTTAGCCAGCAGTTAAATGATAACGAGGACAGGTTTTACATCAATAACATTTCAGTTGCAGGACAGATTGATGACACCTACATAGCTTTTATGCGTGATGAGATGCCGATGCTCGAACATATAGATCTATCCGAAGCAGAGATTGCTGGCGGTTACCTGCCGGATAGTGCATTTGAGGAAAAGGGCCTGAAGACTATTATCCTGCCCAAAAATCTGAAAGGATTAGGAGTAAACTCGCTCAGAAAAAACAAAATATCCCAGCTTGATATTCCGGAGTCGGTCAACTACTACGGTGTGAATGCGCTGAATTATTGTGAGGACCTGACTTTGATTGTATTGCATAATCCGACTGTAATACCGGTGTCATGGTGCGTTCTCGAAGGGACAAATCGAGACAACGGAGTATTGTTTGTACCGGATGGCACACGCGATGCTTTCGCCTCAAATAACCAATGGGGAAAGTTCGGACTGATTGTCGAAGGGGGCA
Organism: uncultured Muribaculaceae bacterium; assembly: GCA_910586895.1. Taxonomy (GTDB): domain Bacteria; phylum Bacteroidota; class Bacteroidia; order Bacteroidales; family Muribaculaceae; genus Paramuribaculum. Next base: position 21,105 of record CAJUIW010000017.1, on the reverse strand, counting down.
ATCCGGACGATTGGGTATCGGGAAGTGATGATACATATTCATACTCAGGAATATATCCTGATGTAACCATTACAAAAGTCATTAATCCCACCCGTGTGATGACTATTCGGGAAACAGTTGTACTCAATGGCAGAGAGTTCAATATAACTGGAATTGGGAAAAGGGTATTTGCTTCATCCATGATAGATGAAATCCATATTCCCAAAACTATAACTAAATTAGGAGAATATGCCATTAGCCCAAGCGGCTGTACCAGTCTTACTAAAATTGAAGTTGACGGGGAAAATCCAATATTCTTCTCCGACGGAGGAGTTCTGTATGACCGCTCCACTTCCACACTGCTTACTTATCCCAGGTACAAACCGGAAAAAGAATATAATATACCAGAGGGCATAACCGCCATCGGAGGTTGGGCATGTTATAATGAATACATCAGCAGCATTACATTTCCCTCCACACTGGAGTATCTCGGGGCATGTGCGTTCTGCTATAGTAATCTCCAAAACATTAACACGGTTATTATTTCAAAGGCCGAAAATCCACCGATAATTGATGCGGATGCCTTCGATAGCAATACATACATTAGTAGCAAAGTTTATGTACCGTACAATAGCATTGAGACATATAAAGCCGATACGGGTTGGGGCAGCTTTTTCAATCTCCTGATAGACGAAGAGAGTGGTATAGAAAATGTAAAAACAGACGAAGAATGGATAACCATTTCCGGTAGCACTCTGATCCTGAATACAAACGATCCGGTTGATATATACGGAGTTGACGGAATGCTTTTCTACAAAGGTTCCGACAGCATGATCAAGTTGCCTAACGGTTTCTATATCATCCGAGGCCGTGGAATGGTCAAGAAAATAAAGATTTAGAATTATTCCTGTTTAGCAGACAGTAATATCATATAATATATAATCATTATTAATTCCCCAATGAAAAAATTTCTACTAATCATGCTTGTCCTCTTCGGAACTTATGTTTCCGTGGCGGCGGCCACATCGCAGCAGGTTGGCTCCCTGTTCTACAAGCTTAATGCTACGGGCAAGACTGCTCAGCTCGTCAAGTCTGACAGCTACAATACACTTACGGCTGTAACGGTTCCTGCAGCAGTGACTGTAGATGGAGTGGAATATCAAGTTACCTCCGTTGAGAGCAGTGCATTCATAAGCTGTAAATCGCTCAAGATTGTCGAATGGCAGGCTACGGCTCCTATACCAGGAAACTGCTTCAGGAGTTGCGATAGCCTCATGACCGTAAACATTGCGGAGGGAGTGACAGAGTTAAGTGCTCACTGTTTAAGCATCTGTCCAATGCTTGAGCATATTAAATTGCCATCTACCCTCACCTTTGTAGGAAACAGTGCTTTTTATCTGTCGGGATTGAAATCAGTGGAACTACCTCCGTCAGTGCTTACGATAGAGGGGGGCGCATTTAGTTCCTGCAAAGCACTCGAAACCGTAAAATTAGGGAAAAATCTCCCTATTATCAACGCTTCGACCTTTTCCGGATGTACTTCTCTTAAAACAATCGAAATTCCGGAGAGCGTGAAGACTATCGCATCACAGGCTTTCTATAATTGTACATCACTGAAGTCTATCGTACTCCATCATGTGAAGAACATCAACTATCGTGCTTTCATGAACTGTACCTCTCTTGATGCTATTGAGGTTGGCGATTCACTTGAAACTTTAGGCGAACAGTGCTTCACAAGTACTAAGTTTAAGGAGCTTACTCTGCCCCCAACTTTTAAGACTTTTAATAATAACGTGTTGGGGCTTACTTCTATCAAGCGGATCAACATCAGCGATTTGAAAGCATGGTGTAGAATTAATTTCCAATCAAAGAGTTCCTCCAATGTTCCCAGTGGTAACAATCTCAGCGGGAAAACACTCTATCTAAATGGAGAGATGGTGAAAGACCTCGCTTTCCCGGCCGACCTTACTGAAATAAGCGGCGGCGCTTTTGCTTCTTACGATAGTCTCAAGTCCGTGACATTTCACGATGCCATGGCCGTAATAGGTCCGCATGCGTTTAGTGGATGCCGTAATCTGAGCGTTGTAAAGATGGGCAAGGGGATTAAGAAACTCGATGAGTGCGCGTTTGCAAATGCGGGGATTACCGAAGTGCATATCAGCGACATCAAGGCATGGTGCGATGTGGATATCGTATCTTATTACGATGCCGGTTCCAACCCTATTTTCGAAGCCCGAAAATTCTACAATAAGAATCGCCTGATGCGCCGTCTTACTATTCCTGACGGAGTTACTAAAATCAAACCCAACGTGTTCCGCGGATGCGAATCGCTCACCTCGGTAGTACTTCCCGAGTCAGTCGATACAATTGGTGCCTATGCGTTTTCAAGTTGCAGCAACATCACCTCGTTCAAAATGGGTGATAAGGTGAGACTCATAGATGAATACGCATTAAACAACAATTCTTCACTCACCGAGATCCATCTGAGCAATGTGTTGGAAACTATCGGGAGAAACGCATTCTCAAAGACATCTCTTGAATCCATACATCTCCCAGCTACACTAAAATCAATCGGTAGAGACGCATTTAATAATGTCCCATTGAAAAAGACTGAAATTGACGATGTCGCAGCATGGTGTAAGGTAACTTTCGGACTTGGCGACAGATCTATTCCGAGCAATCCTATTCTTAATTCAAAGAATCTCTATCTCAAGGGACGGCCACTGCGCCACCTCGTGCTTCCTGATGAGATGACGAAAGTAGGAGACTACAGTTTTTATTGCGACACGATGCTTGTTTCCGTAGTGGTAGGCGATGTAATCCGCCCTCTTACCGGAAAGTATACTTTCTACGGTTGCACAAACCTTGAAAGCGTGACTCTTGGACTGCTCACCGACCAGATAGGTGCTAACTTCTTCGATAACTGCACTAAAATCAACCGTGTGCATTCGAAGTACGATGATCCACCCATGGTTGTGTCAAATTCGTTCCACTCTTCAATCTATCCGAATGCCACTCTTATAGTGCCTACCGGCAGTATGGATTTATACCAGGCTGATGAAGTGTGGAGCAAGTTCGGAAAAATAGAGGAAGGCACACGCTACTTCATCTCTGATGGAATAGGTTATATTAAATTTCCGGTGGTGCACGGTCCTTTAATGCCCGGCTCCAAGGAGCGTGTGAAAGTAATTTCCGCTTCCGATCTGTCGGACGATGAATGGCCCGAATATTCGCCTTACTCCGTAAAGCCTCTGTCTGCTTCGGTAAAAGCCTCAGAAGGCAACAATCGCACCCGCATTGTGATTCCGGAAACTGTTGGTGAGGATGTAATCGTAGCTGCTATAGGTGAAGCCGCTTTCCAGACACGTCCTGATCTCCGTTATATTCAACTGCCTGCCACCGTCGATACGATTTGTCCGCAGGCTTTCCAGTGGTGCGATAATCTTGAAGAGGTGGTTAACCTCAACCCTGTGCCACAGAATATAGACGAAAACGTGTTTGCCGACACAACCTATACCACAGCCACTCTCTTTGTGCCTGAAGGTAAAGTAGAGGACTATCGTGCACATAGTGTATGGGGCAAGTTTGGCAATATCATGGAGTACGGTGTCGCTTCTATTGGAGCTGTCGAGAGCGAGCAGCCATGGGTGTTCGATGGCGAGGAGTTCAGCTTCGGGTCGGAGATGATGGGACGTACACTCCGCGTGTTCGACCTCGAGGGACGCTGCATGATAGAGCATACTATTGCCGACGCATCGGCTTCTCTTTCACTTGCCGGCCTTAAGAGCGGCATATATATCGCCACGGTAGATGGTCATAGCGCCAAGATCTATGTGAAATAAAGAGTAATATCTCATCCTTATAAAAGTACGGCGGTAGCACATTGATGCTACCGCCGATTTTTTGATTTATTATCTTTATTAATTTTCGAAGTTATAGATATTCCTTTTATTAGAGTATTCAACTCTTTGAGTTTGTTCACCAACTCATCAAACGGGACACTCTCTCCATAAATCATATACATACGCATATTCTCGTAGTCTTCTTTCCATTGCTCAATGATTTCTGCCAGAGGAATAATGTTGAGCGTAGCCGGATAAAGCGTATCGTAGTCAAAACCACGCAGGCCGATGAATGTGCGACGGTGTTCCAATACTTGCTGGTAGAGTTCTTTGTCATTGATGGCGCGTTCGGCAATAGGTGTTTTCAACATCTGCCCGATGTCGTACATGTGGCGTGACATACGCTCCACCCGAATCAATTCTTTTGGCTTGGCAAATTCTTCATGCAACAGAAATACTTTCTCAAGGAATGTACGTTCTGGCATGACAGCACGCACTGTGAATTTCTCTTCCGTAAAAGGCGTGTTAGGATAAACCTGATCTATCATTGAGTTGAGTGCAATCTCGCTGACAGGTTCACTCATTGACCTGCCGCTGACTTCCACTTTTACTTTGGGAAGAATATACTGTCCACCGTTACCTTCGAGGGACAGTGACAGCACTGAATCATAGTTTATGTCTATCACTTCCGGATCGGTTGTTGAGACAGGAGTGATATTTACGTTCACCTTGAACAAATCCTTTGATATCCCACTTTGATAAAGTTGTTCCGCTAAATCGTATTGCATGGTTTCTCTTACAAACGAGCAGGCTGCACGGCGGAGTTTGTCGCTAATCTGCGTCTTTGACAATGTGCCGGTAAAACCAAGATATTCACGGTCGATGGCAATGTCGATATCTTCTGAGAAGCGGTCTATCAAGTGCCAGCACTTGCTCAATGATGTGCCTCCTTTGAATGAAAGGTGATTGGCGTATGGCAGACTGAACATGGCACGAAGCACCGCTGTCACCCACCAGTCTTTCTCAATGACCTCACGTTGACGGATATTCAATTCAGTGGAAACGCGGTCGAGCACATCCACCTGGTCTTGTTTTGATAAATCTACAAACTTCATCGCTGTAAAATTTTTCTTATCCAAATCGGAGTAAGTACAATATCATGATTGAAGTCATCTTCCGACACGGCATCCTTTATAATGTTTTTTATCTTGGCAATTTGCTCGTCTGTAATAGCCTTTTCTCCAATTTCGCGCATCGCCATGATTGCCATCTGCATCATTTTTGACTGATATGCAAAGTTGCTAAGATCGTTACTATGACGGAATATAATGCTTTTCCCTGCGCCAAACTTCACCTGACGTGCCGAACCGTCCGTGATATATATAATATTGGTCGGCACTTGTGTGGAAAGTCCCAAACGGTTGAGTGCATATATGCCTGTTGGAATAATCCGTGCTTTATCCCTGTCCGCAATCCGTTGGGCGATCGCATCAAGAGATGGTTCACGAGGTATTCCGTCCCACTTGTCATACATCGGAGTGTAGTATATGCCCTTAGCAAAACGGTTCAGTTTCCCGTTTTTGCATAGGCGCGTCAGACCGGAGCGAACAGAGTCCGGAGTTCCACATAATGTGAAGTCATCCGGTATCAGGATTTTCCCATTTTCTGTTCGCTCAACAATCGCTTCCATTGCCTTGAAAGTACTGTTTTCTGCCATTGGTTGTATATTTTGCCACAAAGTTACTGTATTTTTGTGAAAGTAGTACATAGGCAGACTACTTTATTTCCAGCAAATCAAATATTTAATGATGAAACAAGTGATATTATGCGCTTGCATAATAAAGGTGTGCCTTAACTGTACATTGATAATGTCACAGGAGGCGGATATGACATTTACGGATTCATATATCTCATCCTGATAAAAGTACGGCGGTAGCACATTGATGCTACCGCCGATTTTTTGATTTATGGTGCTATATGTCTATTGTGCGAGGTACTTGAGTACGGAGGCGAGAAACTCGCTGCGGTGCGCATCGGAGCCCGAGGTTATATGGTCGCAGTTGAACCACCGGAATCCGTTCATACCTACGGTGTCAAACACGTGGGAGGGGAGATAGCCTGCGAAGAACGGCTCAAACATGGCTGTGGGCGATTCGGAGGTGGTGACTACCGTAGTCTGCTTGATGTCGAGGCATGGCATCAACGCGCCTTCAGGGGTGGTGTCGTAGATGACACCTTTGAGGAACGTGCGGTCGAAAAATCCGCTTACTATGGCCGGCATCATGCCCCACCATACCGGGAAGAGGAATATGATATGTTCCGTGTGGCGGAGCATCTGCTGATATTTCTCTACCAGGGGGTCCTTGGTGACTCCCCGGCTGAATCCGGCAAGATCCGTTGTGCTCATCGACGCCTGAAAGCCGTCGGCATAAAGGTCAATCAACTGGAATTCGCGTCCGAGGTCAAGGAACTGGCGTGCTATTTCGTCAAGGATATGACGGTTGAAGCTCTTGTCATAGGGGTGAGCCGTTACGATTGTTATCATAATATACTCTGTGAATAATTGGTAAGGGAAAGTACTCGCCAATTATAACAGATTATGGCCGATAATGTTCGTTGATGTCGTCAATTGTTATGCCGAGCATCTCCATTTCGCGGAACAGGGCCGGCAGGGTGGTGGTGTAGAACTCCTCACGCCGCGCCGACAGCACCTTGTCCTTGGCATCGTAGGAGAGGAAGTAGCCCATGCCGCGTTTCGGGAAAATGATGTCGTGCTGCTGAAGATATTCAAACGCCTTCAGGACAGTGTGGGTGTTCACGGTCATCTGCACCGCCAGCTCGCGTACCGAGGGTACTTTCGCCTCGGGGAGCCACTGGCCGGCTATGATGCAATTGAACGCGTAGTCAATGATTTGCCGGTATATGGGTTTGTCGTTGTTGAAATCCATATCTATAGCTGAATTCCGGAGATTTTACGGTAAGTGAGCCATGTCATGAGCATTGTGTAGGCTACGGATATACCTGAAAGAATGTAGAGGTAGCCTTTGAGTTGAGAGATTATATGCATGGCTAAGGCATCGCCATCGATGTTTGCAGGGGCTGTGCCGGCCATGCCATCTATCATTCCTTCGCGGAATCCTTCCGACACGGCTACCACTATACCCAGTATGCCTCCCGCTACAGTAAGCGAAACAAGCGATACGATGGTCCATACTATTGACATGGTCATGCGGTTGTGCTTGAGGGCCATGACGCAGAACATACATGTGGATAGCGGAATATATTCCTGAGCGAGCTGTACCCAGGCGCCTCCTCCCATAACGGCTTTGGCCCGGTTCAGCTCTGTTGCGAATGCCGCTGCATCGTCAGGTATGGGCCATACGGTTGAGAGCAGCTGCGGTACGGCCGCGTCCAATCCTAATGTGACTAACGGGATGAAGATAAGACAGTAGGATATGATGAACAGCGACTTTTCGACGCCTGTGGCGGGAAGGAGCGTCTCGATGAAGCGGTCGCCGCGGCGTACGAATATGCAGGGTGCCAGATATATCATGAAGTTGAGCACCGTGCTGAGCATTCCGCTGAACAGCACGCCTACCTCATGGCGTGACAGTGCGTACTGGATAACCGCCAGCCCGATGGCGACGAGTGGATACAGTATGATCTGGGCTTTCAGTGCCGGATAGTAGTAGCGGGCTACCATTGACAGCCTCTCCCATGAGAAGCCCGGTTTCAGATGGATTAAATCAGATGTCGGCATGGCTGTTGGTGTTGAGCGGTTTGTTGATCATTGATATTATTATGTCGCGGGCCTGACTCTGCAGGGCGTTGTAGAGCAGTGTGAAGTCGAGGTTTGTGGGCGATTCAGGGTCAGCGGGGACTATGGCACGGAACAGTCCTAACTGCTGTTCGACGTAGAGGGGGCTGACCGGAGGAAGCTGCGAGGTGACGAATGCCAGACGGCGTGTTATTTCCCATGTGGACTGTGCGGTGAGCAGTTTGCCCTGGCTGAGTGCTATCACCCCGTCGTAGAGATTCAGAAGATCCCATACGGTGTGGGTGGATACTATCACGGTCTGCTCGTCGCTGATGCAGCGTGCCAGAATTTGCTGGAGTTTCTGCTTGGCGGTGATGTCAAGTCCGTTGGTGGGCTCGTCAAGCAGAAGCAGCTCGGTGCGCAGGGCCAGCGCGTAGGCAAGGAGCGCTTTGCGGCGTGTGCCCATCGACATCTGCTTGAGCGGTTCGCTTCCTGTCATGCCGAAGTCAGCAAGGTTGGATTTGAGCAAGTCGGCATCGAAATTAGGGTAGAAGCATGCATGGACCTGAGCGAAGCTGTTGATGTTGCGCGACGGGATAGACATGTTGTCGCTCACAAGAAACAGGCGGTTCATTATTTCCGGCAGGCGGAGCGACGTCGGGTAGTTGTCCATAAGGCATGTGCCTGCCGTGGGGGTGAGCAGTCCGGCCATGATGTGGAGCAGGGTGGTTTTCCCGGCTCCGTTTTCTCCGAGCAGCAGGTGTATGCCGGGCCCTATCTCAGCTGTGGCACAGTCAATGGCCAGTTTTTTGCTCTTTTTGTAGCGGTATGTGAGATTGTCAAGTGTCAACATATCATGAATGTTTGATATCGATGATTATGCGGGTTCTACTGTGTAGCCGGCGCGGCGGAACAGTTCGATGATGCCTTTCTGTCCGGGAAGGTGTCCGGCACCGACAACGACCATTACTGATGTTGTGGGTATTACGGCCAGCAGGAAGTCGACCCATGCGGCGTTGCGTGAATTAATCATGCGATCCTTTGTCTCATCGTTCATACCGGATGCGGGGTCGGTGAAGAGATCGTATATCGTGTTGAGGTTTCCGAGGCGGTAGGCGGATGCCAGTTTGCGGGCGTTGAGTATTGAGTTGTCGTCGATGCGGATGGTTTCCATCAGGTCCATGGCCTGCTTTTGGAGTGGCGCGCCGTATAGTATGCCCATCTGGAAGTCGATAGTCTCCAGCCCTTTGACAGCTTTGCCGGCTTTGAGGGCCATCTCCTGAATGGTGTGGTCAAGCTGTTCGGCAGGATTGAAGGAGGGGAATGCCACTGCATTCTGAAGCATGGCCAGCTGCGCGCCTATGGCTGAGGGCACTAGCGGCTCTATGTGCTGCTTGGTGAGCATCCCGCCGGCGTATTTGTTCAGAACGTTTACCACTGAATCGACCTGTGCGGAGGTGAGCAGCGAGCTGAGGGTGCTGTCGGCCGGGGCCATCAGTTTCTGCTGTATGCCCATCAGTGCCTGAGGGTCCTTCATGAATGCCATATCCACCTCTCCGTATACTTCGCTTACGCTTTTGAGGGCATCGTTGAATCCTTTCACGGAGTCAAGTACGGCAGTAGGGGCTACGTGATGTGTGCCGAATATATAGGAGGGCTGTTTCAGATTACCGCCGGAGATTTTCCATAATAACTGTGCCTGACAGATGCCGGCTGTGAATACGAGTGCCAGTACTAATGTGATAAGCTTTTTCATGAGGATGTGAAATGTGAGTGTTATGAATAATTCGGTTTTTTCAGTTTGGTTGTGGTGTTGTAGTTGTGTACAACACCACAAAAGTATATATTAAAATAATACCCGCCAAATTTTTTTTGAAAAAAATGGCGGGTATTGGAATATACTATTGCGTATCAGTGCTTATTGGCACATGCTATGCGGTTCAGTATGTGAGCGGTAGGCAGCGGTTGAGGTATTCGCGCGCACGGCTCCAGGGGATGAATACCGAATTGTCGTTTGGAATCAGCGGCATCGGTTTTTCGTTGAGGAGCGTGAGCAGATAGAGGTGTCCTGACTCGGAGCGTAGAAGCAGCATCTGCAGGTTGGCGGCCATCGGTACGATGTCGAAGTCGCACCAATGCTTGCCTACGGTGTCGAAGTAAGTGGTGAGATAATAACATCCGCGTAGCCGCATCAACGAAAGCAGAGGCATGAGGGTTTCGGCATGGCCGAAGCGGAGCTGTACGGGGTCAACCTTTGTTGAGTCGGCAATGAAAGCGTCGAACGAGTCGATCAGGTCCTGTAGCAGCGGCGAGGCTATGTCGGCCGGGATTGTGGATAGCGTCGAAGCCGCCCGCTTCAGATAGTGCTTCAGGTTGGCAATGCTCCAGAGGCGGTTCATCTCCTCGGGGGTAAAATACCTGGTGCCGTCAACACTGATGCCCATTGCACCGAGTCCTGTCAGCACGGCCCATTCGGCAGTCACTACTTTAGCGGCTTCCTCCGGATTGTCGGAAAGGTAGCTGCCTACTATCTTTTTAAGAGGCGAAAGAGGTATTGTGGCTGAAGTGTAGGCCTCCTCCACAGTGGCGAGGCTGCTGCTCTCTGTAAATTCTGTAAATTCCGGGCTCAGGTCAAAGAAGCGTACAAGCCGGGAGTTCTGCCGACCGGATGATGTGTATATTTCCTGACGGTTGTCAAGGCGTGCGAGCTGATGGGTGAACTCGTCCATACTCATTATGCAGCGGGGCGAGTAGGAGCTGATGGCATTCACGTGGCTGTCATGGAACATGTAGGGTGAGCGTCGTAACATGCGTGCCGCAATGCCGCGCTGTTCGGCCTGTCCGAGCGAGTCGAGAGCGCCCCAGCGTCCTTCGGCACGTGCTATCACTAAATCGGTTATGGCAAGCAGACGGCGCCCTTCGGCGGTGAGAGTCCCTTTGTCGCGGGCCTCGGTCAAGGCTTTTCTGAGCTTGGTGCATGATTTTGACGATGACGGGAAGCGCGCCCCATGTCGCCCCACATGGTTGATCATCACTACTTTGAGTGAGTCGGGAATGACAACCGGTGCGGCCGGAGGGACATAGGGCATGAAGCTGCCCTGGCACTGCTGCCAGCTCCAAGTAGTTAGGGTTGGGTCGGCGGAGTGTGCGCTGAATACAGCTGCCGAGATTACGGCCAGTATGGTTATAAATCTGTGAATCATGCTAACTATTGATTATCTTTTGATTATCTTTGCCTTCAAAGATACGAAAACTTATGGAATCACTTGAAAATATACATATACTTATCCGTGAGGATAAGCTTGACGATGCCTTGCACGCGCTGAATGCCTTTATCGATAATGATGCTGACAATGCGGAAGCGCTTTTCCTGCGGGGAAAGGTGCTGTGGCGCAAGGGGCTGCGTCCGCTTGCCACTACTGACTACGCCCGCTCGGCGGCTATCGACCCCGACGGTCCGGCTGCCATGGCGCTGGAGCATGCCCGCGATATAGAGAGCTTTTTTAACCCTGACCTGCTTAATCCTTAGGCAAACATCACTGTGTGGCGATGATTCCACCCTTGCGAACCGTTGCGGAGATTTATTGTGGTAAGCCCCGTGCATTGTCCTATGGCAGTGCGTACACGGCTTACTATATCGGACATGGAGCTGATGCCGCTCATACGGAGTGAGGCCACTGTGGTGCCGCGCTGTATAACCGTGGCGAAAATGATGTCGGAGTTGAGGATTGTTGCCATGTCAATAACTTTTAGCGGTGAATAAATCTGGTGTGTAACACTTGGTTACACAGCAAATTTACCACCCGATGTGTGCATGCTGTATGCACACGTGTGCTAAAAGCTATTAAAGGGCTCAGCTATAGAGGAAGCGCTTTATCGATTTCTTGGGCGTTTTCTCAAATTCGTGGGCACGGAGCTGTATTTCATCGATACGTTCGTAGGGAGCCACGATGCGGTTGAGCTCCTCACGTACCTTCTCCATGACTTTGGGCATCATTTCATGCGTCAGGCGTGCCTTGTCCATAGCCTCGTAGTCGGGGTAGACGAGTGCCACAAGCTTTTTGCCACGCTCCACCACAAGACTCTCGGCCACGTAAGGCATGTTGTTGAGCTTCGCCTCGATCTCCTCGGGATAGATGTTCTGCCCGTTGGATGACAGTATCATGGTCTTGTAGCGGCCTTTTATGAATATGGTGCCGGCATCGCTTATGGTACCCATGTCGCCGGTATGCAGCCATCCGTCGGCATCGAGCACCTCGGCCGTGGCCTGAGGATTCTTGTAATATCCTTTCATCACGTTCTCACCTTTGACGCATATCTCGCCGGGAATGAAGGCTTCGTTGTCGCTCAGCACCTTGGAGTACATCATGCCGGGCAGCGTACGTCCGGCCGAACCGGGTATGAAGTCGCGCCAGTAGGTGTAGCTGATCAGAGGTCCGCATTCTGTCATGCCGTATCCCACGGTGAACGGAAATTTTATCTTGCGCAGAAATTCCTCCACTTCATGGTTGAGCGGAGCGCCACCGGCAATGACCTGCTCGAATTCGCCACCGAAGGCATCTACAAGCTTCTTGCGTATCTTGGCGTAGATGCGCTTGTTGATGATGGGGAGAGCAAGTAGACGGCGCATTGAGGGCTTCGATATGATGGGGAGAAGCTGATTGCGGTAGATTTTTTCAAGTACAAGCGGCACGCATAATATAAGGTGAGGCTTTACATCCATCAGGGCCTTGACAAGTAGCTTCGGTGCGGGAGTCTTGCCAAAGAGCCATACATGGCTGCCGGCAGCAAGGGGGGTGAGCATGTCGAAAGCGCATCCGTAGGCATGGGCCAGCGGCAGGAACGACAGGCATCGTGAGCCGGGCCAGTGGAGCTTGGAGCGAACGCCGAAGAGTACATTGCCGGCCAGATTGTTGAGCGTGAGCATCACGCCCTTTGAGAACCCCGTGGTACCTGAGGTATAGTTGATTTCGGCAAGGCTGTCGGGGCTGAAATAAGAATACTGCACATCCTCGGGGTTGTACCCGTTGGGATATTTCTTTTTGAATGATGTGCCAATCACCTTCAGCGCTTTCTCGGCGCGAGAGGAATTGGATGGGGCTTCGGCCAGAATCTGACCATTGTCAAGCGACATGGCTATGCGCACTTTGTCGAGTTTTTCAAACTCAAGGTGTTCCCATATATGCTCATCGACGAAGAGTATCACCGAGTCACTGTGGTTGACAATGTGCATGGCATCCTGCGGCGAAAAGTCATTCAGGATAGGTACGATCACAGCACCGTAGGTGAGAGTGGCCATATAAGTCACCACCCAGCGTATATGGTTCTTGCCGAGCAGTGCCACCTTGTCGCCCGGTTTGATGCCCACGGCTTTGAAAAACATATGCGTGCGGGCTATGTTGCGGGCCAGGTCGCAGTATGTAAGTGTTTCGCTTCCAAAATATTCTGATATGGCCGGAAGCTCCCAGTTCTTGCGGAAGCAGTCGGCGTAAACTTGAAGAAGGTCTTCTTTGAGCATAGTTGTATTCGGTTATGATGGGAGTAGTAATTTGCTTCTATTAATACAATTAGCCATCAGTTATGGTTCTCAAATCATACAAAGATACTACAATGTAGGCTATCCGCCAATTTTTATGCTTAACTTTGCAGCATGATAGATGACTCGACGTTTGCCTCCAGGAAGGCGCTGTTCCATACATTCGGATGCAAGCTGAACTTTGCCGAAACCTCCACGGTGGCAAAACTGCTTGCCGACAGAGGTATCATGCGTGTGCAGCGTGGCGATACTCCGGACCTGATAGTGATTAACACCTGTTCCGTGACGGAGCTGGCTGACAAGAAGTGCCGCCAGACTATCCGCTCTTTTGCGCGCCGCTATCCCGATGCCGCAATTGTGGTGACGGGGTGTTATGCACAGCTGAAGCCTGAGGAGGTGTCGGGGCTGCCTGGTGTGGCTATCGTGGCGGGCACCGACCGTAAGCTACGGCTTGCCGAGTATATAGATGCATGGATGGCAAGCCATGAACCGCAGACGTTAGTTACCCCGACAAAGGATATCCGTGAATTCTCCCCGTCATGCTCGCGTGGCGACCGTACACGCTATTTCCTGAAGGTGCAGGACGGCTGCGACTACTTCTGCAGCTACTGCACCATCCCTTTCGCACGCGGGCGAAGCCGCTCGGGTTCCATTGACGATATTGTGGCTCAGGCTGCTGACGCCGCCTCGCAAGGCGCCAAGGAGATAGTGTTGACAGGAGTCAACATAGGCGATTTTGGCAAGGGCCGCAGCGACACGTTCCTCGACCTTATACGTGAACTTGACGCAGTGGACGGGATAGAGCGTTACCGCATATCATCCATAGAGCCGAATCTGCTGTCGGACGAAATTATTGATTTCGTTGCCAGCTCACGCCGGTTCATGCCTCACTTCCATGTGCCGCTTCAGTGCGGCGACGACGAGGTGCTCCGGCTTATGCGCCGCCACTATGATACGGCACTGTTCCGAAGCCGTATGGAGCATATACATAATGCTATGCCCGATGCGTTTATCGGCGTTGACCTTATAGTGGGAGCGCGTGGCGAAACGGATGAACATTTCCGCCGGTCGCATGAGTTTGTCGAGTCGATAGGAGTATCACGTCTGCACGTATTTCCCTACTCGGAGCGTCCCGGCACGAGGGCGCTGGATATTGACTATATCGTCAGTCAGGAGGAGAAGCACCGCAGGGCACGCATCATGATTGACTCCTCGGAGCAGATGCTCGCCGGATTCACCTCACGCTTTGTGGGACAGACACGTCCGGTGCTTGTGGAGCACACGGCACGCGGAGGGGTGATGCACGGCTTTACTGACAATTATATAAAGGTGGAGATTCCGGCCGATGCCGCATTGGCCAACCGTGTGGTGCCTGTGCGCCTGCTTGAATCTACCGGCGAGGAGATGAAAGGGGAGGTAGTGCTATGAAGTTGCTTTACTCTTTGCTCGGAGCTATGCTCGGGGGAATGGCGCGGTTGCCGTTCCGGGCGCTTTATGCACTGTCGGATGTCATATTCTTCCTGCTGTACTATGTGGTGCGCTACCGCAGGCGCGTGGTGCTTGACAATATCGTGGCATCGTTTCCCGATATGTCGGCTTCCGAATGCCGCGCCACAGCCCGGCAGTTTTACCGCAATTTCGCCGATTATTTCGTGGAGACAGTCAAGCTTGCCCATATATCGGATGAAGAGATGATGCGGCGCATGGAGTTTGAGAATGTGGCTACGGTTGACCGTATCCTGAGTTCCGGACGCTCGATAGTGGTGTATTTCGCCCACTGCTTCAACTGGGAGTGGGCACCTTCTATCACTCTGTGGTCTGACCTTAAGCCGGGACGCGACGCCGTGTTCAGCCAGGTGTACCGTCCGCTGGTCAACAAATGGTTTGACAGCTACTTCCTGAAACTGCGCGGTCGGTTTCACTCCGAGTCATATCCCAAGCGGACTGTGCTGCGCGATCTGATAAAGGAGCGCAGGGCCGGGATGCCGGGCATATGCGGATTCATGAGCGACCAGAAACCAAGCCACGGCGATGTGGCCCATGTGGTGAATCTGCTCAACCATCCTACGGCCATGATTACAGGTACCGAGCAGGTGGCCCGCAAGCTTGACTCGGCGGTGATGTACATGGACATGTACAAGCTGCGCCGAGGGCATTACCGGATAGTGATGCGGCTTATTACCGAAACGCCCTCACGACTGCCTGAAATGGCTATTACAGAACGCTATGCATCTTTGCTACAACAAACTATACGTAGAAATCCATCTATATGGCTGTGGAGTCACAAGCGGTGGAAAATTCCTGTAACATTTCCTGATAATGAATCAAAGGACTGATATTGGGCTATCCGACTTGAACAAGCCGGTAGCCGTAATAATTCTCAACTGGAACGGCGCGAAGCTGCTCCGTGAGTTTCTTCCCTCGGTAGTGGAGTTTACCCCCACTGATATTGCTGATATAATAGTGGCCGACAATGGCAGCGATGATGACTCGGTAGAACTGCTCAAGAGCGAGTTCCCGAATGTACGGCTTCTGCGTTTTTCAAAAAACTATGGATTTGCCGAGGGTTATAACAGGGCCATTGACAGCACCAGATATAAATATACGGTGCTGCTTAACTCGGATGTGGCTGTTAAGAGCGACTGGCTCACACCGCTCTATGAGTATATGGAAAGCCACAGCCGCACGGCTGCGTGCCAGCCTAAGATACTGGCTTATCGCAATCCGGAGATGTTTGAATATGCCGGAGCCGCCGGTGGCTATATTGACCGCAACGGCTATCCGTATTGCCGCGGCCGTATATTCGGTAGTGTGGAGAAGGATGAGGGGCAGTATGACACGGTTGACGAGAATCTGTTCTGGGCTACCGGTGCCGCGCTTATGGTGCGCACGGATGTGTACATGAATGCCGGCGGCCTTGACCCGCGCTTCTTTGCCCACATGGAGGAGATTGACCTATGCTGGCGTATGCAGCTGCTGGGCTATCGTATTGCTGCCGTGCCTTCAGGGGTGGTATTTCATCTTGGAGGAGGAAGTCTTGACGCTTCCAATCCGCGGAAAACGTATCTCAACTTTCGCAACAATCTGCTGATGCTGCATAAGAATCTGCCTGATAGTGTGAGGCGTGGCGCGCTTTTCCGCCGCCGTCTGCTCGACACTGTGGCATGGGCTAAATACGTGGTTTGTTTCGATTGGCGCAATGCCGGAGCTATCGTGAAGGCTCATCGCGACTTTGCATCGATGCGTGATGGCTACAAGCGTCACCCCAATGTCGATTTGCTGCACGGAACTGTACGCAGACCAAATATCCTCACGTCATATTATCTTTTGGGGCGCAAACATTTCAGCAGCCTGCGATAACCCGTATGTAGATAGGGTGATAGGTTAGGGCGCATGTGCCGGTGCGCACGATGCGGCGTGCCTTGGCGGCAGCTTTGAGCGGGTCGTCCTGCACGGCGTTCACTCCGGTGAGGCGTATGTGCCGGAGCATTTCGGACGGTGAGCTGAATTGCCTTATAATACGCTCCTCGGATATTTCGGCACTGAATCCTGCGGCGCTGATGATATCGGTCCAAGCCTGTGCCGATATATAGTGCGGGGCGCTTCCGTCAGCATCGGTTATCTCCTTGAAATTGTCAGGCCCGAATGTTGACAGCAGCAGCATTCCTCCCGGACGCAGACGCGACAGGCAGCGGCTTACAAATAGCGCCGGTGAGTTCATCCATTGAATGGATGCTGATCCTGTTATTATGTCCACGCTATGTGGCGGCAGGGTGAGTATCGCTGTTTCCGCATCTGTTATGCGGTGCTCTCCCGGCAGGGAGGGATCTATGTCGGCTATGTCCCACAATTCGAGCCGGTCGGATGGGCCTATATGCGGTGCGTAGGCGCGTGTGTATGCCCCTGACCCGGCTCCAATCTCAATAATTCTTCTTGGGCATCCTGGTGCGGCAGGCCATAGCGATGCAAGTCTCAGGGCCATTCCGGACTGTATGTCGGCGTTTTCTGAATAGCTGTCGCGGCACCCTCGGAAGCGGTCGGAAATAAGCGGCTTGTTGGTGAAGAGTGCGTTGACAAGCTGCTGCATGTCAGGCATGTGAGGGGCGTCGATACGCCTTATGTCATGGTGGCCCTGCCATGCTACCTCCTGATTTGCCGGGGGGATTATGGCATCGTCGGCTGATATTACAACAGAGTCCCAAAGAGAGTTGCTATACGTGGTGTGGCGTCCGGCCACAGCTTCAAGCTCGGCTGCGAGAGTAGTGATGTCGCGTTCAGGTCTGACGGACATAAATCGGGCGAATGCCTCGGCTGAGCCGCACATGCGGCGGTAGAATTTAGTCAGCGAGCGTTCGCATAGCCCCTCAAGAGTGCCGCGGAATATGTCTTCCGGTATTCCTGTGCGGTCATTGACCGGAGTCATGGTGCCGTTTATAGCCACACGTGCTGTGATGGGGAGCTGAGGGTTGGCGGACATGAACCGGGCTGCAGCGGGAACTCCGAATGACCATGCCATGATGCATATTTCGGAGTATGAGGCTATAGTGTCGGGAAGTGATGAGTCAACGTCGCGGTAATCCCAAACCACAGCTACATCCATGCCGTTAGCCTTGATATGGCTGAACGGGGCGGCATCCATGGCCCATCCGGCGAATATCAGTAGCAACCGGCGCTCCGGCTGCGCGGGTGTGGCCGTACTAACTATTCGGAAGTTCATGCTTAAGGCTGTTGATAAGAAGTTGTACGTCAGCTGCCGTGAGCGCCGCGCTGAGGCTGATGCGGAGGCGCTCTGTGCCCGGCGGAACGGTAGGGGTGCGTATGGGCAGCACCTTTACTCCATGGGCCAGTAGTCTTTGCGACAATTCAACCGCCCGGGAGGCTGACCCTACGATGAACGGCTGTATATGCGAAGGAGTCGGCAGGCTGTTGCCGGTCAGTAGTGACAGCCCTTTATGAAGCTGACGGGCGAGAGATTGCAGATGCTCGCGCTCGCTGTCCATTGATTCGATATGCTGCATCATGAACATGCTCCACTCGCAGCATATTGGGGGAAGCGCGGTGGAGAAGATGAAACTGCGGGCGCGGTTGACCGCTACATGGCGCAGCTCCTCCGGCATAATGGCGAAGGCTCCTGACGAGGCGCACGCCTTGCCGAGAGTGCCTATCATGACATCTACACCGCGGCGTTTCTCCTCCGGGAGGGCTGCACATAACCCGAGCCCACGCGGACCGCATACTCCAAGCGCATGAGCTTCGTCGATATACAGCAGGGTATTGTCGCGCGATAGCCGGATGTCGGCCAACTCCTCCAGAGGTGCTGCATCGCCATCCATGCTGTAGATTGATTCGGCTACTATAATAACTCGTTCATACTTGCCTGCTTCGGCGTCAAGGATACGTCGGAGGTGGGCTGTGTCGTTATGACGGAAGCGGCGGAAGTCGGCCTTTGAGAGCATTATGCCGTCAATGATGCTGGCGTGGACAAGCTTGTCGGCCACTATCAGTGTGCGTGCACCTGACGTCAGAGCCGGAATCAGTCCGGCATTGGCATGATAGCCGCTGTTGAAAAGCAGTGCTTCACGTCCGTAGAGCTTTCGGAGATAATTCTCAAAGCGTGTGTAGCTCATTTGATCGGCGGCAAGCAGACGTGAGGCTGATGAGGTGAGCGATGCTGAAGAGCGAACGCTGTCAGCCATGAATTCATCGCGCAGGTCCATGCGGGCGCCCAGCCCGAGGTAGTCGTTGGTGGAGAAGTCAGTCACGTCAGCGGCACCGGCTTCCGGGATAGTGCGGAAGTTACCCTCTTCTTTCAGTCGGCTCAGCTGCCGGGAATAGCTGTTCATATTATTTCAAGCAGTTTGCCGGTCAGTTCGGTGAGCTGACTGTCGGTTATCACGTAAGGGGGCATCACGTAGACAAGCCGTCCGAAGGGGCGTACCCATATGCCACGGTCTACACACTGCCGTTGGAACTCTGCCATGTTGACCGGCTCACGCATCTCTATCACGCCTATCGAACCGAGCACGCGGACCTCCTTGACGCTCTCCTTCGAGCGGGCGGGTTCGAGCATACGGCGTAGCATCGATTCAATGTGGGCCACGCGGGCGGCCATATCCTGACTGTTGAGCAGTTTGAGCGATGCTATGGCTATGGCACAAGCCAGAGGATTGGCCATGAATGTGGGGCCGTGCATCATTACCCCGGCTTCGCCGCGCGATATAGTGTCGGCCACCTCGCGTGTGGTCAGCACGGCGCTCATGGTCAGATATCCGCCGGTGAGTCCCTTGCCTATGCACATGATGTCGGGTTCCACACCAGCATGTTCCCATGCAAATTTGCGCCCTGTGCGCCAGAATCCGGTGGCTATTTCGTCAAAAATCAGGTAAATACCGTATTTATCACACAGACGGCGCGCTTCAACAAGATACTGCGGATGATAGAAGTACATGCCTCCGGCTCCCTGAACAATCGGTTCAAGTATCATGCCGGCTATTTCATGATGATGTTCGCTGAGTGTGCGTTCCAGTTCGTCCATCGCTTCCGGATGCCATTCCTCGCCAAACTTCACGCGCGGCTGCTCCACAAAGAAGCGCACAGGTAGAGCCGAACCGAAGGCACCGTGCATACCTGTCACAGGATCACACACGCTCATGGCATTCCATGTATCGCCATGATAGCCCGAACGTATAGTCACGAAGTTGGTCTTGAGGTGCGAACCGCTGCGCGACACTGCCGCCTGCACAGCCATCTTCATAGCCACTTCAGTGGCTACGGAACCTGAGTCGGCATAGAATATATTGTGCATCGATGGTGGTGCCGCTTCAAGCAACAGCTTGCCGAGTTCGATGGCCGGCTCGTGGGTGAGGCCGCCGAACATCACGTGCGACATTGTGTCGAGCTGGCGGTGGGCGGCTTCCGTGATGGCCGGATGGTTGTAGCCATGAATCACGCACCACCATGACGACATACCGTCAATCAGCTCACGCCCGTCGGCGAGTTTGAGCAGCGCCCCCTTGGCCGAGGCCACTTTGTAGGTAGGGAGCGGGTTGATGGTCGATGTATATGGGTGCCACAGATGCTCGCGATCCCATGGATCGTGCAGGCATTCGGGGCAGGTATCGTTAATGATAGTCATTTCGGTTTCGGAATTTTTGCAAAGTTACAAAAAAATCCCTCACGGCATATCCGGATGCCGTGAGGGTATAAGCTTTGTACGGGTGAGAAAGGGCGGGGTATCAGCCCGCGGCCTGTACGAACACCACGTACCATTTTCCGTTAATGCGCTCGAAGCCCAGCATTGTCATTCCGCCGCCCCATTCGGCATCCGGTGCGGGTTCATATTGTATGCAGTACCATACGCTGTTGGCGGTTACATTATAATATGTGCCGAACCATGTTTCGCCATCAATCCGGCCCTTGCCTGTTTTGATTTTTAAGTCAGCTATTATATAGCCGGCAAATTCGCCTTCAAGGCTGTATTCGTAGCCGCCAATGCGGGTGCGGGCTTTGCGGAACTTAGGGCTGGCTTTGAACTGCTTGATGAAGGAGATAAACGACTCGCCACCCTTATTGCAAGCCGAGGCGGGATTTGTGGCCAGTGCAGTCTGCTTTGCAGAGTAAGCTGTCGGTTGGGCCGGCGCATCCTTGGCCATCGCGGCGAAGCACACCGCGCAGATCAGGATAAAAAGAGCTGAGATTTTTTTCATGATAATGTGAATTTTTTGATGATTTATGTTATTGATTCGTGTGATATGTTATGTACAAATATAATGTAATATATATTCTTGTCAAAATTTGTCGATTTTATTCCGTGATTTATAGGTAAATATGATACTATGGTACATTCTATGGTAAAAAATATGCTGAAAAATTTTGGTGGAATGAAAATAATGTCTACCTTTGCATCGCAAACGCAAAAAACAGCGCACTTGCCTACCGCGAAAATAGCTCAGTTGGTAGAGCACGACCTTGCCAAGGTCGGGGTCGCGGGT
>CAJUIW010000016.1 GCA_910586895.1 uncultured Muribaculaceae bacterium | reverse complement strand
TCAAAAAAACACTTATGGCTAATAAACAATGAATTAAAAAATGTCATGTACTGTAACACCTGATATGCCGCACATGCAGTGGCGCTGATGGCACCCCCGCCAAGCAGGAGCTTTACGCACTTATCTACCATGCGGATATCCGGGTAAGCTACAATGCTCTCTGGACGTTCACACACTTCAGCAAAGCTGAGCTCGGCTGGCTACGCGACAAGCGTGACGAATTGATTGACCTGCTTCTTACAGATACCCACGTAGGCAAACGACGGCTGATTCTCACCCTTCTTGAACATCAGAGTATATGCGCCGATGACCTCCGCACTGACTATCTTGACTTCTGCCTTTCGAAAATCAACTCCGCCGAACCGTATGCCATAAGGGCACTTTGCCTGAAGCAGGCTTTTGCACAATGCCGCCTCTATCCCGAGCTCCTCAGTGAGCTTATGTCTGAAATAGATCTGATGGAATACTCCGACATGTCCCCCGGCCTGATTTCAGCACGAAAAAACGTACTCCGGCAGCTCTCCCGCCTGAAACCGCAAGGAAAAACACATCATTATTGAATGACAGAATCCACGGGATGTTGCATAGACGGGCAAAGCATTGTAACTTTGCAGCCCGAAATCAAACAGGTGTTTTTAATAACCAATATCACCGGTCAATCAGCGATGATTGACAGCGGAATAGTATCACTGCCCTTATGATAAACATTTCCAGAATCAAGAGGCTCACAGCCATGCCTACATTCTCCATTCTGCTGGCTCTGAGCGCATCGCACTGTCTGAACGATCTTCTGCAATCAGTAATCACCGCAGTATATCCAATGCTTAAATCCGATCTGGGAATCAACTTTGCCCAAATCGGATTGATAACGCTCGTCTATCAGCTTGCGGCTTCAATATTTCAGCCGGTGGTCGGCTATGCCTTTGACAAGCGGCCGTTTGTCTACAGCCTGCCGGCCGGGATGTGTTGTACTACTATAGGAATCATACTTTTTTCCTACTGCAATACCCTGCCGGGCATACTTCTGTCAGTGTTCATGGTAGGCATAGGCTCTGCCACACTTCACCCTGAAGCATCCCGCATAACATCGCTTGCCGGACGCGAACGCCGCGGATTCGCTCAATCCGTATTTCAGGTCGGGGGCAATTTCGGCGGGTCCATAGGTCCACTGCTTGTAGCCTTGATTGTAGCGCCCAACAATCGCCACTACGTGATGTGGTTCCTTATATTCGCCGTGCTCTGCTTCGCAGCCATGCGCCCTATATGCCGCTGGTATGGCCAATATCTGCGCGATCAGCGTGCAAAAATCTCACGTGCTGAACATCATGCACACATGCCATTGTCGAAAAAGATGACCGCATTCACTATCGGGATCATAACCATACTGATATTCTCCAAGTATATCTACATGGCCAGCCTATCGAGCTATTATACCTTCTATCTTATTGACAAGTTCGGAGTTGGCGTATCGCAATCACAGATATTCCTGTTTATCTTCGTGGTGTCAACAGCCGCAGGCACTCTGGTGGGCGGCCCTATAGGCGACCGCTACGGACGCAAGATAGTAATATGGGTATCCATCCTCGGCACAGCACCGTTCAGCCTGCTTATGCCACATGTATCGCTTATACCCACCGCCATTCTCAGTTTCTGCGCAGGCTTCACCCTGTCATCAGCCTTCCCGGCCATCCTCCTCTACGCACAGGAGCTGCTTCCTACCAAGCTTGGCATGATATCCGGGCTTTTCTTCGGGTTTTCATTCGGTGTAGGCGGCATAGCCTCTGCAATACTCGGCTACTTTGCCGACTCGTGCGGAATAGAGGCTGTGTACAATTTCTGCGCATTCACACCCCTGCTCGGTATTGTGGCCGTGTTCCTGCCCAACATCCGCAACCGCCGGTTGGAATAACCGCTCCGCTCCGTTCCTGCTAACCCAGGCTACGGTCGCGTGCCTTGCTCCGCGTCACTAAGAACACACCGGTAAACACCATAATGATGGCCACTACCGTTGAAATAGTGAATGACCCCAGCCCTGCAATGACCGCAACTATCGAGGCGATGATAGGCTGCACATAATTGTACATTGCCGTAACCGTGGGACGGAGATTCTTCTGTCCAACAGGTAGAAGAAGGTAGCTCAGGAATGTAGGACCTACAGCAAAAGCCACAAGCCCCCATATCACCGTAGGCGATAACGCACTCCAGTCAACGGCCACATACTCTCCGTAAGTGAACGGAATGACACATATCGAGGCATACGTGAACATCCATTTCATCAACGTAATAGGCGAATAGCGTCCTATCAGGTCTTTGAAAAGCACCAGATAGCATGTAAAGCTAAGCTGCGCGCATATAACAAGCAGATCGCCTGCGGCTGACCCTGCACGTTCATCAGAGTGGCCACCAACAATCAGCACCAACGCTCCGACGGCACCAAGCAGCACACCTCCGAGCTTCATATTCGTGATAGGTTCACGAAGCACTATTGCCGCCATCACCATGGTAAGGATAGGCAGGGCTGTGGTGATAATCGACGCATTGATAGGCGAGGTAAGACTCAGCCCCCATATGAAGCATGACTGGTTCATGACTATGCCGAGCAACGCCGCAAAAAACATTTTCAGAAAATCCTTCGGCCTGACCTTCTCATCCGGAGTGAACAACGAAACTATCCAGAAAAGCACTGCAGCGCCTATCATACGGCAGTCAGTAAGCAACATTGGCGACACACCGCCTACAAGTATCACCTTACCGAGCGGCGCGCTGATGCCCCATAGAAATTCGGCGCCAAGCATCGCTCCGTGACCTTTTATCTTCGAATTGACCATAGAAAATATTTGTTTGTCAGTGGCGGCAACCGCTGTCGCCGCTGCAAAATTACGGAGATTCACCAACATAACAAATACTCCGCTCCACTATCCTATAAGGTATCTGCTTCCCGGAATATAAGACAGTAATTTTGACAGGATAATACAGATAAAAAACGTTGCCACTCCGACCGACAGGATAGTTACAGGTGTTGACCACATTCCCTCAACTGTTTTATAGACAGCGCAAAGCACGAAAATATGCATCAAATATATGCCATAGCTTAGCTCCGACACAGCCTTCACCGGCTTATAATCGCGCAGATTCAAGCAAAGCGTACGTATAATGACAAACGCACCAAAACTCATCATCACCACATTGGGAGTGCAGAAACGCCAGCTGAGTTCAAGTTCCTGAAGAGTCATAGCTGTCCCTATACGGCTATACCATATATATCCGGTTATGAAATATCCTATGCCATAACAAAGTATCCCGACCAACAGCTGCCGTGATGCTGACCATTGGAGATAATGACGTATATAGTGGACCAGTACTACGTAACCGATGAATCCCGAAAAATACCAAAGAATATTGTATTCATTCCAGTAGCATTCGCCATAAATATCTCCGCAGAAATTCCTTATATATGGGAAAAACGTCGACAGCAACCATAGCGCAATAAAACATAACTCACCGCGGCGCCCTACCCGCTCAAGCCAGGGCGATATAACCGGCATTACCAGATATATCCCGATTATCATATACACGAACCACATGTGCCCGCTGGCATCATTGAAATTATATGTAAGGCGCAACAATGCTGACGCCGCATCCTGTCCCGACATTTCACCCCAGAGCACAGGAAGTGTGGCATAAAGCACCGACCATATAATAAATGGCACCACTACCCTTGCGAAACGGCGCTTGAAAAAACGGATTGTATCACCCTTGACCGGAACAAGCAGATAGGCTGAAATCATGACAAACAGCGGTACCGAACATCGGAAAGCACTGTCTATCACACTTACCCAGAATCCGTCATTGAGCGAACGTATTCCTATTCCGGCTCCGTCTATAAAGAAGAACTCGCATGAATGCACCATAATAACCATGAAACATGCCATGACACGCATGTAATCAAGAAATGTGATTCTCTTTACCATAATATTGCACTATAACATATTATTTTGTTTACTTTTGCAAAGGTAAAGCCCAACCGTCACAACTGAAATACTGAATAATAACCATATCCGATGGATGTATTACGCAAAGAGCTAAACAGCATATACGCATCGCAGAATCTTGGAGCCGAGCAGCTTGACAACACAATATTGCAGGACTGCATACGGCGTATCACCGATTCTGTATCAGTAACAGACGGCTGCATGATAATAACCGATGCGTCGGCCGACAAATGCTATATATCCGGCGGTACACTCACCCGCCTGATAGGTATAAACGAGGCCGGGACTTCAACATATTTCATCACAGCCAATACAAGTGACGAGGACGATATCTATCAGCGCATGCATCCAGTGGACTTAGTGGAGAAGAGGATGCTTGAATATGAATTTTTCAAATTCATCGACTCTCTTCCGCCAGATGACAAACCGCACCATAAAGCCACATGTATAATACGCATCAAGGATCATGAAGGCAAATACATCAGTATATTCAACAGCACCAGGATTCTGCGTACATCCCCAGCCGGAAAGATATGGCTTATACTATGCACATACTCGCTTCCATCCTCACAGGAGCCAATCAACGGCATCCAACCTAAAATTATAGACGAACGCACCGGTACATACACCGACATCTGCCTGTCCGGCAAGCGGAAACATATCCTCACCGAACGCGAAAAACAGATCCTGTCACTTATCCGCGAGGGATATGCAAGCAAGAACATCGCCTGCGAGCTGGACATCAGCATACATACCGTCAACCGCCATCGTCAGAATATTCTTGAGAAACTCAGCGTAGGCAACTCACTGGAAGCTGTGAAAGCAGCCATGGAAATGAAATTATTATAGCGCAATGAATCCATTGATAACCAACCTTATGATAGTGGGCGCGGGAAGTTGCCTGGGAGGAATGGCCCGATATGCCGTAAGCCGTGCCGTACAGTCAGTATGCAACTGCACGTTCCCATGGGGTACATTCATAGTCAACGTACTCGGATGCCTGATCATAGGACTGATATTCGGTTTTATCGACCGCGGATATCAGCTCAGTGCAGAGATGCGTCTGTTTCTTACGGTAGGAGTATGCGGAGGCTTCACCACATTCTCCACATTCATGAATGAAAACTACCTGCTGTTTACCGGATCGGGACATCTTACTGCACTTTTGTACATTCTGTCAAGCGTCGTTGCCGGCTTCCTGATGCTGTACCTTGCATATTACATTACCCGCGTGTTATAAAAAATCAGTCTATGGACCACATCAGCTTCCAACAATACGAATCACCTGCAGGTACGATGATCATCGGCGACTACTGCGGGCAGATCTGCATGGCCGACTGGGCCGAGAGCAAGCGGCATCTTCGAAATAAAGACAAACTCTCCAGGACACTTAACGCCCGGTTCATAAACCGGAATACTGCTATTACCGAACGTACGGTAACCCAGCTCAACGAATACTTCAACGGACAGCGACGAGAATTTGACCTTCCTCTTCTGCCCGTAGGCACGGAATTCCGGAAAGATGTATGGCATGCTTTGGCAGGAATAGGTTATGGCCGTACCACGACATACGCTGAGACTGCCATGCGAATCAACGCACCCCAAAGCGTAAGGGCGGTAGCCTCTGCCATAGGTGACAATATGATATCCATCATCATACCGTGCCATAGGGTGATAGGGCGCAGCGGATCGCTGACAGGCTATGCCGGGGGATTGAATGCGAAATCCGCGCTGCTCGCCCTCGAAGCGTACACCGCTGATTTATAATCTATTATTCCCACACATTTGTATACATAGTGGATTATTCGTATCTTTGACCTTGATTTACAATACATTCATCATTCATACCGATTAACATTTAGCTCCCTGAGAGCATAATATATGCTTATATGGCTGTAAAGAACAATATTATGATTGTCCGCCACCAGCTGCTGGCGGAACTTGTAAAGCTGTGGAAAGATGGCAAACTGATAGAAGAGATTGACCGCCTGCCTTACCGTCTGTCGCCCAAACGTGACGCCAAGTTCGGACGATGCTGCGTACACAAGGAACGAGCCATCTGGCGCTACAAATCATTTCCGCTACTGGGCCTTGACATGACCGATGAAACGGACGAACTCACCACACTGTCCACTTACGCCACCCGTGCGCTTGATCGCCTTGACAATCCTAAGGTGAAGGACAACATCATGTGCGTCATCCACGAGCCCTGCTCGTCATGCGTACACATCAATTACGAGATTACCAATCTGTGTAAAGGGTGCGTTGCACGTTCATGCATGCACAACTGCCCCAAGGACGCCATATTCATTGACCCGGAGACATCCAAAGCACATATCAACCACTCCACATGTATAAGTTGCGGTATATGCCAGCGCTCATGTCCCTATCATGCAGTGGTCTACATCCCTGTGCCCTGCGAGGATGCATGTCCGGTGAAAGCCATATCACGCGACGAGGAAGGACTTCAGCATATTGACGAGAGCAAGTGCATATATTGCGGCAAGTGCATGAATGCATGCCCGTTCGGAGCCATATTCGAAATATCGCAGTCATTCGACGTACTTGAAAGCATACGCCGAGGCAAGAAAGTAGTGGCTATAGTGGCGCCGAGTATCCTGGCTCAGTTTGAAGCCGAGAGCGACAAGGTGTACGGCGCATTCAAATCTGTGGGATTCAGCGATGTGGTGGAAGTGGCCCGGGGTGCCATGGACACAGTTGAGCATGAAGCCGCCGAACTTCAGGAACGCCTGGGAGAGGGTCAGCCATTCATGACCACATCATGCTGCCCGAGCTACATGGAGCTGGTGAAGAAACATGTTCCCGCCATGAAGCAATATGTATCGGAGACTCCCTCACCCATGGTATTCACCGCCCGACGCGTACGTGCCGAGCATCCTGACGCCGTGATTGTATTCGTAGGGCCGTGCATAGCCAAGCGCAAGGAGGGACGCCATGACCCGAATGTTGACTATGTGATGACTTTCGAGGAAATCGCATCAATATTTGACGCTTACGAAATTGACTTTGCACAGGTAGAGTCACACACCCCGCGCGAGGCAAGCGTGCGTCAGGCCCATGGATTTGGTGCAGCCGGAGGTGTTGCGGGTGCCGTGAAGGATTATCTTAAGCTCGATACCGAGAAACTCAAGATTCTTCAGGTATCAAACCTCGACAAAAAGAATATAGCGCTTCTCAACGGATTCTCACGCACAGGCAA
Organism: uncultured Muribaculaceae bacterium; assembly: GCA_910586895.1. Taxonomy (GTDB): domain Bacteria; phylum Bacteroidota; class Bacteroidia; order Bacteroidales; family Muribaculaceae; genus Paramuribaculum. The sequence continues at coordinate 36,031 of CAJUIW010000016.1, read as the reverse complement.
GGCTCCAGCCGGCTTCATTGAAGTGATGGCTTGCGAGGGTGGTTGCATTACCGGTCCAAGTTCGCATAATTTCAACGTTCCGAAACGCCAGTTTGACCGTGAGCTTGCAAAGCAGAAACTCACATATTGATCTGCTGCTGACCACTGCTGACGCGCCTGATCCGGTCATTGCCGGACTATTGTCGGATCCTGACGCCACGGAAGAGCTTTCTGCCGCGGCCCATCAGGTACGTATAGCCCGCAAAGGTAGCCATACAAAGCAACGCGGACTTATAGAGATTACAAACCGCTGCCTCAACAACTGCCTGTACTGCGGCATCCGTGCCGCAAACCGTACGCTTGAACGCTACACGCTCAGCCATAATGAGATTGTAGCGGCGGCAAAATACGCGTATTCCCAGGGGATGCGCACCTTCGTTCTTCAAGGGGGTGAGAATCCGGCAGTGACTGACACGATGGTGACCGACGTTGTCCGTGAGTTGAAAAGTACAATGCCTGATGCTGCAGTGACGCTCTCTCTTGGCGAACGCCCGTATGACATCTACCGCACATGGCGCGAAGCAGGGGCTGACCGCTATCTGCTCCGGCACGAAACCTATAATCCCGCCCACTACCGCTCTCTGCATCCGGCGGCAATGAACCGCGAGAACCGCCTGCGGTGTCTTGAGGACCTCACGGCGCTCGGCTACCGTGTGGGCACCGGTTTTCTGGTAGGCTCCCCGGGGCAACAGCTATCGCACATAATAGAGGATCTGCGCTTCATACAGCTACTGAATCCGGGCATGATAGGGATAGGTCCATTCATTCCTGCCGCCAACACACCGTTTGCCGATCATAAGGCCGGCGATGTAGGCCTCACTTTGCGCTGTGTGGCTATACTGCGGCTTATGAACCCCGATGCCGATATCCCCGCCACCACAGCTCTTGCCACGTTAGGAGGACCCGACGCGCAGCAAAAAGCACTGTGCGGGGGTGCCAATGTGGTGATGCCAAAGTTTACGCCTCCAGAGGCACGGGAGCTGTACCATCTGTATTGACGCCTCTCTCCACCAACTAATATCAGAGTGATAAAATGGACTACAACATAAAAGGTACTCACGCCGGTGAGTTCATAAATCATAACGAAATCCTTGACACTCTTTCGGCCGCTGACTCTGATGCCCGCAAGCCGGAAGTTATCGAACAGATTCTTCGCCAGGCAGCCGAAGGCCGGGGCCTCGACCACCGGCAGGCATCGGTGCTTCTGGCTTCGGACGATGCCAAAGTATGGAACCGCGTATTCGAGACGGCACGTGACCTGAAGCATCGTTTCTATGGACGCCGCATAGTGCTCTTCGCGCCTCTATATCTGTCCAACTACTGTGTGAATGGATGCCTTTACTGCCCCTATCATGCCAAAAACAGATCCATTCCGCGCAAGAAGCTCACTCAGGAAGAGATACGGGCCGAGGTCATAGCCCTTCAGGACATGGGGCACAAGAGGCTGGCCGTGGAGCTTGGCGAGCATCCGCTATATGCCCCTCTTGACTATCTGCTTGAATCGCTGGATACCATCTATACAACCCGTCACCGCAACGGGCAGATACGCCGCGCCAATGTCAACATTGCCGCCACCACCGTTGATGACTACCGCCGCCTGAATGAAGCCCGGATAGGGACATACATCCTTTTTCAGGAAACATACCGCCGATCGGAGTACGAACGCCTACACCCCACAGGCCCCAAAAGCGACTACAACTGGCATACCGAGGCCATGGACCGCGCCATGCAGGGGGGTATAGAAGATGTAGGCATAGGAGTGCTATTCGGGCTCAACAACTACCGCTATGAACTGGCCGGACTGCTTATGCACGCCGAGCATCTTGAAGCCACTTACGGAGTAGGCCCGCACACGGTGAGCGTGCCCCGTATATGCCCGGCCGACGATATTGATACCGCCGATTACCCCGACGCTCTTTCCAACACGCTCTTCGAGCGTATCGTGGCACTGATACGCATATCGCTCCCCTACACCGGTATGATAATATCCACACGTGAAAGCGCATCAATGCGTGCACGGCTGCTCGAACTCGGCATATCACAGATATCAGGAGGCTCACGCACAAGCGTAGGTGGCTATACGGAAGAGGATGAAGAGACGGCCCAATTTGACATTAGCGACCGCCGCTCGCTGGCCGAGGTTGTTGACTGGCTTATCGACACTGACCATACCCCGAGCTTCTGCACCGCATGCTACCGCCACGGCCGGACAGGGGAGAAATTCATGACCGAGGTGAAAAGCCATGGTATAGGAAGTTTCTGCGATCCGAACGCGCTGCTGACGCTCAACGAGTTTCTCAATGATTATGCCGGAGAGTCAACACGCCGGAAAGGATTTGCCCTGATTGCACGCAAATTAGCCCAGATGCCTGACGGACCGATGAAAGAACGTACAGCCGAGTGGCTCACCCGAATCAATTCCGGCCAGCGCGACCTATTCTTTTAACCCACCCTACTATCACAATGAACAATCTTACACGCCACAATATAGTAGTGGCAGGAGCTTGCAACAGCGGGAAATCGTCGCTTGTCAACGCCCTGACCGGCCACCGGAGCGCCCTTGTGTCGGATGTGGCCGGCACCACCACTGACCCCTCGCGCTTCCTGATGGAAATCCCGGGCGCAGGCCCATGTCGCATTATCGACACGCCGGGAGCTGACGACTCCGACAGCAAGCTCGGCAAAGAGCGTGTAACCCTTGCATACAAATCACTTGAAGAAGCGGATCTGATACTGCTTACCGTGGGATTCAACCGTGATGTTGAGGCCCGTATAGTCCAGACGGCCGAAGAGCGCCATATCAGCCTTATACGTGTAGCTACAAAAACTGACTTAGATCGCAGCGATACAGCCGAAGCGGAGATTCGTACGGCCATTACTCCATCGGAAAAGACAGGGATTGACAAGCTTATAGCGCTTATTGCCGGCCGGTTGTCGGCCACAACGCCTCCTCCACCACTGCTGGGTGGATTGGTGAAGAGCGGCGACACCGTTGTACTCGTCATGCCTCAGGATAGCGAGGCTCCGAAGGACCGTCTGATACTCCCTCAGCAACTGGTGATACGCGCCCTGCTTGACGCCGGGGCAAATGCCCTCTGCACAACACCGGAGCGATATGCTTCAATTTATGACACCCTGACAGCAACGCCTGACCTTGTGATAACCGATTCGCAGGTTTTCGGCCAAGTCAATGCACTGACGCCTCAGCACGTCCCGCTGACATCGTTCTCCATCCTTATGGCCCACCATAAATGCGATATTGCGAAGTGCGTAAGCGGCGCACAGGCGCTTATGGCTCTCAAAGGGAAAGAAGCCCGCATACTTATAGCACAAGCCTGCTCACATGTGCCTGACGGGGAAGATATCGGCACGGTCAAGCTCCCCCGCATGCTGCGCAAGGCCCTTGGCGAGCAGATACATATTGACTGGGCCTATGGCAAAACGATGCCCGACACACTCGGCAGCTACGATATAGTGATCCACTGCGGAGCCTGCATGTTCACCCGCGCCCATGTCATGAACCGTATCGGCATCATCTCAGCAGCCGGGATTCCCGTCACCAACTATGGCGTAGCGATAGCCGCATGCCAGGGCATACTCACCCGCGTCGCCATCCCCCACCTCTGAACCACGACTATTGCTTTGAGTTTGACCTGTATTGCCATTCTTTTTCAGGCTACCACTATTATTTTGGAGGGAGAATAACATAAAAGATGTTTTACAACATAGTGTTTATTTTTATCCTTAATAATAGCCCCACCAATGACATTTATTAGTAAATTTGCCACTGACTCCAGCGTCATAGAGTTGGCAGACGGAATCAACACAACTTTATAAAAGGTGTTATTGAAATTTTATCTTCTAAAGTCAAACTTCGCAACTTTGAAATTCCACGAAGATAAGGTTGGCAATAGCACCTGCATCGGTTGCTAATACCCTGCCGTGAATGGCAGATGATATAGCAATATCGGTGTGGGGGCTATTGTTTTATCCGTGGAATAGGTAATGCGAAGACCTGACTTTAGGATAGAACAAGATACAATCCTCACACCTTTTTTATGTCTAATAATTTAGCCCGTTTCATTGGAGGATGAGAAGCGACAAGTTTCTATATGGGATTATTTAACGCCTATAAGTCGCTTTCAAAAGCGAATGACACCCTCAAACGTCTTGAGTACACGTTTGGACGATTACAAACCAATATGGACCTGTGCAATTATTCCGCTGCACGTTCATATTGCAATGACGCTGCCTCTCTTGTTAGAACGTTTCTTGAAACGGTTGAACAAAGCAAAACAGCAGAAATATCCATGTACACCTTCATGGGACAGAAAATGCGAGTTATGCAACTTGCGATGTTTTTCAACGAAGCGCTTCAAAGTGCCAATGCAATAATTTCTAAAAACGGATACTGATATGGGACTGTTTGGATTCGGCAAAAAATATACTAAGGATGACTTACAACGAGAGATTCACACTCTTGCAGCATTGTTTCGTCAAGCGACAGGTGTAGACGCCACAAATAAAACAAGAACTCAGCTAAAACAGGAACTTGCGATGCAACTATATAAAGTACTTGAGGTCTGCAAAAAAGGGAACTTTAATGGCATGGAAACAATAGAATGGAATCCAGGGGTTCCTCGAACAGGAAACTACACATCGTTAAGAAATGTAACGCCCATGGTACAGGTCTTTATTGAAATGATGTAACCTGATATTATGAAGAAATTAATAATTGCAATCCTATATGCATTGATATTTTGCGTTGCAGTCCAAGCGAAGGTAAGTACTAAAATGACAACGCTTTATCCAGTGGAAGCGTCTGCTACTAAATACGGTCAAACAATAAGAATACCAGACTTAAGTGGGCTTCCATTATTTAGTGCAATATACCAACACTCTCCAAAACAGGTTATTGTGCGCCGAGGAGATAGAAAACTAACCCTTAGCCAAACCAATAATGGTAGTTATTATCAATCAGGACAGTACGGCAGCCTTAAATATTCAATGAAAGCGTATGTCTACAATGGGATCGTCTCAAAGTTAGTCTATACAGAGACTGAAGACGATATCACAGTGAAAATAATATACACCGTTAAATAAAATGGGGTTATTTGGAAGTTTCAATGCAATAGGCAAGGTCTATTCGCATTTACGCAAAATCGAACCAATGTTCAATGAACTCATGGTTGGGCAAAGAGCAATGTATAACCGTGACTATACGAATATATTGGCTTCTAATATTCTCAATGAACTTGCTGAAGTCAGAAGAATTGTTGAATCGGCTGGAAATACTGTGAAATGTGCTGATTTTCAGTTTATGGGTTCAAATAAATCCATATATCAAATACTTGCTGATACTGAGATGTTAGTTGATATGGCAAAGAATCGACCATTTTGAATATGCACAATCCAATACGCCCATACATCTATGAAATTGGCAAGGCTCTTGGCAATCTTGACTAAGAGCCTTGCCAACAATCAAATTCATCAGAACCGCTGAATATCCACGATCATGTTAAACAAACCATAGATAATATTACCATCTCCTTAATCTATCGGTAGACCTTGACGCTTAAGAATCGACAATCTAAAAAAAGGAATTATAAACTGTGCTTATTATGAAAAAGAATATTCTAATAGCCATCTTCTTGATATTCTCATTTTCAGCCTTCGCAATGGCCGGATTTGCCGAACGGTGGCTTGAAGCTTGGATAAATAGTATGTTCCTGGCATTGACTGTTGCCGCTATACAAGCAATCTCAATATGTTGTTTAATCTTTTTTAGAAAGCCAATATCTCAAGCAAATATCATGAAGATATTTAGAGGATTAACGAATCACAATTTTGCCGCAACCATTATTGCTGGCCTATTATTATCGTTCATTATAGCAGCATATATTGATTTTGCTTGCGGAGCATTTTTTATTTTTGGAGAGTTGGTAATTATAGCTGTTTGGCTAATTCAGGGGCTATTTGCTTTCATCCCTGCATGGAGAAAGCGACTTACCCGCCCCCAAGCGATATTTAATCTTTCATGCCTATCTCTTGGGGTTCCGATTGCCTACATTCTTTATTACTTCATTGTACATTACAATCTGTTCCAAAGCTTGTACAGTTATTCTTACTCAGATAGTTACATACCAGAAGTAGAGTTTACAATATATCCTACAGAATTCCAATTCTCCAATGTGACGAATTTATTAATGTACACTACTATTCTTTTTCTTCCGTGGGGTATCAAACTTTTATGCATGTCAATAAAAATCATGTACTTAAGATTGAGAATACATACAAGAGTAAATCTTTGATAAGCATAGCACAAATGGCTATACCAACAAGCAATCCGGCAGATACTATGCCGATAAAGATTCAGTCGTGCCTTATGGCTTCTATCCTGCTGCAAACACTCCTGAATATAGAAACGAGCATTGGACTATCGGGGGTAAACTTAAGATGTTTACTAATTGGCAACATTGAGAATTGTCAGAATTAAGAAACGAGATGCAACTCAATAATATCGCAGAAGCTGAAATCGCAAGAGAAGCATTGCGCAAAATCGTACCAATGTTCAACGAACTCCTGATTGGACAGAAGGTAACGTACAACCGTGATTATAAGAATAATTTAGCTTCAACGATTCTTCATGAACTTGCTGAGATTAGAACAATTGTTGAATTAGCAAAAAACACTGTAAAATGGGAACATTTTCAGTTTTATGCTGATTTATTGGATTGTCTGATTGAAGAAGGTGCAAATCATAATTACTGGTGCAATAATTACTATCGTGCGATGAAAGAAGTGATTCCCTATGGTTGCATTCTTACGCGACTACACAAATTACAAAAGCGTGAATCAACTAATCCGGCAACGAATATTGAATACTTACATCGCGTTCTTAAAATAGCACCTGGAAATAGTGGTCTGTGGTTCCTTTTAGGGATTAATACATTGCGTAACGGGGATAGCGTTTTAGCCATAAATTGCTTTCTGAGATCTCTTGAATGGGAAAGAATACAAAATATTCATTTGCAAATAGGAGTGATTCAATATATTATTAAAGAGAGGTTAAACATAGACATAGATGTAAGCGAAATAGCACCATTAGCACCATTCATTGATAAATACTAATATACGGCGCAGCTTTTGCGATGATATCAACACATCAGGCAACAATATAGAAACATTTGTCAGACGTAAATAATGGCGTTCATATTCTAACAACTGAAATAAGTTAAAGGTAAAAATGAATAATTTATCGGCTTATATCAACGGACATTTACATAGTAATAAATGGCCATATATACACTTCACATCAGATGATTATGAAGTTTTTAAAATCGGTGTGTTTGGCAGATACCAAACAATGGCTCTTTATATATACGTTCCAATATATGATGAAACCAGATATTTTATGGAATGTTCTTGTCTTGAATTTGCATATCGTCCCAACGCAGAGCAAGGCAATTTAAAACAGTCCTCATCAAATATTCAAAAAACAAATATTGAGGGGGTTGGCATCGTTTTCTCAAATGAACGAGTTGACATTGACAAATACGATGACATGACGTTTATCCAAGATTTTGATTCTATAGTCAATGCATGTGACGAATACAATGGCGAGCAGACATTCCCCACAAGTTTGTGTGATGAATGGTTATCGTTCATTCAAGATTTGTCCAATATAACTTTTTCAGCAGCCAATTGCAATATGCCTAATGCACAAGAGACTAATTCAGCACTTATAACGGCGATTGCACGAGATATGGGATTGGAGAATAAGTTGGAGCTTTTCCGATCTTCGGAAGCAGATTTTATGAAATATCCATATTACCCCACAGACTTATGCAATCAGCAAAAATACATAAAAGGTTTACTACGTGCTGTTTTTACGCTGGAACAAATAGCCTATGAGAGAAGTTTTACGTTGACATCTAACAACATCGTTTTCATGGCGATGCGAGGAATGGGGATTAGACAACATGAACGAGATAAAATAATTATCACAGCATTTGAGAATTTCAAAAATCATTTCCCATTAAAGCAATATGAAGACATATTACAGTCTTATCTCTATATGTCTAATGATGAAAACAGAGCAATGCTTTTATTTGAAAATGAAGGGATTGTCTGCGAATAGAAATCTTAGAATCTTTTTAGCAACAAATTTGACAACGTACCTTTTTGCGATAAATTTTATTAAGGTATCTATTTAATGTGCCACTATTAAAACATAATCAAATATCTCAATATGATAAAAATATACATTGACATTGATGGAGTAATTCTTACAAAGAAAAATACTCAAAAAGCAGACTACGCCGAAGAATTTATACGATTTATTTCCAATTCTTTTGACTGTTATTGGCTAACAACCCACTGCAAAGGTAAAGCAAAAACTGCTATGGAATATTTAACACCATATTTTGATAACGAAACCTTGACACTTTTAGCAAAATTTAAACCTACAAATTGGAATACTCTCAAAACCGAATCCATAGATTTTAATGCAGAATTTTATTGGATAGATGATTGTCCGTTTTTAGCAGAAAGAGAGGTATTATTAAAGTACAACGTTTTAGATCGATTGATAATTGTAAACCATTCCAATCCTATGGAACTTATGAAAATTACAACGATGATATCTTCTTCCTGATTCGTTGATAGTCTATGTTCACAAGAATACGGTAATCCTTGACGGAGATACCCTAAACACATCAGGCAACGATATAGAAATATTTGTCAGACGTAAATAAAAGACAGCGTACCTTTTTGCGATAAATCGTCTTTTATAAGGATAAGTCAGAAAATGTACGCTACATTTGAAATCATGCAAAAACGAGGTAAATTCATTATAAGGACAGCTATCACTATTGTTTCTGCTGTAGTTTTGGTTATTGTTGTATGCAATGTAACTGTAACTATCAAGACACAAAGTAGATGCTATGATAGTATCGAAGAGATTCCATATAATGAATATGGTCTATTGCTTGGCACCTCTCCAATTACGCCACAAGGAGATCACAACTATTACTATGACAATCGCATAAAAGCGACCGCCGAATTGTACCATAAGGGCAAAATAAAGCGGATTATTGCAAGTGGCGGTGATTATTCCGAGCAAGGAGGATGCAATGAAGTGATTGCTATGCGAGATTCACTTATGGCTTACAATATACCTGACAGTGCGATTCTATTGGATTATAACGGCACTCGCACACTCAACTCAATTAAGCAAGCAAAGAATACTTATGCTCTTGATTGTGCCACAATCATATCCCAAGAATATCATAATGAACGAGCCATATTTCTTTCAAACCGTTATGACATTAAAGCTATCGCATATAACGCTAAAACACCGATGATTATAAATAAGCTGATAAAGAATAATTTAAGGGAATATCTCGCAAGAGTTAAAATGTTTATTGATTTTTTTTGAGTAAAAATGAATGGCATCCCTAATAAGATGCACCAACCCCAAGAGATAGGGTTTATTGGCCATTTTCAAACGGTTTTAACGGCCAGAGCGTCACTATATTAGGAATAATCACTATATTTGCGATTAGAGACAATGGCCTATGAAACTGATTGAGCTAAACTTACAACGTATTATTGACCTTTGCCGCCGGCATTAGGTCAAGTCGCTTGCTGTATTTGGGTCTATACTTACAGATCGATTCAACGACCAGAGTGATGTTGACTTGCTTGTGGACTTTGAGCCGATCGACCCTGATAAGTTCGATTACGTTACCAACTTCTTTGACCTACAGGATTCTTTAGACGCACTTCTGAAAAGAAAAGTTGATTTGGTGGTAGGTAGCGGTTTGAGAAACAAATACTTCATCAACAACGTGAATCGCACAAAACAAGTGATATATGGATGAGAATATTCTGAAGTATCTTGAAGATGTGCGGATGGCGTGTGAGGACGTTGAGCAGTTCTTTGCCAACTATCCTAACCGCTTTGACGTGTTTTACAATGACCGCCTGATGATTCGTGCAGTTGAACGTATCCTTGCCGAATACGAGGAACAGTACAATCGTGAAATAGAATAATATTCGTTGCTCAGATGAAAGGCGTCCGCGACCGGAACTTCTTCATATTCCGAATCGTCAAACTATACGCCTAAGTGAGTAGTAATTGGTCTAAATGAAAATAGCTTCAAGCCGTATGGCTTGAAGCTATCTGCTTTGTTTCATTTTGTCGGGGTGACTAGACTCGAACTAGCGACCTCACGCCCCCCAGACGCGTACTCTAACCAACTGAGCTACACCCCGATTATTTCTGAAAAGCGATGCAAAAGTAGAGAGTTTTTTTCATATCTGCAAATATTCGAACCAGAAAATCGCAGCTATTAACATCAGTTAACATACGCATTATTTTTAGATAGGATCATATCTCAAACATATCCGCGTCAGGAATCTTTGCCCGCTCAGGCGTTTCGCCAAATATTTCCTCAACTGTAAAACTGATTTTAAGCACCTTACCTTCCGGATTGCAATATATAAACGACTGCCCTTCTATGCCGAGGGGTGCCATCTGCTCCAGGCATTTCTTGTTTTCATCCGATGACACCACTTCCCAAAGATGCGCTATGGTTTCCGTGGTGTCCATACCATCTATCGTTTCATCATCGGTATCGAGCATATATATCATTTCGATATAGGGAGCATTGTAGCGCATCTCTGCTTTAAGAATTCCGGATTCGGCAAGCTCGTCCTCGTCAAAGGCATTATTGGCCGACTCGATATACATGTCAAGCGCAAGTTTAGCCTTGTCGGTATCCGTCTCTTCGCGTTCGCGCAGCAGTTCATCCCAGGATATATTCAGCACACGCTGTGCTCCGGATACGGAGCGCAGGTCTATCTTTATGCCGAGCAGCTTCAGGTCTGATCCGATACGCTTCAGTATATTGAAATAGAAAGGCGAACCCATCTCGCCCAATATGCCCCGCACCATCAGGTCCTTCAGTTTGACATCAGATATACCCGACATTATCAGAGCGTCAAGATCGGTACGCATCATGGCCATGGTTATATACCGCCCGTCAAGCCGGGCACCGGCCCACGTCATATCCTCTTCGTCAGCAGCCCCCTGACGCATACCGATATCGAACTGCGCTATCAGTTCATTCAACGCCATATTCTTATCTATCCCGAACTCTTCCACACCACCAGTGTGCATGGCTCTGTACTCTTCAGGAGTGACTATCACCGATGCCACCACTTCCCGTTCGTTGGAATAACGTCCCTGAACATTATATCCGGCCCTGGTAAGCAATCCGCACAGAAATTCGGCCGAACGCACCCCTGCCTCACCTTTGGCCCGGGCATTCAGAGCCATAGTGTAGCGCAGCAGTTCCCTGACGCCCTCTTCTGAACCGATATTAAACTGCGGAATAGTGACATCTATGGTGAAGCAGTCATTGTCCACCGACAGCTCCATGGCCATATCCTTGAGCTTCATTTTATCAAGAGCCCCGACATTAATAGTCCAGTTAGTGAGCGTCACCATTGAATCCACCAACTGACGCGCCTGTTCACGTGTGATATCATCAAACCCCTCTCCCTTCGCCGCAAAAGAGCAAGCAAACATGACCAGACATAACAAGATTTTCACGCACTTCATATTATTTCCCGATTATATTTCAATTGATTACAAATATAATCGTTAGAGAGCAATCTCTATGTGACAAATGTCCCACCATCAAAAATATTAGCACATTTTAACACCGTCATAAACCAACAGAAAGCTGCTCAGGATATTTGCATTTCGGTTATTTTTTTGTACCTTTGTTTGCTTTTCAGCGCCTCTTCGGGAGGCATTTTCCTCCGATGGAAATCAAAAGCACCGAATTTGAAACAAAAATCTGACAATGGCAGAATTAGAAGAAGAATATAGTGCGAGTAACATTCAGGTACTCGAGGGACTGGAAGCCGTGCGCAAGCGCCCGGCTATGTACATAGGAGATATTTCGGTAAAGGGATTGCATCATCTGGTATACGAGGTGGTTGACAACTCTATCGACGAAGCTCTCGCCGGCTATGCCACACATATTGATGTGACTATCAATGAAGACAACTCAATAACCGTTGTCGACAATGGTCGAGGCATCCCGGTTGACATGCACGAAAAGGAGCACAAGAGTGCGCTGGAAGTGGTTCTGACAGTGCTCCACGCCGGCGGTAAGTTTGACAAAGGGTCATATAAGGTATCAGGCGGTCTGCACGGTGTAGGCGTGTCCTGTGTCAACGCCCTATCGTCATATCTGCGTGCCGAAGTTCACCGCGGCGGCAAGGCTTATGTCCAGGAATATGCCTATGGCAAGCCCACCACAGAGCTTCAGGTAAAAGGCGAAAGCGACAATACCGGTACCAGCATCACCTTCCTGCCCGACAACAAGATATTTACCGTAACCATATACGACTACAACACGCTGGCCAACCGTCTGCGTGACCTCGCATTCCTCAATGCCGGCATAACCCTCACTCTCACCGACAAGCGTGAGGTGAACGAAGAGGGTGAGGCAAGAAGCGAAACATTCTATTCTCGCGAGGGCCTACGCGAATTTGTCCAGTATATCGACTCCAACAAGGAGAGCCTTATTGACGATGTGATTCATCTGAACACGGAGCGCCAGGGCATACCGGTGGAAGTAGCTCTTACCTACAACACCACCTACAATGAAAATGTCTACTCGTTTGTCAACAACATCAACACCATAGAGGGCGGTACCCACCTCACCGGTTTCCGCCGCGGCCTCACCTCGACATTGAAGAAATATGCCGAGGACAACAAGATGCTCGAAAAGGTGAAGATAGACGTGGCATCCGATGACTTCCGCGAAGGTCTGACAGCCGTTGTGTCGGTAAAGGTCATGGAACCCCAGTTTGAAGGTCAGACAAAGACAAAGCTTGGCAACAATGAAGTGATCGGAGCCGTACAGACTGCCGTGAGCGAGGCTCTCCGCTACTATCTGGAGGAACATCCCCGTCAGGCCAAGACTATTGTTGAGAAAGTGATACTTGCCGCCCAGGCCCGCCACGCCGCCTACAACGCCCGCGTAAAGATTCAGCGCAAATCGCCGCTGAGCGGAGGCGGACTTCCCGGCAAATTAGCCGACTGCTCAAGCCGCACAGCCGAGGACTGCGAGCTGTTCCTCGTCGAAGGTGACTCCGCAGGCGGAACTGCCAAGCAGGGACGTGACCGTACATTCCAGGCCATCCTTCCCCTGCGCGGTAAGATTCTGAATGTGGAGAAAGCCATGGACCACAAGATATTTGACAATCAGGAAATCACCAGCCTGTTCCGTGCCATGCGCGTCACAATAGGTACTGATGAGGATCCGAAAGCTGTCAATATATCGCGTCTGGCATATCATAAGATCATCATCATGACCGATGCCGATGTGGACGGTAGCCACATAGCCACACTGCTTATGACATTCTTCTTCCGCCGCATGCGTCCCGTGATTGAGAACGGCTATCTGTACCTTGCCACTCCCCCGCTCTACAAATGCACCCGTGGCAAAGTGGAGGAGTACTGCTGGACCGACCAGCAGGTGCAGCAATTCATTGACCGGAACGGCGACAAGACAAAAGTTCAGCGCTATAAAGGTCTGGGTGAGATGAGTGCCGAAGAGCTCCGCGACACTACCATGTCGCCTGAAAAACGTCTGCTCAAGCAGGTCAACATCAGCGATGCGGCAGAAGCTGACCGCATATTCTCAATGCTCATGGGCGAGGATGTAGCTCCGCGCCGTGACTTCATAGAAGCGAACGCCAACTACGCCAATATCGACGCCTGATCCACCACAGTCCGGCCTCACCGGCCCGGGACAGGCACAATAATAGCACAAGGGCGAGCGTAATACCTGCGGCTAATAAAAGCCGGCGGGGATTACGCTCGCTTAACATTTTAACCTCCCCGGGCGTTAAATAATCAAATAACTCATAACCATATGAAGAAAAAAGAAACAACTACATCAAGAAAAGCCCCGAAGGATCTGCATTCGGCCGTTCTTGGATATATATCACAACAGAAGAACAATACCTTCAACTATAAGCAGGTGGCCTACGCCATCGAGGCAGACAGCGCCGGTGCCCACCGTGCGATAGCGCTTCTGCTGGCCGAGATGGCCTTTGACGGCGACCTGATAGAGGTAGCACCCGGAAAATACAAGGCTCCGCAGCGCAACAATGTTACTACCGGTACATTCGTACGCCGCTCCAACGGCAAGAACAGTGTGCTTACCGACGAGGACGGCGAGTCAATATTCGTGGCCGAGCGGAATTCCATGCACGCCCTCAACGGCGACAAGGTGCGCATCATCATAGCCGCACGCCGCCGGGGTGTGGAACCTGAAGCCGAAGTAATAGAAATCATCGAGGAGAAAGAGCAGACATTCATAGGCACCCTCAACGTGGACCGCCAGCTCGCATACCTGCAGACCGACTCCAAATTCCTGGCTACCGATATTATAATCCCCCGCAACAAACTGCGCGGAGGACGCACCGGACAGAAAGCTATAGTGCGCATCACATCATGGCCTGACGATGCCAAGAATCCGATAGGCGAGGTGATAGATATCCTTGGCCAGACGGGTGAGAACACTACGGAGATGCACGCCATTCTGGCTGAATTCGGACTACCGTACCGTTATCCGGCAAACGTTGAGCAAGCCGCCGACCGCATCGGCGCAGGCATCACTGACGAAGTAGTGGCTCAGCGTCTGGACATGCGCGATGTCACCACATTCACCATCGACCCGAAGGATGCGAAAGATTTTGACGATGCGCTCTCAATATGCACCCTCCCCAACGGCAACTACGAAGTGGGGGTACATATAGCCGACGTGACCCACTACGTGCACCCCGACACAATAATTGACAAGGAGGCTCAGAAACGCGCCACATCGGTATATCTTGTCGACCGCGTGGTACCGATGCTTCCCGAGCACCTCAGCAACGGCATATGCTCCCTGCGCCCCGACGAGGACAAGCTCACTTTTTCATGCATATTTGAGATGACTGCCAATGCAAAGGTGGTCAATTCGAAGATAGCACGTACCGTGACCCGGAGTAACCGCCGATTTACCTACGAGGAGGCTCAGGATGTAATAGAATCCGGCGCCGGCGATTATGCCGAGGAGATTCTGGCACTCGACTCAATGGCCAAGATACTCCGAAAGAACCGCTACGACAACGGGTCTGTAGAATTTGATCGCGCCGAAGTCAGATTTGACATAAATGAAGTGGGACATCCTACCGGTGTTTACTTCAAGGAATCAAAGGACGCCAACAAACTTATCGAGGAGTTCATGCTTCTGGCCAACCGCACTGTGGCCACCACCATAGGCCATCCCGAAGGCCGCCGCAAAGCCAAGGCATTCGTTTACCGCGTACATGACCAGCCCGACACCGGCAAACTGATGGAACTCGCCAGAATAGCGCGCTCGTTCGGCTACCGCATACGCGAAACCGGCAAACCGGCCGATATCAACAAGTCAATCAACCGTATGCTTGCCGACGTAAAGGGAAAAGCCGAGGAAAATTTCCTCTCCACCCTTGCCATCCGCTCTATGGCAAAAGCTATCTACACCACAACAAACGTAGGCCACTACGGCCTTGGATTTGACTACTACACTCACTTCACCTCGCCTATCCGCCGCTATCCCGACATGATGGTCCACCGCCTGCTCGAACGCTATCTGTCAGGCGGCCGAAGCGTCAATCAGCCCAAGCTTGAGGAACAGTGCAAGCACTCAAGCGACATGGAACAGTTGGCCGCCAATGCCGAACGCTCGTCCATCAAGTACAAGCAGGTTGAGTATATGGCCGACCACATGGGCGAAGTGTTTGAAGGCGTCATTTCCGGAGTCACCGAATGGGGCCTATATGTAGAACTGAACGAAAACCTTTGCGAAGGACTCGTCCCGGTTCGCGATCTGGCCGATGACTACTATGACTTTGACGAGAAGAACTTCTGCCTGGTAGGACGCCGTCGCGGCGTGCGCTATCGTCTTGGCGATGATGTGAAGGTACGCGTGGCTCGCGCCAGCCTTGAGAAAAAGCAGCTTGACTTCGTGCTCATTGATGACCGCGGTCCGGCTATAGGCGAGGATGAAAAAGGGCGAAAGGCAGGCGTCAAGGAAATCCTTGCGGAAAGTCCGTCACGCCGACGCTCGAAACAGAAAGCCCGTTCACGCTCACGCCGCCGGTAATTAACCATGGACAATATCATAACCATTGACATTGACCGCTTGAAAATATATGCCCACCACGGCGTCCTTGATCAGGAACGCCGTGTGGGCAATATGTTTGAGGTCTCACTGCGTCTGTGCTGCGACGCGACAGATGCTGTCTGTTCCGACAATCTGGAAGGCACGGTCAACTATGCCGAGGTAATACAGGAAGTAGAGCTTCAGATGAACACCCCCTCGCAGCTGCTTGAGCATGTGGCCGGACGAATCCGCCAAGCTCTCACCGCACGCTTTCCAATGATTAAGTCAGGCACAGTAAAGGTCACTAAGATTACCCCCCCAGTATCATCGCAATTGGCATCCGTTTCCGTCAGCCTCAGCTGGTAACCGGGCTCCTCCTACAAAACACGAAAGGCACGCTGTAAAGTACAGCGTGCCTTTCGCTTTATTATTATCGGATAGAGCTGTTGGATCAGCCGCCGAAATTATCGTAGTGAATGTTTTCGGGATCAACGCCGAGGCTGTCAAGCATACCTTCCACAGCCTTGCTCATCGGGCCGGGACCGCACATATAGTACTCGATATCCTCCGGATTCTCGTGATTCTTAAGATAGGTATCGTAGATAACCTGATGTACAAATCCGGGAGTGTACTTCACACCTGCGGCATCGGCGGCCGGGTCAGGACGGTCAAGCGCAAGATGGAAATGGAAGTTGGGATACTCCTTCTCCAGATTCAGGAAATCGTCAAGATAGAACACTTCGTTAAGCGCACGCGCACCATAGAAATAATGCATCTCACGGTCACGGGTGTGAAGCGTCTTGGTCATATGCATGATCTGCGCACGCAGCGGAGCCATACCGGCGCCACCACCTATCCACATCATCTCCTTCTTAGAGTCAAAAATCGGATGGAAGTCACCGTAGGGGCCACTCATCATCACCTTGTCGCCGGGCTTGAGAGTGAATATATAGCTGGATGCTATACCAGGCATCACGTCCTGGAATCCCACCTCAGGCTTCGGCTTGAAGGGGGGTGTAGCGATACGCACGGTCAGCATGAAGCGGTCGCCCTCGGCAGGATAGTTGGCCATTGAATATGCACGCACGGTGGTTTCATCGTTATGACACTTCAGAGTGAAGAGTCCGAACTTCTCCCATGCCGGCAGATATTCATCGCCAATCAGAGCCTTGTCGATATCCTTGTCGTAGTCCATTGAGTACGGGGGTATCTTGATCTGGGCGTATGAACCGGGAATAAAGTCCATGTGTGCGCCCTCAGGGAGAGCCACGATAAACTCCTTGATAAATGTAGCCACATTTTTGTTTGACACTACAGTACATTCATACTCCTTGATGTCAAGCACAGACGAGGGCACCTCTATCTTCATATCTTCCTTGACTTTCACCTGACAGGCCAGACGCCAATGGTCCTTGATCTGCTTGCGTGAGAAGTGTACTGCTTCAGTAGGAAGAATGTCACCGCCCCCTTCAGGCACCTGCACCTTGCACTGCCCGCAGCTACCCTTACCGCCGCATGCCGACGGGAGGAATACGTTGCAGTCAGCCAGTGTGGACAACAGAGGCTTTCCGGAATCGGCGCTTATGTCAGTGTCGCCATTGATATTGATGTTCACCTTGCCTGAATGCACCAGATAGCGCTTGGCTATAAGGAGCAGTGCCACAAGCAGGAGTGTAATCACAAGAAACATGCCTACGGCTGTAAGAACAGTCAATGTTGCCGTAGATACTTCTGCCATTATAAGATTCGTAGTCATATCCTTCAAATTTTAATGCCAAGGAAACTCATGAAAGCGATTCCCATAAGAGCTGTGAGAATAAAAGTGATACCGGTTCCACGCAGAGGAGCGGGGATATTGGAGTAAGTGGCGAGGCGTTCACGTATAGCCGCAACCGCCACAATGGCAAGAAGCCAACCTATACCCCATCCTGCGCCGGCGCAGAAAGCGGTGCCCACGTTTGCAAACCCGCGCTGCTGCATGAACAGTGAGCCACCGAGTATGGCACAGTTCACAGCTATAAGCGGAAGGAATATACCCAGCGATGAATATAGCGCCGGAGCATACTTTTCGACAGCCATCTCCACAAGCTGTGTCATCGATGCAATGACAGCTATGAACATTATCAGCGACAGGAAGCTGAGGTCAACCGATGCATATTCCGGTCCGAGCCATGTCAGCGCTCCCTTGCTGAGCACATACGTGTTCAGCAGATAGTTGATGGGGAGTGTGATGACAAGCATGAACGTAACCGCCACACCGAGGCCGAGCGCCGTCTTCACATTCTTTGATACCGCCAGAAACGAGCACATGCCCAGAAAGTAGGCGAATATCATATTGTCGATAAATATCGAGCGTATGAATAGATTTAGATTTTCCATCGTAGTCAGAGAAATCAAGGGATTTGATGTGTAAAATTAGGGCTCGTTTCAGTCCTCCTGAAGTTCCTTGTTGCATGCACGCTGAACCCAGATGATGCAAGCCACCACTATAAGTGCCATGGGGGGAAGAATCATCAGGCCGTTGTTGACATATCCGGCTTCATAGAAGCTCTGCGGCACCACCTGATAGCCAAGCAGCGTACCGCTTCCGAGCAGTTCACGGAAGAAAGCCACTATCACAAGTATAAGTGTGTAGCCAATACCGTTGCCTATGCCGTCAAGGAATGACGGCCACGGCTTGTTGGCCATGGCGAATGCTTCCAGACGTCCCATCAGGATACAGTTGGTGATAATAAGACCAATGAACACCGACAGCTGCTTGCTCACATCGTAGGTGTAAGCTTTCAGAAGCTGATCGACGATGATTACCAGACCGGCCACCACTACAAGCTGGACTATGATTCGGATGTTAGTAGGGATAGTGTTGCGTATCAGCGATATGATGACGTTGGAGAACGCCAGCACGGCTATCACCGATATACCCATCACTATAGCCGGCTCCAGCTTGGCTGTCACGGCCAGTACGGAACAGATGCCGAGCACCTGCACTACTACCGGATTATTTTTTGAGAACGGGTTGAAGAACACCGAACTGTTGCCTATCTTTTCTGCCATATCGATATATTATGGAGTGTTATTTACTTAAGTTGGTAAGGAACATCCGGTAAGGAGTCAGGCAGTTTGACAGCATCTCGCTGACACCCTTGCTGGTGATGGTACCTCCGGACACGCCGTCAACGTAGTCTTCATCGCCCAGAGGCTTCGACCCGGCCTTGACAACAGCTATCGGAGCGAAATTGCCGTTCTTTATCACCTGCTTGCCGTCAAACTGACCGCTGAAAGCCGGCTTCTCAATTTCAGCACCGAGTCCGGGAGTTTCACCCTGATGTGCGAAATAGGCACCGTAGACGGTACTTCCGTCAGCATCGAAAGCTACATAGCCCCATATCGGGCCCCACAGTCCGGCTCCATATACCGGAATGATATATTTAAGCGCTCCGTCTGCAAGGCGGCAAGTGTACACGGGAAGTTCACGCGAAGCATCGGGAAGTTTGCTCTGAGCCTCGACATCCACATCGAAAGCCTTGGTATCGACCTTGGCTCCCTCGCTGTCGTACACATTCTGCTCTATGATGCAGCTGTCAAATGTGGATATCACCTTGTCAGCCTCGGGAGTGATATGCACCGCTGCAAGAATCTGCTTCATCTTGTCGGCATCAGCATTATCCTGCTGCTTGCTCTTAAGCGACATGGAGGTAGCCGCCAGGGCCACACCCACCACAAGTACCATCACCACGATATAGATGATGGTATATATATTGCTCTGCTTATTGATAGCCATAATCACGCTTGCTGTTTGAGGCGACGCATGCGCCGGTTAATATTGGCCTGCACCACACAGTAGTCAATCAGAGGTGCGAAGGCGTTCATCAGAAGGACTGCCAGCATGGCTCCTTCGGGATAGCCGTTGTTGTACACTCGGATAATAACCGCTATCACACCCACAAGAAAACCGTAGATGTACTTGCCCACGCCTGTACGGGCGGCAGTGACAGGGTCAGTGGCCATGAATACGGCGGCAAAGGCAAATCCACCATACACGAGCTGATCAAGCGGAGCGAGGAATGAGCCGGGATAGAGCGGAGTCTGGAACAGATTGGCTACCCAACCCATAAACAGACCGCCGGCCACAACTGAAAGCATTATACGCCAGCTGGCTATACCGGTAAAGAGCAGTATCAGCGCTCCGATAAGCACGCAGAGGGTAGATGTTTCGCCAAACGATCCCGGGATAAGACCGATAAACGCATCGAGTGTGCTGAGCTTCTCTCCTACGATATTGGTAAGTTCAAGCGCACCGCCGGTATGATTGGCAATCTGTCCGAGAGGAGTGGCTCCTGATATGCCGTCGGCAAAGTTGACTGTACCGCCTATACCGCATATCGGCTCAGATGAAATAAACACGCGGTCGCCGGACATATAGCTCGGATAGCCGAAGAACAGTACCGCACGGGCTGTGAGAGCCACATTGAATATATTGAATCCGGTACCTCCGAACACCTCCTTGACAAATATCACAGAGAAGGCGGTGGCCACTGCAAGCATCCATATAGGAGTTTCGATAGGGCATATAAGCGGAATAAGGATACCGGTCACCAGGAATCCCTCCTGAATCTCCTCCTTACGCCACTGCGCTACAACGAATTCAATTCCGAGGCCTACTACATAAGTGACAACGATACGGGGCAGGATGGCCAGAAATCCGTAAGCCATCAGGCTCCAGAACGGGAAAGTTTCGGCTCCCGAACCGAGGAAGTTCTGGTAGCCGGTGTTGTACATTCCGAACAGCAGGCAGGGCATCAGCGCCAGCACCACTATTATCATCACACGCTTCGAGTCAAGGCTGTCATGCACATGCGTGCCGCCCGGCTTCGAGGTGGAGTTCGGGGTGTACAGAAACGTTTCAAACCCGTCAAACACCGACTGGAACGCATGCAGCTTCCCTCCGGGTTCGAAATTGGGTTTAATGCGGTTCAGATATTTTCTAAGCATTGTTTCTGAATATGATTGTATTGTTAATTTTTACTCAAGCTCTTTGCGCAGATAGTCAAGGCCGTCACGCACAGCCTTCTGAATCTCTATCTTCGAGGGATCGGCATATTCGCAGAGCGCGAAATCCTCCGGTGCCACCTCGTAGATGCCGAGCGCCTCCATCTTGTCGATATCCTTTGACAGGATAGCCTTCAGCAGATACTCGGGAAGAATGTCCATCGGGAACATATCGTCGTACACACCTGACATTATCATGGCACGGCGTCCGCCTAACAGACGGGCATCGGGAGCGAAACGCTTTCCGGGGATAAAACGCGACGGGAACGAACGGTTGACGCTCATCTTGCCCGGGCGCATCGAAGCCCATCCCATGAATTCATCGGCATCGTCACCTTCGGGGATGACTGTTATCTGACGATAGGGATAGTGCAGATAACCTTCGGGGTCAACCGCCACACCTGTCAGAACATTGCCGGCTATTATACGGTGATGACGACCATCGGCCTTCACGTTGCCACTGAGTATCGGAGCTATAGCCGCTCCGGCCTGAGTTGCAGCTATGTAGCCGGTTTCCACTTCAGAACCGGTCACGGCAACATTCACATCCCAGTCAGCCTCACCTGTGCGCACAAGCTTGCCTACACGTGCGAGGGTCACGATATCAAGCGTCCAGATTACCTCACCCTTATTGACAGGGGCAATATTTGCGGCCTGCACACCGGCATTTCCCGCAGGATGCGGACCGTTGACTATATAGTGTACCGCCTCGGTAGGAACCGCTATCTGCGAATCCTTCCGTGTGCTTATATAAATATGTCCATCAGTAAGCTTGGCAAGCGCACGCACACCACACTCTATATCCTCAGCGCGGTCAGCCACCATACGTTCGAGCGAAGGAGCCAGCGGAGCTGAATCAAAAGCGGTTACAAAGATATCGCGCGGACGTATATCCACACGCGGCACTATATCGTAGGGGCGCTGGCGCATCATGGCCAGCAAACCTGCCTGAGCTATGGCAGCAAGGATAGCTTCGGCATTATCAGCCACTTTCACGGCATCTCTTGCCACAGGCTCTGCCGAGCGGCGCACCTCCACCCGGATGATTTTACGGCGGTCGCCGCGCACTACGCGCTCCACCACACCGTCAATCGGCGACACGAGCTTGACCTGTTCCTGAATTTTATCGCGGAGCAGCGGCGAACCGCATGCCACCGTATCGCCCTCCTTCACTTCGAGCTTGGGCACAAACCCGGGAAAATCGTCCGGGGTGACGGCGACAGCATCAGCCTCAATATGCCGGATTTCCGCATCATCCGGAAGCCCGCCGGCAAGCTTGAGGTCGAGTCCCCGCTTGAGATTAATCACATTGTCCATTTTACAAAAGAGTGGTTAGGATACATTATTGCGCAAAGTTACCGATAATTTTTAGATTGTTAATAAAATATAAAGAAAAAAAGAGCGGATAAATGTTAACAATTTCCATAAAATGCATATCTGATAAAACAAAATCAAAATTTAGAGGACAAAAATTTTGAAAGTTGAAAAAGTATCAATACTTTTGCGATAGTGTTTATAGCCCGCAGAGGACTCACCTGAATCTATACCATCGGCCCGGTCAACGGGGGCGATATACACACTACATACGAAAACGAATCATTAACTTAATAACCAATTTTTAAATCTAAAATCAGTAATTTTAAATTATGGAAGCTCAAAAGCCCAATCCCGTTCAGCCCCAGGCCAAGAAACCCGCTCAGCCTCAGGCCAAGAAAGAAGGTAGCAACGTTGGCGGCATCAAGAATGCATTCTTGGTAATCATCGCCTGCTTCATTGTTGCAGTTTGCCTCTTCATCTTCTGGTTCGGTCACGAATCACACTTCGAGGAAGGTCACCCGATCGACCTTTGGGGAACTATCTACAAAGGTGGTGTAATCGTGCCTATCCTTCAGACCCTCTTCCTCACTGTTATCGTTCTTTCAGTTGAGCGCTGGATTGCCCTTTCAAGCGCTAAAGGTAAAGGCAACATCACCAAGTTCGTTGCTGGTGTTAAGGCTTGCCTCGCCAAGAACGACATCGCCGGTGCCCAGAAGCTCTGCAAGAATCAGAAAGGTTCTGTAGCTGCCGTTGTAGCTGCCGCTCTCGTACGTTACGAAGAAATGGACAAGAACACCGTTCTTACCAAGGAACAGAAAATCGCCACCCTTCAGAAGGAAGTTGAAGAAGCTACCGCTCTCGAAATGCCCGCTCTTCAGCAGAACCTCCCCATCGTGGCTACCATGACCACTCTCGGTACTCTCGTTGGTCTTCTCGGTACTGTAATCGGTATGATCAAATCATTCCAGGCTCTTGCCGCATCAGGTGCTCCTGACTCAACCGAACTTTCAACCGGTATCTCTGAGGCTCTTATCAACACTGCCTTCGGTATCGCAACCGGTGCTTTCGCCGTAATTTCTTACAACTTCTACACCAACAAAATCGATAACCTCACCTACGCTATCGACGAAATCGGTTTCTCGATTGTACAGACATTCGCAGCAACTCACTAATCCCCTATTACACATTAATTAAATTAATCCTCTAATTGAAGTAATATGGGAAAAGTAAAAATTAAAAGAAAGAGCACTCTCATCGACATGACCGCGATGAGTGACGTGACCGTTCTTTTGCTTACTTTCTTCATGTTGACCTCGACCTTCCTTCAGAAGGAACCTGTTACTGTAATGACTCCGTCATCAGTATCAGAACAGAAGGTGCCCACCGCCAACCTGGCGAGCATCCTCGTTAGCCCCGAAGGAAAGGTGTTCATATCCGTATCAGGTGAAGCCGACCCCTCTGTGGCCGATGGAGCCTGGGCTACCGAAGAAATCCGCAAGGAGATCCTCTCGAAGGCCGTATCGGAATACAACCGTCTTCACCCTAACAAGAAAGTGAACCTGACTGAAGCAGATGTCAATGTGTTCTCTAAGCTTAACACATTTGGCGTGCCCTTCCAGGCCCTGCCCCAGTTCCTAAGAATGTCACAGACCGAGCAGGACAAAGTTATCGCAGATATGACCCGAGCCGACGTTGGAATTCCTATCGACGATAACCACGACCTTGACAAGCCTAACGAATTTCAGATTTGGATGCGTGCCATCTACTCAAGCGGCAACGACAACCTCCAGAGCTCTATGAAAAAGGGCGAAGGTATAGCCGTTAAAGCTGACAAAGGCACTCCCTACAGCACCGTACACCACGTGCTTGACAACCTCCAGACTCTGAAAATGAACCGTTTCAGCTTAATGACTGCACTTAAAACCGAGCAAGACTAATCAAAATGGCACAGATAGAACAATCCGACAAGGGCAAAAAGAAAAAAGGCGCCCAGAAAAAGATGTCTATCCACGTAGACTTCACACCTATGGTGGATATGAACATGCTTCTGATTACGTTCTTCATGCTTTGTACCACGATGATTAAGTCGCAGACACTCCAGATCACCCTTCCTACCAATGAGAAGGTTGAACAGGAGGACAAGAACAAAGCTAAAGAATCGGAAGCTATTACCCTGATCGTCACAACTGACCGTGACGAAAAAGGCGATATCAAGAAAGATGACGAAGGTCGTCCCATGAATATCGTTTACTACTACGAAGGACAGCCCAACCTCACCGACGTAACCCCCGACGGCAGACTCGTTGAGAACACCATTAAAAAGGAAACTTTCCTTGGCAATGACGGCAGCCTCCAGCGTGGTATCCGCAAAATACTCCATGACCGCAACAAGCAGGTGCTTGACAAGATTGACAAGCTGAAAGTTGACTGGCGTGAAAAGAAATTCTCACCCAACAAGGACATCAACGACTCAATCTATCAGGCTAAAGCTAAAGAGATCCGTAACGACTCCACTCTTACCCGTCCTGTTGTGATCATCAAGGCCACCCCTGAAGCTTCATGGGAAAGCCTTATCGGAGCTCTTGACGAAATGCAGATCAACCAGATTTCGCGCTATCAGATTGACAACATCACCAAGACTGACTCAATCCTGATTCTCGACTTCCTCGGTAAAGAACGTGCTAAATAATTGACGAAAGATATATATTAACCTAAAACTATCAAGAAAATGGCAAAAGATGTAGATCTTTCATCAAAAGAATGGACGGACATAGTCTTTGAAGGCAAGAACAAAGAGTTCGGTGCATACCAGCTCCGCAAAGCCTCCAACGGCCGTCACAACAAGGCGATGATTGTAATCGTCATCGTCATAGCACTTCTCTTCGCACTTGCATTCCTTGTAAACACAGTGATCAAATCAGCAGAAGCCCGTCCCGAGGACACCAACGAACAGGTACTCGCTGAAATGATAACTGAGGAAGCTCCTGAAGAAGAGCCCGAAGAAGAACAGCAACGTATCGAAGAACCCGAACAGCCCGAAGTGCTCAAGGAAGACCTTCTCAACACCGTGAAACTTACCGAAATTTCTATCGTTAAGGACAACGAGGTTAAGGAGGAAATGAAGAGCCAGGACGAACTCAAAGAAACCGAAACCGCCGTTGGTAAAGTCAACGAGGACCGCGGTGTCGATGACATCATCCAGGCCAAAGAGCACAAGGAAGTTGTAGTGGTTGAAGAAAAGAAGGAAGAAAAGCCTAAGGAAGATGACAACAAAGTGTTCGAATCAGTGGAACAGCCCCCGGTATTCCCCGGTGGTGACGCTGCCCTCCTTAAGTGGATTGGATCACACATCAACTACCCGCCCGTAGCTCAGGAAAACGGCATTCAGGGTAAGGTAACTGTACAGTTCGTTGTTACCAAGACCGGTTCAGTAGGTCAGGTAAAAGTGGTTCGCGGTAAAGACCCCGACCTTGACAAGGAAGCTGTACGTGTGGTAAAATCACTTCCCAAATTCACACCCGGTAAGATGAACGGACACGCCGTGAACGTATGGTACACAGTGCCCATCACCTTCAAACTCCAAGGTATCTAATCAGCATCTGATTATACTTCAAGAGGGCCAGACTCAACGTCTGGCCCTCTTCTTATTTTCATATAACGGCAACCTGAATCCAATACATTCCCCCAATACGAGAAGAATCAGTATTAAAGTTTTTTCACTATTTCAATTCTTGTAAGCATATTTTCCGTACATTTGCCAAAACTCCCTTTTAATAACCAATCACTAAACATGAAAAAACTACAATTAATCTGCGCCTCTGCTATTGTGCTGACATTAGCCGGGTCATGCTCCGACGGTAATGAAAAGGCCGTGCGCGACTTTGCAACTGATTTCGCCACTAAAGTCCAAAATCATCAGACAGACTCACTCGCGGCTATCTACCCGGGAATCGAGGCTGCCGATTCAATTGCCCTCACGCTTGTGGCCGACAGCATAACTGTCACCCCCGCCGACTCGGCAGGTGTCTACAACGTGACGCTTGGCAACGGCGCATCCATCGTGGTCCGCACCTCTGAAGATGGAGCTATGACCATAACTTCTTCAAAAGGCATATTCAAATATCCGGCCTCAACAATAGCTTTTGCCGAAAAAGTTGGAGCATTCAAACAGACTCCATCGCCCACAGATACACAGCTCGCTGAAATAGTCGGCAATGTGGCAAGCTTAAGCGCCGATCTGTTTGACAAATATGTGGCAGCCCGCAAGAATGCAGTGACAAATGCAGGCTTCACCGTGACAAAGGATCCTCAATTCGGCATGGATACCGGTACAGGATACTTCACTCTTGTAAACAACACCGATCAGCCCGTGAAGGCCGATGAATATGAAATAACATGGCTGGATACCTACATGGGCGGAGGAATGGATACCTCATCCAACCGAATCACCAAAGGTATAGACATCCCGGCCAAAGGATCAGCACGCTACGAAAGCATGTTCTCATGGCATGCAGGATCATCCATCAAAGCCATCACTATGAAAATCCCGTCAAGAGAGCAATTCTTCGAAAACTATACTCCTACGGGCAATGAATATGCTGAATACGTGAAGGACATGCCAAAAGGTGGTTCAGCAAATCTTGGCGACGGCCCATTCGCTCTTGCAGGCAAACTCGGCGGAAAGCATGCAATACACATGACCATAAACCGCGGACTAAAGGACGGAACATATTACTATGACAAGTACGGTCCCTCAAATGCCCTGACCCTCACAGTGAAAAACTTCGACAAGAAAACAGGCAAAATCACGCTTGAAGAGCAGAACAATAAAGGACAGGTGACAGGTAGCTTCACAGGGGTACTCACACCGACATCATTCAACGGCGACATGACGGCTTACACCGGCAAGACTCTCCCCTTTACCCTTGAAGTAAGCAAATAAAAACACTCACATGTATAAACAGACAGAAGAGACTCAGCAGAGCCTCTTCTATCTGTTTATATATCCAGTACCTGCTTAGATATGGAAAAGCGTTTTGGCGTTGGCTGTGGTAATCTCAGCCATCTCATCCGCGCTACGTTCAAGACGGGCTGCAATATGGCCACACACGTGCGGCAGATAAGCGCTTTCGTTGCGCTTGCCGCGATGTGGCACAGGAGCCAGATATGGCGAGTCGGTTTCAAGCAGCAGACGGTCGGCTCCAATGGCGGGCAACGACTCCCCTACTTTTGAATTCTTGAAAGTGACAATTCCATTTATACCAAAGTAGAAATCAACCACACGGCGTATGTCATCGACATCCTTTGGCGTCCCGCCGAAGCTGTGCATCACTCCTGACAGACCGCGATGCCCCTGCATCACTTCAAGCATAGGTTCCTGCCCATCACGACAGTGGATTATTACCGGCAGATTCATCCGTTCAGCTACGCTGAGCTGCTCATCAAGCACCTGCATCTGCTGTTCGCGGAAGGTAGCGTCCCAGTACAGGTCGATACCAATCTCTCCGATAGCCTTATAATCTGACGGATTGCGGTCAATCTCCGCAATAGTTTCGGCCAGGACATCGCGCCAGCTTTCATTCACCTCTGTAGGATGCAGCCCCATGGCCATGGAGGTAACATCGGGCAATTCGGCATGCAGCGCCCTCATGGGTCCGACGGTGGTAAGATCAACATTAGGCATCATCATATGCCCCACGCCGGCCTCCAGAGCCCGATGCACAGCCGCTGCGCCGCCACCCTCAAATTCAGGAAGATAGAGATGTGTATGCGTATCTATCAACATTCGGATCAGTATTTACGAGTGCTTGACTTCAGGGCAAGTTCTACAAAGAAATTCTTTGCAGCCGGAATAAGCTCAGCTTCATCAAGGCAGTCAATGGCCTGCTGTATGTAGCGGTCAATCAATTCATGGCAGCGTGCAGGCAGATCAAGAGCATCATATACAGCCTTGACACGCTCAAACTTCACCGCAGGTTCCGACGGGTGTGACATCTCGGCCTTCATCACTCCGGTAAGATCCTCTGAGGAAGCTATGATGTTGAACCACGTCTTTTTATCATTGGCTATATCGCCACCTATCTCCTTACCGAACACCATCGGGTCGCCATACGTGTCAAGATAGTCATCCTGGAGCTGGAAGGCCAGTCCCAACGCTACGCCGAAGTCATACAGTGCCTTGCATGCGCCCTGACCGGCCCCGGCCATTATGGCACCAGCCTCACAGGCGCAGCCGAGCAGCACGGAGGTTTTCAGACGTATCATTTCCATATATTCCTCCACGCTGACATCATGGCGCGATTCAAAATCCATGTCGTACTGCTGCCCTTCATATACCTGCATGGCAGTACGGTTGTATAGCTCCATTATGCGCGGGAGCTGCTCAGGCGAGCACCCCTGCGAGGCTATGTGCTGCGACAGGGTCAGCATGGCATCGCCCGACAGGATGGCTGTGCGTTCATCCCACTCCACATGCACCGTAGGACGTCCGCGGCGCATATCGGCCTTGTCCATCACATCGTCATGAAGGAGAGTGAAATTATGGAACATCTCTACACCTACAGCCTGATTGAGGGCACGTTCGCAGTCGGCGCCAAACGCATCGCAAGCGGCGAGTGTCAGCACCGGGCGGAGCCGCTTCCCGCCGCAGTCAAGCGCATAGCGTATTGGTTCATACAAGCCTGCGGGAGCTGCAGGCAACTGCAGCCGGCGTATTTCCGATTCCACTATGCCGGCATAGTCCTGTTGAGTAAGCATGTCTAAAAAAGTTCTATTTTGCAAGCCCTCTGCGGAAGGCATCGGCGCTCTCCGTATCCGGGCCATATATGTTTATAATCAGAGGTACGAGCTGTGCAGAGTCAGCATCGCCGCGCACAGCTTTTCCAAGCACGCCGGCCGATGGGGCTACAGCCACAAGTATTCGGGCCTGATGCTCGAGTGGAAGCGCGGCTGCCATCGAATCGACCGCCATATAGAAGCTACCGCCCCGCTCCCCATAGGCGTCATGGAGCTTTACAGCAAATTCTCGGGCATAAGTCACGTCAGCAGCTTCCGATTCATCAAGCCAGCCTACAAACAGAGCCGCCGATTCAGCCGGAGTGTGCAAGGCAGCTATACTGTCGGCCATCTTCTGAGCCGGCACTGATGCATTGATGCTGACTTCTACGGCTCCGGCCGCAGTCTGACCGCCACATGACATCAGCATGGGCAGCGTCAGGGATAAAAAGGATATTAGATATTTACGTGACATTGCGGGGCAAAGATACGAATAAGTGGAGCGCAAAAGCAAATTTATTTGCCAAACAAAGCTCCAATCAGAGGCAAACATACTCCACGGCGTACGTAATCGGCCGCCACAGCCACTGCGAAAGTTACAGCTATGAAAGCCAGCAATGATCCGGTGGCTATCCACAGACTGCCGGCGCCCCATGCCGCGATGGCCACAGGCTTTACCATGGACACCCATATCAGCTTGTTTTTATGAATCAGATATACGGCAAATGATGAACGTGCCACATAGTTGATAAAACCTGACCGGAACTGCATGCCGGCAAAAGCCAGGAGCAATCCAACGGAAGCCACTATCACCAGCGGGGAATTGTAGGCATACACTTTCAGAGGAGCCATGTAGGCGGCAGCCACCGCCGTAAATGCTGACGCGCCTAAGTATAATGACCATCCCACGCCCGGCGGCACGCCTGACAGCATACGCCTCACGGCAGAGCCCACGCAGTACATCATGACAAGCTGCACCACAGTGTAGCCGTTAGGATTGAACGATGCACCCCACCACCATCCGGCATACAGATTGACAAGCACAAAAATACCGGTCCACAGCAACAGCTGACGGTCAGTGAGCCGCTCCATTCCGGCGTTGATGAACGGACTTAGCAAATATAGACACAGGTAGGCCGGCACATACCACAGATCGGTATGTGTCAACGCCAACCAGCTCTCACCCCATGCCGCGAAACTGAAGCTGACCACTCCGCACAGCGCACATACCGAATACATGGCCACGGAGTAGAACACGCACTGGGTGACAAACGTAAGCAATCCACGCACCGAAGCTCTTATTCCGAAATATCCCGATATGAGAGTGAAGCAGTTGACACCAACTATCGACAGGGTCTCGACCGAAGTGCGCCACCACCATGCGGCATCCGTGCTTCCAAGTCCTACAGGAAGAGGCAATCCCAATGCGGCGCCGTCGAAATGCACAGCAAGAACCATCATCATGCTCAGGATGCGGAGAAGTTCGATGTTTGACTGCCTTATTCCTGTTTTTTTCATTATATATTAAGAATTTGGCTCATTTTGTTAACTTATTTTAACGAATAGGGGGGGGGTAATTTGCGCCTTTTATTTATCTTTGTGCCATTGATAATAGTTTTTGAAAAACGCACACATGCTGGGGGAGAGAACCTGATAGAAGGATTCTCTCTTCTTTTTTTATTAATTTTGCACCCGCATAATCAGAACACAATAACGATTGCTAAAAATAGATCAATATGGATAATCTGCCCAAGGATCCGGCCATACTTCAGAGCTTCCTCAACATGAAGCTCCGCGACAATTACAGCTCACTCGAGGAGCTTTGCGACGACCTGCATGTCGACATCGACCAACTGATGCAGCGCATGAAGGAACTCGGACTCGAGTACAGCGCCGAACACCGCCGCTTCTTCTAAGAGGGACAATTCTCCACGCGGCGCACTTCATCAACCCCGTCGAGCGAGCCGATATGCCTCATTATAGCCTGCAGCTCGCCGAACGAGTGGACAGAAAATGACATCTCAAACGTCACGATAGAGTCTGTCGTGTCAGCATGGATGCTGTCAATAGACAGATTGAATTCATTGGTGATACTGTCCACAAGGTCCACAAACAGATGCACGCGGTCGACAGCCCGAACCTTGACCGTGACAGGATACAGCGTGCCGTCCGATTCGAAATTGACCGAAACGATATTATCACCCTGCTGTGTGGCAAGCCTGATGACAGTGGCACAGTCGCGCTTATGTATCGTCACCCGTCCGTCCGCCTCGCGGAAGCCTACCACCTCCTCGCCCGGCATCGGGTTGCAGTGATGGCAGCGGTTGTACACCGGCACCGGCAGCTCATCGAAATACTTCTCTATCCCTTTCTTGGCCTTGTAGGTCAGCACATGCTGCATCCAGTCGTCAGCCGGATGCTGGTCATCGGAAGTAATGATTTCAACTACATCGCCGCGATGCAGACGCGTCTTTACCGAGGCGAGCTGATTGTTGATCCGGGCGCATTTGGCATGATTGCCCAGCGTGTCGCTGATATCATAGGCAAAGTCAAGCACCGTTGACCGCTGCGGCAGAATCACCGGCTGCCCCTTGGGAGTGAACGCCATTATATCATCGTTGTAGAACGAGGTGACCACCTTTTCTATAAAGTTGCCACCGTCGCGGTTCTCACCCGCAACGTCGCGCAGCACACTGCGGAACTTCTCAATCCACCGTGCTATATTGTCCTCATGCCGCTCAGCCACGCATCCCAGCTGCGAGTCGCGCACCATGCGGCGGCTGCTGATATGCACCTCCTGCCATCGTCCGAAGTCGGCCAGCAGCTTCACATGGAAGCTCTGGTAGCCGTTCTCCTTTGGCGAGTCGATATAGTTCGATATCCCTCCCGGCTTCTCCTTGAAGCGGTCGGTAAGCATCGAGTATATTTTCAGTGCCATGTTCTTCTCCGAGATATCCTGGGGAGTCTCAAAC
The DNA here is from genome assembly GCA_910586895.1 of uncultured Muribaculaceae bacterium. GTDB lineage: Bacteria > Bacteroidota > Bacteroidia > Bacteroidales > Muribaculaceae > Paramuribaculum. The sequence goes on along the minus strand of CAJUIW010000016.1, from coordinate 3,657 downwards.
ACCACCTCGGTGAAATGGCGGTACTTCAAATGATTGAAGTCATCGCCAAACTTATGCATCTTGCGCCACAGGCTGTAAGGCTTGCGGTATTCCACATACACCTCGGCGTGAATCCCCTCCTGCCGCAGGATGGCACGGATATCATCACAGAAATGCCCCAGGCGCTCGCGCTGAAACGCTTCATCGCGGGCTATGGCAGTTGAAATTTCATTGTATTCATGCGGACACCGGAAGCGGAAGCTCAGATTCTCAAGCTCCGTCTTTACGGTATATAGCCCGAGGCGGTTGGCCAGAGGGGCATAGAAATAGTCGGTCTCTCCAGCAATCTTCATCTGCTTGTCGGGGCGCATGGACGACAGCGTGCGCATGTTGTGCAGACGGTCGGCCAGTTTCACCAGTAGAGCGCGTATGTCATACTGCACCGACACGAGCATCTGCTTGAAATTGTCGAGCTGCTTCGACATTTCGTACTTGTCCTTCTTCTGCTTCGTGACCACCTTGACCAGAAAAGCCACGTCCTCGCCAAAGCGCCGCTCGATATCCTCAAGTGTATAGTCAGTATCCTCCACCACATCATGCAGAAAGCAAGCTATCACAGGATTAGTGCCCAGATTAAGTTCCTCGGCCGCTATCGTGGCCACAGCTATAGGATGCAGTATATACGGCTCGCCGGTCTTACGCTTCTGTGAGGCATGAGCCTTGCGGGCAAGATTGAAAGCGGCCCTCAGACGGTCCAGATCGCCGGATGCTACTCTCAGCTTCATGATACTGAACACTCGTTCGGCCCGCTGCTCAATGATTTTATCGTAGTTCTGCTGCATAATCTTTCTGTGTAGTGATGGTATGATGTGAGGTTATATCACAAAGATAATTACTTTTTCAGGTATCGCAAAATAAAATGTCTAAGCGATTGAAAACTCAAATAAATAAGCTAAATTTGCACACGATATTGCCGGTGGCGTATGCCTTCGGCTCGTCAACATGAATCAAACTATTAATAATCAATGATAAACATCACTTTTCCCGACAATTCCGTAAAGCAGTTCGAGAGCGGAATCACCCCCCTCGAAATAGCACGCAGCATCAGCCCGCGTCTTGCTCAGGATGTACTTGCAGCCTCCGTCGACGGTCAGGAATGGGATCTCTCCCGTCCTATTGAAGCCGACGCATCACTGCAGCTGTTCAAATGGGACGACCGCGAAGGCAAGCATGCATTCTGGCACAGCTCGGCCCACCTGCTTGCCGAAGCCCTGCAAGAGCTCTTCCCCGGAGTAAAATTCGGCATCGGCCCGGCCATCGAAAATGGATTTTACTATGACATCGACCCCGCCGGACACACCATTACCGCTGCCGACTTCCCGCGGATAGAAAAGAAAATGATTGAACTTGCCCGCACCAAGCACCCCATTGTACGCGCCGACATATCAAAGGACGACGCGCTGAAGATGTTTGGCGAACGTGGCGAAACATACAAATGCGAGCTTATCAGCGAGCTTGAGGACGGTCACATAACCACCTACACACAGGGTGCCTTTACCGATCTCTGCCGCGGTCCGCATATCCCCGACACCGCCCCCATCAAGGCTGTCAAGATAATGTCGCTCGCCGGAGCCTACTGGCGTGGTGATGAAAAGCGTCAGCAGTTGGTGCGCGTATATGGCATAACCTTCCCCAAGCAGAAAATGCTGGACGAATACCTGGCCCTGCTCGAAGAAGCCAAGAAGCGCGACCACCGCAAGCTCGGCAAGGAGATGGAGCTCTTCGCGTTCTCACCCAACGTTGGTGCAGGCCTGCCCCTCTGGCTCCCCAAAGGCGCCGCCCTGCGTGACCGCCTCGAACAGTTCCTGCGCAAAATACAGAAGCGCTACGGCTACCAGCAGGTAATCACCCCCCACATCGGCAACAAGATGCTCTACGTCACCTCCGGCCACTACGCCAAGTATGGCAAGGACTCATTCCAGCCCATCCACACTCCGGAAGAGGGCGAGGAGTATCTGCTCAAGCCCATGAACTGCCCCCACCACTGTGAAATATTCCGCGCCGTGCCGCGCAGCTACCGCGACCTTCCCCTTCGCCTTGCTGAATTCGGCACCGTCTACCGCTACGAACAGAGCGGCGAACTCCACGGACTGACACGCGTACGCGGATTTACGCAGGACGATGCCCATATCTTCTGCGCCCCCAACCAGATCAAGGACGAGTTCCTGAAGGTAGTGGACATCATCCTCTACATATTCAAGGCTCTGAAATTTGACAACTACGAAGCGCAGATATCGCTCCGCGACCCCAACAACAAGGAGAAATACATAGGCAGCGAAGAAAACTGGCACCTCGCCGAACAGGCCATCATAGAAGCCTGCGCCGAAAAAGGCCTCAACGCACGCACCGAACTTGGCGAAGCCGCATTCTACGGTCCCAAGCTCGACTTCATGGTCAAGGACGCCCTGGGACGCCGCTGGCAGCTCGGAACCATTCAGGTAGACTACAACCTGCCCGAACGCTTCCAGCTCGAATACACCGGCTCGGACAACCAGAAGCACCGTCCCGTCATGATCCACCGCGCGCCCTTCGGCTCAATGGAACGCTTCGTAGCCGTACTGCTCGAGCACACAGCCGGACGCTTCCCGCTCTGGCTCGCACCCGACCAGGTAGTGGTTCTCCCCATCAGCGAGAAGTTCAACGACTACGCCTACCGCGTGGCCGACACCCTCGCACAGGCCGACATCCGCGCACTCGTTGACGACCGAAACGAAAAAATCGGCAAGAAAATCCGCGACAATGAGCTCAAACGCATACCCTACATGCTCATTGTAGGCGAAAAAGAAGCTGAAAAAGATGAAGTTTCGGTAAGAAAACAGGGCGAAGGTGATAAAGGTACGATGAAAATTACTACCTTTGCAGAAAATTTGGCTCAAGAAGTCGAAGCATCGATTAATCAATAACCCCACTGAATGGAGAAAAAACCTTTTGTTCCCGGCCCCCGCAGAAATCAAGGAGGCCCCGTCCGTAGAGGCGACCGTAACGTCAAAGACCCCTACAATATCAACGAGCGCATCCGTGCACGCGAAGTGCGCTTGGTAGGCGACAACGTTACCACCGGAATATATTCCATTCAGGAGGCCATCCGCATAGCCGATGAGCAGGGCCTTGACCTGATAGAGATATCACCTACCGCTAACCCGCCGGTATGCAAGATTCTTGACTATCAGAAGTTCCTCTATCAGCAGAAAAAGCATCAGAAGGAGCAGAAAGCCAAAGCCCAGAAAGTAGTGGTCAAGGAGATCCGTTTCGGTCCTCAGACTGACGACCATGACTACAACTTCAAGCTCAAGCACGCCATGGGATTCCTTCAGGAAGGCGCCAAGGTGAAAGCCTACGTGTTCTTCCGCGGACGCTCCATCCTGTTCAAGGAGCAGGGAGAGGTTCTGCTGCTCCGCTTCGCCAACGACCTTGAGGAATACGGCAAGGTAGAACAGATGCCCGTTCTGGAAGGAAAGCGCATGATCATCATGCTCTCACCCAAAAAGAAACCACAGTGAACAATCACTTGAATTAATACATTTAACAACAAACTCAAATGCCTAAGATTAAAACTAACTCCGGTGCCAAAAAGAGGTTCGCCCTTACCGGATCAGGAAAAATCAAGAGAAAACACGC
>CAJUIW010000015.1 GCA_910586895.1 uncultured Muribaculaceae bacterium | reverse complement strand
ATAAATCGCCAGATTAAGTCTTCCGACCGCTAAAACGCAAAGCGATGTCCGTACAGTTTGATACCGGATTCGTGCATGGGGAGCTTCGGAGAAGCGGATTAGGTAGAACCCCATTTCGAGGCCGTCAGGGCGAGGAGTGGGGATAAAGGCCAGATAACTAATGTATGGCTTCGGAGATGCCTGTTTTGTTGGAGAACAGCCCACTTCGAGGGCATTGCCCGATTCTCACGCTTAAACCCTACTCCTCGCTTTCAGCTCGAAGCAGGGTTCTCCTTAACCCGCATCTTCGATGCTTACATGGCCGTACATGATTGTGTATGGCCCACACTGTTTTTATTTTGGCTGAATACAAACAATATTGCAGGGCCATGGATACCTTCAGGTATCCCTCAATCTAACTGATATAGCCCAATATGTTTTTTATAAGCATTTATGCCTCTCTGCATTCATATTTTTATGAATGCGCCTCTATCCCTGTCAGATATATATGACTGCGTAGCAGGCACTATATATACGCTCCCCCTCTCCTCATTCTCTCTCTTAAAGAAGAGAGCGGATGAACAAGGAGTGTCAGAAAAGTGCATAGTACACTGCAAAGATACGATACGGACTGTCCCCAAGCTGAACCTTTTTATCGCACACGCATCTCCGAGGAGGCTTGTTACCCGTGTTACCGTGTTACCCGCACCCCGGAAGCGGTAACATGGGAAACACCCGGTAACATGGAAACGGGAAACATGGTGACAATAAAAAGCCTGCATCGCTCGGAAGTGCGTGCAGGCCTTTGTATGCTGTGGATGGATATGTGCAGATATCAGATGATGGAGTTCTTTTTGGTCCATTCCACGATTTCGGGGATATAGCCGAAGGCGAGTCCTGTGACGGTATCGGCGCATCCGTAGTAGACGGCCAGACGTCCTGTGGCGGGGTCGTGGAGGGCTGCGCAGGGGAATGTCACGTTGGGCACGTCGCCTGTGAGCTCGTAGATTTCACGGGGCGATATCAGGTAAGGGCCGCTACGGGCTATCACCTTCCAAGGCTGCTCGAGGTCAAGGAGGGCTGAACCGAAGGCGTAGACGTAGCCGTTGCAGGAGCGGAGCACGCCGTGGTATATCAGCAGCCAGCCTTCGGATGTCTCGATAGGTATGGGGCCGGCACCAATCTTCATGCACTGCCATGCGCTGTCCTCAAATGCGGCGGGGGCCATTACGTGGCGGTGGCGTCCCCAGAATTCAAGGTCGGGCGATTCGCTGTAGAATATGTCGCCGAAGGGTGTATGGCCGGTGTCGCTCGGGCGTGAGAGCATGGCGTAGTTGCCGTTGATTTTGCGGGGGAACATCACGCCGTTGCGGTTGTAGGGGAGGAAGGCGTTCTCCATCTGGTGGAAGGTGCGGAAGTCGGTGGTCCATGCCACGCCTATTGTGGGTCCGTGGTAGCCGTTGCACCAGGTTACGATGTAGCGGTCGCCGATCTTTGCCACGCGCGGGTCGTAGCCGTAAACCCATTGGCCTACTTCGGGGTCGGCGCCTTCAAGATGGATGTCCTCTTCGTCGATGTCCCATTTGAATCCATCGACTGAGAATCCGGCATGGATGCGCATGCGGCGGTTGGTGTCATCGCAGCGGAACACTCCGGCGTAGTTGTACTTGCCGGTCTTGAAGGGCACCACGGCGCTGTTGAATATGCTGTTGGATGTGCTGAGCGCGTCGCGCGGAATGACGGGGTTGGCACTGTAGCGCCACATCACCTCTTTCGAACCCTCGGGACGGTCCTCCCAAGGCATGCCGGGAAGCGGCTGTCCCTCGATCTTTATATCGGTCATGATTGGATGAATAGTTTATTTTGAGTTATTGAGTAATGGTGTTTTCTTCTGTTTCGATGACGCTGTCCTCTATCCCTTTTTCATCCTCGGGCTTGTCGGAGTGGCTGAAGGGCACTACCCATGCCAGGATAAAGGAGGGCACTGACACTACGAGGGCAATGATGAAGAAGAGCTCGTAGCCGGTAATCTCGCAGAGCCAACCGCTTATCATGCCTGGGAGCATGACGCCGAGGTTCATTATGGCCGATGCGAATGCGTAGTGGGCCATGGAGTGGCGTCCGGGTGCCACCTGCTGCATCATGAACAGTGTGAGCCCTACGAATCCGAATCCGTAGCAGAAGTATTCACTCACGAGGCCTATGCCTATGGTCCAGAGGCTTGAGGGCTGATAGATGGAGAAGAGCAGGTAGATGACGAAGGGCACGTTGAATATGGCCACGAGTGAGAAGAGCACCTTGCGGAGTCCGAAGCGGGCTATGTAGTAGCCGCCGAGGATGGAGCCCACTATGAAGGCTATGGTGCCGAAGGTGCCGTAGATGGTGCCTATCTCCTCGTTGCTCATGGCGAGGCCGCCGTCGGCGTGCGATGCCTTGAGGAATATCGGCACCATTTTGATGGCGAGTCCCTCGGTGAGGCGGTAGCAGAGGATGAAGAGGATGTAGATGAGGATATATTTCTTCTTGAAGAAGTCGCGGAGCACGTGCCACATCGAGTTCATGGCGCTGCCGAATCCTGCGGGCGCCTCCTCGCTGCGTGAGCCGCGGGGCAGGGCGAAGGAGTGGTATATGGCCATCACTATCAGCAGAGCGCCCAGGATGCCCATTATAATCATCCATGCGTAGAAGGGGGCGCGCCCGGGGTTGGAGGCTTTGAAATGGCCTATCAGCACGCCGGCGAGCCATACGAGTCCGCCGTTGGCAAGCACCTTGGCCAGATTGTAGAAGGCTCCCTGCCAGCCTATGTAGGTGGATTGTGTCTTTTTGTCAAGCGCGGTGAGGTAGATGCCGTCGGTGGCTATGTCATGTGTGGCGCCGGAGAGGGCTATGACTCCCATCATGGCTATGGTGAAGGCAAAGAAGTCGGGCAGCGGCAGCAGGAAGGCTATCAGCCCGAAGCAGAAGCCTGATATGGCTTGCGTGGCCACCACGAAATTCTTCTTGGTCCAGTAGATTTCGAGCAGCGGGCTCCAGATGAATTTGAGCGTGTAGGGGAGTGTGAGCAGTGAGGTCCAGAACGTGATGGTGGCCTTGTCGATGCCGAGGTCGTCAAACATTATGACGGCTACCAGATTGAGGGCTATGAACGGGAGCCCCATTGCGAAATAAACTGATGGCACCCAGCTCAGGGGTGAATGCTTGCGGGCGGCTGCGGCCTGCGTGTGTCCGGACTTCATGGCTTGAATATTGGATTGGGTACCCCGGAGCAGAATCGAACTGCTATCAAAAGTTTAGGAAACTTCTATTCTATCCGTTGAACTACCGGGGCATGGCGCTAACGCGGTACAAAAATAAGAATTATCCCTGTAATTATAAGGGGTCGGTTGATAATAAATGTTAACCCGCGGGATGTCGTGATGCCGTATCCGGTATGTTACCGCCGGAGAGGCTCGGGAAACGGGAAACATGGGAAACACGGGTAACATGAAAGAAGCCGGGCGCTTAGGTCCGGCTTCGATGATATGGCTATATGTGTATGCGGGGGAGATTATTCGTAGGTCGTGCTTACATCGACGTAGGTATCTACGGTCGGGTTGCCGAATTCGATGGAGCCCATTTCGGAGTTGCCGTTTACCACAAGGTTGTAGATATAATGGTAGCCGGGCTTCCATTCGGAGAATTCGCTTGTTGAGAGCGGGAACTTCATGATGCCGTCGCCGTTGGTGCTACCCTCCATGATGTTCTCCTCGGGGGTGTTCTTGTTAGGCCAGAGCTTGACGCCGGTCTCGGCATCGTAGATGGAGCACATCAGGGCCATGTAGGTGTCGTTGCCGGCACCGGCGGAGCGCCATGAAAGCAGCTGAGGTATCATGTAGGCCGGACCTCCGAGTCCCGATTCGCTGAGGTCGGTGGGGGTGCTTGTCAGTACCACCACATCGTCCTGAGTCTGCGACATGTGGAGCATGTAGGGGTAGGCATTGGTCAGGTTGGTCCAGGTGCCTGTCGATTCGGTTGTGGGAGTACCCTGAGTCGAAGCGGAGGGGAAAGTGAAGTCGCCCTTCGACATGATGTGCGACAGGGCCACGTTGGTCACCTCCACACGCAGGTCGGTGTTGGTGGAGCTCAGTAGTACGGTGACCTTGGCAAGGGCGTGGCGGAAGTTGAACACTACCTGCGCGTTGGGCTGCGAGACGTTGCCGTTCAGGTTAGGGCTCACGGCGTAGATAAGATCGGTCTTTGCCACGGAGTTGTCATAGCTTACGGGTTTGAGCGGGCCTGTAGAGCCTACCCAGCCCTCCGGAGCGTAGGCGTAGAAGCTCACATCCTCGGCAGGCCAGTACTTGACAGGCGAGTAGGTCCATACGTTGGAGTTGTCCTTCTGCACGGTGACGTTGTCCATGAACGTGACAGGAGCATCGGCAGTGCCGGTGTAGGCGTAGACATAGAATTTTGTCAGACTGTTGGTAGTTATGTCGGCTGCGCGTGAACTGAATTCCGTGTTGGCTGCGAATCGGATAGCACGCTCGTCCTGCTGTGAGCCGCCGCCATCGGGCTGGTCAGTCTCCGAGCAAGAGCTGAGCGCAAAAGCTCCAAGCCCCAGCAGCAGGGACAGGGAGATGTTTAGACTTTTGTTGTACATAATAATTAAGATTTTGGTTGTTAAGTAAATATGTCGATAATTATGTCGCTCCATCCGTCGACACCCACTTCTATCCCTACGTCGTCGCCGTCGCCGGAAGGTGGCAAAGGTATGTTGCCGTCAGGTATGGTGAGCGAGTCGATGAGGATGTTGATGTTGCGTATGTCAGGGCTCGAGAGAATCTGGTCCGTGACATTGAACGCCTTGCTGAGCTTCTTGCCATCGGTGCGGGTGATCTGCAGTGTCAGCACGGCATCCTGCAGGTTAAGGGCCGGCTGCAAGGCTGTTGCTGAGCATCGGAGTGTGGAGTCGGCCGATGATATGTTCATCTGGGCGCCCAGAGAGCTTTTTGTGGATGAGAAGATAGCCGTGGACAGGTTCACTCCCGAGGCGGGAGCCGTGATTATGGCCGAGGCTGAGCGCACGTGCTGCAGGCCGCTGATGTTGCGGACCGTCACGTTGTATCTGCTTGACAGGGGTGCGGGGCTGCAGCGCAGCAGTCCCTGCCCGCACTCCTTTACCGTGCCGTCGGGGCGGCGGTAGGTCACGCCGCATATAGTCACCTCCAGGTCCATGATTGAGCCGGCGTAGAGCTGCCCTGTGCTGCCGCTTACGCCTGAGCCTTTAATCTTCGGCGAGGCTTCGGCTGTGGAAGCTGATTCGAGTCCGCTGAAGCGTATGCCTGCAAGGTCGTTGTTGAATGCTATCATGGTGTAGCGCCCCACGGGGATGGCTACCTCGCCTCCGGAGCGTCCGGCTATGTCGAAGCGCCATATCTGGCCCCCCTGCGAGCGCGGATAGAAATATACCGTCATCCCGGCGGGGGAGGCATCGGGAGCCTTGTCCCACTCGAAAAGCACATGTATGCGCCGCTCCTCCTTGCCTGGGCAGAGTATATCCTTATGGCTGCATGACGATACTACAGTGGCAGCTATAAGCAGGATAAACGCTGATATGACACTCGCTCTCCTCATAGGCCGTAACTGTATTCGGGATGATTGGCTTTCCGCTTGCCCGGAAACCATACAAGGGTCACCTCCACTCCGGTGAGCCCGAAGTAGCGGTGCCATCCGTGTTCGTAGCACACGTAAGTGCCGCATTGCGGACGGTATTTTATAAGCTTGCCAGCGGAGTAGCCGGCACGCAGGCTCAGGTCGAGGTTCAGGCGGGGCGCTATGCGAAAGGAGTAGCCGTAGCTCGCGCCTATACCGTAGGTGAGCGAGGGCGACTGCCACCCTTTGCCTCCGAATTCGAAATCGTAGCTCAGTGCCGAGCCGTAGATGCCCACATGGTGCCCTGTCAGCGCACGGTTGTCAGTTTTGTTCCCAAGCCATCGGCGAGCCTCTATCCAGCCTCCGTACACGCGCCAGTAACGGTGGCGGCTGTCGTTGCTCCACCATGCCCACACGCCCTCGGCCGATATGGACCAGCGCTTGGCAATGCTGAGTTCTATTCCTATATCTGGAGTTAGCAGAGCATCATGAAGAAGGTTTGTTTTCAGAGCTACGCGGAAGCGGCAGTCATCGCAGTCAGTTGACACATCTGTAGCGTTAATAGATATGGAACAAATGGCAGCCATAAGAGCTGCCAGCATAGCGAGGATGTGTCTACGATTTTTCACACCTATAAAACGCTAAGGCGGCGGCGTTTGTTCGACCCGGCGCAGAGCCGTTACCGGCGGAAAGCCTCGGGAAACATGGGTAACGTCGGTAACGTCGGTAACATGGGAAACATCGGTAACACTGGTAACGCCTGCTCCAACATGCTATTAAACGCAGAGAAGCATCCGCCTTTATAAGACGGATGCTTCCCCTATAATGATGTTGTGGCTAAATTACTTGCCTGAGAGCTGCTCTTTGAGAGCTGCCAGAGCCTCGAGGTCGCCGAGAGTGGTCTTTTCGAGGGGCTGGTTGAGCATAGCGGTTTCCTCGTTGCGCTTAGCGCGGCCTTCGCTGCGCTTAGCCTTGCGGGCTTCGTTGCGTTCAGCCTTGTTGGCATCTTCGAAAATGCGGCTGTGGCTGAGGATGATGCGCTTGCTGTCCTTGTTGAATTCGATCACCTTGAAGTTGAGCTTTTCATCAAGACGGGCCTGAGTGCCATCTTCCTTAACGAGGTGCTTGGGAGTAGCGAATCCTTCAACGCCGTAGGGCAGAGCGATAACAGCGCCTTTTTCTACCATTTCGATGATAGTGCCTTCGTGTACGCTGCCAACGGTGAAGATTGTTTCAAATACATCCCAGGGGTTTTCTTCGAGCTGCTTGTGGCCGAGTGACAGACGACGGTTTTCCTTGTCGATTTCCAGAACCTGAACTTCGATGTTGGCGCCGATCTGAGTGAATTCGCTGGGGTGCTTGATCTTCTTGGTCCAAGAGAGGTCGCTGATGTGGATAAGTCCGTCAACGCCTTCTTCTATCTCAACGAATACACCGAAGTTGGTGAAGTTGCGTACACGTGCTGTGTGCTGGCTTCCAACGGGGTATTTTGTTTCGATATTTTCCCAAGGATCGTTCTTGAGCTGTTTGATGCCGAGGCTCATCTTGCGGTCCTCGCGGTCGAGGGTGAGGATAACGGCTTCGATTTCGTCGCCTACCTTCATGAAGTCCTGAGCTGAGCGGAGGTGCTGGCTCCATGACATTTCGCTAACGTGGATAAGGCCTTCAACGCCGGGAGCTATTTCGATGAATGCACCGTAGTCAGCCATAACCACTACGCGGCCCTTAACCTTGTCGCCCACTTTGATGTCAGCGTCAAGAGCATCCCATGGATGGGGCTGGAGCTGCTTGAGGCCGAGAGCGATGCGCTTCTTCTCGTCGTCGAAGTCGAGGATAACTACATTGAGCTTCTGGTCGAGCTGAACCACTTCTTCGGGATGGCTTACGCGGCCCCAAGAAAGGTCAGTGATGTGTATAAGACCGTCTACGCCGCCAAGGTCAATGAATACACCATAGGTGGTGATGTTCTTGACAGTGCCTTCGAGTACCTGGCCTTTTTCGAGTTTGGCGATGATTTCGCGCTTCTGCTGTTCGAGTTCGGCCTCGATGAGAGCTTTGTGTGAAACCACCACGTTCTTGTATTCCTGGTTGATCTTGACCACCTTGAATTCCATGGTCTTGCCTACGAATACGTCGTAGTCGCGGATGGGACGAACATCGATCTGTGAGCCGGGCAGGAATGCCTCGATTCCGAATACGTCCACAATCATACCGCCCTTGGTGCGGCACTTGATGTAGCTCTTGATGATTTCGTCGTTCTCAAGAGCCTGGTTGATGCGCTCCCATGAGCGGGCTGCGCGGGCCTTGCGGTGTGAGAGGATGAGCTGGCCTTTCTTGTCCTCCTGGTTCTCAATGAACACTTCCACGGTGTCGCCCACTTTGATTTCGGGGTTGTAGCGGAATTCGTTCATGGGGATGATACCGTCGCTCTTGTAGCCGATGTTAACCACTGCCTCACGCTTGTTGAGCGCGATGATGGTACCTTCGATTACCTCTTTGTCCTTGACGGTGTTGAGTGACTCATCATAAGTCTTGGTGAGCTCCTCGCGAGATTTGGCGCCTTGGGTTTCCCCTTTTTCGTAGGCTTCCCAATCGAAATCTTCGATGGGCGAATTCTTTAATTCTTCAGTCATTTAATTAAGTTAGTAAATAGGGTTGTTAGTCGTTAATAAGTTAGACATTATATTGATTCAACTTATTGAGAGTGCAAAGATACAGATAATTTTCTAACTCACAAAAAAATGACTAAATTTGCAGCATAGATTTTTTACCATGAGCAAATATGATTTTGATGCGGTTGTTGACCGCCGTGATACCGGCGCTGTGAAGTACGAATCGCTCTGTGAGCTGTTCGGGCGCGCCGATGTGACCCCGATGTGGATCGCCGACATGGAGTTTGCCGTGTGCCCTGATATTGTGGAGGCCATGAAGCGTCGTGCCGGTCATCCTATCTATGGCTACTCAGTGGCCGGCGAGGGTTACTGGAATTCGATATGTGACTGGCTTGAACGCCGCCATAACTTCCGCCCCGAGCGTGAGCAGCTGGCTTTCGTGCCGGGTGTGGTGCGCGGCATAGCTTATGCCCTAAACTTCTTCACCCGTCCGGGCGACAAGGTGGTGATACAGCCCCCGGTGTACCATCCGTTCCGTATCGTCACCGAAGGCAACGGACGCATTGTGCTGGAGAATCCGCTCCGTCAGGTGGATACCGATATCCACTATGATATGGACCTCGAACATCTGGAGCATCTGTTCGCTACGGAGCATCCGCGCATGATGATTCTCTGCAATCCCCACAACCCTGTAGGTATACAGTGGGATGCCGACACGCTGCGCCGTGTGGCCTCGCTCGCCAAGAAGTACGGTGTGATAGTGCTTAGCGACGAGATTCATGGCGACCTGATGCTCTGGGGACGTCCGCATATCCCCTTCGCGTCAGTAAGCCCTGAGGCTGCCGAGGTGTCGGTGTCATTCGGAGCCCCATCGAAGACGTTCAATATCGCCGGACTCGTGAGCTCCTGGATGCTCGTGCGTAATCCGGAACTTCGCAAGCCGTTCTACTACTGGATGGAGGTCAATGAATTTTCATCGCCTTTCTTCTCAGCTACTGTGGCCACGGAAGCGGCTTACCGCAACGGGGAGCAGTGGCTTGATGAAATGCTCGCCTACCTTGAAGGAAATATCGAGGCGGTTGAAAGCTATCTCTCAGAGAATATACCCTCGGTTAAGGCTATCCGCCCGCAGGCTTCGTTCCTGATATGGCTCGACTGCCGCGAGCTCGGGCTGACTCAGAAGGAGCTTGTGGACATGTTTGTCAATAAAGCACATCTGGCTCTCAACGATGGCGCCATGTTTGGTCGTCAGGGTGAGGGGTATATGCGTCTGAACATCGGCTTGCCCCGCCGGGAGTTGCTTAAGGCGCTCGGCTGTCTGAAGCAGGCTGTAGGCGAACTTGCCATGGCCTGATAGACGCTTGCACGTACGAACAGCATGATTGATATAGCAACAGCGGCTCTGCCTTCCGGTAGAGCCGCTGTCGTTTATGTATAGTCGGATATGGTAGCTGTGGATTACATAATCAGCGTCCACAGCACATAGATGGCGTGAGCTGAGATAGCTGCGGCAATACCCCCTATCGTGTGGGCCAGGATGGCCTTGGGGGTAAGCTGTCGGTAGCCCATGGAGTCAAGCATGGCGGTGTGAGTGCTCAGATATCCGCTCCAGCACATGCCAATGGCGGTGAACACGCAGATGGCGTTGCCGTCAATCCAGCCCTGGCTCATGAAGTTGGGCACAAGGCTCAGTGCGGCGCCAACGGCTCCGAGTGCGGTGATGGGGAATGCTACCAGATGCGGGTCGTGGAATCCGAAAAGCCATTCAAACACCACATCCACCTTCTGTGCAAGCCAGGGCAGAAGCTCTACTCCCTCGTAGGCTGCGCCGGTGTACTCGCCTGTGGCCGAGGCTCCGAAGGTGAGTACCATCACAAGGGTTGATATGATAAGCACGCCGGGAATGATGGCTATGCCTACATCCACACCTGTGCGTCCGCCATCGAGCAGCGAGTTGAGTACGCGGATGAATACTGACTTTGATTCCGTGGCCTCCTCCTCAGGGAGCTGGTCGAGCTCGTCGGTCACATTCTCTTTCACAAATGTGGGGTAAGCCTTGATTACGAAGCGCTGCATGAGGCGTGTCGATACGATACATCCGCAGAAGGCTCCTATAAGTCCTATCACCGGTTCGATGAAAAATCCCTGACCTATCATGAACACCATCACCAGCAGTCCCATGCCGAAGGCTGTACCGAAGTTGGTGAGCGATATATACTGGAATTTCTTGAAATAGCGGCTGAAACGCTTGTCCTGCGAGAGGGATATGATGGCTGGGTTGTCGCTCAGGAATGTCATCACGGCACCGAGAGCCGCAACGCCGGGGAGTCCGAACAGCGGACCCATAAGCGGACGCAGAAGGCGCTCGAGAAGTTTCACCACTCCGAATTCTACAAACAGGCGTCCTATGGCACCCGTGAGCACGCATATACCCATCAGGTAGAACACTGTGTTGAGCAGAAGGTCATGTGCTGTGTGCATGAGGGTGTTGAGCATGTTTGCTACCCCCATCAGATGGCCCAGATACCAGAAAAGGGCTATCACACATACAAGACAGGGTATGCCCTGCGGAATGTAGGATGCAATTGACTTGCGGGCAGTCTTGATAGTTTCGGAAGTTCTGGTAGCTTCCTCTTCGAATTGTTGCATTATCGTGAGGTATGATTATTTGCGTTTCAGAGAGAAAAGGTTCATGTACCATTTCACGCCCACGTCCACCATCAGTGATTTGTTCTGCATCACGTCGGCGGCATTTGTGTTGCGTCCCCATGAATAGTAGCAGTTGGCGTGCAGGCGCAGAGCCTGGTTATGCTTGCGCAGAGGATAGTATTCCACTCCGGCTCCTGCCATGGTGAGTTCTGTGCCGTCAAGTACGGTGAAGTCGGCATCGGTGCCTGAATGGTTCACATCGTAGGTGGCTTTGGCATGGAGTGTCACAGCCTCGGAAGGGGTGTATTTCACCTCGCCCATCACGGAGCAGTCCTTGAAGAAGTATGCCTGGTGCGATGATGCGCGGTTCATCAGATCGAGCTCGACAGTGAAGCGTCCCAGATCAAAGCGGTTGCCAAGCGAGATGTAGGATATGTAGCGTCCGTCGACATACTCCATCAGGTTGGCTGACCAAAGTGAGGAGAAAAGTCCCATCTTTCCCTGCCAGAAGAGGTTGTAGGCATACATGTTGCGGTTATCCTTTGTGAAGAACGGGCTCTGGCATACCTGCGCTGTCAGCGCCTGCGAGGGGGTGAAGTGGTATGTGCCTGATCCGCCAAGCTGGTAGCAGGGTATGTTGTTCCAGAACACGGAGCAGCTGTACAGGTCAATCGGGGCACGGTCATATTCCCATCCGCCTATGCTTACCACCTGCTTGCCGGCTGCGAAATCCCAGCGGTCAAGAGCGTATTTGATATACACCCAGTCGGTGGCATCGAAAAATGTGCGGTCATCATGGTTCTTGTTCAGGCGCTGACGCCATGAATAGGATAGCTCAGGGGTGATATTGCCTTCAAGCTGTATGTTGAGGTATTTGCCCTCGAACCCGGTATTGTCCTTGACGGTATGGCCATCGTTTGAGTCATGCTGATAATCGAGGCGGACCTCCGCTTTTACTTTCAGAATCTCATCGGCAGGCTCGGCAGCCGACAGTGTCATGGCGGCAGAAGCAAGAGCCAAAGCTGTGATGTAGTGCTTCATGGTGATATAATGTGATGTGAATTGGTTTTGCGGATGCAAATATACAAGAATTATTTCAATCAATGAATATATGCAATTTTGTTTGTATAAAAAAGCGGCACAAAAGCACTTTAGCTCAAAAGTGTAGCGATATAAGAAACAGGTCCGTCGCCCGTAAGTCTACGGATTGACAGACCTGTCTGTTCTATGTGTCTGGCTTCGGCTTGAATCAGTCGTTCTCCGGACGCAGACGGCGTACGGTTTCGGCAGCACGCCACAGCTCGCTCTCACGCATCTGGCGCAGCTCCTCGTTGAGCTGTTCGCGATAGCCGGGCTGTGAGTTGGAGTCAATGCTCTTCTGAGCCTCCTCGCCGCTCTCTACAGCTTTGTAGAGCTTCTGCATCACAGGCTTGATGGCGTCATGGAACTGATCTTTCCAGTCAAGCGCACCGCGCTGTGCGGTTGTTGAGCAGTTGGCATACATCCAGTCCATACCTTTGGCTGCAAAGAGAGGCATCAGGCTCTGGGTGAGCTCCTCGACTGTTTCGTTGAATGCTTCGGAGGGGGTATGGCCGTTCTCACGCAGCACTTCGTACTGAGCTTGGAACAGCCCTTCGATAGCTCCCATCAGGGCACCACGTTCGCCGGTGAGGTCCGATACAGCCTCACGGCGGAAGGTGGTTTCAAACAGATAGCCCGAGCCTATGCCTATGCCCAGTGCAAGGGTACGGTCAAGTGCACGACCGGTGGCATCCTGCTCCACGGCATAGCTTGAATTCACGCCGCGACCTTCAAGGAACATGGAGCGCAGCGATGCGCCTGAGCCTTTTGGTGCCACCATTATGACATCGACATCTGCCGGGGGTACCACACCGGTGCGGTCAGGCCATGTTATGGCAAATCCGTGTGAGAAATAGAGGGCCTTGCCGGCGCTGAGATGCTTCTTTATCACAGGCCACTGTTCAATGACAGCGGCATCGCTCAGAAGGCACATGATGATTGTTGCACGCTGACAAGCCTCTTCGATGCTGAAAAGAGTCTCGCCGGGTTTCCAGCCCTGTTCCACAGCCTTGTCGTAGGTCTTGCCGGGGCGCTGTCCTACAATCACATCAAATCCGTTATCCTTGAGGTTGAGGCTCTGTCCGGGTCCCTGCACACCATAACCGAGCACTGCTATCTTCTCCCCCTTGAGTACTTCACGTGCTTTTTCAAGAGGAAATTCTTCACGGGTGACAACGTTTTCCATAACGCCGCCAAAATTCAATTTTGCCATTTATATCAGTTTTTGGGTTTCATTATTGAGCGGGCAAGACAGTGGACTGTGCCGTCCACCGATATGCTCGTCACCAGAGCATCCTTCACCATACCGGAGGCCACACAGGCGCAGTCGTTGTAGTATGACTCGTGGTGATATATTATTTCGAAGCGTCCCAGACGGTAGGCATCGAATGTGTCGAGGTCCATCTGGTTGAGCACAAGCTCTACATAGCGGGCTGAGTTGACATGACGGTTCAGATCGATGTCGCTTACCTGGAATGTGTACTCGTTGATGATTTCCGGTTCAGTGGCCGGACGTATCTTGCCGGGTGGCGCTATGGGGCACGGGCGGTCAACAACGGTTGATGCTATGGATGATATGCCGCTCAGGTCAGCCGGCTTTCGGGTGTTTATGTCGATTGCCACCCATATTGTACGTGCGTATCCGAGCACCTCACCCTCGGGAGTGATGATGTCGAAGTTGCGCTGTGAGAAGTGACGGTTGAAATCCTCTATCCATGTGCTCATGATGTATGGTTCGAGCACACCGGGATAACGGTTCATCTCAAAGGCTATGCGTGACAGCACCCACAGGGTGCCTCCTTGTTCCAGACGTTTGAATCCTACGCCAAGAAGGTCGGCATGCTCTGTGGCCACCTCTATGATCTGCTGTGTGAGCATGGCGGGTGACAGTCCCATCTGTGCGTCACATTGGGCGGCTGACAGACAGAACCTGTGCGAATGAATGTTAGGAATCTGTGTCATGACAATGATAATTTATATGTTTTCTCTCTGTGCCTCACGTGAACGCAGGAATAGGTCTACGTGCTCCACAGGGCTTTTGGTTATGGCTACGCGTCCGCTGCGGGTAAACTGCTTGATGCCGTAAGGTTTCAGCTCCTCGAAGAGCGACAGCGTCTCATGGCTGTGGCCTGTCTTTTCAAGAACGGTATACTCAGGTGTGAGTTGCAGTATCCGGGCTCCATGGCGGCGTATTATATCTTCATGGTTACGCTCGGCCATCAGTTTGTCGGTCGATACCTTGTATAGGGCCACCTCCTGATACACCAGGTCATCGTCCGTGTAGAGAAATGCCTTTATGACATCGATACGCTTCTCAATCTGCTTGATGACCTTGTCCATCATCTCGCTGTTGGAGCGGCAGGTGATGGTGATTTTATGGACATCCGGACGTGACGACAGGCTCGCGCTGATGCTCTCTATGTTGAGGCAGCGGCGTGTGAATATAATTGAGAGCTGGTTGAGCAGTCCCACGTGATGTTCCGAGTAAATCACTATAGTGTAAAGTGTATTGGTCGAGGTGTCGGTCATGATGTCAGGATGAGGTTGATTATTCGTTTGTGTACCATTCGCCGGGGTTAAGCATTATGTGGTCGACATTGTCGCCTGCAGGTGTCATTGGCATAACCATATCCTCCTCCCGAATGTTCACGTTGAGCAGATACGGGCCGTCATGTTCCATCATGCGCCGTATGGCGGCGTCGGCATCGCGGCGGTATTCAACATTCTCAGCCGTGATGTTGTAGGCATGTGCTATCGCTACGAAGTCAGGGTTGAGCATCGGAGTCTGGGAGAACCGCTTGTCGAAGAAGAGGTCCTGCCATTGGCGTACATTGCCGAGGAAGTTGTTGTTGAGGATTATTATTTTGACCGCTGTGCCGTACTGCATGATGGTGCCGAGTTCCTGAATGGTCATCTGTATGCCGCCGTCGCCGCAGAAAAGGCATACGGTGCGTTCCGGTGCGCCCATCTTGGCTCCTATGGCGGCAGGAAGTCCGAAGCCCATTGTGCCGAGTCCACCGGATGTGATTATCGAGCGAGGGGCGGAGTAGCGGAAGTAGCGGGCCGACAGAAGCTGATTCTGACCTACATCGGTGACAAGTATGGGACACGGTCCGGCCTGTTCGCTCACCTTGCGTGCCATTTCGCCCATGCGCATGGGCTGGTCAGGGTCGGTAGGATAGGCTGCCTGATTGATGATTCGCTCTTTCTCCACTTCATAGTGGCGGTCAAATGAATCTACCCATTCCTGATGCGTGGCATCGTTGACCAAGGGGAGAAGTTCACGCAGCACAGCGGCGGCATCGCCGTGAATCATGGCGTTGACCCGGATGTTCTTGTTGAATTCCGATTCGTCAATGTCGATATGCACTATCTGGGCCTGACGGGCATAGCTGTCTACATCGCCTGTCACGCGGTCGTCAAACCGCATTCCTACGGCTATTATAAGGTCGGCCTGGTTGGTGTTTATGTTTGGACCGAGGTTACCGTGCATGCCGAGCAGCCCTTTGTTGAGCGGGTGGCCTGTAGGAAGTCCCGACAGTCCGAGCAGGGTGAATGCCACAGGTATCTGCGCTTTCTCCGCCAATTGGCGCAGTTCATCTTCCGCTCCCGATATGGTTACGCCCTGTCCTGCAAGAATCATCGGCCGGCGTGAGGCGTTTATCATGTCGGCCACTCGCTTCACATGGGCACGGTTGATATCAGGAACCGGGCTGTAGGAGCGTATGAAGCGGCATTTTTCGTAGGCGAAATCTGTCAGTCCTGTCTGGGCATCCTTGGTGAGGTCGATCACCACCGGACCGGGACGTCCCGTAGTGGCGATATGGAATGCCCGGGCAAGTACCGGTGCCACATTGTCAGCATCTCTCACCTGGCATGACCATTTCGTGATAGGCTGTGTTATGCCTATCACGTCAGTCTCCTGAAAAGCATCGGTACCGAGCATGGAGCTGGGTGCCTGTCCGGTGATGACCACGAGTGGAGTGCTGTCCATCATGGCATCGCTCAGTCCGGTTATAAGGTTTGTAGCTCCGGGGCCGGAAGTGACTATAACCACTCCCGGGCGGTGTGAGGCCCTTGCATATCCCTGTGCGGCGTGTATGGCTCCCTGTTCATGTCGGGTAAGTACATGCGTTATTTTGTCGGCGTAGTGATACAGCTGGTCATATACGGGGATGATGAATCCTCCGGGATAACCGAACACACGGTCAACACCTTCGGCCACCAGGCCACGCATCAATGCTTCTGCTCCTGTTATAGTTTCATTCATATTCCTGTATCGGGGAGTGTTCCGTTTAATTTATTATTGTACTATGTGTGTCAGATTATTCTTACTCCACCCTTGTCAGCCGAGCTGACCAGTGAGGCGTATGCCCTGAGAGCTTTCGATACCGTGCGGTCACGTCCCTGCGGGGTGAAAGCATCCTTGCCGCGGGCAAGCTCCTCGGCTCTGCGAGCGCTGAGCTCCTCATCGCTAAGCCGAACGTTGATGGAGCGGGCAGGGATATCTATCTCTATGATGTCGCCATCACGTACAAGGGCTATGTTGCCTCCTGCCGCAGCCTCGGGCGATATATGACCTATCGACAGGCCGGATGTGCCTCCTGAGAAGCGTCCGTCGGTAATCAGCGCGCATTCCTTGCCCAGATGACGGCTTTTGAGGTAGCTGGTGGGATAAAGCATCTCCTGCATGCCGGGACCACCTTTGGGGCCTTCGTAGACTATGACAGCCACATCGCCGCTGCGCACCACACCGCCAAGAATACCGTCGACAGCCTCCTCCTGCGAACGGAACACACGGGCGGGTCCGCTGAAGCGGAATATCGACTCGTCTACGCCGGCGGTTTTTACCACACATCCGTCCGACGCTATATTGCCACGCAGCACAGCTATGCCGCCGTCGGGCACATAAGCGTGCTCCATGTCGCGGATGCATCCGGCGGCACGGT
This sequence comes from uncultured Muribaculaceae bacterium, assembly GCA_910586895.1. Classification (GTDB taxonomy): domain Bacteria; phylum Bacteroidota; class Bacteroidia; order Bacteroidales; family Muribaculaceae; genus Paramuribaculum. The sequence continues at coordinate 30,284 of CAJUIW010000015.1, read as the reverse complement.
CAGTGTCAAGCGATGAATAGTAGCTCATCTGCGAGCCGGCCTCAGTGGTGCGCTTATGCCCGGGTGCGCTGCGCCATAATTCGTCGGCCATGTCGGTGTAGCTGCCGCCACCTATAGCCCAGCGGTCAATAGCTTCGCCGAGGGTCAGACCGTCAACGCGGCGCACCGTAGTGTCAAGCAGTCCGCCGTCAGCCAGTTGCTTCATGATGGTAAGGATGCCTCCGGCACGGTTCACATCCTCTATGTGATAGCGTGAGTTGGGAGCTACCTTGCAAAGCACCGGAGTGCGTCGTGACAGACGGTCGATATCCTCCATCGTGAAGTCGGCTCCCGCTTCATGGGCTATGGCCAGCAGATGAAGCACGGTGTTGGTGGAGCCTCCCATCGCTATGTCGAGAGTCATGGCGTTGAGGATGGCGGCGCGAGAGGCTATGCTGCGGGGGAGTACGGCTTCATTGCCGTCGCGGTAATAGCTGAGGGTGTTGTCAACTATCATCCGGGCAGCACGGCGGAACAGTTCAAGTCGGTTCACGTGGGTGGCCACTACAGTGCCGTTGCCCGGCAGAGCCAGCCCTATGGCTTCGTTGAGCGAGTTCATGGAGTTGGCTGTGAACATGCCGGAGCATGATCCGCATGTGGGGCAGCCGTGGAGTTCGAGCTGCTCAACGCGGGTATAGCTCACCGATTCATCAGCGCTTTCAACCATTATGTCAACAAGGTCAACCGCCTTGTCGCCCACGCGTCCGGCCTCCATCGGTCCGCCGCTTACAAAAATAGTGGGAATGTTGAGGCGCATGGCTGCAAGCAGCATTCCGGGTGTCACTTTGTCGCAGTTGGAGATGCACACCAGCGCATCAGCCTTGTGGGCGTTTACCATATACTCTACGGAGTCCGCTATAAGGTCGCGCGAGGGGAGCGAATAGAGCATTCCGTCATGTCCCATAGCAATGCCATCGTCAATTGCTATGGTGTTGAATTCTGCCGCGAAGCATCCGAGCTTTTCAATCTCCTCCTTCACAAGCTGACCTATGCGGTGCAGATGTGTATGACCCGGTACGAACTGGGTGAAAGAGTTGGCTATGGCTATGATCGGTTTCCCCATCTGTTCAGGCTTCATGCCGTTGGCACGCCATAGGGCACGGGCTCCCGCCATGCGGCGGCCTTCGGTGCTCTGGGCGCTTCGGTAGGGGTGTGATGGCTGGTTCATATCGGATGCTTTTTTTGTCATTAAAACAACGCCTTCCTGCTTGTCGATGTTCTCATGGCGGGAAGGCTTTATTGGACTTATTGTTGCAAATTTATTGGCAAATTGCTGATTTTGCAAATAACTACACAAATTTTGCTCGTTTGTGCTGAAAAATCGTAATAAATATCCATAAAAAAGTTACTCCGGTCTATATCGGACCGGAGCAATCTCTATGAATAGGTTTGTAAGGTGCGGTTATTTTACCATGACTTTGCGGCTGAACCGTCCGGCATCGCTCTTGATGGTGAGGATATATACCCCCGGCTGCAGCGAAGATGTGGAGAGTATGGCTTCTGAGGAGGCCGATTCGGTATGGCCCGCTTCTACGCCGGATATGTCGTGGAGCGTAAGGCTGATGTGGGTCGCACCGGCTACTGACACAGAAACACTGCCCTGACAAGAAGATACGGTAATGCGCTGAGTATCGTCATCGAATACTCCGCTTATCGATGCCTTGGAGCGGAGCACCTCGCGTACAGCGGCTTCTACATTGAGTTTGCCTGCTCCGAAGCGTTCGGGTGCCGAAGCGGTGTGTGAGTCAGTGACGGCTGTAGCTGCAAGAATGCGGTGCACATCGGCCACATCAAGTGTGGGATCAGCTTCGAGCATCAGGGCTACGGAACCGGTCACGTAGGGCGCCGACATTGATGTGCCCTGCATCGGGCCCCAGTATTCGGTCGTGCCGTTTACATTTGCCGAGGCTACCATGTCGTCAGCCGTCTCATATTCATAGCCCTGAGCCACATACCGGCGGCTGAACGATGATATTATTGCCGAACCAGGTGCTGCTATCTCCGGAAGCTGACGTCCGTCGAAAGCTTTGCCGTAGCTGCTGAAAGATGTGATTTCGGCCGATGTTTCGCCGAAGCTGTAAGCATCCCTGCTGAGGGAGGGGAAGTAGGCCGAAGATGTGTAAGCTCCTACGGATACAACATTCTTGCCGCAGGCCATGCCGTTGATAGATCCGTCGGGGGTTCCTTTGGTGAATCCCGCCAACTTCGTGCTGTTATTGCTATAGCTGTCAGTGAATTCGGCGTAACCATCGAAGTAGGTGTTCACGCTCTGTCCGTCGGCGCCGCTCACTGTCAGGGCAAGTCGGTAGCCCGATGCCATTGCGAGCGTGGTGCAGTCGATCAGTACATTATAGCGGCCATTGTTGGCGTCAACGCCTGATGTCAGGTTGATTTTGCCAGATCTTATGCATGTATGCGAGCTTGAGGCCGGGATATCCTGACCGGCACGTGTGCTCTGGATGATTTGTGTCATTGCACCGTTGCTCTTCACGCCTGACAGGGTCACGGTGAGTGGCGTGCCGTCTGACGCCCACACATCGATGTAGCCGTCAATATTACTGGTATACCGGTTGTCGTAGTAAACTACTGTCTTGAATTCCTTCTCTGTAGCGGTGAAGTTTTTTTCGATAGACATGTTCATATCCCCCTCATTGCCCGCTGATACACATATTATGGCGTCCTCTCCGTAGCGGTCCAGTGCGGCTGAGAAATCGTCAGTCCCGTCATGCGGTCCTGAGTTCATGCCGAGCGATAGATTTATGGCTGCAGGTTTTCCCTGGGCTTTTGCATAGTCAATGATTTGTTTGACGCCGGCAAGGATATTGGCGTCATACAGTTCTCCGGCGCTGAAGGCAAGCGATGCGCCGTAGGCCACGCCGTAATATGGATTCTGTCCGGTAGTGGTGGTCAGTGAAGCTCCTGTCGCAGGATCGCACGTTGTGTAGGTCGATGTCCCATAGTAGCGTCCTCCAATTATGCCGGCCACATGCGTTGCGTGGGTTTCCTCTTCATCGTCAGTGGTGAATTGCGATATGGTCGACGAATTGTATTCTTTGGCAGTACCGTCGTCGGACCTGAAGTGCCACATCCGCTCCACGCGTGTATTTCCGGATGCATCCACGAAGTTGGGATGGTTGGGATCAAGCCCGGTGTCCATCATTCCCACTATCACGCCACGTCCTGTGAACGAGCGTATGCCGTCATTGCTGAGGTCAATGCCGGAGTGCAGCAGTGCGGTGCCGCTCAGTCTGTGGCTCTGCGCAAGACGCTTCTGCTTCTTGCCGCCGAACGACAGGCTCCGTATGCAGGGGAGGGATGCAAGGGTTTCCATGCTGTCAATTCTTACCTTGACTATCGCCATATCTCCGAGGTCATCAACCACCGAGTAACCTTCAGCCTCTATCTCGTCCGCTGAATGCCCCTCTGCGAGGCTTACTATGGCGTTATACTCCGGGACCGTGAGTTCCGCCACCGCCTTAGGGCCGATGGTGCTCAGCAGCTGCATCTGTTCCTGCTGATAGTCTGCAATTTTGATTCGTCCTATCGGGTTGATTTTATACTGGGCATCGGCAACCAATACCGATGCTGATGTTATTATTAAGGAGAGAACTATAGCCTTTTTCATGTTGAATGTGTTCCTGATCAGTCGACAAAGGTATTAAAATTACCAACATCATCAAAAAACAACGATGGACCTATGCTCGCGCACCGGTCCATCGGAGTGCATATAATTTCTTATATGCGACCATTAGTAAGTATATTTTTCAGTAAAGCCTTACTTTACTATGATTTTACGTGTGAAGCGTCCTTCATCGGATTCGACGCTCAGGATGTAGACACCTGATCCGATTGAGGCGGTGCTTATCTCAGCGCTGTCCGCTCCTGCGGCGGTAGCCACAGTGGAGCCGCCGAGTGAATAGAGGCGTGCTGTGAGCTGCGAGGCTCCGGCCACGAATGCTGTCACCGAGCCTTCGGCCACGTTGACCACAAGGCGTTCGTCGTTGTCGGCAAACACCGAGCCGATGGCGGCACGGTTGGCCAGCACATACTTTATACCCTCGAGAGCGTCAATCTTGCCCGCGCCCCAGCGGTCGGTGTCTTCGCCGAATCCGGGAGCAACAGATGTATTCTTGATAACGTTGATGACATCGGAATATTTCAATGTAGGATCAGCCTGCAGCCAAAGAGCCACGGTACCTGACACGAACGGGCATGACATCGATGTGCCCTGCTCGCCTGCCCAGTAATAGGTCTTGCCGTTTACTGTAGCCTTGGCTGACATGGTGTTCTTATCGGAAACATTGGCATTGACATATGGAGTGCTGTAGGATGACATGATCAGAGCACCCGGAGCGGCAACGTCAGGGAGCTGACTGCCTCCGAATTTCTTACCATAGGAAGAGAACGGAGCTATGCTCCCTACTATGAAATCATTGGAAGAATATCTCAGTGTGTTACCGTCCAAGCGTCCCCATACATTGCGAGTAGTATAGGCGCCTACAGCTATCACATTGTCAGCAGTAGCTATATTGTTGATTGAGTTCTTGGCATTGCCGGTGGTGAATCCTGCAAATGATTTGCTTCTCAGACAGAGGCTGCTGCCGTACAGATAGGCAGTGGTGCCTGATTCGCCCGTGACAGTTACAGCTACATAATTCTGGGCATTGTTGCTTGTCAGATGTGAGAATGTTGTGGATATGTACACTTGGAAACGGTTGTTGTTGGAGTCAACACCCGCGGTCATTGATACGCTTCCGCTGAAATATTTGCCGAATTCGCCTCCGGAAATGTATGCCGAGCGTGTTGTGCCGTCGACTGTGCCGAGGGCTGTGAACTTGCCTGTGCTCTTGTTTACAATACCTACTGATACTGTCAGCGGTTTTGAATCAGAACTCCATATATCAAGTATGCCGCCGTTTACCCGGTTGTCATCAGTATCGGACTGGTCAGCGTAAGTGAGGCAGGTCTTCAACTGAGTTTTTGTAGCAGAGAATGCATATTGGAGTGACAGGGGGGTGTCACCGTCATTACCTGAAGAAACGCATATTATGGAATTCTCTGCCAGTGTGGTGAGCGCACGTTCAAACATGGAGCTTCCGTCATGCGGGCCGATAGTGCTTCCGAGTGACAGATTGACCACGCAGGGTTGACCTTGCGACTTGGCATATTCCACTATCTCCTGTACGCCGGAAAGAATATTGGAATTTGTCAGAGAACCTCCGCTCATGGCTATATCCGAGCCTGTAGCCACACCATAGTAAGGAATCTGGCCGTTGGTGATTGAGAGTGTTGCTCCGGTTGTGGGCTTGTTCATATACGCGTATGTTCCAGCTCCATTGTAGCTTCCGGACATTATGCCTGCCACGTGAGTGCCGTGGGTTTTGGACGTATTGTCAGATGTGAATCCTTCAATAGCGGATGGTGTTTCATATTTCAGTACAGAACCGGCACTGCCGTTAAGCCAGAACATGCGTTTCACACGCAGGTTGCCGTCGGCATCCTTGAAGTTGATATGGTTGGGGTCAAGTCCTGTATCCATAAGCCCGGTAACAACGCCACGTCCGTCAAAAGAGCATGTCGAGCCGTTGTAGTCAAATCCGCTCTGTACGGCATCGACATTACCCCCGGGGCGACCATAGTTCATGGTCGGGGTGTAAATGTCGCCGAACGAAACCTGCTTTACTTCAGGCAGTGCCAGGACCTGCTCCATCACATCGAGCGGTATGGTGACGATAAGTATCGAACCTATCGAGCTTTTGAGCTCCACACCGAGGCTTTCTAAAGCAGCGAAATCAGCACCCTCTTCAAGCTCCATAAGGCACTGCTCTATGCGGGCAGTGGTGGTGGTTGATTGAGAATTGATTTTCCGCTCCAGATTGTACTGCTTCAGCTCGAGCTGGCCTGCGGGATTGAGCTTCTCAATCTGTGCAGAGGCCGGCATTACTGCAAGCATTGCGGCAAGAGAAAGGTAGAGTTTTGTCATGATACAAAATTATATTTGGGAGAAAAAGCGAAACCGTGAGCAGGTCATTTCCTTTGACCGACCCACGGTTTCTATTTCAATTATATCTGTAGATCAGATTTTACTCCATTACTGAACCTTGGTGAAGGTCATCGAGTCAAACCAGAACCAGGTGTAACCGGAGAATGATCCGCTTGTAGTCCACAAGGTTCCGATCAGTGACTTGTCAAATGTCATCTTGGTAAGTTCGGCGTTTGTAGTACCGGTTGTTCCTCCTGCGAGTGACAGTGAGTTGCCGTTAACTACAGTCGCTATAACAACTTCATGCTGGCCGATTCCATTGAAGTTGAATATGCCTAATGACTGGTTGAAAGGAATATAAACCTTGCCTGCTCCTGTTGAGGCATCGAAGCTGAATGTAGCTTCGATAGGATCAACCTGCTGTCCTAAGAAGTTGGTGATCACAAGTTTGCTCAGGTATCCGTCAGCACCCTCTTCAACACCCATGATATTCACGGTGAATGAACCGAACTGATCATCATCGGTAGCTACTGTCCATGTTCCCTGGATATCTCTGTAGGCGTTGGGCAGGAGGCTTTCATTGTCAATAAGGGTTACCAGGCATGTTTTCTGAGCGCCTATTGTTGCACCTTCAGCTGAAGTGATTGTCACTGTAAACTGACGGTCGGGGTTCTCGATCTCGTCGCCGGTGGGATAGAATTCCACATAGGCAATCTTATCCTCGGGGTTGAGCGATACTTCCTTGTTTGTCACAATGAAGTCCTCTCCTTCGGTGGCAGGACTGTCGCCTGTGCCGACTACCTCAACCTTTACGTTGACGTATCCGTTGGGTTCGCCTGTAAGTATCACCGGAACCTTGATGTATACACCCTGCTCCATATCCTCACCTGCACTGATGGCATCCTGCTGCATCTCTACAGTGACGCCTGAGGCTGTATTGACAGGGTTGTCAATGCTGTAATCGTTGTCGCTCGAACAGGCCGAAAGGGTCAGTGCGGCGAATCCGAAAGCTAATATTTTGTTTAATTTCATCGTTATCTACTCTTTTAAGTAAAGTGAATTGACTGATTAATAGCCCGGGTTCTGCTGTCCTTTGAGCTGAGGATTGATGTCCATTTCAGAAGCAGGAATAGGCCATGTATAACGATAGTCGTTAGGCTGGTATGAAACAGATGTGCCTGCTACAACCCACTGGCTCTCAAGATCGGGATTGATGGGATATGAAGCATAGCGGCTGAATCCTACACCCCAGCGACGGAGGTCGCTCATGCGGAAGCCTTCACCGATAAGCTCCTTGGTACGTTCGGAACGGATCTCTTCGATAAGCTCATTGCCGGCATAGTTCTCCTCTTCATAGCCATCGATACGAGCGGCGCGGAGATCGTTGAGAGCCTTGTTGGCTACAGCATCCTGGCCGTTCATGGCAGCAGCTTCAGCAAGAATCAGATACTGTTCTGAGAGGCGGAAGGGCTTCGGCTTGTTGCGGTAGCGGTTGCTTGCAGAACCTTTGATTTCGTCGTTGCCGGGGAACTTCATGAACTGATAGGCATTGTAAGTGGCACCAGAAATGGTGAGCTGTGCAGCCTTGAAGAATGACTTGAAGCGGATGTCGTTCGTAGTGTCATACTGTGCGAGTGTGGCAAACGAGGGGAGGTAGTCGCTGAATGTAGGCATGTACTGGTAGAAGTTCCATGCGTCGTTGAATGAACCAACGGTTGCATATTCGGCAGCGTCAACGTAAGGCACGAAGATGAGTTCGGCGCCTTCGTCAGTGCTCCACATCGAACGGTAGTCATCGCCGTCCACAAGATGATACTTTGTGTTGTCAATTACCTGCTGGGCCTTTGTCTGTGCAGTAGTGTAGTCGCCGAGCACGAGAGCCATACGGGCCTGAAGAGCGGTGATTGTAGCGGTATTGAGCTGATAAGCGTTGGGCTCGCACTCGATACCGTTTTCAGTCTCAAATGTGCTTAGGGCGCTGTAGGCGTCTGAGAGGTCGCTGTTGATCAGATCGATAACCTGCTGCACGGTTCCACGGCCGGGGTAGAGAGCTGTGTTACCGGTGGGGTAATACTGAGTCACCATTGACAGGCCGAGTCCTTCCTGAGTGCGGTTTACGGTAGCGGGATTCTGGCAGAAGTGGTCAAGCATATAGAAATATATGTAACCGCGTATTGCTTTTGCTTCGCCGATGTAACGGTTTACATCCTTTACATCCTCTTCTGTCATTGTTCCGGCTGCTATCAGGGCTTCAGCTTTTTCAAGCATGAAGTTGATGTTGGCGATTGTACCGTAGCAGCCGCCGTAGGCTGTGCTGGCAATGCCGAGTGACGAGTTGAGTGAACCGTTGGCTATCTGCGCTCCGCGGGTACCGTTGCCGGTCACGCCGTTGAACTGGTCCATCTGGAGCTCTACTGAAGTCACATAGTCGCCTGAGGTCAGTGAGCGTAGCGAGCTGTAGAGCCCGTTGCGCAGGGCCAGAAGTTCCTTTGCGCCCTGAATAGCTGTTTCATCATCTTCAACGCCGGGATTCACGAGGTCCATGTTACAGGAACTCAGCAAAGTGCAGGCGGCAAAGAGTCCAAATAAATATTTTTTCATTGTTGTTGTCGTTGCTTAATATTTAGAATGTTACTTCTACACCAAATTCATACATACGGGTGTTGGGGTATGATGTGTACACACCGTTGTTCTCATATTCGGGGTCATAACCAGTGAAGTCAGTGATGGTCCAAAGGTTGCGGCCTGTGAAGTGGAATACCACGCTGTTCATGTGAAGAGTGCGCATCCAGTTGCGGGGCAGTGAGTAAGCTACGGTGAGGTTCTTCAGACGTACGAATGAAGAGTTCTCAAGTACGCGGGTGTCCTTGCGGGGGTCAGCGTCGATACCTACACCATAAGCGTCAACTACGTTGGGCACGTTGGTGATGTCGCCGGGCTTGGTCCATACGTTGAGCATTTCGGTCATCTGGTTGAGTGATGTGCCCTGCTGTGCATAGCCGTAGAAGCCGCGGATGAAGTTGAGCATGTACTTTTCAGCAGCCCAGTTGAAGTCAGCGCGGAGGCTGAGGTTCTTCCAGCGGGCGTCAAGTCCGAAACCGCCGGTCCAGGGAGCGATGAAGCTCTTGCCGAGGCCTACAGCATCGTTTTCGTCATATACTTTAGTCTTGTTGCCGTCCTTGGTGAGCCACATGGGGCGTCCGTCAACGGGATCGACACCTGCGAAGCGTACCTGACGGAGCTGGTTGGCGTCCTTACCCACTTCGTAGTACAGGCCGTAGCTGGGCATAGCGTAGCTGTCCTTGCCGTTGAAGAGCTTGGTGATCTGGTTCTTGTTGTAGTTGAAGTTGGCGCGGAGTCCTACATACCAGTCGCGTGTCTTCACGAGGTCGCCGTTGAGTTCGAGTTCGACACCGGTGTTGCGCATTGAGCCGATATTGGCTGCACCGCTTCCGAAACCGGTTGTCACACTCCAAGGAATTGACATGAGCATGTCCTCGGTGTTCTTCACATAGAAGTCAAACTTGGTACGCAGACGATCGAAGATACCGAAGTCGAAACCTACGTCAAATGATTTCACGGTTTCCCAAGTCAGCTCGTGGTTTGAAGCCTGAGAGAGACCGAGTGAGTTGCCGCCGGCATAGTTGCTGCCCGGAGCTACACGACCCTGATAGAGGAAGGTGTTGATACCTGAGTTACCTGTTGTACCGTAGTTGATACGGAAGCGTGCGTCGTCAATCCAGTTGATGTCGCTGAGGAATGATTCGTTCTTGATGTTCCACATGGCACCGATGGCGTAGAAAGAAGCCCAGCGGTGACCGGGAGCGAACTTAGAGCTGCCGTCGCGGCGGAATGAAGCGTCAACGAAGTAACGTTCGTCATAATTATATGAACCGTTTACGAAGTAGGAGTTCATCACAATCTGGTCGAGAGACTGGCTGAGGTCGTCAATGGTAACTGATGTACCGTTGGTGAGGAGCCAGAGGTTGCCACCGGGCTGACCTTCTGAGAATACGCCGAAGCCATTGCTCTTTGTGATGATTGCTTCCTGACCTACGAGGATGCTCATGTCATGCACCTCGTTAAATTTCTTGCGGTATTCAGCGGTGTTGGTGTATGTGAATGAGTAGTAGCGGCTCATTGACTGCTGGTTGAATCCGTCGAATCCTTCCATGTTCACGAAGTCGCCCATCGGGGTATAAAATGATTCGCTGGGGCTCTGTACGTTTGACAGACGGCTTTCATAAGCGGTCATTGACTGCTGTGCGCGCAGAGTGAGTTCCTTGATGGGGTTGATCTGCTCGTAGAGAGTGGCGTTGGCCGATATGCGATTGCGCTTTGTAGTGCGCTTCGAAAGCATGAATTCAGCATCCATCTGAGCGCTGTACTTGTAGTACTGTGCACGGTCGCCGTAAACGAGACGTCCGTTGTCGTCAACAGAGTAGTAGTAGGGTGAGTCATAGGGGAGCATCACATATGACTGGAAGAAGGGGTTGGCAGTGTAAAGACCGCCGTTGTTGCTTGCCTGGCTGTTTGACTCATAGTCCTCGTAACCGAAGTTAGAGCTGAAGCCCATGCGGAACCAGTCGTTCACCTTGCTGTCGATGCTGGCACGGAGGCCATCGCGACGGAAGCCCGACATGTAGATCAGACCATCCTGATTGTAGTGGTTGAGAGAGATGTAGTAGCGGAGAGCCTCGCCGCCGCCACGTACGGCACCTTCTATAGAATAGAGCGAAGCGTTGTCCTTGATCATCTCATCGCGCCAGTTGGTGTCGATGCCATACTTCTCCCAAGCGTCGCGCTCGGCCTGTGTCACAGGTGTGTGGATCTTGTCGCGGAACTCGATATACTGGGCTGAGTTCATCATCTCCACCTTGTCAGATACACGTGCGCTCCAACCTACATTGGCACGCAGAGTCACCTGAGCCTTTTCGCCGTAAGCACCCTTCTTGGTGGTGATTACGATAACGCCGTTGGCGGCACGTGAACCGTAGATAGCTGTCGAAGCAGCGTCCTTAAGTACGGTTACGCTTTCAATGTCGTTGTTGCTCAGTGAGTTGAAGATGCTTGCGGTAACAGGAGCACCGTCGCAGATGAAGAGCGGGGTGTTGCTGGCGTCAAGTGAGTTGTAACCGCGGATACGGATGCTCGCGGGGGTTGATGAAGGCTCACCTGTATTGGAGTAAATGGCAAGACCGGCCACCTGACCCTGAAGAGCATCAACGAAGTTCGATGCGGGGCTGTCGCCTATCACCTTGTCGCTTACCGTCTGTACGGAACCCACCACGGAGCCGAGCTTCTTGCCCGAACCGTAACCGGTGACTATCACACCGTCGAGTTCCTTACCTGATACTTCCATCTTAATGGTCATGTTGGGTGATACAGGGACCGTCACGGTCTTCATGCCAACATAAGTTACTTTCAGTTGCTTCACTGATGCGGGAATGCGCAGTGTGAACTGGCCATTGATGTCTGTGGCTACACCTGTGCCACCTCCAATGGGCAAAACTGTTGCACCGATAAGCGGCTCGTCATCGGATGCGCTCAGCACCGTACCCTTGATGGTCTGAGTCTGCGCTGAGGCGCCCAGTACCACTGATACGATAACTGCAAGTAGTAAAAACAGCTTTTTCATACTTAATTAAAAATTAGACATATAGTTAAATGATTGGATTCTGTGTTCCGGGACGGAGCCCCGACCGCTGTCGTCCGGCTCCTCGGCCTTGAAATGCACTTACTTTCTGTAGTTAGTCAATACCTTAAATAAAAATCACACTCTCTTGGTAAGAGAGTGTGATTTCATCCGCCGCGATAGCCGGAATCATCGAAAGCCGTCAGAGCAAAGAACCTGAAAGGTTCATTCATGTTTAAGTCGTAGGCCGAGCCTGTCAAGGCGAGTCCCCACGGTAATGAACGCATACGCATAAATTATCTGAAAGATAACTTTCAATCTCAGCCCTATAATAGCCCTTTAGGGCGATTTTTAAGTAACCCGCCACAAAGCGTCAGCGGCGTGGCGGGCAAAGATACGGTCGTAAGAAAGAGTCCTTCAGGACGGCTTATTCCACCAAATGGTTATAATTCGTCCTACGGACTCTCATCGCAGCGGCAGCAGTGGCCCCGCACGCCGCTGCGCTTTGTGCGGGGTTAGTTCAAAGCCGTCCGTACCGGACTTGAATACAATCACTGGATATTTGCATAATACATGCATATTGTTCGAATAGATTAAGGATTCATTGTTTTAACCATCTTTTAATGAAAAATTGTTATAAAAAAGAGCTTTAAAAATATGTTTTTCAAACTATTCACATAAAACAGTGTGTTTCAGCTGATTAAATGTTAATGAATAGATATTTTTTAGAAAATTAAATTGTTAACAGGTGAAAATAATAGTATATAAGTGTTGGCAGATAGAGGATTATTACTACCTTTGCAAAATCTACATATCTCTTACCAAGAGAGTGTGATTTTTATTTAAGGTATTGACTAACTACAGAAAGTAAGTGCATTTCAAGGCCGAGGAGCCGGACGACAGCGGTCGGGGCTCCGTCCCGGAACACAGAATCCAATCATTTAACTATATGTCTAATTTTTAATTAAGTATGAAAAAGCTGTTTTTACTACTTGCAGTTATCGTATCAGTGGTACTGGGCGCCTCAGCGCAGACTCAGACCATCAAGGGTACGGTGCTGAGCGCATCCGATGACGAGCCGCTTATCGGTGCAACAGTTTTGCCCATTGGAGGTGGCACAGGTGTAGCCACAGACATCAATGGCCAGTTCACACTGCGCATTCCCGCATCAGTGAAGCAACTGAAAGTAACTTATGTTGGCATGAAGACCGTGACGGTCCCTGTATCACCCAACATGATCATTAAGATGGAAGTGACCGGTAAGGAACTCGACGGTGTCGTTGTCACCGGTTACGGTTCGGGCAAGAAGCTCGGTTCTGTAGTGGGTTCAGTGGCTGTCGTTGGAGAAAAGGTGTTTGAGAACACTCCCTCAACAACATTCGTTGACGCACTTCAGGGTCAGGTGGCCGGCTTGAATATCTATTCAAACTCAGGTGACCCGTCATCTGTTGACAACGAGGTGCTTATCCGTGGTGTCAACTCACTGAACGCCAGCACAACCCCGCTGTACATTCTTGATGGTGCTCCCGTATCGCAGTCTGTGTTCACAACTCTGAATCCTTCTGATATTGAGAATATCACCGTGCTGAAAGACGCTGCATCTGTAGCTATCTACGGTTCACGTGCCGCCAACGGCGTAATTGTGATCACCTCTAAGAAAGGTAAGTTTGGCGAAAATGCCAAGGTTTCACTCCGAGCCAATATCGGTTGGGGTACAAAGATGCCCGACAACGTTGAGATGATGTCGTCACAGCAGCTGATCGATTTCAGAGATATGATAGGTCAGCCCGTTTCGCAGGAAATACGTGACCTCGTGGCCAACTATGGCATTAACACTGACTGGAGCAAGGAGATGTTCCATACCGCTCTCACATACTCACTTGAAGCTGCCGTGACCGGCGGTTCTGATCGTCTGAGCTACTATCTGTCGCTCAACCATTATGACCAGGACGGTATCATCAATCAGTCAGGTATGCATCGCGAATCACTCCGTTTCAGTCTTGACTCGAAGATCAACAGTTGGTTCCGCGTAGGTTTCCAGGGCAACTTAGGTTATACCAAGTATCAGACCAACTCTTACTCAAATAATATCTACGACAATAATATTCCTGACGGACCGAGTATCTTCACTCCCTCTCTGTTCCGTTATTTCGCTGCTCCCTGGGATTCACCCTACTATTACTCTATCAATGACAACGGTCAGATTATATATGGCGACAAGGCCCAGTATCTGCATTATACCGGAGCTGTAACTCCGCAGTATCTGACTGACCAGTCATCTATCAACAGAAACCGCGTGACATTGAATGCCGGCATGTTTGAAGTGCTTACTCCTATGAAGGGCCTCACACTGCGCGCTCAGCAGTCAGTTGACGCTTATGACGCCCGCATATCAGCCAGCAACTATCCCAGTCTTGTCCAGGTGTCACCCATGGGCGACCAGTTCCCCTCTACCACTCTTGAACCCGGTGAATACACTACCGGCAGTGCTCAGGAAAGCTTCTCACGCTACTACGCCTTTACATATACCAACACGGCTGAGTATCGTTTCTCTATCGCTGACAAGCATAATTTCTCAATTCTTCTCGGTCAGGAATCAATCATCTCGAAGAGCGACGGTTTCGGTGCTCTTACCACCGGCCATACCGATGCCCGCAAGATGCTTCTGACTCAGGGTGAGAAGGTGACTCTCGGAAATATCTCCGATTCATCGTCATCTTACACCATGAACTCATATTTCGGCAACCTCAACTATGATTTTGACGACCGTTATTTCTTCGATGCTTCTATCCGTCGCGACGGCAGCTCACGCTTCGCTCCCGGACATCGTTGGGGTACTTTCTTCGCTGTAGGTGCCAAGTGGAACCTCAAGAATGAATCATTCCTCAAGGAAGTCACCTGGCTTGACGATCTGTCGCTCCGTGGCAACTACGGTACTGTAGGTAATGCCGGAATCGGCAACTTCCTGTACTTAGGTTCACTCGGCTCAACCGGCAACTATGGCGACCCGCAGCTCGGTTCTATCTCAGGATCAGGCGTGGCTTCTCCCGGCAACCCGAACCTCACATGGGAAACCACAAAGTCGTTTGACATCGCTGTGAACTTCAAGGTGTTCAATATCCTTACCGCCGACATCGACTTCTACAAGAAGAAAACAGAGGATATGCTTATGGCTATTCCATGGAGTTACACCACCGGTTTCAGCGCTGACTGGGGCAACGTAGGTGCCATGACCAACACCGGTGTTGAAGTGGACCTCAAGGCCGACATCGTGAACAAGCGCGATTGGTACTTCGGTGTACGTGCCAACTTCAGCTACAACAAGAATGAAATCGTTGAACTCTTCGACGGTCTTTCAGGCTACACCATGCCTAACACAGGTACACGCTATGAAGTAGGTAAGAACGCCAATGAATACTTCTACGTACGTTACGCCGGTGTTGACCCCCGCGACGGTATGCAGATGTGGTACACTAAGGACGGCAACCTCACAAAGCGTTACAACGAAGAGGAAGATGCTGTGTTCACCGGCAAGAGCTTCATAGCTCCCTGGAACGGTGGCTTCGGTTTCGATGCCCGCTGGAAAGGCCTCAGCCTCCGCGCCGATTTCAACTGGAGCGCTGAAAAGTATCTGATGAACAACGACCTCCGCTATATTGAAAGCTATGACCTCGCGCTTCAGGGCGTCAACCAGACAACTGACATGCTCAATATGTGGACCAAGCCCGGACAGGTAACCAATATACCTAAGGCCGGCCAGACTCCCGAATTTGACGACCGTTGGATTGAAGATGCCTCATTCATGCGTCTGAAAAACCTCACACTCGCATACTCTTTCCCCCGCTCGATACTCAACAAGCTGTATCTTCAGGGTCTGAGCCTGCACTTTACCGGCCGTAACCTCTGGACCGTTACCAAATATAAAGGATATGATCCCGAACCTGCCATCAACCGTGTGCTGTTCTTCTATCCGAATACACGCCAATTTGAATTCGGCTTTGATGTTACATTCTAATTGACCATTACAGAATATATTGATATGAAAAAAATACTATTGGCTCTGGTAGTCGCCTGCGGTACTCTTACCTCTTGCGATATGAACAACGAGCCGGAAGGAACCATTACACTTGGCGAGGGCATCCAGTCAATGTCCGACGTCCACTCGGCTCGTACCGGGCTGTATTCCTATTTGCGTGGACGTTCAGGCGGAACTTATACAACACTTTCCGATCTTCAGACTGACCTGTTCATCGGCACTATGCAGAACGGTAACAGCTATCTGCCATTCACCACTGGTAATATACTGTCAAATGATGGCGACATCCAGGGTATCTGGGCCGGCCTGCTGAACGGTATAATGCAGTGCAACTACTATATTGAAAATGTAGGAGCCTACGGCGAACACGCTGAACTCAGCGCGGACAACCGCAAGGCATTCAACCGCTACATGGCTGAGGCTTACTTCTGCCGTGGATATTTCAACTATCTGATGATGTACTATTTCTGCGGCAACTATGATGCTGCCACAGCCGGCAATGAAGGCACCGGTATTCCTTTGTGCCTGAAGTATCAGCCGTCATCTGACCGTGGTACATATCCTGGCCGTAGCACTCTCGCTGCTACCTATACTCAGATTGAGGCTGACCTGGCTAAGGCTTGCGAAGGTCTGGAGGAATTTGAGGCTACAGACATGCAGGCACTGGTTCCCGGTGGCGGCGGTTACCTCAATTCATACGCAGTCAAGGCTCTTCAGGCACGTGTGGCTCTTATGAAAGGTGACTATGCCCGTGCGCAGGCTCTGTCAACCGACATTATCCAGAGCGGATATTTCCCTCTGACACAGATCAGCGATTATGCCGATATGTGGCTCAATGACTCGGGCGACGAACTCATATTCCAGCCTTATGGCGATGCTGAACAGAGAGGTGAAGTGCCCGCACTCGGCTCTATATTCAATCAGGTATCTCCTCTGCAGGTCAAGTGGGCTCCCTCTGCAGCTCTCGTCCAGATCTATGCTGCCGGCGATGTACGCCGCACCGCATTCATCAAGAATTATACTGTAAATTACAACGGTGCGCAGCTCCGTACTCCGGCATTCAACAAGTACCCCGGCAACCCGCTGTTTGATTCAGGCAACGTATCGGCATTGAAAAATCTGCCGAAACCTTTCCGCACCTCCGAGCAGTACCTCATTCTTGCTGAGGCTGCCAACGCTCTTGGACAGGATGATGTAGCCAACGAAGCTCTGAATACTCTTCGTGCCGCTCGTATAGAGAACTATGAGGAGCAGTCTTATTCAGGAAATGTGCTGCGCGACCAGATCCGTCAGGAACGTGTCAAGGAACTTGCAGGTGAAGGATTCCGCCTTGGTGACCTGCGCCGCTGGAATCTCGGATTTACACGCGATGGTGGATATAACACCACTACATATCCTGACATGGGCTCATTCATAATCACTGCATCTCTGCAGTGTGTGTACACCCCTGGCGATTACAAATATGTATGGCCTATCCCTTCAGCAGAAATGGAGACTAATCCTCAGCTGAAAGGTCAGCAGAACCCCGGTTATTAATCATTTTAACAGCCATCAATAATGAAATTTAACAAATACATAGCCATTGCGCTCATGGGTTTCGCCATGACCGCATGCTCGGATGATGACCCCGAATTCAATTCCGCATCAGGTGTTACTGTTGAAATGGGGAAAGCAGAGGCTACAGCACGTGAAAACGGAAGCATATTCACTCTGCCCATCAACGTGACCGGCACCCCCAACGGACAGGTTGTGGTTTATCTTGAATCAACTCCTGTTGGAGAGAATCCTGCTGTAGTTGACGAAAACTATATAGTGACATCTTATCGTATCATCATCCCTGAAGGTACCACTACCGGGTATGTTGAGATTGAGCCTATGGACAATGACGAGGAAAATGATACCCGTACATTCTCTCTTACCATTACCTCAGCTGAGGGCGCTTCTGTAGGAGCTCAGGCCAGCACAGTAGTGTCGCTTCTGGATAATGACCAGGATCCGTATGAAAAGATGACCGGCAGCTGGGTTCTCACAGCTACCGCAAGCAATGGCTCGGCAGTAAGATATAACATCAATATGGTTACTCCCGACCCCGAAGAGGATGCTGAATACTATGGACATGAACTGTACGGCAACGGCATGAACGACCGTGAGGAGATGTATCTCGCTTTCCGTGACTTTGAATTTGATGAACTTACCGGTACCGGAACCATGAAGATTGCCGCCGGTGATCCCGCTTCAAATTACATATGGAATTTTGGCGATCCTATCGGTCAGGGTATCCTGATTACTGCAGCTGTCACACCTCAGGGCATGAGTCTGTCATCGACCTATGAAGTGACATTTACCGGCGACTACGATGAAATCGTATTCCCTGATGGATACGGTGTGGCATTCGCCATATACAGTTATCCGGCTCAGGAATATACCGGTTATATCAATGGCCGCTGGACTGACATAAAGCTCACCCGTCAGAAATGAACAGTAAGGTAAATATCCTATGATAACTACAGGATGGCGCGTATCTTATAGTACGCGCCATCTTTTAATACCTATATAAATATGAAACATCTGATACCTTTATTAATTGCCGCTGTCGCTGCGCCCGGGGTTTGCGCGCAGTATAAGATATCGCCTGCCGGAATGATGATGATTGACGATTATCATGAAGCGGTGGCTAAGTCCGTAAACGGCAATCGTGAAAGCTCTGTATTTACTAAAAGCATAATTCCTGATCCGGAGGTAGCCGTTATCGTAAGGTTTACAGCCGACGGATATGCCCCCTCTCTTGAAGAGAACGGCTTCAGTGTTCTGACCGATCTTGATGATATGGCTATCGTGCGGCTTCATCTGTCGGAGGTAGAGCGTCTGGCCGGCTTTGATTTTGTGCAGAGCGTAAGCTTCGGTGAGCAGATGAGAGCCATGCTTGACTTTGCCCGTCCGTCAGGAAGCGTTTCCTCTGTTCAGAATGGATTCAGCTATGATGGATCCACCCTCTCATTTGATGGACGTGGTGTGGTTGTCGGCATGATGGACCAGGGACTCGAGGCAAATCATATCAATTTCATCGGCGAGGATGGGAAGTCGCGCATACAGCGCCTCTGGCACATGAATTCCACGAATGGAAGCTATGTGATGTACACCCCTGATGATATATCCGGATTCAGCACTGACATGAGCTCGGAAAGCCATGCTACACATGTCGGTGGTATTCTTGGCGGTAGCTATCGAGGCCCGGCTACATATTTTCAGCTCTCCGGTCCGGGCAGTGGAAGCGGAATGATGTATAACAACTCCGGTTCGCTTCCATATTATGGTGTGGCTACGGGTGCGGATCTTGCTTTCAGTGTAGGTACCTTCCAGGATGCTAATGTGGCTGTAGGCGTATCGAATATTCTTGATTATGCCAAGCAGGTAGGGAAACCGGCGGTAGTCAATCTATCGCTCGGATCAACAACCGGCCCGCATGACGGAACGGACAATCTTACCGCTACTCTCAGCCGTCTCGGCAAGCAGGGTATAATATGCATCTCCTCAGGCAATGAGGGTGATTCCAATATGTCAATAGAGCGTAAGTTCACATCACTGACCAAGGAGGTCAAGACAGGTCTTGCTGACAATAAAGGAAATGGTATAGTAGATATATGGGGTAAGGACAACCAGCCTATGACCGTGACATGGTCAATCTATAACACGTCCGACAGGTCAAATACCGAAATCATTTCCATCACATCTGCCGGACAGACTAAGAACAGCTCCTCAGTCAGTGCCTTCACCACGTATTTCAATGGTTCAATCAAAGCTCATTCGTTGGTAGATCCAAACAACAACCGTTTCCGTGTGTATTGCGATCTCAGTGGAGTCAGTGTCAAGACTACAAGTGGAAATACCCGCTACATAGTGCTCACTGTCACCGGAGCAAAAGATCAGGCAGCTTATATTTATGGTAACAAGATAACATTTGCACGCAACAACATTACCGGTTCGACCAACGGTACTCCGGCCGGTTCGATCAACAACCTCGCATGTGGTGACAATCTGATATCCGTGGGCTCGTATAATTCACGTATTACATGGCCTGTATTGGGCTCAAACAATACCGGGGCTGCTTACCAGTATAGCAGCCAGTTTGCTGTCAATGATATCAGCCCGTTCTCTTCCTACGGCTCTACATTCCAGGGTGTGAAGCTTCCGCTTGTTGCCGGACCTGGTGCGGCTATAGTGTCAAGCTACAGCAGCTATTATATCAATGCCGGAAAAGAACCGGCATCAGATATGACCGCGAAAGTGTCGCAATCAAACCGCACTTATTATTGGGGCCGGATGCAGGGCACATCGATGTCATGCCCGTTTGTGGCCGGTACGGTAGCTCTATGGCTGCAGGCTGATCCTACGTTGACTTACGCCGATGTGATGGAGGCTATAAACCAATCATCGGTAAAGGATGCTTATGTAGAGGATAGTCCGTCACGTTGGGGAGCGGGTAAGATTGACGCTCTCGAGGGTATAAAGTATGTGCTGGCCAACCGCGCCGCCATCGGCTCGGTGTTTGCCGACAACGACGAACGCCTTGTGGTCAATGTGGCCGAAGGCTCGGTGACAGCATTCGTGGCCGGAGCCTCGCAGCTCACAGCACGCCTCTATTCACTCGGCGGCTCCACTGTGGCTACCGCCGCAGGAGCGGACAGCGCTGAGATAAGCACCGCCTCAATCGGATCAGGTGTCTACATCCTGAGCGTCGAATCCGATGAAGGACGCTTCACACGTAAAATCATAGTAAAGTAAGGCTTTACTGAAAAATATACTTACTAATGGTCGCATATAAGAAATTATATGCACTTCGATGGACCGGTGCGCGAGCATAGGTCCATCGTTGTTTTTCGGCGGTGGCGGTGCTGATTTTTGGAGCGGGGTATTGCGAATATTTCTTATCTTTGCATTTGCTATTTTCAAAACGATTCTAAAAACTACATTTCATATGGCTAACTGGTTTGAATGTAAAGTACGTTACGACAAGATGATGGAGAATGGTCTTGTCAAGAAAGTGAACGAACCCTATATGGTGGATGCCCTTTCGTTTACGGAGGCTGAAGCCCGCATCATCGAGGAGCAGACACCTTTTATATCAGGCGATTTTTCGGTAAGTGCTGTAAAACGCACCAAGATTTCCGAGATTTTCCGCGACGACACAGCCGACAAGTGGTATCTTGTCAAGGTGGCTTTCATCACCATCGATGAGAAGACTGCCGCCGAGAAGCGCTCGGTGAGCCAGATTCTTACAGCCGGGAGCGACTTCAAGAATGCCTATGACAACTTCATGAACGGGATGAAGGGTACAATGGCCGATTTTGATATCGTGTCAATCACCGAAACCCCCATCATGGATGTCTACAATGCCAAGCTAGCCAAGGAGGCCGGCGAATGAACCGCATTGCCGACAGGATTGAGGCTATCCGTGCCACTCTGACCGAGGGCGTGGAGCTTAATGCTGTGTCGAAGTTTCACCCCGTAGAGGCTCTGCGCGAGGCTTACGATGCGGGGCAGCGAGTGTTTGGTGAGAGCCGCGTTCAGGAGTTGCTTGCCAAGATTCCTCAGATGCCCGGCGATGTGCGCTGGCATTTCATAGGCCATCTGCAGACCAACAAAGTGCGGCAGATAGTAGGACGCGTGGCGCTGATAGAGAGCGTCGATTCCGAGCGCCTGCTCCGGCTCATCGATGCGGAGAGCGAGCGCGCCGGAGTGGTGAGCCGTGTGCTGATGCAGGTGCATGTGGCCCGCGAGGAAACCAAGTTCGGTTTTCTGCCCGAGGAACTTGTCAGCTGGATGGCCGAGGGGGGCTACCGCACCCTGCGCGCCACGCATATATGCGGGCTTATGGGCATGGCTTCGAACACTGACGATGAAAGCCGCGTGGCTGCCGACTTCGCCGCTATCCGCGACACGATGGAGGAGATACGCCGCGTCACCGCAGGCGAGCTCACCGGCTTCGACACGCTGAGCATGGGCATGAGCCATGACTACCGTCTGGCCATGCGCTACGGTAGCACAATGGTGCGCATCGGTACCGATATTTTCGGCTATCGTGAGTACTGAAATGCAAAAAATGACGCTCTACGGCGCATAATATCGTAAAAATCATTAATTTTACGGCAAAATAGAAAAATCAACAATATCAATAACAATAAATTCCCAATTCTTTTATCATGAGTAACAAATCAAAACAGTGGGGAGCCATCATCATAATGATAGCCCTCTTTGCGATGATTGCCTTCGTGACCAACCTCTGTTCGCCTATGGCCGTCATTGTTAAAAACCAGTTCGGAGCTTCCAACCTTGAGGCTCAGATAGGCAACTATGGCAACTTCATCGCATATCTTCTCATGGGTATCCCCTCAGGTATGCTCATCAAGAAATTCGGTTATAAGAAGACAGCACTTCTGGCTCTTATAGTAGGTATCATCGGTATCTTCGTACAGTGGATGAGCGGTTGGGAAAGCATGGAAAATGCCGCTTTCGCCGTTTACCTCGTAGGTGCCTTCATCGGCGGTTTCTGCATGTGCATGCTCAACACCGTTGTTAACCCCATGCTCAACATCCTCGGTGGTGGCGGCAACAAGGGTAACCAGCTTATCCAGATAGGCGGTGTGTTCAACAGCGCTGCTGCCGTGGCCGTATACATCCTGATGGGTGCTCTTATCGGCGATGCTGCCAAGGCTACCGTTACTGACGCCACTCCCGCTCTGTTCATCGCCGGTGGCATCTTCATCATTGCCTTCATCGTGATTCTGTTCAGCAAAATCGAAGAACCCGCACAGCCCGCAGCTGTAAAGAAGGATGGCCCGAAGGATCCGCACAGCGCATTCTCATTCCGTCACTTCAAGCTCGGTATCCTCGCCATATTCCTTTACATGGGTATCGAGGTAGGTGTTCCGACATATATCCTCCAGTATCTCACAAGCGATCCTACAGCCGCTACTCCCGGCCTTGGCATGGATGCCACTATCGTAGGTCAGATTGTGGCCGTTTACTGGTTCATGATGCTTATAGGCCGTTTCGTTGGCGGCAGCATCGGTGGCAAGGTTTCATCACGTCAGATGATCACCACCGTGGCATGCCTGTCAATAGCTCTCACCGCCTTCGGTATGTTCGCTCCTGCTGACTGGACCGTCAACATCCCCGGCGTTGACTGGGCTAACCTCAGCATGATCTGGGCTGAAGTGCCTGTAGGAATCTTCGCATTCATCCTTATCGGTCTTTGCACCTCAGTGATGTGGGGCGGTATCTTCAACATGGCTGTTGAAGGCCTCGGCAAGTACACCTCTATCGCTTCAGGCGCGTTCATGACCATGGTATTCGGTTGCGCAGTCATGGTAGCTCTGCAGGGCTGGGTAGCTGACCTTGCCGGCAACTACCTGACCAGCTACTGGGTAGTGCTCGGATGCGGTGCCTACATCCTGTTCTACGCTCTCGTAGGCTCACGCAATGTCAACACTGACATCAATGTAGAGGAAGCCGAGGAGGCCACAGCCCTCCAGGATGCCCTCTAAAGAAGGCTCACCGGACTCCGGGTTTGACATACACAGGGGACGCCGTTGAAAATTACGGCGCCCCCTTTTTTTGTAATCTGACCGATAATGAGTACTTTTGCGGAAGATAACGATTCCTCCCACAAAAAGAATAATTCTATTTATGGACAAAAAGATTATGGACTCGGCCGCCGACAACATACGCGTGCTCTCAGCAGCTATGGTTGAAAAAGCCAAGTCAGGTCATCCGGGCGGTGCCATGGGTGGCGCCGATTTCATTAATGTGCTCTATTCGCAATTCCTTGTAACCGACCCCGACGATCCCACATGGTTCTGCCGTGACAGATTCTTCCTCGACCCCGGTCACATGTCGCCCATGCTGTATAGCGCTCTGGCCCTTACCGGACGTTACACCATAGAGGAGCTCCAGCAATTCCGCCAGTGGGGGAGCGTTACTCCTGGTCATCCCGAGCTCGATGTGACACGTGGTGTGGAGAACAGCTCAGGTCCCCTCGGACAGGGCCACACCATGGCCGTAGGCGCCGCCATATCGGCCAAGTTTCTTGAAGCCCGCTTCGGCAGCTGGATGGACCACACCATCTACACATTCATATCCGACGGAGGTATTCAGGAGGAGATTTCGCAGGGCGCAGGCCGCATAGCCGGTTATCTCGGGCTCTCTAATCTGGTGATGTTCTTTGACAGCAACCGTGTGCAGCTCTCAACCGATGTTGACGCCGTCGACACCGAGGACTACGCAGCCAAGTACCGCGCATGGAACTGGCACGTGATAGAGATTGACGGCACTGACCCCGAGGCCATAGCCGCAGCACTCACCGAGGCCAAGGCTGAGAATAAGCGCCCGACACTCATCATAGGCAACACCATCATGGGACGTGGCTGTGTGAAAGCCGACGGTTCAAACTTCGAAGGCCAGTGCAGCACCCATGGACAGCCCCTGAGCAAATCGGGCGCCGACTATCCTATGACCGTCCGCAACCTTGGCGGCGACCCGGAGAATCCCTGGGTAATCCGCGAGGAGGTCAAGAAGCTCTATGCCGACCGTGCCGCCCAGCTCCGTACCATCGTGGCCGAGCGCCGCAAGGTGGAGCACGAGTGGGCTGAGGCCAACATGGGCAAGGCTGTAGAGCTCAAGAGCTACATAGCCGGAGCCATTCCTCCCATTGACTACGCTTCTATAGTACATAAGGCAGATATAGCCACCCGCACTGCTTCGGCCAACGTTCTTTCTGAACTGGGCCGCAAGGTGGGCAATATGATCGTTTCAAGCGCTGACCTTGCCAACTCTGACAAGACTGACGCCTTCCTGAAGCAGACCGGCGCACTGACCACCGGCGATTTCTCAGGCGCATTCCTCCACGCCGGCGTCAGCGAGCTCACCATGGCTTCGATAATGAACGGTATAGTGCTTCATGGCGGCATGATGGCTGCCTGCGGCACCTTCTTCGTGTTCTCTGACTATATGAAGCCCGCCGTACGTATGGCCGCCCTTATGGAGCTGCCCGTCAAGTATGTGTGGACTCACGATGCATTCCGTGTAGGCGAGGATGGCCCGACTCACCAGCCTATTGAACAGGAGGCTCAGATACGCCTGCTTGAGCAGATACGCAATTTCTCCGGCCGCCGTTCACTGCTTGCTATCCGTCCCGCAGACAGCGCCGAAACCACCGTGGCATGGGAAATGGCCATGGAAAACACTACTTCGCCCACAGCGCTTATCCTCAGCCGCCAGGATGTGAAGGATCTGCCTGGAGCCGACCGCTACGAAGTGGCCAAGGGCGTGCGCCGCGGAGGCTACGTGGTGATGGACTGCGCCGATCCCCGCGTGGTTCTGGTAGGCAACGGTTCGGAGGTTTCGCTCCTCTGCGAGGTAGCTGTACTGCTCGAAGCCGAGGGCATAGGCGCCCGCGTGGTGTCAGTGCCTGCTATCGGACTCTTCCTTGACCAGGATGCAGAGTACCGTCAGAGCGTTCTGCCGCCCTCTCTGCCGCTGTTTGGCCTTACCGCCGGACTTCCCTCTACCATGCGTGAAATCATCGGCTCACAGGGCATGATTTACGGCATGGAGCGCTTCGGCTCATCAGCCCCCTATAAGGTGCTTGATGAAAAGTTCGGCTTCACTGCTCCCGCAGTCCTTGACCGCGTGCGCAGCTTCATTGGAGCATAACTCATACAGAAGATATATATTATGCGGGCCGTTGACATGCCAGTCAACGGCCCGCGCTGCGTTTATCCATATAACAGTCCCACTTCGAGGCCGTCAGGGCGAGGTGGATGTGATCCCGTACAGAGCGGCGTGCGGGGCTGTAGTCATCATCCGTCAGGTGAGTCCGGGACGGACGGTGCGCGGAATAGCCTCGGAGAGGCGGAATGTGTGTAACCCCACTTCGAGTCCTGGACGGACGAGGAGTGGGGTTAAAGGACAGACTGCAAAGTATGGCTTCGGAGATGCCTGTTTTGTTTGATAACAGCCCACTTCGAGGGCATAGGCATGTTTTGATGGCTCTGTCCCCACTCCTCGCTGTCGGCTCGAAGTGGGGTTCTCCTTATCGCGCGTCTTCGACGCTTGCTTCTCAGGTATGGCATCACGTGTGTGAATAGCCTCGGAGAGGCGGAATGTGTGTAACCCCACTTCGAGGCCGTCAGGACGAGGAGTGGGGATAAGAAGAAGTGTCCATATATGCCCTCGAAGAGGGCTGTTATTATCGAAAGAAGGGCGTTAGGCATTCGGCGTACGATAAACCAATCCAGCTTTCATAACCAAACGGCGGTATTCATCATCAAGAGATTTATCTTTATGATGCTCCTGTTGATTTGCGATATAGTTTATTACTGCTTCACGATGACTTTCAGAAATAGAGAATGCGGCATACTCTTTAGCCCATCCTTTGAATAAAGGAAATAAACCTGATTTTCGCATCCAATAAGACGATTTCGATTTAATATCCCGCATCATACTTGATAGTGCCACTTGTTGGTTAAGGTTGATCAACAGATGTATATGGTCGTAATCGCCATTGATTATATGTATAAAACTGTTGTGCTTTTTTACCTCTGCGGCAATTATGCCATACAAGTCTTTCCTATGCTGTATGTTGATGCATGGTATTCGATCAGCTGTCACTATGACAATGTGATAAATTGAGGAGATGTAGCTCATGGTATTTGACTAATTGTTACAAATATAGGTAAATTATTTCATTGTGCTATCATTTGCAGATGTATTTACAGCCCACTTCGAGGGCATAGGTATGTTTTGATGGCTCTGTCCCCACTCCTCGCTTACGCTCGAAATGGGGTTCTCCTTATCGCGCGTCTTCGACGCTTGCTCGTGTGGCGGATGCTTCGCGGAGCTGTATGCCAATGGGTTGGACAAAAAAAGAGGGGCGACCTGCGGTAGGTCGCCCCTCGGGGTATGCGGGTTAGTAAGTGCGATTACTTGTTGATGTAAACCTTGCTAACTTTTGAGCCCTGGCGTACGATGTAGAAGCCGGGGGTGAGGTTTTCAGCATTTACGCGAACACCCTGGAGGTTGAAGTATTCAACAGGACCGTCGTTTTCGTCGGCAGTGATGCCTTCGATACCTTCGGTTTCCTTGGTTGAGAATACTACGCTGATGGTAACGGGACCGTCAACTGCGTCAATGCCATAGAAGAAGTAGCCGTTGTCAAGTAGACCGTAAGAAGAGCTGTAGTCAAACATCGGATCTTCATCGAATGAGTATTCCTGACCGTTGACAATGAATGACTTCACTTCTGAGCCTTCGGCAGGCTTGAAGTAGATGCCGAGCATGTCGCCCTTGTTGACGTCACCGCCGTTCTCAACGTTTTTGCCGGTGGGTTCGAGGGTGTCGATGTCAAATTCGGTGTTGACCATCACTTCACCGTCGCCTTCTACTGTCCAGTTTACGTCAGTGGGAAGTTCGGCGAATGTAACAGAGATTTCAGTCTTGCTGTTGAGTGTGAGAGTGTAGGCGTTTTCAACCACTTCAGCAGTTACGTCAACGTTGTTGACAATAAGTGAGCTTACGGCATAGCCGGCAGCGGGGGTGAATGTGAATTCTACTTCTGAACCCTTAGGCAGAACTGAGGGAGAACCGGCAGCCACACCATCAACAGTAGCGCTTACGCGGCCGTTGCTGCTTGCGGTGTAGGTGAGCTGGTAGCCGAAGTTGGCGGTGAGCTCGATATCCTCTTCACCGTTGTAAGAGTATTCGGCTGTGTTAGCTACAACAGCGCCTTCAGCGTTTGTCCAGTTGATGAATTCAACGTCTTCGGCGGGAGTAGCCTTAACGGTTACGTTCTTCTGAGTGGTAGAAACAGAGGCTTCTTCAGTAGCGGGATCAGTGATGGCTACGGTACCCATTGTTTCGTCAGCGCTCTTCACGGTGATGGTACGGGGAGTTTCGTAGTCGTCGCTTACAACGCAGATGGTGAAGTCAAAGCAAGCTTTACCGGTTTCTGTACCCTGGTCTGTAAGATTAGCGCAAGGATCAACGTTGTTCCAATAGAGGCGGAAGCGTGCACGGTAGTTACCAGGCTTCAGATCAGCAGGAATGGTGAATGAAGGCAGGCCACCGTTAACAACATTCTTGTTGCTGCTTGACTGTTTTTCACCAAGGCTGTTGTATCCTTCGTTCTCTCCGTTGGGGCCGTAGTAATTGAATGTTACAAGGTCACCGTTGGCAACGTTCTTTGTTGCATCAACATCAAACACGCCATCACGGCCGTAGTCGATGTAGAAGTATGAATGCTGCCATGAACCGGCTCCTGCTGTTACTTTTACAGTTACTTCGCTTCCAGGATTGGTGGTGAAAACGGTAGATGTACGGTCGGTGTAACCTTTGCCAGCTCCGTTACCTGCCACATTCTGAGAATTACCGTTATTGTCGGAAATGTTGAGTGTAGTTACATAGCGTGCATCAGAAGGAGTACCGGTGGGTTCGCAGTATTCAAGGCCTTCTTCAAATACGGCTGAGATCTCAACTGCTTCGTTTACGGTGTAGGTGGTAGATGTGGCACGTTCGCCGTTGATGGTGTAGTGTGACAGGATGTATCCTGCTTCAGCAGCGCTGGTGAGGCTGATAACGGTGCCTTCGAGCACTTCGTCGCCTGAAGCGAGTGTCACTTCACCGTTGGCTGAAGTGTAGGTAGCGCCTACTGTGCCGTTTTCGGGCTGAACGAATGTCACAGCGTAGCGTGTGATGTCGGCAATAGTAACGGTGATGGTGCAGTCTTCGTCCATGAAGAATTCGTATACGCCGTCGGTGCCTTCGAGTTCGCGGTTGCCCTGTTTAACAGATACGAGGCGCTTTCCTTCGGGCACTTCTACAGTGAGAGTGTAGGGGGCGCCGCCGCCAAGGAGAGCTGAGAGGTCGGTAACCACTTCGTTGCCGCGCTTAACGGTGCATGTTGCGCCGCCATCTTCGATGGTCAGAGCGTAGGTTTCGTTGGTGAAGCGGCCTGTTACTATTACATCCCCTGTGAGCTTGAAGCTTTCGCCATCGGCAAGAGTAGCAATGGGACTCATGTTCATGTCCATTACATAAGCTTCGATGAGCTGGTAGCCTTCTTCGGGAATAGCTTTTACGGTGAGCTGTGTGCCGGTGAGGATTGAATTCTGCATCTCGGTGTACTCAGTCTCTCCGTTAGTAAGAGCTATCATACCACCTTCGGACTCCATAATGATGACATTAGCTTCAGTAGCGATTTCGCGACCATCAACCAAAGTGGGTGTGGTGGGTGTGTGTGACGCTACCGGAACAAGACCACCATCGCTGTAGGCCTTTCCGCTCAGAGCGTTGTATGTGGCGTTGTACGATTTGTCTCCGCCTATAGCTTCATTGGCGAAAGTTCCTGTGGAAGCTTCTTCGTCAAGGCTATAAAGGGCTGTAAGGCCACTTACGCTTGATGCGTTGGCGTATGCTGCTGTGGCTTCATCAGCTGAAAGAGCTTTGTTCCAGAGCTGAACCTCATCAAGAGCACCGTTGAAACCATAGCCTGCAAAATGGAGGTCGTATGTATCACCGTCGTTCCAGTTGTAGTAAATTTTACATGTGGCAGTTTTGCTGGCCACCTGCTCTCCGTCATAGTAAATGCTTACTACTCCATTGTCACCAGAGTTGTCAATGGTGAGGAGGAGATAGTGCCAGTCATTGAGTGAAACTGACGGTACAATCTGGCCGGCAACGCTTCCAACGCCATGGTTGTCAGATCCATGACCTTTGAGGTTCATTACGCCGTTGTTGTTTACAGAAATAGCCCAGTTGCCATTGTTGTTAGAGTTGTTGTTTGTGCCGAAATCAGCGAGTACGCAGTAGTTGGCGTTTGTGTCCCAGGAGTTTGAGTGTGAAAAGTACTTGTCCAATTTGAACCACATGCCTACTGAGTAGGATGAAGCGAAAGAGGCATAGTCTTCTTCAACATAGCTACGATGAATGCCGGCGGCTTCCATCGGAACATGCAGGCGGTTATGCGTGGTTCCGCCTGTCGTTGATGCTGAAATAGCCTTGTTCGTTGACTGAGCCGAAGCGATCAGTGGTAGGAACATGGCCATTACCATCAAGAGTAAAGTTTTTCTCATGATAAATGGTTGATAAAATTGATTAATGAATCAGATTGGTTGATCTCTATATTTTCTCATCTAAAAAGGTGGCAACTAATATTTCATGGTATTGATGCCGAGTGTTTGCAAAACGTACAAATTTACAAATTTTTAGATAAACGATGTGGTTTAATGTAATGTTGACGAGTTAAATAGTGTTAATGTAAAATCTCTACTGGCGATGGTATGTATAAAAAAAAAGAAGCCGCGATTCACATCGCAGCTATCCATGTGTTGCATTTTGGAATTATGTGTGGGCGCTGAGGGATTCGAACCCCCGACCCTCTGCTTGTAAGGCAGATGCTCTGAACCAGCTGAGCTAAGCGCCCGTTAAGGGTAATGCTTTATGCAAATGAAGGAAGTTATATAGTGTCCGCTTCCGGACTTGGTGGTGGGCGCTGAGGGATTCGAACCCCCGACCCTCTGCTTGTAAGGCAGATGCTC
>CAJUIW010000014.1 GCA_910586895.1 uncultured Muribaculaceae bacterium | reverse complement strand
GTCAATTTTACACCGACATTTACACCGACATTTACACCGACATTTACACCGACATTTGAATTCCCTTCAGACTTTTCTTTATCACTTTATTCTGACAAATTATCACCTCGTAGCATACTGGTTCAAAATGGCAATTCAACATCATACTCAGAATATGGCTCTTTAATTACATCATAGGAGGACGCAAAAGACAGGTCTTTAAGCTTACGCCTGTAAGAAGCAAAAGTCTGGGGATTCTCAATTTCAATACGTCGAGCTTTGGATATTTGTACAAAAGGCTCCTCCTTCTCAATGCCGAGAAAACGACGACCACTTAGATTTGCAGCGATACCCGTAGTAGATGAACCAGAGAAAGGGTCCAAAATCCAATCATGTTCATCTGTGCTTGCCAATATAATTCTTGTCAGTAGAGCCAACGGCTTCTGAGTAGGATGTTTACCACAGGATTTCTCCCACCGTGCAATTGCTGGCAGACGCCAAACATCCGTCATTTGTTTACTCCCATTTATGGCTCTCATCAAATCATAGTTGTACTTGTGAGGGACTTTCGGCAACTTTCGAGCCCAAAGAATAAACTCGGTAGAATGCGTAAAGAATCTACATGAAATGTTTGGTGGTGGATTGGTTTTTGCCCAAGTTATCACATTAAGTATTTTATAACCAAGCTCTGTAAGGAGCGTAGCTATACAAAAAATATTATGATGGGTTCCTGAAATCCAAATAGTCCCATTGTCTTTAAGCTTTTCACGGCATAATGAGAGCCATCTTCGGTTAAACTCCATTATAGATTCGGGAGTCCCTCCTTTATCCCAATCACCCTTGTCTACACAAACGACCTTACCAGCTTGATAGCTTATGCCTCCATTGGATAGGAAATATGGAGGGTCTGCAAATATCATGTCGAACTTAAAATCGAACTGAGGAAGCACATAAAAACAATCACCATGAACGATAGTGAAAGCTCGGTCGTATGATTTGTAAAATGCTTTTATCATTATTTAATAGCAGATAAATCCAGTTTTGGAATTATCTGTGTATTAGTATAGTTTTTCTTATAGTAGAAAGCTCTTCTTCGTGCTCGTATTATTCCGCCCTTTCCGTCAGGTGCGTCCGTTTTATCTTGGTTATTTGCTCCTTTAGTCTTTGGTTCGAGATAGATTCCCATACTACATGAAAGTTTGTCTGCGTCACCACGCTTGATGTATGATTGAATCTCTTCCCAGTCAGTTTTGAAAACTGAATTTTGTAAATCGGATGGATGATCAAGAAAATAATCTACAATTACATAATCATCTTGTTGCTTACGTTCGCCATCAACCTTTGCAAGATAAACTACCCAAAATGTAAGATTAATCTTATTTCTAATCTTTGCTGTTTCCCATGTTTCTTTGGCAACCTCACAATAATTAATCATCTGGATTGCGGTAGGTTCTTTGGCCTTAATAGACCCATCTTTATTCTTTTGTAATGGTAAGATCTTAATCTCACAGCCAATTTGGGGTAAATCAGCTTCATCTCTATTGTTGTTTTCTACACCCAGTAAGTTTTCGACGATTAATCCAGAAGCTCCTTTTTTCATTCTACACCTATCACCAATAAAGAGAGATTCTTTTATCTCTCCTATGGTTTTCCCTTTTACGTTGGTGATTATATTAAAGAGAGGCGTAAGGACCTCAATAACTTTACTACTAATCATTTTTTACTACCGATATAAATTCTTGAATATTTGAGAGATTATATACACTGGGTATATGAGCAAAAGCTTCTTCAAGTTTATTCCGGGCAGACTTCCATCCCACACCATCTGTTATCCATACAAATTCAAAACCAGGGACTGCATTGATTTTTGGAGCCAACTCTGAATATGCACGAGCTACTTCATTAAGCTTTGAGCCCCCACCTGTATAGAAATTTGCTTCAATAAGATATATCTTCCCAGGAGTCTGTATCACAAAATCAAACCTCTTGTTATCAGCGCCTAATACCCTCACAATCTCAGGGAACTCAGTATAATATACCTCTCTGTCAAATGTTATTCCGTTCTTTGCAAAAATGGACGCGACAAGGTCCTCCATTATATGGCCACCTCGATTTTTACGGGCATTCGAATCAAGGCCAACTTCAACACCAAAAACATAATCAACAAGATTCCTTATTTGTTTCGCTTGAAACACTTCTGTTAAACCCGTTTCATTAAGGAATTCCGTGACTTGTTCAGGAGTCTTAAAATAGTCTGAAACTAATCTTATTTCTCCGTCACTACCAAGTGTTTTCTTTTGATCTTTAGCACGCACTGCAATTAACACATCTAATACAGAAAATACATTTGCATTTTCTTCCCATAGACGTCTCACTGCAGAAGCCATATCGTCTTGTCCTATAAGATAATTAAGTTGATTTAGCTTTATCGATATGGATTCTACATTTACAGCGACCTTATGGAAGTCCACATAATCACCAAGTGAAAAATGGGTTTCCTTCAGAGGCCCCATGAAGTCATCAAATTCTTTTGACATAATCTATTCTACAAAGAGCGCTCCATTGACACCCTGACAATTATTATAGTTTCTTATCAATAATTCGGTCAATACTCCCCGTTTTGCTGGATTTGCATTGATACTTCTCTTAGCATATACTCTTTCAATATTAAAATCTTTATACAATTCATCAAAAAAAGTATCTGCTTCATTACGTCCCCTTCCATCAGAATTACTTAAAATCTCGAGACATCCTTCGTTGGAAAGTTTTGCAAAAAACTCTTTTAGTCGTCGTTGCTCGTTGTCATCAAATGCTTCTTTAACGTAAGAATTAAAACTTGAAGTGGCATCTAACGGACGATAGGGCGGGTCAAAATATAAAAACGTATATCCATTTACATATTCTTGTGTATGTTCAAAATCCCCTTGTAAAATTTCTACTTTCTGTAGTAAGTTACTATCTGCAATAATAAGAGCCTCATCACAGATAGTAGGATTGAGATATTTTCCAAAAGGGACATTAAACCCGCCTTTAGAGTTTTCACGATAGAGGCCATTAAAACATGTTCTGTTCATAAAAATCATATACGAAGCCTCTTCGATTTCTGACATATTTGCTTCATTAAACCTACGTCGGATATTAAGATAGAATGATTTTCTATCTTCATAATCTTTTAGTTCGCGATATAAAGTTTGAAGCTCATTAAGTGAGTCAATCAAAGCAAACGGATTATCTCTGATTATCCGATATGTAGTAACGAGATGATGATTTATATCATTAATTATTGCCCTTTTTATATTGCTATACTTCTGAAGCATAAAAAAAAGCATTGCCCCACCACCTACAAATGGCTCTATGTATGTAACAGACCGTTCTTTCCGGAATGATGCGGGAAGAAACGAGTCTATTGTTGGAAGTAACTGCGTTTTTCCTCCAGCCCATTTGAGAAAGGGTTTGCCCGTTGTCTTAGTCATAGTTTGCATAATCAAGCTACTGGCTAAAATTTGCTATGCACCTCTGAAGGTCATGTCCATGCCATTAGATCACAAAAGTACATAAATTTCTGTGGATTCACACACAGGCGGGATAAAAAGTCATACCGTAATAATGAGCCAGGAACGGATTGGGTTGCCACATTTGGCGCCGTCAGTTGTTATTATCTTACATAACCAAATAAATATAATCTGACATGATAAGAGTTAACGTATCTCTACTGATAGAGAAAAGCGAAAACCGCCGGCCTCTGATAGAAGCCGCCACCGAACTTGTGGAGCTGTCACTTCACGACAAAGGGTGTATTGACTATGATCTCCTTGGCTCTCTAACCGCCGATGACCGCCTTATGATATACGAGACATGGCAGTCGCGCGCCGATCTTGAGGCCCACATGGCATCAGAACATTTCAAGCGCCTTGTACCACGGATTGAAAGTCTTGCCACTATGACTCTTGAGGAATTTACCTTCTGACCCCTGCCACAGCATATTTTCCCGGGCCATGCTCACCACGGCAAGAGTATGGTCCGGGGCTTTTTTTGCCCAGCCGGAATGTAGACACAATACAAAATGGCAACATTAGAAGCAGGGCTAACAAATTTTTAGTACCTTTGCAGCATCAACAAAACCATATCCTGAATTTATGCAGTCAGCTATTCATCCCATCAAGATTTTCGCCGGCACGAAATCGCGCTACATGGGCGAAGAAATCTGTAAAGACCTCGGCATCGAACTTGGCAAAATGAACGTTCAGCACTTTGCCGACGGTGAATTTGAAGTATCGTTTGAAGAAACGGTGCGCGGATGCGAAGTCTACCTTGTGCAGTCTACATTCCCCAACACTGACAATCTCATGGAGCTGTTGCTCATGATTGATGCAGCGAAGCGTGCGTCAGCCCACTCCGTGATCGCCGTCATCCCTTATTTCGGCTGGGCCCGTCAGGACCGCAAGGACAAGCCCCGTGTGTCAATCGCAGCCAAGCTTGTAGCCGACCTTCTTTCGGCCGCCGGTGTCAACCGCGTGATCACCATGGACCTCCATGCTGACCAGATTCAGGGATTCTTCAATGTCCCCGTTGACCACCTCTACGCTTCTTCAGTATTTATCCCCTACATCAAGAGCCTCAAGCTGGAGGACATGGTTGTGGCCACCCCCGACGTAGGCGGAGCAAAGCGCGCCAACAGCTATGCCAAATATCTTGATGTACCCTTGGTACTGTGCCACAAGCAGCGCGCCAAAGCCAATGTGGTTGAATCAATGACCGTGATTGGCGATGTCAAGGACAAGAATGTGATTCTGATTGATGACATGGTGGACACCGCCGGTACCATAGCCAAGGCTGCCGACCTGATGATGAGCAAAGGTGCCAAGTCAGTACGCGCCCTCGCATCACACGCCATCATGAGCGATCCGGCCTCACAGCGCGTTGACGATTCGGGCATGACCGAAATGATCTTCACCAACTCCATTCCTTTCAACAAGGACTGCAAGAAAGCTACCGTACTCAGCGTGGCTCACCTCATAGCCGACACTATCCGCCGCGTACACAGCAATCAGTCAATATCATCACAGTACGTGTTCAAATAAAGACTGACACGGACGCATACACACGCGCGTAGACATTATGGAAGCTCGCCTTATAACCCGCCTGAAAGAGGGCGACAAAAGAGCTTTCGACACGATATACGCCATGTATGCCGACAAAATATTCCGATTTTGCCTGCATCATCTCAACAGCATCCAGGACGCTGAGGAGGTGGTGCAGGATGTTTTTGTGGCACTTTGGAAATCACGGGAGTCAATCCGTGCCACCGATTCACTGAGCCCACTGCTTTACACCTCCGCGCGCTTCAAGATTCTGAACAAATACAGGGCCCGCATCGACAACGAACTGCTGGAGGATTACAGACTGTCAATAGAGAATCCATCGGCCGAAAATGACAATTTCGGCATCGAATACAGGGAGTTTGAGCAGAACGTGATGAATGCCATAGCCCAATTGTCAGGCAGCCAGCGACGCATTATAATAATGTCGCGCTTCCGCAATATGTCAAATGCAGAAATCGCACAAGAACTCAACCTGAGCATACAGACCGTAAGAAACACACTCTCCATAGGGCTGAAAAATCTCAGGGATAAGCTTTCAGGACACATATATTATATGTTGCCCCTATTTTCATGCTACATAATCAGTACATAACGTTAAATCCCGTGTCTTTATAATCATCAGTCCCCATCCACACCATAATGCATAACCTCATAGCCAAATATGGAAAGGGAGAATTGTCAGCCGAAGAAAAGCTCCGGCTCAGAGAGCTGCTGCTCACTCTTCCTCCGGATGAACTGGACGCTCTGTTTCCGGATTGCCCGGAACGCTCTGACAGCGGTGACTACACCGACAATATCGAGCGAATCAAAGAGAGCATCGACCTCACACTGTCACTTTCACGACCGAAGCGCGACAGATCACGCATATTCCGTGCCATAACTGCAGCGGCCGCTGTAATAACACCGCTGCTTATAGCTCTTTCAGTATACCTGTTCATATCATCGCGCAGCATGGACCGAGCGGTTATCAACACCATCAGCACATGCGGCTCAGGAAAGACGGAGATGACTCTCTCGGATGGTTCCTCCGTGACGCTCCGCGGCATGTCGTCAATGAAATATCCGTCAACATTCAACCCTGACAGCTCACGCAACGTGACATTCTACGGACAGGCATATTTCAACATAGCCAAAGATAGCTCACATCCCTTTGAGGTGAATGCTCCGGGATTCACGGTGACAGTCCACGGGACATCGTTCGGCATATCG
This sequence comes from uncultured Muribaculaceae bacterium, assembly GCA_910586895.1. Taxonomy (GTDB): domain Bacteria; phylum Bacteroidota; class Bacteroidia; order Bacteroidales; family Muribaculaceae; genus Paramuribaculum. The sequence continues at coordinate 46,098 of CAJUIW010000014.1, read as the reverse complement.
GCCGTGGAAGGCGCTCCGGAATCGATGGTCAGCCTTGACAGCGGCTCCGTGACCATCACCTCCGGAAAGACCAACAAGCAGATCAAAATGTCGCCCGGCGATATAGCCACCATCAACTCCACTACCGGTGAGATATCGGTAACCCAGCGATCCGACAACACACAACAGGACTGGGATGCCGACGAACTGAAATTCAATAACGCCACTCCTGAAGCGCTGATCAAAAGCATCGAGCAGTCCTATGGTATAACACTGTCCGATGATATCAAGCGGTCCATCAACGCCAACTTCACCGGCACACTGCCCTGGGATGACCTGGCAACGGCATTAAAGATACTCAGCCGCATCTACGGATTCGCGCTCCCTTATTAGGATATATGTTGTAAAACATATTTTCCAGCCGGTACATTACGGTTCTGTCCGTGTCTTAATGATTGTAAACAATTATTAACCTAATCATATCACACGGAAACCATGAAGAAGTACCAATTCATTATCAGACGATGTGTATTGCTGATGCTTGCCCTTGTGAGCTGGACGGCTATACAGGCTGCTTCGCCGGGAACTGTCACAATCAAGGCAAAGAACTATTCTCTGCAACAGGTCCTGAAGCAAATAGAACAGCAGACGGACTATCGTTTCTCCTACAAGGACGCGGATCTGAAAGGATTCCACGCCATTACAGCCACATTTGACAATACCTCGGTCAACGAAGTCCTGGACAAGCTTTTTCAGGACTCAAAGCTGAGCTATGAAATTGTATCGTCAAAATCAATCGTGATTCTTCCGCGACGCAAGAGCGCCACAACCTCTGACGCCAACTCTAATGGCAATCTCCGGATGAAAACAGCATCAGGCATAGTGGAGGACTCCGATGGCGAGCCTATCGCCGGAGCTTCCGTGCGCTGTATGTCAAATGCTTCGATAGGCACCACCACAAACGCCTCGGGACAATTCACCCTGCGTGTTCCCGAATCGGAGTCGCAGCTGCTTATATCATACATAGGCATGCATCCGCAGAAAAAAGCTGTAGGCCCGGACATGAAAGTATCTCTGGCCGAAGATGCCACGGCTCTTGACGAAGTGGTGGTAATCGGATTCGGACAGCAGAAGAAAGTAAACGTTACCGGTGCTGTGAGCAACGTTGATGTCGGCAAAACCATCGGTGACCGTCCGATAGTTTCGACCGCCGAAGCACTTCAGGCCGCCGTGCCGGGCCTCCGTGTCGATCTCGCTGCACAGGGTGCTCCAGGAGGATCATCATCTCTCAATATCCGCGGTACCACCTCCATCAACGGCGGCGCTCCTCTGGTGCTTGTCAACAACGTACCTATGGACATCAATCTCATCGACCCTCAGGATATCGAATCGGTATCAGTTCTGAAAGATGCCGCATCATCAGCCATCTACGGAGCTCGCGCCGCATTCGGTGTGATATTGATCACCACCAAACAGGGCTCCAAGGAGCAGCGTCCGCGCGTGTCATACAACAATAACTTCTCTTTCACAAGCCCCATAGAACTTCCACGCAAAGCATCACCCATCGAAGAGGTAACCGCATATAAAAAGATGGGCTGGGCCAACGACACTTACGTCGATGGAAAGAACATCACCCAGTGGGAGCAGTATATCCTCGACTACAACGCCAATCCGTCAAAATATCCCAACGGGTATATCTTCGATGAAAAAGGCAATCTGTTCCTGATGCGCGAAAACGACATTTTTGACCAGATGATGGACAATCATGGATTCCAGCAGAACCACAACGCCTCGATCAGCGGTGGGACACAGCGGTCAAATTACCGTATCAGCTTCGGCTATACAAATGAAGATGGAATACTGATAACTGACAAGGATAAATTCCGCCGCACCAACTTCGCCACATCGCTCGGCACGGATGTGACATCATGGCTCAACACCTCTGTCGACATCCGCTATGCATCGTCATTCCGCTCTGTAGTTGAGCAGGGAGGTCGCAACGGTGTATGGGGCAGTGCTGTAACTCTCCCATCATATCAGAACATTTACCCCTACGAACTCAACGGAGTGGAATATCCGGCGGAATGCTCCACCACATACATCCTCAACGGCGAACCTCGCCGCATCAAGAGCACTGACCTCCGTGTACTGGGCCGTGTAGTAATCACTCCCGGCATAAAAGGGCTGCGCCTGACCGGAGAATACACATTCAACCGCTCTACCGGACAGAACTCCATCTACTCCAACAAATACAATTATATCGGCATGAATTTCTCAGGCGTGATGAACAGCGTTGAGAACACGTCCTATCAGATAACCGAGTCCGCCACAAATTATAATGCGGTCAATATCTACGGCAACTATGACTTCAGCTTCGGGAAGAACAACTTTGCCCTTACCGCCGGCTACAATCAGGAGTCAAGCCACTATCAGGATCTCTTCACACAGCGCAACGATGTACTGCTTGAGAACCTCCCCTCGATATCCGGAGCCACAGGCACCACAACTTCGAAGGATTCATTCTCGGAATATGCCGTACGAGGCGCCTTCTACCGTGTAGCCTACAACTACGACAACCGCTATCTGCTCGAAGCCAACGGACGTTACGATGGCAGCTCACGCTTCCCGAAGAACCATCGCTTCGGCTTCTTCCCTTCATTCTCCGGAGCCTGGCGTATTTCACAGGAGGAGTTCATGCAGTCACTGCAGCCGGTACTGTCAAACCTAAAGCTGCGCGCGTCATGGGGTGAGATAGGCAACCAGAACATCAGCAGCAATTACCCCTACATACCGTCAATGGGCATATATCAGACAACATGGCTTGTCAACGGCACCAAGCCCACCACGCTCAGCGCGCCCGGACTGGTAAGCGCCAACTTCTCATGGGAGAAAGCCGCCACGCTTGACTTCGCACTCGAATTCGGTCTGCTCAACAACCGCCTTACAGGTACCGTTGAATGGTATCGCCGCGACACACGCGATATGCTTGCACCCGGTATGGATCTGCCATGGGTAGTAGGTGCGGCTCCAGCCAATCAGAATGCCGCCGACCTCCGTACCAACGGATGGGAAGTTGACCTCCGCTGGGTTGACCGTATAGGTGATGTAGGATATAACGTATCATTCAATCTCTATGATACCCGAAGCAAAATCACCCGCTTCCGCAACGAAACCAAGCTCCTCACCAATTATTACGAAGGCATGGAGATCGGCGAAATATGGGGCTACACCACCGACCGCTACTATACCGCCGACGACTTCAACGCTGACGGAAGCCTGAAAGACGGCATTCCAAAACCTCAGGGTGCCGGAACTATGTATCCGGGTGACATTCTGTACGTGGACTACGATGGCGACGGCAAGATCTATAGTGGTGCCGGGACAGCCGACGATCCCGGCGACCGCAGAATCATAGGCAACCGCACACCCCGCATGATCTATGGCATACGCGCCGGCGTGAACTGGAAAGGATTTGACCTTCAGCTCTTCTTCCATGGAGTTGGCAAGATGGACTTCTGGCGCACCGACCAGATGGTATGGCCTAACGGCAGCTGGGGTGTCAACTTCAAGGAAACACTCGATTTCTGGACTGAGGACAATCCCGGAGCATTCTTCCCCCGCACATACGCCAACAATGCGGTCAACACATCATACAACCGATGGACACAGACCAAATACCTTGCCGATGCGTCATTCCTCCGCCTGCAGAACATCACACTCTCCTATACCCTGCCCCGCAATATCGTCAAGAAGATATATCTGGACAATCTGCGTGTGTACATCAGCGGTGAGAATCTCAAGACATGGGACCACCTGCCTCACGGACTGGAGCCCGAAATGCTCTCAAACGGCGCATGGACATACCCCTATATGCGTAAGATTTCATTCGGCATCAACCTAACCATCTAACAAGACAGTACCATATATGAAATACAATATAATACCTGCAGCACTGGCCGTGGCCTCGTTATTGTCAGCCTGTAACGATGACTTCCTCGACAGAAAGCCGCTTTCAGAACCTACTGCTGAAACAGCATTCGCCACATCGGACAACTTCAAGGCTTATGCCTGGGGACTGTACGAAACCTTGCCCACTCTCGGCTATGGCGATACAAACACCGACGACATATCATACAATTCCACCCGTGGCAGCGGTGAAAGCGCGTGGATACGCGGTACAGTCACTGTGCCTGATGCGCGCAGCGGCACCGTATGGGACTACTATTCATTCATACGCCGCGTCAATCTGATGCTTGACCATGTGGACGGTTCAGCCATGACCGAAGCCGATAAGGACCACTGGCGTAGTGTGGGATATTTCTTCCGCTCATTCCGGTATTTCTCACTTCTGAGCGCTTATGGCGACGTGCCATGGATTGACCATGTACTCTCTGACAACGAGGCGGATCTGATAGAGGGCCCGCGCACGCCGCGTGATGAAGTGGCAGCCAACATACTTGCCGATCTCAAATTCGCTGAGACACATATCCGTCCGGAAGGCGACGGCAAGAATACGATAAACAAGGCCGTAGTTCAGGCCCTGCTCTCACGCTTCACTCTCTTTGAAGGCACATGGCGCAAATATCATGGGCTGTCAGGCTCCAACACATACCTGCGTGAATGCGAACGTGTGTCACGCGAGCTTGTCACCGAAAAGCCGGACGTCACCCCTTGCTACGATGACCTTTTCACCAGTCTGAATCTTGATGGAGTGGCCGGAGTGCTGCTTTACCGCGAATACCTCAACTCCGAGAACGTAGTACATGCAATAAGCATCACAGGTACCACCGCCGCTTCCTATTGGAACCCGACCCGCGACCTTGTGGACAGCTATCTCTGCTTCGACGGAAAACCCCGCTGGACAAGCGACAAATTCATATCAGACCGCAACATGTACGATGAATTCGCCAACCGCGACCACCGCCTATGGATGCATGTCACTCCCCCCTATGAAGTGGACCGCTCCATGGCAGCCGATGCCTGGGACAGCCGTTGGGACTTTTCTGCCGATGATCATGACCGTGCATATATCGACTCCCTGGCCATACGGGTAGGCATAGGCTACGGAACCGCAAAGGAGCGTCAGAAGACACTCCCGTTCCGCCAGGGATATTCGGGCGGCGTACTCGGCCATGTACCACACTATGACTTCTATCTCGATGGACAGCCTTGGTACAAATCAGCCTTCGGCTACAACAACTGGAAATTCTTCGCCACATATCTTGAACAGGGCGCACAGCGCAACGAAGAGGTGGATATGCCAATATTCCGCATTGAGGAAGTTATGCTCAACTGGGCTGAAGCGGCATGTGAGCTTGGCAATTTTGATCAGACAGTAGCCGATGCCACCATCAACCGTCTGCGTCCCCGAGCCAATGTGGCGCCGATGAAGGTTGCTGAGATTGATGCTGCATTCGACCCCAAACGTGACCTTGGCAATCCTGACTACGCCGGCGACTATGAAGTTTCGCCTCTTCTGTGGGAAATACGCCGCGAACGCCGCATAGAATTCTTCTCCGAGGGCTTCCGCTTCGACGATCTCCGCCGCTGGAAGAAATGTTCATACATGATGAAACAGAAGCTCGGCCAGTGGGTACGCAAATCCGATTTCCCGGCAGGAACTGCTGTAACCGTCTATGGCGACGGCGAAGAAGGCTACCTCACCTTCCATCCCGCACAGACGCATCTCTGGCCCGATTACTACTACCTTAATCCCATACCCCGCAACGAACGTGTGCTGAACCCACAGCTCACTCAGAATCCGGGCTGGGATGACGGAGTCAAATAACAGACACGTCTCCATCAATATCATAGGTTAAAGTTAGGTAAACACAATTCCCGTTTCTCCCCGGAGAATCCGCTCCGGGGAGATTTTTATACCGATAACAGCATGCACTTATTCCGCACATTCCTGACCATGGCGGTCAGCATATTCCTATCCTTCAACCACACATCGGCAGGCACTCCGGCAGTCATCCCTCAGCCTGAATCCATCAGTAGTTCAGGAAATATGCTACCGGTGTCAAAAAAGATTACACTATCCGTCGAATCGCCTCGAAATGTGGCAAAGTCGCTCCCCCCGGCAAGTTTTATATCCGAAATGACAGGACTTGACATAAGATATGGCAAAAAAAGCCGGCTGAAGTCAAGCTGTGAACCGGAATCATACACCCTTTATATTAACGGCAACAAAGCCCATCTCCAGGCCGCTGATTACAACGGTTTCATATATGGACTACACACTCTCTCTCAAATATTATCCACCTCTGACAGCATAACGGAAAGAATCACAGTAACCGACACGCCCCGCTGCACATGGCGGGCATTCATGCTCGATTCGGGGCGGCAGAAACAATCTATTGAAAAAATACTCGCGCTTATCCGCATGGCCTCGCGCCTGAAAATGAACCGGTTTCACTGGCACCTCACCGAAGGGCTGGGATGGCGCCCTGAGATAAAAGCCTTCCCGATGCTCACAGCCAAGGGGGCTTTCGTTGGAAAAGAGCCGGAACAGCAAGGCTACTATTCACGAGAGGATATGCGCAAGGTAGTTGAATATGCATCACAGTGGGGCGTAGAGATTGTGCCGGAAATCGATCTACCCGGTCACAGCGAGGCTGCCCTCAACGCATACCCGGAATTAGGATGTTTCGGGACCGTTCCGGATGTCCCGGCACAAGGATTCACCGAAAATATTTTCTGTGCTGGAAAGGACCGTACAGTCGAGGCTCTGACAACTATCATTGATGAAATCTGCGACATATTTCACGGCCAATACATACATCTTGGAGGGGATGAAGCGCCGAAAGCCAACTGGGAGAAATGCCCCGACTGTCAGGCCCGCATACAGCAGCATGGGCTCAAGGGCACACACGACCTGCAGCTATGGCTGTCGGCACAACTTGCCTCGCATCTTGAAGCCAAAGGGCGTAAGGCCATATTCTGGGGAGATGCCGTGTACAGCAATGACGGCACCCCTCTGCCGAAAAACAGTGTGATACAGTGGTGGAACTACCGCGGCCATGGCGACCTTGCCGTACGCAATGCCCTTGAGCGTGACATGCAGGTGATTCTCAGTCCTAATTACTACTGCTACATCAACTTCCCCGAGGAGCCATGGAAAGGCTACGGTCCTGAGCGGACATTCAATCTTGAGAAAGCATATACCGCCAATCCCGCCGACAGCGTTCTGGCGCGTGGCGACAAGCGGATTCTGGGCATGACGTGCGCTCTGTGGACCGACTACAATCTGACCGAACAGATGCTTGACCTTCGTCTTTTTCCGCGTATCTTTGCACTATCGGAACTTATGTGGCACAAAGGTCCGCGCAAACCATTGGCTGAATTCCAGTCTGACATTGACAGATTGACCCCCATGTTCAAGAACTGAATCTAATAATCCATATATTTCATTGACAATGCGTAACTCTATACTTACCGCTCTGTTTGCCTCCACCGCGATCACGAATATACATGCGGCATCGGACAAGCCTAACGTCATTTACATTATAATGGATGACCTTGGCTATGGCGAACTCGGCTGCTACGGGCAGCAGAAAATCGAGACTCCCAACATTGACCGTCTACGCGACGACGGCATGAAATTTACCAATCATTACAGCGGCTCACCGGTATCAGGGCCGGCCAGATGCGTGCTTATGACCGGCATGCACAGCGGACATGCGCAGATACGGCATAACAACGAAATGGGTTCGCGCGGAGCGGTCAACAATCATGATTCAATGTACGTCCACCCCGGACTCGAAGGACAAGCCCCGCTCAAAGCCGGGACAATGACCTTGGGACGCATGATGCAGCAGGCCGGCTATCGCACAGGATGCTTCGGCAAATGGGGCCTCGGCTATCCCGGGTCCGAAGGTGAACCACTTAAGCAGGGCTTTGACCGTTTCTATGGCTATAATTGTCAGCGTCAGGCTCATACGCACTATCCGCCATTTCTATACAGCGATTCATCACGCGTGATGCTTCGCAACAAGCTGTTCAATCCGCACTACATGCACCTGCGCAAGGATGAAGATCCGCACGACGCCTCCAATTATTCACGGTTCTATCAGCAGGATTATGCCCACGACCTGATTTTCCGCGAGCTGATGGGTTTCGTCGATTCCAACCGTCAGAATCCGTTTTTCATAATGTGGACCACACCTCTGCCACATGTATCGCTTATGGCTCCTAAGGAATGGGTGGACTATTATGTCAAGAAATTTGGCGATGAAGAGCCTTACGACGGCCGCGCCGACTACGCGGCATGCCGATATCCCCGCGCTACATACGCTGCTATGGTGAGCTATTTTGACGCCCAGGTGGGAATGCTCGTACAGAAGCTCAAGGATGAAGGTCTGTATGACAATACGCTTATCATATTCACCTCGGACAATGGCCCGACGTTCAACGGCGGCTCTGATTCGCCCTGGTTCAACAGCGGCGGCCCGTTCCGTTCGGAATACGGTTGGGGAAAGTGCTTTCTGCATGAAGGTGGTATACGCGTCCCGCACATCGCTGTATGGAAAGGACATATCAAACCAGGCTCCGAATCGGACCATATAAGCTGCTTTCAGGATGTGATGCCCACGCTTGCCGAAGTAGCCGGTATACCATCCCCGGCCACAGACGGCATCAGCTACCTTCCGGTCCTTACAGGCAACACCTCACGTCAGCGCAGCCATGACTATCTCTACTGGGAGTATCCCGACCCGAACATTGGCAACAAAGCTGTGCGCATGGGCCCATGGAAAGGTATAATAACCAATATCAACAAAGGCAACTCCACCATGCAGCTTTACAATCTGGACACGGACCTTGCGGAACAGAACGATGTTGCTGCCCGGCATCCCGATATTGTGGCTAAGTTGCAAGCCATAATGGAGCGTGAACACACGCCTTACAACCCTGTGAAATAAGCAGCGGTCAGAGAATGGCGTGCACCTCCTTGAAAGCGTAGGTGCGGAGTGAGCTGTCGGTAAGGCGCAGTGTCATATGACCTGTGGGAGCGATGGAATCGACCGCAGCCTCCAGCCTCTCGCCGCTTGCGGCCTCACGATACGGGAAAAACCCCTCCCCGCGCCAAAGCATAGAGCAGTAGCGGCTGTGCAGATGGCCGAAGCGCTCCGGCGTCAGATAGCCTCGCGTCAATTCGAGCACATTGCGGCAAAGCGCCTCCTCGACCTCACACACTGGGAATTCACGCCCGGAAAGCATATACATCGACACAGGATTCGGAGCATCGCTCAGGAAACGTTCTTGATTCACATTAAGACCTATCCCTGCGATGCTCCGCTCTATTTTACGGCCACATAGGGTGTTCTCTATCAGGATGCCGCATATCTTGCGGTCATCGACATAAATATCGTTGGGCCACTTCACTTTCACATTCGCGTCCGGGCCAAGAAACTCCATTACAGTATCAGCCACACCCAACGCTACTGCTTCTGACACCATGAATTGGCTACGGGCCTCGACCTCCTCAGGACGCAGAAGAATGGAAAGTGTGATATTCTTACCCGGCGCAGCCTCCCAGCTGTTGCCCCGCTGTCCGCGCCCGCAAGTCTGGTCGCGTACCGTCACTACGGTGCCGTCAGGGGTGTCCGGCGGCAGAGTGGCCATATATGTATTGGTTGACGTAACGCTGTCAAGCCTTATTATTTTTTGCATACGCAAATTTAGCTAAACATCATAACGCGGCAAAGCGTTATAGAGGTACGTTCAACTATTTACTTCACATTACAGTCACATTCCGATCATGAAAAAGGTATTGATGTTCATCACAGCCATATGTTTATCCGGTACTGTTCTGTCAGCTCAGGAAACTTCCCTGCGCCTGACGGCTCCGGCTCGTGTAATATCGAAAAAAGCTCCGGCAAAAGCCGATTCCACCGGCATGGCTATTCCGGATGACAGCCCTTCGGTAGATGTTGCGACAACAAAGCCGAAAAGTCTTGTCGACATTCAGCATGACTCTCTGGCTGCATCACATAAGATAATCTATATCGACGGCAAACCGCTATCCAACAATACCCAGCAGCATCTGGACTCCATCCGGACTCTGATTGACAACTTCTACTACGACCAGTTCCGCCACTTCCAGGATCCGGCGGCCCCCTACTTTCTGTTCATGAGCAAGGATGCCTCACTAGCAATGGGCATAGGAGGCTGCGTGCGTATGCGCGGATGGTACGAATGGGGCGGTGTGGTTCCTATCAACGGATTTTCCCCCTACTTCATACCTATGACACCATCGCCTGCCCGGATGAAGCGCTTCGGTACAACACCATCCGGCTCCACTCTATTCTTCCGCGTGATAGGGCGCAACAAGACGCTCGGCAACTATCAACTATATATCGAGGCCAACTTCAACGGTTATCAGGGTGTGGACTTCCACCTGAAGAAAGCATACGCAACGATCAACAACTGGACCATAGGCTATGCCAGCTCCACATTCAGCGACCCGTCGGCTTTACCGCCTACGGTTGATGCCTCAGGCCCCAACAACAAGATATCTCCGACATCAGTACTTGTCCGCTGGATGAAGCCGATAGCCAAACTCTGGACTGTTGCCGCGAGCCTTGAGACGCCCTCGACACAACCGGCCCTGACCGATTCGGTGACTGAAAAGGTTGATGACTGGCTTCCGGATGCAGCAGCTTTCATACAGTATGAATGGGGACGTTCCGAGCATGTGCGTCTTGCCGGCATACTGCGCACTCTCCCTTACCGCGACCTCGTGGCCGGACGCAATCACAATATCCTCGGATGGGGATTGCAGCTCAGCACCGTGCTTCATCCTGCTCCGGCATGGACAATATATGCCAATGTATGCGGAGGCAAGGGCTACGAAAGTCTTGGCGGCGACCTGCAGATGGGCAACTACGACCTTATAGCCCGTCCCGGACATGAAGGAGAGCTTTACGCTCCGGCAGCCATGGGATTCAACGTGGCCGCACAGTACAACTTCCGCCCCAATCTGTTTGCTTCGGTCACATACTCACAGACACGCTTCATGCCGAAACATGACGTGGCATCCTCGGAGTATAAATTCGGTCAGTATGTGGCGGCCAACGTATTCTGGAATCTCACACCGCGCATTCAGGTGGGAGCGGAATTCAACATCGGCATGCGTCAGAACTTTGACGGCGCCCATCGCTGGGCCCGTCGTGTAGGAGCAATGGCCCAGTTCTCATTCTAAGCGCATCTGCTCCAGACGGCATCCGCGCAGGAAGTCGGCCGTCGGCATACGCTTCTTGCCCGGAGCCTGCACGCTGAGAAGCTCTATACGCTCGGTAGCGGTGTCGGCTATCAGACGTCCGTCAGTCACGGTAAGAGTACCGGGGGCTGACGTTGACTTTTCGTCAAGCACACGGGTGGCAAAAACCTTCAGCGAACCCTGCGGAGTGTCGCCGGCTATAAGTGTGCTCCATGCAGCGGGATATGGAGCCAGTCCGCGGACATGATTGTGGATGTCACGCGCCGGGCTGTTCCAGTCTATCCGGCATGTGTCCTTGAAAATTTTGGGCGCGGGAGTAGGCTCCTCCCCTTTCAGCAGTTCATCCTGCGGTATCGGCTTAAGGTCGCCCGCAAGTATATGCTCAATGGTATCAATGGTCAGCGTTGCTCCCAGCTCCATCAGGCGGTCATGCACGCTTCCGGCATCCTCGTCCGGACCGATCGCTATGCGCTCCTGAGCTATGATATCGCCTGTGTCAATTTCATGTTTGAGGAAGAAGGTGGTGACGCCCGTCTCCGCATCGCCGTTCATCACCGCACGATTTATAGGGGCCGCACCACGATAGCGGGGCAGGAGCGAAGCGTGGAGGTTGAACGTACCGAGCCTCGGCATGGACCACACCACCTCCGGCAGCATACGGAACGCTATGACGATAAACAGATCCGCCTGCAGCGACCGCAGCTCCTCAACAAACGCGTCATCCTTCAGGCGCTCGGGCTGCATCACCTTCAGCCCACGGCTCACGGCAAACTGCTTCACGGCCGACTGCTGCAGATGCTTGCCGCGTCCGGCGGGTTTGTCAGGCATCGTTACAACACCCACCACATTATATCCGCCGTCAACGATACGGCGCAGACTCTCCACGGCAAAATCAGGTGTGCCGAGGAACACTATTCTCAGTTCATTCTTTTCCATGCACAAAAGTAATAATTTTAGGCGCTACCACCGGTCAGTTGCCATCACGAAATGATATTGACACACAAGCTAAAGTAGCGATGCAAGATCAAAATACATCACCCGTGTACGCTTGTCTTCATCATCGTTATTTAGAAACTGATAATTGTTTTTAATGTAAAACGGTATTGCAACCTATAGTATCACCCATATTTAGGCGGCGCACTCTACATCGGTTTTGAAATTCTTCTCTGGTCATTAGCCTAATCAACCATCATCTTCATGATAGTCTCGTATGACTTGCGAATTTGAGCTCGCTTTTCAGAGGATACCTTTGGAGGGTTCTTCATACGTTCTTCAAACCTCCTGGCATCCGAACCAAAGAGAATGGGTGTTTCTTTTATAGGTCTTGCCATATCTGAGAGTTTTTATCCGTTGATTACAAAGATACAACAAATATTCGACATTATAAGATTAATGGCTGTTATAGGATTGCATCCTCCACAGCCTTAACAAGGCGGTCGCCACGCAGATCGCGCTCTACTATCCGGCCATCAGGACCAAACAGAATTATCATCGGTATGCCATCGAAGCCATACAGTTCCATCGGTGTACGGCCGGCATCAATAATCTGGGACCACTTATAGCCGCTATCTGCAATAGCCTTCTTTGTAGCTTCACCCTTTTCCCATACACCGACGCCCACAATATCGAATTTCGGATTATTGCCGTACTTCTCATATAGCGGGATAAGTACATTTTTAGCCTCCGCACGACATGGTCCGCACCACGATGCCCAGAAATCCACAAGTATATACTTTCCTTTACCTACATAGTCGGACAGATGGGATTCCTTGCCGTCAACTGTTTTCCCCTCCAGGTCAACAAACATGGCTCCGGGAAGAGTCTGCTTCCTACGCTCAAACTTCTTATTGAAAGTCTGCGCCATACGTGTCTGCTGTAAAGGCTCAGGCATAAGAGCATATATCGAATCCCATTCAGCGGGTTCCAATCCCCAGAAATTACCCAGCGACATAACAAAGTACTCGCCTATCCCATCGGAATTATTTTTCAATATATCGGCATAAAACTTGATGCGTACAGGGCGCTGCTTATCAAAAAGACGTTTGTATATTTCGCCACGCTCCTCACCGGTGAAACCATGTGAGTCAAGTTCTTCCCCAAACTTATTCAGTTCGGCATCAAAAGCCCTGTCTTGATTGTAGAGGTCAAGGAACTTACGGGTCAATCCAGCTCCGTCAGAAGCCATATGACTGTCAAAGTCAACGGTGACGAGTGAGTCAAGCACACAGTTTGAGTAAGCGCGCCCGTTCTCCACGCGCACAAATGCATTGCGATCATACGAGCCGGCAAAGCGGAACTTTCCTCCCTTAACATCAGCGGAATCGATGTTCACCTGCCGGTCATAGTCATACATATACATTTTCTTCCCGTCGAGGCCCTCTACCTGCCCCTCCACTATATAATCGACAGCGCCACACATAAGCGCCGATGCCAACATGGCCGATACAAAAGCTATATTCCGCATAACGATGATTCCTGTTTTGATAAAATTATATATAAAGATACAACTTATTGGGATTCTGTGACAATCAACGACACTTTTTTGCTAAAATACACACTTTTTAACCCGGAATAAACTATCTTTGCCATATTAGATTATCACTTAATTTTCAATACAATGAAAAAGATTGCTTGCATAGCTATTGCCGCCATGATTGCGGCTGCACCGGTATACACAGATGCCGCATCCAACAAAACCACCTACACAGAAAAAGAGATGAAGCGCTTCGAAAAGAACGCTGAGAAACAGGCCAAGTCAACAGCCAAACGTTTCAAGAAAGAGGGATGGGTGCTCAACGGCACAGGCGATGTAGAAATGAAGGTAATGAACCATATGCTCCGTACATCCGACTTCGGAGGCGACGGCTACGAAGTGATTGGCAACGGCCAGAAGGCAGCCATACTCAGCCGCTCCACTGCCACAGCCATGATGGACGCCGCACTGAAATATTCACGCAACTGCGGAATGGCTCTCAAGGAAAAGATTGTAGGCGAGGGCAACCTTATGACCGATGAAGAGCGCGACACATTCATCGATGCCTACGAGGCCCGCGTGGCTCAGGAGATAAAAGGCGAACTCCGTCCCACCCTCGAGCTCTACCGCAAGGCAAAGGACGGATCGTTTGAAACCATGGTGCTCTATGTAGTTGACTACGAAGGCGCCAACCAGGCTCAGCAGCGTGCCCTGAAAGCCGAGCTCGAACGCAACCGTCTGACTCACGAAGTAGCAAAACAGATTTCTGAGTTTGTAAACGAATAATAAGGCTCGCGGATATGCAGTTACGAAAACTCCCGCTGCATATGCTTGCCGCCATATTCATGGCCCTGATGACAAGCTTATGGAGCGTTCCGCTTCATGCCGAATCGACGGAGGCCGAACAGCAGGCTGAGAAGATACGTAGCAACCGCTCGCGCTACTACTTCGGCGAGGGCAACGGCCTCACCATCGAGGAGGCCGACCAATCGGCGCTTCAGGTGCTGGCTCAATCGATACGTGCGGTTGTAGCAAGCGATGTGAAGGTTACCACCGTAAATGACGACAGCCATGTGGAGATGGCCTCACGCATATCATCATTCTCCTCGCTCAACAACACCGAGCAGATCATCCTGAGCTATTCTGACGAAACAGGCTACCGCGTGATGCGCTACATAGCCCGCGCCGACCTCCAGGAAGCCATAGACCAGCAGCGGAAAAAGATAACCGACTGGGTGGAGAATGCCCACAAGCTTGAGTCAAAGGCCGATATTGCCGGAGCCCTGCGCTACTATTACTGGGCTTACGCGCTTGCTTCGGTGCACCCTGACAATATCAGCATGGAGCTCGACGGCGCCAAGCGCATGTTGAAGTCATGGCTCGACATAAAGCTGCGCGCCATAATGGCCAACATCAATGTCAGCCTCGACGGCATCACCGAACAGCCGGGCAATGCCAACCCCTATCTTGTTAACCTTCGGCTCACTTACGGCGGGAGCAATGTCGGATCGCTCGATTTCTCATACCTCACCGGGTTGAAAAAAGTTGACGGCATACACGCCAAAAACGGTGAGGCCACGCTGGAATTTCCATCGCTTCCGAGTGGCAATATCACACTGAAAGTTGACTATGCCGGAGTGGAGCAGGGAAAGCTGTTTGATGATGAACTGGCATCCTACTTTGCCGTGAACCGCCCTATGGTGATAAAGGAGTCAACCCTTTCCGTACCTGTCAAGGGTGCCGCACCGGCCGAATTCCGCATCGGAGAGCCGGAAGTCACCACCGCACGTATCGAGGAAACACGGCAGCTACTGGAAGAGGCTCCCATGTCAATAGCACCCCGACGTGAACGCATCGAAGTGTCCACGATGTTCAATCCTGACACCTACGTGGAGTTGATGAACCGGGTAGCCGATGCAATAGCATCAGGCGATTACGCATCAGTGAAACCGCTCTTCACCGATGAGGGGTATGACCTGTTTGACCACATGATGCGCAGCGGCGATATCAAGCTTGCATCCACCGAGCGTGAGTACACCATAGAAACGGTAGGCAAAACAGGTCTGGCCATAGGCAAGCGCATCCCTGTAATAATAAAATACAAGGGTCGCGGACGCAAGATGCACACATGCCGCGAGGGAATTGTGCTCCGCTTCGATGGCAGCCGCCGGATATCGTCAGTGGCCTATGCCCTGACGGAGCGTGCCGAGGACGACATATTCCGCAAATCGCGCTGGGGCATGGAAGCCCGCTACGCCATGCAGACATTCATGGAGGACTATCAGACGGCATTCGCGCTCAAGCGTCTTGACTACATAGAAAAGATTTTTGCCAAAGGTGCCATAATAATCTCCGGCTCGGTTGACCGCACCTCCGGCAAGAAGGCGGCAAGGCTTTCCGATAGCGGTGGGATGATTACCGCCACCGGTCAGCCCAACATACGCTATAAGAGGCGCAACAAGGAGGAATATCTCAACTTCCTCCGTACTGACTTCAACAACAAGAAGTTCATACAGCTATCATTCGAGGACACCGACATATCCAAAGCATCAGGCGTGTACAATGACGTCTACTGGATAGGGCTGAAGCAAAACTACTCGTCTGACATATACAGCGATGTCGGTTTCCTCACACTTATGATTGACATGGATATCGAGCAGCCTCAGATTGTGGTCCGCACATGGACACCTGAGAAACTCGACCTTGACGAAATGAAATCACGTTACACACAGCAATAATCCACACACGACATGAAAAAACTTATCCTTACATTGATAATAGCGCTTGCCGCGATAGGCGCAAACGCCCAGATTGAAGTCATGAAAGGAACCTTCCGGCAGATAGGAATTGATGCCATAGCCGCCGGAGAAACCCTCGGAAGCCAGAATATGACCGATATGCTCACCAAGGACTGGCCCGGCGATACAGACGGCAACGGTCCGGCGGCACTGCTACGTGTCAAGTTCACCAACCTGCCCGATGCCGATGTCGACAAAATCCGCATGGCCCTGTCGGGCGGCAAAGCCGTGGTTGAGACAAAGACCGTGATGGTAGACGGCAAACCTGAGCGTTGGTTTTTCACCGATCCGGGCCGCAATCTTGACCTCACATTCTCTCATGCCGGCTCGCTCGGCACATGCATCTTTTCCGGAGCCACCCTCGAAGCCAGGAAGTCGTATGAAATAACCATCAACAACCGTGCGCTCATCAATGTCAACTTCGTGACCCGCCCCGAAGGCGCCAAGTTGTATATTGACGGCGAATTTGCCGGCAACACTCCAAAACAGCAGGAGCTGACCATGGGGCAGCACAACATCGGACTTATCAACGGCAACGTCCAGGAGAATTTCACCGTGATGATTGACCCGGCTACCACACTGATAGAACGCGACCTACGCCCAAAACGCGACGTGAAGATACGTTCGCAGATAAATGGTGCCGACATATATATCAACGGCACCCGCTACGGCAAGACACCGCTCACCACCACACTGGCTTATGACACATATCAGATACGCATAGCCGACGAAGATGGACGCGAAAACACTAAAGCTGTGATTGTGGATGAGACCACAACGGATATCAACATTGAGATTTTCCGTACCAAAACCATCAACTTCACCCCGATGTATGCCAACGCCCAGGCTTCAGGCGTGCAGCTTCAGATCACGGCATCGGACGGCAGCTCGGCCGTCGGCTCCAATTTCAACGACTACATCACCGTGCCCCGCGAGTCAGCCACACTCCCCTACGGTAAATATCACCTCACAGCCAAATACAACATCCCCGATGGCCGCGGACTGACCTCAACAAAGGAGTTTGATCTTGACGTGAATGACAACACCAACTCAAACCAGACATTCGTGCTGCCCACAAAGCGTCAGAGCCACAATCCGTTCCGCATCGAGTACAGCCACCGAAGCACCGGCCTGTCGGTACGCTACGTACAGAAATGGTTCTCCTACAGCAACGGCTCGAAGCATTACAAGATGAACCTCGGCGGTATTGAAGGTTCCATGAGCGGCGTGCAGGTAGGTATTCCTATCCAGCCCTATTTCGGCAGCGGATTCGGACTCGGCACCGGACTCTACTTCGAATACTACAAGACAAACGTTGACTATGCCAAGGTCGACGACAGCTCCACCACACATCTGGAGAACAACAGCCTTGAGGATATGGAGCTTTACATGCCTATCCACCTGCAGTTCCGTCTGCCCGCAGCCCGTGAGACATCGTTCTTCCTATCCGCCGGTGTAGGCCTGACCTACGGCGTGGCTCTCAAGGCGCAGTCGGAGGATGACGGTTGGGAGAATGTCAAATTCGGCGAAAACGGCATGCCCAAGGCATTCAACTGCGCCATTGAGATTGGCGCCGGATTCCGCTACCGCCGTCTGCTTATCGACCTCACCTACTCGATAGGCATGACAAAGAACGAGCTGGCTCCGGCCATCAACGGCATCAGCGAATCGCGCATTGACGCCAAGATGAATAAACTGGCCGCCGGCATAGGATTACTGTTCTGATGAAACGTACACTCTACATAGCAGCGGCGGCGATTCTGACCTTGACGTCAGGCACCGCCGCGCCTGTTTCGGCCGCACCCGAAACGCCCGGCAGCAAATATGACGACTTCCTGAAGAAGTCAAAATCGGAATATGACAGCTTCCTCAACGATGCAAAAAAGGATTATTCCGATTTCCGGTCGAAGGCCAACGATGACTATGCCTCGTTTCTGTCAGCTCCCTGGACCCCGGTCAACCTCAACGCACCTAAGCAAAAGCCAAAGGACCGGACTCTTCCGCCGGTCAGGCAACCGAAAAAGCAGCAGAGCCCCAGGCCTGACAAACTGCCTGCACCGGAGATAATCATCCCTGACCGTAATCGTGATCCTGAACCGCAGCCCCAGCCTATTGCTCCGGTGCAACCACGCCAGGATGAAGCCACCTCCGATATACCTGTGACTATCTACGGCACCCAAGTGACAATACCGGTAAGCTCCCGCTTCAGCATGCCGGAGGTGGCGGCCTCGGAGAGCGGCGTGGCCAAGGCATGGACCGCGCTTGCCGGCTCCGGCAGTCTTGACGCAACGATAAAGGCTCTGCTGGACGCCCGCAGCAGCTACCGCATGTCGGACTGGATGTACTTCCGCATCATATCACTGTTGGTCGAGCGGCTTGCTCCGGCCCCGTCCAACGAAGCCGCCCTGCTGAAAGCATTTATTTTCAGCCAGTCAGGCTATTCCGTAAGGATGGGCATAGTGATGCAAGGTGCGGAGCGGCTTATAGCCATGCCGGGGACCACGGATGTGATATATGGCATGTCGTACTACAATGTGGATGGCAAGAATTACTTCACATTTGACCCCGACGTGACACGGCTGCGCATCACCGGCAAAGATTTCTCCGGGGCAAAGCCGATGAACCTCGTCATGTCACAGCTGCCGCGGCTCAGCATGGACGCATCGCCGATGCGTACCATCGCATGCGTGGGCTATCCGGATATAAAGGCCACGGTCAACTCCAATCTGAACCTGATGCGCATGTTTGACGACTATCCCGCCTCAGGCCGGCCAAATGAATCGACCTCAAAATATGCCTATTACGCCCAGACTCCGCTGTCAGAATCAACGGCGTCGCAGCTGCTCCCCGCACTAAGAAAAGCCATCAGTGGTAAGAGCGAAAAGGACGCCGCAAATATCATAATAGATTTCTGCGAGTCGATACCGTACGTTTATGACAATGAAGCATGGGGACATGACCGCGCATTCTTTGCCGACGAAACGCTCTACTATCCGGGAGGCGACTGCGAGGATCATGCAATTCTTTTTGTACGTCTGATTCATGAACTGCTCAAACGTCCGGTAGCGTTGGTATACTTTCCCGGCCACCTTGCCGCGGCTGTTCAGTTCAGCACCGATCCCGGCGGCAGCTACATCGAATCGGACGGCAAGCGGTGGACAATATGCGACCCGACCATCTTCTATGCACCCATAGGCACCTGCATGCCTACGGTTGACCGCAGCAAAGCCGTCCTGATACCCCTCACCCTCTAAGCATATATCCAGACAAGGGCCAGGCCTAAAGCGAGGAAATCGGAGGCAATAATTACCGGCCAGACTATCTTGCGCACCTGTGCGCCAAGCTCGGGATAGCGATTGCGCAGAAGCAATACCGTGATGGCGAAGATATCAAACAGTACCTTCACCCCGATTACAATCCAGAACAATGTCTGAGCCACATTGGATATTCCGGAAGCGGTGGCCGGTGCTGCCGACGCATCGGGCGGAGCATTGTAGAGATACGCCTGAGCAGCCTGATTGAGCGCTATAATGGCTACCCATCCTACGGCCGGCACAACGAGCGCCACCACGCCATATCCGTAACAGCGCTGACGGAACGACTGCACCGCGATATAGAGCAGAAACAGTGTGGCCAGCCCCATCCAGATGCATGTCATAGTAAACTCACGGCCGCCGATTCGGGTGACAAGAAGCAGGCATACCAATGCCAGGCCAATATAGCCCATGGCTTTTTTATGTGGCAGTTCGGGACGTTTCATAACGGAGGATTTTTATGATTATAACGTTCCTCCGCCAAATAAAGTTTCTGTCCGTCAGAGCCTTTCAAGAAGTTCTGCGGCCGTCAGCCTGAACATTGGATGCATCCACATCGGTGCGAGTTCAGCCTGAGGGAGAAGCACAAAATCACGCAGATGCATCCGCGGATGCGGCAGCGTCAGTTCCGGACAGTCCATCACCACGTCGTCGAATGCTATCAGGTCAATGTCAATCATGCGGTCGGCATAGCCTCCGGCAGCATCGCGGTGCGAGGCAGGACTGATAGTCCGCTCCACCGCGCGGCACTCGCGCAGGAGTTCCAGCGGCGTGAGGTCAACATGCTCCAGCGCCACCCCGACATTGATATAACGGTTGGCGCTATCATAACCCCACGGCTCACTCTCGACAGGCGTCGACACGCGGCACACACACCGGGGCACACGGGCCACAACGGCAGCGACCGCACGCTCTATCAGAGCCATGCGGTCGCCTATGTTTGAGCCTATATTAAGGTAGGCAGTGGACATCAGAGAGTTTTCTTAACTTCCACTTCCTCGTAGCATTCTATGATATCGCCCTCCTTGATATCGTTGTATCCGGCGATGTTGAGGCCGCATTCATAACCGGTGAGCACGTCCTTGACATCGTCCTTCATACGCTTGAGCGAACCGAGGTCGCCGGTGTAGCGTACGATACCGTCGCGGATAACACGCACCTTGGAATTGCGCTTGATTTTGCCTTCGCGCACCAGACAGCCGGCAATAGTTCCGACTTTCGATATCTTGAATGTCTGAAGCACCTCGGCTGTACCGATAACCTCTTCCTTGATTTCGGGAGCAAGCATACCTACCATAGCGTCCTTGACCTCCTCGATGGCCTGATAGATCACAGAGTACAGACGGATCTCCACACCTTCGCGCTCAGCCTCACGGCGTGCGGCCAGCGAAGGACGCACCTGGAAGCCGATGATGATGGCGTCAGAAGCGGCAGCCAGTGTGACATCGCTTTCGGATATCTCACCCACAGCCTTATGAAGCACATTGATCTGAATCTCTTCGGTAGAGAGCTTGATAAGCGAATCAGACAGAGCCTCGATTGAGCCGTCCACGTCGCCTTTGACAATAATATTGAGCTCCTGGAAGTTACCGATAGCACGGCGGCGGCCGATATCCTCAAGGGTAAGAATCTTCTTGGTACGCAGACCGAGTTCACGCTGCAGCTGCTCACGCTTTGTGGCTATTTCGCGCGCTTCCTGTTCGGAATCCATCACATTGAATGTATCGCCTGCGGTGGGTGCGCCGTTCAGGCCAAGGATAAGTGCGGGTTCGGCAGGACCGGCTTCCTTGATACGCTGGTTACGTTCGTTGAACATAGCCTTTACCTTACCGTAATGTGTTCCGGCAAGGATGATATCGCCCACACGGAGCGTACCGTTCTGCACAAGCATTGTAGCTACATAGCCACGGCCCTTGTCAAGACTCGATTCAATGATAGAGCCGGTAGCCTTACGGTCAGGATTGGCCTTAAGTTCAAGAAGTTCAGCTTCAAGAAGCACCTTCTCCATAAGTTCGTCGACACCGATACCCTTCTTGGCTGAGATATCCTGACTCTGGTACTTACCGCCCCAGTCCTCGACGAGGTAGTTCATTGCAGCCAGTTCCTCCTTGATTTTGTCGGGGTTGGCGGCAGGCTTATCAATTTTGTTGATAGCAAATACGATAGGTACACCGGCGGCAGAAGCGTGATTTATAGCCTCGACTGTCTGCGGCATGACATTGTCGTCAGCGGCGACGATGATGATACAGAGGTCTGTGACCTTGGCACCACGTGCACGCATGGCGGTGAAAGCCTCGTGACCGGGAGTGTCAAGGAATGTGATATGACGTCCGTCGGCAAGCTTCACATTGTAAGCACCGATATGCTGTGTTATACCACCGGCCTCACCGGCAATAACGTTGGCATTGCGGATATAGTCAAGCAGCGATGTCTTACCATGGTCAACGTGGCCCATGACTGTAACAATCGGGGGACGTGACTGGAGTTCATCCTCGGTATCCTCCTCAGAAGCGATGGCCTCAACCACCTCGGCTGAAACGAACTCGGTACGGAAGCCGAATTCCTCGGCCACGATGTTGATGGTCTCAGCGTCAAGACGCTGGTTGATTGACACCATCACACCAAGATTCATACATGTGGCTATGACATTGTTGATAGGCACATTCATCATCGAGGCAAGGTCGTTGGCGGTAACGAACTCGGTGAGCTTAAGAGTCTTGCTTTCAGCTGCCTCAAGTTCATGAGCCTCACGTTCACGCGAAGCGAAAGCCTCACGCTTCTCCTTACGCCACTTGGCGCTCTTCTTCTGTCCCTTGTCCTTACCGGTAAGGCGGGCCAGAGTTTCTTTTACCTGCTTCTGTACATCTTCCTCACTTACCTCGGTGTGTACGGGGCGTTTGTTGCGGTCACGTCCGCCACGGTCGCGACGACGTTCGCCACCACCCTGATTCTGATTGCGGTTGTTGCCGCCACCCTGCTGAGGCTGTGATGATGATGACTGCTGGGCGCTCTTTTCGATATCCACCTTTTCCTTACCGGAAATGCGGCGACGCTTCTTGCGGTCGCCACCGGCGGCACCGGGAGCTGCAGCAGCTTTATTTATGCGTTCATTACGCTTTTCTTCCTTGGTTTTCTTTTTGGGGCGAGTGCTCTGATTGAGCGCGGAGAGGTCAATCTTACCTACAACGTTGATGCCCAGTGCCGGACGGGGAGAAGAAGTGGTGAACACCTCTTCCTCAGCAGGCTTGGGAGCTTCAGCGGCAGGAGTGGCTTCCACGGGCTTCTCTGCCACGGGCTTCACCACAGGAGCGGGAGCCTCAGCCTTCTCTTCCTTCTTGGGTGCGGGGGCTGCGGGCGCCGGTTCCGGCTTTGCGGCGGTAGCCTTCTGCGGAGCAGGTTCAACAGCAGGAGCCTTCACCTCTACAGGCTTGGGAGCCGGTGCTTTCGGAGCCTCCGGTTCAGGCTTCTTCTCCACTACGGGCGCTGGCTCAGGTTTGGGAGCTGGCGCCGGAGCGGGTTTGGCCTCAGGCTTCGGTTTTACAGGATTACCCTTGCGGTCCAGGTCAATATGACCTACCACCTTGGGTCCCGCGGTTGTCACGGGGGCGATTTTTATTTCTTCAGCTGCGGGTGCCGGAGTCACCTTCACCTTCTCTTTAAGCCGTTCTGAGGAAATCTGCTCCGATTTGTTCTTTATGTCGCGGTCAGGCTTGTACTCCTTTGACAGGAGTTCATAAGCCTCCTCATCGATGCGGGCGTTGGGATTGTCCTCGATGGTGATGCCTTTTTTATGTAAAAATTCTATCACCGTGCCAATGCTCACGTTGAAGTCCTTTGCTGCTTTACTTATTTTCTGTCTCGCCATATAATTATTTAGGGTATTGCTTGTTTTAGTTTGAGGATGAGAGTGGATGAAAAACTGTCAGGAGTGAATATCCGGGATGCGGATTATTCCTCCGTCTCAGCCGCGGGCTGCTCAGCTTCATCCTCTTCTTCCGTGTCTTCAAATTCGGCACGGAGGATACGGATTACCTGGTCAACAGTGTCTTCCTCCAGGTCAGCCTTGTCAATAAGGAGCTGACGGGGTGTTCCAAGCACGCTCTTGGCAGTTACACATCCTATATTCTTGAGGGCGTCGATTACCCATGTGTCAATTTCATCCTTGAATTCATCGAGGTAGATATCCTCTTCATATGAATCGTCAGTATCACGGTATACGTCAATCACATAGCCGGTAAGCATCGATGCGAGCTTGATGTTCAGGCCACCTTTACCGATAGCGAGCGACACCTCTTCGGGACGCAGGAACACTTCTGCTTTCTTCTGCTCCTCGTCAAGACGTATCGACGATACTTTGGCAGGGCTGAGCGCACGCTGGATGAAGAGTGAGGGATTGGCTGTATAGTTGATCACGTCGATATTTTCATTGCGCAGCTCGCGTACTATGCCATGTATGCGTGAGCCTTTCACACCTACGCATGCTCCTACGGGGTCGATGCGGTCGTCATAGCTCTCTACGGCAATCTTTGCACGTTCACCGGGAATACGGGCAACGGCGCGGATATTGATCAGGCCGTCATGAATTTCGGGAACCTCAAGCTCAAACAGGCGGCGCAGGAAGTTTTCGTTGGTACGCGATACGGTGATCTTGGGATTGTTGTTCTTATTGTCAACGTTGGCCACCACGGCACGTACAGTCTCGCCCTTACGGAAGAAATCGCCGGGTATCGACTCGTATTTCGGAAGCAGGAGCTCGTTCTTGTCATCGTCGAGCAGCAGGGTTTCCTTCGACCATGTCTGGTACACTTCGCCTGACACAAGCTCACCCTCAAGTTCCTTGAATTTCTTGTATATCGACTCTTTCTGCAAGTCAAGAATTTTCGACTGGAGTGTCTGGCGCAGGTTCAGGATGGCACGGCGTCCGAAATCAGCGAATACGATCTCACGTGTGTGTTCCTCGCCGATCTCCACATCCGGGTCCTGATCGGCACGTGCGTCGCTGAGGCTTATCTGCCTGTTGGGATCCTCAACCTCGCCGTCAGGTACCACCTCAAGGTTCTGGAATATCTGCACGTCACCCTTGTCAGGGTTCATGATCACATCCAGATTCTCGTCGGTGCCGAACATCTTGGCGAGTACATTACGGAATGATTCCTCAAGAACACTAATCATAGTGGTCTTGTCAATATTCTTTAGATCCTTGAACTCGGCAAAGCGCTCCACCATATTGGGAGCTTCCTCTTTTTTGGCCATAGCAGTTATATTGTTCTCTTATTTGAAATTTATTAAATACTTCACATATTTGGTGTCGGCCACAGCCAGGCGAACCGGCTCCTGAATCATTTCAGGACGTTTCTTCCCTTCGACCTTCACCTTACGGGTCACCTCGATGACAAATTCAGTACCGTCGGCATTCACTTCCACCAGACATCCGGTAAGCTTGCGTCCGTCGCGCGTGAGCACCTCCACATCGTTGCCGATATTCTTGTCATACTGACCTTTCACCTTGAACGGCGATGTCAGTCCGGCTGAACCTACTTCAAGTTCATAATCCTCCTCGTCGCGGTCAAACACCGATTCAATACGGCGGGTGATGGCGGCACATGTGTCAATATCCACACCTGTAGCACTGTCAATCTCTACGGTAATGATATTGCCGGGGGCAATATTGATGTCCACTATGAATGCATCCGTGCCCTCAATGGCATCGGCCACAGTCTGCTCAAGGAGCTGCTTGTCTATCATCAGGATAATCCGTTACAATAAATAAAATGGAGGAAGCGTCGAGCCTCCTCCGTGACATTATTGATGCAAAGGTAATAATTTTTCTGCTCCTGCGCAATAAAAAAGCGTTGCTGGCGCTGCAATCCGTTTCATGGCAGCTCTATTTTAACATATGATTAACAAAATAAATTATTATTTAACTTCTTATAATGCGCGCTATCTGCTCCGCGAGCTTTTTGACAGCATCATCGTCAAGCAGCCCGGTAACAGTCCTGGCCATATCCGTGATATCATCGCGGCTCTGGGAATTCTCAACCACGGAATGAATCTCGATAAGCACCAGCCCTATGGCACCTAATGTAGTGAAAAACGGGAATGCCGGCACACTCCATCCTGTTATACCCCTGAGAGCCAACGCCACAATAATCCACATGGCATCCAGAACCGACAGCGCGAAAAGCGTAATGTAATAGCGCGAAGCTTTCTCAACGGTGCGCCTGTAGCCGCTTGAGGTACGGCGCTGTCCGTTGCGGCGCGCTTTCAGAGTGCCGCTACGCAAATCCACTAAAATAGCCCCGAGTACCGATGCATATTCCACCGCCAAGGTAAGCACAGCCCAAAGAAGCACCCGCAAAGTTTCGTCCGATAGTCCAATCATTTTTTAGGGCAAAGTTAGCCCGCCCCTCTCCCGAAAGCGCACCAATCAGCACTCCTCTATCTCGCCCAGCTCGACATACCATACGTAGCCACGTACATTATCGAAACCGAGCTTGCGGAACATATCCATATACCGTTCCACCTGCTTCTGATATGACTTACGCTTCTGCCGCCCGAACTTATAGTCAATCACATCAACATGCCCGTCAGAAGTCCATACCACCCTGTCGGGGCGCAATGTGGCGCCGGTACTATCGACATTCTCTATCGGGCGCTCGCAAAGTATCCTATGGAACCCGCCGAACCATCCTCTGTCGGCAGTATTGCGGATAGCCTCACGGATAATCTCACGTACCTCAGGAGCCTCTTCGTGCCGCAGCGCACCGCAACGCAGAGCCTTGCCCACAGCGCGGTCAATATCAGCCTCCGTTCTGATACCGGACAGGATATCATGGAGAAGATTTCCGTGGCGGCGTCCGAGTTCGGAATCAGCGTACGTCTCAATACGTGTCTTTCCCATCAGCTCATCGCGGAGTGTCACCTGATACTCCGGCATAGGCACGGTACGCAGCGGCGTCACAGCCTTGGCCATCTCACATTCAGAGGGGATAGGCTCTGTAGGCGCACCCATGACAAGCGTATCCTCGGCATAGCCCAACTGGCGTAGTGCCAATCCTACCATCTGTCCGGCAGTAGGCGAACTGAATCTTATAGCCTCAGCCTGCTCGTCAGCGCCCGGCTGCGATGCCCCTTTCTTAGGACGCTTTACCTCTTTCTCCTTAGGCACCTGCATTGACACCACCAGCTCATATTTGGCTCGCGTAAAAGCGACATACAGGGCATTAAGTTCGTCAAGCATCTGCTCACGATGACGCTTCTCGTACTCTTCCCGATATGGAGTATTACGCATAGCTGCCACAGGCACCATGGGGACAAGCGGCGGTAACACCGTATCGGGAACACCCCGCACCGGCTTAGGCTCGAACCACTCCAGGTCCTTGAACCGCACCATAGGCCAATTGACAAACGGCAGGTGCACGCAGTCAAACTCCAGTCCCTTCGATTTATGGATTGTCATCACGCGCATGGCGTTGGTATCGGACGATGATGCAAGCCGGGCATTATGGCCAGTAGCATCCCACCACCGCAGGAAAGCCTGTATATCGGCCACAGGTGCGGTAGCACAGAAATCAGTGACCACATCCTCAAATGCCAGCAGATACACCTGTTCCCCTTCCGTAACCGTGCCATGGGGGAAATACACATGCACTATGCGCTCCACCATAGCAGGCAGATTCTCACATAGCGCACCGTTAAGCCTTTTATCCGGAGGCAGCGGCTCCTGACACATATCTACCGCCTCGGAAAGCGATTCGGACGGCGACATTGACCGTCCTATATTAAACTCGTAGCGCTCACGCAGATTGTCGAACTCAGCCGAGCTGCGCATCATGCTGTCCTTAACCTCCGGCTCGCCGTCAGACTCCTGTGCCGTATCGCCACGTCCTACCGACCGAAGTACACTGAGCACACGCTTGACCGCAGGCGATGACTCAATATTCATCGAATCGTCAGAAATAATCCTGATGCCCATAGGCGCCAGCTCCTCGTCAGAAGCGAACACCTCCATCAGATGGTCAATCACGGTGGCGGCCTCGGCGCGGAAGCGGGTAAGGACAGCTATGTCACACGGACTGTAGCCGGCAGCTATCTGCCTCTTTATACCATCGGTCATACGCCGGAGCGCCTCCTCATCAAATGTCTTGCTGTCAGAACTGCGCCAGAGATCAACGTAGCCGGTATGGCCGGAATGCTTTTTCGATACATTCTGCACTACATTGGCATAGATATCCGTATAGCCGTAAACGGTGGATATGGAGCCGAACAGCATATTGTTGAATTCCACCATAGTACGCGAACTGCGCCAATTGGTGTTCTCCGACGGCTTCGAGCCTCGCTCCATCACATCCTGCCTGACCTCTTTCCGCACCCGGCTCTGAAGCAGCGTGGGGTCCGACGAGCGGAATCGGTAGATGCACTGCTTTTCATCACCGATTATCAGATTATCATGTCCCCACGACTGGCTTTCATTGACAAGCGGCCGAAGATTTTCCCACTGCAGACGGGAGGTGTCCTGAAATTCATCAATCAGAAAATGCTTGAAGTCGACGCCCACTCTTTCATATATGAAAGGTGCGTCATCGTCACCTATTATCTTACGGAGCAAGCCGTTAGTATCGGAAAGCAGAAGTGTGTTGTTATCGCTACGGTAGCGCTCTACACGGGAGTACACACCGCGCAGGAGCCCCATGACAAAAACATTGGAGTCAATCTGCCGCAGGACGGTTAGCGCCGAGGAGTTATGCACTATCGCACGACATGCATCCATGACGGCATTATACACCTGCGCCTGAGCACCCCCTTCGAAAAGAGCTCGTGCCGAACTGTTATAGAATTCACCCCCTTTCACCACTGATGCCGCCGATACACGCTTGTCATCATAGCCCGTTTCAGAGCAGTCCTTTATCTGAGTAAGCAGATTCTTCTTCACCGCATCGCCGGGCAGTCCGGAACTGCGCAATGCTTCAAGAGCGCCCAGACAGGCGCGGCGCACCTCTTCCATAAGCGCATCCATCTCCCTGCGGATACCTTTGCGGAACACGCGCAGCTTGTCTGACTCAAGGTAGGACATCATATCATCATAATGCTCCACGAATTTCTCATCGGACAGCCCGGAAATCAGCCTCAGAAGCTGTTCAT
The DNA here is from genome assembly GCA_910586895.1 of uncultured Muribaculaceae bacterium. Classification (GTDB taxonomy): domain Bacteria; phylum Bacteroidota; class Bacteroidia; order Bacteroidales; family Muribaculaceae; genus Paramuribaculum. The sequence goes on along the minus strand of CAJUIW010000014.1, from coordinate 17,172 downwards.
AGCCACGCGAATCGCGGTTGAAAAGCGTCACGGCGCTACCCTTGCCAAGCTGTTCAAGCATGTAGCGCGATATCCACTTCACCATTGACTTCGCCTCCTCCGAGTCAGGTTCGGATGACATGGAGCTGAACAATTCGGCCACGCCATAGCCAATGGCACCTACCGTGTCGAGGTCAAGTTCATAATTGCCATCAAGCTCCGCCTCACGCGCGAAGGTGCGCAGTATAGTCTGGAAGAAAGCATCGATGGTGCTTACATGGAAATAGCTGAAATCAAACAGAAGCTGATGCAGAGCCTTGTCAGCTGCTTTTGTCAGCTCCTCAGGAGTGCACCCGAATTCTTTCACCAGATCACCGGCATACGGACTCTCCGAGTTCCATCCCGGCTCACGTCCGGCCAACAGCGCAAGTTCATGCACTATGCGCTGCTTCATTTCGTCAGTGGCCTTGTTGGTGAATGTTATGGCAAGGATATGACGATGGCGGTCACGGTTGCGCCGGTTCAGGCGGTAGCGTCCGTCGCTATCCTTATATCCAAGCAGCAGCTTGATATATTCATATGTAAGGCTATAGGTTTTACCGGAGCCGGCAGATGCTTTCAGTATGGTGAGCATACGGCATCAGATGATTCGGGCTTTATATCCCATTTCGGTAAGCAACCGGAGCAGATCCTTACGTCGGTCGCCCTGAATCAGAATTTCGCCCCCGCGTGCCGAGCCTCCGGCCCCGAGCTTCTGCTTCAGCGCTGTGGCTATAGGCTGCAGGTCAGCGTCGTCGCACACCCATCCGGAAACGAATGTGGCAGTCTTTCCGCCACGGCCTTTCCGCTCCATGAATATATCCAGACGCGGCTGGCGTGCGGAGGCCCGCTCCTGAGGCTCTGCCACCGGTTCCTGCCCTTCGGGCAAATCGGGGTTTGACTCAGCAAATTGCCGCAATGCATCCTGCCAGTCCATCAGAAAGAGATTGAATCGGTCAGAAACCCATCTATGACACTGTCCTCGTGCATATGCTCGTCAGGATTATAAGGATTGTCCTGATTGCCGACAATGGCTGAGAGCATCATGCCATACTGCGCCTGCTCGGAAGGAAGCGACGAAAAATACTGACCGGCGGAATCGGCATCGGCCTTGAAGGCACGGCGATAGCAGTCGGTGGCAGTGGCAACATTCGTGCCGGCGTCATCATTATCTTCCTCCGAAAGCTGCATATACACCATTGACAGCCGGGCCAGCTGACTGGCTGACATGGATGACAGCGCAGGCTCCGAGGTGAGATGCGAGGCCACGCTTGAGGCCACTTCCATATCTCCTTGGGCAATAGCCATTTCAGCACGCCGTATATCCTCCTCGGGTGACACCTTCGAAGAACAGGATATGGCCAGGGCCATAAGCAACACTACGGTAAGGATATTTATCAGTTTCATCAGTCATTAATTTTACCACGCCGACGGTACACATAGTCAGCTCCTCCATTACGGAGCGTCAGTGTTATACCATTGAAATCAACAACAGGCAGAGAGCGCTTTTCCGGAATCTCACCCACAAGGGTGGCGTCGCCGTCAACCTCTACAGGTTCGGGCTCGTTGGTGATAAATAGGGTATCATTTTCCACATTCCACTTACCCTTTACAGCATACGTCAGCACTCCGGGACGGATGGCTCGCTGCAGCACGGTGCCGTCGTCGGACAATTCGAGCACAGGAGTATCCGTGGAAACTTCGTCAATATAGTAGATCCCTACCATTTCTTTCGCTCTGTCGGAAAGCCCGCTGCATGAAGACAGGAGGAGCATACCGGCCGCTGCGGCTATCAGCGATGTTGATTTCATAGCTTATTTTTCGGCAAATTTAATAAATTTAGAGCAAAACACGCTCCGTTATGATGGTTTGAGATGGAAAGTTTCGATATATTTCTTTATTACCGGATTCTGCTCAATCATAGATGTCAGGAATTCGCGGTCATTAAGCGTATGGCGCGGAGGTGCACCGGTGTTGATGTCCACCTCAAGCGTAAACATGTCGTTGCGCAGCGAGTTCTGCATGTGCGGCAGCAACCTCGGCATGGCATCCAGCACCAGTTCGCGCTGGATATCGTTCTCCACCAGTATAAAATGGCATCCCTGCTGAGCGCCCTCCCTTTGCGCGGGCATACATGAGCGCATCGTATTTATCAGAATATGCTCTTTGGGATAGAGCGAAATGAATCCGTTCCATGCCGCAGCGATATCCTGCGGGGTATAGGTCTCCGTCCTGACTGCCGATGGTCCCTGCGGCGCCTCACTGGCAGCATCGGCAGCGTTACGTCCGTCAGAGGCCCCCGGCTGACGCCGTATGGATATACCGGGAGCATTCAGCACTTTACCCTGCCTGCGCGGAGGCACAGGAATTGACGTGGCAGGAGCACCCATTACCGGCTGCTGCACCCGGGGGGCCTGACTCTGCGCTGCCGTGGGGCGCACAGGAGCCGGAGCGGCAGGAGTGGGTGCCGGAGCCTGGGGAGCTGGGGTAGCGGCTACAGGCGTAGCGGGCTTCCCGGACTGAGGCGCCGAGGAGGTATTGCCGGCGGCTATTGGTTGCAACCGCCCCTCGCCGTTGCCGGCGTTACGGGAGGGGCTGAGTAATTGGCATATTTTAGCGAGCGTCAGCTCGATAAGAAACTGCTTGCTCGATGATGTACGGTAGTTCAGGTCCGCATCATTGCAGAGCGACATCGCTTTGAGCAGGAAATCAGGAGTGCATTTCGCAGCTGTGGCAGCCATCCGCTCCTTCACATCATCAATAGCCTCTATCAGAGGGAGTGTGGCGGGGGTGGAGGCTACTGCCAGATTGCGCAGATAGGACGCCAATCCGTTGATAAAAAACAGCGAGTCGAAGCCATTGTCACGAATCTCCTTGTATATCAGCCATGAGCCGAATACATCCCCTTTGAGGAAGCACTCTACAAGACGGTTGTAATACGAGTCGTCCAGCACATTCAGATTATCAAGGACTGCGCTGTAGGTTATATTGTTGGATGAAGAGGCGGCCACCTGGTCGAATATCGACAGGGCATCGCGCATGGCACCGTCAGCTTTCTGCGCTATTACATTCAGAGCCGAAGCATCAGCTTCGATACCCTCCTGCGAAGCCACATACTGCATATGCTTCACCATATCGGGCACCGTTATGCGATGGAAGTCATATATCTGACAGCGCGACAGTATGGTGGGGATAATCTTATGCTTCTCTGTGGTGGCAAGGATAAATATCACGTATGCCGGGGGCTCCTCAAGCGTTTTCAGGAACGCATTGAACGCGCTGGAACTGAGCATGTGCACCTCATCGACAATGAACACACGGTAGCGTCCTGACGACGGTGGCACCTGAACCTGCTCGATAAGCCCGCGCATGGCATCCACGCCATTGTTTGACGCGGCATCAAGCTCGATTATGTTAAGCGATGTGCCGGCGTTGAATGCGCGGCAGGAGTCACATTCATTGCAAGCCTCACCATCGGCCGTGAGATGCTCACAGTTGATGGTCTTGGCAAAAATACGGGCACAGGATGTCTTTCCCACACCTCGCGAGCCGCAGAAAAGATAGGAATGAGCAAGGCGTCCCGAAGCCACCGCTGACTTGAGTGTGGCGGTCAAAGCCTTCTGTCCTACCACTGAAGCAAACGTGGAGGGCCGATACTTCCTGGCCGATACGATATAGTGTTCCATATACTTGCAAATATACGGTATCTCAACCATATCTGCAAGCATGGAGCACCCTTTTTAGCGGGAATACCGTACTATTACGCCGGTATGGTGAATACGAATCGTGCGCCTTTGGAATATGTAGTGTCGACCTTGACTGTGCCGCCGAGCAGGCGCGCCACAAGCGAACAGATATACAATCCGAGTCCGGAACCCTGCGAATGGGAATCAAGTTTTTCAAACCGCTGGAAAATAACCTGTTCCTTACCTTCAGGGATACCGATTCCGGTATCAGTCACCGCAAAGCTCAAGGTCCCGGCCACAGGGTCTGATTCATAAGAAAGGATTATAGAGCCTTCATCGGTGAATTTGGCTGCATTGCCAAGCAGATTCAGGAGCACCTGCTCCACACGGCCCGGATCGGTCGACACGATGGTATCAGTCTCTCCTGCGTTTGCAAATTCAAGAGCCACCGATGGCTTCACCTTACGGCGCACATTCTCAAGCGCCATGTGGCACATGCCCTGCACCGATACCGGACGGCTCGTGATGACGGCGTCCTCCTTCTCCATCACTGATACGTCGAGTGCGTTATTGATAAGCGTCTGAAGCAGTTCGGCACTGAGGGTGACAACCTCGGCAAACCCCTCCAGATATTTCCGGCGCGACTCATCCATGTTGTCCACTATGAACTGCGAGTACTCCACTATGGCAGTCAGCGGAGCGCTCACCTCACGGCTCATGCTGTTGACAAAGTCGCTCTTCACCTCAGTGGCTTTATGTGCCTTGTCACGGGCCATGATAAGCTTCTGCTGGGCACGTTTCAGTTTATCGCGCTCTTCGAGCAACGAATTGTTGGCATTCTTGAGCTCTTCCGACAGCCGCTTAGCCCGGCGATATACACGCAGGATAAGGAGCATGGCTATGACCAACACTATAAGGGCCACGATAGAGCCAATCATAATGGCACGATGCCATTTCAGGTCCGATGTATGACGTTCCTGTTCGAGCATGTCACGCTCACGCTGCAATGAATTTACACCATATACCACCTGAAGCTCACTCATACGGTCCTCAACCGATGCACTCAACTGACGCTCGATATCATCGGAATAATCTTTCAGAGCCTGCACGAGAGTGGCTTGATCGCCTACAGCTTCCGATGCCTCAATAAGCATTTTCAAAAGACTTGTACGGTACTGCTTATGTACCGGGTTATCCACCTGACGCTTCAGTATGGGGAACGCCACAGCATAGTTTTTCTTTGCCATGTTATAGAACATTTCCGCACCTTCCCCTCTCTTCAGATCATTCATCACCTCCGCATTATCGCTGGCAATAGCCTGAATTTTACTGTACAGATCCTCAATCTCACTATCCATCAGCACACCATAATTGGCAAGGATACTGGTATAGGCACGATACTCGGTGAAATCAGTGTGAGTGAACGCACGCCCCTCCTTGCGCAATCGGGCGGTCATGCGCTTTAGCCCAGCTATCAGCTCATAATTGGCGGCCACAGAACGCTTTGCCGAATTATTTATAGCATAGATTCGCGCTGCATTCTTATAGAAGTGATTGCGAATGTCTTCATACTGATATGGAAGTTTCTGGACCAGGCGTTCAAGCTGTGAGATATATGACATAAGCATCGCACCTCTGTTTTCATTGCCAAGATAGAGGCACACTGAATAGAGATGGACAATCTTGTCGCTGAGCGATGTCTTTTCATCCTCCTTGTATTCACTCAGTTCCTTAAACAGCATATCGGCACACTCTTCCGCAGTGGCATTGGTGGCCCAATTAGTGACCTGCATCAAGCGGATGAATGTTTTGATTTCCTGTTGGCGGCCGCTCTTAGGGAGCTTTTCAACGCGCTCAAGCTGCGTGTCAATAATCGAATCATTTATTTGGTATAATGACGCCAACGTGCGCAACATATCGAGCTGCACATCCACATTGTCCATACGCACGGCCATCTGATACAGCGACTCGGCGGCGGCAGTACGTTTTTCCGGAGGGGCAGTATCATATATGTCGTACATTACACGCAAGCTATCATTAGGGCTCTTGGCAAGACGCAGCATATTGACAATGCTATCATGCACAGCCGGACTTACAGCCTTAAGATTGAGAGGAAACAGCACTGCAACTATACATGCCAACGCTATAAGGAGTCGTTTAAGATACATATTCTGAAATATTTATTATCCACAAATATAGAGATAATTGAAAAAGAATAAAAATTTAACTGAATTTTTTAGGCGCGAAGAATAGCCACTTTTTACTCCAAGTCGCTTGCATAGTGAACGGAATGAATTAAATTTGCATACATCTATATGAAGTCCCGCTTGAAGAGTATACTAAGATCACGCCTGTTCTGGATTGCACTTGCGGTACTGGCCGTTGTAGCCGGCACGCTGGTTCACCGCTATGCGTTCATGCGCGAGGGAGTGACTCCATCGGAGGAAGAATATCCGGTGAGGGGCATCGACATATCATCGCACAACGGCGATATTGATTTCGGGGCGCTGAAGCAGGCCGGCATTGATTTTGTGCTTATCAAGGCCTCCGAGGGGAGCAGTTTCAAGGATCCGCGGTTTTATACCAATATCGCGCGTGCCCGAAAGGCCGGGCTGAAGGTGTCGGCCTACCATTTTTTCCGCTTCGATGCCACAGGCTACATGCAGGCGCTCAACTTCCTCCACTCTCTGCGCGGACAGCAGCTTGACATGCCTGCGGTTATCGACATCGAACACTGGACTAACCCAAACAACCGCACCACAACGGAAATACGCTCGACACTATCCTCGCTGATACATGAGCTTGAATCGGCCGGAGTGCCGGTGATGCTTTATTCCAACCGCGATGGCTATGATGAATTCATACGCGGACGCTTGGAGCGTTACCCGGTGTGGTTCTGCACATTCGGTGAGATTGACGCGGATATACGCTGGTGCTTCTGGCAGTATTCCCACCGCGGACATGTAGAGGGGATAGACGGGCGTGTTGACCTCGATGTGTTCAACGGCTCACGAGCCGAATGGGAGAAATGGTGCGCCGCACACTCCACTATCATACAATAACATTCACGCACGCGCGTTATTATCTTATGAAATTATTGTACGCAACACGATTCCATATATACATCCTGGCCTTACTTCTAACGGCTCTGATGCCAGGCGCAGCCTCGGCATTCAGCACCGACAAATACGCTACCGAATCGGCGCTCGCCAACGGGAAGTGGGTGAAGGTGTCGGTGGAGAGCACCGGTATGCACTTCATTCCGGCCTCAACGCTCCGTTCATGGGGATTCAGCAATCCGGAGAAAGTACGCATCCACGGCTACGGCGGCGCCCGCATCGCCGATCTCCTTTCAGCATCAGGATATATCGACGATTTACCCCCCGTGGCCTCCCGGGCGTCAGCTGCAGGAGTCTACTTTTATGCCGTAGGCCCGGTGACATGGCGCACAGTCAACAGCCGTTACGTCCACACGCTTAACCCGTACAGCACCAAAGGGTACTACTTCATAACCGAGGCTGACGACGAAGCTCCCACCGTGCGCGTGGAGGGGCTGACTTCGCAACCGGTAAACCCTGTAAACAGCTTTACGGAACGCCTATGGCACGAGGAGGATATCGTGTCGCTCGGCAACACCGGATTACAGCTGTTCGGCGAGGATTTCCGCTATTCGCCGTCGCGCAGTTTCAAGTTCACGCTGGCAGGCCGGGTAGATAACACTCCGGTATGGATGCGCACACGCTTCGTGGTCAACGCTCCGTCAGCATCCACCCTGTCCATCACCGCCAACGGCTCGCAGCTCGGCACAGGCAGCAACACAATAGGCTCCACTACCGGCGACAACTACGGTACGGCCGGAACATTTGACCACACATTCACCCCGGAGGGCACCTCACTCGACGTAGGGATGCGCTTCTCGGCCGGAGGGACAGTCAAAGCCGCCCATCTCGATGCGATAAGCATCAACTACACCCGAGCCATAGCCATCCCGGCTTCCGGCTCGCTTGAATTCGAGGCCTCGCGGTCATCAGTAGTCATATCAGGCGCCGGAGTCGGCACCACGGTATGGGATGTCACCGACCCGCAGAATATATTCTCACTTCCGCTTACCGATGTCAGCGCTGACACAAAAGGGTGGGTCAACAGTTACTCCGGCTCGCGACGCTATACCGCATGGAACGACAATAGCCGCCTCCCCGCACCCGCATTTGTAAACTCCGTGGAGAACCAGAACCTCCATTCTACCGACAATCATCCGGATATGGTGATATTCACCATTGCCGACTGGGCAGGCGAGGCCGAACGGCTTGCCAACGTCCACCGCTTCAGTGCCGACTCACTCCGCGTGATGGTGGTCAATCAGGAACTGGTGTTCAACGAATTTGCTTCCGGCAGTCCGGACGTCAACGCATTCCGCAAGATGCTGAAGATGCTGTACGACCGCGGAGAGAGCGCTGACGGCCACCGGCTGCGCTATGCTCTGTTCATGGGACGACCTACATTTGACAACCGCGTGCTCACCTCCCACATGAAAGCGCTCGGACAGAAGTATATGCCCACATGGCAGACCGATGAATCGCTCCGCGAAACGGGCAGCTACTCCACCGACGACATATTTGCCTTCCTTGAGGACAATTCCGGACGCGACATGAGTCAGGACACCTACTCGATAGCTGTAGGGCGTCTGCCCATCCACTCCACCGCCGAGGCACGTACATTCGTCGACAAGATAATAGCCTATACCGACCCCTCAAATATTGGCTCATGGCAGGCTCAGACTCTCTTCCAGGCTGATGACGGCGACCTTGCTAAGCACATGGACCAGACAGATATCACCATCGACTCCATGCGCACACGCGATGCCGGCAAGGCCATGATGGTGACCCGCATATATGCCGATGCGTTTGAGGAGAAGGGCGGCGTCATCGAATCGGGGCGCGACCGCCTCTACCGCAAGCTCGACGAGGGGGTGCTCTGGTGGAACTATCTCGGACACGGCGACCAGCTAACCATAGGGCATGGTAAAATGGTGCTGTACACCGACATCAACAATATACGTCTGCGCTATCAGCCGTTTCTGGCAGCCTACACTTGCTCGTTCATGCAATGGGATGCCGCCGAGCTATCGGGCGGAGAAATCCTGGCTCTGAACGACCGCGGGATAATAGGCATGCTGTCGGCCTCACGAAAATCGTTCATCTCCAACAACGGCGACCTTTCGCCGGCAGTGAGCGCCTACATGTTTGACCGCGATGCATCCGGCCGCTTCCTTCCGATAGGGGAGATTGTGCGCCGCGGCAAGAACCAACTGTCGCGCATATCAGGACGCTCCGACGACAATAAGCTGCGCTTCGCTCTGCTCGGCGACCCGGCGCTGCGCCTGTCGGCACCATCGCTATTCCTCAAGCTCGAAACTATCGACGGCGAAACCGTCGACCCCGACAAGCAGCTCACCATCAAGGCTCGCCAGAATGTGGTGATGACAGGCTCCGTAGTCGATGCCTCGGGCAGCAAAATAAGCTCGTTCAACGGTCCGCTGCTCACCACCCTTTATGACGCCGAAACAAGCGTGACCACCCTCGGGCGCGACCGCAACGACAAAGATGGCAAGCCACACGTCTACGACGAACCCGGCTCCATGCTCTATCAGGGGCGCGACTCCGTTAAAGCGGGAGAATTTACCATACGGATAGCCATGCCGTTTGAAACAGCTGAGAATTTCCGTCCGGCCACACTACAGATGTATGCCTACAGCACGTCGGGCAACATGGAGGCTTCCGGCATCAACTCGGACTTCTACGTATATGGCACCGATGAATCTGCAGCGCCTGACACCATTCCTCCTACCATCGACATGGCGGTGCTCAACCACAGCAGCTTCCTTCCGGGGCAGACGGTCAATGAATCGCCCATGTTCCTGGCCGATGTGAGCGACAATGTAGGCATCAATCTCTCCATGGCCGGCGTAGGCCACCAGATGACGCTCCGTCTTGACGGACGCACCACCTACAGCGACCTGTCGCTCTACTACACCCCGCGCTCCGACGGCACTCCGGGCGGCTCGATAGCCTATCCGTTGAGCGGACTTGCCGATGGCGACCACTCGCTCACGCTCCGCGTATGGGACACCTCGGGCAACTCCACCTCCCACAACATCCCCTTCCGTGTAAGCCAGGGAATAGCGCCTACGGTATTTGACATCTACACCGATGCCAACCCCGCCTCGACACAGGCGCGCTTCTATCTGACACACAATCGTCCGGACGCTACGCTGACCGTGACATTCGAAGTGTTCAACATGCTGGGACGCCGCGTGTGGAGCTCCACCGTCACTGACCGCAGCGACATGTTCCAGAGCGCACCTGTCACGTGGGATCTGAGCGACATGGGAGGCCACCGCGTGACGCGAGGCATATATATCTACCGGGCTATCGTCAAGACTGACTCCGGCGATATATACACCGCTGCCAAGCGTATAGCCGTCACAGGATGACGGTAGCTATCACGGGACAATGGTCGGAGATAAACGCCTCGCCATCCTTTTCGGCCAGCACTCCGAAGCTCTTTACCCTCGCGCCGGGCGTCACGAAGATATAGTCGATCAGTCCACGCTCGGCATAGGGCACACGGTCGAAATCATGGTAGCTCCACTCCGGACCATAGTTTAATTCGGCCTTATCGTGCGAACTGTCCAGATGGCCCTTGCGCATACGGTCGGTGATGATACGGATAGGCTCGCCGGCAGGCTTCGAATTGAAATCGCCCGTCAGCACCACCGGAATCTTGCCACCCCCGGTAATCGAATCGATACGCTGCAACAGCAGTATGGCACCCTGCCTGCGCGCCTCGGGCCCTACATGGTCAAGATGCGTGTTCATGGCAAGCAACTCGGCGCCCGAACGGCGGTCGCGCAGACGCGCCCATGATGCCATGCGCACACAGGCTCCGTCCCATCCGAGCGAACCCTTCACCTCAGGAGTCTGACTGAGCCAGAAATGACCGCTGTCCACAAGTTCATAACGGTCCTTCTTGAAAAACACCGGCTCATACTCACCCTTGGCCACGCCATCCTCACGTCCGAGTCCTACGGCCCCATACTGCGGAAGCCGAGCCTTCAGGTCGGCCATCTGATTGGCCAGCACCTCCTGTGCTCCTACGATATCAGCATCATAGAAAGCTATAGCCTTAGCCACGCGCTCGCGCCGCTGCGCCCAGCCGTTGCGACCGTCGCCACCGTTATCATAGCGCGTGTTGATCGACATTACCTTCACCGGCTCAGCGCCAAACAGACATGAGGCCACCGTGACCGACATAAGAAACAGAGAAATGAATCTTTTCATGATATTACCTTTTTTACTTGTTATTTATCCAAAATATTGCGAGGCTAAATTAATAAAAAACTCGCATAGGAGCTTTGGCTTATAGAAAAACTTTTATACCTTTGCACCGCTAAACCGTAAGAAGGAAAGATGCCGGAGTGGTCGATCGGGACGGTCTCGAAAACCGTTGTGTCCTTACGGGCACCCAGGGTTCGAATCCCTGTCTTTCCGCTAAGAACAAGAAAAGAAGCCCCCTGCGGGTTTCTTTTTTTGTTCTTAGCCCGGGAGGAAAGATTGCGGGGAGCCACACGCATAGCAGATGTTACCCGTGTTACCATGTTTCCCGTTTCCCAGACGGCAAAATGGGTAACATCCCGTTCATAAATTTGATACTGTTACAAATAATAATTATTTTTGCAGAAAATAATTTTCCTGCAAAATAATTATGAAGTTTCTTGACCGCAAAGATGAGATAGCTGAGCTTAAAAGAGTTCTGAATCATACTACACCGGCAAAACTTGTTGTTGTATATGGACGCCGGCGTCTTGGGAAATCCACACTCATCAAACATGTTCTTTCTGCCGATGATATTTATTATATGGCAGGAGATTTGGTTGACAATGTCCAGCTGGAAATGCTTCAGGATCTACTGTCACAGAAATTTCCGGAGATTGGTATGGCAAAATTCACGGGCTGGGAGGAACTGTTTCTCATAATCAACCGACTTTCGGAACATCAGTTCACATTGTGTCTCGATGAATTTCCCTACATGGTAAAGCATTCTCCGGAGCTGCCGTCTATAATCCAACGGCTCATAGACGCTAAGATTCTGAAATACAATCTTATAATTTGTGGCAGTTCCCAGCGGATGATGCAGGAAATGATTCTAAGCCAAAGCGAACCTCTTTATGGTCGTGCCGATGCAATCCTTGATGTGCGGCCTATCCCATTGCCATATTTACAGGAGGGACTACATCTTGATGCTGATACTACAATAGAGGAATACAGTATCTGGGGCGGCGTACCTCGATATTGGGAACTCCGTGAGGAATATAGCTCTTTGACAGAGGCTATCCGTGGGATGCTGCTTGGCCCGACAACAGTATTGTATGACGAGCCGAAGAAATTGTTTCTTGATGATATGAAAGTAACTGTGCAGTCTGAATCACTGATGGCTGTGATAGCAGGAGGAGCAAACCGTCTTTCTGAAATAGCAGCCCGAATGGGTCGTGAGGCCACATCTCTATCGGCCCCACTTGACCGACTGATTCAGATGACCTATATCCGTAGAGAAATCCCCTTTGGCGAAAGTCCCAAAAAATCGAAAAAGGGCATATATAGAATAAACGACCCTATGATGGATTTTTACTACTCATTCATCATGCCTAACATGTCAAGCCTTGCACGAGGCCGCAGGAGCATTGTGATGCAGAAGATAGAACGGGATTTTTCAGGCTACGTGTCACGCCACTGGGAACATCTGTGCCGTGAAGCTGTCAGCGGAAATATGATGTTCGGATACCAATGGGACGAAGCCGGCAGATGGTGGGGTACAGTTCCGTGTGAGGAGAAAGGCTCGTTCAAAGAAATGGAGTTTGATGTCCTGGCGGAATCTACTGATGGCAGAGCTCTGTTGGTGGGTGAATGCAAGTGGACAAATCCCGAAATAGCATCGGAACTACACCGCAAGCTGCTGAATAAAGTCAACAAGCTACCATTTGCACAGAACAAGGAAATTGTAACAGTGCTTTTCCTTAAAAACAAACCGAAAGACTTTCCTGTGTCTATAAATATATTGTACCCGCAAGATGTGATTCAGGCTATGCACGGTGACTGACACTCCACACAAGCTGCAGTGTGAGGATTTGCTTCCCGTGTTACCATGTTTCCCCGTCGCTATCAACAGCATAATTTTATTTGGTACGATTAATAAAAATCGTTCAATATGGAATTTTATTTGGTACGATTAATAAAATTCTATACATTTGCTATATGAAAATCATTTCGCGACAAATATACATTGACCATATTCTGAGGTTCTTGAACAAGGGTATGATGATAGCGCTCACCGGTCAGCGTCGAGTGGGTAAAAGTTATGTGCTTCGGGAACTTGCTGAAATTATCCGTCAGAATAATCCCGACGCAAACATCATATATATTAATAAGGAGAAGAAGAAATATGATTCGATAAAAACTGATTCAGATCTGTCAGCTTATATAGAGGGAAAGTTTCCCGAAGATGAGGATAATTATCTCCTCATAGATGAAGTTCAGGACATTGAAGGTTTCGAAAATACATTGAGAAGCCTGAACGCTGATGATGAATGCCAGATAATCGTTACAGGGAGCAACGCCAAAATGCTTTCGTCGGAGTTGTCAACCTACCTTGGCGGAAGATATATCGACATCCATATCCAAAGTTTGTCGTATCGTGAATTTCTTCGTTTCCATAATCTTGAAGACTCGGCTGAAAGCCTTGGGAAGTATCTCTCATTTGGAGGACTCCCCCATCTTTACAGGCTCGGTATTGAGAATGAAGATATGGTTTGGGAATATGTGCAGAACATTTACAACACCATAGTTCTTAAAGATGTGGTGCAAAGAGAAGGACTTCGCAATGTCACATTGTTTGAGAATCTGATGTCGTATGTCAGCGACAACACCGGACAGCTTGTATCGGCAACATCCCTGTCGAAATATCTTAAAGCCCAGAGAGTGGAGTTGACTCCGCTGACAGCCGTCAATTATCTGAAAGCGGCCTCAAACGCTTATATCATAGACAAAGTTAAGCGGTATGACATCCACGGTAAGCGGCTGTTGGAGACTAACGATAAATACTACTTTGAAGACCTTGGATTAAGGAATCTGCTTGTAGGTAGCAACCGTGCAAAGGACATAGAGAAGGTGATGGAAAATGCCGTATATCTTCACCTGAAGAATCTTGGATATAAAGTTGCAGTCGGCACACTGCCTAATGGCGAAATAGACTTTGTTGCCGAAAAGGGAGGCAAACCAATCTACATTCAGGTTGCTTATTTGCTCAATGAGGATTCTACAGTAAAACGTGAGTTCGGCAATTTGATACAGATCCCAGACAACTATCCCAAGTACGTCGTGTCAATGGATCCCATAACCAAACCGAAGGACTATGACGGAATTACCCAAATGCCATTGCGTACTTTTTTGCTTACTGACTCATTTTAGTTATAATCTATGGTAAGTATTGACGGGTTGTTTTCAGCCACGCAAGTAAAATAGGATGTTACCCGTGTTACCATGTTTCCCGTTTCCCGGACGGCAGAATGGGTAACATCCGGTAACATGGTCATTTGACCAGCAGATGGAACAGGCGGTCAAACTCCGCGTCGAGCAGTCGGCGCCGTTCGTCGCCGGCGGCGGCATTATGGCACAGCACTCCGGGGTGCGACGCTGAAGTCTGTATCACAGCGCTTTTTACCGCCGCAAGCCATCGGTAGGCCTCCTCGACCGGAATATCCCTGAACGGCACATCGCGGCATTCAAACAGCTTGAGCTGACGGCGCAGGGCCTCAACATCGGCAGCAACCGAGAATGCACGCAGACGCTGCTCGTCGACATGCACACGGCCTCGCAGCCAACGGTTGCGCTTCGACACCATCAGCAACCCCACGTTGATAAACTCCTCCCGCTCAACCGAGGGCACATAGCGTATCACGGCATACTCGTAGAGCAGTCCGTCCGACAGTTGAGCCACATCCTTTATATCATCCATTCCCCAGTAGATTGTTTCGTTCCTTTATAGCCTGCTCCACAAACAGATGCGAGTTAGCCAACCGCCCTGTAAGAAACCGCCGGTACACCTCGCGCCTCTCCTCGGCCGTCAGCCCGCTCTCCGGCTCGTCAAGCCAACAGGCAGGAATCAGACGCACTATAGCCTCAAGCGTGCGCGGCGTTATGGCCTGGCGCATCAGCTTGTCAGCTGCTTCGAGCTCGGAAGCATAGGGCAGGAAAATATGATTGCGCACGTATGGAAACGGATCGAGATGCGCCGCCTCAACATTGCGCCACGAATGATGGAAATAGAGCGATGCACCATGGTCAATGAGCCACAGCTCCCCTTTCCAAATCATCATGTTAGGATTCAACCGCGTGCGGTCGACATTGGTCAGAAATGCATCGAGCCACACTATTTTCGATGCCGTAAGCGCATCAACCTTGTTGACCGCCGGGTCAAACGTCATGGCATGGTCAAGAAAATGCAGCCCTAAGTTCAGCCCCTCCGAGCCACGAAGCAGCTCCTGTATCTCCACATCCGGCTCCGTGATACCGAACAGGGGCGACAGCTGAAGCAGCACCAGCTCGGGCACCTTGAACTTCAACGCCTTGGCCACCATCCCACCTATCAGCTCAGCCACAAGCGCCTTGGCGCCATGTCCGGCACCGCGCATCTTCACCACATACCTGAATCCGTCGTCGGCCTCGGCAAGCGCCGGATGCGAGCCCCCCTCACGCAGAGGCAGGACGTAGCGCGACAATATCTGACTTCTAAGTTCCATAACAGATATCTAACACCTTCACCATGCCGATGGATTTATATCTTCAGATATATCTTGCGGCGGTACATGAACAGAAGTATCAGGAACACTATCATGAAATTGGCAAACGTGAGCCACACACTGTAATAGTCGCCCATGTACTGCTCCAGCCCGTAGCTGAGCGAGCGCGCTATGCTGCGGAAGTTGATAGCCTCGCCCATGATATAGGCCGCTATTGAATTCATGCCGTAAATCTTCAGCCAGTCAAGCCCGCGGTGATGGCCGCGCACATCTATCCAGTAGTAGAACGCACCCATAAGCAGGAAGCAGTAGCCTCCGGAAAGCAGCGTCATGCTTCCGGTCCATATACGCTTTATAACGGGCTGATTGAAGCTCCACAGCCAGCCGCACACCACCAGCACCAGCCCCGTCACCAGCAGACGGCGCACGGTGAGCATCTGCCGGTCGCGTCCGCGGCGTATCATCCGTCCGGCAAACGTGCCGAGCATCACCGTGACGCTGAACGTCAGGCTGCTCCATATCCAGGTGTACGACAGGTCGCCGCGGAAGCGTCCGAGTATCAGCTCATCCACCTTGAAGGCGAAGCTCCCCTCACGGGAGTAGTCGCCCCACAGCATCATAGGCACAGTGTATATCACCAGCAGCGCCGCCGTCCATATTATCTGCGTGCGCACGCGGCAGTGCAGCAGCAGGAGAGCGCTCACTAGATAGCCCGTGGCTATTGACTGGAGAGTATTGGTGTAGAGATATATGTACTTGAAGTTGAACCCGAGCAGATTGCCCTGCACCACCATACCGAGCAGAAACAGCAGCAGGAAGCGGCGCGTTATCTTGCGGTAGACCTGCGCGTCGGGCTTACGTCCGTCATATTTCGACAGCGAGAACGGCATCGACGCCCCGGTCATGAACAGGAATAGCGGCATCACCAGATCCCAGCATCGGAAACCCTCCCACACTTCATGGTCAAGCTGATAGATAATCGGGTCGAGCCAGCCGGGATGCGGAAGCGACCCCAGCGACCATATTATAGGCTGCAGAAACACGAGCATAAACAAGTCAAAACCGCGGAGAATGTCCAGCGATGCGAGTCGATAGGGCGTTTTCGCCCCTTGTTGTACAGCGGATGATTGTGATTTGGTCATGGTATCAGGATATTTTTTTGCAAATATAATACATTTATGCAAAACTTCTTCCCTCCCCCCTCAGCCGTTACCATGTTTCCCTGTTTCCCGAGGCGGTAACGCGGTAACATGGGAAACATCCCCGGTATAGGCAATCCGTAGGGCCATGCCTTTGGCATGTATTAGATGCATCTGGATAGTGAACCTGAAAGGTTCATTCACCTTGTAAGGCTATGCCTTGCATGTATTGGATACCACCTTGATAGTGAACCTGAAAGGTTCATTCGTGATATAGCCGCGGGCCGAGCGTAGCGAGCCCCGCGGAACCGGTGGATAGGAGATGTTTTCTGAAAGAAAACTTTATATCCCATAATCCGTCTTCGTCCGGTTGAAAGTTATCTTTCAGATAATTCTGTGTGTGCATCCGATACCGTGGGACTCGCCCTGACAGGCTCGGCCCACGGCTAAGGCGTGAATGAACCTTTCAGGTTCT
>CAJUIW010000013.1 GCA_910586895.1 uncultured Muribaculaceae bacterium | reverse complement strand
ATGTCGGTGTAAATGTCGGTGTAAATGTCGGTGTAAATGTCGGTGTAAAATTGACTGAGACACAGAAAAAGGTATACACGCTTATCCAACAAAATCCAGGGATTACACATGCCGACATTTCGCAAACTTTATCCGTGACAATAAAAACGGCAGAGCGAACAACTAAGGCTTTGCGGGAATTAGGGGTTATAATTCGCGAGGGTTCGGACAAGACAGGTGTGTGGGTGGTGTTAAAAAATAGGGTTATCTGACGGTGAATCCAGGTTAAGGTTTTGTGACATCTGGCTGACGGTTGTGTCGCGTATTTGCTGGTGTTGAATATTTTGGCTAATTTTGCGCCTTGTTGAAAAATCCTTGAATTTATGACTAAGAAGCCCGTAATATACCAGATGCTGCCGCGACTGTTCGCTAATCTCAACGATACCTGTATACCTAACGGAACAATTGAACAGAACGGCAGCGGCAAGCTCAACTCCATAACGCCTGAGGTGCTCGCCTCCATAGCGGAACTGGGCATTACCCATGTGTGGTACACCGGTGTGATCGAGCATGCGCATTGTCCGGACTATTCCGCCTACGGAATTGAACGCGATAATCCCCATGTGGTAAAAGGACAGGCCGGTTCTCCATACGCCATCAGCGACTATTACGATATTGATCCTGACCTGGCGGAGAGTGTGCCGGATCGTATGGCTGAATTCGAGGCTCTTGTTAAGCGTACGCATCGCGCCGGCATGAAAGTGATCATTGACTTTGTGCCCAATCACGTGGCACGACGTTATAAAAGCGATGTCGCTCCCAAAAACGCTCCGGCTGACTTCGGCGTCAATGATGACGCTTCGAAGTATTTTGACCGCGACAACAGTTTCTATTACATCCCGCGTCAGCTTTTCGCCCCGAAGGTTGATATGGGCTCCGGTAAAACGGCATATATCGAGTTCCCGGCCAAGGCTTCGGGTAACGACTGCTTCACGGCATTCCCCGGGCCGAATGACTGGTTCGAGACGGTAAAACTCAACTACGGTATAGATTACGGTGACGGATCGCGCCACTTCTCTCCCATTCCGGCTACATGGCACAAGATGCTCCATATCCTCCGCTATTGGGCAGGCAAGGGTGTTGATGGATTCCGTTGCGATATGGCGCATATGGTACCTGTTGAATTCTGGAACTGGGCTATCCCTAAAGTGAAGGCGCTATATCCGCACGTGGTGTTCATAGCTGAGATATATGACACCGGAATGTACCGCGACTTCATTGCACGCGGACGCTTCGACTATCTGTATGACAAGGTGAATCTCTACGATACTCTCCGGGGTATCCAGACAGCCAACTACTCCGCCGCACAGCTCACCAACTGCTGGCAGACTGTTGAGGGAATAGGAGGCAATATGCTCAACTTCCTTGAAAATCATGACGAGCAGCGTTTCGGCTCGCGATTCTATGCCGCCGATCCGGCCAAGGTGATACCCTCGCTTGTGGTAAGCTCCATGATAAGTACCGGACCGATGATGATATATATGGGTCAGGAGCTTGGTGAGCAGGCTTCCGATTCGGAAGGCTACAGCGGATATGACGGGCGCACAACGATATTTGACTACTGGAGCCTCGGTACACTGCGCCGCTGGCTCAACGGAGGGCATCCCTCGGAAGAGCGGCTCACGGCACGCGAGCGCTGGCTCCGCAACAAGTATGCCACCATCCTCAATATCTGCAACAAGCAGCAGGCCATCCGCGAAGGGGCTTTCTTCGATCTGATGTATGTCAATTACGAGAATCCTTCGGTCAATCCTCACCGCCAGTACATATTCCTGCGCCATTACGGAGAGGAAACGCTGATCGTGGCTGTGAATTTCTCACCTGATTCAGCCGACATGCATATCAACATTCCCGAACATGCGTTTGAGGTACTCGGCATGAAGAAAGGTACCTCGGTGATGACAGAACTGCTGTCAGGCGAGAAGCTGCGCAAGGAGTTCAGCCCCGACAAGCCGTTTGATGCTTTCGTGGCTCCTTTCGATGCCGTGATATGGAAAGTGAAGCCCCGTGCCTCACGCCGCAAGAAGGACGCCTCGGCCGAAGAATGATTCCTAAGCAGGGATAGGCTGCTCAGCGCAGGGCGGAGCGGCGTTTGAATCCGTGGTATAGCAGGTGGTTCAGGGTGTCGCGGTAGCCGCTTTCATACACGCTTTCCAGATCTTTCAGATTAAACACCTGATAGCGGGCTATTCGGTCGGTACGCACCACCATGTCGCACAGATTCATGTCCGGGATGGCATTGGTCTTGGCCAGCAGTTCGTAGGAGCGCATGGCTATGCCCATAAGTGAATTTTTGGCTTTGATGTCGCTCAGGGGGGAGCAGTTGATGCCTATCAGCACCTTGCAACGCTTGCGTATGGCCCACGCCGGAAGGTTGTGGAGCACTCCGCCGTCAACGTATCTGATGCCGTCAATCACAGCCGGCTTGAACACGATGGGTATGCTGCACGATGCGGCCACACAGTCGGCTATAGGCCCTTTCTCAAACAGGGCGCGACGTCCGTTGTCGATATCCGTGGCTCCTACTACAGTCTTTATCGGCAGGTCCTCAAGATTTTCATACGGTATGTTGTTGCGCAGGAATGTCTTGAATTTTTCAAGTGAGAAAAAACCTCCATTCGGGATGCCGAACTCGCAGAAGTCGGTGAATTTGGCCTGCTGAAACAGTTCGAGCATGCGCTCGGGGGCTATTCCGGCAGCATACATCACCGCTGCCACTGACCCGGCGCTGACACCGGCCATGATGTCGGGACGCAGCCCTACCTCCTCCATGGCTTTCAGTGCTCCGGCATGAGCAAGGCCGCGGGCGCCCCCTCCACTGAGGGCGAGTCCGAAGCGGTATTGGGGCTTTGATTTGAATCCAAACATCAGGTGAAAAGTTAATTTGTCACAAAATTAAAACGTTTTGACCAATTTTAGGTTCTTGCGGGCTCAAATTTTATTAATTATAAGCCTTTTTGTGGGGTTAAATTCTTAACTTTGTGCGATTTTTTGACAAGCAAAGAAGAAAAAGACAATAAATTTATGTTAAATCCAATCAAGAAAACCATCAGTCTGCCCGACGGACGTGAGATTACCGTCGAAACCGGCAAGCTCGCCAAGCAGGCCGATGGAGCGGTAGAAGTGCGAATGGGCGGAACTATGCTCCTCGCCACTGTTGTATCGGCCAAGGAGGCCGGTGAGGGGGTCGATTTCATGCCCCTTCAGGTAGAGTATAAAGAAAAATTTTCGTCATTCGGACGTTTCCCCGGCGGCTTCCTCAAGCGTGAGGGTCGTGCTTCAGACTATGAAATCCTGACAGCCCGACTGGTTGACCGTGTGCTTCGCCCGCTGTTTCCTGACAATTACCACGCTGATACTTTCGTAAACATCACCCTCTATTCCACCGATGGTGTGGATATCCCTGACTCACTCGCAGGCCTCGCTGCATCGGCAGCCCTGATGGTGAGCGATGTGCCTTTCAACGGCCCGATTTCAGAGGTTCGTGTTGCCCGCGTTGACGGTCAGTTCGTGATCGACCCCACCTTCGAGCAGCTTGAGAAAGCTGACATGGAACTCATGGTAGGTGCCACTTATGACAACATCATGATGGTGGAAGGCGAAATGAACGAAGTGTCCGAAGCTGAACTTCTGGCTGCCCTCAAGTCCGCTCATGACGCTATCAAGGTGCAGTGCAAGGCCCAGCTCGAACTGGCCGAGGCTGTAGGTGCCGTGAAGCGCGAATATTGCCATGAAGTCAACGACGAGGCTCTCCGCGCCGACGTTCATGAAAAATGCTATGACAAGGCTTATGCCGTGGCTAAGGCCGGATGTGCCGACAAGCACTGGCGCGCCGACAGCTTCGAAGCCATCTGCAACGAATATATCGAAAGCCTTCCCGAAGAGGAACGCGACGAAAAAGCTCCCCTGGTAAAGCGTTACTACCATGACGTTGAGAAGGAAGCCGTACGCCGCTGCATCCTTGACGAAGGTATCCGTCTTGACGGCCGTAAGACTACTGAGATCCGTCCTATCTGGTGTGAGATCGATTATCTGCCCGGACCTCACGGATCAGCAGTGTTCACACGTGGCGAAACCCAGAGCCTCTCAACCGTTACTCTCGGAACAAAGCTTGATGAGAAGATAGTTGACGATGTGATCAATCAGGGTCGTGAACGCTTCCTGCTTCACTATAACTTCCCTCCCTTCTCAACAGGTGAGGCCCGTCCCGTGCGTGGTGTAGGACGCCGCGAAATCGGTCATGGCAATCTTGCCCACCGTGCCCTGAAGCGTATGTTCCCCGATGACTTCCCCTACGTGTGCCGCATAGTCAGCGACATTCTGGAGAGCAACGGCTCGTCATCAATGGCTACCGTATGTGCCGGTACTCTGGCTCTGCTTGACGCCGGTGTGAAGATGAAGCGCCCTGTCAGCGGTATCGCCATGGGACTGATCACTGACACCGCCAGCGGTAAGTATGCCGTGCTGTCCGATATTCTCGGCGACGAGGACCACCTCGGCGACATGGACTTCAAGGTGACCGGTACTACCGAAGGTATCACAGCCACTCAGATGGACATCAAGTGCGACGGCCTCAGCTACGAAATTCTTGAGCGTGCCCTTATGCAGGCCCGCGACGGACGTCTGCATATCCTCAATATCATCAACCAGACTATCCCCGCACCCCGCGAGGACTACAAGCCCAATGTGCCCCGCATCGTCACCATGCTTATACCCAAGGAGCTTATCGGTGCAGTGATTGGCCCTGGCGGAAAGGTGATACAGGGTATTCAGGAAGAGAGCGGCGCTACAGTATCAATTGATGAAATTGAGGATGGCGGGTACATTGAGGTGGCTGCTGCCAACAAGGCTTCGATTGACAAGGCTCTCTCTATGATCAACGCTATCGTGGAACTTCCCGAAGAGGGCAAGGTTTACCGCGGCAAGGTACGTTCGATACTTGAATTCGGTGCTTTCGTTGAATTCATGCCCAACCGTGACGGCCTGCTTCACATCAGTGAGATCTCATGGGACCGCATCGACAATATGGAGGCTTCCGGTATCAAGGAAGGCGACGAACTTGAGGTGAAGCTTATCGAAATCGATAAGAAGACCGGCAAGTACCGCCTGTCAATGCGTGCGCTTCAGCCCAAGCCGGAAGGCTATGTAGAGCGTGAACGTGCTCCCCGTGGCGACCGTGGCCCGCGTCGTGACCGTGGTGACCGCAACGATCGCGGACCCCGCCGCGACCGCAATGACCGTGGCGAACGCGCTCCGCGTCGTGAACCCCGCGAACCTCGCGAATCACGCGACTGATTCACGTAGCGAAACTGACAAAACATAAAGCTACAGATATAGTTCCCGTTCCGCAACACTTTATTATGTGTGCGGGCGGGAATTTTTTATTACCTTTGCCGCCATGTTTTACAGATATTTAATTGGTATAGTGCTGAGCATGACTTCAGTACTTTGTGCTGCCCAGGGGGAGCAGCCTGACTCGCTGACGGCGCCTCCGGCCTCATCGGAAAGGTCGGACAGCATATATCGCTACAGTGTGGAGCTCAACGGTGCGGCCTCTACAGGAGAGCATACACCGTTCTGGCTTGCCAACAACCGTTTCGGGCTTTCTTCAATCAAGAAAACCAACGGCTATCTGCGTGCCTCTTTCTTCCGTGAGGAGCGGCGCGACAAGCCTTTCAGCTGGGACTTCGGGGTTGACCTTGCCGTAGCCGGCGGATATACATCCACGTTCATAATCCAGCAGCTTTACGGAGCTGTGCACTACCGCTGTCTGGACCTCAGCATCGGTAGCCGGGAATCAACTTCCGGAATGGTGAATCCTGAGTTAAGTTCAGGCGACCTGCTCTTCTCTGCCAATGCCCGCCCTATTCCTCAGGCCCGCCTTGGAATAGAGCGTTACACCTATATCCCATGGACAAAGAATCTGCTTGCCGTGAAAGGCTACATATCGCTCGGTGCATTCACTGACCAGGACTGGCAGTACACGGCCGTTGGGCCCTCCGGACGGCGTTCCAAACATGTCCTGTTCCACTCCAAGGGCCTTTTTCTGCGTTGGGGAAATCCTGACCGTTCGCCTATTACCGTTGAGGGCGGCCTTGAAATGGCAGCCCAGTGGGGTGGAACCATTTATCTTCCGGATGGACAGGTCATAAAAATGGGACATGGACTTAAGGACTTATGGAAGATAATAGTCCCTACCGGCGCTGACCAGACAGGAAATCCTACATTGGCCGGCGAGGTCTCCAATGTGGCCGGAAATCATGTAGGTCAGTGGAGCGCGGCTGTCGGGTATCATAAGAAAGGTTCGCCATGGGGCGCCCGCGTATATTACGAGCATTTTTTTGAGGATCATTCCATGATGTTTTTCGACTATGTATGGAAAGATATGCTCTTAGGCGTGGAGATTGACTTGCCGGACAATCCTGTGGTATCTAAATTCGTATATGAATATATAAACACCCGTGATCAGGCCGGTCCGGTGTATTGGGATCATACTCCTGAGATTCCGGAACAGGTCAGCGGTCAGGATGAATATTATAATCATGCGTTCTATCCCGGATGGCAGCACTGGGGCATGGGTATAGGTAACCCCTTGCTGATATCCCCCGTGTATAATACGGACGGTACGCTTGAATTTCGCCATAACCGTATAAAGGGGCATCATTTCGGATGGCAAGGGTCGCCATTGCCATCGCTTCAGTACAGGGTGCTTCTGTCCCTTACCCGGTCATGGGGCTCTTATCCGCTGCCCACGCCGGAGGTGGAACGTAATTTCAATGCACTCCTTGAGCTTACATGGTCGCCGGCCAGACTGAATGGATGGCGCGGACGCCTGGGTATTGGCGCTGATGGAGGCGGGTTGCTCGGACGCAGCTTCGGAGCAATGCTCACAATTTCAAAAACAGGATGGTTATGAAACGTTTATTGACACGAATTATATCAGTACTTTCTGCTGTTGTTATGTTGTCAGGCATGACTTCATGCCGCAAGGCCCCGATAAACGGCGACCTTGACGGACAGTGGCAGCTGATGACAGTAAACCGTGCCGACGGAACTCAGATTGTACCGGAGCACAGAGTATATTATTGCTTTTATCTGCATACATCGAATCTGATGAGTCCTAATGTGGATAAAGCTACAGCCAATATGACTTATGTCAAGGATAAAGAACTGACCTTGGAGTTCCCTTACGAGACTTCGGAGCGTCTTGAATGGTTCTATATTGATCCGGATGACTGTGTAAGTCTACCGGATATATCGGAAAATCCGGATGCAACGGGGGTAACCATACGGTTCGATATAAAAAAGCTGAACTCGTCGTCGTTGGTAATGGAATCGGTTGCAGGAACAGTATTCACATTCAGACGTTATTAAATAAGAATGGTGCTTAACAATTAATTGTTAAGCACCATTTAAGTTACAACGGATAATAAATATACAGATATAGATGAACAAGAGTCTTTTCGCGTTGGCATTGGGGACCTTTGCGCTCGGCATGGCTGAATTCCAGATGATGGGTATCCTTACGGCACTTGCCGGCGATCTGGATATTTCAGTAGCGCAGGCCGGACATCTGATTTCGGCCTATGCAGCCGGTGTATGCGTGGGTGCCCCCGCGCTCTTATGGTTGAGGCGTATGCCTCTGAAGCGTATCCTGCTTTTGCTTGCGGTAGTGATAGTGGCGGGCAATCTGCTTGCCGCAGTGTCCCAGTCTTATTATATGCTGATGGTGTCACGTTTCATATCGGGACTTCCTCACGGAGCGTATTTCGGTGTAGGTGCCATTGTGGCGCGTAAACTGGCGCAACCCGGGCGCGAGGTAATGGCCGTGTCGCTTATGATAGCCGGAATGACGGTGGCCACACTGTTCGGTGTGCCCGTCGGAACATTCCTGAGCACTAATTTCAGTTGGCGTATGGCATTTGCGCTTGTCACCGTGGCCGGTATCGTCACATATGTGGCTCTGCGATGCAATGTGCCTGATGTGGGGCGTCTGCCCGATACCGGTTTCAAAGGGCAGTTCCGGTTTCTGCGTACGCTGCCGCCCTGGCTGATATTCGGCGGTGTGATATTCGGGCAGATCGGACTGTACTGCTGGTATAGCTACATTGACCCGTTGATGCTGAATGTGTCAGGGTTTCATCCATCGGCGCTGACATGGCTTATGATAGTGGCCGGTGCAGGTATGTTCTTCGGTAATCTGATTGTTGGACGTATAGCCGTGAGCTATAAGCCGAGCATTGTGGCCGCTTGGGTCATGGCCTTGGGTATAGGAGTCCTTGCCGGAGTATATTTCCTTGCATCCATACAGTGGGTCATGGTTGTGCTTCTGTTCCTTGGCACAGCATCGCTTTTTGGCTCGGGAAGTCCCCTGCAGTCATCGATAGTAGGCTACTCCAAAGGCGGCGAAATGCTTGGCGGTACATGTATTCAGATTGCTTATAATGCCGGTAATGCCATAGCGGCATGGATAGGTGGACTCGTGATAAATGCAGGAGGCGGCTACCTTGAACCCTCACTTATCGGTATCCCGATAGTGTTTGTAGGCTGCGTATTGCTTACTATCCTGTACTTCCGCAACGAGCGCGCCCGCTGAATCATCTTCTGATGGGTTGAGAATATAATTACGAGGATACATATGGAATTTTACTTAAAAGTGAAATTTTATGTGTATCTTTGTGTTATATAATAAAGCAAGAGAATATGAGTGAGGTCGAACTATATCTTATTAACGAAGGCGATAATTGCACTATATATACATTGCAATTCCTACGTGATGATGAGAGTGAATTTGAAAAGTTTATTTCCAAATTCATAGATGATGCCGAATACAGTGAGGATTATTCGCGTATTGCGGCATTTGTTACACGTATAGCTCGTAGTGGAGCTAAGGAGCGTTATTTTCGTAATGAAGGAAAAATGACAGATTCGGTTATGGCTTTACCTGTAATCTCTTCTAAGCTACGGCAATATTGTTTGCGACTGTCTGATAGAATTCTTATTCTAGGAAATGGGGGAGTTAAGAAAATACGTACATATGAAGAAGATTCCAGTCTAAAAGCTTACGTGATTACATTGCAAAAGTTTGAAAAACTTCTTAATGCCGGTGTAACTGATGGCTCGGTGACAATTACAGAATCAACAATAGAAACGGATAATATTTTTGAATTATGAAACGCACATCTAAATCTCTTGAAAAAATGCTGGGACCAATTCCGGCGCAAATAATGGGAGAAGTTGATCTTTCATTTGAAATATCCGATCGTATAAGTGAACTGATGATTGAACGTGGATTGTCCAAGAAACAATTTGCAGAGGCTCTGGGGCGTCGTCCAAGCGAGGTTACAAAATGGCTAAGTGGCCAGCATAATTTTACAATAGCTACTTTGAGCATGTTATCTACTTTCTTTGGGGAACCAATTGTTACGGTGGCTTAATGCGTGCTATTACGGTGTGAACATTGTTGCATATAAAATAAATGATGCCGGCTCTTGTGGGGCCGGCATCATCGGTTATTTATGTCCGTGATTTATTTGGCGGGCATCATGGTGAATCCCCAACGGTATTCACGGTTGGCGGGAATCGAGTGCTCGGGAAGCGGACGGTCGCCCCAGCTGTTGTAGCCGGCTACGCCCTGCTGCTTCATGTCAACACATACTTCTACGAACGGACGGGGGGTGATGTCGTTGATATGTGTCTGTCGGCGGAGCACGTTGCGAGCGTCATCTTCATTGCGAGCGGCAATCTCCTTTTCAGAGAAGTTGCTCCACTGGCGGGGACGGTTGACGGTTTCTTCAGAGTCGAAGTCCTCGATGGAATTGCGCAGTGCGTTGAAACCTATGGTTTCGTCAGCCCGGATCATCAGGCCGCGGCCGGATTTGTCCTTAAGCTTCAGCCAGCGGGTGTCGGCACGGTGGCCGTTCTCCTGCGGACGTACATATCCGGGTTCGAACATCGATTCGGCGGTAGTCTTGAATATGCCTATACGGCTACCTGCGGCACGGTCAATGTAGTTTTCGCCGGGTCCGCGACCGAAGTATTCCACGCTGTTCATAGAAGAGGGGAGGCGGAAACGTACACCAATACGGGGCACTGTGAGCTTCGATGCGTTCTGACGGGCTTCGTCCTGACCGGGTGTGAAAGTGGCCATGCGGGTGGCTTCGGATACCTCTGTGGTTTCGGGAGCCATTTCTGTAGATGTGAAGGTCACATCAGCTTTCACCACGCCGTCAGGATGAACGGTATATTTCATCACGTAGAGGTTGCCTGCGGCAAGGAGATAGTTGGCGGTGATAACAGTATTGTTGCCCTCCTGGGTAGCGGTGGCATCCACTACGTTGAAGTTCTTGCTTGACTGCTTCCACACCTGTTCGCGGCGGGGCATGCCGTTGCCGTAGTCATTGTCTGTAGGACCACGCCAGAAGTTGGGCTGGAGTCCGAAGCCGTCGGCAAAGTATTCGGTACCTTTCACCTTATAAGAAGTTACGAGGCCGGTGGCTTTGTTGAACACGAATTTCACATTCGGGGAGGTAACGGTGATTTCATCGCCCGCTACGCTGTGGGTTGTCTTGCCTGAAGCCTTATGCTCAGCTACGGCGAGAGGCTCGATGGGCAGACGGAACTGCTCTGATGCTATTTCATGGCCGGCGGGTACAAGAGGTTCGGCTTTGTCAGTGATCATGCTGAATGTCACGAAGTACTCGGTGCCGGGCTTCTGTGAAAGGCCCTTGAGGTCAACAGATATGTCAGTCGAGTCCTGAGCGGCGGTGTTGAGGTTTATCTTGCCGCTCTTTACAGCTTTGCCGTTGGCCTCAACTGTATATTTCAGGGTGTAGGGGGTCAGGTCAGTGAAGTAGAAGCGGTTGTGCACGCGGAATTTTCCTCCGGCAATATCAACCGGTTTGATGCCTACGTTCTGGTAAGCATAGCGCACTTCGTTGATGGCGGGGTGAGGTGTGCGGTCAGGAGCCACAATACCGTTGCAAAGGAAGTTGGCATCGCTCGGGGTGTCTTTGCCGTAGTCGCCTCCGTATGTCCAGTAGTGACGGCCGTTTTCGTCGGTAGCGTCAATACCCTGGTCGATCCAGTCCCAGATATATCCGCCCTGGAGGTTGGGATAAGAGTTGATGGCTTCCCACTGCTTTGAGAGGTTGCCGTTGGAGTTGCCCATGGCGTGTGAATATTCCGAAGCTACGATAGGACGGTCAGAGCCGCGCTTGCCGATGCTTTCAAACCATGCCGCGCTGGGATACTGGGGCACATACATGTCGGTGTTCCATTCCCAGAGGGCGCGTTCGTACACTACGGGACGGTTCATGCCTTCCTTCTCACGGTTCTTCATGAAGAGGTAGGTCTGATAGAAGTTGTAGCCGTTGCCGGCCTCGTTGCCGAGCGAGAGTATCGCTACCGAGGGATAGTTCTTGCCATTCTCATACATATTGACTGTGCGGTCCATATGCTTGTTGAGGAAGTCGGGGTTGTTGCCGAGCGAGCGTCCTTTGCTCAGGTCGTAGTACATGCCGTGGCTTTCGATGTTGGCTTCATTGTAGACGTAGAGGCCATATTCGTCGCAGAGCTCGTAGAAGCGGCGGTCCTGCGGATAGTGGCAGAGGCGCACTGTGTTGATGTTGTTCTGCTTCATAAGCTCGAAGTCGCGGCGCATAAGATCCTCGGTCACGTAGTGGCCTGTGGCGGGGTTATGCTCGTGTATGTTGACGCCTTTGAGCTTGATGGGCTGGCCGTTGACGAGGAGCACGTTGTAGGGCTTGCCATTGGCGCCCTTCGCTTCCATATCCTTGAATTCAAAGCGGCGGAAGCCTACATTGTAGGGGATTACCTCGGATGTGCCGTTGCCCTCCACAGTGATAAGCAGTTTGTAGAGATTAGGCTCTTCCGACGACCATTTCTTGACTGCCGGTATGCGGGCCTCGAATGTGGCGGCATCGGCGGCCTTGTCAGTGGTGGGCAGATTGACTTTCTTTGTGCCCTCGCTCACGGTAGTGCCTTTGCTGTCGAGCAGCTTGTAGCTTACGGTTGCGTCAGTGGCCGATGCGTGGTTGGTCAGGTCAACGGCCAGATTGAACAGTCCGTCAGTGTAGGTATCGTCAAGTGTTGACACCACGCGGAAGTCCTGCATGTGGGTCTTGGGCTGGGCATAGAGGAATACGTCACGTTCTATACCGCTTATGCGCCAGAAGTCCTGACATTCGAGATATGAGCCGGTGCTCCAGCGGAATATTTTCAGGGTGATAGTGTTCTGGCCGGGCTGCAGATATTCGTTGATAAGGAATTCGGCGGGGCTCTTTGAGTCCTCGCTGTAACCTACTTCCTTGCCGTTGATGTAGGTGTACACACCTGATTTGGCGCCTGCGAGGTGCAGGAATATGTCGCGTCCGTCCCAATCGGCCGGGAGGTCGAATGTGCGTGTGTACACACCCACGGGGTTCTGCTCGGGCAGAGTGGGAGGCTCCGGATTGCGTGGCTTGAATTCATAGCCGTGGTTGGTGTAGATGGCGGTGCCGTGGCCCTGTACTTCCCAGTTGCCGGGTACCTGAATCTTGGTCCAGTTGGCTTTGGCTCCGGGCTTCTCTATCCCCTCGGGCAGATTCTTGTAAGAATCAACATAGATGAAATCCCAAGTGCCGTTGAGCAGCTTGTAGTAGGGACTGTTCTCATACTTCTGTGTCATGGCTTCCTTGGCCGAGGGATAAGTCATGAAGTGGCTTCGGGCCGGTTGGCGATTGATGCCGGTTACATGCATATCCTGCCAGAAAGGAAGATTCTTCGCCGTGTCATTGGCAGCCCATGCGGGCAGCAGTGAGGCGATGGCTGTGGCGCAGGCCACCAGTCGGTAAGATTTTCTTAGAGTCATGGTATGTGGTTAGTTGTAAATGTCTGTGTAATGATAAATTGATTGCACTGTGAATGCTATATTCACAATTTGCACAAAGATAATGAAATAAAGCGGACGTTCAAACTCTGTTAACTACTTGTTTGATGATATTATGTATTTTTATGCCATTTTTTCAGGGCTTATCCGCGTCCGGCAGGTTGGGGAGCGTTGCTGCGGGGCATGTCGCGGAGCAGACGTCGGTTGAACTGGCGGCGCTCGCGGTCAAACACCCACCCCCATTTGTTGAAGTAGCGCACCATATTGGCCATATGTATGCGCAGCATGCGTCCGCCACGGCGCGAAGCGGCTTCATGGGCATGCACTATCTCAGCTCCCGGCCAGTACATTGTGCGCCAGTGGCGATGGATGCGGCGGGTGATGTCGATATCCTCCGGGTACATGAAGAAGCGCTCGTCAAACATCCCCTCGGCTTTCA
This sequence comes from uncultured Muribaculaceae bacterium, assembly GCA_910586895.1. GTDB lineage: Bacteria > Bacteroidota > Bacteroidia > Bacteroidales > Muribaculaceae > Paramuribaculum. The sequence goes on along the minus strand of CAJUIW010000013.1, from coordinate 39,924 downwards.
GGGCCTCGCAGCGGAAGAACAGAAAGCTCCCGAGCAGATATGGCACGTTGAATTCGCGGTCATGGTCAGCTTCGGCCAGCAGATACCGCTTCATGCGGCGTGCGGTCAGTGCCGGAGGAAGAAATCGCTTCAGTATCAGGTCGGCAGGAGTGGGAAGCATGCGGCATGCGTATTGCAGCACGCCGTCAGGGTAGCGTACGCGGGGCATGGCCATACCTATGTCTGGATTCTGCCGGAGATATTCAGCCATGGCCGCCGGGACATCTCCGGTCCACCACACATCGGCGTTCATAACCAGATGCCAGTCCAGCCCTTCATGGAGCGACTGTGCGATGGCTATGTTGTGGCCGGCGCCATAGCCGCGGTTGGCTGTATGGATGTATGTGGCTCCTGCCTCCAGAACCACATCGCGGAGCCGTGTGTCGGGGGAATTGTCAATCACCCATATCCGGGCTATGGCATCGGATGCACGAAGGCAGCCGAGTGCTTTGCGGAGTACTTGGCTGTCAGTGCGGTGCACCACAATCGATGCACCTGTCCGGGCTTTGATGCTATGGGACGACATAGTGCAAATATACTCAAAAAAAATGGTCCGACGGGCATATTGCCGCCGGACCGGGAGTATTATTTCACTAATATATTATTAGTCAATGCGTGAGCGTATGGCTGCAGTGGCCTCTTCGTAGCCGGGCTTTTCGAGCAGCGCGAACATATTGCGCTTGTAGTCCTCTACTCCGGGCTGATTGAATGGGTTGACACCGAGCATATAGCCGCTGATGCCGCAGGCCTTTTCGAAGAAGTAGATGAGCTGTCCGAGATACTGTTCGGTGAGCGCGGGGATGGAGATACGCATGTTGGGAACACCACCGTCAACGTGGGCTATGCGGGTGCCGAGCTCGGCCATCTTGTTCACCTGGTCAACACGCTTGCCGGCTATGTAGTTGAGGCCGTCAAGATTGTCGGCATCGGTGGGAATCACGGTGGTGTGGACGGGAGTCTCAACAGAAAGCACTGTCTCAAAGATAGTGCGTTCGCCATCCTGAATCCACTGGCCCATGGAATGGAGGTCGGTAGAGTTGTCGACCGATGCGGGGAATATGCCCTTGCCATCCTTGCCTTCGCTTTCGCCGTAGAGCTGTTTCCACCATTCGCCGAAGTAGTGGAGCTTCGGGTTGTAGTTGACCATGATCTCAATCTTTTTGCCTGAGCGGTAGAGCGCGTTGCGGGTGGCGGCATAGAGGAGCGCGGGGTTTTCGGCATACTCGGTGGCGCGGGTAGCGGCCTCCATTTCGCGGGCGCCTTCCAGAAGGGCTTTGATGTCGTAGCCGGCTACAGCGATGGGTAGCAGGCCCACCGGGGTCAGAACAGAGAAACGTCCGCCTACATTGTCGGCTATCACGAAAGTCTTGTAGCCCTCTTCGGTGGCGAGCTTGCGGAGCGCACCGCGGTGCTCGTCGGTGATGGCCACGATGCGGCGTGCTGCCACTTCCTTGCCCTCCTTGCGTTCAAGCATCTCCTTGAGCAGACGGAACGCTATGGCCGGTTCGGTAGTGGTGCCTGACTTGGATATGACGATGATACCGAATTTCTTCGTTTCAAGCAGGTTCATCAGTTCGTTGAGGTAGTCCTCGCCTATGTTCTGTCCTGCGAAGAGTATCTGTGTGCCTTTGTCGGTGCGGTAGGCGGCAAAAGAGTCGCTGAGGGCTTCAATCACAGCCTTGGCGCCGAGGTATGAGCCTCCGATGCCTATGGCCACCACTACTTCGCACTCCGAGCGGAGCTGTTGGGCGGTAGCGCAGATGTCGTCAACGAGGGCGTCAGTGGTTTCGGAGGGGAGCTTTACCCAACCGAGGAAGTCGTTGCCGGCGCCTGTGCCGCTTTCCACTGTGTCAAGGCATTTGTCAGCTTCAGGAAGCATAGCCTTGATGTCGGCCTCTGTGACCCGGCCGAGGGCATGACGGATGTCAATGCTGATATTTTTCATAATTCAGTATTATGTGTTCGTATTTTCTATGAAATAATAAAGAAGTACTGCTTTTTGTTCATGTTACATGAACGTGGCGCCGAGCTGACGCATGGTCTTGGCCGGACGACCGCGCTCGTACAGGATTGAATACACACCTTGTAATATAGGCATCTCCACTCCGTAGCGCTGGTTTATTTCATGCATGCACTTGGTGCCATAGTAGCCTTCGGCGGTCTGGTTCATCTCCATGCGGGCGGCGGTCACTGAATAGCCTTTGCCTATCATGGCGCCGAAGTTGTGGTTGCGGCTGAACTGCGAGTAGGATGTCACAAGCAGGTCGCCGAGATAAACGGAGTCGCAGATGTTTCGCTTGCACGGGGCTACGGTGTCGATGAAGCGTTCCATTTCGCGGATGGCGTTGCACACGAGCATGGCCAGGAAGTTGTCGCCGTATTTCAGGCCGTGGATTATGCCGGCGGCTATGGAGTAGACGTTTTTCAGCACGGCGGCATACTCTATGCCGTCGACATCAGTGGAGGTGACGGTGCGCATGGCCTTGCCGCTGAGGCAGCGGGCAAAGGTTTCAGCCAGCGTGATGTCGCCTCCGGCCACGGTCAGTGTGCTCTGGCGTCCGAGGGCCACTTCCTCAGCATGACACGGTCCGCCAATGACGAGCTGACGCTCGGCCGGCACGCCGTATTCGCGCTTCATGAAGTCGGTGACTATTTCATTTACCTCAGGCACTATGCCCTTTACGGCGGTCACTATGTATTTGTCGCTCAGGTCCACCGTTATCTTCTCAAGATGCGAGCGGAAGTAGGGCGACGGCATGGCCAACAGCAGGGTGTCGGCCTTTGAGCATATTTCATTGATGTCCGATGAGAAGAAGATACGCTCCACATCGAAAATGGCGTCAGTCAGATAGGCCGGATTGTGGCGCAGGCGCCGGAACTCCTCTATTCGGTCGTCGCGGCGCATGTACCAGTATATTGATTCGCAATTGTCGAGCACGAGTTTCGCCAGAGCCGTAGCCCAGCTTCCTCCACCCATGATTGCTATTTTACCGGGGAATGTCATAAAACAGATTTTGGTTACGAGGTGAGAACTGCTGTCTGTCGAATCAGAGGGCCTTGGCCGTTTCGATCCATCCGGTCACCTCTTGCTCGGAGGGATTCTGCAGTTCGAGTTTGAACTTCTTGTTGAGTCCGCAAAGGTCCTGACGCAGTTTGCCTGCCGAAGCTGTGGCTCCGAGCTGCTGCACGGTCAGCACGCCGAGTTTGTGAAGTACGGGCACCCATGCGGCGTCAACGCCGGCTGCGGCGAATGCCTGCTCGCCATCGCGCTGCTGTACCTTTTCGGGGCGCATCTGCGGGAAGAAGAGCACTTCCTGTATGGTGGTCTGGCCGGTCATGAGCATTACCAGGCGGTCCATGCCTATACCCATGCCCGATGTGGGGGGCATGCCGTATTCAAGGGCGCGGATGAAGTCCTTGTCGATAATCATGGCCTCATCATCGCCCTTTTCGCTCAGTCGCATCTGCTCCACGAAGCGTTCGTACTGGTCAATCGGGTCGTTAAGCTCGGAGTAGGCGTTGGCAAGCTCCTTGCCGTTTACCATAAGCTCGAATCGTTCGGTAAGCTCCGGATTGTTGCGGTGACGCTTGGTGAGGGGCGACATCTCTATGGGATAGTCAATGATGAATGTGGGCTGTATATAGCGGCCTTCGCATTTTTCGCCGAATATCTCGTCGATCAGTTTGCCCTTGCCCATAGTTTCGTCCACTTCTATCTCCAGACGGCGGCACACGTCGCGCAGCTCTTCCTCGCCCATGCCTGTGATGTCAATGCCGGTGTGCTCCTTGATGGCGTCAATCATGGTCACGCGCTTGTAGGGAGCCTTGAAGTCAATCTCGTTGTCGCCCACCTTCACACGTGTGGTGCCGTTCACTTCGAGGCATATCTTCTCAAGCATCTTCTCAGTGAAAGCCATCATCCAGTTGTAGTCCTTGTAGGCCACGTAGATCTCCATGCAGGTAAACTCGGGATTGTGTGTGCGGTCCATACCCTCGTTGCGGAAGTTCTTGCTGAACTCGTATACACCCTCGAATCCGCCTACGATAAGGCGCTTCAGATACAGCTCGTCGGCTATGCGCAGATAGAGCGGGATGTCAAGCGCGTTGTGGTGTGTGATGAACGGACGGGCCGATGCTCCGCCGGGAATTGACTGCAGGATCGGGGTCTCCACTTCCATGTAGCCGTGAGAGTTGAAATATTCGCGCATGGTGTTGTACACCTTGGTGCGCTTGATGAATATCTCCTTCACGCCGTCGTTTACCACCAGGTCGACGTAGCGGCGGCGATAGCGCAGCTCGGGGTCATCGAAAGCGTCGTAGGTCACGCCATCCTTCACCTTCACTATGGGGAGCGGACGGAGCGATTTGCTCAGCACCTTTATGGTGCATGCATGTACCGAAATCTCACCTGTCTGTGTGCGGAACACGTAGCCCTCCACGCCTATGTAGTCGCCTATGTCGAGCAGCTTCTTGAACACCACGTTGTAGAAATCCTTATCCTCGCCCGGGCAGAGGTCATCGCGGCTCACATACACCTGTATGCGCCCCTCGCTGTCCTGAAGTTCGAGGAATGAAGCCTTGCCCATGATGCGGCGGCTCATTATGCGTCCGGCCACGCTCACCTCGCGGCGGGGAGCGTCGTCGGCAAAATTCTCTTTAATCTCTTTGGTGTAGCCGGTAACCTTAAATTCGGCTGCGGGATATGGGTCAATGCCGCGTCGGCGCATTTCGTCGAGCGAGCCGCGGCGCACTATTTCTTGTTCGCTGAGTTCAAGTAAGTTTGTTGCCATAAGTTGACTTATGAATATAATGGTTCAAATTTCTGCAAAAATAGCGAAAATCCCCGGTATGATAGCCCGACACACCTATTTTTAATGAATTTTGACGCACCAATGTATCATGAATCGTATTTTTAATTGACAGGATAGCGAATGATTATAAATCCAGGCCCTCTAATTCGGTCGTAAATCAATCAGTGTTACCCTATTCGGTAAGATGAGATAAAATGATTATCCCCGACAAAACCTGTTGAGGTTGAGCCGGGGATAACTGTTTATTATTGCTTATTGAATTATTTTATCATATACATGTCCCACAAGTATATAAGCCCATCGTTTACGAGAATGAAAATGATGAATGATATGATGAATATATAGGGCTTGCGTATCTTTCCGGATATGGCTCCGAGAATAATTCCCATAATGGAGGTGATTACAAAGATAATCGAGTAAAATGAGCCGCTCCAGTCAAAAGCACGGACCGGTATTTCAAGCGCGACTCTACCTAATGCAAGTGCACAGATAGAATATACTATACATTTTGTACATTGCTCTTGATTGCGTGATATGATAAAGAATGCAAGCATGAAGAATGCAATGCTTTCTGTCCAACTTGCAGCATAGAGTCCGCACGCAGCGCTCCAGCATACAATCAGAAACAGCACTAATGAGTAAACGAATTGGAGCAGGTAATTTTTGAATGTCAATGTCTTTTCCATGGGATGTTTGCTTTAGAATGGTTATTGTCTGGATTGATAATGATTGCTTTTTGGAAAAATACTCAACTGCCAGACGGTGCGTTTTTTATCTGCGTTTGGGCTTATATTGTGTATTCGTGTTGCAAGTTATCCATTTTTTTTTAGCAGCCAAGTATTTGTGAAAGAAAAATAAGGAGGGCCGAAGAGATTACCCTAAGTGGGTACGGATATGTTTTCTACCGGGGGGCGGAGAGGAGTGCAGTATCAGATGCGGGATAGTGTCGGTGAACAATACGAGGGTGTGCGGCGTTGTGATAATACTGCAATTGAAAGTATTAATCTAACTTATAAAAAATATTCAGTCATGACAGCATCTAAGAAAAAAAGCATTAAAGGCACACAGACGGAAAAACTGCTTACCGCCTCGTATATGAACGAAAATCAGGCCTATGCACGCTACACTTTCTACGCCGCGCAGGCCGATAAGGAAAACTATTTCCCCATCGGCGAAGTGTTCCGTGACACTGCGGCCAACGAACTGCGCCACGCCAAGATTTTCTTCAAATATCTTGAAGGTGGCAAGGTGCCTGTAAGTCTTGATGTTGACTCCGGCGTGATAGGCGACACCGCTTCAAATCTGGAGATTTCGATAGCTGAGGAAACTGCCGAAGGTGTCGACGCTTATATCGAAGCCGCCAAGGTGGCCCGCGAGGAAGGGTTTGAGGATATCGCCAAGCATTTCGAGGCTATAGCTGAGATCGAGCGACATCATCGCGACCGCTTTGAGAAGTATCTTGAGCAGGTCAAGGCCGGCACGGTTTGGAAGCGTGAGAAGCCTATCGAATGGCAGTGTATGGTGTGCGGCTATATATTTGAAGGCACAGAGCCTCCAAAGGTATGCCCGGCATGCGACCATCCCTATCAGCACTATAAAGCGCTTGACATGGAATAATATTTCTTCTCGGTGAAGCCGGGATAGCGAAGGGTGGCGGTCACGCCGCCCTTCGTGCGTTTGTAGGTGATGGTGGGGCGTCCTACAGTGGGGATGAATACCGGCAGCCCGCTGCTGTCCTTTTCCCAGCGGCCGGGTGTGGAGAAGCGGCTCCACGATGCGGGGCCGGCTGCGGCCACGCTGTCGGCAAGCATGCGGCCTATGGCGTTGACGCCGCGGTGGCTGTAATGGAGATGACCGTTGAAGGCTTTTTCGTACTGGAAGTCGATGTTGCGGGTGTCCACAATGTCAACGCCTCCGGTGGCTGCAGCTACGGCATCCTGCGCATCGCGCACCCCCTGCCCGAACTGTACCGATGCATCAGGGTAATCCGCCGATTCGCCGGGCTTTACCACATGGCCTATCAGCAGCCGTGCCTCGGGAAATCCAAGCTCCGTGCGGCAGCGCTCCACAAGCCGCTCAAGGCACTCGCGGTAATACGCCTCAGTGGCTCCGGAGTCGGCGCATCCCTGCATCCACCATATGCCGGCAAGCCTCGGGCGCAGCCCTCTGGCGAGCAGGTCGGTTATGGCCGGGCGGTATATGCTGTCGAGGAAATATGTCCAGTTGTGATCATCATCGGGGTTGGCCCATGCGGATATGTGGGAGCCTGACGCCCCGAGTTTCAGCATGTAGAGCGGGGCGCCTGGAAAATGGCGCTGAAACTCGATGCCGAATTCCCCCTCCATGCCCCGGCGGCCCTGTGCGCAGTCGGTACCGGAGCCGGTGCTGTAGGTGCCGTAGCCGTGAATCATGTTCATGGCTGTGCGGCCGGCGGTGTTCTCGTTGCGGTACCAGAGGTCGAGCCATCCGGCAGGTACGTCCTGTATCTTTCCGTCGGTCACCCAGCGGGGGTGCTCGCCGCGAGAGTTGCGCGGCTGGTTCTCCACCTGCGAGCTGCGGTACCACATCTTCATGGTGCCGGGATTTTCGCCGGATTCGTACCATTGGCGCATGCGGGCATCCTCGTCAGGGTCAAACATGGCCGAGCCGTCGGCATTTGATTGTCCGAGGGTGATGAACACGGGTACTTCGTTGCTTTTCAGCCCCTTTATGAGTGATTTGGCTGATGCGCCGGCAAGCGTAAGCACTGCGACGAGCAGTGCGGTGAGGAATCTACGTTTCATATCCTGCAAATATAGCATTAAAGAAGTTGCGCTCCCAAAAAATGGACTGAAAAGTTTGGGAATTGTGGCTGAAAGGCGTACCTTTGAACCTTAAATGCTATATTGCGTAAGTAAATATAAATATCATAAATATAATATATCTGAAAGATGGCAAAAGTCTTGATTATCGGAGCCGGCGGTGTAGGTACCGTAGTGGCTTACAAATGTGCCCAGAATCCGGAAGTGTTCACTGAAATTGTGCTTGCTTCGCGTACACGCAGTAAGTGCGAGGCCATAGCCCGAAAGATCGGCTCAGGCCGCATAACCACTGACAGCGTCGATGCCGACAGCGTGGAACAGCTCGTTGAGTTGCTCAACCGTCACCGTCCCGAACTGGTGATCAACGTGGCTCTTCCGTATCAGGACCTCACTATCATGGAGGCCTGCCTGCAGTGCGGAGTCAACTATCTTGACACAGCCAACTATGAACCCAAGGATGAAGCCCACTTCGAATACTCATGGCAGTGGGCCTACCGCGAACGCTTCGAAAAGGCCGGCCTGACTGCCATACTCGGTTGCGGTTTCGACCCCGGAGTGAGCGGCATCTTCACAGCCTATGCCGCCAAGCATTATTTCAGCGAAATGCAGTATCTTGACATCGTAGACTGCAACGCCGGCGACCATGGCAAGGCATTCGCCACCAACTTCAATCCCGAAATCAACATCCGCGAAATCACTCAGAACGGACGCTACTGGCAGGACGGCAAGTGGGTCACCACCGGCCCGCTGGAATTCCATCGCCCGCTTACATACCCCAACATCGGCCCGCGCGAGTCATATCTTCTCTATCACGAAGAGCTTGAAAGCCTTGTGCAGAACTATCCTACCATCAAGCGCGCCCGCTTCTGGATGACCTTCGGACAGGAGTATCTGACCCACCTGCGCGTGATTCAGAACATAGGCATGGCCCGTATCGACGAGGTGGACTACAACGGCACCAAGATTGTGCCCCTGCAGTTCCTGAAGGCTGTGCTTCCCAATCCGCAGGATCTCGGAGAGAACTATCACGGCGAAACATCGATAGGATGCCGCATATCAGGTCTTGACAAGAACGGCGAGCATCTCACCTACTACATCTACAACAACTGCAGCCACGAGGAAGCCTACCGCGAAACCGGCATGCAGGCCGTGAGCTACACTACCGGTGTGCCCGCAATGATAGGCGCCATGATGTTCCTGACCGGCAAATGGAAAAAGCCGGGCGTATGGAACGTAGAGCAGTTCGATCCGGACCCTTTCATGGAGCAGCTTCCGGTGCAGGGTCTGCCCTGGCATGAAGTACTGAATATTGACCTTGAAACGGAGGATTGATATGTTTTCAGGAATAGTTGAAGAGTGCGCCCGTGTGGTGGGAGTGACTGACGAGGGTGGCAACCGCCACCTTCGCGTCAGCTGTTCGTTCACTGACGAGCTGAGTATTGACCAGTCAGTGAGCCACAATGGCGTGTGCCTTACCGTAGTGGCTCTGCACCCTGACCGCACATATACCGTCACAGCCATCCAGGAAACCCTTGACCGCAGCAATCTCGGGCTGCTTGCCGAGGGCTCGGAGGTGAACCTCGAACGCAGCATGCTGATGAACGGCCGCCTTGACGGACATATCGTACAGGGGCATGTTGATTGCACCGCCGTGTGCCAAAGCGTTGAGGAGGTCGACGGCAGCCGGTACTACAAGTTCCGCTATGATGTGCCGTCGGGAATGGCCGCCAAAGGATATGTGACTGTTGAGAAAGGGTCAGTGACCGTCAACGGCGTGAGCCTCACCGTATGTGACAGTGAGATCGATTCATTCCGTGTGGCTATCATCCCTTACACCTATGAGCATACCAACTTCCACTGCATCACTCCCGGTACGGTAGTGAATATAGAATTTGACATCATAGGCAAGTATCTTGCCCGCCTTAACGAAGTAAAATAGACAGACAGGAGGGTGTATGGCTAAGAAGGTAGTGGAAACACCGCTGATGAAGCAGTACTTTGAGATGAAATCAAAGCATCCCGATGCAGTGCTGCTTTTCCGTGTGGGTGACTTCTATGAAACATTCAGCGATGACGCCATCACGGCCTCTGAAATACTTGGCATCACACTCACACGCCGGGCCAACGGCTCGGCGTCAAGTGTGGAGCTCGCCGGCTTTCCGCATCATGCGCTCGACACGTATCTTCCCAAACTTGTCCGTGCCGGCAAGAGAGTGGCTATATGTGAGCAGCTCGAGGATCCGAAGCTGACCAAAAAGCTTGTGAAGCGCGGCATCACCGAGCTGGTGACTCCCGGCGTGACGATGGGCGATAACATACTTGACCATCGTGAGAATAACTTCGTGGCCGCCATACATTCCGGCAAGCATCTGACCGGAGTGGCATTTCTGGATATATCCACCGGCGAATTCCTTGCCGGGGAGGGGACGCCTGACTATGTGGATAAGCTTATGGCGAAGTTCGCACCCAAGGAGCTGCTTGTGGAGCGCGGACACCGCCATGATGTGGAGGAGATGCTGACAAGCAAATTCCTCACATTTGAGCTTGACGACTGGGTGTTCAACGAACCTACGGCGCGTGAACGGCTGCACAAGCAGTTCGGAACCGCCTCGCTAAAGGGATTCGGTCTGCGCGGAATGACAGCCGGGGTTATCGCCGCCGGCGCTATCCTGCACTATCTTGATGTGACCCGCCATACCCGCACCGGGCATATCTCCGCGCTTGCCCGTATTGAGGAGGACCGCTATGTGCGGCTCGACAGCTTCACGGTGCGTAATCTGGAGCTTATCCAGGCCATGAGTGAGGATGGCAAGAGCCTGCTCGATGTGATTGACCGCACCTCCACCCCTATGGGGGCGCGTATGTTGCGCCGCTGGATTCTGTTCCCGCTCAAGGATGTGGCGGCGATCAACAAGCGTCTTGACGTGGTGGAGCATTTCTTCCGCAGTACGGAGGCCCGCGATGATCTGCGCGGACTTCTCGAGCAGATAGGCGACATGGAGCGTCTGGTGTCCAAAGTGGCCGCCGGGCGTGTCAATCCGCGTGAACTTGTGCAGCTCCGTGGTGCGCTTGCGGCCGTGGAACCGGTGCGTGAGATATGCATGGCCTCGGGGCAGGAAGCGCTTGTGGCCATCGGGGAGCAGCTCAATCCTTGCCGTTCGATACGTGAGCGTATAGAGCGTGAGATTATTGATGATGCTCCTATAGCGCTCAACCGCGGTTCCGTGATAAAATCAGGGGTCGACGCTGAGCTCGACGAGCTGCGCGACATAGCTTATTCCGGCAAGGATTATCTGCTGAAGCTGCAGGCCCGCGAAAGTCAGGCCACCGGTATCACGAGTCTGAAGATAGGGTATAACAATGTGTTCGGCTATTATATAGAGGTGACCAACACCCATCGCGACAAAGTGCCTGCCGAATGGATACGCAAGCAGACGCTTGTCAATGCCGAGCGCTACATTACCCAGGAACTTAAGGAGTATGAGGAGAAAATCCTCGGGGCACAGGAAAAAATATCGGTCATAGAGCAGCGGCTATACAATGAACTGATAGCCGCCGTGGCCGACTATACCAAAGCTATACAGCTTGACGCCACACTGCTGGCACGTCTTGACTGCCTGTCGGCGTTTACCCGGGTGGCTATTGAGAACAAGTATAACCGTCCGGTGGTGGACGATTCGCTCCGTATCGATATCGTGGAGGGGCGTCATCCGGTCATTGAGCGTGAGCTGGCGGCAGGGGAACCGTATATTACCAATACGGTCAATCTGGCTAACGATTCCTGTCAGGTGATGATGATTACCGGACCGAACATGTCGGGTAAATCGGCATTGCTGCGCCAGACGGCACTCAATGTGCTTATGGCACAGATAGGGTGCTTCGTGGCGGCTGAAAGCGCACGGATAGGCGTGGTCGACAAGATATTTACTCGCGTAGGAGCTAGCGACAATATTTCGCACGGCGAATCGACATTCATGGTGGAGATGAACGAGGCCGCCTCGATTCTCAACAACATGAGTGAGCGCTCGCTGATACTGTTTGACGAACTTGGCCGCGGTACATCGACCTACGACGGTATCTCAATTGCCTGGGCCATTGTTGAGCATATTCATGAATATGGCAACGCTCACCCCAAGACACTGTTTGCCACGCACTATCACGAGCTTAATGACATGGAGCAGATCTATCAGCGCGTGGTCAACTACAATGTGTCCGTCAAGGAGATTGACGGAAAGGTAGTGTTCCTGCGAAAGCTTGCCCGTGGAGGTAGCGAGCATAGTTTCGGCATACATGTAGCCAAGCTGGCCGGCATGCCGCGCGGCATTGTGAGCCGTGCTTCGGAAGTGCTGCATACTCTTGAGGAAGCCAACCGGCGGGGAGCTCAGGAGCATCCCGCCCCTTCGCCAAAGGCAGTGCCGGAAGCAGCCGAGGGTATGCAACTGTCATTCTTCCAGCTCGACGATCCGGTGCTCACCCAGATACGTGATGAAATACTGAACACCGACATCAACAACCTCACGCCGGTGGCAGCTCTCAACAAACTGAATGACATTAAGAAGATACTAACAGGAAAATAATATAATATTTAAGATATGCTTGAAGTTTCGAAACGGATACAGGCATTGGCGCAGTCACAGACACTGGCCATGTCGCAAAAGAGCAATGAACTTCGCGCTGCAGGCGTGGATGTGATCAATCTGTCAGTAGGTGAACCTGATTTCCACACTCCTGACCATATCAAGGAGGCCGGTAAGAAGGCTATTGACGATAACTTCTCTTTCTATTCGCCCGTGCCGGGTTTCATGAGCCTCCGCAAGGCTATCGCGGCCAATCTGCTTGCCACAAATGGTGTGGAATATGCTCCGGAGCAGATCGTAGTGTCGGGCGGTGCCAAGCAGGCGCTCTGCAATGTGATTCTGTCGCTGGTCAATCCGGGCGATGAAGTAGTGATTCCTACCCCCGCATGGGTAAGCTATGTGGAGATGGTGAAACTCGCCGAAGGTGTGACCGTGACTGTCCCCGCAGCCATAGAGCAGAATTTCAAGATAACACCCGAGCAGCTCCGTGCCGCCATCACACCGCGCACACGCCTGGTGCTTATGTGTTCACCCTCCAATCCTACCGGCAGTGTCTACTCGCACGCCGAGCTGCAGGCCCTTGTGGATGTCCTGAAGGATTATCCCGAGGTGATGGTGCTGAGCGATGAAATATATCAGCATATCAACTTCACCGGTTCATACACGTCGATGGCCGCATTCCCCGAGATTGCCGACCGTACGGTGGTGATCAACGGTGTGTCAAAGGCTTATGCCATGACCGGATGGCGTATCGGCTTCATGGCCGGTCCGCTCTGGGTGGCAAAGGCTGTCACAAAACTGCAGGGCCAGTACACCTCCGGTTCGTCATCGATAGCTCAGAAAGCTGCCGAGGCGGCCTATACTGGCTCGCAGGATTGCGTGCATGAAATGTGCGCCGCTTTCCGTCGCCGCCGCGACCTTGTTGTTGAGCTTTGCTCAGCTATCCCCGGCCTGAAGGTCAACTGTCCCGAGGGCGCCTTCTATCTTTTCCCTGAGGTATCGTCGTTCTTCGGCAAGAGCTACAACGGCCGTGTGATAAACAATGCCTCGGATCTGGCCATGTATCTTCTTGATGAAGCCCATGTGGCTACTGTGGATGGTGCGGCATTCTGCCTGCCTGGCTATATCCGCCTGAGCTACGCCACATCTGACGACAATATCCGCCGTGCCTGCGCACGTATCGCCGAGGCGCTCGCCAAGCTGAAATAATAGCTCGAAAATAGATAAAAGTCCATGATACAGGCGCTTCCGGTAGCACCAGCTGCTGTTGGAAGCGCTTATTTTTTTACTTTTTTTAAGCCTCAGTTCCGCTGTAGGGAAAAAAGTTGTAACTTTGCACTACCGTTCACAAAGAGCGGAATATGATGGATTACAGACACATTTCCCTATTTACATCTCAACCCAAAGCTCAGAACTGCTCCTTCATGGAGAATTGGAAGAGCACCCAGTGATTTCTCTTGATGTCTGATTCCCTGTATTTTGGAATCTCTATCCGGCCTTTGCGATAAGGCTGGGTCCCTATCCCCGAATATTCACATTTTTACTTATTACTTATGAACAATCTGCGATTGCTCACAGGGTTGCTTGCCGCAACTTTGTTGAGCGGTGGAGTGTGTGCCATGGACCGTAATGCGTCAGTTGTCACGCTTGAGGAATTGTTTGAGATTGCCGAAAAAAACAGTGTGCAGTTGCGCCCGGCATTTTCATCCGAAGAGGAGGCCAAACATGAAATCAACGTGGCACGTGCAGGACGGCTGCCTGACATAAACGCTCAGTTGTCACTCAGTTATATCGGTGACGGATTCATCACAAAGCGTAACTTTACCGACTACGAGAAAGCCCCCATCCCGCATTTCGGCAATGGACTGTCGGTAAGCATCAACCAGCCTGTCTACGCCGGAGGCGCTATCACTACAGGCATAGAACTTGCCGAACTGAAGCTTACAGCCTCGCGCTATGCCACGGAGCTGCAGCGCGATAACATCCGCTTTCAGCTTACCGGATTCTATCTGGATATATACAAGTACAGCAATCTGCGCACCGTAGTTGAGAACAATATATTGCAGGCACGCAAGGTGCTTGCCGAGATGCAGGCCCGTTACGAGCAGGGTACGGCTCTTCAGAACGATATAACACGCTACGAGCTTCTGGTGTCAAATCTGGAATTGCAGCTTGTCAAGATTGACAATACCATTGACATCCTCAATCATAATCTGGTGAGCATAGCCGGCATGCCGGAAGGTACTGTCATAGCCCCGGATGCCGCTATACTTACGCGTTCCCTCCCCTCGGATGGCGAGGCGGCCTGGCAGAGCGAGGCCACGCAGAATTCGCCCGCCATACGTCTGGCACAGTCCAAGCTCGATATCAGCCGTAAGGCGGAGGATATGGTAAAGGCTGAGAAACGTCCTAAAATAGGACTGCAGGCGGCATGGACTATCGACGGCCCGATTCTGGTAGAGGTACCCCCTATCAACCGCAACCTGAGCTACTGGTACGTAGGTGTAGGTGTGTCCTATAATATATCATCACTCTTCAAGAGCAATAAGTCAATGGCCCGCAGCCGTGCGGCCACACTGCATGCCTCGGATGAACTTGCCGCCACACGTGAGAATGTGGAGCTGTCACTGCGCGCCGACTACGTGCGCTACCTCGAGGCATATGAGGAACTGAAGACTCAGCAGAAGAGCGTTGAGCTTGCCGAGCGCAACTACAATACCACATCGACACGCTATTCTGCCGATATGGCGCTGATAACCGATATGCTTGACGCCGCCAACTCGAAGCTTGATGCCGAGCAGCGTCTGGTGAATGCACGAATCAATATCATATATTACTATTATAAACTGTTATTTACTTCCGGAAAAATATGAGACACCGTACTAAAAAGATAATATCATACGTCATCACTCTTGCAGTGATCATTGCGGCCGCCGTGTGGGTCGGCTCAAAATTCATTCACTTCGGTGATGTGGAGTTTACCGACAATGCGCAGGTGCGCCGTCAGATAGTACCGGTCAACAGCCGTGTGCAGGGCTATATAAAAGAGATACGCTTCAAGGAGTATGAACCGGTAAAGAAAGGGGACACTCTTGTGATAATTGATGATGCCGACATGCGCCTGCGTGTGGCTCAGGCGAATGCCGACTATCAGAATGCCGTGGCCGGCCGCAATGTGGCTGACCATTCGGTAGGCGTCGCATCGGCCAACGTGGCTGTGAGCGAGGCCTCTATTGCCGAGGCAAAAGTGCTGATGGATAATGCCGCCGTTGACCTCGACCGCTATTCAAAGCTTCTTGAGAAGGATGCTGTGACACGTCAGCAGTATGACGGTGCCAAGACCGATTATGAAGCCAAGAAGGCCCGCTATGAAACCCTTCTGCGTCAGCGTTCGGCCACATCGACCGTAGTGTCTGAGACCCGCCAGCGCATAGCTCAGAACGATGCCGGCATTGAACTTGCCAAATCGCTTCTTGAGACAGCCGAGCTGAATCTGTCGTACACCGTGATAACCGCTCCCTGCGATGGCTACTGCTCACGCAAGGAGATTCAGGTAGGACAGCTTGTTCAGCCCGGACAGACCATGCTCGACATCGTTGACGGCAGCGATGTATGGATTGCCGCCAATTTTAAGGAGACACAGCTCAAGAATATCCATCAGGGAAGCGAGGTGGAAATCAAGGTTGACGCTATCCCCGGAAAGACGTTCCAGGGCAAAGTGGTGTCGCTCTCTACCGCTACAGGTGCCGCTCTCTCCATCATACCTCAGGATAACTCCGCAGGCAATTTCGTGAAGGTGCGTCAGCGTGTTCCGGTCCGTATAGAGCTGACCGACAAGAACAGTGCCGCCGATATGGATCTGCTGCGAGCCGGTATGAATGTGGAATGTGAAGTGAAGTACTGATATGGGTGACTGGCACGGGCCGCAAGGCCCATTCGATATTCCTGACGTTCCAAACTATGTGCCCCGCAGGCTGAAGCCATGGCTTTTCATCCTGTTTGTGCTTATAGTGCAGTTCTCAGGAGGTGTATATCTTGCCGCCGCCAGCGATATGGTAGGCACCACGGCACTGATGCAGGAGGATATCCTGATGGCGGGCTATGCCTCGCTGGTGGGGATGTCTATCAATTTCTGCGTCATGTTCAGGCTGAAGTTCCGCTATTCCAATCGCGTCAGTCTTCTTGCATGCGGCGCGGTACTGATAGCGGCCAACTTTATCTGTGCCCACACTACCAATGTGCCGGTGCTTGTGGCTACATGTTTTGTTGCAGGATGGTTCCGTATGTGGGCCACTTTTGCCTGCAATTCCACCATTCAGCTATGGCTCACCCCGGTGCGCGACATGGCTATATTCTTCTGCTATGTGTACCTCGTGGTCGACGGGGCCATACAGCTCAGCGGTATTGCCACCATCTATACCGCATTCTTCTCACAATGGGAGTACATGCACTGGATCATGAGCGGATTGCTGGCACTGATGATGCTGATGGTGCTTATATTTGTCAAGGCTGTAAAAGGTCCGATACAGATACCTCTGCTCGGCATCGACTGGATTGGCGCGGCGCTGTGGAGCATATTCATGCTCTGCTTCACGTTTGTATGCGTTTACGGCAATTTCTACGACTGGTGGGATGCGGAGGAGATTCGCGGAGCTGCCATATTAGGCGTGGTAAGCCTGCTTATCAATCTATGGCGTGCATCATTCCTGCACCATCCTTACATCACGTTTCAGGCCATGACAAACCGCAATGTCATCCGGGCCACACTGATTTATCTGGTATTCTTCACCTTGCTTGCCACAGAGCATGTGTTTGAGCACAGCTATGCGGCTGCGATACTCGGGTTTGATGAAACCAATCTGATTGACCTTAACTGGTATGTGGTGTGCGGTGTTGTGGCGGGATGCGTGTTCACCTATTATACGTTTGCGTTGCACAAATGGCGCTACAAGACCATGACGGCCATCGGGTTTGCTCTTGCGGGGGTGTATCTGGCATATTTCTATTTCCTGATTGACTACGGTGTGGAGAAGGAGATGCTGTTCATTCCGCTCTTCACGCGCGGATTTGCATCGGTGATAATATCCATTGTTTTCCTGACCTCCATAGTGCAGAGCGGACTGCATTTCTTTGTATTTCCCCAGGCGCTTACCATCAACGGCTTTACCGGAGCGGTGATGGGTGCCACGCTCGGCCCGGCTATTGTCGGTGAATTCCTTCGCCGTGTCATGGCTAAGAATGCAGCCCTGATAAGCGGCTCCATGACTGACTTCAATGCCGATATAGCCCACATGCCGCTTGGACAGCTCTTCGGAGTGGTGCAGCAACAGGCTCTTGTCGTGTCAATGAAGGAGATCTACGGCTGGCTGCTTATTGTGGCAATTGTGTCCCTTACGGTCATTCTGGTAAGCTACGGACCGATACGTCCGGCAGCCATCTTCCCCAAGTGGCGTACCATCCGAAAGATATTCCGCCGGGAAGCGAAGATGCATTTGCAGCGTGAGGCTGAATGAATAGATTTGTGAACCTATAATCCTTGAGGGGTGTTTTATCTCAGATAAAACACCCTTTTTGTTATGAAAAAAATAATTACACTCCTTGTAGTCTTTCTTGCCACCGTGGCAGTAGCACGAGCCGACAAGTACACCATCAAGCGCGATGCCCTTCCGGAGGCCGCGCAAGAGATGCTCACCACATATTTCCCTAAAGCGAAAGTGAGTCTGATAAAGGTGGACCGTCACCTGCTGAAAAAGACAGACTATGATGTGAAGCTGGTCAACGGTACCAAGATTGAGTTTAACAACGCCGGAAAGTGGACCTCAGTCGACTGTAAGACGCGCGAACTCCCTGACGGACTTCTGCTCCGCCCGATACGTAACTATATCAATAAGAATTACCCCGGCGTGAAAGCTGTGAAGGTAGAGAAGAAGTCTTCAGGCTATGAAGTGGAGCTGTCTGACGGAATAGAACTGAAGTTCAATCTGCTCGGTACTTTCCGGAGCGTGAAGATGGACGATTAGCGGCGCACGTAGTCAGCGAAGTAATACTCCGCTCCCGAGCGCGGGTCGACAGCCACATCAGAGCGGCTCTCCTCCTCCCAGCAGTTACTGTCAGGGGTGGGGAAATAGGTATCGGCGTCCGGCACACGGGCCATGATGTGGGTCAGATACAGACGGTCGGCCTCCGGCATCATCTGGCGGTAAACGTCGCCGCCTCCTATCACCATCACACGTTCATTTCCGCAGCACATTTTCAGAGCCTCGTCAATTGACGGGGCTTTTTCTACACCCGGAGCGCTCCACGATTCATTGCGGGTCACCACTATGTTGCGGCGTCCGGGGAGCGCGCCATTAGGGAGCGATTCAAATGTGCGGCGTCCCATTATCAGAGGGCACCCCATGGTTATGGATTTGAACCGCTTGAGGTCGGCGCTGATATGAAACGGCATGTCGCCGCGCACCCCGATAGCCATGTCGGCTGCCACAGCCGCTATTATACATATCTCAGGACGCGTCTTCATACCGAAACTGCAGCTTTTATGTGAGGCATAGGGTCGTAACCGGTAAGCTCGAAATCCTCAAAACGGAAGTCGGTAAGCTCCTTCTGTTCACCGTGGATAAGCATTTGCGGAAGCCGGCGCGGCTGGCGCTGCAGCTGTTCTTTGACCTGATCGAAATGATTGAGGTAGATGTGTGCATCGCCGAGGGTGTGGATGAATTCGCCCGGCTCCAGTCCGGTGATGCGGGTTGTCATTAGCAGCAGAAGAGCATACGACGCAATATTGAACGGGACCCCCAGGAAGCAGTCGGCGCTCCGCTGGTAGAGCTGCAGGCTCAGCCGTCCGCCGGACACGTAGAACTGAAACAGCGCGTGGCAGGGGGGCAGATGCATCGAAGGGAGGTCGGCCACATTCCATGCGCTCACTATTATGCGACGGGAGTCGGGATTGTGGCGGATGTCGTTAACTGCCTGTGCTATCTGGTCAATGAATGTTCCGTCATACGCGGGCCACGAACGCCACTGGTAGCCGTAGATATGGCCAAGGTCGCCGTCAGGTCCGGCCCACTCGTTCCATATACGTACGCCATGCTCCTGCAGGTAGCGCACGTTGGTATCGCCGCGCAGAAACCAGAGCAGCTCGTATATGATGGAGCGCAGATGCAGTTTCTTGGTGGTAAGCAGGGGGAATCCATCTTTGAGGTCAAAACGCATCTGGTAGCCGAACACACTGCGTGTGCCGGTACCTGTACGGTCCGATTTGTCGGTGCCGTTCTCCATTATGTGTCGGAGCAGGTCGAGGTATTGTTTCATGAGCGGGAATTTTTTTGACATGTTGAACTGCCGGCGGCATTGGCTGTAGTCCCTTTAGGACGTGAGAATGGCCCGGTGATAGGTTGCATCATGGTGTCTGACAGCTGCTTGCGTCGGTTGGTGTAATGAATGGCATCGTTGGGGCATACGTTGATGCAGTTGAAGCAGTTGACGCACCGCGATCCGTCCACGACGTTGTCGCGCAGGTCAATGCACTCACCCTTGCATACATCCTCGCATCTGCCGCAATGGATGCACCGGTCAGTATCTATATCTATCTGGAATATGGCGAAACGGCTCACCAGCCCTAAGGTGGTCCCCACAGGGCAGATGGTGTTGCATATCAGACGCCCTCGCCGGGCTGCTATTACAGCCACCACTCCGAGCGTCATTGCCGCGATAAGCGTCGAAGCCCAAGTAGCGGCCACCGCTCGACCCTCCGGCGAGCCCAATGCCGACAGAACAGCATCGGTGGCAGGCGCGAACAGGCGCTGGCATATGCGGGAGTAGGCACCATACGGGTCAATCACCGAGGCTACGGCGTAGTACTGTCCCATAAGGCATATCATCATGGCTATAAGCATGATGTAGCGCAGGCCGTTGCGCGGGCGTGAGTAGCGGTATCGGCCTTTCTGTCTTAATTGAGGTGACATCCGTGCGGCTCGGGCCGCAATATCCTGAAGAGTACCCATTGGGCAGACTGACGCGCAATATATCCGGCCGAACAGCAGTGTCACTATCAGCCATATCACGAATATGAACAGCGAGAAACTCATCACCGCCACCGTAAGCTGCACATCCTCCAATCCCTGTGTGAGTCCGGGCACCGTGAGTACTGGAAGGGTAAGGGCGGCTGTGAGCAGCAGTAATACTGCCAGGCTTACAGCTATACGGGTCAGTTTGAGCACGCGGTTCATCACTTATTCATCCAATGAATAGTTCAGAAAATCGTTAAGCGGTTTGAGCAGACGGAAGAGCCCGGCTGCGCGTTCCGGCCAGTCCTCGTGCATGAAGAACGAGCGGTCGCACCGGTGGAATTTGCCGATATCCTTCAGCCGGAGCAGCTCTATGCACGGGTGGTTGCGGTCCCATCCTTTGGGGGCTGTACGCAGCATCTGCCCGCACCATCCGGGGAACTCCTTCACCAAGTCAGGGTTGGTGATTATTTCGGTGAATTCCTCGATATTGTCCACCATGGCGTGGCGCAGTTTTGAGAGCATGGCAGCGTCAGGCTGCCAGATACCTCCGTACAGCCCGCTGTCCATCAGCCCCGGGAGCCCCATGTGCAGATAGTAGCCGGCACGGCAGCTTTTGCGTCCCCAGAGTGATATGGCTGCGGAGAAGAAGAGTTTGAACGGTGTTTTGTCCGGTGAGAAGCGGGTGTCGCGGTATATTCGGTAGGCGCATCCGCGCGCCGTCTGGGTGCGTAGTGCAGGGTCCCAGGCGCTCATGGCTCCTATCATGCGATCAAGATCGGCGAGCCAGCTTTCGCGCAGCATGTCATAGCGGTCACGGTTGGCAGCAAACCATGCGCGGTCATTGTTCTCCGACAGTTCCTCGAAGAACGTGTACAGTTCGCTTATATATCCGCTCATAGTTCCTCCCATTCTACATCGGTAATCTGTTCCTCCGTCACAGTGGTACGGGTCGATTTTCCGGAGCTGTCAGTGGTGGTGGAGCTTACCTTTACCTCCTCCCATTCCACATATTCTCCTACCGATGGGTCGATTTTCTTACGTCGGGGGTGTTGTTGTGGAGCAGATCCGGCTTCGCCGGCACTCCATCCGCCGGGGCGGTTGCGGCGCGATTCCTCCTGAGCCGCGCGTCGAGCCTGGCTGAAAGCTTGCTGTGCCTGTTTCTGTGCGCGCCTCAGAGCCAGAATGGTGCGTATGGCGGGCCATAACAGTACAGTAAGTATTGCTAATATTATTATTGTGGCAAACATAGTATTTTTGCGTTATTATTCCTCCGTATCGGGCTGACCTTTGCGGCCGAGCAGCGATATGAATATATACAGCAGGATGGTCCATGCAAATCCGGCCACACCCTCCGTTGCTACGAAAAGTACGGCGGCAAGCAGTATGGCGTAGCGCCTCACGTTCTCACGGAAGCTGAAGCTGGTGAATTTGAGCGAGAACATCTTCAGGGGGCTGACCATCAGCAGCGACACTGCGACCATTATTATAGCCGAAGCGATGGCTCCGGGATAGCTGTGCGAGTTGATCCAGCCTATATATCCTATCCAGAACAGGGCATTTGACGGTATGGGGAGGCCGATGAATGATGTAGTCTGGCGGGTGTCGATATTGAAGCGGGCCAACCTGAGTGCACCGCATACCACTATTATTAGTGAGGCAAGCGCCCAGGGCGTGAATCCTTCGCTGTAGTAATTGATGGTGTTGAACATCAGCAGAGCCGGTGCCAGTCCGAAGCTGATCAGATCGGCCAGGGAGTCAAGCTCCTTCCCCATGGGGGAGTAAGCATGCTGCAGACGTGCCGATGCGCCGTCGCAGAAGTCGAATACGGCAGCCGCACCGATGCAGATGAAGGCCCATTGGTACCCTTCGAGCGCACCTATGGGGGTGTCATAGTTGAATGACAGGATACATGCCAGCACTCCCGATATCAGGTTGAGGCATGTTATGGAATTGGGTATTGATTTTTTCAGATTGAATGACATTGGGCAAGGTTTTTACAGCATCTATTTCAGGCGCGCCACCTCAGTGATGCCACCCACCGTTTTATCTCCGAGTTTTACGAATATTTCAGTGTCAAGCGGCAGATAGATATCCACGCGTGAGCCGAATTTGATGAATCCCATGTGGTCCTCGATATTGGCCGTTTCGCCCGGCTCGGCATAGGTCACTATACGGCGGGCCACAGCTCCGGCTATCTGCCGCACCAGAATCTCCTGGCCTGAGCGGGCGCGAATCACCACGGTGGAGCGCTCGTTCTCAGTGCTTGACTTGGGCAGATAGGCTGACATGAATCGTCCCGAATGGTGACGTACAGATATTACCTCGCCGTCAACCGGAAACCAGTTGGCATGAACGTTGAACACGCTCATGAACACCGAAAGTTGTATCACGCGCCGGTGAAGCACCTCGCTTTCGTATGTTTCCTCAAGGGCCACAACGCGGCCATCGACTGACGATACCACAACGTGGTCCCTGTTGCCGGTGAAGTGGCGGCGGGGCGAACGGAAGAAGTTCAGGACAAGCAGGTACATGACCAATGAAACGGACGAAAATACAATAGGCACAGCCATGGGACGTACAAACATCCACATGGGTGTGTTGATTACTACCAGCATAAATAGCAGTATCACAAGGATATTGGTTCCTTCCCTATGTATTTTTACTTTCATTGGCTGAGATATGGCTATGCTATTTCATGCAAATTTAGCTATTATAATTCAAAATGACGCTAATTTTACTTCTTTTTACTGTTTTTAGGGGCTGATGACTCCTTGGCCGGCTTGGTTTCTTTCTTGGCTGCCGTGGTGCGGGGGCGTCCCGGACGGCGGCGCTGAAGCTTCAGTACCATGGCGGTGCGGGGAGGCAGATACAGGCGGAGCCATTCCACTCCGAGAGGTGAGTACAGCGGGTCGGCTATGGTGAAGTGGCTCACGGTTTCGTCAATATTGCCGAATCCACCGTAGGCGGGATTGTCGGTCGACAGCACTGTGCGGTATTCGCCGGGAGGTGTCAGGATGCCGTAGTCGCTGAATGCCTTGATGGGGTTGAAGTTGTAGACAAACACCAGGTCTCCGCGGCGGTAGGCGAGCACCTGGTCAGCGTCCTGCTCCCAGAGTTTGGTGACCGGAAGCTGCTGGAAGTTGTACACGTCGGCTATCAGATGCACCATGGCATTGTCAAAGTCGTTGAGCTCGTGGTACTTCAGCTGCTTGTTGTCGACGAGGCTCCACTGGCGGCGGGCATATTTGTAGCTCCATCCGTTGCCTTCGCGCGGGAAGTCAATCCATTCCGGATGGCCGAATTCATTGCCCATGAAGTTGAGGTAGCCGCCGTTGATGGTGGAGCATGTCACCAGACGTATCATCTTGTGCATGGCCATGCCGCGGGTCACGGTCATATTTTCGTCACCCTTCATCATGTGCCAGTACATATCCTTGTCAATCAGGCGGAATATTACAGTCTTGTCGCCCACCAATGCCTGGTCGTGGCTCTCAACGTAGGATATTGTCTTCTCATCGGCGCGGCGGTTGGTCAGCTCCCAGTATATCGATGTCGGGTGCCAGTCCTCGTCCTTCTTCTCCTTGAGCATCTTGATCCAGTAGTCGGGGATACCCATGGCCATACGGTAGTCAAATCCCAAGCCTCCGTCCTTTACCGGAAGTGCCAGGCCAGGCATGCCGCTCATCTCCTCGGCTATGGTTATGGCCGATGGATTGACGGTGTGGATCAGCTTGTTGGCAAGCGTCAGGTAGGTTATGGCATTTGTGTCCTCATTGCCGTCGTAGTAGTCGGCATATGAACCGAATGCCTGTCCGAGGCCGTGGTTATAGTAGAGCATCGAGGTCACGCCGTCAAAGCGGAAGCCGTCAAAGCGGTATTCCTCAAGCCAGTATTTGCAGTTGGAAAGCAGGAAGTGGAGCACTTCAGTTTTGCCATAGTCAAAGCAGAGCGAGTCCCATGCCGGATGCTCGCGGCGTCCGTCGCCGTAGAAGTACAGGTCAGGGCTTCCGTCGAGGCGTCCGAGTCCCTCCACTTCATTCTTTACAGCGTGGGAGTGTACTATATCCATTATCACCGCTATGCCCAGTTCATGAGCTTTGTCAATGAGGCTCTTGAGATCCTCCGGTGTGCCGAAGCGGCTTGATGCGGCAAAGAAACTCGACACGTGGTAGCCGAACGACCCGTAGTAGGGGTGCTCCTGTATGGCCATTATCTGTATGGCGTTATATCCGTCGGCCGCTATGCGGGGGAGTATTTTGTCGCGGAATTCGGCGTATGTGCCTACATCTTCACGCTCCTGAGCCATGCCAATATGGCATTCATATATCATGAGCGGCTTGACGTCGGGCTTGAATTCGTTTACCTCCCAGTTGTAGGCCGGCGCGTCCCACACCTGTGCGGAGAAGAGGTGTGTCGTCGGGTCCTGCACCACGCGGGTGGCATAGGCCGGGATGCGTTCGCCGCTACCTCCCTGCCAGTGGACAAGCATCTTGTAGTACTGTCCATGCTTCAGCGCATGGGCGGGAAGATTTATCTCCCATATACCTGACGTGTCGTCGCGGCGCTTGAGTGAGTATTGCGGGATTTCTTTCCATGATGAAAAGTCGCCTATAAGTGTTATTGCAGTGGCGTTTGGTGCCCATTCGCGGAATGTCCAGCTTCCGTCGGCCTGACGGTGAAGACCGAAATACTGATGCGCGTTGGCAAAGTCTGACAGTGTCTTGCAGTCCTTGCCAAGCAGTTCACGCTCGCGGCGCAGCGCTTCATCGTGGCGTCCCTCTATGGCTGCTGAGAAGGGTTCGAGCCAGGGGTCATTCTTTATAAGATTGAGAGTTTTGCGCTTGCGGGTGGGGGGAGTCTTCGTCTTCATGGTCGGTTATGAGAGTATGTTGATTATATATATAACCACAAACTTAATGAAAATCCTCGAATATCCAACTTTTTTTGTCCAAAAGCTTTCTTTTACCTCTTGTCGCGGCACTGGCCTACGCTCTTATCGGGCCATATCCATCAGCCGCACGCACCCCTCCACGGGATTTTCCAACGCTGTGGCTTCGGAGAATCCTTTCTGTTGCTCCACCCACTGGCGTTCCCATGTGGCGAAGTCAAATTTCTGTCCCGAGCGTAGCTCCTCGAAATGCTGAAGCCAGCGCGGCAGATAGTAGTCGCGTATCAGTCCGCTCCATATACGTGCCGAATAGTCGTCAACCGGCGGGCCCCATATCGTGGCTATGCGGCGGGCATTTGTTTCGTAATACCCCTTTTCAGCTTCGGTGCGGCCGTATGCGCGGGCCATCTCTATCCACTTTTCCATGCGGTGGTCGGGGTGCGACAGCAGCAGGCGGTCCATGGTCAGAGCTATATCGGTAAATATTGCGATAAGACTGTCGGCTCTATGGCTATCTTGCTTGATTATCGCAGAGTCAATGTCCGCGGTCAGCTGTTCAAGTTTTGCTCCCGCAGTATGGACGGTGGCGTCAATCAGGTCGTTGATATATAGAGGCGAATTACTCAGTGATCCCGAGGCATTGAGGAGGCTTTCAGAGGCGGCGCGGAAGTTGCTGTCGGCCATCACCGTGCCTCGTCTGGCTACTCCGGGGCGGAACTGCCATTTGAATCGTGGGTGGTCAGTGAATGAGCCGTATACCGACTTCTGAAGTCCATCCCAGTAGGCTGTCAGCTCAGGTGTGTTCTGCCCGTAGCGGCATGTGGCGTAATTGTCAAGCCACTTGTCGAGGGGTATGCTGTCGGCAGTCCAGCCGCCATCGCATATCAGTTCGTAGATAATTTCGTTGTTCTCTATCCCTTCCGGAGCAAGCCCGTAGCCGGTAAGATTGCCGCGCTTGGCCGATCGGAGAGCTTTGAGGCGTCCGCCGTTGGCATAGAATTCCAGATTGCCAGTGGGGGCTGTCTTGCCACCCATGTTGGGTATCACGCTGTACACCCATGACTTGTTGAAAAAGCCGTCGTAGAACTCCCAGTTGGCGCCGTTCTGCCAGAAGCAGTGGTTGTAGTCCTCCGCAAGGTCAAGCAGCATGATCCTGTCGTCAGGCACTTTGCTGACAAGGGCTTTCAGTGTAGGCGCGTCCCATATGTTGCGCTGATATCCGAACATCCACCCCTGCATTACCCAGATAGCATCAGGGTTGCCGTCGGTTATCGAGCGGTATACAGCCTCACCGTAATCGGCGAGCATGGTGTAACGCGCCGGATCCGTCTTGGCCGGGAACGGTATATCCATCTCGTTGAAGCTGTCGGCTATATAGCGTTCGTTCTTGCCGAATTCTTTTTCCCACTCCTCTATATACATCCTGCCTATCTGACGGAACAGCGGATGGTCGGGGCTGAGCATCCAGTTGTGGAAAGCTCCGTCGCACCACGATGTTTCCATCAGTTTCGCCTCGGGATGCACGCGCTTTATGGCCTGGGGTACGAATCCGGCAAATCCGGGGCATATAGGCTTCATGCCGAGGCTCTTCATGCGGTCAAGTATGAAATGCTGCAGCTCTATCTGGTCCGTGTGCCATGATGCCGGCAGGGGGCCGTCGATACCGCTTATATTGCCCATCCTCATCCATGGCAGATGTGCGGGGCCTACAAAGTAGGAGTCAATCTCCTCCTCTGTCAGCCCGAGGCGGATCCATACCCGGCGCGATATGGCCTCCTGCGCCACCAGAGCCAGCGGCATGTCTATACCGTGGAGTGCCATCCAGTCAATCTCTTTCTCCCAGCGGCCGCGGTCCCAGTAAGGCATGGTGTAGCCATACGTCACCACGTTCAGGTAATAGTGGTCGCGGTAGGGCGATTCGGTGCGCACCGCTGCTTCGCTTCCGGAAAGCTCCGGCATCACGAATCGGTTGCCCGACCATGAATTAATGGCCGCTCCTTTATCCTTCATGAATTTGTAGAACCCTCGGCATAAGGCCACAGGGCTGCTGCCGCTTATGGAAAGCTTTCCGTCGGTTACCGTGGTCACATACACGTCGCGTCCATCCTGCTTGTCAAGATTGAGCGATAGTTTGACCGGCAGCTTCTCCCCGGCGAAACGGGTTATCACCTCATGGGCGGCTTTTGCTGACGGACGTATTTCTTTAGCCTCGCAGGTCGAGGTATATATAAGTGTTGCGGCTGATGCGGCTAATGTTGTACGGATAAATGTGCTGAATAGTTTCATTGTAATCATGATGTATGGAGATGCTAAAATAACCGAAAATAGTGACATCTGCAAATTCAGTTTTCCATGGGATTGGAACGCTGTCAAGTGGCTATTTTGAAATAAAAATTAAAAATTGCTTGCAAAATGTAAATGGAATATATAGATTTGCGGCGATATGATAGTTCTACAAGTAAGCTTGCACACAATTATCACATTTATTTTTTTGACTTAAATTTCATTCACGCACTTATGAAAAAGATTTTTACTCATTTATTCACAGCCTCGGCGTTGCTGACCGCCTCTGTGCCGGCAGCGACAGCTGAAACAGCCTATGGCTATTCATGGGGCGAAAGCACCGGACTGACGTTCGGGTTCGTATCGTTTGACTCCAACGCCCCGCAGACGCTTAACTACCAGAAACGCTTCTACGGCTATCAGCATGTATCGGCCGGCGAATATGTTGACGGAAAGCTCTACACCTATCTTATAGAGTACGACGATTGGAATAATATCGCGCCCTCGGCATGGACTGTGTACGATGCAGAAACCTTTGCCACTATCTCAAGCAAGTCAATGACCGATGCCCGTGTAGTGGATATGACGTTTGACTATACTACCAATACGCTCTATGCCCTTGTTGAGGATGGATATAGAACCGGTACCGTAGGCCCGACAAGCCTTTGCGCCGTGGATATGGCCACGGGAGAGTACACCGTGATAGGGTCGCCGGGCGAACTCACAGCTATTGACGGTAACAATCATCTGGATATTGACGGACTTGTGACACTGGCTGCTGATGCCGATGGACAGCTTTGGGCCATGTCATATTACCGCTATTTCTATAAGGTGGATAAATTTACCGCTAAACTCACTCAAGTGGGCGAGCGCCATAACCTCGGCACAAGAAGTGATTTCCAGTCAATGGCATTCGACAACGAAGGCCATCTCTGGTGGGCGCAGAATCACCCCAGCTACGGCCACTTCTGCGAAATAGATCTCCAGACAGCCATACCCGGAGGATTCGTGGACTTCCGCACTGACTATGACAAGCTTAACAAACTTGGCAAGGATGCTCAGGTAACATCGCTTTATTTCAAAGGTAAGGAGATTAACCGTAGCGCCATAAAGGCTGTCACCGGACTTAGCGCGGCTATAGCCGCAGGCGATGTCCACACGGTGAACCTCACCTGGACTCTTCCTGTTGAGGATATTTCCGGGCAGGCAGCATCGGCCACCGGCATACGTGTTTATCGCCTCGGTACTTCCGAACCTATCGCTACGCTTCCTGCCGATGCCACAACATATGCTGACACAGAGGCTCCTGACGGAACCGTGACATATCAGGTGGTGCCGTTCAATGACGCTGGTACCGGATATCCTGCATTTACAGAGGTATTCGCCGGCTACGACCGCCTCACTGAACCTACCGACATCAATTTGGCACTTGATGGACGTGACGTAACCCTCACATGGAGAGCTCCGCAGAGCACCGTCAATGGTGGCTATGCCGACTACGATGCCATAACCTACAATATCTATCGCGTGAAAGGCTCGGAGGTTGAGTCTGTGGCTGAGGACGTTGCAGAACTTGAATTTGCGGAAACAGTAACCATTGACGGCGGATTCTACTATCTTGTTGAGCCTGTATGCGGTGGCGTGAAAGGTGTGCAGGGTAAGTCGGAAACCTTTGTGCTCTCATCATCGTCAAAGATTCCTTACTTTACCGGTTTCGAGGATGAGCATGACGGACTGCAGTGGACATTCATAAATAATCCTAACGCCGGCACCAACTATGGGTGGAGCATAGGTAAGAAGTCATATGTATACGAAGGCAATAAGACTGCCGTCGCATCAAACGGAGGAGCTGCCACTCAAGGCGATAACTGGCTTATGTCACCTCCTATTGAAATTGAAGCCGGCAACTATGTGATTGACTACTGGGTGCTTGGCGCAAGCTATGATAAGGATAGCTACGATGTAGCGCTCGGTACTGACCCGAAGGATCCCGCTACATTCACTCAGAATATTTTCACCCATGAAAATGAGTACGCTTATGATGAGGCAAACAAAGCCAATCGTGGCTGGGCGCATGTGGAGCAGGAATTCTCTGTGCCTGTATCCGGAACTTATCATCTTGGTGTGCTTCACCGCTCGCCGAGTACCTACTCAAATCTGCGTATTGACAACCTCTCAATCAATGCCAAGCCGGCAGCTATTGACGGTGTAGGCGCTGATAAGGCCGCCGTTACGGTAAGCGTGTTCGCGGGAACAGTCACCGTCACATCATCGGTTGAGGTTGCCCGTGTGGAAGTTATTGACATGCAGGGCCGCACGTTGAAAGCTGCCGCTGCATCCACGCTCAATGCCTCCGGCATAAGCGGCATCAATATCGTGGCCGTTACCCTTGCTGACGGTAGCCGCGTATATTCAAAGATAAAGTTTTGATAGATAGAAAGTTCATATAATAATGGCAGGGCGGGGAAGCGCGTGATGCGACTCTCCGCCCATTTTTTGTCTTGCACAGTACAAAAACAATCATTATCTTTGCAAAGTCCATCGCCCGGATGGCGGAATCGGTAGACGCGCCGGTCTCAAACACCGGTGGGGCAACCCATCCCGGTTCGATCCCGGGTCCGGGTACTGATAATGGCTGACAATCATCTGATTGCCGGCCATTATTTTTTAGGTGTCCTTCGTTATCTGTCAAATGAATTTGCTATCTTTGAATGCTTAAATAGCATCATCAATTATGCGTTCATACTTATTTTACTTTCTCGTTATACTGACGTTTATGTCAAGTATACATTGTGTTGCACAGGAACCACAGGATGTACCTACTGACAACTATGGTATGGTAAAAACAAACATTAGGGTGGCATATGATTATACCCATGCGTCAATCTCCGACCATTTTAATGCCCGTGTGTCTTACGAATTTCTGAAGAATCAAAAGTTTACACTTACAGCAAATATAAACTATAACTCGCTTCAAGCTGATTTTTCTAACGATGAGCTTCCAACAGGATATGATCCTCAACAGATGAATATGAACAAAACCCATCTGTACGGTCAGATCGGTGTTTCGGCTTCGTTCCGCAGCAATATATTCGGACGTCCGTTTATGGCGTTCGGGACCCTGTCGGCCGATATGGGCGATAGGCGTTTTCAGCGGGTGTCAGGCATAGCGATGGGTATGTTTATGCTGCGAGCCAATAGAGACACGCAATTTGGGATAGGTCCACTTGTATTGATAAATTCCACTTCCAAAGTGCCTGCATTTATTGTATTTATGTATCGTCATCGTTTCAACGATAACTTGGCCGTAAATTTATACGGAGGGATGTTTGGCCTTGATTACACTCCTACGAAGTCCGATCTGATAACCATCGGTGGCGATATTGATGTCAGGTCATTTTATTTTCGGCCAAACCATATAGATTTGCCGGAAAGATGCAGATATACAAATACTAATTTTCGTCCTGGCGTCAAATATAAGCGCCGGCTCGCGACAAATTTCTATGGTGAGATACAGGGCGGCGTTATCCTTAAGATGTCAAGCCGTGTGACGGGTATATCAGGTACAAAAAGATATTTCGATGTCCCGATGCCTGCGCGCCCATTTATACAGGTGGCGTTTAACTATGCGTTGTAGCTCTGTACAGGAACAAAAAAGCGTGCCGTCAGCCCGAGAGGTATGGCGGCACGCTTCCAAAATTAACGTGTATAGAATCTATATCCCTGTTGTATTATTTTGTTACAAATATCTTGGTGGCCTTTGAACCCTGACGGCGGATGTAGATACCGGTGCCAAGGTTTTCAGCATTCACGCGTACACCCTGAAGATTGTAGAATTCAACGGGAGCGTTGATGTCAGCATCGTCGGTTGTGATACCTTCGATAGCAGCGTTGGCAGGAGTGTATACAGATGATGTCTGGTAAACAACAACATCTGAGTATGAATTATTGCATACTGCCCAAGGAGCAAATGTCAGTTTCTTGTCCGCATCAAATTGTCCGGTGAAAGCTTCGCGTGAGGTGATTACAAAATAGCCGTCGCTGTCATATCCGGTAACCTCTTTGCTGAGTGTGTAGTTGGATATGGGCCAGTTTGATGTGGCCTGAATGGTGATGGTCCCTGTCTCAGCATTGTATGTGGCATTGATGTCGGGGTGGTTTGCAACGAATCCTTTCAGGATTATAGCATTGTCACTGTCGCCTTTCTCAATTGTCATTGTACCTGTGGGCTGAGAGAACTGACTCCATGCAGAATTGGATTCATCATAGCTTGTAAGAATATCGAAGGCCTGTACTGCAGTGATGTTGGTGTTGTAGTCGCCGAGTATTTCTTCAAGAGCAAATCCATTTCCGGTTCCTTCATTGTCTCCTTCTTCTTTCGGTGTGAATATTGAGGTGCCGTTATATGCGTATGCGTCGCCATATGATGGCTCTAATAGATTCCATCCTTCTACAGTCAGAACTTTGTTTTCATCAAAGGTGCCGGTTAAATCTGTGGGATTAGGAATACTTTCATATCCGCCAACAAGCTCCATAGTGCCTCCGCAGAGTTCCAGATCCCAATTGCCGCTATAGACATATGTAAACCATGTCTGATGCGGGATTGTCAATTTACCGGTAGATTCATCGAATGTTGCTGTTATATCAGCCTTCCCATTGATAAAATTCTTAATTGTAACATTGTTGCCGTCGCCTTTGACGATTGTCATGGTACCTTCTGTTGAGGTGTAGTTAACACCGTTACCGAACACATAGAATACTTGTGTTATTTTGGTGTTGATTGAATAATTGCCGCATATTTCATCAATTGTGAATGCATTGGCGGCGGGTGCTGCTAACATTGCTGCGGCAAGTGCGCATAAGGAGTAAATTTTTCTCATAAATATTTGGTTAAGGTTAATAAATCCATAGCTGAAATCAATTATCTGTGAGGTTAATTATTGAAATCCGTCAGAAAGTTATGTATAATTAGTTGATGTGGCAACAAATATGCGGTATTTTTAACTGCAATTTAACTAAAAAATAAATATGTGGAATTTATGTTGAATATTCATTCTGAGCGAAACCGATATTTGTACCCTGAGCGGAACATATCGCTATTTTCATCTGTTGAGTTAACAATTATTTTGGTGGTTTGACGAATTTTTTGCAAGTTTGCATAACACAACTTATTGGTGCTTCCTGCACCCCTTCAAAAAGCTATCTGAGCCATGACTGACCGAATGCCTGACAATACATCTGCCCCTGTGCGACGTGCTTCGTTGCCCATGCGCATCCTGCGGTTCTATATCGAGGGATTCCGGGCCATGACGGTGGGGCGCAAGCTTTGGGCGCTGATCATTATAAAGGTGATTATTCTCCTGGGCGTGTTCAAGTTGTGGCTGATGCCCGACATGCTCAAATCCAATTACGATAACGATGCCGACCGAGCCCGGGCGGTACGTTCTTCGCTGATACAGAAGAGATAATATAAACTAAATATATATTGCACATGAATGATTTAATGAGTGTTGTCGACTGGTCGCGCTGGCAGTTTGCCCTCACAGCCATGTATCACTGGCTGTTTGTTCCGCTGACGCTCGGCATTTCGGTGATAGTGGCCATAATGGAGACTATCTACTACCGCACGCGCAGTGAGCGCTGGCTCGCTGTCACGAAATTCTGGATGCTCCTCTTCGGCATTAACTTTGCCGTGGGTGTGGCCACCGGTATTATCCTTGAATTCGAGTTTGGCGCCAACTGGTCGAACTACAGCTGGTTTGTAGGCGACATCTTCGGTGCGCCGCTTGCCATCGAGGGACTGCTTGCCTTCTTCATGGAGGCTACCTTCATTGCCGTGATGTTCTTCGGCTGGACCAAGGTAAGCCCGCGTTTCCATCTGGCTGCCACATGGCTCACAGCCATCGGCGCATCGCTTTCGGCTCTGTGGATTCTGATAGCCAACGCATGGATGCAGTATCCCGTAGGCATGGAATTTGATCCCGCGCAGATGCGCAACGTCATGGACAATTTCTGGGACGTGGTACTCTCGCCCGTGGCCATCCATAAATTCTGCCATTCCGTATTCAGCGGCTGGACTCTGGCCGGCGTATTTGTCATCGGTGTCAGCAGCTACTTCCTTCTGCGCCGCCGCAACCGTGAATTCGCCTTCCGCTCCATCAAGGTAGGCGGATGGGTAGGCATGGCAGGCATATTGCTCACTCTCTGGAGCGGCGACGGCTCGGCCATCGACGTGGCCCGCGTGCAGCCTATGAAGCTTGCCGCCATGGAGGGACTCTACCGCGGTAAGTGCGCCCAGGAGATTGTAGCCGTTGGCCTTATCAATCCGGCCAAGACTCCGGAGAACGATGAAAAGCCCTATCTGTTTGACATCTCCCTCCCTTACGGACTGTCGTTCCTTGCCACTCACGATCCATACGCATTCGTGCCCGGTATCAACGACCTTATCGACGGTATAGAGCTGACTCCGGAGGGCGACACCATACGCACTGTGTCATATGCCGAGCGTATTGCCATGGGCAAGCAGGCTCATGAAGCACTCCGTGCATTCGATGCCGCTACTGCCGCCGGCAATGCCGTGGCTGCCGACAGTGCCGCCACAGCGTTGAAGCAGAACTACAAATACTTCGGCTACGGCTACCTCGACTCACCCTACGAGGCTGTGCCCCCAGTGGCTCTGACCTTCTACTCGTTCCGCGTCATGGTGATTGCCGGAAGCTATCTGCTGCTTTTCTTTGTGGTGATGCTTCTGCTGGCCTACCGTTTCCCTGCCGCGCTGTCGCGCCGTTGGCTCCAGTGGGTAGGCATGCTCACTATCCCCGTGGTATGGGTGTGCAGCGAGGCCGGATGGGTCACCGCCGAGGTTGGCCGCCAGCCCTGGATTATTCAGGACCTGATGCCATGTCGTGCCGCCGTGTCGGCCGTATCAGCCGGAAGCGTGCAGCTCACATTCTGGCTCTTCGCACTGGTGTTCACTGCATTCCTGGCTGCTGAAATGTGTATTATGCTCAAGGCTATCGAACGTGGCTCAAAGCAGGATTATGAATCGCTAAAAGACTAAAAGCTGATATGGTTAATTTACAACTCTACTGGTGGCTGCTCATAGCCATTCTCGGCGCAGCGCTGGTGTTCCTGCTCTTCGTGCAGGGCGGACAATCGATGCTTCTGCATAGGCTCAGTGCCAATCATCGCTCCATGATGATTGAGGCGCTCGGTCATAAATGGGAACTGTCGTTCACCACTTTGGTGGTGTTCGGTGGTGCGTTTTTCGCATCTTTCCCGCTGTTTTATTCCACGAGCTTCGGCGGAGCCTACTGGCTCTGGATGCTTATCCTGTTCAGCTTCATCCTGCAGGCCGTGAGCTACGAGTTCCGTTCCAAGCCGGGCAATCTGTTCGGCACACGCACCTACGATGCATTCCTCTTCATCAACGGCTGTGTGGGCTGTGTACTCCTCGGAGTGGCAGTGGCCATGATGTTCTTCGGCGCCGAATTCACAGTTACAAAGACTAATCTGCTCGACAATGCCGCCCCTGTCATATCGACATGGGCGCCCACGCATGGCCTTGAAGCCATAGCCGACTGGCGTAATCTGCTTCTCGGTTTGTCTGTGCTGTTCCTTGCCCGCACACAGGCATCGCTCTATTTCATCAACTGCTTCGGCGGACGCGACAAGGACTTTGACGCGGCACAGCACAAGTCCGTTCTTATCAACGGCATTATCTTCGTGGTGCTCTTCCTCGGATTCCTTGCCGTGCTGCTCACCTCGCGCGGACAGCAGGCGGTGATTGGCGGCGGACCGAACGATTTCGAGTGGGTCGATTACAAGTATCTCCACAATTTCCTCGACATGCCCGGAGTGTGCGTGGCCTTCCTTATAGGAGTGCTCATGGTACTCGGAGGCATAATAGGCACCATAGCCATGCCCCGCTGGAACGGTGGCATCTGGTACTCCGGACTCGGCACCGTGTTTGTGGTCATCAGCCTCTTCTTTGTGGCCGGCCTCTGCGGCACCCCCTATTACCCCTCGCTTGTCGACACTTCATCATCGCTGAGCATATTCAACAGCTCGAGCTCCGAATTCACGCTTACCGTCATGAGCTGGGTGTCAGTAATCACCCCCTTCGTCATAGCTTACATCGTGTATGTATGGCGGGCCATGAGCAAGCACTGATTCAGATCAGTTTACAATACCAAAAGAGCCGGATCCCGCACTTGGGGGACCCGGCTCTCTTTCTTTTTGTCGATATCCGTTTTATTCAATCGTCACGGGGCTGCACGATTCAGTGTTCACCTTCAGAGTGGCGCCGCGTGAGGGAGCTATCACGGTGTTGCCTTTCACCTCCAGGTTCTTCACCAGGCGCGCGCGTATCTCAGCCGAGGGATTCGACGGTTTGAAGCGTCCGGTGTTTTCAAACGTATTGTTGCGGATCGATATATTCTCATGTACCGGGCCGTCGTTGACCGATGCCTCCGGAGCCACAAGAATCACGGGCGACACGCAGTCAATAAAGCGGTTGTCCTTTATCACCACGTTGTGAGCGGGGCCCGATTCATACCAGCTGCGGGCATCGTCGGCTATCAGCACCGAGCTCATCGGGCAGCGGAAGAAAGTGCAGTCCTCTATCACTACGGGGCGCCATGTGGTGATCAGGATGCCGCGCGTGGGAGTCAGGGTGAAGTAGCAGCGGCTGATGTTTACCGACGGGCTCCATGTGATATTTTCCACCACGGCGTCCTTCAGCTTCAGCAGTTCGGCCGGCACATCGCGGTCAAGCGTCAGCTCCATCTCGAAGTCCGATATCAGGCGTGCATCCTTCAGCACGGCTATGTTGCGGCGCTGAAGCGAGCGTGAGTCTACTATGGCCACACTGTCGCCCGCGAAGAAAGCGCGGAAGCCGCGTGTCTGGCCGTGCATGAAGCGCACCTTCAGCTTGTTGGCTCCCTCGTGGCCCACAATGCGCAGATGTGTTCCGTGGACATTAATCGGGTCGTCGTGCGAGCCGGCGAAGTAGCAGTCCTCTATAGCCACATG
The DNA here is from genome assembly GCA_910586895.1 of uncultured Muribaculaceae bacterium. Lineage (GTDB taxonomy): Bacteria > Bacteroidota > Bacteroidia > Bacteroidales > Muribaculaceae > Paramuribaculum. The sequence goes on along the minus strand of CAJUIW010000013.1, from coordinate 3,483 downwards.
GCCGCCGCAGCCGCTCACCTGAAGGAAGTCGGCAAATCCCGTGCATGTACGTCCGCTCTCCGCATCCGGAGCGCAGCGCAGCTTGCGGTAAGTCACGTTATTGCTCATTTGAGCCACGATACCGAAATTGCCCATAAACTGCAGGTTGAGCGATTCCAGCGTCACGTCCGAGCTGTTGCATATCAGGCCGGCTACCTCCGTGCGGAAGCTGTGGCGCATCTGATAGGTCATGCCGGTCACATCGGGCATCTTGCGCTTGAATGTGAATTTCACCAGCCCCGGCTCAATCTCCTCCACTGATTGGCTGAACTCTATAGGCGAGTCAGTGCGCAGTGTGGTCGAGTCGGTAGGGGAGTATATCTGGGCTATACCGTCGGTAAACTCCCATCCCTCTCCCTGCCAGTAGAGTTTTCCGTCGCGTATCTCATACTTCGAGCGGGGGTGTACGCGTGCCGTCATGCTTGTCATATCCTGTGCGGTCACGGTCATCTCAGGCACCGACGGGTCAGCCGCATCGATAGTGAAATTACGCAGCGTCACGTTCGAGCAGCTGTCAATGGCCCACGGGGTCATTTCGCCATGTGTTATGATTTTGGCACCTCCGCCGTCGATAGTCAGGTTGGATATGCCCCGCATCAGCAGCCCCACATGCTTCGTGTTGTCAGGATTCTCCTGCACGGTGGTGGTGTTTGACACGAAATACAGACGCGGTGTAGCCTTGGTGCGCGATATGTTGTACACACCCGGCGCGAGCTTTATCTCCACGGCACGGCCCTTCATCTTGGCCGCGCGGTCAATAGCCTTCTGGAGCGTCACCGTGGCGTCGCCCTTTACAGGCTTTACGTTGATTACAGTCGTTTTTTCTGCTCCGCTCACCGTCATTACCGACAGCAGGGCGGCTGCAGCGCATGTTATAAACTTCATTGTAATTAGGTATTAGGGGTTAAGTTTTTGTTATATAATCACAAAGATAGCGTTTATTTTTTGTCAATCAACATAAAAAGGTGTAAGTTTGCATCTTGATGCCGGAGCATGACTGCCCGGAATACTAAACGAATATTCTAACATTGACCATGAAATCAATCTATTCACTGATCTTACCGGCTCTTATGCTGCTCGGGCTTGCTGCAGGATGTGGTTCTTCAGCGGCCAAGGCTGACCCTCAGCCCCAGTATGTAACCGTGCGCGATGGCAATTTTTACATCGGCGATTCCATTTACCGCTATATCGGCACCAACTTCTGGTATGGTCCGATACTCGCCTCCGAAGGACGTGGCGGCGACCGCGAGCGTCTGGCCCGCGAGCTCGACTCTCTCAAGGCTCTCGGACTCACCAACCTCCGTATCCTTGCCGGTGCCGACGGACGTGAGGGGCTTCACTCCCACGTGTCGCCCGTAATGCACACTGCCCCCGGCGAGTATAACGACACCCTGCTCCGCGGCCTCGACTATCTGCTTGCCGAGCTCGAAAAGCGCGATATGAAAGCCGTGCTCTATCTCAACAATGCATGGGAATGGAGCGGCGGCTACGGCACCTATCTCGAATGGACCGGCCACGGACCAGCACCGCTCCCCAACGTCGATGGCTATCAGGCCTATGTCGACTATGTAAAGCAGTTTGTGCTCAATGACTCAGCCCGCGCCCTTTCGCTCGAAAACACCCGCCGCCTTGTAGGACGCACCAACACCGTCACCGGAAAGCCCTACTCCGAATCCCCCGCCATCATGTCATGGCAGGTATGCAACGAGCCCCGTGCATTCAGCAAGGAGGGCAAGGAAGCGCTGCTCACATGGATTCAGGAGACAGGCCGCGCCATCAAGGAGATTGACCCCAACCATCTTGTCAGCACCGGTTCCGAAGGTAAATATGGCTGTGAAGTTGACCTCGACCTCTGGACACGCATCCATTCACTCCCTGAAGTTGACTACGCCACCATACATATATGGCCCCGCAACTGGAACTGGCATCGCCGTGGCTACGCTGTCGAGGACCTCGATACAGCCATCGCCTACACCAAGAGCTACATTGATGAACACGTGGCAGCCATAGCCCCCGCCAAGCGTCCCCTCGTCATCGAGGAATTCGGTTATGCACGTGACGCCGAGGATTTCAAGATCGGCTCACCCATCACCGCGCGCGACCGCTATTACGACTTCATGTTCAGCACCGTAAGCCAGGGCAAGGACATCGCCGGCCTCAACTTCTGGGGATGGGGCGGAACTGCCGTACCCCTCCACGACACATGGGAGCAGGGCGACCCCTATACCGGCGACCCCGCACAGGAGCCGCAGGGCCTCTTCTCAGTCTTCACCGCCGATAAGTCAACCATCGACCTCATCCGCAAGCACAACAAAAAGTAAACACATCCCACACCCATATACCTGAAGTCCCGCCCCCTTCCCGAGGCGGGACTTTTTATCATGCCTGGTAATCTATCTGATAAACTGGTTTTTTATGCGGATTTGTAGGGACATCGCTCCGCGATGTATACCCTACTTTACAGAGCCATTGGAGTCCGTCAGGACGATTTTCATTTAACCCCGTACATAGCGCCAGCGGCGTGCGGGGCCGCAGCCGCCACCCGCCGTGTGAGTCCGTCAGGACGGATTCTGTCTATCTGGTGGAATAAGCCGTCCTTACGGACTCTGTCTATATTCCGCATCTATTCCCGCCACGCCGCTGACGCTTTGTGGCGGGTTACATGAAAGTCGCCCTAACGGGCTATAATAGACCCTTTGACGCGGTTCGTGCTGCGTCTGAGGTATGATATATATGATTTATCGCTTTTTATGCGATTTTGTAGGGACCATGCCTTTGGCATGTATTAGAAGCATCTGTATAGCGAACCTGAAAGGTTCATTCATGTTTTAGCCGCGGGCCGAGCGTAGCGAGCCCCGCGGAAAAGCGAGCCCCACAGAATTATCTGAAAGATAACTTTCCATCCCCGGGCTGCAGCCTCGAAGAAGCGGGTTCGGGATAACTCCACTTCGAGCGTGCGAGGAGTGGGGCACAGGCCCTATTACAGCAGTATGGCTTCGAAGATGCCTGTTTTCCCGACACATCCCCCGTAGGGACATCGCTTTGCGATGTAGGCTACAAATTAGCGCAGCGTATTGTGCTGTATTTACAGTGCCATTGGAGTCCGGAACGGACGATTTTGATGTAACATTAGATGCATTTGCATAGCGAACCTGAAAGGTTCATTCATGTTTTAGCCGCGGGCCGAACGATAGCGAGCCCCGCGGAAAGGCGAGCCCCACAGAATTATCTGAAAGATAACTTTCCATCCCCGGGAAGCAAGCCTCGCAGAGGCGTACTGAGAATAACCCCACTTCGAGCGTGCGAGGAGTGGGGCACACGGCCGACTACAGCAGTATGGCTTCGAAGATGCCAGTTATACAGATTCCGACTTCGTAGGGACATCGCTTCGCGTTTTAGCGGTCGGAAGACAATCATTGTCTCTATTCAAATGTTGTATAGGTA
>CAJUIW010000012.1 GCA_910586895.1 uncultured Muribaculaceae bacterium | reverse complement strand
GCCTTTGGCATGTATGCTACGCAAACCCTACATCGCAAAGCGATGTCCCTACAATCATGTCAGGGGGCTACGGCGGATGCTTCACGGAAGCAGACGGGGTGGAACAAAAAAAAGCTCCTGACCTCACGGTCGGGAGCTTCCTGTTGACTAAATTCGAAAATTTCGTCCTTTTGTGTTATTTGTTGAATCCTATAACCTTAATATTCTTATTTGTTGAACTGTGCAACTGTGATAGTCCACACCTTGGTGGTGCCATCAGCAGCCATAACACTGTACTTACGGGGCTGAGTGAAGTTGTCGGGAGTACCGAGGGGCTTCGAGCCTTCAATAGGTGTCAGGCGAGCAGCAGTTGACAGAGATACCTGTGCCCAGAGCTTATCCAGTGAGCAAGCAGCGCGTGCATCAGCCGGGAAAGTGTTGGACACTGCGGGAACAGTGATATTAACTGAAATAGTGCCTTCTTCACTGTTGATGGTAGCAGTTGAGTTCAGACGCTGTTCCTTAACCACCGGTTCGCCGGTGATGGGATCGGTCTGAGTCGAGCTGGCCCAACGTGTGTAGAACTGTACACCGGTTATTTCAGCATCTTCATAAGCGGGGAGATCTTCCCAGCTACAAGCTGCCAGGAAAGGCAGGATGAGCAGAGTGAGCAGCCACTTGATATTCTTAATTTTCATAATGATGTTCTGTTTTAAGGATTTAAACGAGTGTCGCATTATTCCCATCCGGGATTCTGGTCAGAAGCATTGATAGCGCTGTTGGCGTTAATCAGGCTCTGAGGAATCGGGAGAAGATACTGACGTGTTTCAAATGTACGGAGGTTGTTATTGAAAGGTATAACACCGATGAAGCAAGCATTGCGATCACGGTTGATTTCCATCAGATAAGCAGGTTCCATAAGTTCGGGAATCAGACCTGAAGGAGCTACACCATGGTTAGCTTCATTACCGTACTTACCCCAACGGAGCAGGCTCCAGTAGTAGTCAGCTTCCCAGAACAGTTCGCACTGGCGTTCTGTCTTGTATTCTTCCCATGCAGTAGCGAGGTCAGAAGCGGTAGAAGCGGGGAGCTTACCATGGACGGTACGGGTCTGATTGTAGACAGCTACAGCATCGCTTACACGGTTGAGGCGCAGAAGAGCTTCAGCCTTGTTGAGCAGAGCGCGACCATAACGGTATACTACCTGGTGCCAAGCAGTATTGGTGTTATAGAAAGGACGCGGACTCATATTGGTGTAGATAGTCTTACGTGTAGCGTAGTTGGTAACGGGGAAGTGGTTACCACCGTAAGGAGTACCTGACCAACGGGTCATGTTACCATGGTTGATCATAGCGATGGTTTCGCCATAGAACTCTGAACCGTCACGAAGGATAGAAGCATCGAAACGTGCGTCACGACCGTTGTACATAAGTTCGCTGATTGTAGCGTCGCCACCGGTCAGCTCGAAAGCCTTGTAAACAACGTCATTGTCCATGTGCTCAATCTTTGAGAAAGCAGCTGCCTGGTCAATTGAGCGGGTGTTGTTGAGGAACTGTGAAGTTTCGTACCACTTCTTGGCCTTACCGTCAGCTTCGTCAACCACGAGATAAGCGTCCACGAGGTTCTGTGAAGGGGTGTAGTCAAGCCAGCATTCGAAGATATCGGGCTGTTTCCACAGAGGGCTACATCCACGGTTCTCAAGGTTGCTGTTGAGCACGTTGGCGATAAGATTGATCATAGAAGTGTTCTGACACTGGGTGCGGTCCTTGTCATAGTAACGGCCAAGGATGATTTCAGGTGAAGTGTAAGCACCGTTTTCATTGAAGATATCTTCAAAATTAGCGTCAAGTGAATAGCCTGAGATAGCGTCGACACAGTCAACAGCTTCCTGATAGAGGCTCTTGCCGTTCTGGAGTGAAGCGGCATCGTTGGTGTAGGCTGCGGCAGTAAGAAGTATCTCTGACATAAATGCATAGCCGAAGTCCTTGTTCAGGGCACCTGCGGGTTCACCCTTGGGAAGATCGGGCAGAGCTTCGCGCATATCCTTAAGAATAAGGGCATAGCTCTCTTCCACGCTCTTGGTAAGGGGAAGGTTGAAGTCAGGAGCATCAGAGCTGAGCACTTTGTCAACCCAGATGAATTTACCAGTCTTACGGGCAAAGTCGAAATATATCATGGCACGCATCAGCTTACCGATAGCAACATATTTCTTCTTATCAAATTCATTGAGGGGTGAGTTATCAGCGCCACAACGCTCGATAATCATATTGCAAGAACGGATAATATCGAAACGGCTGTTCAAGCCTATGTCAAAGTTATTGTTTGTGATAGCGCCAAGAGCATTACCGGGACAAGATGCACGGCAATTGATCATATTTGTGGTGAAGTTTCTATCAGTCCACAGGTTGTCCGTGTAGTAGCTCATTACAGTATTGTACTTACCCAATACGAAAGCTTCCACATTGGACGCGCTACCCCATACGAGGTCCTCGCTGTAGATGGCGGCAGGCTTGGTGTCAAGGAAATCGCCGCAGCTCTGCAATGAAAGGCCTAAGCCTAATGCGAGAGGTATAAGATATTTTGCTTTCATGTTAATTTAATCCTAAAGGTTAGAAGCCGATGTTAAGGCTTACAGTGTAAACTCGTGATACGGGATAGGTGTATCCGCTGGCAGAACCTGATTCAGGGTCAAGACCCCATTTCTTGGCGGGGCTGAAAGTGAGCAGGTTGTAGCCTGAAAGGCTCAGATAGCACTTTGAGAGCCACTTGGTGTTCTTCAGAAGCTTGTACTTGAAGTCGTAGCCTACAGAGAGATTCTTCAGACGGATGTACTTGGCATCAACGAACCAGAAGTCAGAACCTACGTAGTTGTTGTTACCGGTTGCACCGGGAGCATAGTGCTGACGGGGATAGAGGGCATCGCGGTTGTCGGGAGCCCAGATGTCAGTCTGGAAATCGTAGATAACGGGGAGATAGTTGGAGTTACCACCCATCAGGATATTGTCAAGATACATATCGTAGGATGTAGCACCCTGCCAGAGCATGTTGAGGTTGAAGCCACGCCAACGGACATCAGCTGTGATACCGTAGTTGGCACGAGGTGCTGAAGCGCTACCAAGACGATACTGGTCATCGCCGTCAATCTTACCGTCGCCATTGAAGTCATAGTACTTCAGGTCACCGGCCATGACATTCTGCGAGTCATTACGCTTAGGTGAGTTGAGCACATCTTCGTAACCGGTATAGAAGCCGAGGTTCTTGTAGTAGTTGCCAAGATATGAACCAACCTGTGTAGAACGCTTGTAGGGGTTCTTGAGTGAGGTTTCTGATTCGTTGGGGTTGATGTTCCAACGGTCATCGTACATGGTGAAGTTACCACCAATCTGATAGGTCACTTCGCCTACACGACCGTTGTACATAAGAGTGAAGTCGAAACCGCGGCGGCGGCTTTCGCCGTTAGACTTAACCATCGGGAGGCTCAGACCGAGCGGTGAGGTATAGCCTACGTTAGAGGGAGAAGCGAGGTAACCCTTGGTGCTCTTGTAGAAGTAGTCAAATGAACCTGAGAGGGCATTGTTGAATGCGCCGAAGTCAAAACCGATGTTGAAGTCGTGCTGAGTGTACCAGCAGAGGTCGGGGCTGGGAAGAGCGCCTTCGCTGAATGTCTGGTACCACTGCTGACCGATGTAAGCGCCTGTGTTGTTGAGGCTGTAAGAGGTCAGGTAAGCGTAGCGTGATACATTGTCAAGACCGATTTCACCGTATGAACCGCGGATCTTGAACATGTTGATGTAGTCATGGATACGGTTGTCCTTCCAGAAGCTTTCTTCTGAAACAGCCCATCCGAGTGAACCGGAGTAGAATGTACCCCAGCGACGGTTCTTGGGAAGATTGTCAGTACCGTCATGACGGAGAGCGAACTCTACGAGATACTTTGAAGCATAGTCGTAGTGAGCGCGGAACACGATAGAAGCGCGACGCCACTGTACGCCATCCTCAGCGCCGTTGGTAGCGGTGCTTACAGGACCGGCACCGATCTGGTCAACGTCGAGCACATACTGTGAACGAGCCAGAGAGTTTTTATCATAGCTTGAACCTGATGCCTCGATACCGAGAGTAGTCTCTACGTTATGTTCACCGAAGTTGCGGTTGTAGTTGGCGAGCAACTGGGTGTTGTAGTAGTTGTAGAAGTTAGCCTCCTTTGAAAGAGAGGGCATGGGGATGGTGTTGGGTTCGCCGTCCCAGCTGTAGGCGTGAGCCTGCTTGTTCCAGCTCTTTGAGCGTACGCTGAGGATAGAGTAGCTGCCGATACCGGTGATGCTGAGGCCCTTCACCCAGGGAAGTGCCCATGTAGCATTGATAGAACCGCGCACGTTGGTGTTCTGACCTTTTACATAACCTCCGTCGCTTGCAATGTCAATGAGGGGATTGTCAGTGGTGCCGGCATAGGGCTGGCCGAAGGGGTTGGTAGCCACTTCGAAAGGCTTCTTGTTCTGGATGTGTGACCATACGTAGTAGTAGTTTGAGCTGGGGTCACGGCGGTCGGTGAGGTAAGCTTCGAGTGAAGTGTTGACACGCAGACCGATTTCCTTGAAGTTGAAGTCAATGTTTGTACGGGCGTTGTAACGCTTGTAGGTATTGGAGTTAGTACGGTAGATTGACTCCTGGTCATAGTAGCTGAGGGCGGTGTAAGCCTTGACGCGTTCAGAGCCACCGGTGATGGTGAGGAGGTGACGCATTTCAGGAGCGGCATTGCGCATGGTCACTTTCTGCCAGTCAGTGTTAGCATGACCTTCGGGGTCAGTGCCGTCGCGGAAGAGCTGGAGGTCCTGTTCTGACCAGGGCGATCCGAGTCCGTCATAGTTGTAACCACGGTTCTGATAAAAAGCTGCGGTGTAAGCGTCAACCTTCTTGGGAAGGTCGGCGGGCTGGCTGAGAGTGTAGTTGAACTGATAGTCGATGTTCAGCTTGCCTTCCTCACCACGCTTTGTGGTGACCATGATGATACCGTTAGCAGCGCGGGCACCGTAGATAGCGGTGGCTGAAGCATCCTTAAGCACTGACATTGATTCGATGTCGGCGGGGTTAAGGTTGTCAAATTCGCGCTTTTCGCTGATGATATTGTCAATAACGAACAGAGGTTCGCCACCACCACGGATAGAGATGCTTGAGCCTACGTCAAGACCACCACCTGACTGCTGCACGATAAGACCGGCAGCACGACCGGCGAGAGCCTGTGAGATGTTGGGCACGGGCACCTTTTCGATTTCGTTGGCCTTGATGACCGATACTGAAGAGGTGGTTTTGCGCTTTGAAGTTGTACCGTAACCTACTACTACTACTTCATCGAGGTTAGTGGTGGCTTCAACGAGCTTGATGAGGAGATTATCGCTTGTGATAGCGACGTCCTGAGTGACCATACCCACGTAAGAAACTACGAGAGTCTTTTCATTGTCAGGAACATTAAGGGTGAATTCGCCGTCGATATTGGTAGCGATACCAATAGCGGGATTACCCTTACATTTGATAGTGGCGCCCACTACGGGGTCGTCGGTTGCCGCTTCGACTACTGTACCACGCACTGTGCGCGCGTTGGTTACTCCTGCCATTAGCGACAAACATGTCAAAAACAATAACAGTCTTCTTTTCATGTTACTATATTTACAGGTTAGAAATTAGGGTTAGTTGTCTTCTAAATTATCAGGTAGAGAAAGAACAAATAGCATGTCATCAGCTATTTAACGAAAAAATAGCCAATTTTTCTCCTTTTTCGAAGCCAAATATAGATAAAATTTAACTTTTCACCCCCCCCCCAATTAACACTTTTAACACTTTACATAATGAATATTTAACATTTCGCAATGTCAATACTTTTCACCTCGGGAGAGGCGATGAATACCTGTACACCTTAAATAATATAGAGGCAAAATATAGCAAAAAGAGTCAGCCGCGGCGTGGAGCCGTGCTGAGCAGGGGGAGAAGCTGAGGATAGATGGGGGCGGATGCAGCGCAGATGCTTATACCGCGGCCGGTGCGGAATTCAGTAGCCATCCCGCCTGCCTCACTGACTATGAGAAGCCCGGCGGCCACATCCCACCGATGGAGGTTGAGCTCCCAGTAGCCGTCGAGAAATCCGGACGCCACGTAGCAGAGGTCGAGCGCAGCCGAACCGAGACGGCGCACATCGCGCACATGCGGCAGGACAGCCGCGAGGTTGTCAAGATTATTGTCGGGATTCAGATCCTTGTCGACCGGAAATCCGGTGGCCACGACCGCACGGCTCAGCATAGCATTGGGGCGGGTACCTACGGGATTGCCATTGAGATAAGCGCCGGAGCCTATGCGCGCATGGAACAGCTCGTCGAGATACGGAGCATATACTACCCCGGCCACTACCTGACCTTCATATTCAAGGCCTATGCTTACGGCAAACTGCGGAAGCCCCTGATTGAAGTTGGTCGTGCCGTCAAGAGGGTCGATGACCCAACGGTAGGCCGACTCCCCTGCCCCGCACTCACCCGACTCCTCGGAAAGGATGGCATGCTCAGGATGCGCCCTGCGGATATTGGCGATCAGGAGCTTCTCCGACTCGCGGTCGGCAATGGTGACAATGTCCGACTCCCCGTACTTTGACTTGATGTCGAGATGTCCTTCGCGGAAATAGCGCATGTGAACGGCGCCGGCCTCGCGGGCCCAGCTGAGAGCTTCGAGCAGAAGCGAATCGATATAGTTGATGTCCATACTAAAAGAACCGTTCAGGTCGGTCAAAAGTTCTCCTCCAAAATAGCCGGCTGACGCTTGAACTCCTCACGGAATGAGATAAGCGTCTCGGTGCGTCCGGGCACTATACGCTGCAGATTGTGGCTGATGATGCCGAGCAGGTGCTCGTTGTTGCGGGCATATATCTTGAGCATAAGATCGTACTTGCCGGTGGTGCAATGACACTCCACTACCTCAGGGACTTCACGAATCTTGTCGACGAGCTTGTCCACATCCGTGGGGGTGCTGAGCAGCACGCCTACGTAGGCGCAGGTGTCGTAGCCCACAGCCGAAGGATCGACCAGCGACTCGAAGCCGCGTATCACCCCCGAGGATGTGAGCTTCTGGATGCGCTGATGCACAGCGGCACCCGAGACATTGCATTCGCGGGCTATCTCAAGAAACGGTTTACGGGCATTGGCGGTGAGCATCTGCAAGATTTTGCAGTCAAGGGTATCAAATTGCAATCGTGACATTGGTAGAAATATCTAAATCGACACAAAATTAGCGAAAATTTCTTGAATATCATATTCCAAAACATTGCACGAAATAGAAATGTTATATTTTTGCATTCAACTATTAAAGATATTATGAGGAAAACGAGGGAATTTGTCACCGCACTGATAGCTGCGGCCATCAGCTTCACGGCATCGGCCGGCGACGCCCCGCAGTCGGTAGGACTGGTACTGAGCGGAGGCGGCGCCAAAGGAATAGCCCACATAGGTGTGATCAAGGCACTTGAGGACAACGATATCCCGATTGACTATATAACCGGCACATCGATGGGCGCCATTGTAGGCGGCCTATATGCCTGCGGATATACGCCGGAGGAGATGCTCCGGCTCATAGGCTCACGCGAGTTCAGCTACTGGTCGACAGGACAGGTGGATAAGAAGCTGACCTACTACTTCGCGGAAAACGAGCCGACTCCGGCACTGATGACCCTCAACATAGGCGACGGCAGTTCGAAAAGCAGCAGCTCGATACTGCCGGCAAGCATCATCAACCCGATACCGATGAATTTCGGTGTGATGGAGCTGTTCTCGACATACACAGCCCAGTGTGGCGGCGACTTCAACAAACTGTTTGTGCCCTTCAGATGCATCACATCAAACGTCACCAAGAAGGAGAAAATGGTGTGCTCTTCCGGACAGCTCGGCGACGCCATACGCGCGTCGATGAACTTCCCCATCGTGTTCCACCCCATCAAGAAGGACGGACAGCTGCTCTACGACGGCGGGATATATGAAAACTACCCTGTGGCAACGATGCAGAGGGATTTCGCCCCGTCGATAATGATAGGCGTGGATGTGTCGGTTGACGAAAAGTCAAACAGCAACGACATCATTGACCAGCTCGAGGACCTGATAATTCAGCACAGCAGCCATGACATGCCTGCCCCCGACGGAATAGGCCTGCGGATCGACCTCAATGAATTCGGGCTACTCGAATTTGACAAGGCCCGGGAGATATACCAGATAGGCTATGACCACGCCATGAACATGATGGACTCGATAAAGAGCCGCGTCACGGCCCGCATATCAAAAGAGAGCCGTTCGCTGCGGCGTGATGTGTTCAAGAGCCACACCCCGGCTCTGCACTTCGACTCGGTGCATGTAAGCGGCGCCAGCCCGGCCCAGAACAGATACATAGCCTCGATGTTCCGCCCGCGCCACGACGCCGACACTATGGGGATACTCACGGTGCGCGACGCCTATTACCGGGCCGTGACGCCGGGAATGCTGCGCAATTTCACCCCTACGGCGGTGTACAATGACACTACCGGACTGTTCACCCTGAATCTGGCCGCAGAGGTCAAAAATCGTTTCAGCGTAGGGTTCGGCGGCTACATATCGTCGTCCACATCGAGCATGCTCTACTTTTCCGGCTCGTACCGCACATTCAGCTACCGCTCCCTCGGCATGGGGCTGAAAGCATGGATAGGTCAGAGCTATCTTGCCGGGGAACTCGACGGACGGCTTGCCATACATGCCTCGACACCGATGGCACTGGAGCTGCAGGCAGTAGGGTCGCGACAGAAATTCTTCGAAAGCGAGCAGCTGTTTTTCAGCGACAACGGACCCGCATTTGTACAGACAAACGAAATGTTTGCACGCCTGGCTGTATCGACAGCCATAGGACGCCGCAGCAAGGCATCAGCCGGATTCGGAGCCGCGCACATCACAGACCGCTACTACAGCGACATTGATACCGAACTCGGCACACGTCGACGCGACCGAAACACTCAGAATCTGATGCAGATATTTGCCAATTTCAGCGCCAGCTCACTCAACAACGCACAATTTCCCACAGCCGGAGCTGCATACCACCTGAGCGTAAAGGGTGTAACGGGACGCTACAAGATACGCAAGGCCGACAGCGACATAAGCACAGGGAAACGCCGCACATTCATGCAGGCGGAATTCCGCTCGACAAACTTCTGGAGTGTAGGACACAAATTCGCATTAGGACTGGAATCGGACCTTATGATGTCGACCCGCTCGTTTATCGGAGGCTACTATGCATCGATAGTCGATGCTCCGGCCTACTATCCCACGGTGTCGAGCTACACGGTGTTTGACCCCGAACTGCGGTCGTACAACTTTGCCGCAGCAAGCATAATACCGGTATGGAAACTCAACGACATGCTTCAGGTGCGCACCACCGTAAGCGGATTTCTCCCGATACGCCGCATTGAACGCGGGGCCGACGGCTCGGCACAGCATGGCCCGTGGCTGAGTACCCCGATATTCACCGGCGAGCTTGCCGCAGTGCTTAGCCTACCATTTGCCAACATAAGTGCCTACGGACGGTATACAGACACTGATGCCGGCCGATGGAATTTCGGCATATCGCTCGGTTTTTACATCCAGGCTCCCCGGTTTTTACGCTGAAGAATTAAAAAGTTTTAATTCGGACGCAGCATTGTGTGAAAAAATGTGTAAATTTGCATTTCATTCGTCACTCGAATTATAATGAAATTCACTTCACTTTATTTATTTCTGATACTTTTAGCATCCAACGCCTGCGGCACCGAAAGCAACAGCTCAACAGCTGCAGAAACAAACGCACAGGACAATACTCCGACGCTGATGGATGCTGTGAACGCCGCTGTCGAAAAGGGGACTCAGACAAAGACAGTGCGCCCGGACACTCTTGACTACAAGCTCAAGACTCCGCAGGATGCCATTGACTGGATGAAAAAGTCAGGCCATTGGGACAAATACAAGCAGGGGATAATTCCGGGAATAGCCTCTCAGAGCCTTACGTATGCCGAGAAGCTGCTCCGCAACAGCTATCCCTACTTCGTGATAGCCGACAAGGGGTCGATGCACGTGATTCTGTATGACAAATACGGCATTGAACAAAAGGCATATAAGATGGCCTGCTCACGCAATTACGGCCATAAGCATAAATTCCGCGACAACCGTACCCCCGAGGGATTCTTCTATGCTCAGGGGATATATGACTCCACCGACTGGAAATACACCAATGACGACGGCTACACCTCGCCGGCAAAGGGTGTGTATGGCCCGCGTTTCATAAGGATAGCGCCGATGGTGGGAATCCATGGCACAAACTCGCCCAATTCGCCCGGACTGCGTGTGAGCCACGGCTGCATACGCCTGCACAACACCAATATCCTTGACCTCGTGAAGTATGCCCAGAAAGGTATGCCCATCATAGTCAATCCGGGCCCGAAGGATGATGCTGTAAACAAGCAGGAGGATTGCCACATAGTGATGCTCAACCTCGGCAAAATCAAGGAGACCATAATATCCACAGCCGAAGCCGAGGCTATAGTGAAGCGCCAGAATGGCGAGCAGGAGAAAACCTCGACGGACAGCACCGAAAAGAAAGTGCCGGCCGATGAGGATCCTAAGCTCGAACTGAAGGAACCTGCTGACGGCCACGAACCGGACAGCGCTGACACGCCCGAGCACCCCGCACCGGGGAATCCGGAGGAATAAAGAACCACAAACAACAGACAATCAATGATGAAATCGCGCACCGGACTCATAATTGTGCCCGTGATAATAGGGCTCGGTGTCGTGGTGTGGCTGTTCGCGCGCGAATTCAGCATAGAGGCGTGGCGCTCAATCCACTGGAGCCTGCGTACGGCCGGCGGCATAGTACTGGCGTGGATAGCTATGGGAGGCCGTGAATATGGTCTGGCATGGCGCTTCCGTGCCCTTACTGACCGCCAATTGAGCTGGAAGCAAGCCTTTAAGGTGACCATGCTGTGCGAATTTACTTCTGCCGTGACTCCCACCACTGCCGGCGGGAGCGCCCTGAGCATGGTGTTCATGAAGCGCGAGGGAATCGACTACGGGCGCGGCACAACGCTGATGATGAGCACGCTGTTTCTCGATGAGCTGTTTTACGTAATAGCCTGTCCACTGCTGTTTCTCTTCATTTCCGGCCATGAAATATTCGGATTTGCACCCGGCACAGTAGGCGCCGGCATCCGCACGGCATTCTGGATAGTGTATGGCGGGATATGCCTCATAACCGTATTGCTTTATACCGGAATATTCATATCGCCCGGAGCCGTGGGAGGGATACTGCAGTGGTTCACCTCCTTCCGGTGGTTCCGAAAATGGCGCCCCAAGGCTATAGAACTGCGCCGCACAATGGTTGACACCGGGCATGACCTGCGCAGCCGTCCGCTGTCATGGTGGCTCGAAGCGCTCGGCGCTACAGTGACCACATGGGTGAGCCGCTACCTTGTGGTCAACGCCCTGTTCTGGGGCATAGTGGCCGCAGCTCCTCAGGCGGTGATATTCGCACGCCAGTTCATAGTGTGGACTCTGCTCACTGTCAGCCCCACTCCGGGAGGAAGCGGCGTAAGCGAATGGCTTTTCACCACATACTACGGCGACCTGATAGGCGACGTGTCAGTAGCGCTCGTCATAGCCGTGTTCTGGCGCATAATAACATACTACATCTATCTTGCCATAGGTGCCATAATGGTACCGGCATGGATTAAAAACCGAAAGAAATGAATACCATGACCCGCGTGCTGCTTATGCTGATTGCGGCACTGACTTTCACAGGCGCGTCAGGCGTCACCCGCCAGGTGTATCAACTGGATATCAATGACGAGATAGGCTCCGTGACATGGAGGCATACACGCGCAGCACTGGATGAAGCGTCAGAGATGGGCCATCCGCTCCTGTTGCTGCATCTGAACACATATGGAGGCTCAGTGGAACACGCCGATTCGATACGCACGGCGCTGCTCCACTACAATGGCCCGGTGGTGGCATTCGTTGACAACAACGCCGCATCGGCCGGTGCGCTGATAGCGCTGGCTTGCGACTCGGTATACATGCGCCCCGACGCATCAATGGGCGCCGCAACGGTGGTGAACGGAGCAGACGGAGCCGCCATGCCTGACAAGTATCAGTCGTACATGCGGGCCATGATGCGGGCCACAGCCGAAAGCCACGGACGCGATTCGGCAGGCAACTGGCGTCGCAATCCTGCCATAGCGGAGGCCATGGTGGATAGCCGCTTGGCCGTAGCAGGGCTTATTGACTCCACAAAAGTGCTGACATTCACCCCTGACGAGGCTATTCGCTGGGGTTATGCCGACGGAAAAGCCTCGACAGTTGAGGATGTACTGTCGCAACTCAATGTGACCAACTACGCGATAAAAAAGTTTGAGCCGTCATGGGAAGTGACACTGCTCGGATTTCTGACCAATCCGGCATTTCAGGCGATACTGATAATGATAATAGCCGGCGGCATATATTTCGAGCTCCAGACGCCCGGCATGGGCTTCCCCTCGGCGGCAGCCCTGATAGCGGCGGTGCTCTACTTCCTGCCACTCTGCTTGGGAGGCATCATCAGCACATGGGTGGTGATTCTGTTCGTAATAGGCCTGATACTGTTGCTGCTTGAAATATTTGTAGTGCCGGGATTCGGCGTTACGGGCATTTCAGGATTGGCGGCAATGGCAGTAGCGCTATTCATGGGCCTGTTTGAGAATTTTTCATTCATTTCGCCGGATAATGTAGACGGCGGTATCGACACACATGCCATAGCCTATTCAATCCTTACGCTCTTAGGAGGACTGGCGCTGGCAACGGGGGCCATTCTATATCTGACTTCGCGCAGAGGTCCGGCATTCATACGCAACAGAGCCGAACTGTCACACCGTCAGGACGCCGACAAAGGCTACATAGGGGTTGACACAGGGCTGACACGGTATGTGGGTATGGAAGCCCTGACCGTCACTGACATGCGGCCTTCGGGAAAGATAAGGATTGGTGATGACGGTAATTTCGACGCCGTATCAGTTCACGGGTTTATCGAAGCCGGGACCACGGTAAAGGTGCTACGCTTCAGCGGCGCCCAGCTCTATGTGGAGAAGATAGCTGAGTAGACACGGTCAGTGGCACCAAGCTGCGACTGTATATAGCTGCCTGCAGCCTTTCCGCTGCGCTCCCTGTCGGCGGTAGATTTATAGAGGGTGTCAAGCACCGACGCGCATGATTCACGGTCGGTGACACAAAATCCGCCACCGCAAGCTATCATATCGGCAGCTTCCTTGAATTTTTTATTGTTCGGTCCGAACAGTACCGGAATACCATAGACGGCGGCTTCGTTGATGTTGTGGATTCCGGCTCCGAAACCACCTCCTATATATGCAGCATCGCCATAACGGTACAGGCTTGACAGAAGCCCGAAACAGTCAACTATCAGATGCTTCTTGCCTGAGGCAAGAGCCGGATTGCCGGACAGCTCCGACATCAGCACGACATCATCGCCGAGCCGCTTGCGAAGCAGATTGATGCGCTCCGCATCAAATTCATGGGGCGCTATGATAGTGCGCACCTCAGGGTGTGCCTTAAGCCAGGGGATATAGATATCCTCATCGGCAGGCCAACTGCTTCCTACCACAAGGGTGAACGGGGAATCTTTGACAAACTCCGAAGCCCCCTCGATATCGCGCGTGGAGGCCATGATATCTGTCACACGGTCAAAGCGTGTATCGCCGGCCACCGTCACATTATCGACACCTATGCCGGCCAGAAGCTGACGCGAGCGTTCGTCCTGCACAAACAGATGTGTATAGCAGCGTAGCATGCGGCGGAACATCCCTCCCCAGGGACGGAAAAATATCTGTCCCGGGCGGAATATGGCCGATATGAGATAGACCGGGATGCCGGCGCGCTTCAGTTGCGTAAGGTAGTTGCCCCAGAACTCGTATTTCACAAAAATCACAGCCTCAGGCTTGACCGTCTCAAGCCACATGCGGACATTGCCCGGAGTGTCAAGCGGCAGATACAGCACTATGTCAGCCTCAGGGTAGTTTTTCCTCACTTCGTAACCCGAGGGTGAGAAGAAGGTCAGCAATACTTTCAGCTCAGGACGCTCCCGCTTGATCTTTTCGATAAGCGGACGCCCCTGCTCAAACTCGCCGAGCGATGCCGCATGAATCCAGATATACCGGGCGCCAGGCTCTACCATGCTTTTCAGCCGTGACAATGCCTCATACTGCCCTGCGGCAAGTTTTGCGACCTTACCGTCACGGCGGGCCGCCAAACGTATTCCGGCCCCATAAAGCCGGATACCCAGATTATATAATGGATTCATTCCTTTACTGCGGAAGCTTTATGCTGTCGATGCCTTTCTGGATTCGGCGCACGGTCTCTTCACAACCGAGGAGCTCGGTGATGTCAAACATGTGCGGACCTTTGCACTCCCCTACCACTGTAAGACGGAATGCATTCATTACATTGCCGAGGTGATAACCCTTATCGGCTATCCATCCGAGCACTACAGGTTCAGCGGCAGCCGAAGAGAAATCGTCGAGTCCCTTAAGCACCTCGATAAGTTCCGACATGATGCGGGGCATTTCCTCGCTCCAACGCTTCTTCACAGCCTTGGCATCGTATGACTCAGGTTCAACGAAGAAGAAACGTGCCTGTGCCCAGAGATCACTCACAAAGTTGATGCGGCTCTTCACCATTCCTACGGCACGGGCTATGTACGAATCGTCGAACGCGGCCGGATCGCAGCCGTTGGCAGCCATGACAGGCTTGAACATCTGCGCGAGCTCGTCATCCGATTTCTCCTGAAGGTACTTATGATTGAACCATTTACCCTTTTCGAAATCGAATTTGGCACCTGAACGTGAGCAGTGGTCAAACGAGAAGAGCTCTATCAGCCTATCCATTGACATTATCTCAGTATCATCGCCGGGGTTCCAGCCAAGGAGTGCAAGGAAATTGATCACAGCCTCGGGCAGATAACCTGACTCACGATAGCCCGATGATATAGCCCCGCTCTTCGGGTCGTGCCATTCGAGGGGGAACACGGGGAATCCAAGACGGTCGCCATCGCGCTTGCTGAGCTTCCCCTTTCCGTCAGGCTTAAGCAGAAGGGGCAGGTGCACAAAGCGGGGCATTGTGTCAGCCCAGCCGAAAGCCTCATAAAGAAGCACATGCAGAGGCGCCGAAGGGAGCCATTCCTCACCGCGGATAACATGGGTCACCTCCATCAGATGGTCGTCCACGATATTGGCCAGATGATATGTGGGCAGGTCATCGGCGCTTTTGTAAAGCACTTTGTCGTCAAGCACACGTGAATTGATGGTCACCGGTCCACGCAGCATATCGTCGACAGTGACATCGCGTCCGGGCTCAATACGGAATCGAACCACATATTTGGCCCCTTCTTCAAGCAGACGCTGCACCTCTTCGGCAGGAAGCGCAAGAGAATTGCGCATTCCCATGCGTGTTGAGGCATCATACTGGAAGTTAGGAGTGGCGGCACGGGCTGCTTCAAGTTCTTCGGGCGTGTCAAAAGCAAGATAAGCCTTGCCGGCATCAAGAAGCATCTTGACATGGCTACGGTATATATCACGACGCTCGCTCTGCTTGTACGGTCCGTAGGCGCCACCTTCGCGCACACCTTCGTCAATCTTGATTCCGAGCCATGCCAGCGATTCGTTGATATAGTCCTCGGCCCCCGGCACAAACCTCTGGGAGTCAGTATCCTCGATACGGAGTATCATATCGCCGCCATTACGGCGGGCAAACAGATAGTTATATAGTGCGGTACGCACGCCTCCAATATGAAGTGGTCCTGTGGGCGAGGGTGCAAATCTTACTCTTACTTTGCGTTCCATGTTATGTAATCGATGAGATAACTAATTTTCTTAAAAAGCACTGCAAAGGTAAGGGAATTTCATGTAGTTATCAAATAATAATGCCACGAGTAGCTCAAAAGCAAAGCGCCCGTACCTGCGGAAGGCAACGGGCGCTTATATGCGATTATTTTTCTGACGTTATCAAGCCAGGGGAGCTGCAGGAGCTGCGCTGGCAGGAGCTGCCATGGTGATAGTGGCGGGCTTTGCTTCCCAACCGAGAGCGCTTGCACCAAGAATAGCGGCATCAGCTTCCTTAAGTTCGCTGGGAAGTACGCGCACTTTGTTCTTGTAGATGCTGAGCATGTTCTTCTCCATTGATTCACGGAGCGGACGGAGAAGGAGCTCGCCTGATTTGGCAAGACCTCCGAACAGAACGAATGCTTCAGGCGAAGAGAAGGCAGTGAAGTCAGCCAGAGCCTCGCCAAGGATATTGCCGGTATATTCAAATATACGGTTGGCTATCACGTCGCCCTTCATAGCTGCGTCATAAACATCCTTTGATGTAATTTCATCTACAGGAATCTCACGCAGGAGCGAGGGCTCTTCGCTCAGTTCAAGGAACTCACGGGCTGTACGAGCCACACCTGTGGCAGAGCAATATGTCTCAAGACATCCGGTGCGTCCGCATCCGCACAGACGGCCGTTGTTGCGCTTAACAATCACATGGCCCAGTTCGCCTGCAAAACCATCATGACCGTACACCATTTGTCCGTTGATCACGATACCGCTGCCAACGCCGGTGCCGAGTGTTATCATTATGAAATCCTTGATACCGCGGGCTGCGCCGTAGGTCATTTCGCCGATAGCTGCTGCATTAGCGTCATTTGTAATGGCTACAGGGATACCGAACTTATCGCTCAGCATGCGTGCGAAAGGCACCGGGGTAGGCCAAGGCAGATTCACACCGTCCTCAATCATTCCGGTAAAGTAATTGGCATTGGGCGCACCCACACCGATTCCATAAATCTTATCCTCCACATCAAGCTGCTTCATCAGACGAAGAGTTTCGGTGTAAAGTTCATCGATATAATCCTCTATCTTGGAATGTTTACGAGTTTTGATCGAATTGCTGGCAAGGACCACACCACGTGCGTCAACCACGCCGAACACAGTATTGGTACCGCCCATATCGATACCGATAACGTAAGGTTTGGAGTTAATCATTTTGGTACTGGATTTTAAAAATTGATTTTCAATACCGCAAAGATAAAAGAATTTACATAACCAACGACGTTTTTTATCTTTTTTTATCGCTAAATGTTACTAATTGCCCCATATCGTATTTGACAAGGCTATATAATTAAGTACCTTTGCACTAACATTACGCAACAACTGCATAGAATGAAATCACATATATCACATTTGCTTCAGCCGGCCCTTATACTGCTGTCGGTACTGCTGCTGACAGGATGCTCAAAGGATGAGCCTACGCCTCCTGTAAAATCAGTATCCCGTACCGTGCTGGTCTACATGATAGCCGACAACGATTTGGGGTTAAGATCCCTCGACTCCAAGGATATAGCCGAGATGAAAGAGGGCATGCGCTCCATCACCGGACTCTCCGGCGACTATCGCCTGATTGTGTACCACGCTCCATACCAGAGCAATCCGATACTGAAAGAGATTTCGCCTGACGGCTCTGAAAAAATTCTGGCGTCCTATACCGACTCCGAAGCTGAGAACTCCGTATCCGTTTCACGTATGAACAGCGTGATAAGCACGGTTAAAGAGATGTCGCCCACGGAATCGTACGGGCTGGTTCTCTGGAGCCACGGCACAGGATGGCTCGAAGATGGCAAACGGATGCCAGGGAATGACTCCGGAGCCACCACTCTTTCATACGGCTCGCAGAATGGCTACACCATGACCATGCCCGAACTTGCCCGCGGCCTATCAGGCAATTACTTTGACTTCATCTACTTCGACTGCTGCCTGATGGCTACGGTAGAAGTAGCCTACGAGCTGCGCCACAATGCCGGAGAGATAGTGGCCTCAGCCACTGAATTACCTCTCGAAGGTATGCCCTACGACAAGAACGTACCATGCTTTTTCGATCAGCAACAGGGCATGAAGCAGGCGGCAAAGAACACTTACGACTATTATCTTTCCGATGCAGCCTCGTTCAATTCATGCACCATTTCCGTGATAAACACCGACGGACTAACGGAGCTGGCTTCCGCCACACGTGCCATACTTGCCACCGGAGCCGTTCCTTCGGACAGCTATGTCCCTGTACCATTCTTCCGTAAATCGGTGGTGCCGGCCGGAGCTTACGACATGGCCCACTATATACGGGCACTTTCCGCACCCCAGGCTCTGGCCGATGCATGGGAAAAGGCATTTGCGTCGACAGTCACCACCGCCTACGCTACCCCGACAAGCTATTACCTCGACATGACCAACCACAATGGACTCGGCACCAATATAGTGACCGCCACGGGACTTATCAGCCAATCCTGGGGCTACATGAACCTGCAGTGGTATAAAGATGTTGTTAGTTACCATCCGATTTTAGCAAACTGAACATGATAACACTTCCTGACTTATCAACGGCCGCAGCGCCCGAACTTACAGATTCAATCCCCACAGTAAAAGAGAGCCTTCAGACATTGAAGACCATGCCGTTCGATGATCTGATCAACTCACTGGCCAACGATCTGGCTAAATTCGCCATATCACTTGCCATAGCCATATTCGTATTCTACATAGGAAAATTCATCATACGTAAGCTCTACACGCTTGTTGCGGGCATAATGATCCGCCGGCATGTCGACCGCTCACTCAGCACATTCATCCTCAGCCTGATACGCATAGTACTGTATTTCATCCTTATCGTCACCGTAATAGGTATTCTCGGGATAAATACCAGCTCATTCATAGCGCTGTTTGCCTCCGCCGGTGTGGCCATCGGTATGGCACTGAGCGGAACGCTCCAGAATTTTGCAGGCGGAGTACTGATTCTGCTGCTCAAACCCTACAAGATTGGCGACTATATCGAAGCACAGGGATTTGCCGGTACCGTTACAGAGATACAGATATTCCACACCATCATCTGCACCCCTGACAACAAATCGATAATAATCCCTAACGGCGGTCTATCTACCGGAAGCATCAACAACTGGAGCCGCGAGGACTACCGGCGTGTGGAATGGACCGTAGCGCTTAGCTATGGCGATGATGTGGAGGTGGCCAGGCGAACCATCCTTGACCTCTTCAGCGCCGATGACCGCATAGTGAAGCAGACCCTCGAGCAGGACCGTCTGGACCGCATTGACGAAGAGAGCCGGCAGCATAGCAACCAGGAAACTGATGAGGAAGTTGAGGCAGCCCCCAGGAAACGTTCGTTGCTTTACCGTATGTTCCACCGCAAGCATTCCGACTTGAAGTCGCGGCTCGAGTCCATGCGCATGGAGGAGGAAACAAAGATAAAGGCATTCACACCCACCATTGACCGCCGCCCCACCGTAGCGCTCTCCGAACTGGCCGACTCAAGCATCAACCTCACCGCCCGCGCATGGGTGCAGTCAAAGGACTACTGGAGCGTTTACTACGATTTCAACGAGCGCATCTACAACGAACTTCCCCGCCATGGGCTGTCATTCCCCTTCCCGCAGATGGATGTACACATTACAAAGGAATAATTAACATATAATCACAAGTAAATTGAAATTATTTTTGTTAATTTTGCATGAAGTTAGCATATTAGGGGCTTGCCGTACCTTAAAGCGTTGACCCATAAAGTAATCCATCCGCCCCTCCCCTCTGCTGCGGTTACTTGCCACCGCGCTAAATTTTCCGGCAGCGTCCTGCCAACTTTGGCAGACGGCGTCCATAATGGCTCTGACTCAGGCCGTGCGATGTAATATCGCGCACACTCTCTCCCAAGGCCGGCACTTGTCAGACAATAACCGTGTGACGACCGTCAATGCGTGAATCCATCCCTTAGAGCAGGATTCGTGCATTACGTGACTGAGAAAAAAAGAAAAAAAACTACATAAATGACAAGTAAATGGAATTACCTGCCCCTTACTTCAGAAGAGAAAAAAGCGGAGACGGAATTAGCTAAGCGCTATGCCGCCATACCGCCTGTCAGCGAGTTACTGGCGCAACGCGGCATACGCTCGGTGGAAGAAGCACGAAAATTCTTTCACCCATCGCTTGCAGATTTGCATGATCCCTTCCTGATGCCCGGCATGGACAAAGCTGTGGCCCGCCTCAACAAGGCTATGGGGGCCAAAGAGCGAATAATGGTATACGGCGACTACGACGTGGATGGAACCACGGCCGTGGCTCTCGTGTACAAGTATCTGCTCAACTTCTATTCAAACATCGAGTACTACATTCCCACCCGCTACGACGAGGGCTACGGCATATCGAAGCGCAGCATCGACTACGCCGCCGCACAGGGAGTGAAGCTTATCATTATCCTTGACTGCGGAATCAAAGCAATCGAGGAGATAAAATATGCCCGTACTCTCGGCATTGACTTCATCATATGCGACCACCATGTGCCTGACGATGAACTTCCCGATGCTGTAGCCATCCTCAACCCGAAGCTTGAGGACAGCACCTACCCCTGCTCCCACCTGTCGGGATGTGGCGTAGGATTCAAGTTCATGCAGGCTTTTGCCAAAAGCAACGGCATCGACACCTCCGACCTTGAGGGGATGCTTGACCTGGTGGCAGTCAGCATAGCCGCCGATATTGTCCCGATGGTGGATGAGAACCGCATAATGGCCTACCATGGGCTCCGGCGCCTGAACACGAACCCCAACATGGGGCTGAGAGCCATAATACGTATCTGCGGACTCTCCGGACGTGAGATAACCATATCCGACGTGATATTCAAGATCGGTCCACGCATCAATGCATCCGGACGCATGCAGAGCGGACGTGAGGCTGTGGAGCTTCTTGTGGCCCGCGATGTGGCTGACGCTTATGAAAAGGGGAAAGCCATCGACCAGTACAACAAGGACCGCAAGGAACTTGACAAACGGATCACCGAGGAGGCAAACGCCATACTTGAAGGGCGCGATGAATCGACCTCCGACAAGAAATCCATAGTAATCTACAACAAGGACTGGCACAAAGGTATAATAGGGATCGTGGCCTCCCGCCTCACCGAGCTTTACTACAAGCCGTCAGTAGTGCTGACACGGTCAAACGGACTCGCCACCGGCTCCAGCCGCTCAGTACAGGGTTTCGACATATACAAAGCCATAGAATCGTCGCGCGATCTGCTTGAGAACTTCGGCGGCCACGCCTATGCCGTAGGTCTGTCGCTAAAGGAGGAGAACATTCCGGAATTTACACGCCGGTTTGAGGAGTATGTGGCAGCCAACATCCTGCCGCAGCAGCTCACCCCGCAGCTTGACATTGACGCCAACATATCGTTTGGCGACATATCAAACGAATTTATCCGCACTCTGCGTCAGTTCAACCCCTTCGGGCCGGGCAATCAGAAACCGGTGTTCTGCACACGCCGCGTGATGGATTTCGGCACAAGCAAGCTTGTAGGACGCAACCTGGAGCATATTAAGCTCGAACTTGTTGACGACACCTCCGGGAAGGTACTCAACGGGATAGCATTCAATATGGCCGAGCATTTCGAGCATATACATGCCCGCAAACCGTTTGACATCTGCTACACCATCGAGGAGAACAAGCATCAGAGCAACTCTGACGCCTTCCAGCTGCTGATAAAGGCCATTCACCCTGTGCGCTGATGCCATCGCCGGTTGACATTCTCCGGAAATACTGGGGATATTCCTCCTTCCGTCCGCTTCAGGAAGATATAATAACCTCTGTCATTGACGGACATGACACATTGGGACTTCTTCCTACCGGAGGAGGCAAGTCGCTCACATTCCAGATTCCGGCCCTGCTTCTGCCGCATCTGACCCTGGTGGTCACACCACTTATATCGCTGATGAAGGACCAGATAGACAATCTGGCCTCCCACGGCATAAGAGCTGCGGCCATCCATTCCGGACTGACCCGCTCGGAACAGAACCTGGCATTTGACCGTGCTACGCTGGGCAAAATAAAAATGCTCTATCTTTCGCCTGAAAAGCTACAGTCAAAATCATTCATCGACCGGCTGCGCACCATAGATATAAGCCTTATCGTGGTCGACGAGGCCCACTGCATATCGCAGTGGGGCTATGACTTCCGCCCCTCATATCTGCGCATAGCACAGCTGCGCAAGCTTTATCCCGACGTTCCGGTAATGGCTCTCACAGCCTCAGCCACTCCTGAAGTAGCTGCCGACATCCGGATGCAGCTCGGGTTCCGTGAGGGATACAAGGTATTTGCCAAAAGCTTCTCGCGCGATAATCTGTCATATATCGTAAGACATACCGACGACAAGATCGGCATGCTCATAAGGGTACTGTCAGGCACATCGGGAAGCGCCATAGTCTACGTACGCTCACGCAAGCGCACGCGCGAAACAGCCGAAGAGCTCCGCCGCGCAGGTATAAGCGCCGACTTCTACCATGCCGGACTCTCTCCCGAAGAGAAGAGCGAGCGCCAGGAGCTGTGGAAGGCCGGAACCACACGCGTGATGGTGGCAACCAACGCTTTCGGTATGGGCATTGACAAGCCTGATGTCCGGGTAGTGGCACATATCGACCTCCCGTCATCACTTGAGGAGTACTATCAGGAAGCCGGGCGTGCGGGTCGCGACGGACTCCCGGCCTACGCTGTGATAATAGCCTCGTCGCACGATAAAGGCACGCTCACCCGCCGCATAGCGGAGTCATTTCCTGAAAAGAAATTCATTCGCCGTATCTACGAGCTGGCCGGCAACTTCCTTGATATTGCCGTAGGGTCAGGCTACAACATGGTGTATGAATTCAATTTCGATCTTTTCTGCGAACGCTTCGGGACCCGGCCTGCACAGACCCGCAATGCACTGTTGCTACTCACCCGCGCCGGCTATCTGGAGTATGTCGATGAAATAACCACACGCTCACGCGTGATGATAGTAATGCAGCGTCAGGAGCTATACAACCTGCTGACTGACGATGTCACTGACAGCGTGCTACAGCTGCTTCTGCGCAATTATACCGGACTATTTGCCGACTACGTATATATATCCGAGGGGCGACTTGCCCGCATGCTCGGACTTAACGAACAGCAGATATACGAATCCTTGCTCAAACTCGGACGTCTGCACGTGCTCCACTACGTGCCGCGCAAGTCCACACCATATATATATTACACCACCTCACGTGAGCTTCCAAAGCACGTGGATATGCCCAAGGCTGTCTACGAAGTGATGAAACAGCGGCTGGAGCGGCGCATCGAGGCTATGAAGAGCTTTGTATATGACGACGCACATTGCCGTGTGGCTGGCATGCTCAGATATTTCGGCGAACCCGACGCTCCGGAATGCGGCAAATGCGATGTGTGCCGGGCTAAGAAAAAAAAGCACACCTCCGGAAACGATGATATTCATCGGATTTCCGAAGGTGTGTTGTATCTGTCATCACAGCCGGGCGGTCACACAACAGCTTACATGGCCGCTCAGCTTGGAGTACGTGCTGATGTCATAATTCCAGTGATCCGGACTCTGATTGATGAAGAAAAAATATCAATCGGCCCGGACGGAAATGTGACACGCCGCCTTAACGGATGAACAGCAGCTCACGGTATTTAGGGAGCGGCCACATCTCGTTGTCAATCATAAGTTCAAGCTTATCAATATGGTAGCGTATAGTCTCCATGCGGGGAATCACGGTATCATGATAGGCTATGGCCTTCTCACGCTCTGATTCGATACGGTTGGCCACACGGCGTGCCTCAACCATGGCTTCAGTCTCGGCCTTTATGATATGTGAATGCTCGGCTAATTTTTCTATGGTGTCCATATCCGGACCGGCTATCTTATCAGCTTTCTCAGCCGGGAAAAGCGACTTTACTTTTGAGACATTGTCAAGCAGCACCGACTGATAGCGTGTGGCCACCGGAAGAACGTGGTTAATAGCCAGATCGCCTAATACACGGGCCTCAATCTGCACCTTCTTCGTAAACATCTCCCACTTGACCTCGTTGCGCGCCTCAAGCTCAAGCTTGCTGAACACACCAGCCTTGCGGAACATCTCTATCGACTCAGGCTTCAGATAAGCGTCATATATCAGCGGAACACTTGCCTCGCAGTCAAGTCCGCGACGGGCAGCCTCCTCTTTCCATTCATCGCTGTAGCCATTTCCGTCAAAATGTATGGGACGTGACTCACGGATAAGAATACGGATCTCCTCAAGCAGAGCGTGACGCAGCTCCTCTCCGCCGGCAACACGCGCATCGATCTTTTCCTTGAATTCCTGAAGCTGCACAGCCACAGCCGAGTTCAGGGCCAGCATGGCAGCCGCACAGTTGGCGCTCGAACCTACGGCACGGAATTCAAAACGGTTGCCTGTGAATGCGAATGGCGAGGTGCGGTTACGGTCCGTGGCATCAACAAGTATTTCAGGTATCTGCGACACATCCAGACGCATACCCTCCTTGTCCGACAGGTCAGCGAGTTCATCATTCGTGCTGCTTTCAATGCGGTCAAGTATGTCAGCCAGCAGCGAGCCGGTGAATATCGATATTATGGCGGGGGGAGCCTCATTGGCTCCAAGACGGTGTGCGTTAGTGGCCGAAGCTATAGTAGCCTTAAGCAATCCGTTATGACGGTGAACGGCTGCCATCACATTGACCACGAAGGTCACAAACTGCAGATTCTCACGCGGTGTACGTCCGGGGCTGAACAGAAGGACACCTTTGTCGGTACCGAGGCTCCAGTTGTTATGCTTACCCGACCCGTTGATACCGGCAAACGGCTTTTCATGCAGCAGCACACGGAAGTTATGGCGGCGTGCCACCTCTCCCATCAGCGACATCAGAAGCAGATTGTGGTCATTGGCAAGATTGGTTTCCTCAAATATCGGAGCAAGTTCAAACTGATTGGGAGCCACCTCATTATGACGTGTTTTTGCGGGTATACCAAGCTTATGGCATTCTATTTCGAGGTCAAGCATGAAAGCCTCTACGCGCGAGGGGATGGCTCCGAAATAATGGTCCTCAAGCTGCTGGTTCTTGGCGCTTTCATGCCCCATCAGCGTACGTCCGGTGAGCATAAGGTCAGGACGTGCCGAGTAGAGAGCCTCATCGACAAGAAAATACTCCTGTTCCCAGCCCAGATATGACTTCACATGATTCACCTCCGGGTCGAAGAAGCGAGCCACAGCCGTAGCCGCGCGGTCAACACTGTTAAGAGCCCTCAGCAAGGGAGTCTTATAGTCAAGCGACTCACCTGTATAGCTTATGAAGATCGTAGGGATACAGAGGGTATTGCCCATGATGAAAGCAGGCGAAGAGATGTCCCAAGCCGAATAACCTCGCGCCTCGAATGTATTGCGGATACCGCCGTTGGGGAAGCTCGATGCGTCAGGTTCCTGCTGCACAAGAAGCTTTCCGGTAAACTTTTCAAGCACACCCCCTTTGCCGTCATGCTCCACGAAGCTGTCATGCTTCTCCG
This sequence comes from uncultured Muribaculaceae bacterium, assembly GCA_910586895.1. GTDB lineage: Bacteria > Bacteroidota > Bacteroidia > Bacteroidales > Muribaculaceae > Paramuribaculum. The sequence continues at coordinate 33,148 of CAJUIW010000012.1, read as the reverse complement.
CGGTAGTTTCGGTAAGAGGCTGGAACCAATGGGTATAATGGCGTGCGCCATTGTCAATAGCCCACTTCTTCATCCCTTCGGCCACACTGTCGGCTACATCGCGCGGAAGCGGCTCCTTATTATCAATGGCATTGATAAGAGCCGCATATGTGGCAGCCGGAAGATACTCAAACATCTTCTGACGGTTGAACACAAACTTGGCATAATACTTTTCAGGGCGTTCTGCCGGTATCTCTACCGGTGCGGCTTTACGGTTGAAAGCCTCATCAACAACCTTAAATCTCAAACTTGACATACACGTTAATCTATAATCTATTGTTTTTTTTAATTCGATAATCTTGACAGACGCTGCACAGCCTCCATGGTGTCGGCATGACTGCCGAAGGCTGTCAGGCGGAAACATCCTTCGCCGGCAGGGCCGAATCCCACACCGGGAGTACCCACCACACGACACCGTTCAAGCAACAGGCTGAAGAAATCCCATGACGACATTCCTCCCGGTGTACTGAGCCATATATATGGCGAATCGACTCCACCCACACATTCTATTCCGGCCGACTGCAATCCCTCGCGGAGAAGCGATGCATTGCGCATATAGTAGTCAACCACCTCACGTACCTGACTGCGCCCCTCCGGTGTGTAAAGCGCTTCGGCAGCACGTTGCGCCACGTATGACGCGCCGTTGAATTTGGTGCACTGGCGGCGGTTCCACAGATGGTTCATGCTCACCTCACGTCCTGCGGAGTCAACCCCCTTCAGTTCATGCGGTACTACAGTGTAGCCGCAGCGCACGCCGGTAAACCCGGCTGTCTTAGAGAAGCTGCGGAACTCTATGGCACAGCGGCGCGCACCTTCTATTTCATATATGCTGTGTGGCACATCCTGACGTGTGATGTATGCTTCATACGCGGAGTCAAACAGTATCAGGGCATTATGCGCCAATGCGTAATCAACCCACACCTTCAGCTGCTCACGCGTGAGCGATGTCCCGGTAGGATTGTTCGGAAAGCAGAGGTATATCACATCCGGTTCATTCACCGGTAGCGCGGGGATATAACCATTGGCTGCGGTACATGGCAGATACTCTATCCGGCTCCAGCATCCGTCAGCACCACGCTCTCCGGCACGCCCGGCCATGACATTCGTATCAATATATACGGGATAGACCGGGTCAGTGACAGCCACACGGCACGCTGGCGAAAGGATATCGCCGATGTTGCCGGTATCGCTTTTAGCCCCGTCGCTCACAAATATCTCATCAATCGACATCTCTATGCCACGTTCGCGATAGTCCACTTCGGCTATACGCTCGCGCAGGAAAGCATAACCCTGTTCCGGGCCGTAGCCATGAAACGAGGATTCTTCCGACAGATGCCTCACTCCTTCAAGCATACCGCTGATAGCCGCATGGCATATAGGACGGGTCACATCTCCGATACCCATACTTATCACACGCTCGCCATCAGGATTGGCCTCCTTAAACGCAGACACCCTGCGGGCCACCTCCGAAAAGAGATACGAAGCAGACAGCAGGGTGAAGTTATCATTAATCTTTATCATTATTTCCTAAAATATCGTCCTTCCATTATTGTTGCGGCCGGACCGGTCATGAACACATGGTCAGTACTTCGGTCCCACCGTATCTTCAGGTCGCCTCCGAGCAGATGGAGCGTCACCTCCCGGGAGGTCAGCCCGCTGAGCGAGGCCGCCACAGCCGTGGCACATGCTCCGGTGCCGCAAGCCAGCGTTTCGCCGCTACCGCGCTCCCATACACGCATCTCTATATCAGTGTCGGAAAGCACCCGGGCAAATTCTATATTGGCTCTGTCGGGCCACATAGCATGGCATTCCAACTCGCGCCCCACACCGTGGACATCGAAGTCGGCCACCGGTGTGTCAATAAAAATCACTCCATGCGGATTTCCCATCGATACGGCTGTAATCTCCAGCTCGCCCGCCGAAGTCATTACAGGCTTACGCAGCATACGCTCCGAGCCGCACTCTACCGGCACACGCGCTGCTTCAAGAACAGGAGCGCCCATATCCACCGTCACCATACCGACATCCCCGTCAGCATCCGGATGCATCACGAGCGTCCTGACGCCCGACAGAGTTTCGAGCGTGACGGTTGTGGCATCGGTCAATCCATAGTCATGAACATACTTTGCAATACAGCGGCTGGCATTTCCGCACATACGCCCCTCGGAGCCGTCGGCGTTGAACATCCGCATTCTGAAATCAGCAACATCCGAGGGCATTATCAGAATCAATCCATCAGCTCCAACCCCCTTGTGACGGTCGCTCATATCCATTGCGAGCTGCGGGATATCGGAAGGCACGCTATCCATGCAATTGACATACAGATAGTCATTGCCGGCTCCGTGCATCTTGGTGAAAAGAATTTCTTCCATAAATGAATCGTATTGCAACATTCTGAAGCTTTACGGCTGCAAAATTAGCAATAATGCTCAATACCATCAAAGAAAATTCCGCTTTTATTCATCCTCGCACTCTTTAACATTTAACGTTTTTTAGGAGCATATCATTTTGTGACTTTTTTCGCCATGATGCTATCATGAAAGCACGGCATAGCCCTTTTTGATGATTAAATAATTCCGATATTCCGCATCCCGGCTTAACAACAGGCATATTACATGTACGGTCTACATAGCCTCACGGTTTGCTTTATTACCCCAAAGTTGAGTATCTTTGTATCGTTATCGGCTGAGAACCGATACTTAAAACAAGCTTTTTCATAACGTGCCAATTAGACATCAAATAAAAATCCACTGACGTTAAGTACTATGTGTAAGTGACAACGGATGCTCGCGAGAGCATCCGTTGTTTCTTTTATCATCGACCGTGATTATTCAGAGTCCGAACGTATATCGTACAGCAAATTCCAGACGCCTGAAACGTCCGTCGACAAGCAGCTTTCCATCACTATAGAAACCGGCTCTATCATGCTTACTAAGCAGCTCCCAGTTATCAGAGAATCCTATAAAGGCATATCTCACGCTCAAACTTAATCCATACCATGGCAAAGAATACCTTATTCCGGGCGTCAATCCTATTTCAGTGAAATCATCGCACCCAAATACTCCGCGATTATTACAGTGCCTATTATGGGTAGCCATTACATCCACAAATCCTGAGAGGCCGTGGAAACTGCCGGTTGACAATTCAACAAATCCACCATAAGAATTATAGCTGCCACTCTCATAGCTTTTCCCAAAATCAAACCGAGATGTCACGCCAAAACTCAGCAACCGGTTCAATTTAAACCCTACTTTAGGCGAAATATATCCAAATGTTCCGGCTACTCCCGTATTATCAAATCCGGCACCCATCTCAGCATACACACCTTTTTCGCCATTAAAATCACGTCCTTGGACAGGAATAACAGAAAAAAGCAAAGCCATACATATAAAGGCATACTTTTTCAAAGCATAATAAAATAACAATCGTTTCATAGCAACACTTTTTTTATAAGATTAACTTTCGCAAGTTAACCAAAATAATCGCAAAAAGCAAGCTAACCACTACTTTTTTTTAGTGGCTAACAGTAAGTTATATTTATACGAATTTTAATACTCCAGGATCAGTCGGCAAGGAGTTCGGGGCGGACTTCGAAGCGGAGCAGGACCGGATTCTGCTTGGTGTCGCAGCTTTTGTGATCCCAGCGGCGTATCTCTTCCAGATTATATGTATCGCCGTAAATGCGGTTCCACTCCTCCACATCGGCACTGCCCGTGAGCAGATAACCTTCGAGCGGAAGATCAATGTCATACACCCGCAGGCGGTCGTGCATATAGAAATTGACAGTATAGTAACGCAGCATATCCTCCGACACAAAGCTGTATATCGGAGCCTCGGCGGGGAGCATATGCTCAATATCCTCCGCTACAGGACGGTCAGATTTAGCGCCCAGCACAGAGGGTAGCAAGCCGCCGGCAGTAAGCCAAAGAGCGGAAAGCAGAGTCAACACCGTGACTCCCGCACACCAGTCGGCACGCCGCATCCAGATGGCGCACCATAGATATACACCCGCGCAGAGAGCCAGCGCTGCAAGCATCCATCCGAGCCATGCCATATTGACCGGCGCCAGAGGAATAGAAGCCCAAGCCTGGGCATGACCTGTAAGAAGAGCTATCATTGCCACACCGGCAAGTACCGCTCCGAGCGCCACTATCCAGCACCACCCTTTAAGAAGGCGCGGAGCCTTCACAGCCATCCAGCTTATAAGAATGGCCATAAAATATGACAGGAACGGATATATCGGAAGCAGATAAACGCTTCGCTTACTCTTGGGCAGACAGTAGAACAGGAAGATGACAATGACAGCCACCGCCGCAAACAGCTTGACGGCATCTGCTTCACGCAGCTTTCTACGCCACGAACGCCAGCCACGGATGAATGGCTTTACTCCGGCATAGTGCGCCGCAGCGAGGGCCAAAAGAGCCAGAAGGGTATATGGAAGCATACCAACGCTAACGGTCATAAAATTGTACCACAACGGCTTGACATGCGAATCATACGACATGGTCCCGGTCATTCGTCCGAAATTTTCCTCCAGCGCGAGCCGCAGGAATTCATCGCCCCCCTGCTGATAGGCGGCATAGTACCACACGAGGGGTACTACCAGCGCTGCAACACCTACCGCCACAAGGCGCAGGAAGAGAGGCAGGAAACGATCGCCCCGCAACAACCCGTAGATTCCGGCCACAAGGCATGGAAGCACCATCCCGACAGGTCCCTTGGTAAGCACGGCGCATGTCATGCAGAGCACCGCCAGCCACGGGACTCCCCGGTAGCCTCCGTCGCGGTAACGCCACAGCAACACAAGAGAGGCTACGATAAAAAACGTGAGCACCATATCCACACGGCAGGCCATGGCAGCGCGCCACACCTCGATATTGCTCACCGTGATCAGCGCCGTCAAGGCTCCGAGCGCCATGCTTCCGGTGCGGCGGCGGATAAAGCAGAACATCATCATAGCCATTGCAGAGGCAGCCAATGCGCTCGGCAGGCGCGATGTGAATTCGCTGACCTCACCCGTCGGAAGAGAGAACAGAGCTATGCACCACGCCAGAAACGGAGGCTTGTAGGGTATCTCAGCTCCGAAGCTTACGGGTAGCACCCAGTTGCCGCTCTGAAGCATCGACACGGCCACTATGGCCTCGCGCGGTTCCCCTTTTGTATTGAAAGGCGATAGTCCGAGCCAAGGCAGGAACGTAAGCAATATAAGAATGAAAATTAGCAGCTTAACTCTGTAGTCGGTACGTGGATTGGTCATATTATTAAACACTCTCTTAAGTATGTAGTGTACAAAAATACATAAAATTTCAGTATCTTTGTGCCGTATGGATTCGCAACGCGCTCTTTTGATAATAAATCCAATCTCAGGCACAGCCGACAAGGAGGGGCTTGACCGCTACGTACGCAGCCGCCTGGGCATGCGCGGCATCAACGTCGACACGGCGTGGACCGCAGGCAGCGGCGACGCCACCCGCCTGGCCAACAACGCCGTACGCGCAGGCTACGGTTCTGTCATAGCAGCCGGAGGCGACGGCACCATCAACGAAACGGCAGCCGCCCTATGCCACACCGGAGTGGCGCTCGGCATCATACCCTGCGGCTCAGGCAACGGACTGGCCCGGCATATAGGTATTCCGCTTGACATCAACGGCGCCGTCAATATCATTGAGAACGGACTCACCCAGGACTGCGACTTCGGCACTGTCAACGGACGCCCGTTTTTCTGCACTTTCGGTGCCGGATTTGACGCCACGGTAAGTGAGAAATTCGCCACCGACAAGCAGCGCGGGCGCATGACCTATATCAAAAATACATTCCGCGAGTATATCAACTTCAAGCCTACGGAATACATAATCAGCGCCAACGGACAGATGCTCACCCAGCGTGCTTTCCTCGTGGCGGCATGCAACGCCTCGCAGTATGGCAACAACGCCTACATAGCACCTCACGCATCGATAACCGACGGACTGCTTGACCTCACCATAATCCACTATGGCAATCTGCTCACCACAGCTCTTGTAGGCATAGACCTGCTCAGTGGGCTTATAGAGCGCAACATGCTTATCCACACCATGCGCACCGCACAGGCCACGATAGAACGCCCCGAACCCGGACCGGTGCACATCGATGGCGAACCTATGTGGATGGGACGCCGCCTGGAGGTGGAATGCCACAAACATGGGCTGCGCATATTCGTGCCGGAAGCCGACCATCCATTCGTGCCCATCATCACTCCGGTGATGGCCATGATGCGCGACCTGCGCCACAACATGGAGCAGATCATAAAAAAAGCCAACCTCTCCTGACCTTACAGAAAGTCAACCTGACAATAATATAAACACAAACAAACTCTTATATATAGATATGGCATTACAATGTGGAATAGTAGGACTGCCCAACGTGGGCAAATCCACTCTTTTCAACTGTCTTTCAAACGCCAAGGCCCAGTCGGCCAACTTCCCGTTCTGCACCATAGAGCCGAACGTAGGCGTGATAACCGTTCCTGACGAACGCCTCAACAAGCTCGTGGAGATGTGCGAGCCCCGCAGCGTGGTACCTGCCACTGTGGAGATTGTCGATATAGCCGGCCTCGTCAAAGGAGCCAGCAAGGGTGAGGGACTCGGCAACAAGTTTCTGGCCAATATCCGCGAAACAGACGCGATAATCCATGTGCTCCGCTGCTTCGACGACGACAACATCACCCACGTTGACGGCACCGTCGATCCTGTCCGCGACAAGGAAATCATTGACTACGAGCTTCTGATCAAGGACCTCGAAACCGTGGAGAGCCGTATGGCCCGCACACAGAAGCAGGCTCAGACCGGCGGCGACAAGACAGCCAAGATGCAGTACGAGGTACTCTGCCGCTTCAAGGAAGCCCTCGATGCCGGCAAGCCCGCCCGCTCGGTAGAGTTTGACACCGTCGACGAGCAGCGCTTTGCCCGCGACCTGTTCCTGCTCACCTCCAAGCCTGTACTCTACGTGTGCAACGTCGACGATGCCTCAGCCGCATCAGGCAATGCCTATGTCGAGGCTGTACGCAAAGCCATAGAGGGCGAAGGCTCAAGCCTGCTTATCGTGGCCGCACAGACCGAAAGTGAGATAGCCGAGCTCGACTCCTACGAGGACCGCGTGGAATTTCTCAAGGAGATAGGGCTCGAAGAGTCAGGCGTGTCACGCCTCATACGCGCCGCCTATGCTCTGCTCGACCTCCAGACCTACTTCACCGCCGGCCCTGACGAAGTGCGTGCATGGACATTCCTCCGCGGCAGCAAGGCCCCGAAATGCGCCGGCATCATCCACACTGACTTTGAGAAAGGATTCATCCGTGCCGAAGTCATCAAATATGACGATTATGTAGGGCTCGGAAGCGAAGCTGCGGTAAAAGCCGCCGGCAAGATGAATGTGGAAGGCAAGGAATATGTGGTTCAGGACGGCGACATCATGCACTTCCTCTTCAACGTATAGTTTTCCACGCACACATACCAGCATAACCAAAGGAAGGGCTGCCCACAGGGCGGCCCTTCCTCGCCGTTTCAACTATTTATTTATGAGAGCCCTAATACTTAGTATCACTACCCGGCATTAAGGACGAGGGATGTTGATTAAAAAAGCCTGTCAAATATCAGTATTGTCCGCTTCTGTCATCATCGGCCGGCGACAGCCTGCGCTGCCGGTCCGGCTCATATCCTAATCTCACTAATAAGAACAACTCTGTTACCCGAAAGTCGGCACCTGCCATCGCTAAAAGAGATTAAAAAGTGTAAAGCCCCGATTTAACATATCAAGCCAACTGCAGCATTCAGGTCATTACCGACATAGAAATTGACGGATACCGCGATTTTCAAACCTAACATCATCTAACACCTCCTTTTCAACCATCCTGATTTTCAGCCCGTTACAACAACTTAAAATGTTAAAAATCTAACATCGTCTAACACATCCTGATTATCAGCAAGTTACATATTTACATAATTTACTGCTTTTTCGCCTCAAAATTTGGATAAACGCAAGCAAATCATTAAATTGCAACCGGGATTCAATCCACAACTATCTTATTAACCTAACGTGATATTATTATGAACAAAATCAGAACTACCGTACTATCTATTCTAACAACGTTGTTGCTCCCCATGTATTTATCAGCAACAAACCCAGCGGATAACAAAACGACAGACAAGCCTTATACAGCCGAAGAAATCGAAGATGCCCGTATATTGGCTGTACCGATTGAGGAATATAGATCCCTAACGTCAGAAATGAAAGAGATTATAAGAACAAGCTATGCCATGCTCGAATTCCTCACGGTAGAAAACAATCAGGTAAAAGTAACCATTTCCAAAGAAGAGGCTATAGCGAAAGGAATATCCGCCGCTAATTACGACCGGGTATTATCCGACTTGGAAGCGGCAAATTCATTTGCTAAAAAAGCTATAGAAAGTGGAGATAATTCATTCCAGTTTCCCAACATCAAAGAAGCATACAAATGCTATAAGCAATACCTCGCAGGAGAAATCACCCTTGATGAATTCAAAAATTCTAAAATATACACAAATTAAAAGCAAATGCAATAAGAGGGTTCAACAATAATCGATGAACCTGACTTTGCAAAGATGGCAGAGTTGTACCGCAGCTACCTCGCAGGACAAATTACCCTTGAGGAATTCCGCTCAAAAACATTGAAATAAAATTTAACTTAAAAACATATCGGACATCAAATTATTTGATTAATTTTGTGTCATAACATACCTAAATCAAATAATATAACAAACATGTCAAAAGTTACAGTTGTAGGCGCCGGTAATGTAGGCGCAACTTGTGCCAATGTACTGGCCACCCAGGGAATAGCTGACGAAGTAGTTCTGATTGACATCAAGGAAGGTCTGTCAGAAGGCAAGGCTATGGATATCATGCAGACAGCCAACATCCTCCACATGTCAAGCGTGGTTAAGGGCGTAACCAACGATTACGCCATGACCGAAGGCAGCGACATGGTGGTAATCACATCTGGTATACCCCGTAAGCCCGGCATGACCCGCGAGGAGCTTATCGGTGTAAACGCCGGTATTGTGAAGATGGTGACTGAAAACGTGCTCAAGCACTCACCCAACGCCGTGATCCTCTGCGTATCCAACCCCATGGACACCATGACCTACCTTATCCACAAAATCTCAGGTCTGCCCAAGAACCGCATTATAGGCATGGGCGGTGCTCTTGACAGCGCCCGCTTCAAATATTTCCTCAGCCTCGCACTCAACGCTCCCGCCAACGAAATCGAAGGCATAGTAATAGGCGGTCACGGCGACACCACCATGATTCCTCTGGTACGCTACGCTGCCCACCGCGGTATCCCCGCTTCAGAACTTCTGCCCGAAGAACAGCTTAAGAAAGTGGCTGCCGACACAATGGTAGGAGGTGCTACTCTGACCAAGCTCCTCGGCACATCGGCATGGATGGCTCCCGGCGCTGCTGCCGCTCAGGTAGTGAAGGCTGTGATCCACAACACCGGCGAAATGATCAGCTGCTCCGCTCTGCTCGAAGGCGAATATGGCCAGAAGGATATCTGCATAGGTGTTCCCTGTATCCTCGGCAAGAACGGTATTGAACGCGTGGTAGAGTTCAACCTCACCGACGACGAACGCGCTCTGTTCGAAGCCAGCGCTGCTGCCGTACGTAAAACAAACGGCGCTCTCGCCTAACTTTAAGGAGCTTGAGTTGTTAATCCAACATGAAACTCAAAGAAATCAAACCTACTGAAATCAGCGAAAATCCCGTGCAGCTCATTGCACGGGATTGGATGCTGGTGACTGCCGGAACTGCCGCTGACTTCAACACCATGACAGCCTCATGGGGCATGATAGGCGAAATGTGGGGCGACGATGTAGTGGAATGTGTGGTTCGTCCGCAGCGTTTCACTCATCAGTACATAGAGCGTGAAAACCGCTTCACCCTGACATTTTTCCCCGACAGCATGCGCCCCGTACTTGCAGCCATGGGAAAATACAGCGGACGCGATATCGATAAGATGCACTATCCCGGCCTGGAAGCCATGACGCTACCCTCGGGGCAGATAACCTTCGAAGGTGCCAAACTGGTCATCGAGGCTGAAGTGCTCTATTCCGATGATTTTGATCCGGCACGGTTCAAGAACAGCGCCACAGTGGAGCGTTGGTACAACGGCGACTTCCACACGCGCTACATAGGCAAGATAACCCATGTATGGATCCCGGACAACAACTAAATCCGAAAAGATAATATGAAAGCATTTTATATCAGCATTTTTGCAGCTGCCGCTCTTGCTCTGACATCATGCGGAGGCAACAGCAGCAACTCTACCGACAATGTGACTGCCGACACTATCAGCGAAGGCAACACTGAGATGATTCTTGATTCAGCCGCCAATGACACCACCATCATTGAGGGTAAAGCCAATGCCGAATCAGACATCGTGACTGTGCTCACACCGTCATCTGAGGTAAAAGCCACTGACAAGCCTATTGTCATCGACTTCTCAGCCACATGGTGCGGTCCCTGCCAGAAATTCAAACCCATCTATCATAAGGTGGCTGAAAAGTATGCAGCGAAAGCCCAGTTTGCCACAGCCGACGTGGACGAATGCACCGCGCTCGCCCAGCAGTACAATGTAAGCTCCATCCCCATGGTGCTTATCATCAACCCCGATGGTACCACCTCACAAAATGTAGGCTTCATGGATGAAGCTGAATTCATCAAATTCCTTGATTCGTCAATCAAGTGATGCGAGCATCTTGACACCCGCTTAAGCGCGGTACAGATATCATAACATCAGGAGTACTCCCCGAGTCTGACATCAGGCCTCGCGAGTGCTCCTGATCTATATCTACCTATCATAGTTAGACGAAACAGATTGGCATGAGTGAACCGTACCAGAGGTAGGTTTGTTGTAGTTTGACCATAGATTATCACATAAGAAACATTTTACGAATGGCGGGAAAACATGTAACACGTCTTCACTGGAAATTATTCTTCCCTCTGGTAGGACTACTATGGCTTATCATAGGGCTTACAATGTCATATTTTGTATCGCACGAACGGCAGCGCCTGAGCCATAATCTTGGCAACAGGCTGGTCAATGTCAACAAGACCGTAATAGATGCCTACAAGGAAGGTGCCGATCTGCAGAGAACTGTTGACTTTATAAAGCTTTTTACGAATCAGACCACACTTGACCCTCTGCACCTTACGGTGTATGACAGCAACGGCAACATCATAGCTGACAATAAGGCCCCCACAATCCCGATACATGACGATGCGGGCGAACTGCTGCCCGAATTCAAAGATACATGGGCAAAACGCGACACCACATATCTGCACGACATGACTATGTTCGGAGCCAAATATATGATAAGCTCCGTAACGAGCCGGGATGGGTCCATCCATACCTTCGCGGCGCTGCCTTACAAAGGGGAGGTAGGTGAGTTTCTGAGCGTCGATTCTATGGTGTGGGTAGCCATGATAGGGCTCGGGATTCTTTCATTCATACTTGCCTATATAAGCTCAAAGGCGATATGCCGCAATGTATACGCCCTACGCGATTTTGCAGAGATGATATCATCAAACAATCTACCTGACGATATCGAGCAATGGCGCTTTTCAAAGGATGAACTCGGCGAGGTATCAAAGCGGCTTCTCCTGCTATACCGGGAGAAAATAAAAGCCGAGCATGAAAAAACTGTTCACGAACGTCAGATAGGTATCAATGTCAGCCACGAGCTTAACACTCCGGTTGCCATCATAAAAGGGTATCTGGACACCATTCTTACTGACCCCGATATCTCAGCAGAGCAGAAACATCTGTTTATCACACGCGCAAGTGAGAACATCGATCGCATGGCCGAACTGATTGAGGACCTGAACACCGTGATGCGTCTTCAGGAAAATAAAGTGGCAATACATCTCCGCACATTCGACTTCCACAACTTTGTGGTCAGGCTATACGACGATGTCAGGCACAACCATAAGGCCGGCGACATGGAGCTGGATATGAAAATTCCGGATGGATGTATCGTGACCGGCAACGAAGCCTTGCTTAACAATGCGCTGCACAATCTGATAGGCAATGCGGTGAAACACTCCCACGGCACACGCATATCAATCAACTGGCTGCGCGAGGAGAACGGACAGATGATATTCTCTTTTTCCGACAATGGCATAGGTGTGGAGGAGAAACATCTTGACCGTCTGTTCGACCTGTTCTACAGAGTGGACAACGGACGGTCACGTAAAAGCGGAGGCTCCGGCCTGGGACTCTCTCTTGTCAGCAGGATATTTACAGCTATGGGCGGCTCTATTTCGGCACAAAACGGCGCTACCGGGGGCCTGGAATTCATATTCAGCCTGCCAAAAGGCTAAACTGAGCAGGCCAGGGAGTTATTTACTTGCAAATATATCGTTGCTTCGCGTGCGCTGTATGCGGGCTGATACCGGCGGGATATACACACGGTTGTTCTCAAAGTCAAACACAGCGTTCTGCTTCAGGAAAAAGAACGGATTGACAGCAAAAGGCTCACTTCCATAAGAACTGAAAAAAGCCACATTATTGCCACCACGGTTGCCCCACTCTACCCATACCTTGTAATCAATCACGCCGGGACGGTCGCCCAGGACAGAAGGGATGGTATCGTTGAACACCGTCTCGCCATCGACATCGCCAGCCATATCCTCAGGCATAAGGATGCTGACACGCGGCATAGAGGTATTGATAAAGAATGAATGCTTCTGACCGTTTATGGACATATCCATAAAGCGTTTACCTTCCCATAGCGGGCTCGTTTCGGCATACATCTGCCCTATCTCCTTATAATTGTCCGGCATTTTACGCCAGAACCGTATAGCATGCAGATCTATAAGAAATTCCATATAGAACTTTCTTATGAACTGCAGTCCCAGACGAGGCTTCTCTCCGGGCTTGGCGGGCACGAAATCGACATTAAGCACCGTATTGACCCGCTCCTCCGGATCAAGATCAGAAGCTGTGCGGACACCTGTCGAATCAGTTATAACCCTGTACTTATTTACCGGAAGGTCCACGGTATACCGGCGCGTTGTGATACGCTTTTCACCGATTGCCGATTTGATTATCTTGGGCCGGAAACTTGAATCAACCCGACAGCCCATATCCTTCAGCATTTTCAGATACTCAGGCGATATGGTGTTGGACGATGACCCTGTATCGATACGGAACCTTAGCCCCGGAGCAAACTCAACTATATTGTCAATAGAAAGAGGCATCACGCCAAGATTATCAGTTTCTTGCTCCAATGTCAGATTGGATTGCGCCGACTTATGGCTATAAACCACCATGCATCCGAACACTACTGCACAGACAAGCAAAACAGCAAAAGTATATAACAGGATTTTCTTCATAATGCAGTATTGTCAAATTTCACGAAAAAAAATTCATTTCCGCATTGATACTTATGCAAAAGTAACTGTCACTTTTTGGAAACACAAGAATCTTAAACGAATTGTCACATTTGTGTCATTAATGACACAAATGTGACATAATTCTGTTACTAAGCCCTGTTTCACGCAATTATACAAATGACGCGATACGTTTATCTAACGTTTGTCGATATTCCCTTCATAATAATTCACAAACGCACGATTGACCAACCGGTAGCCTCCGGGGGTGGGATAATTGCCGGAGAAATACCAGTCGCCCGGATTATCCGGAACAGCCTTATGAAGTCCCGCCAACGTCTGATACACTATCTCCACATCAAGACCGCCGGGATTGACCATCTCTGCAATCTGTGCCGAGATCTCACGATCAGTGAACGGTTCATATATCGCCTTGACAAAATTGCACTGTTCCGCTTCTGCCGTGCCCTCTGCGGCAACACACCGGCGGTAGGTATCATCAAGCAGATATGCCATACCACGTTTATGCAGCAGAGCCACCGCCGCACGGAAAGCGATGAACTCGCCCATGCGTGACATGTCAATACCATAATAGTCTGGATAACGCACCTGCGGGGATGATGACACAACTACTATCTTCCGCGGACTGAGCCTTGACAGCATACGCAGTATACTCTGTTTGAGGGTGGTGCCGCGCACTATCGAATCGTCAATAACCACAAGCGCATCCTCACCTTTCCGTACGCAGCCCCATGTCACGTCATAGACATGCGTAGCCATGTCATTGCGCACATCACCTTCAGCAATGAATGTACGCAGCTTGATATCCTTTATCACAGCCTTCTCTACTCTGGGGCGGCGTGACATGATGCGGCGCAGACTCTCCCGGTCAAGCTCTCCCCGCTCTGACATAGCCATTATCTCACCGCATTTGTATGAATCAAGTTCCTCGGTGATACCCTCTATCATACCGAGCGCCGCAACCTCCGCCGTATTCGGGATGAAGGAGAACACAGCATGGTCAATCATTGACTCGCCGCCCACGGCCCGCACGATATCAGGCACGAGATAGCGTCCGAGAGCCTTCCGCTCACGATAGATATCGGCATCGCTGCCACGTGAGAAATATATACGTTCAAAAGAGCAGCGTTCATTACGCCCCTCAGGCAGGATACGGTCGACCGATACCGACCCATCCTTGCCAACAAGCAGGGCCATGCCGGGTTCAAGTTCATGCACATCATTGATGTCCACGCCCATCACGGTCTGGATGACAGGACGCTCCGAGGTGGCCACCACCACCTCTTCGTCAATATAATAGAATGCCGGACGGATTCCATTGGGGTCGCGCATCACAAATGCGCTACCGGAGCCGGTGGAACCGCATATCACATATCCGCCGTCCCAATTCGGCGTGCAAGCTTCAAGCACCCTGCGCATGTCTATGTCACGTTCTATGGCGTAGGTCAGCTCCGGATCACGCAACTGATCGCGGTACTTGCGGTAAATACGGTGGTTCTCCTTGTCAAGCGCGTCACCGAGCTGTTCAAGGAGCACTATGGTGTCGCTGTACAGACGCGGATGCTGTCCGCGCCCTACTACCGACTGGAATATACGGTCGACATTAGTCATGTTGAAATTGCCGCACATAAGCAGATTGCGTGAGCGCCAGTTATTGCGCCGCAAAAAAGGATGCACGTAGCTGATACCGCTTTTACCTGTAGTACTGTAGCGCAGATGTCCCATATACACTTCTCCGACAAACGGCGCCAGAGCATCAGCCTCTTCCACTGACATGCTCTCTACATCGTCGGCCTTCATGCGCTCATGGACCGTTGCGAAGATTTCCTGAATGGCCTGTGCTCCAAGCGCACGCTCGCGCCACACATATTCATGCCCCGGTATGGAATTGAGCTTCACCACCCCTATTCCGGCACCTTCCTGGCCTCGGTTATGCTGCTTTTCCATCATCAGGTAAAGCTTGGCAAGCCCATATCCGTAAGTGCCGTACTTCTGTTTGTAATACTCCAAAGGCTTACGCAGCCTTATCATAACTATCCCGCATTCATGCTTCAACGGTTCCATTACAAATCATATTTTTTGAGGCTGCAAAGTTATTAATTCCCATTAAAAATAGCTGATTCGCAATAAAATTTTTTCATTAAGGATGTTTAACAATATTCACGTTTTATTTCGGCAAAAGGATATTTCATGGAAACGACATTTTTTGTAAGTTTGCTAAATAGAAAAATCACAAACCATTAATACCTATTATTTATCCATGAAAGATAAAATTTCAAAGAAGTTCGAATCACTTTTTGGCGGCAACGGCATTCTGTTCGTAGCTCCCGGACGTTTCAATCTTATCGGCGAACACACTGACTACAACGGTGGTTTCGTATTCCCCGGTGCCATTGACAAATTCATCATGGCCGAAATCCGTCCCAACGGCACTGAACGCGTACGTGTTTTCTCCCTTGATATTGATGAAGAAGTTGAATTCGGCCTTAACGAAGAAGATGCTCCCAAACAGCAGTGGGCACGCTATATATTCGGTGTATGCCGTGAGATAATCAAGCGCGGTGGCCGTGTGAAAGGTTTTGATGCCGTATTCGCAGGCAATGTACCCCTGGGTGCCGGCCTGTCATCATCAGCCGCTCTGGAAAGCTGCTTCGCCAATGCCCTGAACGACCTGTTCAATGACAACAGCTTCCCCCGCATGGAACTCGCCAAGATTGGTCAGAGCACCGAACACAACTACTGCGGCGTAAACTGCGGTATCATGGACCAGTTCGCATCAGTACACGGCAAGAAGGACAACCTCATGCGTCTTGACTGCCGCTCAGGCGAATTCGAGTATTTCCCCTTCAAGCTTGACGGCTACCGTCTGGTGCTTGTTGACTCACGCGTCAAGCATGAACTCGTCGACTCCCCCTACAACAAGCGCCGCGAAAGCTGCGAACGTGTGGCCAAGACTCTTGGCGTCGACACTCTGCGCGATGCCAACATGGCTATGCTCGATGCCAACCGCGACAAAATCAGCGCCGAGGACTACAAACGTGCAAAATATGTAATTGAAGAGAAGCAGCGCGTGCTTGATGTATGTGATGCTCTCAACAAGGGCGACTATGAAACCGTAGGAGCTTGCATGTACGGCACTCACGAAGGCATGTCAAAACTCTATGAAGTATCATGCGAGGAACTTGACTATCTCAATGACGTTGCCCGCGAATGCGGCGTTACAGGCTCACGTATCATGGGCGGCGGCTTCGGTGGCTGCACCGTGAACCTCGTCAAGGATTCTCTTTATGACAACTTTATTGAAACCGTCACAAAGAAATTCAACGAACGTTACGGCCACGAACCGATGATATATCCCGTCATCGTATCGGACGGCGCACGCCGCTACGAGGAACAGTTGTTCTAAAATAACGCCGATAGAACCATCTGCCGGAATGATATCCGGAGGCTCAACATATACAAATGGCTGCATCATACCGATGCGGCCATTTGTTTTTATCCCCAAATCCGGAGGCTTTGACAAAAAAACGCACATCAACCCTTCACTTTCTTAAATCTTTTTTGGATTATTATAAACAATGAATTAAATTTGCATAAACCATAAATACTAACACAATGAATAAACGTCAAAATAGGTTAGCTAAAATTGTGAACATTCTTCTCCACAATTCTGTCGGCAGCCAGGAGGAACTGATGGCGCTCCTCAATGAACATGACTGTGCCGTCACTCAAGCCACCCTCTCACGTGACCTCAAGACTCTGCGCACATCAAAAGTAGCCACAGAACTCGGTGGATACAGATATGTGATTGCCGCCAATGGAACCGCAGCCGATGAAGTAGCCACCCACGCCATGGACACCGTGCGCCAGGCAGCCATAGTATCAGTGACCCGCTCGGGACCTATCGTAGTGGTAAAGACCCGGAACGGCTACGCAGGCGGTGTGGCATATGACATTGACGAAATCGCACATCCCGGCATACTCGGTTCAGTAGCCGGAGCCGACACCGTATTCGTCACTATCGCACCTGACGCGGATCCACGCAAGATATACGAGCTTCTCTGTTCCGTAATACCGGCTAAAATAATGGAAGCGGCCAAAAATCTATTTGTCTAAACCACACACATAACCTTAATCAACCATGATACGTGCCGGCATAACAGGTGGTACAGCAGCTGCCGCAGGCGAAATAATCAAGCTTTTGGTCAATCACCCCGATGTTGAAATCATATGGGTGGAAGCCCCCGAGGCCGAAGGCGCTTTCATACATCAGATTCACAAGGGGCTACGTGGAGAGACGTATATGCGCTTCTGCTCACGTGGCAATCTTGACGATATAAACGTATTGTTCCTCTGCCAGACAACTCCACAGGAAGCCCTCCGCTACCTTACCGGACGGCAGATTCCTGAAAATCTGCGGATGATAGATCTGTCAGGCGACTTCACTCAGGCGTCACTCAGCGATGAATCGCCATGGGTGTATGCCCTGCCGGAACTTAACCGCAAGCCTCTGGTTCGCGGCGCCACGCGCGCAGCGGTGCCCGGAGCCATGGCTACAGCCGTTCTGCTCGGCCTGCTCCCGCTTGCCAAACACCTTATGCTCAACGCCGACATCCACATCAGCGCCGTAGTTCCTGACGCTGACGCCGAACCAGGCGAAGCTCTCGCACTGCTCGAGCATGAGGACAACGGTGAGATAACACAGACTCTGAAATCAATCCAGAACAGCTTCCGCTCCCCGATGTTCTATGTCGTGACAGCCGGCGGATGGACCCGTGGAATATCCGTAGTGATGTATCTGCGCTGCAACGTGACCGAAGCTGAACTCAACAATATATACGACACTTACTACGAGGACCACAGCTTCACATTCCTGTCCGATTCTGTCCCGAATCTCAGCGAAGTGGTCGGTACCGGGAAGTGTATCATAAATCTGCAGAAGATAGGCGACCGTCTGGTAATAACCACCGCTATCGACGATGTCCTGAAAGGCTCGGCGGCCACAGCCGTACATGCCATGAACCTCCTCTTCGGACTTCAGGAACGTGTAGGACTGATGCTGATCGCAGCCGGTTAACCCCGGTTGCACCAACAACTCCTAACGCTTGGGCGACAGCACTCGCTCGCCCAGATAGCGTGCCAGCTCCTTTTTAATTTCATTAAGCTCGGCTTGCTTCAGCATAAGCTGTTCCACGCGCTTGATGTCATTGACCTTGCAAGCTTCACGGATATTCTCAATCACGTTGCGGATATCGCATTCCACCAAAGCTTCCTTAAGGTTATAGACAGCGTGGGGCACAAGCTCGGCAAGCCGTTCGCGTTCTGTGGCTATCTTGGCGTATTTTGTGTGTATTTTGCTGAGCTGATGCTTGTGGGCCACAAGGTCGGTTGACACCGTACGCACCACATCGTCAATAGCCGACACCAGATGCTTGCTGATATATCGCTGGCAGAAGTCATCGGCCATAGCAGCTATCTCCTCCGCCACATCCTCGGACATCTTCTGCTCAAGAGCATCCAAGTTAGACAGATCGGCAGCCGAGGTGCGTATACGCTCCGCACCCTGACGTAGCATCTCTGCCCGCTTCACCTCCAGTTCAGCCGAAAAGCGGGTCCAGTCATCCATCCATGCATCCGAGGCCACACGAAGCGAAGCCTCAAAGACGGTCCTGAATGCATCATCGGACAATACGATGTTGTCATTGTTCAGCTCACGGTCAACGTACTCTATCACCGACATAGGGCGTGTATTTCCGGCCTCATCTATCTGGCAGTCGCATAAATACATCATACCATACTTCACAACGTACCGCACAAGGTCACGCTCATAGGGTATAAGGAATTTATTCATCGGCTTCGCGGCCGGCTCAGCCTGACGGACTGGGGCAGAAGGTTGTAACACGACATCATCCTGAGCAGGCTCTGCAGGAAGTCCGGCAGCCACGCGATTGCGCGCCCGCTCTGCATCACGCGCCTCTTTCTCCCGGCGCTCGGCAGTATATTTAGCCACCTGCAGTCGCAGCACGTTCTCATCAATTCCGAGTGAACGTCCGCACTCACCGATGTATACTGTACGGGTGATGTCATCCGGAATCATCGATATGCTCCTTACCACTGACTGTATGACGCGTGACCGCTCTATCGGGTCATTTCCACTGCCCTCAAGCAGGATACGTGTCTTGAATGCTATGAAATCAGTCTCATTGGCTGCAAGATACTCCTCTACCTCCGACGATGAATGGTTCTGAGCGAATGAATCAGGGTCATCCCCGTCAGGAAGCAGAAGAACCTTCACGTTAAGTCCCTCGGCCAGCAGCATGTCAATACCTCGTAGCGAAGCCTTTATACCGGCCGGGTCACTGTCATATATCACAGTGACATTCTCAGTAAATCTATGTATAAGGCGTATCTGCCCTTCGGTAAGCGATGTACCGGACGATGCCACTACATTCTCCACTCCGCTCTGGTGCATGGATATGACATCCATATAGCCCTCCACAAGGATACATTTATCCTTCCGGACTATAGCCTGCTTGGCCTGATAGAGCCCATACAGTTCATAGCTTTTGCGGTATATGACGCTTTCAGGCGAATTGACATACTTCGCCACATCCTTATCCTTGCGCAATGTACGACCGCCGAACGCCACTACCTTGCCCGACACGGTGAACACGGGGAATATCACCCTCCCGCGGAAGCGGTCATGCACAGTGCCCCGGTCAGTACGGTAGCACAGGCCCGTCTCTATAAGAAACTCCTCCTTGAACCCCTTGCTTACCGCCTCGTCGCGAAGCGTGGTACGCCCCTCGGGGGAAAATCCGAGATGAAACCGCTTCTGCATGGCTTCATTTATGCCACGCTCACGGAAATATCCCAGCCCAATGGTGCGCCCTTCGTTTGATTCCTGCAGTGTGCGTTCAAAGAAGTTGAGTGCGAAGTCATTGACAGCGAGCAAGCTCTCACGCTTGTTGGCTGCTTCACGCTCCTCGGCCGACATTTCATGCTCCTCAATTTCGATATGGTATTTTTTGGCCAGATACTTCAGAGCATCGTAGTAGCTCATCTGCTCAAGCTCCATTATGAAATTGACAGCACTACCACCCTTGCCGCAACTGAAACACTTGCAGATCCCCTTTGTCTTCGACACGGAGAATGATGGCGTGCGTTCATTATGGAACGGGCATAGACCGAGATAACTCGTACCGCGCCGTTTAAGATGCACGAAGTCACTTACCACCTCCACAATGTCGGCGGCATCAAGTATTTTCTGGACAGTAGCCTGATCAATACGTCGCATAATAGCGTAAAATTACAAAAAAACGCTCAATCTCCCAAACTCACATATACAGCAATCCCCGCCGCAGTCCCGAATAAGGGCTGTCCGGACGGGGATTGTATAACGTGATTTTTATTTTATCAGAATCCGTAGGCCGACCAATCGACGTTACGCATGTCGCCGGTAGCCTTGAACGCTGTGTGGAACGCCAGCGAAGCCTCCAGTGTGTGAGGTGTCTGACCACCCTTGCCGAGAGCCAGATACTCACGCAGCAGCGGACGATAGATCGGGTTTGCGCAGTTTTCTATGATTGTTTCGGCACGCTGCACCGGATCCTTACCACGGAGGTCGGCAACACCCTGGTCAGTGATTATGATATCAACCGAATGCTCTGTATGGTCAATGTGCGATGCCATCGGCACGATATTGCTTATCAGACCACCCTTGGTAACTGACGGGCAGCTGAATATCGACAGGTAACCGTTGCGGGTGAAGTCACCGGAGCCACCGATACCGTTCATCATGCGGGTGCCCACGACATGAGTGGAGTTGATGTTACCGAATATGTCAGCCTCAAGAGCTGTATTCATAGCTATCACTCCTAAGCGGCGGATCACTTCAGGATTGTTGGATATCTCTGCAGGACGCAGCACAAGTTTATCGCGGAAGAAATCCAGATTCTTCAGTACTTCAGATTCAGCCTTGTCACTGAGGGTGAGCGAGCAGGTGGAGCCACCCTTGCACTTACCCATCTTCATGAGTTCGATAACGGCATCCTGCACTACCTCGGTGTACATTTCAAACTGAGGAATCTCATTGCTGTCGCCAAGTCCGAACAGCACGGCATTGGCCACATTGCCTACACCTGACTGTATGGGTAGAAATCCTTTGGGGATACGTCCCTTGCGGAGCTCACCGATAAGAAAACCGCACACATTCGCACCAATCTGCAGAGTGGTGTCATCCAGTTCGGAAAATCCCTTGATACCGTCAAAACGATCGCTGTGTACCACGGCGGCAATCTTCGACGGGTCAATCTTCACCACAGGCGAGCCTATGCGGTCAAGCGGCTTATAGATTGGAATCTCCCTGCGGTGAGGAGGATCAAGAGGCATATATATGTCATGCAGCCCATACATATCCTTGGGCAGCTTGGCATTAAGTTCAAGAATAACTTTCTTGGCATGTGCCACATAGGTAGGAACGTTGCCTACACCGGTACCAAGAATCACTTCACCATTGTCGAACACTTCAGCCACCTCAATAATGGCATAATCCAGTTCTCCGTATGTTCCATAGCGGAATTTCTGGGCGAGTTCCGATAGATGAAGGTCAAAATAGTGCGCATCGTGTGAGTTGATACGTTTGCGCAGGTCAGGAGTGTTCTGATAGGGAGTACGGATGCCTATGGCATTTGCACGGGCCAGAGCTCCATCAGCCCAATTGTTGGTAGATGCGCCGGTAAAGATATTTACCTTAAACGGACGACCCGCTTCATGTTCTTTCTCCGCTCTTTCAGCAAGAGCCTCGGGCACTACTTTAGGAGAACCTGATGCGGTAAAGCCGGAAAATCCAAGGTTGTCGCCATTGTTGATCATGGCAGCCGCCTCTTTTGGCGACATTATCGGGAATCCCATACGTTATAGACTTATGTTGTGATTATGTTGGTTATACATTTTTTCTACCCAAAAGTTCCGATGCAACCACGGCTTTGCGCCATGCGGCAAAGTGCTTGCGCCTGAGCGCTGCTTCATCACGCGCAGGGACTTCCGGAGCATTCTGAACCTGAATCGGTTCATGCCGTGTGACCCGCACCCCCTCTTCAGGCAGCACCGGTTTGACTGCCGGAATAGCCGGAGGCACCGGAGGCAGACCGACGGTGTCATTGACCGTTTCTTCATCATCGGCAAAGTCACGCTGATAGGCAGCGGCAAGCTTTCGGCGCTTGCGCTTTTTCAGCCTGTCGTCGACAGCTGATGCCACAATGGTGAGCACCACGGTCAAAATTATGCCCAGAAATTCACGCATGTTGCATGGAATTTGTAATTTTGTGCAAAAATAACGAATAATCGGATTAATCACAAGCATTTTTCCTCCTATATATCACGATTTATGGTGAAATCTACCGACAATAATGCCGCGGAGGCCAAAAACGGCCGCCGCTTGCTTATAGAAACATACGGATGCCAGATGAACGTGGCCGACAGCGAAGTAGTGGCCGCAGTAGCCGAAATGGCAGGCTACACCATGACCACCGACATCGATGAAGCCGATGCCGTGCTGCTCAACACATGCTCCATTCGCGACAACGCCGAACAGAAAATCCTGGGACGCCTTCAATTCCTGAATTCGCTCCGCCGCAAGCGCCAATCAGCCGGACGCACTCTGATAACCGGCGTTATAGGCTGTATGGCCGAGCGCGTCAAGGAGGAGCTTATCAACGAGCATGGCGTCAACCTCGTGGCCGGACCAGATTCATATCTTGATCTCCCTGCACTTTTCGCCGCGGCTGAAGCCGGAGAGAAAGCCATAAATGTCGAGCTAAGCACTACCGAGACTTATCGCGACATCCTGCCGGTACGACTTCCCGGCAACATAGTGAGCGGATTTATCAGCATAATGCGCGGATGCAACAACTTCTGTTCCTACTGCATTGTGCCCTATACCCGCGGACGCGAACGCAGCCGCGAACTGCAGAGCATCCTTGCCGAGCTGGCCGACCTCCGGTCACGCGGATACCGCGAAGTGACCCTTCTGGGACAGAATGTCAATTCCTACCGTGCTGTCAACGCCGATGGTTCGGTAACCGATTTTGCCGCTCTGCTTGAGGCTGTGGCTGAAGCCGCTCCCGATATGCGCATACGCTTCACCACCTCACACCCCAAGGATATGACTGACAGCATCCTTGAAGCCATAGCGCGCCATCCCAACATATGCCGCCACATACATCTGCCGGTACAGAGCGGAAGCACAAAAGTGCTTCGCGACATGAACCGCCACTATACACGCGAGTGGTATCTTGACCGCGTGGCCGCCATACGCCGCATACTCCCCGACTGCGCCATAACATCCGACCTCTTCACAGGATTCCACAACGAAACGGAGGAGGATTTCCAGGAAACGCTTTCGCTGATGCGCACCGTAGGATTCGATTCGTCGTTCATGTTCAAATACTCCGAGCGGCCCGGCACAATGGCATCGCGCCGTATGCCCGACAATGTACCGGAAGAGGTGAAGATCGAGCGCCTCAACCGTATGATTGCGCTCCAGAATGAGCTTTCAGCCGAGTCAAACAGCCGCGAGGTGGGCCGTGAGGTAGAGGTGCTGGTAGAGGGTGTGTCGAAACGCAGCAAGGAGCAGATGGTAGGACGCACAAGCCAGAACAAGACCGTAGTATTCCCCCGAGGCAACTTCCGCGTAGGCCAACTGGCTCGCGTGCGCGTTACCTCATCCACTTCAGCCACACTGATAGCTGAGCTTATACCCGACTAAACAGTCAGCACGACATGGATACCGAACTTCAATCTAAGCCGGAAAAGCTGTGGAACCGAAACTTCATATCCATAACCACAGCCAATTTCCTGCTATTCTTCTCATTTTACCTACTGCTGCCGGTACTGCCGCTCTACCTGCTTGACCACTTCAGCGCCTCACGCCAGACGGTGGGCATGATTCTGTCCGGCTACACCCTTACGGCACTCCTTATCCGTCCCTTCGGAGGCTACATGGTGGACAGTTTCAACCGCAAGCGCACTCTCCTGATATGCTACTTTGCCTTCTTCGCTCTCTTTGCCGGCTACATGCTTGCCGGCACGATACTCCTGTTTGCCATAGTACGCGGCATGCACGGATTCGCGTTCGGAGCTGTCACCGTGGCCAACAGTACCGTAGCCATCGATGTGATGCCCTCCACCCGCCGCGGCGAGGGCATAGGCTACTACGGCGTGGCCAATTCACTTGCCATGGTAATAGGGCCGTCGCTATCTATGTGGATGTACGATGCCGGAATGAATGTCAACTGGATTTTCACCCTATCGCTATCATCGGCCGGCCTGGGCTGTCTGCTCAACACCACCCTGAAGCTGCGCCCGCGCGAGCTGATGCCCGACAAGGAGCGCCTTTCATTCGACCGCTTCTTCCTGCTCAACGCATTCCCGGAAAGCGCCCTGACTCTGTTTTTCGCTTTTGCCTACAGCATAATGTCGACTTATATTGCCGTCTATGCCCGCGTCGAGGCCGGAGTGGAGCGCGGCAGCGGGCTATTCTTCATGCTGCTTGCCACAGGACTTATACTCACCCGCATCCTGAGTGGACAATGGGTGCGCCGCGGCCTGCTTACCCGCAATATCGGAGTAGGCATCCTGCTTATCATAGCCGGCTATGCCACTATGCTTATATGGCGCAACCATACCATGTTCTACACCTCCGCGCTTATCCTTGGCGCCGGTTACGGCATGATGTGTCCGGCACTGCAGACCACCTTCATAAGCATGGCCCCGGCATCCCGCCGCGGCACCGCCAACTCCACCTATCTCACATCATGGGACGTAGGTGCCGGCGCAGGCATACTGTTCGGCGGATTCGTGGCGCAGCACTATTCCTACCGGACAGCCTACATGATGGCCATAGCCATGTGTATCCTCGGCATGATAGCGTTCATTTCATTTGTCAACCGCCATATAGAGCGCAACCGTCTCACCTGACAATAGGCGTGCAGCATAAAAAAAGCCGCAATCGCCACATAAATTAGCCGCTTAGGCTTGATATATGAAGCCAAATTGATTACTTTTGCACGATATTTGGTTTGCTGTACCCTCAAACATCCGGATTGCAGCACCGATATCGCCCCAAAGTGAAACCCGATTGACATCATATGACTCAAGTCGACAGCCGCCAGCATCGCGCCACATCAATACTGAGCTCGCAGATCACAGCCACATTTACCGTTGGCCTCGTACTGCTTATGCTTGGCATAGTGGCCCTGATGAGTATCGCGGCACGTAACATATCGGACGACATCCAGCGCTCACTGACAGTAACAGCGGTCATAAGCGAAGATGCCGCACAGACACGCGCCTCCAAAATAGGCACTCAGCTAAAGACTCTCCCCGCAGTGCAGTCGCTCCGTTTTGTCAGCGCCGACGATGTACTTCAGCGCTGGAATTCATCGGGACTCACCGAAACGCTCACCGACTCCATCAACCCCTTTCTGCCCGAATGGGAGATAACGCTCAATCCCGGCTGGTCGAATGCCGACAGTGTCAGCCGGCTATGCTCCACCATTTCCGGCATTGACGGGATTGAGGAAGTCACATCACTCATGGATGCCGACAGCAGCCTGTTCGCCTCCATCCATACAGCCCGCCTGATTATGATAATCGTGGCTGCAGCCCTACTGCTAATATCATTCGTACTGATAGCCAACACCGTGAGGCTCTCCATTCACTCGCGCCGCTTCTCCATCAACACCATGACCCTCGTGGGCGCCACTCCGGGCTACATACGCCGCCCGTTCATACTCGGAGCCATCGGCAGCGGACTGATTGCCGCACTCTGCGCCGTGATAATTCTGGCTCCGGCTCTGTGGTACATGTTCTTGCAGTGGCCGGCCATGACCTCAGTCATAAGCCTTACGGAAGCAGCCATCGTCTTAGCTTCGCTGTTTGTCATCGGAGCGCTTATATGCGGAATTGCCGCCGCCATTTCGGCCTCTAGATATCTGAAGTCCGATTACGACAGCATAGTCAACTGATAATTAATCATTCAACCGACACATATATAAATATTACGTATGTCAACAAAAAAATCCACCGCCTCTGACACCGATATTCTCCAGAAAGAGGACTCTTCACAGCTCCCACTGGTGAAAATCAACTTCATACTGATGGCCATCGCCGCACTGATGATAGTGCTGGGCTTTATCCTGATTTCAGGGGGTGCGCCTGAAAGCGCTGACCAGTTCAACCCCGAAGTGTTCAGTTCACGCCGTATTGTCGTAGGTCCCACCATAACATTCCTTGGATTCATATTCCTTGGTGTAGGCATCATGTGGCCTTCCGGCAAGAAGAAATAATCACTCTTACCTATATATTATTATATTATAGATATGGATTGTATTGACGCCCTTATAATGGGCATTGTGCAGGGACTGGCAGAATATCTCCCCATAAGCAGCAGCGGCCACCTTGAGATATTCCGTGAGATTCTCGGGCTTGACCTCCCCTCCGATGCCGCTCTTGAATTTGACCTCACTCTCCATGTGGCAACAGTGCTGAGCACCATCGTGGTGCTATGGCGCGAGTTTGTGCCTCTATGCACATCATTCTTCACCTTCAAGCGTGACGACAACTTCCGCTATGTGCTCAAGATACTTCTATCATGCATACCGGTAGCCATCGTTGGACTATGCTTCAAGGACTTTGTGGAGCAGTTCTTTGGCGGCGGCCTCACCGTTGTGGGCATCTGCCTGATAATCACATCGCTGCTGCTGGCGTTCGCCTACTTCACAGCAACCCTTCCCGAAAAGAAATCGCCTCTGCTTCGCCGCAAGGAGCATGACATAACATGGGTCGACGCCTTTATCATCGGCTGTGCCCAGGCTGTAGCCGTACTCCCCGGACTAAGCCGCTCAGGCACCACCATAGCCACCGGACTTCTTCTGGGCGACAAGCGCGACAAGGTAGCCCAGTTCTCCTTCTTCATGGTAATCATCCCCATTCTTGGAGAAGCATTGCTTGACGCCAAGGACCTGATAGGAGGCACCTCAGCATCAAGCGCCGCCGTAGGAGCTCTCCCGCTTGCCATAGGCTTCATAGCATCGTTTGTAGTGGGCTGTCTGGCCTGCCGCTGGATGATCAATCTGGTCAAGAAAGGCAAGCTCGTATGGTTTGCTCTCTACTGTGTGCTTGCCGGCATACTCTGTATAACCTGGTCATGCTTCTGATATGGATTTCCTTTCAGGTGAAATAATCTGCATTGACAAGCCGCTCCACTGGACCTCATTTGACGTGGTGAAGCGTGTGCGCGGCACCCTGCTGCGCCGACTCGGACGCAAGAAGATGAAGGTTGGACACGCCGGCACCCTCGATCCGCTGGCAACAGGGGTGATGATCATAGCCACAGGGCGCGCCACAAAACAGATCGACACCCTGCAGGCCGGAGTGAAAGAGTACGTGGCTACAATACGTCTTGGTGCCACCACTCCGTCATTTGACCTCGAGACCGAAATCGACGCCACCTACCCCACAGAGCACATCACACGTGAAGCTGTTGAGAAAGCGCTCGAAGGATTCCATGGCGAAATAAGCCAGGTACCGCCGGCCTTCTCGGCATGCAAGATTGACGGCCACCGTGCCTACACAATGGCCCGCAAAGGGCATGACGTGGAGCTGAAGCCAAAGACACTGGTGATTGATGAAATCGAGCTGCTCGAATACTCTCCCGAAAGCATCACCATAAGGGTGGTGTGCAGCAAAGGGACATACATCCGCGCACTTGCCCGCGACATAGGGCTCGCACTCAACTCCGGCGGTCACCTCACCGCACTGCGCCGCACCCGCGTAGGCAACGTACGGGTGGAGGACTGCATGACAGTTGACAGCGCCATTGATATGCTCCGCGAAGTGGAGATAACCATGCCTGATGATGAATCCTCATCGCATCCCGACAAAAACGAAACGAAATAAGAATTCATAATATACTGACAATGAAGCTATCGCAGTTTAAATTCCGTCTGCCTGACGATCTAATAGCGCAGCATCCCGCACCTGAGCGCGACGAATCACGCCTGATGGTGCTCAACCGCGCTACCGGCGAAATAGAACACCGTATTTTCAAGGAGATAATCAACTATTTCGATGACGGCGACCTTTTTGTATTCAATGACACCAAGGTATTCCCCGCACGCCTCTACGGCAATAAGGAGAAGACCGGTGCACGGATAGAAGTATTTCTGCTGCGCGAACTCAATGCAGAAAACAAGCTCTGGGACGTGCTCGTTGAGCCGGCCCGTAAAATCCGCATAGGCAACAAGCTCTATTTCGGCGACGACGAATCAATGGTGGCCGAAGTGATCGACAACACCACCTCACGTGGACGCACCCTCCGCTTCCTCTACGACGGACCACACGACGAATTCAAGAAAGCGCTCTTCGACCTCGGTCAGACACCGCTCCCCATGTACATCGAGCGCGAACCCGAGGATATGGATGCCGAACGCTATCAGACCATCTTCGCAGCCAAAGAGGGTGCAGTTGTAGCCCCCGCCGCCGGACTGCACTTCAGCCGCGAGCTTCTCAAGCGCCTTGAAATCAAAGGCATTGACCGCGACTACATCACCGTCCACAGCGGACTCGGCAACTTCCGCGAAATCGACGTGGAGGACCTAACCAAGCACCGCATGGACTCCGAGCAGATGGAAGTCACACAGGAGCTCGTTGACCATGTCAACTCAGTCAAGGACGCCGGCCACAAGGTCTGCGCCGTAGGCACATCCGTGCTCCGCGGCATAGCCAGTGCGGTAAGTATGGGCGGACACATGAAGACATTCACCGGATGGACCAACAAATTCATCTTCCCCCCTTACGACTTTACCGTCACAAACGCTCTTGTCAGCAACTTCCACCTCCCCTACTCCACCATGCTGATGATGGTGGCCGCTTTCGGAGGCTACGATTTTGTAATGCGCGCCTACGAGGAAGCAATCCGTGAGAAATACCGCTTCGGAGCCTATGGCGACGCCATGCTGATTATCTGATTCCCAACACTGCCGTTCCTATGTCAGCCAATCCTCCATGCAGCGAATACCTCACCCTGGCCGCCCCGGCCAAGGCGCAGCTGCGTGAGAAGATGAGCCGCTTCATAGCATTTGCCTATCCGGTGAGCACCGTGGAGGAAGCCAAGGCCCATATGGCCGGGATAACCCGCGAGTACCATGATGCCCGCCATATTTGCTGGGCATACATGCTCGGTGCCGACGGCTCCGTGACCTACTCCACCGATGCCGGCGAGCCCTCAGGTACCGCAGGCAAGCCTATCCTCGGACAGATACGCTCCGCCGGAATGACAAACCTTATGGTGGCTGTGGTCCGCTACTTCGGTGGCATCAAGCTCGGCACCTCGGGGCTGATATCAGCCTACCGCGAGGCCGCCCGTCTGGCTATAGAGGCCGGCGAAGCCGTTACACGCTACGAGATGGCCGACGTAACATTCACATTCCCCTATCTGGCAATGAACGATGTGATGCGGGCCGTGAAGGACAGCGGAGCCGGCATTTCCGAACAATCATTTGACAATTCCTGCAGTATGACACTTACCATCCGCGCCGACCGCGCCCAGCAGCTCGCCGCACGGATGGCTGATATTGACGGAGTAACCATAAACAATCCCTGATGGACGAACAACTTAAAAAACGACTGAGCGCCGACACTGACGGGCTGCTCACCTACGAGTATCTGGCCAACAACATAGGCTCTTGCGATGATATCCTGCCCGAGCTCGTAGAAAACATCATACGTGTTGATGCCGACGGACAGTTTTCCGTAAGCGCCGCCCGGTTCCTCTGGGCCATCAACTCCGAAAGCTATGCGTCATGCATCGACTCGCTCATAGCAGCCGGCATTGACAAGGACCGCGACCGCCGTTATATCGGCTCGCTCCTTTCAGCCGTATGGGGTGCCGACTACGAACAACGTGCCGAAGAGCTCTCAGCCACTGACAATAACTTCCGCCGCATATACAAGCGCATATACCCGCGCGGCATCTGACCCATCGCATAACTGATGTTACGAATTTTCACCATTCTGGCTCTGGCACTGACACTCTCTGCCACAGCCCTCAACGCTCAAACCAACCCCAATACCGCTATGACCGCTACCGCACCCCGCGCCGACGTGAAAGTGCTGATGCACACCACCATGGGCGACATCACAATACTCCTTTACGGCGACACCCCCAAGCATCTTGACAACTTCGTGAAACTCGCTTCCGAAGGCTACTATGACGGACTGCTGTTCCACCGCGTGATCAACGACTTCATGATTCAGGGAGGCGACCCCAACTCACGTAATGCCGCTGCCGGCAAGATGCTCGGCGACGGCGATCCCTCCTATCAGATTGACGCCGAAATCAACTGGCCTCTCCATTACCACAAGCGTGGTGCGCTTGCCGCAGCCCGCACCGGCGACAACGTCAACCCCGAGCGCAAGTCAAGCGGCTCGCAGTTCTACATCGTCACCGGACGTACCTTCTCCGAAGGACAGCTCGCACAGATGGAACGCAACATGCAGCTGGAGCAGAAAAAAGCCATTTTCAACTCTCTGGCAGCCGAGCAGCGCGACTCCATAATGTCAATGCGCCGCAACCGCGACCAGGCCGGGCTCCAGAAACTTCAGGACGAGCTGGCACGCCGCACCGAGGCCATGGCTGCCGAACAGGGTCCGGTAGTGTTCACTCCCGAGATGCGCGAGACATACACCACCGTAGGAGGCACCCCGCATCTTGACCGTGCCTACACCGTGTTTGGCGAGGTGATTGAAGGCATGGACGTGGTCGACCGCATACAGAAGTCAGAGACTGACTCCAACGACCGCCCCGTCACTGACGTGCGCATCATATCAATGAAAGTTCTGAACTGATACAGATTACCCGCGTATGGCAAATAGCGCTTGGTTTACCATTGCGCTGCTTGTGGTATCCAACATATTCATGACTTTCGCATGGTATGGGCACATCAAGCTCCAGCAGATGAAGCTCATCACCTCCTCCACGCCGCTTATCGTGGTCATACTTCTGTCATGGGGAATAGCTCTGGCCGAATACACCTGTCAGGTACCGGCCAACCGCCTCGGCTATGCCGGCAACGGCGGGGCCTTCTCCCTGATGCAGCTGAAAGTCATCCAGGAGGTAATCACCCTTGTGGTATTCACCCTGTTTACAGTGGTGTTCTTCAAGGGTGAGCCGCTCCACTGGAACCATCTGGCAGCATTCATATGCCTCGTTATGGCTGTCTATTTCGTATTTATGGACTGATGGAATACAACCTGTTTACTCTTGACAACGGACTCCGCGTGGTGCACCATGCCGACACTTCTACGGCCATGGTAGCGCTCAACCTGCTCTACAATGTGGGAGCCCGCGACGAGGATTCGCACCTAACCGGTATGGCCCACCTGTTCGAGCACCTGATGTTCGGCGGTTCGGTCAACATACCTGACTTCGACGGAGCGCTGGAAATGGCCGGAGGCACCAACAACGCATGGACCTCCGATGACTTCACCAACTTCTGGGACCTGCTACCTGCCGAAAATGCCGAAACCGCATTCTGGCTTGAAAGCGACCGCATGCTTAGCCTCGCCTTCAGCCCCAATTCGCTCGAAGTGCAGCGCGGCGTGGTGATAGAAGAGTTCAAGCAGGTGTGCCTCAACCGCCCCTACGGCGACGTATCTCACCGCCTGCGCGAGATGCTCTACAGCGTCCACCCCTACCGCTATCCCACCATAGGCAAGGAGCCGGAGCATATAGAACGAGTGGGCATGGAGGATGTGCGCCGCTTCTTTCACTCGCACTATGCGCCCAACAACGCCGTAATGGCCGTGGTAGGCAACATATCGCTCGAGCGCGTGCGCCATCTTGCCGAGAAATGGTTTGGCCCCATCCCCTCAAGAGAGATAGCCCCGCGTCAGTATCCCGCCGAGCCGGCTCCTGCCGGATCGAAACGCAGCGTCATCCATCGCCAGGTGCCACAGGCGTGCATCATAAAAGCATTCCCTATGGAGCGCTACGGCACGCATCAGTACATATGCGCCGACCTGCTTACCGACATCCTTGCCTCCGGACGCGCATCGCGCTTCTACCGCTCGCTGCTCATGGGCGACAGCGGCCTCTTCACCTCAGCCGACGCCTCAATAGCCGGCACCGAAGAACCAGGCTACCTGATGGTATCGGGACGCCTGCGCTCCGATTCGCCCGAAGCCTTGGCCGAAGCCGAGCAGATGCTTGACCGCGAGCTGACCCGGATCAGAGAGGAGCTCCCCACCGCCGAAGAGCTGCTCCGCGCCCAGAACCGCTTCGAAAGCAACTATCTGTTCAATCAGCTCAACGCTCTTGACAAGGCCCGCAATCTGGCCATGGCTGTAATGCACGGCGAGAATCCCGACGATACCGTGGCGCGCTACCGTGCCGTCACTCCGGCCGACATCCGTCAGGCCGCCAACGAGATTTTGCGGTCTGAAAGCTCGTCGACACTCATCATTTTGCCCGAAAAATGATTTTTTTTCGCAAGAAAACGCAAAATTCTTGCTGAAAAATTTGCAACTTTAAAAATTATCCGTACCTTTGCATCGCTTTTGCAAATGAACACGGGCGCTTAGCTCAGCTGGTTCAGAGCATCTGCCTTACAAGCAGAGGGTCGGG
>CAJUIW010000011.1:54879-66930 GCA_910586895.1 uncultured Muribaculaceae bacterium | reverse complement strand
CTCTTTCCCCTATCCGTCAAGCAATTAAAAATATGTTATAAAACATAGTTTTAACTTTTGTTAACTTTGAGCGATCCCGTTACTCACAAATTTTCTGCGTTTTCTCCGGCGTCACAACAAAACAAAATTCCCCTTCCTGCGGTATTTTTTCAAGGATTTTTCCGACACGACATACTGTTCCGATTGTTTTATACAGGCTCCTCCCCCTAACAATCGGATGGCGATATCACTTTCATGCGCTTGCACAGGTTGCATTAAATATGTACTTTCGTACAAATTTTTCCACAGAAGCTTATGAAAAGTATAATAGCAACGTCAATATTAGCTGCCAGCATATTTATATCCACTAATGTAAATGCAGCCGTTCCCGGGAGCGTAAGATTCAACAACGAGGCAACTGATACTACAAATATCACAAATGTATTAATAAAGGCATCAGAACTCCCCTACAATGACCGGGGAAAGCGAATCGAGTTCATAGCATCACAATTCATAGACAAGCCTTACAAAGGGGGCACTCTGGAGTTCCAGCCGGAACAGCTTACGGTAAACACTGATGAATTTGACTGCACTACTTTAGTTGAAACCATCGTGGCAATGGAAATGACCATTGACGAACGCAGAAGCTCATGGCGCGACTTCATATACAATCTTGAGAAGCTACGCTACCGCAACGGACAGGTGGACGGCTACGCCTCGCGTCTGCATTATATAAGCGACTGGATTGTCGACAACACCCACAAAGGAATTATAACTGACGTGACGGCCCGTATCGCAAACCCGGCATCACAGATAAAGTCGCTCGACTTCATGACTTCAAACCGCGACAAATATCCGGCTCTGAAGGACTCGGCTACGTTTGAACAGATGAAGAAAGCTGAGATGGGCTACAGATCGCATAAGATACCCTACATTAAAACCATAGGGATAAAGGAGGCTAATCTCAAGACAGGAGATATTGTGGCCATTACCACTGACATAAAGAACCTGGATGTGACACACATAGGCATAGTGGTGTTCCGCGACGGCAAACCGCATCTGCTGCACGCATCATCGAAGGCCGGAAAAGTATTGATAGATCCACTCCCTCTTGAAAATTATGTGCGACGCAACAAACACAATACCGGAATACGCGTAATACGCATGAAGGAATAAGAACAGATCTAACATAGAGATACAAAAAATCCTGCCCCAATGGAGCAGGATTTCTTATTTCTATGCTAAGCTATCTGATGATTAAGCCTGGGGCATTTTTGTGCGCTTGCCATAACCATACTGAGCAGCTTCGCCAAGTTCTTCCTGGATGCGGAGGAGCTGGTTGTACTTAGCCATACGGTCAGAACGGCTTGCAGAACCGGTCTTGATCTGTCCGGCGTTGGTAGCAACAGCGATATCAGCGATAGTAGCGTCCTCTGTTTCACCTGAACGGTGTGAGATAACAGCGGTGTAGCCATTGCGCTGAGCGAGTTCTACGGCGCGGAGGGTTTCGGTAAGAGAACCGATCTGGTTAACCTTAACGAGGATTGAGTTAGCGCAACCGAGTTCGATACCCTTTTCAAGATACTTAACGTTAGTAACGAAGAGGTCGTCACCTACGAGCTGGCAACGGCTGCCGATAAGATCGGTAAGGATCTTCCAGCCTTCCCAGTCGCCTTCAGCCATACCATCTTCGATTGAATCGATAGGATACTTTTCAACAAGTGTCTTCAGGTATTCAGCCTGCTGCTGTGAAGTATACTTGGGAGCTTCAGCACCCTGCTTCCATGTGTAGTCATAAACACCTTCCTTGTAGAATTCTGAAGAAGCGCAGTCAAGACCGATGGTAACGTCCTTACCGGGAACATAGCCGGCAGCTTCGATAGCCTTGATGATAACGTTGAGAGCGTCCTCAGTTCCGTCAAGTGCGGGAGCGAAACCACCTTCGTCGCCTACAGCTGTTGAAAGGCCACGGTCGTGGAGCACCTTCTTGAGGTTGTGGAACACTTCTGTACCCATGCGGATACCTTCCTTGAAGCAGCATGCACCGATAGGACGGATCATGAATTCCTGGAAGCAGATGGGAGCATCAGAGTGAGCACCACCGTTGATGATGTTCATCATGGGAACGGGGAGAACGTAAGAGTTGCATCCGCCGATATATTTGTAAAGGGGAAGCTCAAGATAGTCAGCAGCAGCCTTGGCAACAGCAAGTGAAACACCCAGGATAGCATTAGCGCCGAGGTTTGACTTGGTTTCTGTACCGTCGAGAGCAAGCATAGTTTCGTCAATCTTGATCTGGTCAAGAGCGCTCATACCCTTGAGGGCTTCAGCGATAGGACCATTCACGTTGGCAACGGCTTTCTGAACGCCCTTACCCATGTAGCGGCCTTTGTCGCCATCACGGAGCTCGAGAGCTTCGTTAACACCTGTTGATGCACCAGAGGGAACTGATGCGCGGCCACGTGCACCTGATTCAAGAACTACGTCAACTTCAACAGTAGGATTGCCGCGAGAGTCGAGAACTTCACGACCAATGATTTTTTCAATCTTCATAGT
This sequence comes from uncultured Muribaculaceae bacterium, assembly GCA_910586895.1. Lineage (GTDB taxonomy): Bacteria > Bacteroidota > Bacteroidia > Bacteroidales > Muribaculaceae > Paramuribaculum. Next base: position 64,395 of record CAJUIW010000011.1, on the reverse strand, counting down.
GATTAAAACTTAAAAAGTTGGTTATTTGGTTTGAATTAAAATATCTTTTTGATTATCCGCAAAGTTACTAAAAAAAATAGATTATATCATCGGCCAATACAATTATTTAACTTGCATTGACATGCTTTTATCCGCGGATATAAATCAAGCCGGCAATGGAACTGGATTTGTTCCATGCCGGCCTGATATTGTATGATAAATCTTGTTAGAAAAGACTTATTCAGCTGCGGGAGCTTCTGTAGCAGCGGGTGCTTCAGCAGCAGGAGCAGCAGCCTTACGGCGTGAACGGCGTGTACGTCCGGCCTTCTTGGCGTCAGATGCGCTCTTAAGCATGTTTTCGTTGTAGTCAACGAGTTCAATGAAGCACATCTTGGCATTGTCACCAAGACGGTTGCCTGTCTTGAGGATACGTGTGTATCCACCGTTGCGTTCTGCAACCTTCTGAGCTACTTCACGGAAAAGTTCTGTGACAGCTTCCTTGTTCTGAAGATAGCTGAACACCAGACGGCGGTTAGCCATTGAATCTTCCTTTGAACGGTTAATGAGCGGCTCAGCATATACGCGCAGAGCCTTGGCCTTGGCCAGAGTGGTGAAAATGCGCTTGCGCATTATCAGAGCAATGGTCATGTTGGCAAGCAGAGCATCGCGGTGAGCTTTCTTGCGGCCGAGGTGGTTGAATTTTTTATTATGTCTCATCGGTTAATTACTCTTTATCTAATTTGTACTTTGAAATATCCATTCCGAACGAAAGGTTCAGATTTGCCAACAGTTCATCAAGCTCTGTGAGCGACTTCTTACCGAAGTTGCGGAACTTGAGGAGGTCAGTCTTGTTGAACACCACAAGTTCACCGAGGGTTTCAACCTCAGCGCTCTTAAGGCAGTTCAGCGCACGAACTGAGAGGTCCATGTCAACGAGCTTTGACTTAAGCAGTTGACGCATGTGCAGGATTTCTTCATCGAACACTTCATTTTCTTCGGTCTTCTCTGTATCGATTGTTATCTTTTCGTCAGAGAAAAGCATGAAGTGATAGATCAGAATCTTAGCAGCCTCCTTGAGTGCATCCTTCGGAAGAATAGAACCGTTGGTAGTGATTTCAAGAGTTAGCTTGTCGTAGTCGGTTTTTTGGTCAACGCGGAAGTTGTCAACGGTGTATTTCACGTTTTTGATGGGCGTGTAGATAGAGTCAATAGCTATCACGTTGATATCATCCGTGGGAGAAGCATTCTCCTCAGCAGGAACCCATCCGCGACCCTTGTTGATTGTGAATTCCAAGGTGAAGCTGGCACTGGAGTCGAGGTGACAAATCACCAGCTCCGGATTCAGTACTTCAAATCCGCTGAGCACGCTGCCCAGATCGCCGGCTGTAAACACTTCCTTGCCCGACACGGTGACAACGGCCTTTTCAGCATCGGTGTCATCCACCACTTGCTTGAGGTCGACCTTTTTGAGGTTGAGAATGATGTTGGTCACATCTTCCTTGACGCCGGGAATAGTGTCAAATTCGTGCTTCACACCATCAATTTTGATAGTAGAGATAGCGAATCCTTCGAGTGACGACAGCAGGATGCGGCGCAGAGCGTTGCCGATGGTAATGCCGTAGCCCGGCTCCAATGGCTTGAACTCAAACTTGCCGAAATGGTTATCGGCTTCCAACATCAACACCTTGTCAGGTTTTTGAAATGCTAATATAGCCATGTGGATAAGAATATTAAATGGTTACTTAGAATACAGTTCGACGATAAGCTGCTCCTTGATGTTCTCGGGGATATCCTCACGAGCGGGAACATGCAGGAACTTTCCGGCTTTAAGCGACTCGTCCCATTCAATCCAGGGATATTTCGAGTGGTTAAATCCGGCAAGAGCGTCAGAGATTACCTCAAGTGACTTTGAGCGTTCACGAACGCCTACGATGTCACCGGGCTGAACTGCATAAGAAGCGATGTTTACCACCTGACCGTTTACGGTTATGTGACGGTGAAGAACAAGCTGGCGGGCAGCGGCACGTGTGGGAGCTATGCCCAGACGGTAAACCACGTTGTCAAGACGTCCTTCGAGCATCTGAAGCAGAACTTCACCGGTGATACCCTTCATGCGTGATGCCTTTTCAAAGAGGTTGTGGAACTGCTTTTCAAGCACGCCGTAGGTGTATTTAGCTTTCTGCTTTTCACGAAGCTGCACACCATATTCAGAGGTCTTGCGGCGCTTGTTCTGGCCGTGCTGACCCGGGGGGAAATTTTTCTTTGCGAGCACCTTATCTTCACCAAAGATAGGTTCGCCGAATTTACGAGCTATTTTTGACTTAGGGCCTGTATATCTTGCCATTTTTGAAGTCGATTAAATTATATTCAGGAATCAGTTGAACAAGGCTAAATCAACGCCGGTTTAGTGCAGCCGCGACCATAGAGAGGTGAATAAAAATATGGTCTATTTCACATTGCCGGGAAATATGTAAATTGTACGGCTGATTCCCGAGTTATTAAAGTTTGTAAGCTATTAAGAATTGCTGTTAGTCCTCAGAAACGTATCGCAATTATACACGACGACGCTTGGGGGGACGACATCCGTTATGGGGCAGCGGAGTAACATCAACGATTTCTGTAACTTCGATACCTGCTCCATGTATGGTACGGATAGCTGACTCACGGCCGTTACCGGGACCCTTGACATAAGCCTTCACTTTGCGGAGGCCAAGATCGTAGGCCACTTTGGCGCAATCCTGGGCAGCCATCTGGGCTGCATAGGGGGTGTTCTTCTTTGAGCCACGGAAGCCCATCTTGCCTGCGCTCGACCAGGAAATAACCTGACCTTCCGAGTTAGCCAGACAAACGATAATGTTGTTGAAAGAGGAGTGAACGTGAAGCTGGCCGGCGGCATCAACTTTAACATTTCTCTTCTTAGCTGCGACTGTCTTTTTTGCCATATTACTTTATTATTTAGTAGCTTTCTTCTTGTTAGCGACTGTTTTCTTACGACCTTTACGTGTACGGGCATTGTTCTTTGTGCTCTGTCCACGAACGGGCAGACCGATACGATGACGGATACCACGGTAACAACCGATATCCATGAGTCGCTTGATGTTGAGCTGAATTTCGCTGCGAAGATCGCCTTCCACCTTATAGTTGGCGCCAATTACTTCACGCACTTTAGCAGCCTGTGCATCAGTCCAATCCTGTACTTTGATGTTCTTATCTACGCCAGCTTCCTCAAGGATAGATTTAGCGGCGCTCCGGCCGATGCCGAAGATGTAGGTCAAGGCGATTTCACCTCTTTTATTCTGGGGGAGGTCAACTCCCACTATACGTACTGCCATATATGTTGACTAATTTTTTTGCAAAATTAATAAAAAGTTTTATCCTTGACGCTGTTTGTACTTAGGATTTTTTTTGTTTATCACATACAGGCGGCCCTTACGGCGGACAATCTTGCTGTCCGGGGTGCGCTTTTTGACTGAAGCTCTTACTTTCATTGTATTTTATTTTTTATTTGTATCTGAATGCAATTCTGCCTTTCGACAGATCATAAGGCGACATTTCAACACGAACACGGTCGCCCGGAAGTATTTTTATATAATGCATGCGCATCTTACCGGAGATATGGGCTGTGATTTCATGCCCGTTTTCCAGTTCAACGCGAAACATTGCGTTTGACAGTGCTTCCACTATCACTCCGTCTTGTTCAATTGCAGCTTGTTTTGCCATATAATCCGAGTTGTTAAATAAATCTATCCTTCAGCACTTCGGCCACAGGTTCGAATGATGTCAATATTTCAGGTTCACCGTTGATGACCGCTATGGTGTGTTCATAATGTGCGGATGGCTTGCGGTCCTTTGTACGGCATGTCCATCCGTCGCGCTCGATCACAACATTGCGGCTTCCGAGGTTAATCATGGGCTCTATGCAGATGCACATTCCGTTCTTGATGACCGGACCTGTACCGCGGCGACCATAATTGGGCACCTCAGGCGATTCGTGCATTTTCCGTCCTATACCATGACCGCACATTTCGCGGACCACACTGTAGCCGCGGTGCTCACAATATGTCTGGACGGCGTTGGCGATATCACCGATGCGCTTTCCCTCGCGACACTGCTCGATACCTTTGTAAAGAGATTCCTTCGTGGTGCGGCATAGAGTGAGCAGCTCCTCCGACACCTCCCCTACCGGGAATGTGTAGCACATGTCACCGTTATAGCCGTCGAGTTCAACGACGGTATCGGTTCCGATGATGTCGCCTTCACGAAGAGTGTAGTTCGAAGGGAAACCGTGAACAACTATTTCATTGACCTCATAACAAACTGCGGCAGGAAATCCGCCGTAACCAAGACACGCAGCTTTGCCTCCATTGTCATGGATAAACTCGCGCGCTATGGATTCGATGCGGTTGGTAGTCACACCCGGAGCCACCCACTTGGCTATTTCACCAAGTGTCTGGCTCACGAGTGCGCATGCCTTACGCATTTTCTCGATCTCTTCAGGTGTCTTTAGATAGATCATTTGAGAATTTATGCAGCTGTTACGTTTAGAATATTATTAAATAAGATGGAGATTTAGTAAGCCGCACCTGTGGTACGTCCTTTAATCTTTCCGTTCTTCATCAGGCCGTCATAGTGGTGCATCTGCAGGTGGCTCTCAATCTGCTGGAGAGTATCGAGCACAACGCCTACAAGAATCAGCAGTGAAGTTCCGCCAAAGAACTGGGCGAAATTCTGGCTGATGCCAAAGAAGCGTGCGAATGCGGGCAGAATAGCCACTATGCCGAGGAATAATGATCCGGGAAGAGTGATACGAGACATGATGGAGTCAAGGTATTCAGCAGTCTTCTTGCCGGGTTTAACGCCGGGGATGAAGCCGTTGTTGCGCTTCATTTCTTCAGCCATCTGAGTGGGACGCACTGTAATAGCGGTGTAGAAATATGTGAAAGCGACAATCATGATGAAGTACACTGCATTGTACCAGAATCCATTGATATCAGAGAAAGTATGGAAGAATCCGCTTCCTGAATCCTGAGAGCCGAATCCGGCAAGTGTGATAGGCACAAACATGATAGCCTGTGCGAAGATGATGGGCATCACACCTGCGGCATTAACCTTCAGGGGGATGTACTGACGGGCACCACCGTACTGGCGGTTGCCGACAATACGCTTTGCATACTGCACGGGCACCTTGCGTGTTCCCTGAACGAGAAGCACAGCGCCTACAGTGACAGCAAAGAGCAGGATTATTTCCACTACAAACATTATCAGACCGCCCTGTGAACCGGTGCTGCCGGGAAGACGGCTAATGAACTCGTAGCTTAATGCTCCGGGAAGACGGGCAATGATACCTACAAGGATTATGAAGGAGATACCATTACCGATACCGCGGTCAGTGATACGCTCGCCGAGCCACATGATGAACATGGAGCCTGCAGCAAGAATAACGGTTAGATAAGCTATAGTCCAGAAGCCCATCGATGCTGCTGAGCCGGCGGCAGCCACCTGCAGGCGCAGGTTGACAAGATAAGCCGGGCCCTGCAGAACCAGGATGAGAACAGTAAGATAACGTGTGTATTGGTTCAGTTTCTGGCGCCCGCTCTCACCCTCACGCTGCATTTTCTGAAACGAAGGGAGCACCATGCCCAGCAGCTGTATCACGATGGATGCAGTGATGTAGGGCATGATACCGAGAGCGAAGATGGAAGCCTGCGAGAAGGCACCGCCCGAGAACATGTCAAGCAGCTGCATAAGTCCGCTCTTATTAGTGAACTTAGACAGCGCGTCCAGATCCTCAGGAGATATGCCGGGAAGCACAACATAGCAACCCAGGCGGTACACGAGTACCAGCCCGAGGGTTACCAGTATGCGCTTGCGAAGCTCATCTACGGTCCAGATATTTTTGATTATTTCAAAAAATCTCATTTGAATTAAATTTTAGAGATTGAACCGCCGGCTTCAACAATGGCCTTTTCAGCTGACTTTGAGAAAGCGTTGGCTTCAACAGCAAGTGCGCGGGTGATTTTGCCATTGCCAAGTACCTTTACGAGGTGCTTGCGTGAGATTACACCAGCGGCACGAAGCTCTTCGATGCCGATCTTCTCAAGGTTGCGTGCTTCAGCCAGAGCCTCAAGATCGCCAATGTTGATAGCTTTGTATTCAACACGGTTGATGTTCTTGAAGCCGAATTTGGGAAGACGACGCTGAAGGGGCATCTGACCACCTTCGAAACCGATTTTGCGGCTGTAGCCTGAACGGCTCTTAGCACCCTTGTGTCCGCGGGTAGATGTTCCACCTTTTCCTGAACCCGGACCACGTCCGATGCGGGTCTTTGAGGTCACGGCACCTACGGCCGGACGAATAGTATTGAGTTCCATTATCAATATCGTATTTAAGCGTTAGTCACTTCTACCAGGTGACGTACTTTTTCGACCATGCCCATAATTGAGGGTGTGTCTTCCTTCACCACGGTATGATTCATTTTCTTAAGTCCGAGAGCGTCAAGTGTGCGCTTCTGCACTGCAGGAGCTTTGATACGGCTCTTGACCTGCTTGATTTTAATCTGTGCCATAAATGTGCGTGTGATTTTTAGCCTTTAAACACTTTTTCTACTGAGATACCACGATTCTGTGCCACCTGTGCGGGTGAGCGCATTTCATCGAGGGCTGCGATAGTAGCTTTCACGAGGTTGTGGGGATTTGACGAGCCCTTTGACTTGGCGAGCACGTCAGTGATACCTACACTTTCAAGTACGGCACGCATAGCACCACCGGCCTTAACACCGGTACCGTGAGATGCAGGCTTGAGAATTACACGTGAGCCACCGAACTTAGCGAGCTGTTCGTGAGGGATAGTGCCTTTGTGAACAGGAACACGGATAAGGTTCTTCTTAGCTGCTTCAACGCCCTTGGCAATAGCAGCGGTTACTTCGTTAGCCTTGCCAAGACCGCAACCTACAACGCCGTCCTCATTACCTACTACCACGATGGCAGCGAAAGTGAAGGTACGTCCGCCCTTGGTTACCTTGGTAACACGGTTGATGGCTACCAGACGGTCCTTAAGTTCTAAGTCGTTGGTCGATTTTACTCTGTTATTTCTTTTTGCCATGATTTCTTAAAATTTAAGTCCGCCTTTACGTGCGGCGTCAGCCAATGATTTAACTCTACCGTGGAAGAGGTAACCGTTACGGTCAAATACCACTTCAGTGATGCCGGCTGCGATAGCCTTCTGAGCAATAGCTTCACCTACTTTTGCAGCGATTTCGCTCTTTGTGCCCTCTTCGATACCCTTTGAAGAGCCTGACACGAGAGTCTTGCCCTGAAGGTCATCGATAACCTGCACATAAATCTGCTTGTTGCTGCGGAACACCGTCATGCGCGGACGGGCAGCGGTGCCTGAAATCTTACCGCGGATGCGGGTTTTGATTTTATTTCTTCTATCTTTCTTGGAGATCATGATTCGATGGGTTAAAAATTATTTTGCACTTGCCGATTTTCCCGACTTGCGGCGTATAACCTCGCCAACAAACTTGATACCTTTTCCTTTGTAAGGTTCGGGCTTGCGAAGTGAGCGGATCTTGGCGCATACCTGACCAAGGAGCTGCTTGTCATCGCTTTCAAGGATAATAAGAGGATTCTTGTTACGTTCGCTCTTAGCCTCTACTTTAATCTCCGGGGGAAGTTTGATATATATTGCGTGTGAGTAACCGAGCGAGAGTTCGAGTACCTGGCCGGTAGCGCTTGCACGGTAACCTACACCTACTAATTCCATTTCCTTGCGATAGCCTTCTGAAACGCCTACCACCATATTGTGGATCAGAGCGCGGTACAGACCATGCTGGGCACGGTGCTCACGGTCGTCGCTGGGACGAGTCACTACGATATGACCGTCTTCAACAGCTACGGTGAGGTCCGGGTTGATAGTCTGAGAGAGTTCGCCTTTGGGACCTTTAACAGTCACTACGTTATTATCCACTTTCACGGTTACACCGGCGGGGATCAAAATGGGAGTCTTACCTATTCTTGACATATCTGTTTCCTCCTATTCATTAATAAACATAGCAAAGTACTTCACCACCTATTTTCTTTTCACGGGCTTCCTTGTTGGTCATAACGCCCTGTGATGTAGAAAGGATGGCAATACCAAGTCCGTTCAAAACTCGCGGCATATCTTTGTAACCGGTGTACTGACGCAAACCGGGACGTGAAACTCGCTTGAGAGCCTTGATGGCATTCACGCGGTCAACGGGATCATACTTGAGAGCAATCTTGATGATGCCTGCGGGGGTTTCACCCTCTATAAACTTGTAGTTAAGAATATAGCCTTGTTCGAAAAGAATTTTCGTGATTTCTTTCTTCAAGTTTGAGGCAGGAATTTCTACCACACGGTGGTTAGCCTTGATAGCATTCCTCAATCTTGTAAGATAATCTGCTATGGGATCTGTCATTTTTATAATTGTTTAAATTGATTCGGTTAGTTCCGAACAATATTTAATACTCACTGTGTTATAATAGTGGGACCTCCAATACGACTTCACATCGCGGCCGGAGGCGGGCCTTTAAGAGTGGTTCCGGACCCGGGAGGGCCGAAGGAGCCGGTAATTAATTACCAGCTTGCCTTCTTAACTCCAGGAATCAGTCCGGCAGAAGCCATTTCACGGAACTGTATACGTGACAGTCCGAACTGACGCATATATCCTTTGGGACGGCCGGTGATAGAGCAACGGTTGTGCTTGCGAATCGGATTTGAGTTCTTGGGGAGCTTCTGGAGCGCCTGGGCTGCCTCGTAGGCTTCCTCACGCTTCTCAGGATCTACACCGCTGTTGACAATCTTCTTCAGCTCGGCACGCTTCGCAGCATACTTGTCGGTGAGCTTAGCGCGCTTCACCTCACGGGCTTTCATTGATTCTTTTGCCATACTATATTATTGCTTTTTAGCGTTTTTGAACGGTAAGCCAAATTCCTTGAGCAGAGCGTAACCTTCTTCGTCAGTGTTAGCTGAGGTAACGAAAGTGATATTCATACCAAGAAGCTTGGAGATGTTGTCAATGTTGATTTCAGGGAAGATAATCTGCTCTGTGATACCGAGGGTGTAGTTGCCACGGCCGTCAAGCTTACCTTCGATGCCCTTGAAGTCACGGATACGGGGCAGAGCCACACGGATCAGACGTTCGAGGAATTCATACATTTTGTCACGACGCAGAGTTACCATTACGCCAACGGGCATTTTCTTACGAAGCTTGAAGTTCGAGATGTCCTTGCGTGACAGGGTTGCAACTGCTTTCTGACCTGTGATGGCGGTGAGCTCGTTGATAGCTGTCTCAATGATCTTCTTGTCCTGTGTAGCTTCGCCGAGACCCTGGTTGATAACGATCTTCTTCAGGCGGGGAACCTGCATCACAGTAGTATAGTTGAACTGCTTTTCGAGAGCGGGTACAATGCGCTCGGTGTAGTCTTTCTTAATAGTGGTGCTGCTCATTACTTAATCTCCTCTCCTGATTTTTTTGCGTAACGTACTGTTTTGCCCTGGGCATCAGCGCGACGG
>CAJUIW010000011.1:0-54779 GCA_910586895.1 uncultured Muribaculaceae bacterium | reverse complement strand
TCAGCGCGACGGATTTCCTTCTTGGTACGAACTACCACTGCCTTGGAAACGGTGCCCTTCTTAACGTCAGAAGAAGGGATGACACTCTTGACCGACACTACAATGATGTCGCCAACAGAAGCATAACGGCGTCCGGTACCTCCAAGCACATGAATGCAGAGGGCTTCCTTGGCACCGCTGTTGTCAGCTACGGTCAAACGGCTTTCAGTCTGTATCATAATTTACTTAACTTTTTCTACGATTTCTACTAATCTCCATCTTTTGGTCTTGCTCAGGGGGCGAGTTTCCATCAGACGGACGGTGTCACCTATGCTGCACTCGTTCTTTTCGTCGTGGGCGTGGTACTTTTTGGTTTTATTTACGAACTTGCCGTAAATGGGGTGTTTTTCCTTCCACTTCACCATTACAGTGATGGTCTTGTCACCCTTGTTGCTCGACACCACCCCTACGCGTTCTTTTCTTAAATTTCTCTTTTCCATTTTAGTTACGGGATGATTTATTTAACTGTTAGTTCGCGCTTGCGGAGTTCGGTTTTCACGCGGGCTATCATGCGACGGTCGGCGGTAATCTTGGCCGGGTTGTCAAGCGGCGATATGGAGTGATTTATTTTCAGCTGGGCATATTCCTGCTCCATCTGCTCAAGGCGGTCTTTAAGATCCTGCGTGCTGAGTTCTTTTATTTCTTCTTTCTTCATAATCTTTTACACGTTTTGAGTGGGATCATAGTCGCGGCGAACGATGAATTTTGTGGTTACGGGGAGCTTCTGGGCTGCCAGACGGAGTGCTTCCTTAGCCACGTCGTAGCTTACACCTTCCACTTCGATGAGTACGCGTCCCGGAGTAACGGGAGCAACGAAACCTTCGGGTGAACCTTTACCTTTACCCATGCGGACTTCGGCAGGCTTCTTGGTGATAGGCTTATCGGGGAATATGCGGATCCAGATCTGGCCTTGACGCTGCATATAACGGGTCACTGCGATACGGGCAGCCTCAATCTGGCGGCCTGTGATCCATTTTGACTCGAGTGTCTTTATGCCGAACGAACCGAAGGCCAACTGGTTGCCGCGCATGGCATTGCCTTTCATGCGGCCTTTTTGGGCGCGGCGGAATTTAGTTTTCTTTGGTTGTAACATTGTAGTCGGAATGAAGTGGTTTAACGGTTGTTGGTTTTAGGTCTGCGGCTCATGCCTCCACGGCGTTCACGGCCACCGCCACGGTTTTCCTTGGCGTTGTTTGTAAACGAGGGAGCGAGGTCACGCTTTCCGTATACTTCGCCGCGGCAAATCCATACTTTCACGCCGAGCACACCAACTTTTGTGTGGGCTTCAACGAGAGCGTAGTCAATGTCGGCACGGAGAGTGTGCAGCGGAGTACGGCCTTCCTTAAACATTTCGGAACGAGCTATTTCAGCACCGTTAAGACGTCCGCTTACCTGCACCTTGATGCCTTCGGCACCGCTGCGCATTGTGGAAGCGATAGCCATCTTGATAGCGCGGCGGTAAGCGATCTTACCTTCGATCTGACGTGCGATAGTGCTTGCCACAATCTGAGCGTCGAGTTCGGGGCGCTTTACTTCGAAGATGTTGATCTGAACGTCCTTGTCAGTGATCTTCTTGAGCTCTTCCTTAAGTTTGTCCACTTCTGAACCACCCTTGCCTATGATCAGACCGGGACGTGATGTGCACACGGTGATGGTGATAAGCTTGAGGGTACGTTCGATAACTATACGTGAAACGCTTGACTTGGCAAGACGCACGTTCAGATATTTACGGAGCTTGGAATCTTCAAGCAGGGTATCGCCGTACTTATTGCCGCCGTACCAGTTGGAGTCCCAGCCACGAATCACGCCGAGGCGATTGCTGATCGGATTTACTTTCTGTCCCATGTGTATGCCTTATTTTTTAGCGTTATCAATAGTGTCAACTACCAGAGTCACGTGATTGGCACGCTTGCGGATACGGTAACCGCGGCCCTGGGGAGCCGGACGCAGGCGCTTGAGCATGGGAGCACAGTTAACGAAGATTGTGCTGATGCAAAGCATGCCGCTTTCGGCTTTCTGATTGTTTTTAGCTTCCCAGTTGGCGATAGCCGAGCGGAGGAGTTTCTCAAGCTTGGCTGCAGCCTCTTTATTGGAAAACTTCAATATACCGAGAGCGCGGAACACTTCCTGACCGCGTACCATATCGGCAACCAGACGCATCTTGCGGGGTGACGAGGGTATGTTGGTAAGTTTGGCGAAAGCCACATTCTTACGCTCTTCCTTGATATTTTCGGCTGTTTGTCTTTTTCTTACACCCATTGTATTTAATTCTTTCTTTTTTCTAAAAAATTATTTTACCGGGCCCTATTATTTCTTGTTTCCAGCGTGACCGCGGAAGTTACGAGTGGGAGCGAATTCTCCCAGCTTGTGACCTACCATGTTTTCTGTCACGTAAACAGGAATGAACTTGTTACCATTGTGCACTGCGAAAGTGTGTCCCACAAATTCAGGGGCAATCATAGAAGCGCGGCTCCATGTCTTGATAACCGCCTTCTTGCCGCTGGCATCCATGGCTTCCACTTTCTTTTCGAGCTTCACGCTGATAAAGGGGCCTTTTTTTAATGAACGACTCATAAGTTTAGCTTAATTAGATTACTTTTTCCTTCTTTCGATAATGTACTTCGATGAGCTCTTCTTAGGAGCACGAGTCTTAAGACCCTTAGCGTACAAGCCCTTGCGTGAGCGGGGATGTCCACCAGAAGCGCGGCCTTCACCACCACCCATCGGGTGATCCACAGGGTTCATGACAACACCACGGTTGCGGGGACGACGTCCGAGCCAACGTGAACGACCGGCCTTACCGCTGCGTTCGAGTGAGTGTTCGCTGTTACCGACAACACCTACAGTGGCTTTGCATGTAGCAAGAATCTTGCGTGTTTCGCCTGAAGGTAATTTGATAATCACATAGTCCCCTTCACGAGAAGTGAGCTGGGCAAAGGTGCCGGCGCTGCGCGCCATGAAGGCTCCCTGTCCGGGACGAAGCTCAATGTTGTGGATAAGCGTACCTACGGGGATTTTGCTCAGAGGAAGTGCGTTACCTACTTCGGGAGCTGCATCGGGTCCGCTTACCACAGTTGTGCCAACTTTTAAGCCGTTGGGTGCAATGATGTAAGCTTTTGCGCCGTCAACGTAGTAAAGCAGGGCAATGCGAGCCGAACGGTTGGGATCGTACTCGATGCTCTTTACTACAGCAGGCACACCGTCTTTGTTTCTCTTAAAGTCTATGATACGGTATTTGCGCTTATGACCACCGCCAAGGTAACGGTTGGTCAAATGACCTTCGGCGTTGCGGCCGCCGGTCGACTTTTTACCGACTGTAAGAGATTTCTCTGGCGTAGTAGCAGTGATGGTACCTTTGAATACGCCAATAATTTTGTGTCTTTGCCCCGGTGTTGTGGGCTTGAATTTTCTTACTGCCATGTTATATATTAAATATTGCTGTAAAAGTCAATGGTTTCGCCTTCAGCCACGGTGATAAAGGCCTTCTTGTATGAGGAGGTCTTGCCGCGGAGGAGGCCGCTCTTAGTCCAGCGTGACTTGTTCTTGCCACGCACGACAGCTGTGTTAACATTAACCACCTTTACGCCGTAAAGCTTTTCAACCAGCTGCTTGATCTGGTACTTGTTGGCGTCGGGAGATACTCTGAAAGTATAGCGGTTAAGCTTATCAGTGAGCTTGGTGGCCTTTTCAGTTACGATGGGCTTGATTGATATTTCCATGTCGTGTAGTATATCTCCGTTTATTAAAGTTTGTTAATGACATCAAGGCCACTCTCAGTCATGAGAATAGCGTTGTGCTTCATGAGCTCATATGTGTTAATATCCGATGCCGTAATGATTTCGGCATTGGGAATATTGCGAGCCGACAAATATACGTTTTTATCCTGACCTGCTAAAACGAGGAGAATCTTTTTGCCTTCAACTTCAAGATTTTTAGCAAAATTTACGAAATTTTTAGTCTTGGATCCTTCGAAAGTGAAGTCCTCAACTATCTTTATCTGATTGTCCTGTACCTTGTAGGTCAGAGCTGACTTGCGGGCAAGCTGCTTAACTTTCTTATTGAGTTTGAAGCGATAGTCGCGGGGACGGGGACCGAATACACGGCCACCACCTACGAGAACGGGTGAGTTGATATCACCGATGCGGGCACCGCCTCCACCTTTCTGCTTGTGAAGCTTGCGGGTAGAACCAGAGATTTCGCTACGTTCTTTTGATTTGTGGGTTCCCTGACGCTGGTTAGCCAGAAACTGCTTGACATCGAGATATACGGCGTGCTCGTTGGCATCGATTGCAAACACTTCGTCGTTGAGCTGAGCTTTGCGACCGGTGTCCTTTCCTTCTATATTGTATATTGCGAGTTCCATTATTTCTCAATTATTACGATTGAACCTTTACTTCCGGGAATTGAACCCTTAATCAACAACAGATTGTGCTCGGGCATAACTTTCAGTACCTGAAGGTTCTGCACTGTCACTTTCTCATTGCCCATCTGGCCGGCCATACGCATGCCCTTGAACACCTTTGCGGGGTAAGAACAAGCACCTACCGAACCGGGAGCGCGAAGACGGTTGTGCTGACCATGAGTGCTCTGGCCTACACCGCCGAATCCATGACGCTTTACGACGCCCTGATAGCCTTTACCTTTGGATGTTCCCTGAATATCCACAAAGTCAGCTTCGCTAAAGAGGGTGTCCACAGTGATAGTGTCGCCCAGCTTGTATTCGCCGTCAAAACCCTTGAACTCGGCCAAGTACCGCTGAGGAGCTACTCCTGCCTTCTTGAAGTGACCGGCCATAGGCTGTGTTGTATGCTTCTCCTTCTTCTGTTCAAATCCAAGCTGAAGAGCATTGTAGCCGTCGGTTTCGGCAGTTTTGATCTGAGTAACTACGCAGGGGCCTACTTCGATAACAGTGCACGGCACATTTTTGCCGTCGGCACTGAAAACGGATGTCATTCCGATTTTCTTTCCTAATAATCCTGGCATTTCTCTAAGTTTTTGAATTGTTTGTTTCTTGTTTGAATGTTTTGATTGAGTCTTTCGTCCTGACGGTTATTACACCTTGATTTCCACTTCGACACCGCTGGGGAGTTCGAGCTTCATAAGAGCGTCGACAGTCTTGGCGGTTGAATTGTAGATGTCAATAAGGCGCTTGAACGATGAGAGCTGGAACTGCTCACGTGACTTCTTGTTTACGAAAGTCGAGCGATTGACAGTGAAGATACGCTTGTGGGTGGGCAGAGGTATAGGTCCGCTTATCACTGCGCCTGTAGCCTTCACGGTCTTTACAATCTTCTCAGCCGATTTGTCGACCAGGTTATGATCGTAAGACTTCAATTTAATTCTGATTTTTTGGCTCATATTCTGTTGAATGTAAGGTTATTTTTACTTCAATAAATCTACGCGGCCCTGGCATTCGGTGAGCACGTTGCGTGCTATCGAAGAGCTGACTTCGCTGTAGTGTGAGAATGTCATTGTGCTGGTAGCACGACCTGAGGTGATGGTACGGAGGGCTGTAACATAGCCGAACATTTCGGCAAGAGGAGCCTTGGCCTTAACCACGCGGGCACCGCTGCGGCTGGTTTCCATACCTTCTACCTGACCACGACGCTTGTTAAGGTCGCTGATCACGTCACCCATGCTTTCTTCGGGAGTTACCACCTCGATCTTCATGATAGGTTCGAGAAGTACGGGGTTAGCCTTTTCTGAAGCCTTCTTGAATGCCTGGATAGCGCAGAGCTCAAATGAGAGCTGGTCAGAGTCAACCGGGTGGAATGAACCGTCGATAACGGTAACCTTAAGCTGCTCTACGGGATATCCGGCAAGAACACCATTCTTCATAGCTGCCTGGAAGCCCTTCTGGATTGAGGGGATATATTCCTTAGGAATGTTACCACCCTTGACTTCGTCAACAAACTGAAGATTTCCTTCGAAGCCTTCGTCAACGGGTTCTACGCGTACAATGATGTCGGCGAACTTACCGCGACCACCAGTCTGCTTCTTGAATACTTCGCGGAGTTCAACAGGCTGTGTGATGGCTTCCTTGTAGGTAACCTGAGGACGACCCTGATTACATTCTACCTTGAATTCGCGACGCAGACGGTCGATGATGATATCGAGGTGAAGCTCACCCATACCAGAGATAACAGTCTGACCTGTTTCCTCGTTAGTCTGTACACGGAAGGTGGGGTCTTCTTCAGCGAGCTTCTGGAGGCCAACTCCGAGCTTGTCGAGGTCCTTCTGAGTCTTGGGCTCTACTGCGATACCGATAACGGGTTCGGGGAAGTCCATAGCCTCAAGCACGATGGGAGCATCCTCAGCGCAGAGTGTATCACCGGTGCGGATATCCTTGAAGCCTACGCCGGCGCCTATATCACCACATGTGATGGCTTCCTTGGCATTCTGCTTGTTTGAGTGCATCTGGAACAGACGTGACACGCGTTCTTTCTTACCTGAACGTGAATTGAGCACGTATGAACCGGCAACCATGTCGCCTGAGTAAACGCGGAAGAATGTCAGACGGCCTACATAGGGGTCAGTGGCAATCTTGAACGCGAGGGCGCAGAGGGGAGCTTCGTTTGAAGGTTCGCGCTTAACAACTTCGTCGGTTCCGGGAACAGTACCTTCGATAGCACCTGCATCAAGAGGGCTGGGGAGGTATGCGCATACGTTGTCAAGAAGGCACTGCACGCCTTTGTTCTTGAACGAGCTACCGCAAGTCATCGGAACGAGTTCCATTGACAGAGTGGCCTTGCGAAGACCGCGACGGATTTCATCCTCGGTGATTGTAGAGGGATCGTCGAAATATTTTTCCATCAGAACATCGTCGAACTCAGCGATCTTTTCGAGCATATTGTCGCGATATTCCTCAGCTTCTGCCTGAAGGTTGGCGGGAATTTCTTCAAGAGTATAGTCAGCGCCCATTGATTCATCATGCCAGAAGATAGCCTTCATGGTGATAAGGTCAACGATACCCTTGAATGTTTCTTCAGCACCGATAGGAATCTGGATAGGACAGGGATTTGCTCCGAGCACATCCTTAAGCTGACGGCATACTTCGAAGAAGTTTGCACCTGAACGGTCCATCTTGTTTACATAACCGATACGGGGCACATTGTATTTGTCAGCCTGACGCCATACAGTTTCTGACTGGGGCTCAACACCACCTACTGCGCAGAATGTGGCAACAGCACCGTCGAGCACACGGAGTGAACGTTCTACCTCAACAGTGAAGTCAACGTGTCCGGGGGTGTCAATAAGGTTGATTTTGTATTTCTGGTCATTGTATTTCCAGAATGCAGTGGTAGCTGCAGAGGTGATTGTGATACCACGTTCCTGTTCCTGCTCCATCCAGTCCATGGTAGCAGCGCCGTCGTGCACCTCACCGATTTTATGAGTAAGACCCGTGTAGAAAAGTATACGTTCCGATGTGGTAGTCTTACCGGCATCGATATGAGCCATAATACCTATGTTACGGGTCAGCTTAAGCGTTTCGTCTATTTTAGCCATTAGTTGTTATTGCTTTGAAAAGTCCTTTTTAATTTGGAATCCTGTAATCAGAAGCGGAAGTGAGCGAATGCGCGGTTGGCTTCAGCCATCTTGTGCATATCTTCTTTACGCTTAAATGCGCCGCCCTGGTCGTTGTAAGCGTCAACAATCTCAGCTGCGAGCTTGTCGGCCATAGTCTTGCCACCACGCTTGCGGGCATAAAGGATAAGGTTTTTCATAGAGATGGATTCCTTGCGGTCGGGGCGGATTTCAGTAGGAACCTGGAAGGTTGCACCACCCACACGGCGACTCTTTACCTCTACCTGGGGAGTCACGTTTTCAAGGGCTTTTTTCCAAATTTCGAGCGCAGTCTTTTCCTCGTTGGGGAGCTTGGACTTCACAGTTTCAAGTGCGCTGTAGAATATTGTGTAAGCAGTGTTTTTCTTGCCGTCATACATCAGATGGTTGACGAATTTAGATACTCTTACATCATGGAAAACGGGATCAGGTAAAACTACCCGTTTCTTTGGTTTTGCCTTTCTCATTAGTTTGTTTTGCGAATTTTGTTTTTGTTTGCTTGGTTGCTGCTTCTTTCATCTTCAACGGCATTCTCTAATGCCATTTACTCAACCTTGGGAATTAGCCTGCCAATAAATCAAAAACGAAGTTTAATAACTCATTTTTTCTTTATCCGCCTCATTTCGTCCCCGAAGCGGAAGGGAATCTTAGCAAGTTTTCGTCCTGCCGGAATAATATCGCCTTAATATAATAGGCTTAATTACTTCTTGGCAGCTTTAGGACGCTTTGCACCGTACTTTGAACGACGCTGAGTGCGATCTTTCACGCCGCTGGTGTCAAGTGTACCACGAACAATGTGATAACGTACGCCGGGGAGGTCCTTAACACGACCGCCGCGAACGAGTACGATTGAGTGTTCCTGCAGATTGTGACCTTCACCGGGTATATAGCTGTTTACTTCCTTACCGTTAGTGAGGCGCACACGGGCCACCTTACGCATTGCCGAGTTAGGCTTCTTGGGGGTAGTGGTGTACACACGCACACATACGCCGCGACGCTGGGGGCACGAGTCGAGTGCAGGTGACTTACTCTTATCCTCAAGAGCTACACGTCCTTTTCTTACTAATTGCTGAATCGTTGGCATCTTAGTTCTTGTTTTACTTTTTCGTTTATTAAATCAGTTATATTATTCCTTTCTAAGCTGGCTCTCAGCACACATACAGACCCAATTATCGCATTATCCCTCAGGATTTTAGCGTCAATCGGACCTGCCTTATGCCTAAAAGCGATGCAAAATTAGCCACTAATTTTCTAAAAACCAAATATTTCCATAACTTTTTCCGTCATGCCGCCTCTTTTCTCTTCTATCAGTGGTTTTCGAGCATAAGCACCCGGCTGCTGATAGATTTCAGCGAGCAGGCAGCATCTGAATCGCCGTCGCCCACGCCCGCCATAAAAGCCGCATTGCGAAATTCCTTACAGGCATCATCCGAACAGAAGCGGATTTCGACACGTCCCATATCAGGCCACACTACAACAGCGCTATAAGGCTCGGCCACAGCGTCAAGCCGGCCGCCATCGAAAGTCATATTCACTCCGAGCACCGCCGGGCTGTCGCCATCCGACCGACTTAACAATGCATAGCCTCTTCCACGCAGCGCCTCCACCACATCATCAAATGACAGCGGCTTCAATCCGCCATCCGCATTATCCGACAGAATATCAGACACCCGCACAAACATCCGTTCCATCTCGCGGGCTCTCAGGCGCTCCGCCTCAGCCATTCGGATTGAATCGGCCCTCATATTCCTCTCCCGCACAGCCCTGGCCTCAGCCACTTTGAGCGAGTCATTAAGCCGCTTCTCAGCTATGCGCACCGCTTCATCGCGGTCATGCAAACTTACAAGCCACACCGTACCGCCAATCATTGCCGCGATGACAATAATACTCACCGCTACAATCAGGCCTACCCAGCTGCGTCCTCTCGTCTGAGATTCCTCAGGCAAGGGTGCTCCACATCGCGGACAGTACCGGAAGCGACCCTTGAACTCAGCGCCGCAGTTGACACACCGGATTTTCACAAGTCAAAAGGCTCGACGTCCTTTAGCGCCACTCCCCTGCAGTCCTTATCGGAAAGCAGCATTTCATCGTGTGGTATAAGCCAATCTATCCCAAGTGCTTCATCGTCAAACCGGAGCGTGGCCTCCGCCTGAGGAGCATACTGGTTATCAACCTTGTATTGAAATTGAGCCACATCGCTCAGCACCACAAAGCCATGTGCGAATCCACGGGGCACAAACAGCTGCCGTGCATTTTCATCACTCAGCTCCACAGCCACATGACGGCCATAGGTAGGCGAGCCGGCACGCAGATCGACCGCCACATCAAGCACGCGGCCGCGCGATACACGCACAAGCTTGGCCTGAGAGTATTCACCTTTCTGGAAATGCAGACCGCGCAGCACACCCCGGTTCGAAACCGATTCATTATCCTGCACGAAATGCACCGGACCGACATGCTGCCGGAACTCCGACTCTTTCCATGCTTCCATGAAGTACCCACGTTTATCGCCATAACGGACAGGCTCTATCACCCATACTCCGTCGATATCAAGTCTATTGAATTTCATCTTTCGCAGTTTTCCACAAAATTAGTATTTTTGCTGCAAATTTCAACCGCTATGCACCATGTAATTCTTGCCGATATTCCGGCCATCAGAGAGAATCTTCTTCCGCTTACATTCACACGTCCGGTATGCGAGCTGCTGGCCGGCGCCGACACCATACGCGACAAATGGCAGCGCGCCATACCCGGAGCTTACTCTTTCATAACAGCGCCGCATCTGAGCGAGCTATTCCCGACCGACGAATCGCAGGATGGCGACAATCTGATAATATCGTCACACATACTCCCCTCACGTGGACTCGCCGCTGAAATATCCGCACTTAAGATAGGAGAGGCGCTGACAGACGGTGAAGGTGGCATCATAGCACGACGTGGACATATCGATGCTGAACCTGAGCGCCTTATCACCGCTACTACAGAGGTCCAAAAAATCACCAACGTTTACGATCTCTTCCTCATGTGCGGCAGTCTTATATCATCTGACTTCCAAGCATTGACATCAGGAATGAAACGCGTCGCCGCATCCGGTTCATGCACCGTCATAGGCCCTGACGACAATCTTTTCATAGAAGAGGGGGCCAGCGTAGAGGGTGCCATAATAAATGTCACCCATGGGCCGGTACTGATACGCAAGAATGCTGAAATAATGGAGGGGGCCTGCCTGCGCGGACCTATAATCATAGGCGAGGCATCTACAGTCAACATGGGTACCCGCATTTACGGCCCCACAACCATTGGAGCCCACTGCAAGGTAGGCGGCGAGCTCAACAATGTGGTAATGCACCCCTACTCCAACAAGGCCCACGACGGCTTCCTCGGCAATGCCGTGATAGGGAGCTGGTGCAATCTTGGTGCCGGATGCACGGCATCAAATCTCAAGAATGACTACACGGAAATAAAATTGTGGAACTATCCCTCGCGCCGTTTCCTGCGTACAGGGCTGCAATTCTGCGGTCTGATAATGGGCGACCACTCCAAGGCGGGTATCAACACGATGTTCAATACTGCCACTGTGGCCGGAGTTGGCGTCAATATTCATGGCACCGGCTTCCCCCGCAACTTCCTCGCATCGTTCAGCGAAGGCTCTGCTGCAGGGCTCACGGATGTTCCGCTGTCAAAGTTCATGAACATAGCACGACGGGTGATGGCACGACGCGGCATAGAGCTCACGGCTGCCGACGAGCGGATGTACACCACCCTTTATGAAATGACCGAAACCTATCGCTGAGCGAGCTGCTTGCGCAACCGAGCTGTAAATTCATAGTTTTTCAGCCCCCAGCGAGGCGAAACAAGAAGCTCCGATGGAGCCTGCGACACGAACCGCTCTACGGCGATATCCGGTCGTAGAGCTTCGACGATCCGGCAACACAGGTCAATATAATCATCTACTGAATATTCCGCGACTGATTCCATACCGGCTTCGACATCGGCACAGAGACGAGTGCCGCGTATGACTTGCAGCTGATGGAACTTCACGATATCCACCGGCAGCTCATTTATGCGATGCACTGTCTGCATCATCATATCCTCATCCTCTCCCGGCAGTCCTAAAATAAAATGCAGCCCTACGGGGATACCGGCGGCATGCGTACGCTTTACGGCATCCACCGTACACTGCCAGCTATGACAACGGTTGATACGGGACAAGGTCACATCATGCGACGTCTCAGCGCCGTATTCCACCATTACAAATTTAGAAGCGGCTATTTCACGAAGTAGAGCAAGCACACTGTCAGGTATACAGTCAGGACGCGTGCCTACTATAAGTCCTTCTACGCCATCCACGCTGAGCGCCTCCTCGAAGAGCGCCCTCAGCTTCGGCAGCTCCGCATGAGTCCCGGTATATGACTGGAAATATGCAAGATAACGCATTGACGGATATTTTCGGGCAAAGAATTTCTTCCCGGCCTCAAGCTGCTCCGTCACCGAGGGGGTACTCCGGCAATATCCGGGACTGAACGAACTGTTATTGCAGTAGCAGCACCCTCCGTGCCCTATAGTGCCGTCGCGGTTAGGGCAGCTGAATCCTCCGTCGACCGACAGTTTCTGCATCTTGCCCGAAAAATAGCGGGATATGAAAGCGGCGAAATCAGCAGGCAGATCCATCACAGGCGGGAACAGCGGTTCAACAACACAGCATCCAGCAGCACAATAGCAGCCATAGCCTCCACCACAGGCACAGCACGTGGCAGCACACAGGGGTCGTGCCGTCCGCGTCCTTTTATCACGGCGGGGCGCCCTTCAGTATCGACCGTGCTGACTTCCGACATCAGCGTGGCCACAGGCTTGAACGCGACCCGAAACATTATATCCTCGCCATTGGATATCCCGCCCTGGATACCTCCGGAGTGATTGGTCACCGTATGTATCGAACCATCCTCACACGCAACAAAGCGGTCATTCATCTCGGAGCCAAGCCTGCCTACACCATCAAAGCCCATTCCATAGTCAAAACCTTTGGCGGCGTTGATGGACAGCATGGCTGCCCCGAGCATAGCATGGAGTTTCGCACCGACAGGCTCGCCCAATCCTACAGAACAACCGCTTATCACTCCGGTGATCACACCACCTATAGTATCGCCGGCAGAGCGGACACGTTCTATAAGATGATACATTTCATCAGCCACGGCCGCGTCCGGACAGCGTACGGCATTCCGGTCGACATCCTCCGGTGAATAACATGTGTACGGATGCTCTACCGATATTCCTCCCACCTGAGAAGTATAGGCCCATACATTGATACCCATCGCGCGAAGAGCCTGCATTGCAAAAGCACCTGCGGCCACACGGGCCAGATTCTCACGGGCCGACGAACGGCCGCCGCCACGATGATCGCGGAGTCCGTACTTCATCTGATAGGTATAATCAGCATGCGAGGGGCGATATGCACGGCGCATCTGTTCATAGTCAGCCGAGCGGCTGTCGGAATTGCGCGTCATGAACGCGATAGGAGTACCTGTGGTCACTCCGTCAAGCAGGCCCGACAGAACTTCAATCCTGTCAGTTTCCTGTCTTGATGTAGTTATCGACGATTGGCCCGGGCGACGCCTGTCCAGCTGACGCTGCACTTCATCGAGGTCAATCGGCACGCCTGCCGGCATTCCGTCAATAACTCCGCCTACCGCCGGCCCATGCGATTCGCCGAAAGTAGTGACCTTAAATATATTACCAAAGCTATTCATTGTGCATCTGTTGTCAAATCAGCAGTCACGGCATCCGTCACTTCGATAAGCTTACGCGGGTCAACACCTATCTGAAGTCCCCGGATTCCGGCACTTACATATATTTCATCAAATTCAAGAGCCGATTCATGGAAGAACGTAGGAAAGTGCTTCTTCATTCCAAGCGGAGAGCATCCCCCACGTATATATCCCGTAAGAGGAAGCAGTTCCTTGACGGCTATCAGGTCAACCTTCTTGTCGCCGGCAATGTGGGCCGCTTTTTTCAGATCGACCTCCGTGTTACCGGGCACCACACATACGAAATAGCCGCAGCGCTGCCCGTGAAGCACAAGCGTCTTGAACACCCTACGGATATCCTCTCCGAGTTCCTCCGCCACATGATCGGCGGCAAGATTATTTTCATCAACCGTATACGGGATGAGTTTATAGCTAATGCCCGCTCTATCAAGCATCCGCGCGGCATTTGTTTTCTGTATTTTTGACATAATCGTATTTGCAAAGATACACATTCCGGAACTATTTTTCATCAACAGTTGTTAACAAAACAGACTAAACATAAATTTTATATCTATAACGATTATGAAGAAAGTTATCATTGCCCTCGCAGCCGTTCTCGGCATTTCAGCAGCAGCATTTGCTCAGAAAACAGATCTCACTGTCAGCTACGGTGGATACACAGCCATGGACTGCATGGATTATCATGGTGGCGGTCCGGACGTCAATGCCGCATGGGGTGCGGTGAACGTAGGACTTAACTTCAAAGTTGCGCCCAAACTCTCCATCGGCCCATCCTACACCTTCTCCAGCAATACAAGAAAGCATTATGATGATGACCATTTCTACTATCATGCAGTAATGCTCAACGGACGTTATGATTATTACCGCAACAGCGTTGTCACCCTGTCCGGACGTCTTGGCGCAGGCGTTGTGTTCTCACACGAATCATGCGATGATTATTCAAAGAACCGCGCTTATTTCGGATTCCAGATTTCGCCCCTGCACGCTTATGTAAGCCTGTCACGCGGCTTCGGCATATTCGGTGAAGTAGGTTTCGGTAACCAAGGTCTCGTGCAGGTCGGCTTCCGTGCTAACCTATAATTAATCAGTCATAAAGGCACATGTCTGACCGATTGAGCTACGACCAGAAAAAGGAACTCCCCGACAGCGTGTTCGGGCTTCCTGAAAGGCGCGAATACCCTATGCCCGATGCCGCTCATGTAAGAGCTGCCGAAGCATATTTCCGGTATTGTCCCGATGAATTGAAGCATCGGCTTGCCGTAGCGATTCTTCAGCGCGCCAAACTATTTGGAGTGGACGTGGAGAGCCCTGTCGTACTATCCTACGCCACAGCCGACTGACATCTCATTTCCCTTTGAACCTAAGGCGGTTTCGGAGCTTGGCTCCTGAAGCCGCTTTTGGTATATTTCTATTTTGGTTATGATGGATTTATTCACTAATTTTGCATCAAAATATTATCATCACAACATACAATGAAAGTAGCCATAGTAGGCGCCAGCGGCGCCGTAGGACAAGAATTTTTGCGAGTGCTTCAGGAGCAGAATTTCCCCATTGACGAACTGCTCCTTTTCGGTTCAAGCCGCAGTGCCGGACGTACATATAACTTCCGCGGTAAGGAAATAACCGTACGCGAGCTCCGCCACGAGCCCGACGATTTCAAAGGCGTGGACATCGCATTCACCTCAGCCGGAGCCGGAGTATCACGCGAATATGCGGCCGACATCACCGCCCACGGCGCACTGATGATTGACAACAGCAGTGCATTCCGCATGGACGAGGATGTGCCTTTGGTTGTGCCCGAAGTGAACGGCGATGATGCGTTCAATACACCCCGTAATATCATAGGCAACCCCAACTGCACCACCATACAGATGGTAGTGGCGCTTAAGCCTATCAACGATATCAGCCCGATACGCACCGTGCATGTAGCCACATATCAGGCAGCCAGCGGCGCTGGAGCATCGGCCATGGACGAACTTGCAGAGCAGTATGCCCAGATAGTACGCGGAGAGAAGCCTACAGTTGAGAAATTCGCTTATCAGCTTGCCTACAACGTGATTCCCCATGTCGACGTATTCACTGACAACGGCTATACCAAGGAGGAGATGAAGATGTTCAACGAGACACGCAAGATCATGCACGCTCCCGAGCTTAACGTCAGCGCCATGTGTGTACGTGTTCCGGTAATGCGCGCTCACTCCGAAGCTGTGTGGATCACTACAGAAAAGCCCGTCAGCGTAGAGCAGGCCCGCAATGCTTTTGAAAAGGCCGAAGGGTTGGTTGTCATTGACGATCCAGCCACAAAGTCCTATCCCATGCCGCTCGATGTAGCTTACAAGGACCCCGTATATGTAGGGCGCCTGCGTGCCGACCTCAGCAATCCCTGCGGCCTCACATTCTGGATCGTAGGCGACCAGATCAAGAAAGGCGCGGCACTCAATGCTGTACAGATAGCTCAGTATCTGATAGCACACGGAAAGAAATTCGGAGCCTGATGCTTCTGTCACTGGCCATACCGGCCACACACCCGGCGGTCACCTCACCGGTGGCTATATTCCTGGTAGTACTTGCCATAATCCTTATCACACCGATACTGCTTAACAAGCTTAAGATACCGCACGTGATAGGCCTGATTGTGGCAGGTGTTCTTGTAGGGCCTTATGGCTTCAACATATTGGCCCGCGACATGAGTTTCGAGGTGTTCGGTCAGGTGGGATTGCTGTATCTCATGTTCCTTGCCGGCATTGAGATCGACATGTTCCACCTGAAGAAGAACCTCCGCAATGGAGCCATATTCGGACTGTATACCTTCATGGTGCCCATGATTATCGGCACTCTTGCCTCCATGGCGTTCCTCGACATCCCGATACTGGCAGCTGTGCTGCTTGCATCCATGTTTGCTGCCCATACCCTGATTGCCTATCCTATAGTATCGCGCCTCGGACTCACGAAGAGCAAGGCTGTGATTATCACCATTGCCGGCACCATATTCACCGTACTCGGCTCACTCATGGTGCTCGCAGCCGTGACAGGGATAGTCACCACCGGAGAATTCAGGGTAATGGCCATGTTGCGCCTTGTCGGGAGCCTGCTACTTTACTGTCTGGCGGTACTGTACATCTATCCGCGGCTTACACGCTGGTTTTTCAAGCATTTTATTGACGGGGTACCGCAGTTCATCTACGTCCTGTCAATGGTATTCTTAGCGGCTGTTTCCGCGTCATGGATAGGCATCGAGGGTGTATTCGGAGCGTTCTTCGCCGGTCTGGTGCTGAACAGGTATATCCCGGCACGCACATCGCTTATGACCCGTCTGGAATTCGTAGGCAACGCCATATTCATCCCTTATTTTCTAATCGGTGTAGGCATGCTGATCAATGTCAGCGTGGTGATGAACGGATGGCACACCCTGTACGTAGCGGCAGTCATGTCGGCTATAGCCATGGCGGGCAAATGGGTGGCAGCCCTGCTTACCCAGCGCACATTCCACATGACAGGGATGGACCGGTCCATAATATATCAGCTCTCAAATGCCCATACAGCCGTGGCCCTTGCTGTGGTAATGATAGGCTATGAGCTCTGCATATTCGACGAAGCCATCCTCAACGGCACCGTGATAATGATACTTATCACATGCACCGTAAGCTCAATCGGCACCTCACGGGCTGCGATGAAGATGAAAATCAGGGAACTTGACCATCTGTCAGATGAATTGCCACATGGAGCATCCGTACAGCCCAACACTCTTGTAACGGTCGATAATCCTGTCACTGCCCGCGAGCTTGTCAATCTGTCACTGCTGACAAGAACCACCACATCCGACAAATCTGGCAAGCTATACGCCCTGCATGTCCGCAACGACAGCAGTCCTATGGCCCGGGCCATGAGCAGAAACGCTCTTGACATGGCCGAGCGCGTGGCAGCCACCTCCGATGAATCGCTTCAGCCTATAGAACGCTTTGACCTCAACTTCGTGACTGGAGTACTTAACACCATAGAGGAGAGGGATATAGGCGAAATTGTCATCGGACTACACAGGCGTAACAATGTGATTGATTCATTCTTCGGCGACAAGCTCACCCAGCTTATAAAGGCCTCGAACCGCATGATCATGATATCCCGGTCGTTCATTCCGGTGAATACCATAACACGCATCGTGGTGTCGGTGCCTGAAAAGGCTGAATATGAAACCGGATTCCGGCGTTGGGTAGAGGCTATAGCCACGCTCACACGCCAGATAGGATGCCGGATAATATTCTGCTGTCACCCGGACACAGCGCCCGCCATCAAGGCCGTGATACGACACGGCATGTTCGGAGTGCGCGCCGAATATCATGACATAATGCAGTGGGACGATTTCATACTGCTTGCCAATAAGATTCTGGATGATGATCTCTTTGTGGTAGTATGCGCGCGACGCACATCGCTGTCATTTACATCGGAAATGGACAACCTGCCGGAGTTCCTGAAAAAATATTTCGCCACAAACAATCTGCTTCTTGTTTACCCCGAGCAGTTCGGCAGTCAGAGCGATATAACCACTATGGCCGAAACTCTATCGACCGATATCGTGACTACGCCCTCGCCTATTTGGCTGCATATAATGAATATCTACCGTGGTGCTGTAGCGTTGAAAAAGCGGTTTACACATCCGCATAAGCCAAATAACCCGGACTTCTAAAACCAACATACAACAAAAATGGCCCCTGATCATCACGAAACAGGGGCCATTTTTATATTATCTTATAAACCGAGGTGTATTCAGCGCCTACGGTTGCGTACACTTCTTGTAGCGCTGCCCGACGATGACGCCTTAGCTTTCTTTGGCTTTTTGACCTTAGCCGGTTTGGCAGTGGTTTTCTTCTTGGAGTTTGACCGGCGCGATACCGAACGCTTGGTTTCCTTGGCATCCTCCTCAACGGCCTCTTTCTCCTCGTCGCCGTCAGTGGAGGCTGTCACCTTCTCCTTTTCCTTCGATGCGGCCTTCTTTGAGCCATTCTGCAGCTCTTCAAGTGAAGGCACCCACAGGTTATCATCAAAATGCTCCAGCGAAGCCTGAATGCTGTCCTGGGCATGCTTACGCTCATCGGCATCGGGATACATCTGCACTAACGAACGGTTGCGCAGATTGCGTGTCTTGTAAATATCGCCTTTATATAGCCCAAGCTGGAAAAAGTCATCATACGTGCAGGTAGCCAGATTATTGGCATCGGACGTGAAAATATTATGCGATGACAGATAGGGACGCAAATCGTCAAATTTCACCCAGAACATAGGATAACGCACCGGCTCCATACCCCATTCATCGGAGCGGTGAAGCACAGGGCATATAGCCTCAACCACAGTACGTGTGCGGTTAGTGCGCTTGTCAAATTCCCAGCGCTCTATCATATAATAGCTCAGAATCTCGGTTGCAGGCACATCACTTTCATGTATCTCAAACCTCGGGTTCTTCTCTGTGCTGCCTTTTGCTTCGGAGTGATAGATATGGAATCGGTCAAGCATATCCTTCACTTTTATCCGGTACTGGTCCGTAAACACCTCACGCCCGTCAAGATATTCATATACAGGCAACTTTCCCTCCGCGACAAGACGTATTATAAGACGGAACATACTCTCCTGTCCCACGGTAGGTTCCTCAGGATAGTAGAGCGGGGCATTTTCATCCTTACGCAAATCAAGCTCGCGGTATATGACGCGCATCCATGCCAGGTCAGCATCCGAAGCCTGAGGCTGCTCCATGCGGTTCTGCATGCGTGTGGTAACCTCCGATTTCTCTTTGGCACCTCTGTTACGCGACGAGCCGCGCCGCAGAGTTGACGTACTCGAATCCTGGGCAGTCATAACCATTGCGGAGGCCATGATGCCCATTATAGTCAGTATATATCGTAGCATATTCATAATCGTATCAGTTTACTATTACTTCCACCGGACTCAGCGTGCGTTCCACGCCATCGGGGCCTTTGGCTTTTATACGTGATATGTAGAAGCGCTTCCCACGTGACAGACGGCGCATCTGGTCAAGCTGACGCTGTGAAAAGTGGCTTCCGGCCGACACTTCCGGGATGGCATTGCCGAGCTGATCAAAAAATACGGTTTCAAAACTCAACACCGTAAATTCAATATTGAGCATATCATCGTCAATAGCCGCATTCAAGCCTTTGGCGCCTAACAGAGAAGCCTTGGCTATGGGGCGGCCACCTTTATAGCGGTCGGAGCCTATGGAAATATATGCGGTGGGGTCAGGCAACTTGCGGACACGGAAAGAGGTAGTGTTCATGGTCTGCTGTCGTCCGTCAATATTTGCAGTAACGGTTATCACCGCATCCGTACCTACTGCTGCAGGACGGGCCACCCACGCATCGCCCTGACGGGTGAGCGTACCGTTGGTCATCGAGGCGTTTACCTGACTCATAGGTATACCAGGGACAGAGATACTCACGGGATTGTTGATGCCGGCATACATTACATTCATCATCGTGGCCGATACCGTAGCGCTCGGCTCAAGTACCGTATAGTCCGAGGTGAAATTATGACGCGATGTAGTACCATCGGCATGGGGCATCTCTATATATCCGCTGAAGCTGAACGAACCGGTGGCGCCTGTACCTGCCTGATACTTCCCTCCGGGAATCTCCCGTCCACCTATAAATACACGCGGGCGCGAAGTCGTATCAATAGCAGCCATCACTATATCAGCGCTGTATCTTGAACCGCGCATCACTATGCGCGACTCCGGAATCACGAAAGCCGACAGCTGGTTGACATGAATGTCACCGGCATCAACCTGAGCCAAAAGTGTCGACAGAGCTTCACCCTCGGCATATTTAACATCGTTCTGCAGCTTGGTAAGCAGGGTTATGGCCGCTACAACAGGCTGATTTTCAAATTTCGATTCCTCCCATTGCTGAGGCGTGGCAATCTCCTTGCGCCGAAACGGTTCGGTTGACAATGCCGCCTCTATGGATGACCGCTTCACGCTGTCAGTAACGATATTGCTGATATATGAACGGTAACGGTCAATCTCTCCACGCAGTTTGAACCCGCGGCGTGTCACCGGATTAAGCATAACCACAGCAGCGCTCTCCAGATCCTCACGGTTCTGTATATCGGCAGGGTCGGCATCCGCGCCATCAGCCTCACGCGCAATGATAAGTTTAAGTGAGTCAATCACTCCATTCAGCTTTGCGGCTTCAGTACGTACCATAACCGCCTTATCGTACCATACTTTCCCTTTGGCCGGATTCTGTTCATTGACAGCCTGCAGTTCGGCAAAAATCGCATCATTGCGCCGGCTCACATGGCTGTTGGTACGCGCCAATCCGTCATGTACCTGCGTAAAAGCATCAAGCACATCGCTTGATACATTCAGCGCAAGCATGGCCGTCAGCACGATATACATGAGGTTAATCATGCGCTGACGTGGCGATGTTCGTTTATCAGCTTGTCCCATATCTAATCAATGCACTGATTCATCCTGCTGAGCCTGTGCGGCCGGCTGGCTCTGAGAAGCACCCATAGGGCGATACATATTCACAGTCATGGCCTGAAGCATCTGTTCATACACCTGATTGAGCTTGCGCATGTTCTCGGCCATACGCTCGGTTTCCTGACAGTAAAGCTCGCTCTTGCCAGAAGTCTCTTCATACATCCGGCTTATATCCTTTATACCGCGGTTCACACGGTCAATGGCATCAAGCTGGCTCGACACGCTCTTAAGCTGAATCTCGTATATGGTATTGAGGCCGCTCACATTGCGGTTGAGGCTCTGCATCTGCTCCACATAGCCGGTGGAACTGGCAGTGATATTCTCTGAATTCTCTGTTATCGCCTTATAGCTGTCCAGCAGAACTACGCTCACACGGTTAAGAGCCTCAGTTGTATCTTTCAGATGGCGCATCTCTTCAGCTATGGAAGCCATCTGTGTCAGATAGCGCTGGGTCACGGTGGTCATTTCCGCTATCTGCGACAACTGGTCGCCCGCAGCGGCCATCCGTGCTATGCTCTCGCTGAGCATGCGGCTGTCCTCTTCGCTCAGCACTCCGCCTGACACCACCGGACCGGTCACACCACCCTGTGCGGCAACACCGGATTGCACTGCCCCCATACCACCATTACTGAAATCAGGACGGTCGTCGGGATCCTTTGTGCTAAGCACGGGGAACACCTCTTCCCAGTGATAATCACGGCCGGGGCGGTCAAAGGCCGTAAGAATAAACATCATGACCTCAGTGCCCATACCTATGCAGAGGAGCATGTTACCTCCGGGAAGATGAAGAATCTTGAACAGCGCACCCCATATCACGATGGCGGCGCCTATACTATAGGCAAAGTTGAAGAAACGCTGTCCGCTCTCTCCTGAGAGAAAGCGTTCAATGCTGTTTTTATATCGTTTGATTTTACCCATTGCGTAATGATTGGTTGGAATGATGAATTCTGATTATTTCTTGACTTTCTGCCCTTTGGCAAATCCTATCTGCGAACGCACACAGCGGAATCCGATGTATGAGCGCTGTTCATTCTGATACTCCCACATGCGGATATCGGAGCGGATATTGTGCGCCACATCCTTCCATGATCCGCCGCGCACTATCTTACGCTTCATCTTGTAGGGGTCCTCCTTCGCTGCATCGTAGCGATATTCTGGATTCATATCGTTTTTCAGCTTGCTCACACTTTCGGTATAAGCGGTTGATGTCCATTCGCTCACGTTGCCGGCCATGTCATACAGCCCGAAATCATTGGGCGCATACGTACCTACGCGCGATGTTATCAGATGTCCGTCCTGCACATAATTTCCTTCCTGCGGTTTGAAGTTGGCATAGAAGCACCCTTTCTCCTCAGTGAGAGGAAGATCACCTTCCCACGGATACTTGTTCTCACTCACACCGGCACGTGCGGCAAACTCCCATTCGGCCTCTGTGGGCAGACGATAAGGTTCGATATACACACCTTCACGTCCGAGTGCGCGACGCAGGAAATCGGTGCGCCAGTTGCAGAAAGCATTAGCCTGCTCCCAGCTGACACCTACCACAGGGTAATCATTATATCCGCCATGTGCGAAATACATACGCACGTAAGGCTCGTTGTAAGCATTGTCAAAATCGTTTATCCATGCGGTGGTATCGGGATAGACATTTACAATGTAAGTGTTAAGGAAATCATAGTCGCCGGTAAGTCCGCGGGTTACTGTTTCGCGGATTATCTCACCATTGTCATTGATAAAAGCGGTATCTTTTGATATGATTGGTATATCAGTAGGTACAGGCTTATCAGTATTGTATTCCCTACGTGCAGGATTCAGACGATGCTTGCGCTTCGCAGCCTCGGTATGATTGTATATCTCGTAGCGATAGTTGAGCTGCTCAGGATCGAGTTCACGCACACCCGTGATCGGATTGGTGCGGTACATGCTCTCTATGGCACGCGCTTCATCTTCATTGGCATTACGCCATGGAATAGGCTTGCTCCAGTTAAGACGCGGAGTAATAGGATTGCCCTCACGGTCCTCCTCGATTTTGAATTCCTCGTTGCCACCATAGGCAGGGTCGGCCAGACGCTCACGGATTATAGAGTCACGCACCCAGAATACGAACTGCTTGTATTTTGAGTTGGTAATTTCAGTTTCGTCCATCCAGAACGCATCGACTGACATGCCGCGCGCATCAGCACGGACACCCCACAAGCTGTCAGATTCCTGCGGGCCCACTTTCATCGAGCCACGGCTGACGAGAACCATACCATACGGAGTAGGCTCTGTCCAGGATGAACCGCCGACTCCGGTGACTTCACCGCCTGAAGCGGTGCGCGGACCGGCCGCACATGCAGCCATAAGACTGAATGTCAATATAGTGATAATATAAGCGGTCAGTTTTTTCATATTACATTATACGTATGCTCTTATGTTTGTTTTTATTCTTTTCCGAAAAGTCAAGCTTCAGGCTATATCCGGCGGTTATCTCATGGCTTCCGCTGCTCGCCTTGTTGATGGCTGATATCGGATAGTCATAACTGTAGCCTATGTAAAATCCCTTGAATTCAGCACCGAGTATAGCTACCACAGCATCATCATGCCTGTAGCCGATACCGGCCGTGAGGAATTTCTTATAACGGATACGTCCTGTAAGTTCGGCCCTCCAGAAGTCAAGGTCAGTCTTGAACATCATGGACGGCATCACTTCAAATAACGTGTTTTTTATCGGGATATTGCTACCGGCAGTAAAATAGAGTGTCCGGCGCACCTGAAATTCATATCTTTTTTCCGAATCGGTACCTTCGGACGTCTGCAGGTCGTCGCCGAATTTTATTGTCGGAGCATTGAGATGCTGTCCTCCGATACCTACATAGAACCATCGGTGGGTGTACCACAGACCGGCCCCCATATCCAACGCGCCGCCGCTGACATCCGTTGTAGGTATGGCATCGTCATCCCCCTCGTGATAGTCATCATCGTCAGGCAGAAACACTTTGCTCCCCTTGAATACCTCGTTGGTATATCCCAACTGTATGCCTACACCGAGTTCACCTTTGAAAAGGCGGACCTTATAGGAGGCCTGTGCCCCGATTGTCAGATTGCGGAAAAGACCCTCGCTTGACTGTCGTGCCGTGAGGCCGACACCCAGACGCTTGCCGAACAACTTCACCGGCATATCGGCGGTGGCCATAAACAGCTTTGGGGCATTGTCAATCCCTATCCACTGCAGACGGCTTCCGGCATGTATGCGCAGGCGGTCCTCAAGCCCTGTGGCTGCAGGATTGAAATATGAAGGCACCTCGAAGTATTGACTCATCTGCACGTCAGTCTGCGCACGTATAGTGAGCGAGGTAATACCCAGTGCCATAACGGCAATATATTTAAGGAATCGCTTCATTCGAAATAAAAGGTAAGAACCACCATCTGCGACACAGCCTTGGTAAGTGACTGCGTGTACTTCATTTTATCAGGTTCATCAGCCAGATCGGGACGATTATGGTCCAGGACATCAGTAAGTCCGAAGCAGAACTTCAGTTCAGGTATCAGCTTGAAGAAGGGCAGGTAGAAATCACATCCGAACCCTACGGTCAGAAACATATCCGTGGCCTTGAACTTCAACAAGTCATTGCGTCTTTTCGACACATCGAATGCCGGCATAAGGCCCCCCACCAGATAAGGGCGGAGATTGCGGAACCTCTGTGCTGCAAACTTGAGCTCTATCGGGGTCACCACATAGGCCGACTTGATATTCTGACGCTCAACAGCGCCGCTCTTCACATCATGGAGCCGTATATCGCGGTTGCCAAACATCATGCCCGGCGTGAACCTGACACTGAAATAGTCATTCAGCCTCACTGACAGCAATCCGCTGACACTGAATCCGGGAGAGAACGATGGCTGCTCCATGAACCATTGTTCACCTGACTCTGTAACGAAACCATTATGCGTAAACCGCACATCCTGAGTCTGCACCCCGACTGAAAAGCCGAGATGCCACCGGCGCAGATCGCTATACGGGCGGTTGAGCAAGCGGTCGTTGAATTCACGGCCTGATACCGCCACGGGCAGTGAGGCCGCGGCTACAAGTACAATTGCTATTACTCTTACGAACAGTTTCATCAGATATAAAACGAATCTTTTACACTATTATTGCTTAGTGACATCATTTAGTATCTTTGCACTCCGGATAGATAATGAACAACCCTTATGAACGGACGACTTCTATATTACAATCCGTGGAACGACCTGGCTTTGGCGGCCAATGTAGCCCGATTCACCCCTCCGGCGGGAGCTGTAGCCATGGCCGATGGCGGCGCTCTACTACCCCTCTGGTGGGCTAAGCCGGACGACTATGTCTTTGCGCGTCCAGAAATGGCTACGGCTGCCGGACAGATATGCCGGCGCTTCAATCTCAACGGCTCCATATTCTCAGATTCCATGCACACTGCCGGACTCCGGCCTTCGCCTTGGGGCTGGAGCAGAGCCACACGCAGCGTATTTGCATCCGCTGGCATTGAAGCCGCTATTCTCCCGTCGGACAAAGAACTGGACACCATGCGGAGCCTGAGCCATAGGGAACTGACAGCTGAAGTCCACCGGCAATTGGGGACTCCCGAAGGACTAATACCACATCGGGCCGATACCGCGGAGGAAGCCATATCGCTTATCCACCAAGCGGGCAATGCCGTGATTAAACTTCCATGGTCATGTAGCGGCCGTGGCGTGATGTTTTCCTCCCGTATACCTCCGCAGGAACTCCACAGGCGCATATCAGGGATGATTCGCCGTCAGGGCTCTGTCATGATTGAACCTCAATACACTCCACGGGCCGAATATGGAGCCTTGTACCTGAGCTCTGCCACCGGGGTACAGCTGCAAGGATTTTCAAAAACGATATCATCGGCCGATGGAAAATATGCCGGAAATATAGCGGCCCCCCAGTCATACATCATATCAGAGGCCGGCGATGAAATAACATCCACCGCCCGTAATATGGAGCCGATATTGACACGGCTATTTAGTGGGAAATACAACGGATGGCTTGGTGTAGATATGCTGCTTCATTCCAAAGGTTTGAACCCCTGCATGGAGATAAACCTGCGCATGACAATGGGAGTTGCAGCCATGTTCATAGCCGACCGCCTGTATCCACATGCAGGGAAAGGAGTGATCTACACATCGCCGCGCATGACCGGAGGCGCGGATATCAATCTGTCACCTACAGGGGTCGGGCTTACCGTGGCGTTTACCCCCAATTGAGCAGCATATTATAGATTATATGTAGCGGAAGCCCCATTACATTATAGAATGACCCTTCAATACGCTTGACTCCTATACACCCTATCCATTCCTGAATACCGTAGGCTCCGGCTTTGTCAAGCGGACGGTACCGGTCGACATAGTATGCGATCTCACCGTCAGTCAACACGGCAAACTCCACTTCAGTCACAGCCCGTGAGCTGACAGTCCTTACACCATCAGTCAGCGCCACTCCTGTCACCACACGGTGTACCCGTCCAGACAGATTTTTCAGCATATGCACGGCATCGGCTTCGTCCATCGGTTTCCCCAACACTTTGCCATCAAGGATTACCACCGTATCTGACGTCACAGCCAAGTACTCTCCGGAAGCAGACGATGCAAAAGCCTCGGCTTTCTTTCTTGCAAGAAATTCCGGGACCTCTTCAGCCGGCATTGTCGAAGGATAGCTTTCATCGCACTCCCTAGGCAGCTCCACGCTAAAGTCAACGCCGAGCATTGCAAGCAATTCACGTCGGCGGGGCGAACCGCTTGCCAGCACAAGCCGCCGTCCGGAAAGACGGGCGGATAATTCAGAGGTTACCATCCGAATGCACGTTCATCAAGCGTCCACTTACCCTGAGCTTTCAGAATCTGCTCAAGCAGATCACGGCCTACACCATATCCACCCTCAACCGGCGATACATACACTGCCGTACGGCGGATCAGGGCATCGGCATCAGCAGGCGCCACGGACAATCCTACGGCACGCATAGCCTCATAATCAGGTATATCATCGCCCACATAGGCAACATCCACGGAGTTGAATCCATTGCGGTGCATCCACTCTCCCAACACCTCAAGCTTACGTGATGCCTTGAGATACACATCCGTTATACCGAGGCCATTGAAGCGCACACGCACAGCCTCGCTATCGCCGCCGGTGATTATAGCTATTTTCAGCCCGCACTTAACGGCAAGCTGCAGGGCATAGCCATCCTTTATATTCACCATACGCATAGGCTGTCCGTCAGCGCCCATAGGTATGGTGGAGGGTGACAGAACTCCGTCGACATCAAACACCACACCGCGAATGGCAGTCAAATCATAGTTAATTCCGCTCATCGTAATAAGATATTATTTTTTCAGTCAAATACTTATACATATCGGCAAGTTCAGGGTCAAGCATCGATATATGCTTGTCTATCACATTACGGTCGCCACGCATTGCCGGTCCGGTCTGCGCATTTCCCGGCCCGATAGCCATGCATTTGCGCAACGTCTCCTTAAGAAGAGGCTCTATGACAGTGATATCAAGCCCATCATTCCTGCGGAGCAACCCATCAGCTACTGTCCACATGAAATTTGTGAAATTACATCCGAACACCGCTGCCACATGCATACGCGCGCGCAGGTCACTGTCTGCTTCGTAAACTCTGGTGGACACCTTTTCAGCCAGATATCGGGCTGTCGATAATGTGGATTCGTCACTACCCTCTATAAAGAACGGCACACATTTCAGGTCAAGCTCCGTTCCACGACTGAATGTCTGCAAAGGATACAGCACACCGTAATGCTCCGTCAGGCGTTCAAGCGCCGAGGCCGGCACACTCCCGGATGTATGAAGCCAAACGGCATCATGTCCGCCGTTATATTCAGCGGCGATACGCCGCACCATATCATCGGCTACCGACACCAGATACAGCTCAGCCCCGTCAGGCACCGCATCAATGGAACATACCGGCAGAGCGCTTCTCAACCTTGAGGCAAGCTCCGATGCATGCTCTTCTGTGCGGCTCCATACCGCGCTGACCTCTATAGCTCCGGATTCTTCCAACGCCGGCACAAGATGCGATGCCACATTTCCGGCACCGAACACCACGGTGCGCAACGGGGCCTTGATTACTCCACCGGACGCCATGAGCCGATATGAACCTGTTCCCAATGCAGTTTTGAGGTGTCGACCGGGCGACGTTCCTCATCCTTATATCCGAATGTCATGATACATAGCACCGGCAGTGTCTCAGGCATACCGAGGAGTTCCTGCACATATTCCTCCGACGGGATATCATCGGCAGTGAAACGGCCACGTACCTGAATCCAGCATGAACCGATATTCAGATCCTCGGCCTGAAGCTGCATATAAGCGGCGGCGATGGAAGCATCCTCAACCCATGGGTCGGACAGCTCCGGATTGCCGGCCACTACAACTGCCAGCGCACACCGCCCTACAGGAATTGCACCCGCAGGTTTGCATTGTCCGAGGCGCTCAAGCATGCTGCGGTCATCAACAGCTATGAACTGCCATGAGCGTGTGTTTTTTGATGTAGGAGCCAGAAGTGCGGCTTCAAGAATCAGTTTTACCTCTTCAGGTTTAAGCGGTTCGGGCTTATATCGCCGTATACTGTGCCGGCGTACCAGCAGGTCATGTAAATCAGTCATATAGTTTTGTTTTCTGCAAAATTACTAAAATCCCTAAAAATGCCATTAATCCGCTCATTTTTTATTAAATTCGTGGCAGATACTAAAATTTAACAAACTAATACCAATTACTTTCAACATGAAAAGATTACTAACCGGCGCCTTGATGGCCACGTTATTAATTCCTGCGGCCATGGCTTCGGGCTCCAACGCCCCCACCGGAGCGGCAAGCGCACTTGAGGCTCCGGCAAAGAAAAAGACCAAAACTGCAAAAAAAAGCTCTCAGATATCGCTTCCCGCCGACCTGAAGAGCGGCAATTCCATCTGGTTTGACACCCCCACATCATCATCGGAGGGTGTGGCCGTATGGAAGAAAAATGATTTCAGCTCCACAGCAGTCAACCCTGACCCGACATGGGAATCAAAGTCGCTTCCTATCGGCAACGGTTCTTTCGGTGGAACAATCATGGGCTCTGTAGGACGTGAGCGTGTGGTACTCAACGAAAAGACTCTATGGACCGGAGGACCCGCTACCGGTACAGAACGCTACTGGAACATGAACCGTCATGTAAGCGATTCAACTCTTGCTGAAATACGCCAGCTCCTTGAAAAAGGGGAGAATGACAAGGCTGACCGTATACTGAGCCAGCAATATCGCGGCAATATCGATTATGACCGCAATGTGTTCGGCACCTACACCATGCTTGGCGAGGCTTACGTAACCACAGGCATTGATGAATCAAAGGTGAGCGACTATGAACGTGTGCTGAATATTGACAATTCAATAGCCGCAGTAAAGTTTACAGCCGACGGCACGAAGTATTCACGTGAATAC
This sequence comes from uncultured Muribaculaceae bacterium, assembly GCA_910586895.1. Classification (GTDB taxonomy): domain Bacteria; phylum Bacteroidota; class Bacteroidia; order Bacteroidales; family Muribaculaceae; genus Paramuribaculum. The sequence continues at coordinate 25,444 of CAJUIW010000011.1, read as the reverse complement.
TTCGCCTCTTACCCTGACAGCGTGCAGGTATGGCGCTTCCGCTCAACCGGCAAGACTCAGACCCTCACATTCGCTTTTGACACTCCTCAGAAGATAACAGCTATCGAAGCTGCCAAAGGTGGACTTCTATACACCGGACAGGTTGAGAACAACGGCATGAAATGGGCACTCCGCGTCTATGTACGCACTGCCGGCGGACGCGGCACCATCACTCCCGATGCTAAAGCCGGGACCATAACTGTAAGCGGCTCCTCCGATGTGGAATTTATCTTAGCCGCCGACACCGACTACCGCATGAATTTCAATCCTGACATGACCGACCCGCATACCTATGTCGGACCTGACCCTGTAGCTATGGTCAACAAGATGATCAACGCGGCTGTTCGCATGCCGTACAATCAGCTCTACGCACGCCATCAGAAGGACTACAAGAATCTGTATGACCGCGTTAAGCTCAGCATCAATCCATCGGAGACATTCACAAATGTCCCCACTCCCCAGCGTCTGGAGCGCTACCGCAAGGGCACTCTTGACCATGACCTTGAAAAGACATATTACCAGTACGGCCGCTATCTGCTTATATCAAGCTCACGCCCAGGCACACTACCGGCCAACCTTCAGGGCCTGTGGCACAACAATCTTGACGGCCCCTGGCGTGTCGACTACCACAACAACATCAATCTGCAGATGAACTACTGGCCCGCCAATTCCACGAACCTAAGCGAATGCTTCACTCCGTTTGTTGACTACGTGCAGTCACTTGTCAAGCCGGGCGAACGCACCGCACAGGATTATTATGGAGCGCGCGGATGGACTGCCGAGGTATCGACAAATCCCTTCGGATTCACAGCTCCTCTTAACTCAGGACAGATGTCATGGAACTACAACCCCACCGCCGGTCCGTGGCTTGCATCCCAGATATGGGAATATTACGAATACACCCATGACAAGGAGTGGCTCCGCAAGGTAGGCTATCCAATTATAAAGTCAAGTGCCGATTTCGTAACTGACCTACTGTACAAATCAAACGGCACATACACATCAGCGCCCTCGACATCGCCTGAGCATGGCAAGGTTGACCTCGGAGCCACTTATGCAAATGCCGTAACCCGCCAGGTGCTTTCAGAAGCTATAAAGGCGGCTGAGATTCTTGACACTGACAAGCAGTCGGTAGCCGAATGGAAGGAGAAGCTCGACAATATGTATCCCTATCAGGTAGGACGCATGGGGCAGCTTCAGGAATGGTACCACGACATTGATGAAGAGAACGACAAGCACCGCCACACCAATCAGCTCTTCGGTCTGCACCCGGGCAACACCATCGATCCGGTAAATGACAAGCGCCTTGCCGACGCATGCAAAGAGACTCTGCGTCAGCGCGGAGATGCCGCTACTGGCTGGAGCATGGGATGGAAACTCAATCACTGGGCACGCCTGCTGGACGGCGATCACGCATATATTCTGTTCCAGAACCTGCTGAAAAACGGTACCGGCGACAATCTGTGGGATGTACATCCGCCGTTCCAGATTGACGGCAACTTCGGCGGCACTGCCGGCGTGACCGAGCTGTTCCTCCAGAGCCACAACGGAACCATCAATCTGCTTCCCGCCCTCCCCTCACAGTGGAAGGATGGATATATCAAAGGCCTGCGTGCCCGCGGCAACTTTGAGGTTGACATCAACTATGCCGACGGAAAACTCAAGGATGCAGTGCTCCGTTCACTCTCCGGAGAGCCGGCCAAGATATATTACCAGGGCCAGACTCTCGAATTCCCCACCGTGAAAGGCCGCACCTACACTGTTGTGTACAACCCCGCGAGCAAGACTATCGCACTGAAGAAGTAACCGATACATATCCTAATAATAACGCCGCTGAAGAAAATCTTCAGCGGCGTTATTGTTTTATATATCTTATAAACTAATTATTCGCAGGAATAAACCCAGGCATCAGGGTGGAGGGCAGCAAACGACGACTGCTGCTTACGACCCATGGCATCATCCTTCGATGCTGTGGCATAGGTGTACACACGATAGCGTCCGTCAGAATGGACAATACGCAGTCCCTGACCGGGACGACGCGATACGTACTTTTCAGCACGGGCGCGGGTATCACATGACGCCACTATTACATAATGCATACCGACGCGCGGTGATTCAATCAGTGATTTCGTTCCAGCTGAAGCACTATTCTCCTGCTCTACAATAGCAGCGATATTCTTGGCTACGGCAGCCTCCCCATCGGTCTTATCCGGAGCCACACAGAAGAGAGTGCGAAGAGTGTCGGCCACTTTACCGATTTCATTTCCGCAACGGTCAAGTCCGGGAACGGAAATAGATGCATAGTGCATCGAGTCACGATTGATGACAACAGGAGTTGACAATGTGAAGCCGAAACCGATCAACACAGCCGCTGAAGCTGCTACCTTGAGCCATGAGCGCACGCTTCTGCGCTTACGGACATCAACATGGAGCACTACATCCTCCTCGGGAAGTTCGGCAGCCACAGCCTGTCCGAACGACCGCAGTCCGACATAGCGGGCAGCCGCGATAGGACTTACGGCATCAGGGCTGAAAAGCAGCGTTTCGCCATCAGTTTCCAAAGTTCCGATACGCGGAAGTTCAATTCTTCCACATGCGTCAAGGCGCTGACGGAGGAGTGCGACATCATTTCTAACCATAGCCTTGGCTGTCTCATATGGCACTCCGGCTCTACGGGCCACACTGGCACACAGAAGTCCATCGTCATGGCATACTCCGGCATTGAAGCTCACCATACGGTATGGAGGGCACCAACGTCCGGCAGCGTCACGTCCGGCAGGCTCATTCTGCGCAAGAAATGCGCCGAAGCCCGGAACCACAACACAGTCATGGCTGATAATGAGGTATTGTATATGGTCTAATATCGAAATCACGGTACAAATATACTCAACTATTCTTGTTCAATAAAATCTTTTTATCCACAACTTATTCACATCAGAACAGTGACGTAAGCTGTTCGATAGGTACGATGCTGACTATCAGCTTGCCATCAGGCGTATAATTCGGAGTGGCCAATCGGAACAATTGTCCCAGCAGATGCTCCCGCTCGGCGGCATCAAGATGACAGCCGGGGGCTATCGCCTCAGCTTTTGCCATTGAGAGTGCCACCCTTGAGCGCAGTTCCTCCCCAGCATCGCCTCCGTCAATAATGTTATCCATTATCTTATACAACCGCTCAACGGCATTTGTTGAGGCCGATTCTGAAGAAGGCACGGAATTGATGCTCCATGTATTATCGCCTAAAAAACTGAATTCATACCCTATTTTGCCCAGTTCATCAGCGATGCTGTCAAACAGAACCGCCTGTGCCGGTGACAACTGAAGCATCTCCGGGAACATCACTTTTTGTCCTCCGCTGCTTCCGGCGGATAGCAATCCCATATACCGCTCATAGAGCACCTTCACATGGGCCCGGTGCTGATCTATGACCATCACTCCGGACTTGGAGGGTGACAGTATGTACCGGTTCTTCACCTGAATACTGCTGCTGTCAGCCGAAGGCTCGGCCGAAGCCATATCAAATCCAAGTTCCGGCGAAATGCCACTTTGACCAATGCTGTTCAAAGCGCTGCCGTGCGACAGGGTGGCATCCTCAACAACCGTCTCCTCACTGTCAGGAGTGAAACTGTCAGCAGCCGCTGTGAAGCCTTCATACAGCTTGTCCCAATCAGAAAGCGAGCCGGACTGAGCCGATGTTCCCCGAAAACCGGCCGAGGATGCCGGAGTCTTTGCCGACGGCATATCACTGACCTCGCCAAACGGATTATAGCTACGGTCAAGCACTATTTCATGTTCAGCATTGGCATCTGGATTGAACACGGGTATTTCAGGGGCATCCTCGACATCGAAATCTATCCCAGGCACAGCTCCAAACCGTCCGAGCGATTCCTTTATCACCGCTGTCAGAATCTGCCATATTGCGGCTTCGTTTTCAAATTTTATTTCATTCTTCGTAGGATGGATATTAACATCAATCGTAGATGGCTCCACATGGAAGTTGATGAAATAATTTGGCTGCATCTCTGCCGGCAGAAGCTGCTCATAGCAGGTCATCACCGCCTTGTGAAAATACGGATGCCGCATATGACGTCCGTTGACAAAGAAGAACTGGAGCTGGTTGCGCCGGCGTGCAAATTCCGGACGCCCCACAAAACCGTCGATTTTCACTATGGAGGTAGCGGTATTGACCGGCAGAAGCTGCTTGTCAAGTCCTTTGCCGAACAGATCGGAAATACGCTGCTTCATGGAAGCCCGCATCAGCTTATGCACTACGGAGTCATTGCTGATAAGGGTGAAGTCAATGGATGGATTGACGAGCGCCAACCGTTCGAATTCATGCATGATGTTGCTCAACTCCACAGAATCCTTTTTCAGGAACTTTCTGCGTGCAGGCACATTGAAGAACAGATTCTTCACCATCATATTGCTGCCCGGGGCACATGCCTCAGGGTTCTGCTCCTCAACCTTGGAGCCACTGATGATGATACGAGTCCCTATATCCTCGCCATGCTTCATTGTCCGCAGATCCACCTGCGCTACAGCTGCGATGGAAGCCAATGCCTCGCCACGGAATCCCATTGTATTAAGGCTGAACAGGTCATCGGCCTGCTCGATCTTGGAGGTAGCATGGCGTTCAAATGCCATACGTGCATCGGTATCGGACATGCCGCAACCGTTGTCCACCACCTGAATAAGCGTGCGGCCAGCGTCAACTATAATAATCTGGATATCTGTAGCTCCGGCATCGACAGCGTTCTCCACCAGTTCCTTAACCACTGAGGCGGGGCGCTGAATCACCTCACCTGCGGCTATCTGATTGGCCACGGAGTCCGGAAGCAGTCTGATTACATCATTCATATCACCTGCAAAATTACAACACAACTCCCTGAGCGGCAAACTGTCTTTTCAACAGACTGCACATAGCCATGTCAATAAAATGTTAATAACTTATTCTTCCGCCTCAATTTCTTCGGGTGCCATCTCTTCCGAATCCGGCGTCTCAGGCACAGCGTCCTCATTTTCAGGATTTTCACCCTCTTCAGATACTTCCTCCTGTACCGTGCCCTTGAGGTCTATAACTTCTGCAGGGGCTGTTGATTCTGTATTACGGCGTGGAGCTTTCGAATTAGGCGACGCCACTTTCCGATCGCCTCCATTCAGATACTCCTCCTTTATAGGTGGCGCCTCTTTCAGTAGAGTGCGCATGGCAAGAGGCACAGTGAATATATCGAATTTATCAAACGGCCTCAAATCCTCATACCAGGTGAATTTAGGGAGGAAGTAAGATCCACGCTTGGCAAGATAAAGAGGTGTGACCTTCGATGTTGTTTCGGGCCAGAAGTGGATGCTCTCTATCTGATTGGCATCAAAATAAGCATCCATGAAGCTGCTCTCCACAAACGTGAATTTATTATACACCGAATCACGCTCCATCGGGAACATAATCAGCTGTACATTGCCCTCCACATAAAGCCGGCGGATGGTCGAATCATTGAACCATGCGGTCATATCAGTACCTGATATCTGATTGTAGCAGTCCTCGGCAATATGCTCCGACACAAGTCCACTCTGAGGCAACCGGGCCCAATCGACAGTCGAGTCATTGAGATGCACCAGTATGATATTACCCGTTATCTGACGCTCGCCACTCCATACTATCGGAGCACGATACATATACATCATCGAGTCACGCTCGGTGACACTCATCGAGTCGCACAGTCCCTGGATATCACTGCGGTAAAACCGCACACCGTGGAATGCATTGGTCACACGCGTAGAGTCTGCAAGGTCAAGATAGGCATTTATAGTATCACCATGCAGAAATAGTGTATCGCCGCGTGAATACTCCTTGGCCAGCGCATGACCGGTCACAAAAGCACTGTCGCGCACCTCGTCATAGTACCCATAGTTGCCGAAAAGCGCCGACTGACGTGCCGAGTCAGTAAGAATCATATTTCCACGCGCCTCGCCATACTGCTTCACGCGGTCATAAAACAGAGTGTCGCCCGTGAGCGTATTGCCACGCCGGGTCCTCACCGTAGAACGCTCAAATAGGTCAGCGATACCTGTATTGGTATTGTAATTACCTGACGATGATACTATGACACCGTCGGCATTGACAATCTCCGTTGGGCTGACAAGCTCAGCGATATGTGTGGCGGTATTGTAAATCAGCGAGTCAGTGCGCATTGTAAGCTCACCCTTATTCTGACGGCTCTCAAGAAGCACATCAGTATAGAAATAGGCGTACTTTGAATCGGGATAATACTCCCCTTCTATTGATGTCAACCTGTTCGCCTTATCTGTCAGGACTCCACCTATATTATAATAACCCACATTGCGGGCCATATCATAATTGAAGATATCCGTTTCCAACTTTACATCGCGATTGATCAGGCGTACCTTTTTACCGTAATCGGCATAAAGTATAGCCATTTCATTCTGCCCGTTATAGTTGAGCTCATCAGCATAAACAAACAGGGTATCACCCTGCTGCATACGCACATTGCCAAATGCATCAAGCGAATTGGAGCTTTCATAAAACCGCGCGCTGTCGCAATACATAAACATGTCATTGCGACGCAGCTTCACATTCCCTACCAGTACCTGGTACTGGGCATCGGCGCCCATTCCCTGCGATTCCTGATAATAAAGCTGGTCGGCATGCTCAAGAAATACTTTACCGGGCTGATAGCGGTCGGCACCAGGGATAGTGGGGCGCAATGGTTCATGCTTTGCAGAACCGCGCCCGGGGACGCGTGTCACCGGAGCTTTTTTCTGCGGAGCATCCACAGGCTGATTGCCCAGTCCGGAAGCAACGATAAATCCGGGAGCCGACAGCACGAACATACTCACTGCCGCTACTATCGCCCTTACTACCGATGATCTACGTTGACGTTCCTTCATTCGTAGTATTTAGTGGATACTAAATAATGTCTGTTATTCCTTGGACGCGGAGGCCTTCTCCTTCACCCAACCCTTATGCATGAATTCGCAGTTGCGCCATCCATCCTCGATGCGCACATACGTATCGGCAATCTTCTTTTCAAGCCAGCGGCGCAGTATTGCCTCACGCTCGGCATTCTCGTACATATTCTTGATCACCTGATAGTCATCAGCCATATTGGCTTTATGACCATCTATGCGGTTGGTCAGTTTCACCATAGCCACTACCTCACGGTTAAGCTTATTGTCAATCATGATGAACGGCTTTGAAACATCGCCCACTTTCATAGTATCCACAGCTTTTGCCACTTCCTGCGGGAGCTGCGACATCTCGAAGCGTGTAGTACCGGTTTCCTGGTTCACCATCTGACCGTGGTTGTTTCTTGTATCCTTATCGTTTGAAAGGATGGTAGCCTCCTCAAAGGTAAACTTCTTGTCAACAACCATATCCGTACGGATTGAATCCAGACGTTCAAGCGATTCACGGAGATCGGAGTCGCTCACCTTCGGGCGAAGCAGAATATGACGGCAGTTAACACGGTCACCGCGCTTCTCTATAAGCTGGATGATATGGAATCCGTACTGCGACTCAACAATCTTCGACACCTTCTTGGGGTCGTTGAGATTGAATGCCACAGCGGCAAATTCGGGGTCAAATGTGGCACGACCGGCAAATCCGAGCTCACCGCCACGCACAGCGCTGCCACGGTCATCGGAGTAGAGGATGGCAAGTGTTGAGAAATCGCTCTCTCCACGTGTGATGCGGTCAGAATAGTCACGCAGACGCGCTTTGATATCCTCTATCTCCTGACGGGGGATAACAGGATTGAGCGTTATAATCTCTACTTCAACCTGCAGTGGCACGTAGGGCACACTATCCTTCGACAGCTTATCGTAGTATTTGCGTACATCGCTCGGAGTTGCCTTGACACCCGATGTGATATTACGCTGCACCTCACGCACGCGATACTGATTGCGTATCATGTCGGCCATAGCATTACGCATGTCAGGTAAGCTCTTGCGGAAATACTGTTCGAGCTTCTCCTTGCTGCCAAGCTCTGTGATGAACGAGTTGATGCGGTTGTCCACCTCGGCCTGCACCATCGATTCGGCAACTTCCACCGTGTCAAGCTCAGCCTGATGGAGGTAGAGCTTTTCTATGGCAAGCTGCTCGGGGATAACGCAATACGGATCGCCGAGAAGATCGACATGCTCATATTGCATATTGTTATATTGCTCCTCGATTTCCGATTTCCATATAGGCTGGTCACCGATTACCCATGCCACCTCTTCAACGACATTTGACTGGGCAAAAACCATCATCCCGGCTGCCAGAGGCAGTAATGCAGCTGCTATTTTAGTTATTTTCACTTACGAATATGTTTAATGTTCAATTATATGAGGCCAAAATTACTAATTTTTGTCCATTTGCATCATTAACGAATGTGAAATTATCATTTAAGTAGATTTATAGCCTTTTCATTAAGCTTCACCTTATAGGTACGATGCAGCTGTTCAAGCCATTCTTTCTCAAGTTTCTTCTGATAGTCCACACTTAGCGCACCCTTGACATCAGCGGCCTCCTCAGGCTGCGCTATGATACGGTAACGGAATGGTACGAATGAAGCCCAACGGCCCACAGGCTGAGGACGCGCGCCTCCAAATGCCACATAGTCGATAACCGCATTAGCGCCCTGCGGAGCCAGCACACGCTCGACCTTGGCATTATTACCCATCTGCTTGCGGAGCACAATAGCCAGAGAATCGTCCGGAGCACCTGAAGAGGCAAGATATGTACGCGCCAGATCAGCCACCGAATCATTTTCAGCCATGATCAGATAGCCTTTATAGCGGGGGGTGTCCCATGCATAATCCTTACGATGCGCCTCGAAGTACTGCTCCAATCCACGTTTATCTGTATTTGGCTTGTCCCACACCTCACGGTTGCTTATCTCGTAGAGAAGTATTCCGTCATGGTATTCATTCATCAGATTGGCATATGAGGGTTCTGTTTTCGGCAGATCAGCGATTGCTCTGTCAGTAGCCGCCTCCCCGAGTTTATAATCGAGGGCAGCCAAGAACACATCCTTAAATTCATTCTGTGGAATTCCGGGCGCAAGCATTGATGCGACATCGGCAACAACCACCGCCTTATCATCCACATATCCAGCAGGAGCATTGTTCTGTCGCAACACGCGCAGGGCATTGGCAACATTACCGTTTGAAAGCGACAGAGCCTCCTCAACTGCCTTACCGACATTTTCGTCCATGCGCGCTTTATAACGGGCCTTAAAGCCGTCAATAGCACGGGCCTGTGCCATCTGCGAACGCTCGTCGCGAGCCATAGTCTCCTCGATTTCCTTGCGCATATCCTCAAACGGCTTGCGCTGACGGCTTCCCTCCTTGAGTATCAGATGGTAGCCGTAAGCGGTACGCACAGGGGCTGACAATTCGCCATCCTTCAGAGCAAAAGATGCGGCTTCAAACTGGGGCACCATGCGTCCGGTACTGAACCAGTCCAGATCGCCTCCGTTATTCTTACCCGAAGGATCTTCCGTCTCACGCGATGCCACCTCCTTGAAATCAGCACCATTTTTCAACACCTGATATATAGAGTCAATCTCATGGAGTTTCTGAAGTGTGTCAGCATCGGCACCTCTGGTCAGTTTAAGAATATGGCGCACTTTCACCTCTCCCCTGTCAGGACGCCCACCGTTCACTTTAATTATATGATAGCCGTATTGCGTGCGGAATACATGCGACATGCCTCCTACCGGAGTATCATACACCACCTTCTCAAAGCTCCAGGGGAATGTACCGGAACTGATGTAGCCGATATGGCCGCCATTAGTCTTGGCTGAAGGGTCGGTAGAATACTTTACCGCCAGATCCGCCCAGTCGGCACCTGATTCGAGGAGCTGACGCAGACTGTCGGCCAGATGCTTGTCGGCCACCATAAGATGATTGATATCCACATTTTTCAGCATATGGTCATAAGTAACCCGCGCTATGCTGTCCTCTACCGCCGCATCCTTGAGGTAAGGACGGGCAAGTTCCTTGGCATATCGGGCCATCTCGTCACGGAATGAAGCCATAGTGTCAAGTCCGGCAGCCTCCGCCGCAGCTACTTTCAGCTTATAGTCAATGAACATTCCCAGATATTCATCAATGCTCTGGCTCTGCTGTTGCTGTAAATTATTTTTGTTATAAAGATATTCAAATTCACTTTTATGAACATCCTTTCCGGCAATATTCATCAACACAGGGTCAGGTGCAGCGGCCACTGCCGCAAGCACTGCCATAGCCGAAACGGCCATAGTGAAAAGCAGATTCTTTTTCATCATTTAATTCGTATGGTCACAAAATATATAACGCGGCTCTCGCCGCGTTATTATATTTCTTATTGCAGTAAATCGTTATTGATGTGATGCACTGTAGTTGGGAGCCTCGCTTGTGATGGCAACATCATGAGGATGACTCTCAGCCACACCGGCATTGGTTATGCGGGTGAACTTCGCATCATGCAGACGTTCGATATTCGGAGCTCCGCAATATCCCATTCCGGCACGCAGACCGCCGAGCATCTGATAAGTAACCTCGAAAAGGCTTCCCTTGTAAGGCACTCGTGCTGCAATTCCTTCAGGAACGAGCTTCTTCACATCAGCCTCTCCGGCCTGGAAGTAACGGTCCTTCGAGCCCTTCTCCATAGCTTCAAGCGAGCCCATTCCACGGTAAGCTTTATACTTACGTCCGTTGTATATGATGGTTTCACCGGGGCTTTCCTCCACACCGGCCAGCATTCCGCCCATCATCACTGACCATGCTCCGGCTGCAAGAGCCTTCACAATATCGCCGGAATAACGGATACCGCCGTCAGCAATCAGAGGCACACCGGTACCTTCAAGAGCCTTGGCCACTTCATAAATGGCCGAAAGCTGAGGCACGCCTACTCCGGCTATCACACGGGTGGTGCATATCGAACCGGGGCCGATGCCTACCTTCACACCATCAGCACCGTTTTCAGCAAGATAGCGGGCAGCCTCACCGGTAGCTATATTTCCTACCACTACATCAATCTGCGGGAATCGCGCTTTCACTTCCTTGAGCACCTGCACCACACCGCGGGTATGACCATGAGCTGTATCGATCACGATAGCGTCAACACCGGCGTTGACAAGAGCTTCCGCACGTTCAAGCGAATCGGCTGTGACACCGATACCGGCAGCCACACGCAGACGTCCGAGCGCATCCTTACATGCATTGGGCTTATCTTTGGCTTTGGTGATATCCTTATAAGTGACCAATCCTACCAGACGACCTTCTGAATCAACTACGGGGAGCTTCTCAATCTTATGGCGCTGAAGAATGTCGGATGCTTCTTCAAGATTGGTTGACTGTGTGGTGGTTACCAGATTCTCCGAGGTCATCACCTCGTCAATCTTACGGGTAAGGTCACGTTCGAAGCGGAGGTCGCGGTTGGTGACAATGCCTACAAGCATGCGGTCATCATCAACTACGGGTATTCCGCCTATATGGTATTCCTCCATCATGGCCAGTGCATCAGCCACGGTACTGCCGCGCTTGATGGTCACAGGGTCATATATCATGCCATTTTCGGCACGCTTCACCGCATGTACCTGACGGGCCTGTTCGGCAATGGTCATATTCTTATGGATAACACCGATACCCCCCTCGCGCGCTATGGCGATGGCAAGACGGGCCTCGGTAACGGTATCCATAGCCGCCGAAACAAGAGGCACATTAAGTGTGATGTTACGTGAAAATTTTGATTGTAGATTTACTTCCTTGGGAAGGACCTCCGAATAAGCCGGAATAAGAAGGACATCGTCAAATGTCAGACCGTCCATCTTCACTTTTTCTGCAATAAATGACATAACGAGGATTAAAATTTATTGCATGCAAAGTTAAGAATTTTTCATGGATTTTCAGCTCCTGAAATAGATTTTTCTCCATTTTTTCGCCGCTTTATCCACTTAACAGTACGGCCCGGAACCACATTCAGCAGTTCCGGGCCGGTATTGTATGACAATCTGTTGGGATATCAGAGCGATTTTTCAGGATACATGGCATCCCACCATGATGAATCGTCCTTCAGGTATTTTGCAAACCATGCAAATATAGTGTCCTGCCATTTCAGACGTTTCGAATAGTTCATGATGTGATGGTCCTCGCCTGTAACCTGCACCAATGCCGTGGGACGGCCGAGCAGCTTAAGCGCGGTGAACATCTGGATGCTTTCGCCCGGAGGTACATTCTTATCGGCATCACCATGGACAAACAGCAGCGGAGTATGTATCTTGTCGGCACGGAACAGCGGGCTCTGCTTTACAAACAGATCCGGATCAGCCCACGGGTATGAATTGGCCATAGCCACCTCACTGTATGAATATCCCCAGTAGCCCTCGCCCCAGTAGCTGGAGTGGTCACTGATACCGGCGTGCGACACCGCGGCGGCAAACATCGGGGTCAGCGTCTGCAGATACTGGGTCATGAAGCCTCCGTAGGATGCCCCGATACAGCCTATACGGGCGGTATCGACATACTGATGCTCCTCGCAAAAACGGCGGGTACCCTCTATGATATCCTCGGCCACACCCTTACCGGCAGTGTTGACATGGCGCGATGAGAATTCCTGACCGAAGCCGGTAGCGCCACTCGGTTCAAGCACCAGCACCACATAATCCTGTGCGGCGTAGGCATGATGCGGATAGCGGCTTTCGAAGTTGCGGCTCGTCGGGCTGCAGCCTCCGTAATAATTCACTATCATGGGATATTTACGGGTAGCATCAAAATCCGGCGGAAGATAGAAACGTCCGCAGATGCTGTCGCCACGTGAGTTGACAAAAGTCCATCCCTCGCACTGCCCGAGTTTAACGTCGGCCAGACTCTCACGCATAGGTTCATCAATAAGCTTTGACTTGAGCTTGCGTGTATCGAGAGTATACAGACGGTCAGGATTGCTGGCACCCTGCCCGATATAAGCCATCATGTTTCCGGTACGGGGAAGTGAGAATCCGCGCACGAGTTCCTCTGTGCCTGGAATCTGCATTATCTTACCGGTCTTCGGATTCATGCGGTATAGGCTCACGCAGTCGCGGTTTTCAGCCATGAAATATATCTGGCCGTCAGCGCGACTCCACTTGTAGGTAGTTACACTCGGATTGAAGTCACGTGTCAGAGGTTCTATACTACCATTGGATCGACGTATGTACAGTTGTTCATCAACCATACTTGGCACACGGCCCTCAGGTACGACATTTCCGATACCGCCAAGCGATTCGGGCGAACCGGAGAGAAGTATTTCCGTTCCATCAGGCGAATATATTCCTCCGCCGATAAATCCGTCGCGGGCCACAATAGTGTCAGTCTTCATTGTGTTCAGGTCAAGCGACAGTATGGTGGCAAGAGTAGTGGGGCGCTTCTCAAGTCGGTTTTCATGTACGGAAAGCAGCAGGTGGGAAGCATCGTCCGACACGTCAAGCAGCCGCAGGGCGCGATGACCGTAAGTGATGGGAGTGAGCACTCCTGAGGCTATATCATATATCGACAGTACGTTTCTGTTGCGCCATCCAGGCTGACGGTCGTCAGGCACCAGCACCTGATACACATCCTTATCCTCTTTCGGGCCTTCCTGAACGGTAGTTATGATCAGCTTCTTTTCATCAGGCGTGATCATGAAATTGCCTGATGGCATAAGGGGCACCAGCACATCCTCCTTGCCATCCACTGGATTAACGGCTATCAGCGAGCGTCCCCCAACGGCCGGACGTGTCAGATAATAGCGTGTGGTAAGAGGCATCCAACGGATAGGTGTATTTGTGGTTGAGAGCAAACGGCCGGTGGCTACATCGTACATACGCCACAGCCATGTCACGTTTCCATTCTGATCAGTAGTATAGTAGGGAGTGATCATGAAGCGTCCGTCAGGCGAGATCTCAGTTTCGGATATACGTGTACCGTCAGTAACATCGCTCATGCTGTAAAGGCGTTTTTCACCGGAACTGATCTTCAGGTTGTCGGCTCCCTCAAGCGTTACATTCAGACTGTCGGTCCGTGACGGGTCAGACACATATTTTATGACCACGCGGTGCGACGACGGGGTAAGGCGCAGATCACCTTCCACGGCCTTACCATCGACCATTACCTTGTAATCCTTCAGTCCGCTTACCTTCAGCTTCGGAGCCGCGTATCCCTTGGCGTCCACTGTGAACGCAAGCATGTGCATGGCAGCGCCGGCATCATAGCCGGGGGCAAGCGGACCGCTGCGGCGAGCTCCCGAAGGAGACTGGGCGTTGACCTCTATAGGCTGGTTCAGAAGCGATGAAATACCGTATGGCTTTGAATTCACATCCAGCGAGTCAATCATAAGAGGCGCGCTCACCGGATATGGCCCATAGTAATCGAATTCATTCACCGGCACAACTCCGGCAGCCACCGTCATGGCAGCCCCGAGTGCCGGGAACAGAATAGCATATCTCATGGTTTAATGTGATGTATGGTTATTATCTGTTTATTACAATCTGTTCTGCAAAATTAATTGAAACTGATAAATTCCACAATATAATCCTCCCCTACCTTTTGATTTTTCAATTTGTGGCAGTACCTTTGTCACATGAAGCTTTTTCTCTACCGCATATACCAACTGATCATCATGGTGCCCGTACTGCTTGTGAGCACCATCCTCACTGCGTTGACCACCATTATAGGCACCGCAATAGGCGCCGGCCATTGGAGCGGCTACTGGCCGCAGCATATCTGGGCCAAAGTTTTCTGCTGGGCCACGCTGGTAAGAGTGCGTGTCAAGGGTAGGGAAAACATCGACCCGAACACATCGTACGTATTTGTGGCGAATCATACGGGAGCCTACGACATTTTTGCCATATCGGGATGGCTCGGCCACAACTTCAGGTGGATGATGAAGGCTTCGCTGCGCCGTATTCCACTTGTAGGTTATGCTTGTGAAAAGGCTCATCAGATATACGTGGACAACCGCACTCCGGCGCGTCTGCGCCACACCATGCAACGCGCCGAGTCGCTGCTGAGCGGAGGGATGTCGCTGGTAGTGTTTCCCGAAGGAGCCCGCACCCCCGACGGACGGATGCACCGCTTCAAGAAAGGCGCCTATATGCTTGCCACGGAGTTTGACCTCCCCGTAGTGCCAATCACTATCGACGGTGCTTACGATGTGCTCCCCCGCTGGGCCAAGATACCCCATTGGGGCACCATAACCCTCACCATCCACAAGCCGGTGTTCCCCGAGCCGGGAAAAGGACATGACCTCACCACCCTGATGGAGTCAACCAGGGCAGCCATAGCTTCAGCACTTCCCGCTGAGAAAGTTTGAGCTCAGCCGTCGCTCCAACTTTTATTTCATCCGATTGTTTATCCTCCGGCATCCGAACGTGGCGGACAGGATTTGCCATTTTGTCAGTCAGAGTGTCATGTTTGCACTTTGGCACGACATGTGCATTGTATAAGTCAGAACAAATACTAATTATAATTATAACCAAATAACATACTTAATTCATTATGAAACTTAAACCATTGGCCGACAGAGTACTCATTGCTCCCGTAGCAGCTGAGGAAGTAACAGTAGGCGGCATCATCATTCCCGATTCCGCTAAGGAAAAACCGCTTAAAGGCACAGTAGTGGCTGCAGGTTGTGGCACTGCTGACGAGAAAATGGAACTTGCCGAAGGCGATACCGTTTTTTATGGCAAATACTCCGGCTCGGAAATAGAGTTTGAAGGTGAAAAATATCTTATAATGCGTCAGAGCGATGTTCTGGCCAAAATCGAAGCTTAACATTAATACCGAATCATCATGGCAAAAGAAATAAAATTTGAAATAAAGGCTCGTGAAGAGCTTAAGAAAGGTGTTGACGCTCTGGCCGATGCCGTAAAGGTGACCCTCGGCCCGAAAGGTCGTAACGTAATCATTGAGAAGAAATTCGGTGCTCCCCACATCACCAAGGATGGTGTGAGTGTGGCCCGCGAAGTAGAACTCGAGGATCCCTTCCAGAACATGGGTGCACAGCTCGTGAAGGAAGTGGCTTCAAAGACCGGTGATGATGCCGGCGACGGTACCACAACCGCTACCGTGCTTGCTCAGAGCATTATCAATGTAGGCCTCAAGAACGTTGCCGCCGGTGCCAACCCCATGGACATCAAGCGTGGTATCGACAAAGCAGTGGCCGTAGTGGTAGAGAACATCAAGGGTATGGCCGAGGAAGTAGGCGACGATTTCAAGAAGATTGAGGATGTGGCCCGTATTTCAGCCAACAATGATGAAGCCATAGGCCGCCTTATTGCCGAGGCTATGAAGAAAGTGAAGAAGGAAGGTGTCATCACCGTTGACGAAGCCAAGGGCACTGAAACTACCGTCGACATTGTCGAAGGCATGCAGTTTGACCGCGGCTACATCTCACCCTACTTCGTGACCAATACCGAAAAGATGGAGTGCGAGATGGACAGCCCCTACGTACTTCTCTACGACAAGAAGATATCCAACCTCAAGGACCTTCTCCCCATCCTCGAAGCTTCAGCACAGAGCGGACGTCCGCTGCTTATCATAGCCGAGGATGTTGACCAGGAAGCACTTGCCACCCTCGTTGTCAACCGCCTGCGTGGTTCTCTGAAAATCTGCGCCGTCAAAGCTCCCGGATTCGGCGACCGCCGCAAGGAGATGCTCGAAGATATCGCTATCCTCACCGGTGGCGTGGTCATCTCTGAAGAGAAGGGCATGAAGCTCGAAAGCGCTACTGTCGACTATCTCGGACGCGCCGAAAAAATCGAAGTCAACAAAGAGAACACCACCATCATCAATGGCTCAGGTTCAAAGGACGCCATTGCCGCACGTGTTGCTCAGATAAAGGCTCAGATTGCCCAGACCACCAGCGACTACGACCGTGAGAAGCTTCAGGAACGCCTGGCCAAGCTCGCCGGCGGTGTTGCCGTTCTTCATATCGGCGCTCCCAGCGAAGTAGAGATGAAGGAGAAGAAGGACCGCGTTGACGACGCTCTTTCAGCTACCCGCGCTGCCATAGCCGAGGGTATCGTTCCCGGTGGAGGTGTCGCTTACATCCGCTGCGTTGCCAAGCTTGAGGACCTCAAAGGCGACAACGACGATGAAACCACAGGTATACTCATCGTTAAGCGCGCCATCGAGGAGCCGCTCCGCCAGATTGTGGCAAATGCCGGTGTTGAAGGTGCCGTAGTAGTTCAGAAAGTAAAAGAAGGCACTGCCGACTTCGGTTACAACGCCCGCGCTGACCGCTATGAAAACCTTATGGCAGCCGGTGTCATTGACCCTGCCAAGGTGACCCGCGTGGCTCTTGAAAATGCCGCATCAATTGCCGGCATGTTCCTCACCACCGAATGCGTCATAGCTGAGAAGAAAGAGGAGAATCCTGCTCCCGCAATGCCCGCTCCCGGAATGGGTGGCATGGGCGGCATGATGTAATTTTGACTTCACATCTGCAATATAAGAATGGGGCTGTGCCGGAAAGCACAGCCCCATCTCTTTTATATTTCAGGTATCGCTTATCAGCGGATAGCTACCTTTACAGCCTTGCTACCTACACGTACCACGTAGATACCGGCCGACAGAGAGCTTACATCAGCACTGCTGACACCGCCCTCGCAGCGGAATGACTTGGCAAGCACGCCTGAAGCTGAATATACGTTCACTTCAGCAGCTACAGGAGATACCACCTGGAGCTCGCCCCCCTCAACCCATACTTTTACATCTGAGCCATCGGCATCAGCACCGATATTCTCAACACCGGCCTTGGCGAGGATATATTTCAGGCCGGCGTAGCTGTGGAGTTTACCATAGCCGGCCAGATTGTTGGGCTCGCTACCGGTATTCTCATCCTTGATAGCGGTATTCATGATTGCCTCACGCGCCATATCGGGAGTCAACTCCGGATATGCTTCCAGCCAGAGAGCCATATTACCGGCCACTACAGGCGATGACATGGAGGTACCCATGTTCAGGAAGTAATAGAATACCTCTCCATTGCTGTCCACTACACGGTCAATAGCATTAGTCTCAAGCGCTTCAGCGCCTAAGTTATACTTATTGGCGGCGGCTATCACCATTGCGCCGGGAGCAAGCAAGTCGGGCTTCATGCGGCCGTCGGCTGTAGGTCCATGGCTTGAGAATGAAGAAACCTGTCCGGGAGGAAGCATTGTTTCATCATAATTTCCCATGACATAGCTTCCGTTCGGATCATTCCATATCGGGAAGTTAAAACGTGAGTTGTAAGAACCTACCGTGATGACGGATTTGCCAGTACCTCCGATTTCACCGACTGACATATCACCGTCGCTGGCTGTGAAACCACGGAATCCACCGGTCACGAACGAGTTGTAACGGAGGTCCCACAGGTTGATCTCCTGTCCTTCCTCACCGTCAACCTGCAGACCGATGAAGCGGCCGTCAGCTATTGAGGTTATGTACAGCTCGATGTAGACATTCGGATTCTCACCTTCCCCGGTTGTCTTGGGTACCATATTGAAATAGGCATCAACACCTTCGTCAGCGAAGTACTTTGTAATTTTAGAGGTTGAAGCTGAATTCACTTCATACGATTCGATAACTTTACCCTTGGCATTGTACAGACAGAGTTTCACGTTGATAGGGGTTGCCTGACGGCCCCAGATATCAATAGCTGTGTTCTTGTTCGATGTGGTGGGCACCTTAAGAATTGTCTTAAGCGGATTACCCGGGCTTACTTCTTTGCCTACATGGAACTGGTATTCACCTTCGTTGCCGGCAGAGCCTACAATAATACATCCGGGGCCGGCAGCCGACTCAAAGTAGCGGTCAAGCAGCGATGTGCCGTCATGAGGTCCGAGATGTGAGCCGAGACTCATGTTGATAACACAAGGTTTACCTACGCTTGCAGCATAGTCCTTGATGTACTCTATGGCATTGGGAATATCGACAGTACTTGTTCCGAAGCTTACAAACACGATATCGGCATCGGGAGCCACACCATAGAATTTTGACTGGCGGTCGCCTCCGGCTGCAATACTCGTGGTATGCGATCCGTGATACTCAGAAGCGTCATCATATTTAGCCGCCTTGAGCTCCTCGTAGCTGGTGTATTCAACACCGTAGCCAAACTTTTCAGGAGCCTTTCCGGCGCTGATCTTCTGATTCCATACGCGCTTGATGCGTGATGACTGGCCGTCGGCTGTTCGGAATGCTGTGTGCGCATACTCCATGCCGGTGTCAATGACACCAACCACAACTCCATTGCCTGTATAGGCCTGAGGCAGATCGCCTAAAGAGTTGGTATGAACAGGATTGATGTAGCACTGCTGACGGGCCTTATCCATGCAGAGATGAACTTCTGAGCCCATTTCCACATAGTCGACCTGCGGAAGTTCGCTCACCTCACGAAGCACCGATACGGGAACTTCGGCGGTAGCAATGCTGCCATAGGTATTGTAAATCTGTCCGCCCATTGACTTGACTGCCTCAACAGCAGCATTGTCATTCATGTCAATGAATACTTTCACAGCCTCCACTTCCACTTTCACAGTGTCACGGAGCGATTTCAGCATAGTGGCCTTGTGCCCCTTCTTGCTCAGGAGCAGAGCTTCGGCATTGGGCGAAAGCTTTTGGGCGTTAAGCCCAAAAGCAGTCGCTGTAGCCAAAGCCATAATGAATATAGCTTTTTTCATTTCTCTATTATATTATATCAAATAGCACCGCTGTAATTGATAATCACCTTCTGAGGTGTTCCCAGATGGGTGCCCATATAGTTGTTGTAATAGTTCTGAACCTCGATGAACAGTTCATAGGTATTGTCATCGATTTTTTTCACTTTCATTTTTCCATTGTCAGCTACATTGGAATACTTATCGCGGTCAGCATTACCGGTCGGTCCATATAATTGAATCATGTATCCGAGTTTGAACTGCCAACCATTTGCTTCCGGAAGATTGAATTCAGTCTCACCGGACTCAAAGATTGCATCAGGAATAACAAGAGTTGCCTCATCCTGACCTCCTAAGTAACCGTCAAAAACAAATGTGAATGTAGTTGCCTTGCTATATGATGAATATTTTTTTGTCACAGACGCTATGTTAACGACTGATTCCTTACCGTCAGCATCATAATAGTACCCTACGTTACCATACTGGATGGCGGGCACCATAGCCTCGATTGACTCAACGTCAGCAGGCACACCTTCATACTTGGCTGTCACGGCGGTGCCGTCCTTCATCACAGCATCAAGAGTCAGTGTCACCTTGCGGGTCTTGCTGTTGAGGCTTGTACTCAGAGTACCTTCAGTCACCTCGTCAAGAATATATTCAGCACCACCCTCGGTGTACTTCACGAGCTTCACAGTGTAGCTGTCCTTCTCTGTCGCGAGGTCAACATCACCGTTATATACTTTTGATGCTGACAGTGAGATATACACACCATATTCACCGGTGGTGAGATCCTCCGCTGCTGTTGCAGCTACCGTACCGAATCCGAACAGTGTGGGATTGCCACTGCCTGAAGCGGCTGCAACTCGCAGCATTGTGGGGATTGTGGTATATGCTGCGGCATCGCCTGCGGGAGGAGTCACGGTGAAGGCATCCTCTGTAACGCGAACATCAAAGTTTACCATCTCCACATCCTTCACGTTATATTCCACTGTGGTGCCGTCGGTCAGCTTTATCACCATTATTTCATCAGTAGCGGCATACAGCCCCAGTGTAGCTATAGCGGCAGTAGCGCAAGCTATTATAGTCTTTTTCATTTCTTAGCTAATTTGATTGATTTACCATTAATGTTAAGTACATATATGCCGGGCTCCATACCTGACATATTGATTGTGAGTCCCTGTATCTCACAATTCATGCGTACGCCTGCGGTGTTGTATACAGCGGCATTCTCAGCTGAAGCGGCACCGATCACGAGTACTGTGTTATTGTCGAGCCACTTGACGCTTACCTCTTCGGCATCATTCTGAATGCCGTCGATAGCGGCAGTGATTCCGTCGGGGTTATACATAAGTTCAGCCGGACCTGACCATGAGCCATCCATGTGGAACTGGGCGTCGCACATCAGAGCTATGTCAATCTTATACTGATCATTGTCGCCTTCGGCTTTTGTAACGCCGCTGATTTTGGTGATACCTACATTACCGCTTGCTGCAGGAGCATAGTGGTCCATAACCAGATAACGACCCTCTTCGAAGTGCATGTAGCGTGTGCCGCTCAGGTCGGTTCCGCCACCGCTTGCTGATACCCAGCGTCCACGGCCAAGAGTAAAGGGCTGATAGTATGTTTCATATTTCTCCGCCATCACTGTGTAGTTACCCTCCTGGATATACTGTGTTCCTGCGGGGAGCACGAGTTCAAGACGCATGATATCACCCTCGGTGTTACCTCCGCGGCCGTTGGGAGAGCCTACGTCAACGAGGAATGTCTGGCAACCGTTTACTACGCCACCATTCCATACATAGCATGACTTATGCTGCTCGAGATCAAGAGCGACGTCGTCCTCAAGAGTTGAGAGAGAGGAGCCCTTGCCGTCATCGTCCGAGAGGTCAACAATAGGCATCTTGCCTGTAAATTTACCCTTCACGGTATGTCCGAGTGTTGTCACGCAGTCAAGAGTGAAAGTGTACACGCCATCGCCTTCATCTTCGATAGTGATTGTACCGTCGCTGATATATGAATATGCGTATGATACCATACCGTTGACAGTCTTGCGCTGCTTCACATAACAGCCGATAACGATAGTAGTACCCATATAGTCCACTTCCACACCGGGGAAGAATGTATAGCGGTTGTAGTTGCGGGCCATGGTGTATGTTCCGGGGTCAGGAGCAGCCTCCTTCGAATCCTTGAACATCTTGCCAAACATCTGGAGAGCCACGCTGAAGCCATCCTCTGTCATTCCACCATTGTCATTGTATCCATTTTCATAGAGATTGTAATACATGGCTCCGGTATTGCTGTCGTACAGGTTGCCGTCATATACATTCCATGAACCTGTGAATTCCAGATCCAGATTCTGCTTGATCTGCTCGTATACCGATGAGGGGCCTTTCACGTCATCAAGTTCAACAACTCCGGTGAATGTCACAGGCACTATTTCGGTACCCTTATCTATATTCACGGTGATTTTCAAACCTTCAGCGTCATTCTCAACCAGTACATTTCCTACCGATGAATATGACTCGGCCTCGTTACCATTCGCGTCATAGTACTGAAGATAGGTGTAATAGGGATCATAGGTGCCGGCTTCATTATTCTCCGAGGGAGTATATGTACCTGCAGTGAGATTCTTTGGTGTTTCTTCAATTTCTCCGGTGAAAACGTCGACATACAGTACAAATCCGCTCTTGATCTGAGCGCCGTTGTATTTGTCGTACGTAGCAGAGCTATTATCACTGAACAGCATGTAGCAGTCAGCTACGCCAGTACTCTCATTATAATCATACTGACCGTGAAGATACTTTACCATTGTGGTAGGAACTGCTGCCGCACGCGATGCAGCTGCAGTAGTCTTTACAGCTTTGGCCTTCACTATCTCACCGGCCTGCACTGTCTGAGCGCCGCATAGAAGAGCGGCAAAAGAAATTCCGAGTAAAAATTTTTTCATGCTAATAGCTTTAATTGTTAACGCGTACTTTTACTGCCGGCTTTCCGGCTACTGAAATAACATAAATCCCGCTCTGCAGATCTGACATGTCAGCAGTGATCACACCGTCAGAAGCCTTGGCTTCCATGACCGCACGACCGTTGACGTCATACACTTTGAGCGTGGTTATACCATTACCCCGCACCTTGACTACATTATTCAAGTAGCTGAACATGTAATCATCGGCCGAGATGTTCTCTACAGCCGACATAGGGGCTGTCGTAAAATGAAAATGTGACAGCGATGCGCGCTCTACTTTATTGGGAACTTCACCGATGGTTACAACCATGTGTTCATTCTCAAAAGTAATCTCGGGCTTTGCTGTCAACACATAATGTGACTGTGTGCCGTCATTGTGTTCCAATGTCAGGCGAGTCACCTCTTCATCATCGGCAAAAGCCGACGCCCATGGAAGCACCACTAAAAGCAGCGTCCCCAGAGAAGTTAATAGAGGTTTCTAAGGTTGATTATTAAAATTAAATTACTATATCGAAGCAAAAATAATTATAAATTTCAAATATTTTACCATTCTGGTATTTTTTTAACGGTATTACATGTCATTTTTTCCGATTTGTCATAAAAATAGCCCGATTCACATCAGTCAACACACCTGTCACCCATTAAAAACACACATCGCGGATGGTCGTATATTGGAGGAGCCTCGGAGAGGCGGGGTCGGTGGAACCCCACTTTGAGCGTGCGAGGAGTGGGGTGTTGGAGTCCGGAACGGACGGGATGGATGTGACCCCGCACAGAGCGTAAGCGGCGTGCGGGGATGCGACGACTACAATCGTATGAGTCCGAAGGACGGATTATGGGTGCCCCTGCAAGCACAGCGAACCTGAAAGGTTCATTCAAGCCATAGCCGTGGGCCGAGCCTGTTAAGGCGAGACCCACGGTATGACAGATGGAATTACAATTATCTGAAAGATAACTTTCAATCTTATTTCGGGAAATCGCATGAATGAACCTTTCAGGTTCCTCACGACAATGGGATAACAGCCCCCTTCGAGGGCATTGCAGCCATTCCGATTCGTTGCCCCACTCCTCGCTGTCAGCTCGAAGTGGGGTAATACCCAACCCGCGTCTTCGACGCTGCCCTCTGCGGCTGATTTATCGCAGAGGCCGGGTGTTGGAGTCCGGAACGGACGGGGTGGGTGTGACCCCGCACAGAGCGTAAGCGGCGTGCGGGGATGCGACGACTACAATCGTATGAGTCCGAAGGACGGATTATGGCTGATGGAGTAAGCCGTCCTGACGGACTCTATCTTTCGTCCGTATCTTTGCCCGCCACGCCGCTGACGCTTTGTGGCGGGTTACTTAAAATTCGCCCTGAAGGGCTATAATAGATACTGAGATGGAAAGTTTTCTTTCAGAAAATTGCATGTGGATGCTTTTTCCGTGGGTCTCGCTTTCAGCTCGGCCCACGGCTACGACATAAAATGAACCTTTCAGGTTCGATGTGCATGCAGTCATCTGCGTACATGGAGGAGCCTCGGAGAGGCGGAGTCGGTGGAACCCCACTTCGAGCGTGCGAGGAGTGGGGATTAGCGCCCGGTAGCTAATGTATGGCTTCGAAGATGCCTGTTTTGTTGGGGATAACAGCCCCCTTCGAGGGCATTCCTTTCAGTCTGATTCACTGCCCCACTCCTCACTGTCAGCTCGAAGTGGGGTAATACCCAACCTGCGTCTTCGACGCTGCCCTCTGCGGCTGAGGCATCACGTAGGCGGGGTGTTGGAGTCCGGAACGGACGGGATGGATGTGACCCCGCACAGAGCGTAAGCGGCGTGCGGGGATGCGACGACTACAATCGTATGAGTCCGAAGGACGGATTATGGGTGCCCCTGCAAGCACAGCGAACCTGAAAGGTTCATTCAAGCCATAGCCGTGGGCCGAGCCTGTTAAGGCGAGACCCACGGTATGACAGATGGAATTACAATTATCTGAAAGATAACTTTCAATCTTATTTCGGGAAATCGCATGAATGAACCTTTCAGGTTCCTCACGACAATGGGATAACAGCCCCCTTCGAGGGCATTGCAGCCATTCCGATTCGTTGCCCCACTCCTCGCTGTCAGCTCGAAGTGGGGTAATACCCAACCCGCGTCTTCGACGCTGCCCTCTGCGGCTGATTTATCGCAGAGGCCGGGTGTTGGAGTCCGGAACGGACGGGGTGGGTGTGACCCCGCACAGAGCGTAAGCGGCGTGCGGGGATGCGACGACTACAATCGTATGAGTCCGAAGGACGGATTATGGCTGATGGAGTAAGCCGTCCTGACGGACTCTATCTTTCGTCCGTATCTTTGCCCGCCACGCCGCTGACGCTTTGTGGCGGGTTACTTAAAATTCGCCCTGAAGGGCTATAATAGATACTGAGATGGAAAGTTTTCTTTCAGAAAATTGCATGTGGATGCTTTTTCCGTGGGTCTCGCTTTCAGCTCGGCCCACGGCTACGACATAAAATGAACCTTTCAGGTTCGATGTGCATGCAGTCATCTGCGTACATGGAGGAGCCTCGGAGAGGCGGAGTCGGTGGAACCCCACTTCGAGCGTGCGAGGAGTGGGGATTAGCGCCCGGTAGCTAATGTATGGCTTCGGAGATGCCTGTTTTGTTGGATAACAGCCCACTTCAAGGGCATTCCTTTCAGTCTGATTCGTTGCCCCACCTACCCGCGTCTTCGACGCTGCCCTCTGCGGCTGAGGCATCGCGGATAGCCGTAGGGCATGCCTTTGGCATGTATGCTACGCAAACCCTACATCGCAAAGCGATGTCCCTACAAT
>CAJUIW010000010.1 GCA_910586895.1 uncultured Muribaculaceae bacterium | reverse complement strand
TGCTTTACCTCCAAATATTTTATGAACTTTTTTCAAAGAAAATTTTATAAAATCCAGCAACACACTGATTAGCAAAGAAATAAATCTACACAATTTTTATACCGGAAAATCCCATAAAAGCCATGGCAAGCAATCCGGCGCAAATTAAAGCTATCGGAATACCTCTCAGAGGGCGGGGAACCTCAACGATACTGAGATGTTCACGTATCCCGGCAAATAAAACCAACGCAAGCGTGAAACCTACAGCAGTACTTACTGCATAGGTCAACGACATGGGCAGATTGAAATCTTTCTGGACTACAAGTATGGCCACTCCGAGGACTGCACAATTAGTGGTAATCAACGGAAGAAAGACTCCGAGCGCCTGATAAAGCGGCGGAGCGACTTTTTTAAGGACAATCTCCAGCATCTGCACAAGCGCAGCGATAACAAGTATGAATGCTATGGTCTGCATATATGATATGCCGCACGGCACAAGCACATAGCGCTGCAACAGCCATGTGACACACGTGGCAAACAACATGACAAAAGTAACAGCCGCCCCCATGCCTACAGCCGACGAAAGCTTGCGCGACACCCCAAGAAACGGACATATACCCAGAAATTGGGCAAAAACTATATTATTGACAAATATAGCAGTTATTATAATAGATATATATTGTATCATCGACGAACAGAATTAATCAATCCAATAAGTAAGCCGAGCACAATAAATGCGCCGGGAGCAAGAATGAAGAGAAGCGAACCATACTGCTCGGGGTAAACAGCAAGGCCAAACACACGGCCGGTGCCCAACAGCTCACGGACGACACCGAGAAGCGTAAGTGCTATTGTGAATCCTACGCCTATGCCCAGCCCATCGAAAAATGAATCGACAACAGAATGGCGCGATGCATACGCCTCTGCGCGCCCAAGCAAAATACAATTGACCACAATAAGCGGAATAAAGATACCGAGCAACTGGTCCAATGCCGGCAGATATGCCTTCATAACCATCTGCAGTACCGTTACGAATGTAGCAATGACTACGATATAAGCCGGTATGCGAACTTTAGCGGGCACTATGCTCTTCAGTGCCGACACAGACATATTGCTGCACACAAGAACGCTCAGAGTGGCAAGCCCCATACTCATTCCGGTCAGAGCGCTTCCGGTAGTGCCCAGCGTAGGACACATGCCGAGCAGCAGCGCAAAGGTGGGATTATTGCGTATAATCCCGTCGACTACAATACGCATCTTACCATTCATACCTTATACTTTTTAGTGTTCAACAGCATGACATACGCTTCATGAGCCCGACGAAGAGCATCAAGAAACGCACGTGATGTAATTGTGGCGGCGGTGATACCGTCAATATCTCCCCCATCCTTCGACACTGAGATATTATTCCTCTCAGGATTGAGTCCGATTACCGACCGATGGCCCACCGGAGAGGAAAACCATTTATCCATATTAGCTCCAAGTCCCGGAGTTTCGGCATGCGACAGCACCCGGTATCCTGTCACAGTACCGGAGGCTTCGAACCCGAACATCACAGTTATCTCTCCGGAGAACCCCTCAAGGGAGTAGCTCTCCACAGCAGCCCCTACGAGCCTATCACCATTCAATGCCGGATATACCTTAACCTCCCTGCCGGAATTTTCAGGAACGAAAACCATCACGTCATCTACAGGATTATTCGTAAATGCCGGGGCAACCTCCCCTATCGCATCGACAAGTGCCCGCGCAGCAGCCTCTTCAATAGGAGCGCTTGTAAGCTTGTTGACCCAGCCCAGCAGCAATCCGGCCAACAGTGTGAACGCTCCGAGTACCAGAATCATATTGATGGCTGACGATTTCAATTGTTTCATCGGCGCCTCCTTTCCGCGCCGAAGCGCTTCGGACGGCACAACCGGTTAATCAATGGCGTGCAACCGTTCATGAGCAATATGGCAAACGACACACCTTCGGGATATGCGCCCCAATGCCTTATAATAATGGTTATGACACCTATTCCGGCTCCATATATCAGCATCCCGCTGCGGGTCATGGGCGACGTGACATAATCCGTAGCCATAAATATAGCTCCAAGGAGCAATCCTCCCGACAGCAACTCTACAGCAATATCCCCTCCAACAGATAATGAAAATAGAGCAGCTGATGCTATGACCGACACAGGGATATGCCATGTGATGACTTTCGACAGCACCAGAAACAGTCCGCCCACGATAAGAGCAAGCGCCCCAACCTCACCAAGCGATCCTCCGGTATTGCCGACAAGAAGATCCGCGACATTAATATCCGAAGCTGACAACTCACCCATCTTGATCGCCCCGAGCACAGTTGCGCCGGTGGCTGCATCAAGATATTCCATGCCGGCGCCCGGAAGAGGCCATGATGTCATCTGAACCGGAAACGACAACAGCAGGAACACCCGTCCCACCAATGCCGGGTTGAAAATATTACACCCAAGTCCACCGAAAGCCATCTTACCGATACCTATCGCCACCACAGCTCCGATGACAATAGTCCATGGAGGAAGATTGGAGGGCAGATTCATGGCAAGCAACAGTCCGGTGAGAGCCGCCGACCCGTCACCAAGCGTAGGCCGGCGCTTCAACATGAAGCGTGTTATAAAATACTCCGTGCCCATACATGCGAGCACCGATATAACCGTCACTACAGCCGCCCCGAGGCCGAATACCCACATAGAGCAGGCAAGAGCCGGAATCAGAGCCACCACCACTCGCCACATAGCTCCGGCAGTAGTGCCCGGCGCATGGATATGCGGAGGAAGCGAAACGGTAAGCAATCGTTGTTCCATAACAATCCTATTTCTTTTTATTTCTACGAATAATCACTTTACCATAGCGGATGTAATCAGTAAGAGGCCGGGCCGACGGGCACACATACGCGCACGACCCGCACTCTATGCAATCGGATATCCCACGCTCCGCAGCACGCTCAAAATCACCGACACGCGCCAGTGTACTTATCAGATATGGCTCCAATCCCATAGGGCAGGCATCGACACAACGGGCACACCGCACACATGGCGTCACCTCAGGACGATGGCCTTGCTCCATGAATACCACGCCCGACATTCCTTTGGTGAGCGGCGCGTCAATATTCTCTGCCGCACGCCCCATCATCGGTCCGCCAAGGATAATTTTTTCCGTTGATGCAGGGACACCTCCGGCAGCTTCAATCAGATAGTCAATCGCCACTCCTATCGGCACACGATAATTGCCACCCGGCACATCCAGCCCCGACACCGTAACGACACGTTCTATCAAAGGCTTCCCGAAACGCACCGCTTCATGAAGACTGAACGCCGTAGCTACATTGACAACAGCCACTCCAACCGAAGCCGGAAGCTGACCCGAGGGAACACGTCGGCCGGTCAAAGCCTCGATAAGCTGCTTCTCCCCTCCCTGAGGGTATTTGGTCATCAGACGCTCCACAACGACATCAGTCATCGTGGCGCACTCCCGTTCGAGCTGCGCTATGGCTTCCGGCTTATTATCCTCAACTCCTATCACAGCCCTCCGGGCACCACAACCTTTCATAGCCAGACGCACCCCGTCGATAACACCGGAAGCACAACTACGCATCAGAGCATCATCGCAGGTAAGATACGGCTCGCACTCCGCGCCATTCACCACAAGAGTATCGAAGGCTGTCCCTTCAGGCGGGGTAAGCTTCACATGCGTCGGGAAGCATGCACCTCCCAGCCCTACGAGTCCGGCCTCGCGAGCTATCCCGCGTATTTCTTCGGCCGACATCGCCTCCACCTGTTCGTCATCACGAAGGAGTTCGGTATACGTGGCGGCATCATCAGAAGTCCGCTCTATTATAATAGCATCGGCCATCATTCCATCGGCCGTGCGCACCTGCCGCACCCCCTTGACCACACCCGATACCGGTGAGTGAAGCGCCACTGACACAAATCCGCCTGCCTTAGCTACCATCTGCCCGCGCGACACCGCATCGCCGGCTTTGACTACAGGTACTGACGGCGCTCCGATATGCTGACCGAGCAGGAGCGTCACGCTTCCAGGGGCTTCAAGCACTTCTATCGGTCGCGATTCTGTAAATTTATTCTGAGGCGGATGTATACCGCCTTTTCTGAAAGTAAGCATTCCGGACTAATTTAATGACTTTATAGGGACTGGGAAATTGGCCGTTTGAATAGCACCTGACGGGCAAACCGCCACACACTTCCGGCAGAGCCGGCATTTGGCAGGATCGACATGAGCAAGAGAATCAGATATCGTAACAGCATCAAACGGGCACGCCTTGACACAAAGGCCACAGCCTATGCACGCCACTTTGCAATCCTTGCGGGCCACAGCCCCCTTGGAGCGATTGGAGCAAGCCACCCATACCCGAAGATTCTTCCTTCCGCGCGACCGCACTTCGACAATCCCACGGGGACAAGCCTCAACACACTTGCCGCACCCTACACACTTTTGTTCAATAACTACCGGCAGCCCTGTAGCACTATCCATCTCCATAGCTCCGAATGGACACACATCGACGCAGTCGCCACATCCAAGGCATCCGTAAGAGCAGGACTCCGGGCCGGCACCGGTCAGTGCCACAACCGAACATCGGCGCACACCGGAATAGCCAGCCACCACAGCTCTCTTATCGCAACTGCCGGCGCATTTTATCACCGCCACCTGAGGATCAGAGGATACTGCCGTAAGCCCCACGATATCCGCTATCCGAGCCATGACTTCCGCTCCGGCGCCGGGACAACACAGCCCCTCCAACGACGTGGCATTTACACAAGCCTGAGCAAAATCATGACAACCACTGCGACCACACGCGCCACAATTAGCTCCGGGAAGCAGCTCCTCAATCACGGCCACACGCTCATCCTCGTCAACACGGAAGAAACGCGCCACAATATATAATACAAATGCAGCAACAATGCCAAGTCCTCCAAGGACTAATGCTGACCACAACATTACTTCCATAACCTCAATCTATAATTTCTTCAATACGCCATAATGATTCGCCGGCATGCCGGCCCCCAAACGCTACAAACAACAAAAAGTACAGAACCGGAGCGCACACTACAGCAAGCGCCACCATCAGCTCCGACCCATCCGCCATCAGCACAACAGCAGCCGCCAAACTTGAAAAAAGCACCGGCAGTACAAGACAATACAAAATAGCCCGCCACCGGACCGCGTCAGGCGCCGAAACCTCCACATGCGCACCCACTTTGACATGACGATGCCCATCCAGCGGAAGCTCTACCCTACAGCTGCGCTCAGGCGCACAGAAAGAAGCAAGCGCACATCCCCCGCACTCCGCAGCGTCATCATCAACCGAAAGTATCACTTTTGATTCCGACAGCTCCTCAACCGTTGCTTTCCATTTCATTTCTGAATGCAATAAAATAAAGGCTGATTTAACATTTCATTTTAAACACAAAATTCAATAATTGTCAACATTTGCAAATTTAATAATTTTTTCGGTCACAAATGATATTACCTATATTAATATAGGTATATTTACACCCGGAAATCAACTTAGATGAATAAATAACCAGAATATGGCCCGACACAACGAAACCGGCAGCCGAGGAGAGAGATTGGCACGCGAGCATCTGCTCACACTTGGCTACACCATAATTGACACCAATGTAAAAATAGGTCATTACGAGATTGACTTTGTGGCAATGCATGGAAGCCGGATTGTATTCGTGGAGGTAAAGACACGGTCATCCGATATCTCCGACCCCACTGATGCCATTGACGAGCGAAAGATGCGGCGGCTATGCATTGCGGCCGATTCATATATACGCACCTACGACATTCCGCACGAACCGCAATTTGATGTAATCACCATAATAGACAGTCCTGATACAGGCAAAGAGCCGGTTCTGGAGCACTTCCCGGACGCATTTCGCCCTCCGCTGTCAGGGGCTCGTTAACAATAGTTAAATCATTTGGAAAGTCCAATCAGATTCACTAACTTTGTAACGATTACAAATTAGCAATCATTACAAGATGAAATTTACTACCGACAACGCTACCGTTACGCAGATGCTCACCGAGGCCGGACTCAGGCCTTCAGCTCAGCGTGTGGCCATAATGCGCTTTATGGTAGAGAATCGCATCCACCCCACGGTCGATGACATATTCAGAGCCCTCACAAGCGAATGGCCCACTATGTCACGGACCACAGTATACAATACCCTGAAAGTACTTTCAGAAAACAAACTTATCGACATAATAGACATTGAGAACGGCAACGCCCGGTATGACTATTGTCCCAACGGCCCCCATGCCCACTTCCAATGCCTCGAATGCCACAATATCTTTGACATCATGGAGGTGAGCCTTCCCCAGGTTCCGGAATCGGCATCCGCATTCCGCATCACCTCCGGCAGCGTACACTACCGCGGCTATTGCCCGCAGTGTGCCGACTGCCAGAACTAACCAAAAGTATATTTTTTTCAATTCAACATAATCATTAATTATCAAAACCAAAAATTCATTATGAAAAAGAAATTCATTTGCACCGTATGCGGATATGTACACGAAGGTGATTCAGCTCCTGAAAAATGCCCCCTCTGCGGCGCTCCCGCCAGCAAGTTCAAAGAACTTGACGAAACTGCCGAACTCGAATTCGTTACCGAACACGAAATTGGCGTAGCCAAGGGCACCGACGAAGAGATGATCAAGGACCTCACAGCTCACTTCAACGGCGAATGCACCGAAGTAGGCATGTACCTTGCCATGTCACGTCAGGCTGACCGCGAAGGTTATCCCGAAATCGCAGAAGCTTTCAAGCGTTACGCTTTCGAAGAAGCTGAGCACGCTTCAAAATTCGCTGAGCTCCTCGGCGACTGCGTATGGGACACCAAGACAAACCTCGAAAAGCGTATGGCTGCTGAAGCCGGTGCCAATGCCGACAAGATGCGCATAGCCCGTCGCGCAAAAGAGCAGAACCTCGACGCTATCCATGACACCGTTCATGAAATGGCCAAGGACGAAGCCCGTCACGGTCAGGGTTTCCAGGGCCTCTACAACCGCTTCTTCAAAAAGTAATATCCGTTCCCTTTGAACCATAACTTAGCCTGCGTGACGGCCTCATGCCGTGAACGCAGGCTTTTTCTTTCACCTGAACATTTACAGTACGGAAACGTTACTCCTGATATGAAAACAGCCATTGATACCCTGCTGCAGCGACGCAGCATCAGGCGCTACGAGCGCCAGCCCGTCACGGACGAGCAGATACAACTTATCTACGAAGCTATCCGCAACACCCCTACAAGCTACAACGGACAGCAATTCTCTGTAATTGACATCACCGATCAGGAGCTTAAAGAACGCCTTTACAGCCTCACCGGTCAGAAGCAGATCAAGACATGCTCCCACTTCATGGCTTTTTGCGCCGACTTCAACAAGATTCTGCTTGGAGCACGCGCCAAAGGAGTGGAGATGCCCCCATTCTACAACACTGCCGACGGACTTATAGTAGGCACGGTAGACGCCGCGCTCGCCATGATGAGCGCCCTCACCGCCGCCGAATCACTCGGCCTCGGCACATGCTGCATAGGCTACGCCCGCACAGCCAATCCGGAAGAGATAGCCCGTGAGCTTGGACTGCCTCAGCAGGTATATCTGGTATGCGGCCTGGCTATAGGCGTGCCGCGCGAGCTTCCCGACATGAAGCCAAAGCAGCCTGCCGGACTTGTGATTCACAGCAACCGTTACAATCCCGACGCGGAGAAAATGACCGAGGCTATCCTCAACTACGATGCCGAGATCTCCCGTTACAACACCACCCGCTCTGGCACCACCTCAACCAACGATTGGGTAGCACATATAGTCAGCTACTACGTGGAAGCCATGAACTACCACATGCTGCAGTCACTTCGTGAGCAGGGCTTCGACCCTCGCAAATAACCGTAAACACCGGATAGTCAGCAAAAGTACACCTAAAAGCAAGCGTGCATCCCAATTTCTTTTTTGAGAGGGGTGCACGCTTATTACTTTTAGAATTTACACTTAAAGCCAAATCCAACAGTCTGCTCCATCGATGTTGGCAAGATGAATGAAGAGGACAGTTCGACCTTCGTCTGACGTTTTGCCAACTGCCGGCATGGATTTCCCGTGAATAAACCGACTACTTCATTTACCGGATCAATCAAAAACGCTACAATATTACCTAACACTTTTGAACCGGCAAGGGTGTACCCCTGCCGGACAATATGCCGTTTTATACGGTAAAAGCCCTCTCCTATGGCACTGCCCACCAACGGAGTTATCAGAAGATCCTGTATAGAAGGCCGCTCCATAAAAGCCTCTATGCCGAATTCCCATCCGACATTGGAAACCAAACTGCAATATAGCAGCGATTGCCACATATTGAACCCGCAACTACGGGCCGCCATAAAATATACAGCACCTGCATAGGGATGAAGAATATAATTGAAATAGAATTTATCATGATCCCATTCCGGACCTTTTTTGATTACATGGTTGTGCCACCGCTTGAACAACGGAACATCCTGCAACTCAGCCCGGTTCCACGAAGTAGCATCCTCCGGCAGGCACTCCAACACCAATAGCGTTCCGGTAAATGCACCTCCCAATACAGCCGTATTAATCCATAGCCGGCGCCAGTCGGGGCTACGCCCGGTTACGGAATAAGGCAACTCATAGATATTACGCTTAACATTATGTGCAAATCGTAAGGATTCCGAATTATACCGCAACATATCAACAGAACGTTCCTGCCGGCATGTTGCCTCCTGCAACGTATCAGCCAATGAAACGCTTCCGGCACCATATGCTGTCATCCTCGTGACGCTTGTGAAAACGATAATCAAAAACAGAATTCTTTTTAAGGAGTACATTATATTTTGTATTTACTGGCATTATTGTTAGTACTCCACAAATTTCCTTATCTTTTCATTATCTTCATTGTTCCAAAAGTAGAGGAATCTGTTCTTCTTCGACATACATTGCCACCATATGACAAATAGGACAGTTTTAATGAATATCAGGACAACACGATCAGATTACAGATAGCATGCATTCAGTACAGCCTCGATATAAGGCCGATGTTTAAAACACGGATAGGGCTGCAGCTCAGTGAGCTGCAGCCCCATCCAATATATTTCTGTCCTTATTCCTTTATTCCATAGGCCAGATCGCCGGCATCGCCGAGTCCGGGCACAATGTATGAATGAGAATTTATCTCACTATCCACCGCTCCTACCCATACAGTGGTGCGGTCAGCCGGGAATGTCTGCTTGATGTAGTCGATAGCAGCTTGTGATGCAATTACCGATGCCACATGGATATGCGCCGGTGTACCCTTGGTGAGCAGAGCGCGGTAGCTCAGTTCCATCGAAGCACCGGTAGCAAGCATCGGATCGGCCAGTATCAGAGTCTTGCCGTCAAGACGAGGCGATGCCAGATACTCGATGAACACATCGAAGTTCTCCTTCTCCTTATATTTACGGTAAGCCGACACGAATGCATTCTGAGCCTTATCGAAAAAGTTCAGGAAACCCTGATGAAACGGCACTCCGGCACGGAATATCGTACCGAGCACCACCTGTTCTCCTATCACCTGACAGCTGGCGGTATCAAGAGGTGTGGTCACCTCCACCGTATCATATTTCATAGTCCGGCTTATCTCATAAGCCATTATCTCACCAATGCGTTCCAGATTGCGGCGGAAGCGCATCATATCATTCTGGACATTGACATCGCGGAGCTCAGCCATATACTGGCTGACGAGCGACGGTGTCAGAGCAAAATCATGAATCTCCATGGTTATTTTGATTTTCTTATTCCCACAAAAATAAGAAATTATTCTCTATCACGCAACATTGGTAAAATTCCTGATTTTATCAGCCGTAAAGTGACACGGATATCAGGAATTTCAATTATATTTGTAAGCCGCATACACGTCAGTGGCATACGGCACTTATTTTTTATCGAATTTAATACCAATACAAACATAATCTAACCCATGGTACAGCGATTTATTCTTAACGAAGTATCTTATTTTGGCCCCGGTGCACGCCGCGAGCTCCCCGAAGTAGTAAAACGCCTTGGCAAAACCAAAGCTCTTGTAGTGACCGACCCGGGTCTGATAAAATTCGGTGTTGCCGGCAAAGTGACCGAAGTGCTTGACGCCGCATCAATCCCCTACGAAGTATTCAGCGATGTGAAGCCCAACCCCACAGTAAGCAACGTTCAGCACGGCATCGACGCCTACAAGGCATCCGGAGCCGACTTTATAATAGCCATAGGCGGCGGCTCAGCCATCGATACCGCCAAAGGCATCGGCATCGTCATCAACAACCCCGAATTTGCCGACATCGTTTCGCTTGAAGGCTGCGCCCCCACACGCCATAAGAGCGTGCCCATCGTAGCTCTCCCCACCACCGCCGGCACCGCCGCCGAAACCACTATCAACTATGTGATTATCGACGAGCAGAAGCAGAAAAAGATGGTATGCGTCGACCCCAACGACATCCCCGCCGTAGCCATCATTGACGCCGAACTGATGTACTCGCTCCCCCCCGCCCTCACCGCTGCAACCGGTATGGACGCCCTGACCCACGCCATAGAAGGCTACATAACAAAAGGTGCATGGTCAATGTCAGACATGTTTGAAATCGAAGCCATACGCATGATATCAGCAAGCCTGCCCACAGCCGTAGCAGAGCCATCCAATGCCGAAGCACGCAATGCCATGGCCGTGGCCCAGTACATAGCCGGCATGGCATTCTCCAACGTCGGACTCGGACTTGTTCACGGTATGGCCCATCCTCTCGGCTCGCTCTTCGACGTGCCTCACGGTGTGGCCAACGCACTGCTTCTTCCCACCATCATGGAATTCAACATGCCCTGCTGCCTTGACAAATATCCCGCTATTGCCCGCGCAATGGGAGTCAACACTGACGGCATGAGCGCCGAAGAGGCATCGAAAGCCGCATGCCAGGCTGTGAAGGACCTCGCCATAAAGGTAGGAATACCGCAGCATCTCACCGAGCTGGGCATTACCCGCAATGACATTCCCCGCCTTGCACAGCAGGCCATAGAGGATGTATGCACCCCCGGCAACCCACGCGAAGTGACACTCGCCGAAATAGAGCAGCTCTACGAAAAAGTGCTTTAACAACCGACCCTGAAGAAACGGACCACAGTACCACAATAGGCGGTGCGATTCACCTCGCACCGCTTTTTTCATAATACAGCCATATCATTATCACTACCATCTATGACAATAAAACCTGAACATATATTCATATCCATTATCTCCGCTATTACTGCGGCATTGCCAGCCATGATACATGCCGATACTGTAATCCATACTGTTCAACGAGCTCCGGCACATACTGAGGAAGTCAATATCAGCAGCAAAAGCGATGCTCCCGAAGAGCCTCTTTCATTATGGTATGAAATCCCGGCTCAGAACTGGGTGACAGAAGCACTTCCGATTGGTGGTGGTGATTTCGGCGCCATGATATTCGGAGGCATAGCTCAGGATCGCATCCAATTCAATCATAAGACACTCTGGTCAGGCAGTGAACGCACCGGCGACCTCGGCACATACCTCAACTTCGGAGAACTATACATCATCAACGACAATCGCACCAATGCCTCCGAATATCAACGCTCACTTGACATAAACAAGGCTATTGCCTCGGTAAGCTACGTTCAGGATAAGTCAGAGTTCACACGTGAATACATTGCCTCTTTCCCTGACCGCGTCATGGCTTTCCGGTTAAGCAGCCCCACCGATAGTCCTATCAGCATTGTGCTTCAATTGATAAATGCGCAAGGCAACCGCGCCTCCTACACACCCGGCAGCGCGTCATTCAGCGGCACACTACCCAACGGCATGAGCTATGCCGCCGCAATGAAAATCACGACCGAAGGAGGCGCTTCCTCAGCATCGGAGTCAGGCATAAAAATCACAGGCGCATCCGAAGTGACAATCTACCTCGCTTGCCAGACTGACTTTGACGCCACGTCAACAGGGCATATAAAAAACGACCGTGACTACCCCATAACACAGGCCGCCACAATAGTGGAGAATGCGGTAAAAAAAGGATGGCAGGCCATTCTGACTGATCATGTGGCCGACTACAAAAAACTGTTTGACCGCGTGAGTTTTAGCATTGATAGCGCTAAAACAGGACTTCCCATGCCGGAACTACTCAAGAATCAATCCGATGTAGGCTACGGAGCGCTGCTCGACATGCTCATTTTCCAATATGGCCGTTATCTGACCATCGCATCTTCACGCGGGACACCGCTGCCATCAAATCTTCAAGGCATATGGTGCAAGGATGGCAGCCCGACATCATCGGCAGTATGGGCTTCCGACATCCACTCCAATATTAATGTCCAGATGAACTACTGGCCTGCGGAGCCGACAAATCTAAGCGAATGCCACCTGCCGTTTCTTGACTTCATCCGCAATGAAGCCCTGCGCAATGACGGCGCATGGCAGCGCAATGCACGCGATCTTGACGCTACCACCGGATGGGTTGTAAACACGGCAGGCAACATATTCGGCGGATCAAGCACTTATAAAGTAGGGAAATACTCTGTTGCTAACGCATGGTACTGCGAGCACCTCTGGCAGCACTATATGTACACACGCGACATTGAGTACCTGCGCAGCGAGGCATGGCCCGTAATGAAAGCGGCA
Organism: uncultured Muribaculaceae bacterium; assembly: GCA_910586895.1. GTDB lineage: Bacteria > Bacteroidota > Bacteroidia > Bacteroidales > Muribaculaceae > Paramuribaculum. The sequence continues at coordinate 77,459 of CAJUIW010000010.1, read as the reverse complement.
TGCCAATTCTGGTTTGAGCGCCTGCAGCCGGCTAAGAACGGCGACGGCACATTGGAATGTCCCAATGAATATTCTCCCGAGCAAGGGTATATACAGAACGCCACAGCCCACTCACAGCAACTGGTGACACAACTGTTTATCAACTCTCTTGAAGCGGCCAGAATTCTGAAATTGAATCAGAACTCTGAATTTGTCAAAACCCTGAAAGAAAAGCTCGCCCGGATTGACCGTGGCCTGCGCATCAACGAAAACGGGCAACTGCGCGAATGGAAATATCAGGACAACACGCCCAACATCCCTGCCGACCAGAACTACTTTGCAAATGATGAAGAGAACGTATGGCAAGGCCACCGGCATACCTCCCATCTTATGGCTCTGTACCCCGGATTTGAAATTGATCCCGGCAAAGACCCTGATATTTTCAATGCCGCAATCGAATCGCTGAAAGATCGCGGCGATGTAGCCACCGGATGGGCGCGTGCATGGCGCATATCACTATGGGCGCGTGCACGCAACGCCAAGCGTGCATATGAAACTCTTCGGGGATTCAGCCATCGGACAACAATGCTCGGCTATGACTGGCATGGCGGTTTATACGACAACCTGCTTGACGCTCATGCCACCTCCGTATTCCAAATTGAAGGCAACTTCGGCGCTACAGCCGGAATAGCGGAAATGCTGCTCCAGAGCCGTCCCGACTCATTAGTGATACTGCCCGCACTCCCCGGCGAGTGGCCATCCGGAACTATAAAAGGGCTGAAGGCAATCGGTAATTTTGAGATTGACATCACCTGGCATGACGGGCATCTGACAGCATTGAATATTCTATCCAATGCCGGAGATCCTATCACACTCGCCTACCCTGGACTCCATCTTGCAAAAGTAAGAACCGCCTCAGGCAAACCGGTCAAAAGCCGAACAGATTCTGAAGGATGTCTCCGATTCCGGACTAAAAAAGGGATGCGATACGTCATTGATATCCCGGAGCTTCACACCCTCAAATAACAAATAAAGACCATGGTAGCGGAATTCTGATTCGAGGATTCCGCTACAATGACCTCTGCCAATTATAATATTTTTCATCTGTGAAATTCAATTATAAATGACTGGGTTGCAGCCGTGCCTTGCACGGCTGTTTTTTTATTTGTATCTTTGCATGGTTTTCACGATAGAAATCTTGCAAACCGCCATCAACTTTGATTGTTGCACCTCTTCATATTCTATCGCATGCACAAAAACAAACCGGCCGTACTTATTCTGGAGGACGGCACCCGATTTGAAGGCAAATCGTTCGGCTATGACGCTCCCGCCGCCGGCGAAGTAGTGTTTAACACCGCAATGACCGGATACCCGGAAAGCCTTACCGACCCTTCGTACGAAGGTCAGATTCTTGTCACCACTTACCCCATTCTTGGAAATTACGGTGTGGCTCCCCGCCGCAGTAAAGACGATGTGAGCGAGTACTACGAAAGCGAGCACATCCACTGCCGTGCCATCGTGGCTCAGGACTATTCGTTTGACCACTCCCACTGGCAGGCCGACCGCTCACTTGCACGCTGGCTTCAGGAGGAGAAGATACCCGGCATATACGGTATTGACACCCGCGCTCTCACGAAGCATCTGCGTGAGAAAGGCTCGATGCTCGGCAAGATACTGATCGAGGGTGAGCCCGACATTGACTTCTACGACCCGAATGCCGAAAACCTCGTGGCTAAAGTGAGCTGCAAGGATGTTGAGATTCATGGCGCCGGCGACAAGACGGTGGTACTCGTGGACTGCGGAGTGAAGCACAACATTATACGCTGTCTGACCCGACGCGGTGTGAAGGTGGTGCGTGTGCCCTGGGATTATGATTTCACCTCTATTCCTTACGACGGGCTCTTCATATCCAACGGTCCCGGCAATCCCGACATGGCACAGGCTACGGTAGAGAATATCCGCAAGGCCATAGAGATAGGCAAACCTATATGCGGAATATGCATGGGCAACCAGCTCCTGTCAAAAGCTGCCGGAGCAAAGACATTCAAACTGAAATACGGACACCGCAGCCACAACCAGCCGGTGCGCCGCGTAGGCACCAACCAATGCTTCGTCACTTCGCAGAACCACGGCTTTGCCGTTGACAGCGACACTCTCCCTGCCGATTGGGAACCGCTGTTCATCAACATGAACGACGGCACAAACGAGGGCATACGCCACTGCAGCAAGCCCTTCTTCTCAGCCCAGTTCCACCCCGAGGCAAGCAGTGGCCCGAAAGATACGGAATTCCTGTTTGACGAATTTATTAACATGCTCTAATCAATCACCCGATATGAACCGACATCCCGAAATAAACAAAGTGCTTCTTCTGGGAAGCGGCGCTCTTAAGATAGGCGAGGCAGGCGAATTTGACTACTCCGGCTCGCAAGCTCTCAAAGCCATGAAAGAGGAGGGCATAACCACTGTGCTCATCAACCCTAACATCGCCACAGTGCAGACTTCCGAAGGATTCGCTGACAAGATCTACTTCCTGCCGGTGACCCCCTTCTTTGTTGAAAAGGTGATTGAAAAAGAACGCCCCGACGGCATTCTGCTCGCATTCGGAGGCCAGACAGCCCTTAACTGCGGCGTGGCCCTCAAGGAGAGCGGTGTGCTTGACCGCTACGGCGTGAAAGTGCTCGGCACCCCTGTCAAGGCCATCATGGATACCGAGGACCGCGAACTGTTCGTGGAGCGCCTTGATGAAATCGGTGTTAAGACTATCAAGAGCGAGGCCGTCAACAATATAACCGATGCGATAGCTGCGGCCGACAAGCTCGGCTACCCCGTGATAGTGCGTGCTGCATACGCCCTCGGCGGACTCGGAAGCGGATTCTGCGACAACGAGCAGGAACTCGTGGCACTCACCGAAAAGGCACTTTCATTCTCACCTCAGGTTCTTGTAGAAAAGAGTCTGAAGGGATGGAAAGAGGTGGAATATGAGGTGGTGCGCGACCGCTTTGACAACTGCATCACCGTCTGCAACATGGAAAACTTCGACCCGCTCGGCATACATACCGGCGAAAGTATCGTAGTGGCCCCGTCGCAGACTCTTACCAATGAAGATTACCACTACCTGCGCAAGCTTGCCATCAAGATTGTGCGCCACATAGGTATCGTGGGCGAATGTAACGTACAGTATGCATTTGACCCCGAATCAATGGACTACCGCGTAATCGAAGTAAATGCCCGTCTGAGCCGCTCATCGGCTCTCGCCTCGAAAGCCACCGGCTATCCGCTTGCATTCGTTGCCGCGAAACTCGGACTCGGCTACGGACTCTTTGACCTCAAGAACTCCGTCACGAAAGAGACATCGGCATTCTTCGAGCCAGCGCTTGACTACATAGTTTGTAAGATACCCCGCTGGGACCTCGGTAAGTTCCACGGAGTGCGCCGCGAAATAGGCTCATCAATGAAGTCGGTCGGTGAGGTGATGGCCATAGGCCGTACCTTCGAGGAGGTGATACAGAAAGGTCTCCGCATGATAGGACAGGGTATGCACGGATTTACCGGCAACCGCGATATCAAGACCGATGATATCGACCGCGCCCTTGCCGAACCTACGGACAAGCGCATATTCATCATAGCCAAGGCCATGAAGGAGGGCTACAGCGTTGACCGCATACATGAGCTCACCAAGATTGACCGCTGGTTCCTCTACCGCCTGCAGAACATCATGCGCACATCCGAGGAGCTGAACGCTCTTCCCGCCGACCTCGAACAGATCTCACCCGAGCTTCTGCGCAAGGCCAAGGAACAGGGATTCTCCGACTTCCAGGTGGCACGTGAGGTGCTGAAAGAGAAGATGACCGATGCCGAGCAGTCGCTCCTTCAGGTGCGTGCTCTGCGCAAGCGCCTCGGAATCCTGCCGGTAGTGAAGCAGATCGATACTCTGGCCGCCGAATATCCGGCTATGACCAACTACCTCTACCTCACATACAACGGCTCGCAGAACGACATAGCATACGAAAATGACCACCGTTCGATAGTTGTGCTCGGATCAGGCGCATACCGCATAGGCAGCTCCGTGGAGTTTGACTGGTGTTCGGTCAACGCTCTCCTGACTGTGAAGAAAGAGGGATGGCGCTCGGTAATGATCAACTACAATCCGGAAACCGTGTCGACTGACTATGACATGTGCGACCGCCTCTACTTCGACGAGCTTACATTTGAGCGCGTGATGGATATTCTGGACTTTGAGACACCTCACGGTGTGATTCTCTCCGTGGGAGGCCAGATACCTAACAATCTCGCCACCCGTCTTGACAGCGAAGGCGTACGCATACTCGGAACATCAGCCAAGAGCATCGACAATGCCGAGGACCGCAATAAGTTCTCAGCTATGCTTGACCGTCTGGGCATCGACCAGCCGCGCTGGCGCGAACTGACAAACTTCGAGGATATCAACAAGTTCATTGACGAAGTAGGATTCCCCGTACTGGTTCGTCCGAGCTATGTGCTCTCAGGCGCAGCCATGAATGTATGCTCCAATCCTGACGAGCTCCACCGCTTCCTGCAGCTGGCCGCCAACGTGTCGAAACAGCACCCTGTAGTGGTGACCGAGTTCATCCAGGAAGCCAAGGAGATAGAGATGGACGCCGTGGCACAGGACGGCGACATAAAAGTGTATGCCATATCAGAGCATATCGAATTTGCCGGAGTCCACTCAGGCGACGCCACAATCCAGTTCCCGCCACAGAAACTGTATGTCGAAACAATGCGCCGCATCAAGAAAGTAGGCTCACAGATAGCCAAGGCTCTCAACATCTCAGGTCCGTTCAACATCCAGTTCCTTGCCAAGGACAATGACATAAAGGTGATAGAATGTAACCTCCGTGCATCACGAAGCTTCCCCTTCGTATCGAAGGTTCTTAAAATCAACTTCATCGACCTCGCAACAAAGATTATGCTCGGACTGCCCGTAGAGAAGCCTGCCAAGAGCGCCTTTGATCTTGACTACGTAGGCATAAAGGCCTCGCAGTTCAGCTTCTCGCGTCTGCAGGGTGCCGACCCTGTGCTTGGGGTGGACATGTCATCGACCGGCGAGGTAGGCTGTATAGGTATCGACACCTCGGAGGCTATCCTGAAATCAATGCTGTCCGTAGGCCAGCGCATACCCTCCAAAGGTGTGCTTCTCTCAACAGGCTCTCCGAAGCAGAAAGCCAACATGCTTGAAGCTGCCCACCGCCTTAACGACAAGGGCTTCAAGATCTATGCCACAGGCGGCACACACCGCTTCCTGAATGACAACGGCATTCCTGCCGTGCGCGTCTACTGGCCAAGCGAGGCCGACATGCAGCCGCAGGCTCTGCAGCTGCTCCATGACAAGGAGATAGATCTGGTGGTCAACGTACCGAAGAATCTCACACCTACCGAACTTGGCAACGGCCATAAGATACGCCGTGCGGCAATTGACCTGAATATCCCCCTGCTCACCAACGCCCGTCTGGCTTCGGCCTTCATCCGCGCGTTTACCACAATGGAGCCGGACGATATAGAAATCAAGGCATGGGATGAATACTAATATATCCCTCAGTGCCTGCGCACAGAAGGCGCGCCTCGCTCTTGAGTCCAAATACGGGCCGGGCGAGGCGCGCGCCTTAGTACGCACCATGTTCGAGGAACTGAATGGCTACACTCCTGTCAATTTAGTGGTGCGGGGCGATGTCCCTGCCACCGACTGGCTGCAGCGGAAAGTGGATGATACCGTAAGGCGATTGCTTGATAACGAACCGATACAGTACATATTCGGCACAGCCCGGTTCCATGGACTTAAGCTGATGGTGACCCCTGACGTACTTATCCCGCGGCCCGAAACGGAAGAGATGGTCGACCTTATAGCCGACAGTGCCGGAAAGAGATCTGACTTGCATGTCCTGGATGTATGCACAGGTTCGGGATGTATAGCTCTTGCGCTTGCCCGCACGCTACCGTTCAGCAATATTGACGCCATAGATCTAAGCGAAAAGGCGCTCGCTGTGGCCCGGAAGAACAATGAGATGCTGCACTGCTCCGTCAACTTCATGCTTGAGGATGCCCTGCAGCTGAAGCCGGCAACGGAGCCACAGTATGATATCATAGTGAGCAATCCACCCTACATAGCGGAGAGCGAACGGAGCTCAATGCAGAGCAACGTGCTCGACCACGAACCGGCAATGGCTCTGTTTGTACCTGATGACGATCCTCTGCGTTTCTACCGCGCGATAACACGCTATGCCGTCGGTGCGCTGCTGCCCGGAGGTGAGCTATGGTTTGAAATCAATCCGCATTATGCTGCTGAAATGAAAGATATGATGGCTGCTGAAGGGCTGAACGACGTCCAGATTATAGCAGATATGCAGAAACTCCAACGTTTTGCCACCGGCAGGAAATGAATAAGATTCTTACACCTGATGAAGCTCACCAGAGGCTTGAGGCACTGTGCGCGCGTTCCGAGCAGTGCAGCTCTGACCTGATGAAGAAATTACACCGTTGGGGTATACCCCAGGATGCGGCCGAGGAAATACTGGAGAATCTGAAGAGCACGCGCCATCTTGACGACAGCAGATTCGCCTCGGCATACGTGCGTGACAAGTATCTCTTTGCAGGTTGGGGACGCAATAAAATCAAGGCCGGCATGTATGCCAAAGGGATTGCCCGCGGCGATATCGACACGGCTCTTGAATCAATCAACACCCGCGAATACGCACAGACAGCATTCCGTGCCATCAAAGCCAAGCTGCGCACCACTGACCGGACCGATATGAGCAAATGCCGCGACAAACTTCTGCGCTTCGGCCTGTCGAGAGGCTATGAAATGGCTCTTATACTTCGGATAATCGATAGCAGAAGCTTATGGCTGAAAAAGGATTGAAAGAATGGTGGTCCGCACTGCTTGACATGATTTACCCACGCCTGTGTGAGGTATGCGGCACCGCGCTTGTCGAGGGAGAGGAACTATTGTGCCTGCAGTGTCAGGCTGATATGCCGCTCACTGACTTGCACCTGCAGACCGACAATGACATGCACCATCGCCTCGCCTGCCATGCGCATGTAGTCGGAGCTACTGCCATGTATAAGTATTTCAAGGGAAATCCATATGCCGCACTGATTCATAAGGCAAAATACCGCGGGCGCCCTTCAATAGCACGGCTTCTTGCCCGACGCTATGCCCAATCCATTGCCGCGTCCGGTTTTTTCAACGGTATTGACATGATCGTACCGGTGCCGGTGAATACCTTACGGCGTATGACACGCGGCTACAACCAATCGGAACATATCGCAACAGGCTTATCCGAGGCAACGTCAATCCCGGTTGAGAACCGCCTCAAAGCATCCAACCGACACAGCACACAGACCCGGCGCAATGCCTACCAGCGATGGCTCAACACCGACGGAGTATTCCATGTAAGCAATGCCGAGGGACTTGACGGGCGGCATATATTGCTTGTCGACGATGTCATCACTACCGGCTCCACGCTTGTACGATGCCTTGAGGCACTTCATAAGGTGGCTCCATCGGCACGGTTCAGCGTACTGACGCTGGCCATCGACACAATGCATTGAATCTTATTTCTGAAGACTGCGGCGCACCTCTTCCACCATAGCGTCATAGCGGCGCGTGTTGGCTGTATCGAGGTCGGCATTCTGCAGTATGACAAGCAGCTCACGGTTCTGAGCCTCCAGACGTGGCAGAGTCGAATCATTCTGAAGGCGCGACATAGCGGCCTCAATCTCCTCCGTAGTCATTCCACTTTTGAAGTCCACCTGACGCAGCTTCTCGACGAGCTTACGGTTGATAGCCGAACATTGCCCGATGACTGCGGCATAATCATCCTGCGTCAACTCTTTGCCATCCTGAGCCATCTGTATCAGCTCATCGGTGGCCGATGCACTATAGCTTCCATCCGAAGGAACAGCCACCGCCGATCCGGTAGGCTCGCTACCGCTTCCGGCACCGTTACTTCCACTACATGAACTACAGATAATCGCTGCGGACAGTGCTACAGCGTATGCTACTTTCTTCATTTCATCAAAAATCTACATGTTCAACATCAACACTTTCATTCAGGAATATCCGTGCCAGATCAGTAAACTTGGTAGGATCCTCAGTAGTGAGATATTTGCATTCGCCCCCACGCCGCAAGCGTGACTCCATTTCCGGATGACGCTTCAGATAATCAGCCAGGCTGTCAGCCACAATCTCACCCTGCGATACGATCTGTACCGATTCAGGCACTACCTCGCGGAACTTCGGTAGGAGAAGAGGATAATGTGTACACCCCAGCACAAGCGTATCGATATCCGGGTCCTGACCAAGGAGCGCTCCTGTATATTTCCGAACAAAATAGTCAGCCCCAGGGCCGGAAGCCTCACCGCATTCCACTATAGGAGCAAGCATGGGGCATGCGGTGGAATATGTTGCAAAACCGGGATGAAGCTTGGCAATCTCCATATCATAACTTCTGCTGCTTACCGTTCCCGGAGTCCCGAGAATGCCCACCTTTCCGCTACGCGATATTGACCCGATTGCTTCGGCAGTGGGGCGTATCACTCCCAGCACGCGCAAGCCATCCTCCCATCCGGGAAGATCCTTCTGCTGGATGGAGCGGAGCGCTTTTGCGGATGCCGTATTACATGCCAGTATCACCAGCGGACATCCGCGATCGAAAAGATATCGGACCGAACGACGGGTAAAGTTGTAGACCACGTCAAATGAACGTGAGCCGTATGGCGCCCGGGCATTATCGCCCAGATACAGATAGTCATATTCAGGCAAGCGTCTGCGCAATTCACCCAGAACCGTCAGTCCGCCGTAACCTGAATCAAATACACCGATAGGGCCTGAAGTGCCAGTCATGATTTATTTATGATATGTCATTTTATCCGTACGCCCCTCTGCCTGTTCAGGCGGAGGGGCGTACGTTATGGTCAGTTATCTGTATTGTCTGATTTACTTGATGCCCAGACGGGTCTTAACCTTTGCGGTGATATCCTCAACGTCTGAACCGGTGTAGAGAGGAGCCACATTTTCGAAAATCATTGTGTAGCTACCGTCGGCACCTACGCCCTTGATGGCATCCATAAGCTTCTGCTGGATGGGAGCCATGAGCTGTTCCTGCTGACGCTGGAGGTCCTGTGAGGCAGTGTTGCGGAATTCTTCCATCTTCTGCTGTATTTCCTGAATATCCTGCACGCGACGGTCCTTGATTGACTGGGGAGTTGAAGCATCCTTCTCAGCCTTTTCATATTCAGCGATAGCATTCTTGAGAGTAGTCTGGAGCTTGCCGAATTCCTCTTCGAACTTATCTGACGAGGCCTTGAGCTGTGTGCGGGCTGTTGCCATTTCGGGCATAGCTTCGATAATAGTCTGAGTGTTGATAACGGCAAACTTCTGAGCGAAGCCGAATGCGGGGATAATCAGCATCACCGCGAGTAACAGTTTCTTAATCATTTCTTTTATTATTTATTCTTTTGTTTTTTACTTTTATCCATTAATTGCGTAAAGCGAGGCAAAGATAAGCTATTTATTTTGAAAATCCTAACTTGGCAAGCACCTCGTTGCTTATATCTATGCGCGGCGAGGCAAAAATAATATCAGCTGATGATGCGCGGTCGAAAATACACATATATCCACGCTCCTCGCTAACCTTCTTCACCGCGTTGTACACGGATTCCTGAATAGGCTTCATCAGGCTCTGACGCTTTTTGTAAAGCTCACCTTCGGGACCAAAATATTTGGCACGCAGTTCAGCGGCTTCTTTCTCCTTAGCCACGATAGCGGCCTCCTCCTTCTTCTTCTGGTCGTCAGTGAGGAATGGCATCTGGCTCTGATAGTTCTTATACATAGTCTCAGCCTCACGGGCTATATTCTCCACCTCTTTCTGGTAGCGCTGTGAAAGCTGTTCGAGCTGGTTGTTGGCCACCTCGTAGTCAGGCAGGTTGCCGAGCACATATTCCATATCGACAAGCGCGAATTTCTGAGCTGATGCGGCGAGTGAAAAGCCGGCAATAGCTACCACTATGAGTGCTATACGTTTCAGTGTGTTCATATCTTTCAGTTTTTACAGTTATGGTATTATGACAATAGGCAATGTGAAAAGTTTAGCCTCAGGTCATTAAATAATGTTAGAATTCCTGACCGAGTATGAAGTGGAAGTGACTGCCGCCACGTGTACCGTAGACGCGGTCGAAACCGTAAGCCCAGTCAATACCCATCATACCTACCATGGGGAGGAATATACGCAGACCGGCACCGGCTGAACGCTTGAGGTCGAACGGTGAGAAGTCGCGTACACGGGTCCATGCGTTACCACCTTCAACGAATGTCAGGCCGTAGATAGTGGTGCTTGTCTGAAGCATGAAGGGGAAGCGGAGTTCCATACCGAAACGTGTATAGGCATAGCCCTCTTTACCCCACGGGGTAAGTGCGCCATTTTCATATCCGCGCAGACCGATGGTTTCCGTAGCATAGGTATACGAACCGGTCATACCGTCGCCACCCACATAGTATGTCTCGAAGGGTGAGCGGAGATATTTGTTATAGCTTCCGAGCAGTCCGATATCGGCACGTGTCATAAGCACCAGTGTGTACTTGTCACTCGGATTGAGCGGAGTGTAAGTACGTGCGCGGAATTTAAGCTTCCAGTATTCAATCCAGCGGTAAAGCTCCTTCTTTGATTCAGTGGTGTTCTCCTTCGAAAGAGCGGCCCAGTCCTTCTTGCCGAAGAGTGAGGCAGGAGGAGTCATCTGGAATCCGAGGCTGAATTCGGAACCTGAACGTGTGTACAGCGGGTTGTCGGTACTGTTGCGTGACAGTGTCAGGCCAAGCACAAGCGAATTGGAAGTACCGTTGTTCATATAGTAAAGGTAATCCCAGTTCTTCAGATAGTACCAGTTGTACGACAGCTCTGCCTGGAATGTGAAGTAGTCATCGGGCCAGCTGAGACGCTTACCGAAACCTACGGTCACGCCAACCATCTGAAGCACCTTGTTCGGGTCATAAGCATTTGTTATGCCCTGCTGGTAGTAATCCGATCCGTAGCCATAGTTGTAACCGTAGCCATAACCATATCCGTTATAAAGATAGGGGTTTGACCAGTTGTTGTTGTAGTATGATGAGTTCACACCTGTCTGACGGCTATAGTAGGCAGATACGGAGAAGGCATTGGGGCGCTTGCCACCGAACCATGGGTCGAGGAACGAAACGCTGTAAGCCTGATAGTAGCGGGCATTTGTCTGGGCGGAGATGGTGAATGTCTGACCCTCACCCTGCGGTATAAGTCCCTTGTAGGTGCTCGGGTGGAACAGGTTCTTGATAGAGAAGTTAGTGAACTTCAGGGCAAGCTTACCGATGACGCCTGTCTGACCCCAACCGAGTGAGAACTCTATCTGGTCATTAGGCTTCGATTCCAGATTCCAGACGATATCCACTGTACCATCCTCCTGATTAGGTTCAGGGCGTACGTCAATCGTTTCAGGGTTGAAGTGACCTGTCTGGGCAATTTCACGATATGAACGCATCAGGTCATTCTTGCTGAACAGATTACCGGGCTTCACACGAAGCTCTCTTCGTATCACCTTTTCATACAGACGGTCGTTACCGTTGATTATCACATTGTTGATTCGTGCCTGAGGACCTTCGGTCATACGCATCTCAAGGGTGATTGAATCGCCGTTCACATTCTTTTCTATCGGCACAAGGTCATAGAACAGATAACCGTTGTTCATATAGAGGCTCGATACGGCATCTTCATCATCAGTGGTACGCTTCTTAAGCAACTTCTGATTATAGACATCACCTTTCTTTATACCGAGCACATTGTTAAGCAGGTCGGTAGGATAGAGCGTATTGCCCACCCATGCGATATCGCTGATATAGTACTGCTTACCCTCTTCAAGATTGATGTAAACATCAACTGTCTTGTCATCGTAGGCCACAACGCTGTCCGAAAGAATTTTGGCGTCACGGTAACCCTTTTCGTTATATTTTTCGATAATTCGCTTGAGGTCATCCTGATAATCGGATTCCACGAATTTCTTCTGACGGAACAGATTGAGCAGCTTACCCTTTTCGTTGGTTTTCTTCATGGTGCGCTGCAGCGAATTGTCCGACATCACTTCATTACCTGAAATATATATCTTGTGGACCTTAACCTTTTCGTTCTTATTAACATTGACATCCACAATCATTTCGTTGGGCTTCGACAGGTCCTCGTGAAGCACAACCTTGACATCAGCATTACCGAAGCCCTTTCCTTCAAAATACTTGCGGGTGATAGCCTCAGCCAGATTCACCTGATTCTGTGTAATCTGGTTGCCAACATGCAGCTGTAGCTTTTCCTGAAGGTCATCGCGTTCGCCTTTTTTCATACCATGATAATTGACAGCGGCTATACGCGGCTGCGGACGCAGATTGATATTGAGCCATGCCTTGTCGCCGGCAAGTTTCTCAACCTTTATCTGGACACTGCTGAACAGCCCCTGGTGCCAAAGGCGCTTGGATGCCTGCGTGATTTCATCGCCGGGTATCTCCACACGCTCCCCTACCTTAAGGCCTGAGTATCCTATGATAAGATAGTCCTCGTAGTTGTCCGCACCTGTAACGGTAATACCCGCTATTTCATAGGTGTGGGGAAGTCCGCTGTACACCACCTTGGGCTCAAATACAGTATCCACGGGTGTCTGGGCGGAGAGGGCCCCGGCTATCATAAACGATGATATGATGAAAAGCAACTTGCTGCGCATGATATAAAAATAATGATTGGTCAGAATTGATGTCACTTCGATGTTAATTGTTCAGAGGTCTGTCCGAAGCGGCGCTCCCTCTGCTGGTATTGCAAGATGGCCTTGTAGAATTCCTCGGCTGAGAAATCAGGCCAGAATGTACTGGTAAAATAAAGTTCGGCGTAAGCTATCTGCCAAAGCAGGAAATTGCTCACGCGCACATCCCCACCTGTACGGATCAGCAGATCCGGGTCAGGGATATTTCGTGTGGAGAGATGCCGGGCTATCATTTCCGGACTTATTGTATCAATACCGGCTTGTCCGGATGCCACTTCGCGTGCTATCTCACGACAAGCTTCGGTTATTTCCCAGCGTGAGGAATAGCTCAGGGCAAGTACGAGGGTCATCCCATCGCAATGTGCCGTATCGGCCATACAGCGCTCCAGACGCTCACGCGATTCGTCCGGCATGCGCCCGAGGTCGCCTATAGCTGTCAGACGTACCCGGTTCTTTATCAGGTCAGGTGTCTCACGCTCGATAGCTGTCACTATCAGCTTCATAAGAATATCCACCTCTTCCTGAGGACGGTTCCAGTTTTCTGTTGAGAAAGTATAGAGCGTAAGATACTTCACGCCTGCCTGCGAGGCAGCTTCCGTAATGGTACGGACTGTAGACACCCCTTTCACATGGCCCTCGCTGCGGTTGAGGCCGCGCGACTTGGCCCAGCGTCCGTTGCCATCCATGATGACAGCCACATGCGCAGGCATGCGGTGCGGATCAATCTGACTGAGTATGGTGTCCATTTCTATTATTGATAATTATTTATTTCGATTTCTATTCTTTTATCTCATCCGGGAGGAAATCAATCTATTCTCTGGCATGTTGAGCATCGCGGACCGAACTCAAAACTGATACCTATCATTATAGTGGAGTACCAGTCGGTATTCTTCATAAACGAGCTTTTTATGCCGTAAAGGTCATTCAGCACCGGCCCATCCACTTTATCGGAGAATACTTTGGTCACTGCAAATTCGCCCCACAGATTGATTCGTGGTTTCAACTTATAGCGAACGCCCACAGCCATCGGGATATTGAACCCTACATTGGTACCCTCGCATGACGACAGTGTCACGCCGACACCTAACCCTATATACGGACTCCAACGTTTCAGCCGGCGGTAGGTTTCCCCTATTCCATAGGAAAAGAAGTTGAACTCACCACGCACACCGAGGTCAAATACCGAGGCACTGAATTCATACTGCGCGCCGCCGGGAAGGACATTGCTGAAATCGGCGGTATTGCCGCTCAGAGTAGCCCCGGTAAGCTGAGCTTTCAATGCCCATCGGGTATCAAACAGATAGCGCCCGCTCAATGCGGCAGCAAATCCGGGGCGATGAAATATCGAACTTTCATTGGCGTCACCCAGATAGCCGCTCATACCAATACTTACTCCCGCATCAAACTTGTAGCTCTCCACATCCTGACCGCTGACGGCCTGTGGCTGAACTGCAAATGCTGCGAAGGTAAGCATGATTGCGATAAAATGCGTTAATGAACGGTTCACTTAATACTCTCCGGAGAAATTTTGAATTCTTTTTTTTTACAATTTACTGAAGCGGCTTGAAGCTCAACCGGTTTATCACGCCGCGCCATACGGTAGTACTCATCGAGCCGTCAGCCTCCAAGCCTCCGAACAGATATATGTAGGGGCAGTCCCACGATGTGATAGGAGTCACCGCACGTGAATTGCTGCTATTATATATAGGTGTATACCATCCGTCCAAGGGTCGGTCGCCGGTCAGCGTCCATCCTGAGCCGGCAGCTCTTGATGTCAGTTCCGATTCAGCCACTATGCCATGCATTTTCCACATAGCGGGTATGTAGTCAGGCAGCTGAAGAAGTTTTCCGGCCTTGGTCCAGTGAACGCCGCGGTCAACTGACACGTATGTCGTTTTTGATAGAGTTCCGTCAGCACATTTACCTCCGAAAGCGAGTAGAACAGTCTGTTTTGTCGCTACCCATGATGTAGCAAGACGGAATGTGAAGTAGGGCACCATGGTCACTCCTTCGGCTGCAGGGATACCCTCCTGAGTTATGTCGGCCCACTGTCCGCCATCGAAAGCCCAGACATGGCCTGTAAGGCTATTGTCGGCACAACGTCCGCCAAGCACAATCATCATCGGCTCGGCAGCCCATTCAGTGGTATATGTTACCGATGCAGAAGTAGCTGATATGGGACAATCAGCAGGAACTGCAGTTTCTACCGATGCCGGATATGTTACATGGGTCCAGCTTCCGTCAGCATTCTTACGCGCACCTACAATGGTGTTTTCCATTCCGCCATAGATATGATGCATGCTTGTGCCGGTAGAGCTCCAGTTGATACCCTTGTCCAATGATTTGTAAAGCACACCGGATGTTGATGTCATATACAGATTTCCATCAGCAGCGGCTACAGATCCGACCACGGCATCGGAAGGAAGCACTATCATGTCAGAGCTCCATATTCCGGTAGCGGGGTTGGCCGATACGCTGCGCACTGTCTTGCCTCCGTTGGTAACGAATGAGATTACCTGTCCGTCAATTTCCACTACACCATTGTCGGTAGGATTCGTAACGCCGCCGGGCAGAGCGAATGACGCAGTCTGATTCCACCAGAGTGAATCAGGCACCATGTTGTGGACATTCACTTTGATTTTATAGTCAAGCTTTGTGTTCTTGTCAAGCGAAACCACACGCAGAGTGATCGGGCCCTGGCTGAAGTCAACAGAGTCGTTGGGGTTCTCCAGATAGTTGATGGTATCAGGCACCTCTTTTCCCTCCTTAGAGGGTACGATAAGCTTTGCCTCGCTTACCGACGGGAGTCCGATGACTACCTGCAGACGGCTTATATCAGTGCCTTTCGGGAGCGAATCGGCATTGAACACCTCCGCCTTATTGATATCGACGCTGAAATATACAGTGTCAATATACATCAGCACTGAATCATTCTTCTGAAGGCTGAACGATGAAAGCGTAACAGCAGAATAATCACTCGCGTCAAACTCGAAATAATAATCATCATCTGACGAGTTACATGATGCCGCCACGCCTGCAAGCAGCGCGGTGAGCATGATATATAATGGAAATCGCATTCTCATAAATCGATAATTTTCAACACGCAAAGTTAACAAGTTTTTCCTTAACTTCAGGTGCTGCTTAGTTAAATTTCGTAATCGCGCTGATTTTCAGGCCAGCAAATCAGTCACGGTAGGATTTTGCACAGTGATTATCTCACTATCACCCAGCCGCTTAACCTCGTCAAGAATTCCGGCCGGGATATGCATGGGGTGCCTTCCCGACTCACCGAGCCGCCGTGAAGTCTTCTCTATGCGGCATTCGTCCCACATACAGCTGTCAATAAAGCAGTTAAGCAACCGGCATCCACCTTCTACGAGCAGAGAGGTGACACCCCGTTCATACAGGGCATGGAGCATAGCCTCAATATCATGCGTATCTACGTCAGCTATAAATTCCACCTCGGAGCCGGCGGCCACATCGCGCTGCGGACCGAAGCAAAGGACTTTACCATTGAAAATCCGGGCATTGCCCGCAACCTCTCCTTTACTGTCAACAAGCACCTTCACCGGCTGACGCCCGCTTATACCACGCACATTGAGCTGAGGATTGTCAGCCAGTGCTGTACCGCTGCCTACCATTATGGCATCACAGCGGCTGCGCAGCAGATGCACGAGCCTCGATGTGGCGGCTGAAGAGAACCGCTCAGCTTTACCATCCGTTGCCTGACGGTCAGAGTCAATATATCCGTCGGCACTCTGCGCCCACTTCAGAATCACGTATGGACGCCTGAGTTTATGCGACACCATGAACACCTTGTTCAGAGTCATACACTCCTGCCGAAGCACTCCTGTGGTCACATCCGCACCGGCGTCACGCAACATGGCCACGCCACGCCCGTTGACCTTACTGAACGGATCCATACATCCAATAACTACCCGCGGTATTCCGCAGTCAATAAGCAGCTTGGCACACGGTGGTGTCTTCCCGTAATGCGAGCAGGGTTCAAGTGTGACATAGATGGTGCTTCTTTTCAGCAACGACTTATCGGCAACGGAGGCCACGGCATTCACCTCGGCATGCCCCTCACCGTACCGGCGGTGATACCCCTCGCCGATAATACTCCCGTCGCACACTATCACCGCACCCACCATCGGGTTAGGCGACACGAACCCGTCGCCACAGCGGGCCAGCTGCAGCGCCCGCCGCATGTATAGCTCATCGGTCATTCTCAATAAGCTCAAGAAGCCGTTCTACAGCTTGGTCCGATGATATATTTTTCATCACACATTCTTTACCGCGGTAAAGGCTCACACGTCCGGCTCCGGCACCTACGTAACCGTAGTCAGCGTCAGCCATTTCTCCGGGGCCGTTTACTATGCACCCCATCACGCCTATTTTCAGTCCTTTAAGGTGAGATGTGCCCTCCTTGACCCTACGGAGAGTGTCCTGAAGGTCAAACATGGTGCGTCCACATCCCGGACATGCTATATATTCCGTGCGTGTGAAGCGGCGGCGGGTAGCCTGCAGAATACCGAATGCGAGGTTGACACACTCCTTTTCGGGCATCAGATCCGACTCTACCATTATACCGTCGCCAAAACCGGCCAACAGCAGCGACCCAAGGTCAATTGACGCACGTACAGTGACCTCATCCTTGCTTATGCCGCGATATGAAGCTTTGAGAATTACCGGATTTTTCATACCGGCGTTCTTCATCGAATGAAGGGCAGCCTTCATATGCCCCGGATAGTCAGGGGCTTCGGTTCCGAGCAGGATTATATCATCGTGGTTTATCTGAGGCCATTCATTCTGCGGTAAAGAGGCATCGATTTCCACAATCCGCGCCTTTACACGGTCAAGGCTTATATCCGCTCCTGACGATGAAGCCTCACGGACAGCCACCAGATTGCAGTTGCGACCACCGATACCGTCCACCTCATCCGATTCGCAGCGTTCAGGCGCCACTTCATCATATCCCTCAGCCAGGCATCCTTCAATGGTTCCGGCCGATTCAAACGAAGCGATATAGTCAGTAATCATCCGTGCCACAGGCACTTCATTTTCAGGGGGCTCGCAAAGCGACACCCGTATAGTATCGCCGATACCTGAAGCTAAAAGCGACCCGATTCCTACGGCCGACTTTATACGTCCGTCCTCGGCATCACCGGCTTCAGTGACACCGAGATGGAGCGGATAGTGCATATCCTCCTTGTCCATAGCCCGGACAAGCATACGCACAGTCTGCACCATCACGCACACATTGGAGGCTTTTATGGATATGACCACATTGTCAAAACCCCTGCGTTTGCATACCCGCAGAAATTCCATGGCACTCTCAGCCATGCCGGCCGGAGTGTCACCATAGCGGCTCATAATACGGTCAGACAGCGAGCCGTGGTTGACACCTATACGCAATGCTGTACCTGTTGCCTCACATTTCTCAAGCAACGGCACAAAGGCATCCTCCAGACGCCGGAGCTCCCGGCCATATTCCTCATCGGTATATTCCAAGGCGCGGAATGTGCGTCCGGGGTCAATGAAATTGCCCGGATTTATACGTATTTTCTCCACGCGTCCCACCGATTCAAAAGCGGCGCGGGGATTGAAATGAATATCGGCAACAAGAGGCACATCGCATCCGGCGGCACGCACGCCATCCCTTATGGCAGTCAGATTGGCGGCCTCACGCACACCCTGGGCTGTGAACCGCACAAGCTCGGCTCCGGCCGCCGCTATTGACAGGCACTGGGCTACCGAAGCCTCGGTATCCATTGTAGGGGTCGACGCCATGGACTGAATCCTCACCGGATTACCGCCACCGATAACAGTATTGCCTACAGCTACCGCCACCGTAGGACGGCGGCGGTAGGTGAATGCATCAGTTGGTCTTGAATTCATACTTTACCTCCTTGAGGTCAGCATTGGCCTTGACTATCTTATCCTGCAGACGGCTGCGGTATTCGTCGAGACGCGCAGCCACCTCAGCATCCGACACAGCAAGTATCTGCACGGCAAGCACAGCGGCGTTCATGGCACCGTCAATACCTACAGTAGCCACAGCTATGCCCGGAGGCATCTGCACGATTGACATCAGGGCATCACGACCTTCAAGAGTGGCGCTCAGAGGCACACCGATAACAGGCAGCGGAGTCATGGCAGCTATCACCCCGGGGAGAGCGGCAGCCATACCTGCAGCAGCGATAATCACCTTGATACCGCGGTCGCGGGCTGTGCGGGCAAAATGCTCCACCTCTGCCGGAGTGCGGTGGGCTGAAAGGGCATTCATTTCGAAAGGCACCTTCATCGTGTCAAGAAACTGAGCTGCTTTCTGCAGAATGGGAAGATCGGACATACTTCCCATTATGATACTTACTTGCGGATTCATAATCTTTTTAATATAATTGGTTTACTATTCTTTTTCAAAATTCAGAGCAACGACATCAGGAGCACACATACAAATCCATTTGCCGTACCGGCTATGACCTGCATCAGAGTATGACGCTCCAAATATAACCTTGAGGAGCCAACAAGCCCGCAGCATATCACGGCACCGCACACCCACCATATCATATCGGTCGTGGCCAGATCGCTCATTGAGATCCTGACGGTAAGAGCAAGAAGGCCACCCATGGCGGCCATGTGCGCGCTGATTTTCCACCATCGGTTCACCACCATGGACACGACAATAGCCAAAGTGCCACCCCCCATGAACATGATAAGCCATGCGGGAGCATTTGACCTGTAGAGATATACGCCACAAAGTATGTAGCACACCGCCGTGATGATATAGGGCGCCGTACGCTCCGTGCGGTTATTCAAGCCCATATCCTTGACATAGCCGAGCTTCCACATTCCTCCGATGGCTATCAGAGGCATGACACATGTCACAATAAAGGCTACCAGCGGTACCCCCCAGAGGACACGGGCCGGTAACACGGAAAGCACCGTAGTATGCATGGCTATGCACACACCGTAGGTGGGCACCAGCAACGGTGAGAATATAAAGGATATCAGACTTGCCGCCTTCTTCATGACTTATATGGATTTTGAGTTATTACTATATCGTTCAACGCAGTGCGTACATATATGGTTCATAAGCGCTTACGCAATCTACCTACCGGAATACCCAGACGTTCACGATATTTTGCCACCGTGCGGCGGGCTATATCATATCCGGCTTTGCAAAGTTCATCGGCTATGGCCGAGTCGGCGAGCGGATTCTTCTTATCCTCCTTATCTATAATGTCGCGCAGCGCACTCATGATTTCATGCGATGACGCGTCAAGAGAGTCCTTTGGACGTTCATTGAAGAAAAACTTCAACGGATAGATACCCTGACGTGTGGCGACATACTTCCCGGCTGTGGCACGGCTTATTACCGACAGGTCATCGCCCGTAATCGAAGCCACATCCTTCAGTATCATAGGCTTCAGATCGGCAGGATCCTCCGACAGGAAGAATTCCCGCTGAAGCTTCACTATGGCACTCATCACACGGAAGAGCGTCTGTTGGCGCATGGCTATCACCTTTATGAACGTGGAGGCTTCGTCGCGCTTCTGCTTTATGAACAGCGACGCCTCCGAAGCGCCACCCTTCGCCGCTCCGACAGCACGGTCATCGGCGAACGATGCTTCTATCTGCAGTTGAGGCAGATGACTCAGTAGAGTGACCGTTATAACACCGTTGTCATCGGCATCCACATTAAAGTCAGGCGTGATATGACGCGTACGCTCATCATCTGTTCCCCCGGTTATCAAAGCCCCGGGCTTGGGATTGAGCGTACGTATCAGTTCCATGGCATCGCGAAAGCGGTCCTCTCCTACGCCAAGCATTGATTCGAGCCGGTCATAGTGCATGCGTGAGAACAGATCGAAATAATGCTCCACTATCTCACGCGCCAGTTCCGCATCGGCCCCTGCCATACGGCGGAGCTGCAGGAGCAGGCAGTCACGCAGATCCACTGCTCCAACTCCGGCCGGGTCAAGGGTCCGGATTATGTTCCACACGCGGCGCACTTCATCGACATCCACATCTATCCCGGCCTGAAAAGCAAGGTCGTCAGCGATATCATCAAGGTCGCGCGACATATATCCGTTGTCGTCAATATTTCCGGCAATATAGCGTGCCACCTTCCTATCCGTATCTGACAGATTTAGCTCGGCTATCTGCGAGTTAAGATATTCCATCAGGCTCTCACCGCGCTCCACAGCCACCGGCTCATAATACCGGTCATCGCGGCTGTGATTGTTAGCTTCGAGCCGGTATGACGGAATTTCATCCTCGTTACGGTAATCGGCAAGCTGCATCTCCTCAGCGCTCTCATTGAACGATTCCTGTTCCGGCTCCTCAGGCGTCACTGCCTCAAGAGCCGGATTATCATCAAGAGCGCGCTGAACCTCGTCCTCCACCTCCGGACCGTTCATCTCCAGCACCTTCACAAATTGAAGCTGCATGGGGGTCAACGTCTGTTGCTGCCGTTGATGAAGATTGAGATTCAGCGATTCACTATTTGCCATATCTTATATTAGAGGGGGTGCTGATCAGTTGTATTCAGCCTGCATACCGTAGTAGCAGAAATATGTGGGGGTGTTGATTCCGTATTCGCCGGTATCAGTTGATGTCATCTGGAAATAGATATAGTCAACATCGCCAAGCTCTTTTACATCGACTGCAGTCCACTGGTCAACACCTTTGAACACACCGTTAGAGTCGCAGCTGCCGAGTACAAATTCAACAGGGCGGGTACGCACATTGTTCTTCACACCGTAGATAAGAAGTTTGCACACATCGCCGGCCTCGAACTTACGAGAATATGTACCAAGACCTTTAGCCATGGCTGTATAGGTGACAGTGCTGTTGGATATGAACACGTAAAGAGGCTTGAAAGAGTTCATCTTAGTAGCAGGAGCAACCTTACATGAAGGATTGGCAGGAATATCAGTAGTTGTCTCCATTGAGTTCCAATAACCCACCAGGAATGAATATTTATTGTTTGCTGACTGTGACTTGTCAACTACACCCCACTGCTCGTTAGGCCAATAATTTTCAGTCACTTCGTTATTGATTACCATTGAGGGCTGGAAACCGGTGAATGACTGATACATGGTGTTGACATCGCGGGCAAAGGTAAGTCCGTTGATATACAGGGAGCCATTGGGCGACACCATGTCCACTTCCTTGAATACGCCGTTGTCATTGAACAGGCTTGAATCAATGCCGACTCCGAACACTGCAACTGAAGAATCGTCATTGTCAATACATGATGTGAAAGCACCGAGCATAGCAACCGATGCAAAAAATGAGATTAATTTTCTAAATTTCATACTTTTTTCAGGTCTAATTATTACACAATAAATTAAATTTCTATCAATTCATCGGCCGAGAAGCTTCGAACAGCTTTCGTACCGAGTACGGAGTCCCAGAGCATAGGCGACAAGCCGCTTCCCGGACGTTTTACCGTGATGTTTTTCTCTGTGAGTATCTCCCCCTCGGGGATATCACACAGAGCCACAATACTTTTACGGGCTACAGCCCTGTTGGCCGACTCACTCGTGCTGACACATTTGTCGGCCGAGCCAAGCGCAAGCTCGATATTGCGGATTGAACTGACCATAGCTGACAGTTCCTGCGGTTCAAGCGAGGCCTTGTGGTCAGGGCCCGGCATACCGCGGTCAAGAGTGAAATGTTTTTCAATAACTTCTGCACCGAGCGCTACAGCAGCGACAGGCACTTCGATGCCCTCGGTATGGTCGCTGTAGCCCACGCCGGCGCACCCGAGATGCTCAAGCGCACGCATGGCGCGCAGATTGACATCGGTCATCGGGGTAGGATACTGCGTATTGCAGTGAAGCAGATATATCTGGCTGCGTGGCGTACCGGCCTCCTCAACAATCCTCACAGCAGCCTCTATATCATCCATACAGCACATGCCGGTCGACATAATCACACGCCCGCCCAGCGCTCCTATGCGGCGCAAGTATGGCAGATTGGTTATCTCTCCCGATGGAATCTTCCAGTAATCCTGCCCTATCGCAGCAAGCAGATCGATACTTTCATTGTCAAACGGCGATGATAGGAATCCGATTCCTGCCTTACGGCACTCCTCGGAAAGGGCAGCAAAATCATCGCTGTCAAGTTCAAGCTTGCGGAGCATACCA
Organism: uncultured Muribaculaceae bacterium; assembly: GCA_910586895.1. Taxonomy (GTDB): domain Bacteria; phylum Bacteroidota; class Bacteroidia; order Bacteroidales; family Muribaculaceae; genus Paramuribaculum. The sequence goes on along the minus strand of CAJUIW010000010.1, from coordinate 54,519 downwards.
AGCTGCGTATTGTCGTCATAATCGTCGCCACAGTTGGCTATCTGGTATTCAGCCTTCCTGGCCGATACCGATACGAGATTCTCAGCTTTGAATGTCTGAAACTTCACGAAGTCAGCCCCGGCGGCAGCAGCGGCCTTCACCATCTCTATAGCTGTAGCCAGACTACCGTTATGATTCACTCCAGCCTCAGCTATTATCAGTGTGTGCTGCTTATTCATACGTTCAGTCATGCCATATCCAGTTTACGGGCGGGTACCCCGCCATATATTCCCGGCTGTTCTATAGAATGTATCACCGCGGCACTCATAGCCACACTCGCTCCGGAGCATATGCTCACACCGTTACGGACCGTGGCGCCGGCTCCGATAAATACGTCCGGACCAATCTCCACACCTCCGCATATCACAGCACCGGGACCTACAAACACATTATCGCCCAGCTTACATCCATGCTCCACCACAGCTCCGGTATTGACCACACAGTGACGTCCTATTTCCGCACCGTTTATCACGGCGCCATGCATCACTGCGGAGCCATCGCCTATAGCACTTCCGGTAACCACCACTGCACTTCCGGCCACATAGGTAGCCGCCGGATAGGACGAGTAGCGGTCAATCAGCTTACGTCGCAGCGACATGTCGCACCCGGCACCAGCCACAACAGTAATATGCACCTCGGCATCTTCGGGAGCGACAAGCGCCATAAATCCGGAGTCGGATCCGGAATATGGCAGTGACATGGAGCCATGCTCAGCGACATCAACATACCCCGCCGGCTCTCGACCGGTTTCGCGGGCCACATTGAGCACCGACACGGCGTGTCCGCCTCCACCTATGAAGTAAACAGGCTTATCCACAGCAACTCTTATCTGTTATAGATATCCGTTTTATACTTTGCCAGATTTTCCGGACGTACAAACCACTCGGCAGTGGCACGCAGGCCCTCTTCGAGCGTGAAACGCGGACGCCAGTCAGTGAGCGATGTTATCTTGGTATTGTCGCCGCACAGACGGAACACCTCGCTTTTCGACGGACGCAGGCGTTGCTCATCGGTTATATAGCTTACCTCAGCCCCCATGACACGCGCTATGGTTTCAAGAGTCTCCTTCATGCTCACCTCGGTACCGGTGGCTATATTTATCTCCTGACCCTCGATACCGGGGGTATTGCCGAGGGCGATAAATCCGGCGGCAGTGTCAGCCACGAAGTTGAAATCGCGCGTGGGAGTAAGGTCGCCCACCTTTATCTCACGTTTGCCTGAGGCTATCTGCGATATGATAGTAGGAATTATGGCACGTGCGCTCTGACGAGGACCGTAAGTATTGAAAGGCCGGGCTATCACTACCGGCAGATCAAAGGCATTGTAGAAACTCTTGGCTATGGCATCAGCACCTATCTTCGTAGCCGAATAGGGTGATTGAGGCTGACGCGGGTGCTTCTCATCGATAGGCACATACATGGCTGTGCCGTACACCTCGCTGGTTGAGGTGACCACGAGCCGCTCCACTCCGAGGTCGCGTGCGGCCTGACACATATTGAGGGTCCCTTTTATATTGGTATCTACATAGCTGTCAGGTGCCACATAGCTGTAAGGAATGGCTATCAGGGCAGCAAGATGATACACCGTGCTGCATCCACGGGTTATATGGCGGCAGAAATCAGCATCGCGCACATCGCCGCACACAATCTCAAGCCGCGGATGACGCACATCGTTGAGCCACCCCCAGTCGTTAAAAGAGTTATACATGCACAGAGCCCGCACATCATAACCTTCAGCAAGCAGCTGTTCTGTCAGATGCGACCCGATAAATCCATCGGCTCCCGTCACAAGTACCTTCTTGTCACCCATAAAAAAAATGCTTTGTTAGTTTCAAGTTGTAAAATTACAACATTTCAGCCTAACAAGCACTTTTTTCACACCATTTAATTATTTACCGCCATGCGGTAACATCTTTTCTACAAATTTTCAGGTTGCAGCCGCATGAAGTCTATATCAGGCATCTGCGCTTCAGTATTGCAAAGCCTGATGGAGTGTTCGCCGGCAGAAAGCTTCAACATAAGCGAAGCATCGCCTTTACCTGTAAACTTCAGCTGACCGCGCTCTTTCCCATCGACATATACGCGTGCCGTGCGTGGCTCGTCAGTCAGTGAGCGTACAGCCATACGGTATTTTCCGGGAGTTGACACATGTACATTACTCCATTCCAGATAGTTATCCTCCGAACCGCCTAAGTTGGCCGCATAAGCGCCATTTCCCTCCGCTCTGTCACGATAGTAGCCGGTTCGTGCCTCAACCGGATTTTTTATCTCCTGATAGTTACCGATATATGCAGTCTCAGCGCCGTAATATGTACGGTCAAGACGCCGCTCGGCATCGGCAATATATATTTCAGTACCGTGGGGAGGTATGGACAGCGTCACCTCTCCTGTCACCGCCGTATCTGCCTTGACGCCATAGGCATCCTTGAGATGCACCCGGCCGGCAAGGTCAAGAGCTGCCATATCCACTGTGATATCAACTACCGAATCCGTCGGGTTATACACGGCGAAAGCACGCTTCAGCCCATGACGCTGCTTCAGGTCCTTGACAAGAACTATCGCTCCTGAATCATAAGCCACAGGATATGCCTGCAGCGCAAGAGGATCCTGATTTATAGCTATAAGGTCGGGCGAGGTAAGCAGACGGAACGTTTCGGGCGACAGTGTTGTCATGTCACACCCTATCATCAGCGGCGATGACATGATACTCCAGATTCCGAAATGCGTGCGGTCCTCGTCAGGGGTCATACCGCGCCCCACTTCGAGCATATCCATATCATTGAACTTCCCGTTACGGCAGTAGGCCGAAAGATACAGATTCTGATTGATTATATCCTTGATCCATTTCCATCGCGGAGCTATGTCATGCGATATGCGCCATGACGCAGCGATATCTGCGGCCCACACGCCCGGGAAATCCCAGCGGCATATGTTCAGCTTCACATCATCACGTCCGGTCTTACGGATAGCCTCGGCTATGGCTTCATAACGGGTACGCTCGTCAAGAGTCAGACGCTCATAATTCTGCTTGGCATTACCTCCGCAGAAATCCACCTTGATAAAGTCAAAGCCCATGTCATTGAAATAGAACTGCGCATCCTGTTCATCATGTCCATACAGCCCTACTCCGGTAGCTATAGTGTCCTTATCGAAATAATTACCGCATGTATTACGCCCTCCGTCGCTGTATATTCCGGCCTTGAGTCCGAGCGAGTGGATATGATCGGCCACCGGTTTCAGCCCCGAGGGGAATCTCTTGGGATGGGCAAGAAGCCGTCCATCGGCATCACGGCCGCCAAAAAAACCATCGTCAATATTTACATAACGGTAGCCGGCTTTGGCCAGGCCGGTATTGGCCATAGCATCAGCCTGCTTCTTGATAAGGCTGTCGGAGATATTCACCCTATAGGTATTCCACGAGCTCCACCCCATCACCGGCCCCTCGTAAGCCATGAGTCCGAGAGCCGATACCACACAGAGCGTCAGCAATGATAATCTTCGTATCATAACATATATGTTTAATCAATACAAATATAGTATAAAAAACCGCACTCCACAAGTATAAGTCATTTACTTCCGGAGTGCGGTACAATTAACCTAATTCCTCTCTTTCATCTTATTGTCTATATACCGGCATATCAGGTGTTACTTTTCAGCATATCGTCCGCCGGTCATGGGCCAGTGGATATTCTGATACAGGTTGGAATCCTCCGGTTTACGTGTAGGTGATGCCGATGTCAGGTCAACAGCTCCAAGGGGATACAGATAGTATGCCTCACGCCACGAATAACCGTTGAGGAGCTCATTGGTGCTGGCCATATTGGCGGAATAAGGACGCAGATACTTGCTCTGTGACGGACCTGACACTGTAGAACTTGGTGAGCCATCGGCCAGAATAGGGCCATTGCCCTCGTAAGCCACGTGCATTTCATCCCAGAAATTACATCCTTCCGGAATCCACTTGTCAGTCAGCATACGGTCAAACGAGCGCCAGCGTATCAGGTCCATGAATCGCAGTCCCTCGTTGAAGGTTTCTGCCACGCGTTCTCTTCTGACATTGAATATCAGGGACGATACCATAGTGGTTCCGGAATATACGCTCCATTGCAGCTCCTTGTTCAGGTCGGTTGCGCTTATAGTAGCGTTGAAATCTTCATCGACACCTGCCCTACGGCGCAGCTGACGCCAATAATCGGCGGCTGTACCATCGACCGAACCGGTCTTTTCAACACAAGCTTCCATATAGTTAAGCATAGCTTCAGCAGTACGGAATATCGGACATGCGTTCACACCCAGAATCTGGTCATTATCGCACTGAGTCTGATCATATGTCACATATTTGCGTGACATATATCCGGTGATAGCACGTGTCTCAACCACAGATGAGGTAATAGGAGGCGCACCGAACAGAGTGCCAAGAGCATCGCCGTATTTGGAGTCGGCACGCAGGAGTGTGCTCTCACCCCAGAGGAACAGCTGCAGGCGATAGTCGCGGTTAGCCTTCACATCATCCAGACTTTTATCCCCGCGGTACAGGTCACTTGCGTAGAACGGCTTGCCGTCAGTCATCAGGAACCCTTCTACGAAAGCACGTGTCATGCCGTCATTACATCCTGTGGTGGAACGGAAAGGAGCACTGTGCTTGACATTGACACCTGCGTCATATTCTTTCCAAAGCAACACCTCTTCGGAACCGGCCAATGACTTCTGGCTATACATTTCGAAATACGGATTCCATCCGGATATCTGGCCTAATTCGGGTTGAAGCACACGGTTGTTTACTGTGAGCGTACTGCTTCCTACAGCCGCCTTGGTAGCCTCCATGGCCTGTGTCAGGAAGAAATTGACTTCGTTGTCAATATTGAATGTCTTGCCTGCATTATAGCTCATGGCAGCTCCGGGCCATTCAGCATCGCCGGGCACACGGCCTGAACCCTTGTGATATTTCTCAAATGTACCTTCAAACAGTGCCACACGCGATTTTAACAGCTGCGCGGCCTCACGGCATACCCTCTGCCCGTTGAACCGCGAACGGTCAGAAAGCATGGTGATTGCAGTATCGAGGTCAGCAAGGATGAAGCGTGCAACTTCATTTCGCGGGCTACGGATGCTGTTTTCCACTATCACATCATTCTGGTCAGGAATGACGGTAGTCACTATAGGAGCATCACCGTAGAGGGCGAGTATCCTGAAATAAGCCAGGGCACGGAAGAAATGGCCCTCACCTATGTAATTGCGCACCAATGCATCTTCACCTTGTATGGCATTGCGTGCGTAGTTTGCCTGAGCCGTGTTTATAAAGTGATTCCACACTCTGACATCGCCGTAATAAGTCTGCAGTGATTTTCCTGTACCTGTCTGCCAATGATTGGGAGCGTAGAGGGTAAGATTGCCGCCGCCCACACATGCTATATCCGTGTTGACATCCGAGCGGTTCATACCGTCGGTATACGTAGCCTGATGAAACATCACTCCGCTAAACGGATTGGTCAGCTGGCCATTATAGTAATTATTCAGATATGCAGCAAGCTGGTCTGCATTTTTATAATAATCCTGCGGGGTTATCTGTGTGATAGGCTCCATGTCGAGCAGATCGTTACATGATGACAGGGCGGTCAATGCTCCTGTCGCGATCACACATGCCGCTATGTTCTTTATATTGATTTTCATTGGAATTGAGTTAAGCATTAGAAACTGAGGTTGACACCTACTGACCATGTGCGCTGAAGCGGATAAAGCTTACCGGCACCATTTGCTCCGCCAAGAGCTTCCGGGTCAAACACTCCGGATATGTCAGAGATAGTAAACAGATTGTCGACAGACACATAGAAACGGCAGTTGCTCATGCCGACATGGCGTATCACTGACTCAGGCAGCGAATAGCCCAACTGCATGTTCTTGCAGCGCAGATAAGCCGCATTCTGCTTGTAACGAGTCTGGGTGTAACGGTTCTTATCAGTGTTGAAGTAAGGACGGGGATAGTAGGCATCAGGATTCTTGGCCACATTGTAGCCTTCGTCACCTGCTTTATAGCTTATGGGTTCCCAGAAATCAAGATGGTCCTTGAAAACGGCTGACTGCCACATCTTACTGGTAGCGCCCCAGAAGTAAGGCTCTTCACTTCCGAAGAACCAGTCACGCTTCATGACTCCCTGGAAGAATGCTGAGAAATCAAATCCACGCCACTGAATGTCAAGATTAAGACCGAAGCGGTAGCGGGGGGTTGTATTACCGATGATGGTCAAATCGCCATGATTGCCTATGGTATTTTCGCCATTGTCAACCACGCCGTCGCCGTTAAGGTCGCAATACATGATATCGCCGGCCTGCCAACCACTGCCCCATTTGGGTTTGTTTTTTGTCAGCCATTCGGCCATCTCTTCATCGGAGTTGGCTATACCATGGGTTGTATATCCCCATACCTCGCCGTCATAGCGGCCATTGTACCAGCCATTGAGCGACTGCGACTCAAATTCGCCGTCATAGGGATATTCCAGAATCTTGGCACGGTTGTCAGAAATATTGAAACGCACGCCGTAGTTCACTTCCTGAACGCGGTCACGCCATCCTATTTCGAGTTCCCAGCCAGTATTACGCATGTTACAGTTATTTGTTTTCGGGGCATTGGTTCCGAGGATAGAGCCGAGTACGGGAGCCGGGCCTATCATATCCTTTGTAGTACGGCTGAACCACTCGAACGAACCTGTCAGACGGTTGTTGAATGCACCCCAGTCAAGACCTACGTTCCATGTCTCGATGGTTTCCCATGTCATTGTTCCGTTTACAATTGAGGGAAGCGAAGCTGTATTCTGCTTATTTCCGTTAATCAGCCATCCGCTGTTGGCCGAGCCGATTGCCTGCTGCTGATAGAAAGGATACCAATCCCAGAAAGAGTTGTAATTTGAGCTTGTGTTTCCAAGACGGCCCCATGACACACGGGGTTTCAACGTATTGATCTTATAAGTAAGATTATGGAAGAAGTCCTCACGTGCTATATTCCATCCGGCTGATACCGAGGGGAACCACTCCCAACGGCGGTTGGCCAGGAAGCGTGAAGAGCCGTCATAGCGGATATTGAACTCAAACAGATACTTGCCGTCATAGTCATAGTTGAATCGTCCGAAATAACCGGCCGTAGCACGATGATTGTATACGTCGCTGGCATTGAAATCCTTCTGCGCCTGGCTCAGGAATATCTTGTCGCTGTTTGTCAAGTCATATCCGATACCTGACAGTGCGTCGGTATTGAAATGCTCGTAGTTGAGACCTACCAGCACCTTACCGTTGTGCTTCCCAAACGAGCGGCTGTAGTCGGTAAACAGATTCACGGCATAGTAGTTGCTGCGTCCGCGGTAGTCATACACGTACGATGTGGTTCCATAGCCTGAATCATACAGGAACGGCTGGTCATTCACATCATAGTATTCCACAGGCTGCATGCCGTAGTTAGTCTTGTTGTTGGTTACGCGAAGAGCACCGTCAGCCACGATATTCCATCCCTCGAGAGGTGTGAAAGTAAAGCGGAGCTGCTGTGTGAACATATCGCTTTTTTCATTGCGTGTACCCATATTTTCAAGTTCATGGATCTCCATACCATCGGTATAGTGGCCATTGGGGTCAATAACAGGACATGTGGGCCAGCGACGCGCTATATTATGATAGAACAGTCCGGTCATATAGAACGGGCGTTCATAGTCGGTGCGGGTCCATTTCACATTGTAGTCCACGCGGGCCCATGATGCGAGTTCCGCTCCGATCTTGGCGTTTGTCGTGTAGCGGTTATATTCATCATGACCGTGGCGTATAAGACCGTTCTGGAGAAGATAGCTTCCGCTGATCAACCATGTCACTTTATTATTACCTCCGCTAAGGCTGATGTTATGCTGAGTAGAAGGTACATTCTCTTTGTAGAATTCCTTGAACCAGTCCGTATTGGCAAACGCATTGTTGTATTTATTCCATTTGCCGTCAGATCCGGCTGTGGTACCGTAATATTCAGGTGTAGAGGGGTCTGTGAACTCTCCATTGAGATACTTGACGATATTGGCCATCGTCTCCTCATTGAAAGCGGTACTACCGTTGGTATTATACTGAGCCAAATTGAAATATGTGGCCCACTCAAGAGAATTGGCCATGTCGGGAAGCTGTGTGGCCGTACTGAAACGCACATCGCCCGAATAGCTCACACGCACTTTTCCTGCTGTTCCGCTTTTTGTTGTTATAAGTATCACACCGAAAGCGGCACGTGTACCATAGATAGATGATGCAGCGGCATCCTTCAGTACTGACACGCTTTCTATATCATTAGGATTGACTGTATTCATATTACCCTCGATACCGTCAATCAGGACGAGAGGACTTGCCACCGAGCCATCGCCTATAGTTCCGGCGCCACGGATATTCATCGACATCGTGGCATTCAATTCGCCGCCGGCATCCGTCTGCGACAGATTAAGACCCGGTATGGCACCTTGCAGAGCCTGCTGTACATTGGCCGACGGACGTGATTCAAATGCCTCCGAACCTACCATTGATACCGAACCTGTAACATTAACTTTCTTCTGGGTTCCGTAACCTACTACCACCACTTCATCCAGTGCCGTAGAGTTATCTTCAAGTACTATGTCAAGAGGATTGCCTGACCATACGGCTTCATACGGCTTACATCCTATATACGTGACTACAATGGTTGAGCCCTGGGGAACATTGATTAAAGAAAATTTTCCATCAAGATTTGTAACAGTAGCCATCTTCGTGTCCTTGACGCGGACCGATGCCCCCATAAGCGGCTCCCCGGCAGCATCCTGAACAATGCCGCTACACGTTCCATTCACTTGCATCGTTTCCGTGGACGCCGGCGTTTCCGCCTGAACCGGTGATGCCGCCATACTGCCTGTGGCAAGCGTGGCTGACAGTAGCATTACTGCCCATCGATTTGGTTGATTGGTCATTGGTAATGATTGTTTGTTTGTAAAAAAATTTAAGGTTGGTATTATGATCTCGGTAGAAATCCGCGTTAAGTACTTTTTAGTTGCGTTTACAAATATACACCAAATTACCCCCCCCATCTTAAAATATGTTAAAACACAATTTCCCGTTTATTTTTATTCAATCCGCATTTTCCTGCCACAAAAAAAAAGCCGCCCCATATGGAGCGGCTAAACTTCTTGTTATAGCCCGGTTACACGAGCGCTTCAATCAATCACGTTGATTACGAGCCATGCTATATAGCCTATGTACATTATGGACATCACGGCGCCCTCACCGCGGGTGATGGTGCGCTCGCGTATCACCCAGCCGAAAAGCCAGAACACAAGAGCCGAGGCCAGAAGTGCGAAGAGGTCAATGGTGCCGACTCCATCAAACGGCAGCGGACGTACCACGGCGGCACACCCCAGCACCATAAGTATATTGAAAATATTGCTTCCTATCACATTGCCGAGCGCGATACCGGTATTGCCTTTAAGCGCTGCACTGACCGAAGTGGCGAGTTCAGGAAGCGAGGTACCGGCGGCTACAATGGTAAGCCCCACCACAGCGTCGCTCACACCAAGCCCCTTGGCTATGGCCGAAGCCTTATCGACAAAAAGGTCACCGCCCCAAATCAGTGCACCAAGGCCACCGGCCACATACAGCAGGGAACGCCACACCGGGAGTGCCTTCTGCTGATTGTCAGCCTTGCCGGCATCCGGTTCAGGAGCCGCTTTTGCCTTGCTGAAAACATAGCGCATGAATATCGCGAAAATCAGCAGCAGGAGTATTCCCTCCACGCGGCTAACCTCGGCCGGCACTCCGTCGAGCCACATTGAGCACCCTATGGCAAGCAGAGCCAATGTGGCGACCAGCGTGAGCGGAATCTCGTTGGTCATTATACTCTTCTCTATCTTCACCGGTGTGATCAACGCCACTACGCCTACTATCATAAGCGTATTGAACAGATTGCTGCCCACTACGTTACCGATAGCCAGCCCACAGTTGCCCTGCACGGCTGAAATCACACTTATCGACAGTTCGGGGGCCGATGTGCCGAACGCAACGATGGTAAGCCCCACCACCAAATCGGACAGTCCGCAGCGCTTTCCAAGCGCCGAGGCACCGTCGGTCAGGAAATCGGCACCATAAATAATGAGTGCCAGTCCTGCAATCAAAAGTATCCAGTCAATCATAATTATGCAAATGTATCGTTTTTTTCGTAAATTTGCCTCCTTATGAAAAATATACTTGTCACAATATGTGCCCGCGGGGGTTCCAAGGGGATTCCCGGCAAGAACATAAAGGAAGTGGGAGGACACCCCCTGCTCGCCTACTCAATACGTGCCGCACGCGCGTTTGCCGAGCGGCATGGAGCCGACATAGTGCTCTCCACTGACTCCGGAGATATCCGCGAGGTAGGACGCCGCTACGGCCTTGCCACCGACTATGACCGCCCCGACTTTCTGGCCAACGACACCTGCGGAAAGCCTGATGCCATACGCCACGCCATGCTCTGGGCCGAAGAGCGTCATGGCAGATGCTACGATGCGGTGGTTGACCTTGACGTGACCTCTCCGATACGCACTCTGGAGGATATCGAGGGGTGCCTGAAGCTTATTGAAAGCGATGCCGATGCGCTCACGGTATTCTCCGTCAATCCGGCAGCCCGCAATCCATATTTCAATATGGTGCAGCAGCAACCGTCGGGCTACTATGGAGTAGTGCTCGCCGGAATGTACACCACACGCCAGAGCGCCCCGAAGGTATATGACATGAACGCCTCCATCTACGTGTACCGCCGCGAGGCACTTATGGCCGAACCGCCGCGTGCCGTCACGGACCGTTCGCTGGTCTACGTCATGGACCATATCTGCTTTGATCTTGACGAGCCTTCGGACTATGACTATCTGGCCTATCTGCTTGACACCGGACGCATATCACTGCCATGAACCTGCTTATCATAGGACTCGGCTCAATAGCCCGCAAGCATATCGACGCACTCCATAAGGCCCTGCCTATGGAGCGCCACACCATATATGCCCTGCGCTCCGGCCGTGGCTCCAATAAAGCCGTGGAGGGAGTCATATCCGTCACCTCGCTAAATGAGCTTGACCTGAAAGATATTGATTTTGCCATCATATCCAACCCTACTTCGGCGCATGCCTCAACGGTAGAGAGTCTGCTCCCCTACCGCATACCCCTGATGGTGGAGAAGCCGGTGTTCGATACCCCGGCATACCCCGATATTATAAAACAGACGGAGGATGACGGGACGCTGACCTATGTGGCATGCAATCTGAGGTTTCTTGACTCACTTTCATTTCTGAAAACATATCTGGAAGGGAAGCGCGTCAACGAAGTAAACGTCTACTGCGGATCATGGCTCCCTGGATGGCGTCCGGGGACCGACTGGCGTAAATGCTACAGCGCCATCCCGTCGCTGGGTGGCGGGGTACATCTTGATCTTATTCATGAACTTGACTACCTCTACTGGCTCTTCGGAATGCCGCTCGACAGCCGGTCGACACTCCGCAGTGTCTCCTCGCTGGGGATAGAAGCCATTGACTACGCCAATTACTGTCTGACCTACGAAGGATTCTGCGCCTCGGTAATACTGAACTACTACCGCCGTGACTACCGCCGCACCATAGAGGTCCTGACTGACGAGGACACCATCACCGCCGATCTGGCTACCAACACGGTGACCAATTCGACAGGAACGATACTGTTCGAATCGGAGCAGCGCGTGGCCGACACTTATACGGCTCAGATGAAATACTTCACCACCCTTGTAAAAGAGCATGCCCGCAGTTCATTCAACGGACTTGCCACAGCAAACGATATCCTAAAAATTTGCTTATGAAAGACCTGAACAATAAAGTAATAATAGTGACTGGAGGCCGGGGCCTCATTGGCCGCGAGATAGTAAAGGAGCTGCGTGAGCGCGGAGCCGTGGCTATCGACGCCGACATGTCAGTGAGCACCGATGCCGAGGCACGCACCTTCCATCTTGACCTTACTGACAACGGCTCCATTGACGCCCTGATTGAATTTACCCTTTCAAATTACGGCGGCCGTATCGACGGCCTTATCAACGCCGCCTATCCACATACTCCCGACTGGGGACGCTACAAATTCGAGGACACCCCCTTCGAGCACTGGAGTGAGAATGTCAGGATACAGCTCAATCCGGTGTTCTACATTGACCAGCAGGTGGCCCGCGTAATGACGCGTCAGAAAAGCGGCTCGATAGTCAATTTCGGATCCATCTACGGTATTGTAGGCAATGACTTCACCATCTATGAGGAGTACGGCGGGTCATCGCCGGCTGAATACTGCGCCATAAAGGGGGGCATCATCAACTTCACACGCTACATGGCGTCATATCTTGGCAAGGATGGCATACGCGTCAACTGCGTGTGTCCCGGCGGCATATTCGACAATCAACGCGAGGAGTTCCTCCGCGCCTACAATCACCGTTGCCCCATGAAGCGGATGGGCAACCCCGACGATATAGCTCCTCTGTGCCTCTTCCTCGTATCTGACGGAGCAAAATACATAACCGGACAGATTATCGCCGCCGACGGAGGGTGGACTGCCATCTGATGAACCGCCGCGTATGCATTGTGACAGGGACACGTGCCGAATGGGGCCTGCTGTCAGGTATTGCCCGCGAGCTGAAGAACACTCCGGGAGTGGAGCTGCATATCGTGGCCACCAACATGCACCTTATGCACCGCTACGGCCACACGGTGGATGAAATCACCGCTGCCGGATTTGACATAAGCGCCACCGTGCCGATGGAAGTGCCTACTGATTCGCCGGCCGACACAGCCCGCGCCATGGGACTGTGCATCTCCGGCATGGCCGATGCGTTCGAAGCCATCCGGCCTGATATGGTGGTGATACTGGGCGACCGATATGAAATGCTCGCCACAGCGTCGGCAGCCTCCGTGATGCGCATACCTATAGTGCATATTGCCGGAGGTGAGCGTACCGACGGCGCCATTGACGACTCCATACGCCATGCCATAACCAAGCTCGCATCGCTTCACCTTGTATCGACAGAGGAGTATCGCCGGCGTGTGATTCAGCTCGGGGAGAATCCCGGGCGTGTCATCAACACAGGCGCCATCGGTGTATACAACGCCATGGCTATCCCGCAGATGTCACGTCAGGAGATTGAACAGTCATTAGGCATGACGGTTGACAGCCGCACACTTGTGGTGACCTATCATCCGGCCACGCTCGATGATGCCGATGTTGCGTCACGCTTCCGCGCCCTGCTGGAAGCCCTCGACCGGTTCCCGCAGAGCAATGTTATAATAACCTACCCCAACAATGATGCCCGCGGGCAGGTGATAATTGACCTCATACAGCAGTATGCCGCCAGATATCCGGGACGTGTTGTAGCAGTGCCCTCGCTCGGCTACCGCCGCTATCTTTCGGTGCTGCGCCACGCCGGCGCCGCCGTAGGCAATTCTTCAAGCGGCATCATCGAAGTACCCTCTACCGGCATCCCAACCGTCAACATCGGTATCAGGCAAGAGGGGCGCCTCGCTGCCGACTCGGTAATAAACTGCGGCGATTCGACCGAAGAGATCGCCGCTGCCATAGAAAAAGCCCTTTCAGACGATTTCAGAAGCCTTGCCGCGTCAGTCAGCAATCCGTACTACAAGCCCGATACGCTGCGGCTATCCGTTGATGCCATAGTCAACACCCCTATAGAATCACTTTCACGCAAATCATTCCATGACCTCACATTTGACATCTGACTCACATATCATAAGGCAGGACGCATCCATACTTGACGCTCTTGCAAAGCTAAACGCCTTGAGCGGCAAGGTCATGACTCTGTTTGCCATTGATAATGACGGCATCATGACCGGTACGGTGACTGACGGCGACATACGCCGCGGCATGATCGACGGTGCTCTCCCCTCGCATCCCGTGAGCCGCGTCATGAACCGCAAGTTCAGCTCACTGAAAGAGTCCGGTATTGACCTCGCCCATTTGCGCGCGCTGCGTGAACGGGGTGTGCAGCTGATTCCTGTCATAAGCGAAGCCGGCACAATAAGCGATGTCATAGACACCACCGCCACCCCTACACGTCTGCCGCTGTCGGCCATACTGATGGCCGGAGGCAAAGGGGAGCGCCTGCGTCCGCTCACGCTCGAAACCCCGAAACCGCTTCTCCCCATAGCCGACAAAGCCATAATAGATTATAATATCGAAGCGCTCGCCGCATGCGGCATTACAGATATCAGCGTTACGGTCAATTATCTTGCCGAAAAGCTTGAACAGCATTTCGCCAACCCTGTAGGAGGCGTGATGGTACGCTGCGTGCGTGAGAACTCGCCGCTCGGGACCATCGGGTCAGCCCAGCTCGTCGACCTGCCGGCCGAGGGGTGCACCGTGGTGATGAATTCCGACCTGCTCACCACCATATCATTCGAGGATATGTATCTGGCCCACATCCGGGCCGGCGCCGCCATAACTATAGCTGCCATACCCTACAACGTATCGGTGCCCTACGCTATCCTTGCCACTGACGGACGCCGGGTGACAGCCCTGGAGGAAAAACCCTCCTATTCATATTATGCCAATGCCGGCATATACATCATAGACAATGCCCTGCTGCGCGGACTCCAGCCCGACACACGCACCGACGCCACCGATCTTATAGAGGAGGCTATAGCCAAGGGGCTGAATGTAACATACTTCCCCATCTCAGGCACATGGATTGACATTGGCTCGCCCACTGACTACCAGCATGCCCGGGAACTGATGCGCCATAAAGCACTTTATGGCCGCTGATGCGTTATAATTAAATAAGACAAACAAAGAATTACTCATGGCCGATTCAAATTTCATAGATTACGTAAAAATCCTTTGCCGTTCAGGTAAAGGCGGAGCCGGTTCACGACATTTCTACCGCGCTAAATATGTGCCCAAAGGGGGCCCTGACGGTGGCGACGGAGGTCGTGGCGGACATATCATACTCAAGGGTAACAGCCATATGTGGACACTGCTCCCGCTCAAGTACAACCGGCATGTGTTTGCCGGCAACGGACAGAGCGGCTCCGGAGGCCGCAGCTTCGGCAAGGATGGCAACGATGTGATAATAGAGGTACCTTGCGGAACTGTGGTGTTCGATGCCGAGACAGGCGAATTTCTCTGCGAGGTAAACAATGACGGCGAGGAGGTGAAGCTGCTCCGCGGCGGACGCGGCGGCCTCGGCAACTGGCATTTCAAAAGCGCCACCAACCGATCACCCCGCTACGCACAGCCCGGCGAACCCGCCATTGAGAAAACCGTGATTTTGGAGCTTAAGCTTCTGGCCGATGTGGGCCTTGTAGGCTTCCCGAATGCCGGCAAGTCAACTCTGCTGTCAGCCGTATCCGCGGCCCGTCCGAAGATCGCCGACTATCCCTTCACCACTATGGAGCCGCAGCTCGGCATCGTGTCATACCGCGGCAACCGCTCCTTCGTGATGGCCGACATTCCCGGTATCATAGAGGGTGCCAGCGAGGGCAAGGGACTCGGACTCCGCTTCCTGCGCCACATAGAGCGCAATGCCGTGCTTCTGTTCATGGTACCGGCCGACTCTGACGACATAGCGGCACAGTACCAGATACTCCTCGACGAGCTTCAGCGCTTCAATCCCCAGCTTATGGACAAGGAGCGGCTTCTGGCAATATCGAAGAGCGACATGCTTGACGATGAGCTGATGGCGGAAATTGAAAAGACTCTCCCCACGGATCTGCCCCACGTGTTCATCTCAGCCGTAACAGGCCAGGGCATCACAGAGCTGAAAGATATGCTCTGGAGCGCCGTCAACGATGACCGCAACCGCATAGCCACACCCTCCATCACCCACCGTCCACTTGACGGACATCACCGAGTGCGCGAGGAAGACGAATTCATCTTTGACCGTCCCGACACTGTGGAGGAGGATGACGACGAACTGTTTGACGACGAGGAATTCGATCAGGACGATCCTTCATGGGATGACCTTGACTTCGAATACAATGTGGATGACGAAGACGAAAAATGACACTCCATACAGTAGAACTGCTTAACATCGGCGGCATTGCGGCATACAGTACATTGCGCGGTGCCGCCGATGCTATGAATCCCTACGATGGATTCAGCACCTGTTCCTATACATCGGACTCGCCGGAGCGTGTGCAGCAGGCCATACGGCTTCTGAGCAGCCACACGGGGCTCGGCACCGACAGGCTTATTTTCCCTCGGCAAACCCACTCGCTGAACGTAAAACTGATTGACCGCACCCCATTTCCCGCCGACATGCTCGCCGACACGGATGCGCTGGTCACCACTCTGACCGACACCATACTATGCATCCATACAGCCGACTGTGTGCCGGTACTGTTGGCCGATGCCGAAGCCGGAGTTATCGCCGCCGCACATTCCGGATGGAAAGGCACAGTAGGCCGAATAAGCGAACTTACTGTACAGAAGATGGTTGAGGCCGGTGCGCGACCTGACAGGATTGTGGCCGCCATGGGGCCATGTATATGCGCCGGATGTTTTGAAGTGGGCGAAGAGGTTGTGGAGCGCTTTATGGAGGCCGGCTTCCCTCCGACAATAGTCAGCAGAGATGCATCTCTTCCGCGGCCGCACATTGATTTACCCGCCGCTGTAAGACATACGCTTATTCAATCAGGTATTCTGGACTGCAACATATCGCTTCCTCCGGGCTGTTCCTATTGTAGTCCGGACAAGTATTTTTCGGCCCGTCGATTAGGCATAAAATCAGGGCGCACGCTATCCTACATCATGATGGGAGGCCACCCCGTTCAAACGCATCGATGAAACTGCCGGGAGTAGAGTTGATGACCCTTACCCCCTCGCCACGCGCAAAGCGCTCTATATCGAAATATGATTTGAAAGCTATATGGAAACTCAGCAGTATGTCATGCATATGTATATCGCGGTACACTGACGCCACCCTTCGGCTCTCGGCCTCATCATCCTTATAGAAATGCGGCTGCACCGTCACCACGCGGTTCTGCTCGTCCACATCAAGAGTGCGCGTCCATGAATGGTCGGCGCCCGTGAGATATATCTCCTTATAGCCAAGCCGGATACCTATCATAATGGATGGTATCAGCACATTGCGCGGGCGCGGCATGGCCCGTCCGCTGCGGTAAAGCCTGCGTGTAAGAGCGCCGAAGCCTCCGGCCCCTATAAAATTAAAGCCCTTGACACTGACCTGACTGTTAGCCGTACTCACCGACCGCACATTTGCCATAGGCACAAAAACGGTAAGCGGCCAGTCGACACGCTTCTGCAGATTCTGCCACAGAAGTGTCACCTTGTCATTACCCCCGGCAAAAAATATCGGGTCGGCAAGCACAAGATATTCCGGGCGCAGAGAGTAGAACTCCTCCGTATTAGGCGCAAAGTTGACCGCCATCAGAGCATTGGCCTCAAGCTGCTGTGCACAGCAGCGCATTGTATCGGCCAACGATGGTCCGTTGCCCATTATAATAAGGCGTTCACCCTGGCGCTCCCGCTTGCCGAACCGGCACCGCCGGCTCTGAAGCAATACCTTAACCATACTCTTCCCTGACTGCGCGCAGTCACCGAAAAATCCACTTATACGTTTCATCATACCTGCTGACATAGCTAATTAAAGAACCGCAGCTATCTTTCGAATATTTGCAAGACGACTCATAAATGTAGAGTCCGACTTAGCCACCTGCATATTATAATCCGATTGAAGTTTCAGCCACAGTTCAGCAGATATTCCTAATGCCGCTTCAAGCAAAAGAGCCAATTCAGTATTAACCCCACGCTTGCCGTTGACTACTTCGTTCAGCAGTGATGGAGAGACTCCGATCTGCTCAGCAAGCTTCGCTTGGGTCAGATGCCTTTCCTCCAGTTCATCGCGTATAAGTTCACCGGGATGCGTAGGCTCAAATGGAGTCAGGTTATTAGCTATCATTGACGGATCGATATCAGGAAGAGTAATCATATCATTTATTTAATGCCACAAAGATATGAATTGTTTTTCGGAATTCACAAATTTGTGAATAATCTTTCTCAGGAGTCCCCACTCAAAAGTAGGCTTATTCAGAAGAATCTCTTATCTTTGTGGGCGTTTTATGGAATCATCTGATATAATACGCATTGACCTGGACACAGTCCTGCGTCAGCGGTTGCCGCGTCATTACCGCTTTATTCCACGCCCTCTGGTGCGATGGATGGAGCGCGTCATATGTCAGGATCAGCTCAACGAAATGCTTCGTGTCAACCATGGGCTGCGTGGCGCCGACTTCTGCCGCGGAGTGCTCCGTCATCTCGGAATCACCTACCAGGTGAGCGGCATGGCGAATCTCCCCGAATCCGGGAGAGCCATCTTTGTATGCAATCATCCTCTTGGCGGGCTTGACGGAATGATACTTATCGACATGCTCTCACAGCGCTACGGCCCGGGGGTACGCTTTGTGGTCAACGACCTGCTTATGGCCGTCGAGCCGCTTTCTGAAGTATTCCTTCCGGTCAATAAGCACGGGCGCCAGTCACGCACCTCCACGGCTCAGATTGACAGCACATTCGCCTCGGATGCTCCTATCATAATATTCCCCGCCGGGCTGGTGTCGCGCAAGCAGAAAGATGGTTCGATAGCCGACCTTCGCTGGCGGAAAATGTTTATCAATAAAGCGGTGTCTACCGGACGTGACATCATTCCTATATACTTCAACGGTCAGAATTCAAGTTTTTTTTATAATTTTGCAAAAACTCGCACCCGGTTAGGGCTTAAATTCAACATTGAGATGGTGCGTCTGCCGGCAGAGATATTCCGCTGCCGGGGCGCCGAGTTCACCATCCGTGTAGGCCGTCCGGTGAGCGCCTCAACCCTCAAAGGCGGAGCCGCCGCGCAAGCCGAGGCCGATGCCATAAGAAGCATTGTTTACAATCTCAGCGATTGAAGATGGAAGAGTCTATAATAGAACCTGTTGATACCAGTCTGCTTGAAAAAGAGCTGACTCCTGACGCCTTGCTGCGCAGTTCGAACAAGGGTGGCAACCTGATATATGTAGTGGATGCCGCCACTGCTCCCAACGTGATGCGCGAGATAGGGCGCCTGCGTGAGATTGCTTTCCGTGGAGCCGGAGGCGGCACGGGGCTGAGCTGCGACATTGACCGTTATGACACAATGGAGCCGCCATGCCGTCAGCTGATTGTATGGGACCCCGATTCACGCCAGATACTGGGGGGCTACCGCTTCATAACCGGCCGCGACATACGCATCGATTCCTCAGGAGCTCCACGCATAGCCACCTCCCACATGTTCCGCTTCTCACAGCGCTTCATCGACGAGTTTCTCCCCCACACCATAGAGCTCGGACGCTCTTTTGTGCGCACCGAATATCAGTCGACCCGCCATGGTGCGAAAGCCATCTACGTCCTTGACAACCTTTGGGACGGCCTCGGAGCGCTCACAGTCATACATCCCGAAATAAAATATCTGTTCGGCAAGGTCACCATGTACCCCAGCTACTCACGCCCCTGCCGCGATATGATTCTCTACTTCCTCCACAAGCATTTCCCCGATCCGGATGCGCTTGTCACACCAATCAATCCGCTGCACACCGATTTTGACTCCGCCGCCATGGACCGCCTGTTCACCGGAGCCACATTTGCCGATGACTACCGCATACTGAAAGAGTCGATCCGCAACTACGGCTACAACATTCCCCCGCTGGTGAACGCCTACATGGGACTGTCGCCCACGATGCGCATGTTCGGCACCGCCATCAACGATGAATTCGGCGATGTAGAGGAATCAGGCATTTTCTTCGCAATCTCAGAGATATTCGAGGAGAAGAAACGCCGCCATATAGGTACATTTCACGCAAAAAACAGTTAAAAACTTGTTTTTCCCGTTCTGAACACCTATCTTCGTAAGCAGCGTCACCCAGACAGTGGCCACCCATGCTTATGATTGACCGGTTTCTGTCATATATCAGATACGAGCGCTACCTGTCAGCCAACACCGTAGCAGCTTACGGCACGGACCTCCGTCAGTGGCTTGACTACATGGGCACGCACGAAAATCTCTCCGATCCGGCTCTGATAAAGCTCCCGCACCTGCGCCGCTGGGTAGCATGGATGTCCTCCGAAGGGGTATCTCCACAGTCAATAAGGCGCAAAGTGCAGTCCGTCAGAGCATTCTACACATGGATGATGCGCCGCTGCGGACTCCCGGCCAATCCTGCCGCCGAGCTTCCGCTCATGCGCCGGTCCCGCCAGCTCCCCGTCTACATCAAGCCTCAGGAATCGGAAGCGCTTCTCAACTCCGAATTTGACCACACTGACTTCACGCAGGTGCGTGACCGGCTGATGCTGGACATGTTCTACTCCACCGGCATACGCTGCAGCGAACTTCTTGAGCTGAAAAATTCGGATGTCGACACCGGCCGCAGTGAACTAAAAGTACTGGGCAAGCGTAATAAGGAAAGAATAATTCCTTTTGGCGAAGAATTGGCTACACTTATCGACACATACCGCTCGCTGCGCACCCCCATTGCCGGGGATGCCTCGCACTTCTTCCTCCGTCCCGACGGCAGGCCAATGTACCGCAAGGCCATATATAATATAGTGCACCGCGAACTGGCTCTTAACGCCCATGCCGAGCGTCTGAGCCCCCACGTGCTGCGCCACTCCTTTGCCACCGACATGCTCAACAACGGGGCAGATCTCTCCGCCGTGCAGCAACTGATGGGACACTCGTCACTTGCCGCCACACAGATATATACCCACATAACATTTCGTGATCTGCAACATAATTATCAACTCGCACATCCACGTGCAAAAAGAAAGTAACCATGGACATCAGAATTCAAGCCATCCACTTTGACATCTCCGAAAAGCTCACCGCGTTCATCAACAAGAAAGCCGAACGCCTTGCCCGCCATAACGTGAATATGACCGCCGCCGACTTTACCCTTAAGGTAGTGAAGCCCGAAACGGCCATGAACAAGGAAGCTGTGGTAAAAGTCACCGTTCCACAGCAGAATGAAATTGTGGCTACAAAGACTGCCGATTCTTTCGAAGAAGCTGTCGACCTGGCATTGGAAGCTATTGAACGACAGCTCGAAAAGAACAAAGCCAAGAAATAACAGTACTGCATCAACCTTACCTCAGGGCCATGCTCCGGAACCACTCCGGGGCGTGGCCCTGAAATTTTTTTCATAGTTTTTGTTGCAATCCACAAATGTGTCCGTATATCTTTGTGTAATGACTAAGGAAAATCTGCTTACAACGGTATTCATGCGTATCCGCCCGAGGCTACAGGCCACTGCCGGTCGCATTCAGCCGGGCGACGACGAAGCCACCGCCGACGCCTTGCAGGAAGCCTTCTGCCGCCTCTGGAGCCGACGCCACAGCATCAGCTCCGAAAGCCACGCCGAAGGGGCCCTGATGACTACCGTACGCAACGTATGCATTGACAATCTGCGTCATTCCAGCCTTGAATCACGTTCCGATTCACAGGTTCCCATTACGGACGAGACCGCTACGGCCGACCCCACGGAGGACACCTCGGAACTTTACGACGAGGTAAACCGCATCATAAGCCGCGCCCTGTCGGAGCGTGACCGCGAGATTCTGCTTCTGCGCGACCGCAACGGCTACGAGATGGACGCCCTTGCAGCGCGGTTCGGACTCTCCGAAGCCAACATCCGCATTATTCTGAGCCGCGCACGCCGCACCGTGCGTGAGTGTTACCGAAAAAACAGACAGCCATGACACATACACTTGACTACACCCTACTGCACTCTCTGATAGAGAAGTACTTCGATGCCACCTCATCGCTTGACGAGGAGCGCACACTGCGGCAGATGCTTGCCGATCCGGCCTATCAGTCCGATGAAGCCGATGAAGCACGCGCCGTGATGTCAATATCCGTCGTGGCTCCGGCGCCACAGATAGCCGTACGTCCGCGCCGCAAGGCTATCTTCCATCCGCTTGCCGCGGCGGCGTCAGTAGCTGTTCTGCTTGCCCTGGGGATAACCATGATCACCTACTCCGGAAGTCATGATCCTGACCTTGACTGCATGGCCTACATCGGTGGCAAACGCATAGAGAGCCGCGCCGCCGTGATGAGCATCGTGTCATCCGACCTCGACGCACTGGGCGAGGTACAGCAGGAGACTGCCGACGACATCGTGGGCCAGTTATCTGAATTTTCTTCACTTTTCAACGATATTTAAATTTAACCTTATAATGAAACCTATCCGCTATCTCATGGCAGCTACTGCCATAGCCGTCAGCCTGAGCGCCTCGGCACAGAAAGGGCTGAACATCGCGGGAGCTTACGAGCCACGCTTCCGCGACCTGCCCGGGGCAGTGGAAACAGTGCTGGTCAACGACCGCCTGCGCAGCGTCAACCTGTCGCTGTACCATGCCATCACACTCACAGGCCACCCCGATGCGGCCGCCACTATCGAGCGGCTTGTAGCCAAGGACGGAGCCTCGGCCCTGAGCAAGGATGTGCGCTATGCATCCGGCCATCTCTACTACGGATTCTACGCTCTTCCCCCGCGCGGCTCCATGAAGCGCTACATCTTCTACCTCAACCGTCATCTGAAGAAAGGCGACAAGATAATCCTCGTCTATATCGAGGGTACCGCCTCACAGGATGAAGTAAAGAAACTGATCAAGTAAACCAAATCATTCATCACATATCAGAGCTATGTCACGAATATTCACATTTATCACAGCCTTGCTGACAGCCGCAGCGCTCCACGCGGCCACGGACATTCCCGCCGATACGGTAATCACAGTCCGCAACCCTGACAACATCACCATTACCAGCACCGACGGAAAGACCGCTGTCAGCATACGCGGCAGCAGGAATAACCCCAAATTCAACTATCTGTACGAAATAGAGGCAGACTCGACCATTGACAATGAATTCGGTGCCCTGTCGCTCTCTCTCCCCTTCTCCTCCGCACCTGAACGTCCGGCCCGGCATGGCAAACATGAAATACTCGCTTTCCGCGACATGCAGGTAGGGCTCAGCATTCCCGGCAATGCTCCTCATGGACTCGGCAAAGGATGGGAGATAGGGATAATGCGTATCGTAGCCTACAGCTATACGGCACCGAACCGCAAGTCATCGTTCAGCTTCGGTGTGGGCGCCATGTACCGGCAGTGGCATCTGACCAACGGCTACACCCTGGCCGGCGAAGGCGACGCACTGGTTTTTCTACCACCTGTAGAGGGCATGACTGACCAGAAAGCCACCATCAAGAGCGCTTCAATCACCGTACCAATTGTCTACACCCAGCGTCTGCGCCATACATTCGGATTCTCACTCGGCGTGGCAGCCAACTTCAACGTATGCACCAAAGCATCGTCAGCCTATACTGACGGCAACATACGCTACTCACGCTCCATCGACGGACTGCACCAGCGCATACTCACCCCCGACTTCTTCCTCACCATCGGGTCGATCAACAACATAGGCATATACGCCAAGTATTCGCCCGTCAAATTCATGAAGCGGATCTACGGACCGCAGTTCACCAACTTCACAATAGGTTTATCATTAGGATTTTAATTTCAGCCGATCATGAACGTAAATCGCACCCTTTCAGCAGCGCTTCTGATAGCCGCTTCAGCCATATATGCCTCAGCCGAAGAGCAGGACACCATCATGTCGCTTGACAAGCCCGACAAGGTATTTCTCACGGAGAGCCCCGACGGGATAACCGTCAACGTACGCGGACTACCCGGCGACTCAGCCTTCACCACCACCTACACACACAGCTTCGACACCCCGACGCGCATCAACGCACGCCGCTGGAATTCATTCACTCCGCTCTCCACCTCTATGGACAGCCGCTGGGATCTTACCATCGCAGGCCCCTCGATAGGTTGGGTCAACGCATGCGGACAGCCCGACGGAGCCGGAATCGAGATGGGTAAATCGCTGGAAATATCCTGGCTCAACATGCTTGCCGTAGTATACCGCTGCCCCTGGAACACCACCAGTATATCGGTGGGCTTCGGACTCAACTGGCGCAACTACCGCAACTCCACCTCATCGTCATGCTTCATACCAATGCCTGACGGCACCGTAGGACTCGGACATTACGCCGAAGGGGTCACCCACACATCATCGCGCCTGAAGGTATTCAGCATGGGCATACCGGTACTTATCCGGCAGAGGCTCCCGTTCAAGCTCTTCGGAATGCAGTCAGTAATTACAGCCGGCGCGGTATTCAACTACAACTCCCACGCCAGCCTCCGCACCGCATGGACCGAACCCGACGGAGAGAAAGCCGAGCTGACATCCAACCACATCGGCCAGCGTCGCTTCACCATCGACTTCATCGGCATACTCCGCCTCTACGGACCGCTCGGAGCCTACGTGAAGTACTCGCCCAACAGTGTGCTGCGCGGCGCAGGACAGATGAAATTCAACCCGTTCTCCACAGGCATCATACTTTTTTATTAAATTTGCAGGCATAATCAACATCTTGCCTACATGCCAATCAAAAGCCCACAGGAGATAACCGCCTCAACCGTAGAGATAGGCGCACGCAAAGCCTCTCTGACATCGAAAATGCCTCAGCTGCTCACGCTGTCCATCCTTGCCGGAGCCTACATAGCCTTAGGGGGTGCGCTGTCAGTGATAGCCGGTTTCGGATTCCCCGGCATCACAGCCGACAATCCCGGACTGCAGCGCCTGCTCAGCGGCAGCGTGTTCCCGATAGGGCTGATACTTGTGGTAGTGCTCGGAGCCGAGCTGTTCACCGGCAACAATGCCATGCTTATCCCGGCTTTCATGCAGCGGCGGTGCTCGGCATGGCAGGTCATAGCCAACTGGACCATTGTATACTTCGGCAATTTCATAGGCTCCCTCATCTTTGCATGGCTGCTGGTGTACAGCGCAGGCATGATGGACGCCGACCCCTATAGGAGCGCCATCACCGGCATAGCCTCGGCCAAGACGTCGCTACCGTGGCTCACCGTACTGATACGCGGCATCGGGGCCAACTGGTGCGTGTGCCTCGCCCTGTGGCTCGCGCTTGCCGGCAAAGGACTGATAGAGAAAATGGCCGGATGCTGGTTTCCGGTAATGGCATTCGTGGCGCTCGGCTATGAGCACTCCGTGGCCAACATGTTCTTCATCCCCACAGGCATGATGCTCGGATCAGGCACCTCCATGTCGGCTTTCCTGATAGGCAATCTTCTGCCCGCCACCATAGGCAACATCCTCGGCGGAGCCCTGTTTGTAGGATGCCTCTACGCATGGCTTCATCTCCGGAAAGACTGATATATAACCTTTGGATCCCCTCATAACGTAAAAGTTAAACAACGTTAATAATTGGGGGGGGGTAAAATTTTATATATCTTTGCAGATATTTTACATATGTAATTATTAAGGTAAACACTTCATAGGGGCGCCGGATTGCGATAATTCGGCGTCCTTTCTTTTTTCCCGCTTCTACATCGCCGCTCTCCTGTGCTTACTTAATAACATTCGTCCCTACTTTGCCTCCTTTTATGCTGTTCAGCATCCGGCATGGGCGTAAACGCAGCCCGATTTAGTTAAATATCGTTAGTTTTAGTTAAATAATTGGGGGGGGTAATTTTTTATCTACCTTTAAGCCGATTTAACATAAATCAAGTGTTTCAGGACACACAATTCATCATCGTATACAGAAGAGTCCAGCGTGACTCATACCCTTAAATCGAAAAGCCAATTAATTATTAAATAATCATTTCTAACAATGTAAAAGTAGGAACATGAAAAGAAGATTACTATTATTTCTGACTTTCTTGTCTCTAATGGCCGGCTTCGTATCGGCCCGAACAGTGCAAGGGACAGTAGTGGAAGCACTCACCAACGAACCCATCATGGGTGCGTCAGTAAGAGTCAAAAGCGATCCTAAAATCGGTACCACAACAAATCTGGACGGAAAGTTCACACTGAACGTTCCCGACAAAGCAACAACTCTCGTCATCACCTACATTGGTATGCAGAGCGAGGAAGTTAAAATTTCCGACAACATGACTGTCAAGATGACAGAAGTGTCGTCAAATCTTGATGAAGTAGTGGTAGTAGGTTACTCTACCTCAACCAAACGCGACCTTATTTCATCAGTATCAACCGTAAAGACTGACCAGATCGTCAATCTTCCTGTGACAAACATCGTACAGGGTCTTGCCGGCCGTTCACCCGGTCTTATCATCCAGGCAAGCGGCGGTGGTATCAACTCTCGCCCGAGCGTAAGCATCCGTGGTGGTGGCACTCCTCTTTATGTAATTGACGGTATCATCCGTTCAGAGGACGACTTCGCCAACCTTTCACCCGATGACATCAAGGATGTGTCAATCCTGAAGGACGCTTCTGCAACTGCTGTCTACGGTTCACGTGCTGCCAACGGTATCATCCAGGTTACTACCCGCAGCGGTTCACAGGGCAAGGCTGTCATTGAATATGACTTCAACGCATCATGGTCACAGCCGAGCATCTGGCCCAAGAAACTCCCTGCATGGGAACGTGCTTACTGGGGCAACCAGGCCCGCTTCAACGACGGCTACGAAGAAGGTTACTATTCCGAGGAAGCTATGCAGGCCATGAAGGACGGTTCGGATCCCGAGCATTACTCAAACACTGACTGGCGCAAGCTCGTGCTCCGCGACTGGGCTCCGCAGACAAAACACGCTGTACGTCTGACCGGCGGCAATGAAATAAACCAGTTCTACATCTCGCTCGGCCACGTTGACCAGCAGTCACTCTACCGCTCAGGCAACCACTGGATGAAGCGCACCAACTTCCGCATAACCGACAACGTTTATCTGAAGAACATTGGCCTTCATGTCAACGCCACTCTTGACGGTTACTACCAGAAGGAAACCCATCCTTACACCTCGACATCAAGCGGCTACTACAATGTGTTCTCACACATCAACGACAAGCTCCCCACAGAGCCCGGTGTGAACAAGTACGGCCTGCCGATGAACATCAACGACAACCCCGCAGCCGAAACAGCTGCCGATGCAGGTTACTCCCGCAACAAGTACGCCGTTATCAACGGTAAGGCCGACCTTATCTGGGACTGCCTCTGGGTTGAGGGCCTC
The DNA here is from genome assembly GCA_910586895.1 of uncultured Muribaculaceae bacterium. Taxonomy (GTDB): domain Bacteria; phylum Bacteroidota; class Bacteroidia; order Bacteroidales; family Muribaculaceae; genus Paramuribaculum. The sequence continues at coordinate 27,376 of CAJUIW010000010.1, read as the reverse complement.
AAGCTCCGCTATTCAGGCAACTACCGTTACAACTCCAACACCCAGAAGAACTGGCGCAAGGATGCCGCCACTTATGCATGGGATTCTGAAGTACCTACCTACGCCAATACCCCCAACCTGCGCCACACAGCATGGTCAGGCTACGCGTTCACCAACCAGATTTTCGTAGAATTCAACCGCCGCTTCGGCAAGCACACCGTGTCAGCTCTGGCAGGCTTCGAGAACTACTACGAATGGGGTGAAAACTACTGGATGCAGCGCGTAAACTACGACTTTGACATCGACCAGGCCGGTGTAGGTCCCGTTGAGGACCAGAGCAACGGCGGTTCAGAAGCCGAACTCGGACGTGCCGCATGGATCGGACAGGTCAAATATAACTACGACGGCCGTTACCTTGTTGAAGCAAGCATACGCCGCGACGGTTCTGACCGCTTCGCTCCCGGCAAGCGCTGGGGTAACTTCTACAGCGGATCAATAGGATGGCGCATCAGCCAGGAAGAATTCATGCGCGACATCGTTGAACGCAACATCTTCAACAACCTTAAGCTCCGCGCCTCTTACGGTGAAACGGGTCTTGACTCCGCAGCAGGACGTTTCCAGTACCTCACATCGTACAGTCTGAACACCATGGGCTACGTGGTCGACGGCAAATATGTGCCCACCTTCAGCGAAGGCGCGCTCCCCTCACCCGACCTCACATGGTACACCACCCGTCAGACTGACATAGGTCTTGACTTCGCATCTTTGAATTCACGCCTCTACGGTTCACTTGACTATTTCTACTATTCAACCAAGGGCTACCTCGTGGCTCCCACCGGCGAAAGCTACCTCAACCAGCTTATCGGTATCACCATGCCGAAGGTTAAATCGGACAGCGAATTCCGCCGTGAAGGTGTTGAATTACAGCTCGGATGGCGCGACCGTGCCGGCGACTTCACCTACGATGTTTCTGCCAACTTCACATGGTACAACTCACTCTGGGCCCGTATCGCTGACGAATCAGAAAGTTCTTACATGAACCCCTATACCCGCCAGCAGCAGAAGAAGCAGAATTACTACGGCAACCTGCTCCACAACCTCGGCTACTATCAGAGCGCCGATGAAGTGATGAACTCAGTAGGCTGGGCCTCAGCTCTTAACACAGGCTACATGACAGCAGGTGATATCCGCTACGAGGATACCAACGGCGACGGACAGATAACCTCAGCCGACTACCGTCAGCTCGGTTCTCAGACTTCGCCTCACGGCCAGTTCGGTATCAACCTCAACTTCGGCTACAAAGGCTTCTATCTGAGCATGCTCTTCCAGGGCTCTACAGCATTTGACATGTATATTCCCGGCTCAATGGCCATGCAGACAGGTCAGGCCCGTACAATGCCCATCATGTTTGACTACCAGACTGACGTATGGACTCCGGACAACCGCAACGCCCAGTATCCCCGTCTGATGAGCAACACCGGCAGCAACGGCAACAACAACTACCAGAGCAGCGACTTCTGGCTCGTAAACGGCCAGTACATCCGTATGAAGGACTTCCAGTTCGGCTACGACTTCAAGTACCAGCTCCTGCGCAACGTGAAGTGGCTCTCAAGAGCACGTATCGGCCTCTCAGGTCAGAACATCTTCACCTGCTCACAGGCTACCAAGTATGGTCTTGACCCCGAAAACGCCTCAACACAGAACTACGGTTACCCGGTTGAACGTGTTATCGCATTCACACTTAACTTAGGATTCTAATAAAATTCGAATTAAAATATGAAATTACAATATCTTTCACTTGCAGCCATAGGACTGGGTATGCTCAGCCTTGTTTCCTGCAAGGATACGCTTGACACACACCCTACGGAAACATTCGACGAAGCAACCGTATGGGGTAGTAAAGCTACTGCCGATGCGTTTATCTATGGCACATATGACAATGTCATAGCCAATCTCGGCATAGGAGGCAGCGGTTCATGTGTTGGTTGGGAAGCCCGTACACCCAACGGCATCCGCTGTTCACAGGTAGGCGAAGGCATCGACGGAGTAGCCACCGAAACCGGCCTCAGCAACGGCACCGACATGGGTATCAGCCGCTTCTCAATGCTGCGCCGCTGCAACCTGATTATTCAGAAAGCTCAGGAAAGCACCGCTCTTTCTGAAGCCGAAAAGGCTGAGGTAATAGCTCAGGGTCGCTTCCTCCGCGGACTCATTTTCTTTGATCAGGCCAAGAAAATGGGACGCTTCGTGCCTCTGCGCGAGGTTCTCTCTGAATCGGACTCTCTCAAAGCCAATATTCCTATGACCGCCACAGTGGCTGAAAGCTACAAGGTGGTGATGGAGGACCTCGAGGCTGCCATCTCGGGCATGCCCGTTTCAGCTCCCGCCGGCATAGCCAACAAATATGCCGCCGAGGTAATCATGAGCCGTGCAGCCCTGCAGGCCTACGCCTATACCGGCGACCAGACATATCTTGACAAAGCTATCGCAGCCGCCTCTGACGTTGTAACCAACGGCCCGAGCCTGTCAAGCAACTACTCCGGAATGTTCAACGAAACCAACGATATGGATCCCGAAATCCTCTGGGGTTACTACCGTCTGCGTACCAACACCACAATCGGTGGCTACGATGAACTTATCCGTACATATCCCAACATCAGCGCCGGCGACCAGTCATCTTCGCTCTGCCCCGACCCTCTGAAATTCTCTTCAGGTGCTCCCACATTTGAAGCATGGGCGATCTTCTTCCCCACACAGGACCTCGTTGACCAGTATCTGGCCATCGATGAAACCACCGGTGAAGCTCTTCCCTGGTACGAAACCTCTCAGTACAAGGCTGCCGTTACAGAGCACGATCCTCTGTCAGTGACCACTGCCGGTCAGATTGACTCTTACGTACGCACTGACGGCAATCCCCGACGTATCCCCACTCCGCAGGACTTCCAGCAGCTCAACAACGCACATCCAGCAGCTCTGCGCTACGGCACACTCAACGCAGGCTCGACCCGCGACATAAGCGATATCATCTACAGCAACCGCGACAAGCGCATGGACGGATGTATCGTACGCGACAAATCGACATGGGTAGGTGAAACCGTAGGTCTGAACCTTGCCGGCAACATCTCAATGGGCGTTCGCGACAAAGAGGACGGCGGTTGGTACAACACCACTACCGGTTACTACTGGCGCAAGTGCAACATCGCCAATCCGGAACCCCGTGCTTACTTCAACTGCCTCGTGGCACTGCACTACAACCTTGCCCGTGTAGGCGAAGCTTACATGAATCTTGCTGAAGCTTATCTGCTCAAAGGACGTGTATCTGATGCCGTTACAGCCCTCAACGCTACCCGCACCCGCCACGGCGGTCTGCCCGAATCTACCGCTTCAACTGCCGACGAAGCCTGGGCCGACTATATCCGTGAACGCCGCGTGGAGATGTGTAACGAAAGTGGTGACATCTACTTCAGCTACCTCCGCTGGGGTAAATACGGTGGCGCTGCCAACCACGGACGCACTCCCGGCGACATTATCTACGACCTTGACCGCCCGGTTTACAAGATTGAAATCAACCGTGACCGCACCGCATTCATCATCAACCAGGTTACACTGCTCAACTCTGCAAGCCGCGCATTTACCGAGCGCCGCTATCTCTTCCCGATACCGATTTCATTCCTCAACACCCGTGAAGCCTACGGCCTCGATCACGAACAGAATGAGCTCTGGTAATATCTATCATACGTGAAATTATTAATAACTCAGTAACAACATGAAAAGATACATATCTGCAATATTCTGCGCCTTACTGGCTATGGTGACTCTCTCAAGTTGCCTTGAGCATGGCTTCGAAGAACTTGATGTCTACAGCGGAGCCGATATCACCGGGGTACAGGCCGTATACTACCGCTACAAGGGGGATAATACCCACGCCATCAATGGCGAACCTCAGGTTATACAGGTGACTCTGTCACGCTCCAACCAGGTTATCGACAATGAGGTCGGTACAATCAGCGTCACCGCACGCCCCGCTTCCAACTTCCCTGCCGCCCAGCTCCCGAACCTGAGCGCGGAGAATCTGGTTGTGGCCCTCAACATCTCCACTGCCGCTGTGATAGCTCCCATCGAAGGTTCACCCAAGCTGGGTGTGCCCGCTGACTGGAGCAAGCCCAACCGCTATCGTGTGACTGCCGCCGACGGTACCACAAAGGACTGGACCGTGACCGTCACACTGGTAAAATAATGGATTGGAACTGGAGCTGGTGCCGGTTAAAGCTCAAACATCAGCTCCGGACTATTTAATAGCATGTTCAATTTTAATATCTAAATTGTATTTACAGGTTAAGTTAATATGTGTATTTGAGTATCTCCGGTAAACACATTAAAGGAGCGTTGGATTGTGAAATTCAACGCTCTTTCTTTTATAGGGCCGAATCCGTACGTCCTATAAAGATTTTTCAGGACCTGACACAATAATTAACTACTGTAAAATTGCATAATCGCCTATCATTGTGTAATTTTGTCCATATATACAACCTATTATTAACCTCATACCTTTAATTTACTATCATTGGAATGAAATCAATCAGACGAACCATTTCCTTTCTCTCAATGATGCTGCTCGCCGTGGCGCTCACAGGTATCTGCCACGCCGCATCGGGGACCACGGTACCATTCCCGCAGCTGCGCCAGCCCGGCACAGCCAAGGCATCGCAGCTCAAGAACGGCACTGTGACCCTGTCCAACAATATCCTCAGTGCACAGTTCACCAAGAAAAACGGCAAAGCCATGTTCGGCGGCTGCAAGGCCATGGGGCTTGAAGCAGGCACCGAACTGTTTACCATCATACTCCAGGACAGCACCGAAATTCCGGCATCGGCAATGACCCTGACCGGATGGGGTGTGGAAACCCTCAAAGCCGACCCCAAGGCTACAATAGCCTCAGAGAAACTGGCCGGCAAGGCACTGAAAGGCACCTTCAGCAAGGACGGACTTACCGTGCGCTGGCGTGCGGTGCTCCGCAACGGCTCGCACTACCTGCGCACCGAGCTTGACATCGAGGCCTCACGTGACATAAAGATGCACGCCATAATCCCCATGTCGTACCGCGGAAAGACTTTCGCCGGCAAGGAAGCCCCCAAAGTGGTGGGCAATACACGTGGCGCCATCATAGCCTCGCCCGAACTATTCGCCGGACTTGAGACACCTACCGGCATCAACACCGTAATGCTCGACGACAGCACAGCTACCTCCACCGGCTACACACTGCAGGGCCTCTGGAGCCGCCACACCACCCTGCAGCCCGGACACCCCTGGGAGGTGAGCACCGTGGTAGGCATCGTGGCTCCCGGACAGCAGCGCCGCTCCATCCTGGCCTACAGCGAGCGCGAGCGCGCAGTGCCCTGGCGTCCGTTCCCTATCTACAATTCATGGTACGAGCTCAACATTGACCGCAACAACTCCCCCACCTACGACAATCACATGAAGGTGGCCGACTGTCTGCGCATAATCGACAAGTGGCACACCAATCTTACCGAGCCTTACGGAGCCAACATCAAGTCATTCGTATGGGATGACGGATGGGACAGCTACGGAACATGGACTTTCAACCCCAACTTCCCCAACGGATTTCAGGAAGTGGACAGCGCTGCCCACATGTCGGGTGCCGGCATCGGAGCATGGCTCGGCCCGGTAGGCGGCTACGGCGGCTCAGGACAGATGCGACGCGCCTATTGGAAGGACAAAGGAGGCATGCAGCTGAGCAATCCGGCCTACTATGACGTGTTCCTCAAAGCTTGCTCGGATATGATTGACAATTATGACTTCAACTTCTTCAAGCTTGACGGCATCAGCGCACAGGCTATCTCAGTAGGTCCCGACCCCGGCTACAAAGGTGAGGAGAATGCCGAAGGTATCATTGATATCGAACGCAAGGTGCGCAAGATGAAGCCCGACATGTTCTTCAACACCACCGTAGGCACTTGGGCCTCACCCTTCTGGTATCATTTCTCGGATGCGATTTGGCGTCAGGAAGCTGACCACAGCACAATAGGCAATCAGGGCGACGACCGCGAACGCTGGATTACCTACCGCGACCATATGGTGTACGACAAATTCATCCAGGACTCACCCCTCTGCCCCATCAATACCATGATGACCCACGGTGTGATACTGACCAAATTCGGCGATGTATCGAAGTCAATGGACTACGACGGCATAGTACGCGAAATCCGCTGCGCATTTGCCTGCGGCTCAGGCATGGTGGAGCTCTACACTGACTACGAGCTGCTTGACTCCATCAACGGCGGCAAGCTCTGGGGCGACATAGCCGAGTGCATCAAGTGGCAGCAGCGCAACGCCGATGTACTGCCCGACGCCCACTGGGTAGGCGGCAATCCCTGGGACGGAAAGAAAGCCAACGTTTACGGCTGGGCTTCATGGAACGGCAAGAAAGCCACCCTCGCGCTGCGCAATCCCGCAGCCTCACCCCAGAAGTTCGTGACCACACTGCGCAAGGCCCTTGACATACCCGCCTACGTGAAGACACCCGTGAAACTCTCCGATGCCTTCAGCCAGCAGGCTCTCCCCGGCCTCGACACATCGCGCCCCATATCGCCCGATGCAGAGCTCACGCTCACGCTTCCGGCATCGTCAGTATTCGTATATGACGGCGTGCAGATGTAAAAAAGGTAAAAAGTAGAGGGTCAATGCATCATCCTACAAAATAATGTGTTATCTTTGCGTATTGAATCAAGAACAATTCGCATCTATTAACCCAATATTAATAACAAGCTAAATGGTAAGTTACAAAGACTTAGGCTTGGTAAACACCCGTGAGATGTTTGCCAAGGCCATCAAGGGAGGCTATGCTATCCCGGCTTTCAACTTCAACAACATGGAGCAGCTTCAGGCTATCATCAAAGCCGCTGCTGAAGAAAAATCACCCGTTATCCTTCAGGTATCAAAGGGCGCACGCAACTATGCCAACGCTACTCTGCTCCGCTATATGGCTCAGGGCGCTGTGGCTTATGCCAAGGAACTCGGTTGGGAAAATCCCCAGATTGTTCTTCACCTCGACCACGGTGACAGCTTCGAACTCTGCAAATCATGTATTGACAACGGCTTCTCTTCTGTAATGATCGACGGCTCACATCTCCCCTATGAGGAAAACGTAGCCCTCACAAAGCAGGTAGTTGACTACGCTCATCAGTATGACGTAACCGTTGAAGGCGAGCTCGGCGTACTTGCCGGCGTTGAAGATGAAGTATCATCTGACCACCACACATACACCGACCCCGAAGAAGTAATCGACTTCGCTACCCGCACCGGTTGCGACAGCCTCGCTATCTCTATCGGTACCTCACACGGCGCATACAAGTTCACTCCCGAACAGTGCACCCGCAATGCTGAAGGCAAGCTTATTCCCCCGCCCCTGGCATTCGAAGTGCTCGACGCCGTTATGGAAAAGCTCCCCGGATTCCCCATCGTGCTCCACGGCTCTTCATCAGTGCCCCAGGAATACGTTGACACCATCAACAAATACGGTGGCAAGCTTCCTGACGCTATCGGTATCCCCGAAGAAGAACTCCGCAAAGCTGCCAAGAGCGCTGTTTGCAAAATCAACATCGACTCTGACAGCCGTCTGGCTATGACCGCTGCCGTACGCGAAGTATTCGCCACCAAGCCCGGCGAATTCGACCCCCGCAAGTACCTCGGTCCGGCTCGCGACGAAATGGAAAAACTTTACAAGCACAAGATTGTAAACGTGCTCGGCAGCAACGGCAAAGCCTGATAGCTCACCGACACCAAAATAAACAGAGGAAGCGCCCTGCAAGGGACGCTTCCTCTTATTTTTTTGCAAATCTATAAGTCAGTCCATTAATATCCGCGGTTGGCGGATTATTTCTTCATGACGGCAATGGCGGCATCGAACTCCGTGCGGTCAGCCGCACGCGAGCGCAGCTTATTGCGGTAGGCGTACACGGTATTGACGGATAGTCCAAGGAAACGCGCTACCCGCTGCGTCTCTTCAAAACCAAGTATGGAAAACGCCATAATACGCAGCTCCGGTGTCAGACTGTTGTCGCCTTCCGGCTCAATACGCTTGTCGGGCTGCAGAAGCGCATTTATATCGCCCACAAAGGTAGGATAAAGATGCAGGAAGGCATTGTCAAACACAGCGTAGAACATCTCGCCCTGATCAGACAGGAGCTTACCGGACTTCAGCAGCTTATAGAGCTCATCGGTCTGTCCGGCTGTAATTTTCCGGCGCACCAGGCGGTCATAGTCCTCAAAACGCTGCATGTATATTCCGCACAGGTTAAGAAATTGATTGACATACACCTCACGCCCGCGCCGTAGCTGCTCCATGCGCTCCACAAGAGCCTCCCGCTCACGCTTTAGCTGCTGCTTACGCCGCAGGAGCAGAAGCGCACCGGCAACGGCCATCAGCAGAAGCACAACCACTCCTCCCAGCTCCCAATGCAGCCGCCTTTTATTACGGTCAGAATCATCAATCAGCATTCCGGCTATCTGTGAGGCGTTGACCCACGGATTCACCATATTTCCCTCCCGGCTGTTCTCAACGGCAAGCCTCAGGGCCTGGGCACTGCGGTCATAATCGCCCGTGTCATGAAACCATCGGCTCACGGCGTAAAGCGACAAGCCGGTACGCACTCCGGCCTTCAGCTCGTAGATGGCAGCAAGAAGAAAATAATAGCCCGCCTCGGATGATTCCGGTCCATCCTTTCGCATATAATATGTACCGAGCCAGAATGCCGCAATGGAGCGTAGTATGGGGTCCTCCTCGTCACGTCCTACCACATTGGTGAGATGCGCCAGCTGCAACGACAGTTTTCCGTCAAGCTTGTTGCGTGTAGCCATGGCAAGGTCATAAAACGCCGAATTATCAGGAAGCAGCTCCAGCAGCGCACGGTTGTGAATCCGGCATTTGCTGCGGTACAGCTCACGGTCAGCATCGTTGCGCGCCATATCCAGAAGAGTCACGTATATACGCTGCCCGTTATAATGATAAAGCACCCGTTCGCTCTCAGGCACCGAATCAGGATCAATGGACTCGAATGTACGCACGGACAGCTCCTCCTGCCCCTGCATGGCAAACACTCCACTACGGCGGGCCGCAATACCGGGTAAACGTGAGCGGAGTCCATGCGACGTAGCCTCCGTCTCGGCAATACTCAGATACTTTATGGCAGAGTCGGCCGAAAGCCTTCCATAAGCGTCACCAAGATTGATAAGAGCGTCAATATATGCGGTATCACTGGCGGCGCTGTCCACGGAACGGCGCATTGAGTCGACCGCGACCGTACGGTGCCGCAGATTCTCCCTGCTTGTCTGTAATGCCCTGTCGTAATCCCTGAGCAATGACTGAAGCGTCATATGTGTCTGCGCGAGCAAGCTCTGCGCTGTTGCTATGAACAGAATCGCCATAGCAAACGCGGTTCTGATTCGTGACATAATGAATCCAGTTATTGTGTCGCAAAAATAACTAATTTGTGCCTCCTCTACAAACTATGTAACCCTTACGTAACGGCTGAATCAATCTATATTTTCAATCATTATATCTATATTTTAGCTTAATTCTGTTTATAGCTTTACATGCGGTTACGGCTGACTATTAGCATTTTATTAAATTATATGGCTTTATATTCCGGTAAATCGTCTTGAATATCTTGCATCAAGCGCCCACCAGATATAATTTTGCAGCGTGAATCATCACAAAAGTGTATTCAGAAATGCATATTAGTAATGTGGATTTATGTTAGGTTTTAAAGATTTCAAAAAAAAGGAATCGTCGTTGATGACGGTTCCTTTTTTACGGTAAATCTTTATTCTGTGTCTATCCCTCCACACCTGAGTTCAGCAATTCCAGCATATCACGCCGCGAATTGACAAGAATCTCGTTGGACGTATAGTCAATGAATCCACGCTGCTTCAATGACTCCATAGTAGCCATGAACGAACTGCGCTGCACCCCGAACAGGGAATACAGATCGCGCTGACGGCAGGCAAGCGATATATCGGTGCCTCCGGGCTGTGTGAGCGCCACTATCCAGAAAGCTATACGCTCCTCAAGCGAGCCTGTAGTAACGGCAAGGACCCCGTCAACCGCTTTCTGTGCATTCATTGACAGCACATTCAGGAAATTGAAGAGAAATATTGGATCGGAATTCAATATCTTGACATAATCCTGTTTTGAGACTTGCACTATACCGGTGGTTCCGAGCGCGGTAGCCGAACATGGATACCGCGTGGCGCGCCCGAACAGAAAATCGGGTGCGATGACTTCCGGCGCTCTGAGAGTCTGCGACACCTTGAAGCGCTGGTCAGAATTGGAAATCGTGACACGGGCTGCGCCCGATATGATAAACTTTATATGGGAGCACTCCTGACCGGGTTCAACCATCGGCTCCCCGTCAAGATATTTAAGGAAATGAAACTTAGTCTGTTCAATAACCTGCTGAATCCTCTTGTAGCTGGCCCCTTTGAACAGCGGAAGTCCCATCAATATTTCAAACATCGTATCCATTATAGGCTGTTTTGCATATGTTAAACACCTGGCCGGCATATAAGGTTCCCGAAACCAACCGGATATTGGTATCAACAAAAATACAAAAAAGCTTAAAATAAAGTTACATTCCAATGACTAAACTATTCAAAACCTCCGTTAACTGCAAAAATCAAGGATATTCGCCATACAACATAAGATATTATCTATAATTATTCATATTACTATTTTTTTTGATTAATTTCGCTCGCTATTTGTGCAGTGATTTGTAAATGATTCCGCAAACTATTATCAGACATATTCCACGCTTGCTTACGCCGGCCAAACTCAGTATATTTATTACACATGTACTGGGCGTATGCATTATTTTTTTCATTCCGGAATATCTGCTGTCCATATCATCGCCCGAAACAGAGGCAAGCGAAAACTGGCGCCTTTATGCAAAAGCATCGGTCTACGTAATGGCATTCTACATCAACTATTACGGCATCATCGAGTACACATTGGTGCGCAATGTCAAGCCTGCACGCTTCTTCTTATATAATCTGGCCCTGATAGCGATGGGGCTTTACGCCATATTCATCATAATGTCACATGACCACCGGGGCATCATCTACTCACTGCTGCACGGCCGTGACTCCGACGAAACCGGCATAATGACACTCCGGCTTATGCGCGACGGCACCTTAATGATACTCACCATCGGGCTGAGCGCCGCCATAAAACTAACATACAAGTGGATTGACTTTGACTTCCGCAAAGAACAGAACCGAGGAGCACGCCATAAGGAGGAGCTCCGGCAACTCAAGGAGAAGCTTCATCCTCACTTCCTGTTCAACACGCTCAATTCCATCTATGCACTGATCGACATATCGCCCGATGCCGCGCGCACAGCTGTTCACCGTCTTTCGCGCCTGATGCGTCAGATGCTCGACGACAATCCCCTGAGCATATCGCTCAGAAACGAAATCATATTCCTTGACAACTATATCCAGCTTATGAAGCTGCGCCTGCCCGAAAGCGTTCCGCTGCATGTGGAATTTGACTACCAGGGGCATGAAGACTGGCAAGTGCCTCCGTTCATCTTCCTCAACCTTGTGGAGAATGCTTTCAAGCATGGCAACACCGGCTCACCGCACCATGCCATAGAGATAAAGATAGTCACCTACGAGGACTTCCGCATAGTATGTTCAACCACCAATCATATAAATAAAACTGACAGCTTGAAATCCTCGGGTGGAACCGGCTTGTCAAATCTGCGCCGGCGCCTCGAACTGATTTACGGCAACAACGCCACACTTGAAACCAGCGCTGACAATGACGTGTTTACCACCTGCCTGACTATAAATAACTGCCAAAACTTTTTAACAACATGAATACACTGCGATGCTGCGTTATTGACGACGAGCCCCTTGCCGCCCGACTGATATCCGGCTATATTGAAAAGACCCCCGCACTGACTCTGACCGGTGTCTACAGCTCCGCTCAGGAAGCGGTACGTACCATTGTGGGCGGAGAAGCTGACCTCCTGTTTCTTGATGTCCAGATGCCACAAATCAACGGCATAGAGTTTGCCAAGATTGTACCCGACACATGCCGGGTGGTGTTTACCACAGCTTATGACAACTATGCCCTGCAAAGTTTCCGCGTCAACGCGCTTGACTATCTGCTAAAACCGGTGAGCTACGAGGATTTCCTATCAGCCGTGGCCAAAGCACGCCGCGCCTTCAACAAATCGGAAGTAGCCTCACGTGACCGCATCATACTGAAGAGTGAATACAAGCTTGTACAGGTCAAAACCTCCGATATCCTTTACATCGAGGGCGTGAAGGACTATGTGAAGGTAGTGCTCGACAATAACCCCAACGGTATAATGACCCTGATGAACATCAAGTCGCTCGAGCAGGCTCTGCCGCCGGACAAGTTCATGCGTGTGCACCGCTCGTTTATTGTCAACACCTCCAAAATCACACTTATAGAACGCAACCGCATAGTTTTCGGCAAGACATACATCCCGGTAAGCGACACCTACAAGGCGGCATTCTCGGCCTATATATCAGCCCATTCGGTTCCGGCCACACGCAACGACGATTAACCGTTCTCTCTTTTTTCGACAATAAAAGATAAGGAGCAGCCTCAACAGCCGCTCCTTATCTTTTGTTTTCAATAGCCAGCATCAGGACTCCATCGGAATCTTGGCCACACGGCGTTCATGACGGCCTCCCTCGAATGCGGTATTGAGGAATGTGTCCATGATACCCTCAGCCACGGCTGCATCTATGAAGCGGGCCGGAAGCACCAGCACGTTGGCATCATTATGCTCGCGGGCCAGACGGGCCAGATCGGTAGTCCAGCAGAGGGCAGCACGTATACCCTGATGCTTGTTGAGCGTCATGGCGATACCGTTGCCGGTTCCGCACATGGCTATGCCGGGATAGCACTCCCCGCTCTCAACGGCAGCCGCACATGGGTGGGCAAAGTCAGGATAGTCGCAGCTCTCTTCCGAGTATGTGCCAAAATCCTTTACCTTTATGCCACGGCTCTCCAGAAGAGCCTTCAGCTTGTTCTTTAACTCAAATCCGGCATGGTCACTGCACATGCCTACACATTTTTCCGGTGTGATAATGGACATTTGGTCAGTATCTTAATTTGTTAATCGTTAAAATCTATATCAAGCCTGCGCCATACATAGTCAGGGATAAGCCGCCACAGTGTGGTAAGCACTGCCCAACGCGAGTCAATCACAGCCACACGGCGCTCGCGCACTATGGCCCGCTCTATCAGTCTGGCCGCATATTCAACAGGCATCAGCATAGGATAGTCACGGTCCTTACGCAGCAAGGGTGTATCTACAAATCCGGGGCGGATATCAGTGAAGCATACATTGACATGCTGCTGATGGGCCAGTTGGTCAAGCGAGTCAATGAAGCGCTGCTGGAATTTTTTCGATGAGCTGTAGGCCGCTGACACTCCGATACCCTTGGTAGCCGCCACCGATGTTATGGCTGCTATCTGACCGCACGCCACGTTGGCTGTGCTGCGGAAGTAGCGGTAAGCCTCGGCAACTATACGGGCAAAGCCAACGCAGTTGACCTGAAGCGTCTGCTGCAGGCGGCCTAAGTCAAGCTCCGTATCATAGAATCCGGTTCCGGCGGCATAGAGCAGAATATCCATACCGTCGGTTTTCTCAATAAGTTTGTTGAAGCGTTCCACAGCATCGGGAGCCGTGACATCGATACTCATGTACTCCACATTCTGCGGATACTCATCCTTAAGGGCCTTCATTGGAGCCTCACGCCTTGCGGCGGCACCCACTCGCCAACCGGCGGCGGCAAAATCGCGGGCCATCTGCAGACCCAGACCCGACGAAGCTCCGATAATAATTATTCTTTTCATAATGTTTTCATGGCGGGATGTAGCTGAAACTTTAGCTATCGTCCCCTTCGGTATTAACCGTTTTACGCGGCGAGCGGTTCAACGGCAAGGTATATATCACTGAAAAACTGCCCGTGATGGCGCTTCCGCGCTTTCCGAAGCCGGGGATGTACATGGCCTCGCCGGCAGAAGTGCTTCCGCCATGCAGAAGTGAATGATACTTCACCTGCCAACCGAGCGAAATGTTTTTCACTATCTTCACTTTGATGCCCGCACACAGCTCAAAGTAGCCTGCGGTACAGTTCTGCAACGGTATGCTGTAGGAGGGCTGAGGGCCCCAGTAGTCATCAGGCGATGTTATGTCTGTGACCTCAAAGGAGAAGAAGCTTATGCCATATCGGGCTCCTACAAGAAGCTGATAGTCAGGATTGGAGTTATAGAACACATTGTAATTGGCTCCGATTTTGAAATATGGTGCCATCTTGCTCTTGTAGGTATAGTTCATTCCATCGGGAGTGTCGTTGCACACCCCGAGTCCGAATTCAAACACCGGCTTATAACGGTTATGCATGCTGAGCTCTCCCCAGAAGTCAATCAGTCCGTAATGCTGTCCGAGCAGACGCATCACCGGATCCCAGATATTGACACCTATCGACACTCCGTCAATAAGCGGGAATATCATCTTAGGCACCTTGCGTATCGCTGCCGAGTCAACCCATTCCTTACCGGTGAGGGTATCGACAAGCACCACATTGCCTGCCGCATCCTGCCGCTCAACCACGTGAGTACGGTCGGCCTCCTTTTCATTCTGCTGAGCCGGATTGACCGGTTTAGCGGGAGCAGGTTCCACAGGAGTGACACGCCGCTGCGCTGCGGCATCAGGCGTCGCGGCAAGCAGCACACCCAGAAAGCATGCCATAAAGGCAAGGTATCTCAGCACTTTAACCTTCATCATTCCTCCTCTTCCTCCTCATTGACACGCATAAATATTTTTATGCGCTCCAGGTCAAGATTATTCACTATCGAGTCCGTCACGGCCACAGAGTCAATGGCATGACGTGTATATTCCACTCCGGTTATCACGTAGTTGAACATGGCTCCGCACTCCTCTGACACGAAATAGGGTGTCGAGTCATAGTCAAATGTGATGGTGTCAGGCTGCGGCGCATTATCACCGAGATACAGGAAATAGAATGATGTGCTGCGTTCCGCTGACCGGAACGGCAGATAGAGGGAGCTGACAGCTGTGTTGCCGGTGTAAAGCAGGCTGTCGCCCGGAGCTCCTACTCCGCCGACCTCCATTGAGGTGACCGAAATGCTGCTGCCGGAACCGGCGGCATACAGTCCGGCCATAGGGAGCGAGCTCTGATTCTCAATACAACTTGAGGTATTGCATGCAGAGAGAGCTGACATCATGGCCACAGCCGCCGAAAGAATCAATATCTTCCCCATCGCACTATTTCGTCTATAGGCTTCCTGTTTTTCTCAGGCACCTTGGCACCCTCGGCAGGATATCCTAATGTTATCATGGCTATTGGCTCCACACCTTCCGGCAGACCAAGATTGGCGGCCAGAGCCGGTGCATCGAAATTACATATCCAGCATGTGCCGAGGCCAAACGTAGCTGCGGCAAGGCAAAGATGCTCCACAGCGATGGCCACATCCACGTCCGTGTGGTCCTTTCCGTCCGATGCACGGTGCCACGCCTTATCATGCTCTCCGCAGGCCACGATTATCACCGGAGCTTGGGCGGCAAAGGCCCGGCCGTAGGTTGACGATGCCAACTGACGCTGCTCAGGCGTTTCGAGTACCACGAATGTCCAGGGCTGGCGGTTGCATGCCGACGGTGCCAGCCTCACGGCATCCATCACCGCCATTATATCATGGCGGCTCACCGGGGCCGGGCTATACTCACGGCAGGAGTAGCGTCCGCGGACAACATCATAAAAATTCGGATATGATTCTATCTTCATGATCGTATCAGTCTATATCCTTGATTTCTTCGTCAATTTCATAATTGTTGCGCAATTCCGAATTGCGCACTATCAGCTCGCCGAGAAATCCGGTCAGGAACAGCTGTGTACCCAGAATCATGGTGACCAGTGCTATATAGAAGTAAGGGCTGTCAGTGACAAGCGAATACGGCTCTCCGGCATGCATGTGATAAAGCTTCATGCCGCCCACCACCATCACAGCGATAAGGCCAAGCATGAACATCAGGCTACCGAGCAGACCGAAAAAGTGCATCGGCTTCACACCGAAGCGGCTTGTAAACCAGAGAGTGGCGAGGTCAAGATAGCCGTTGACAAAGCGGTCGAGCCCGAATTTTGTCTTTCCGTACTTACGCGCCTGATGATGAACCACCTTCTCACCGATTTTTGTAAATCCGGCATTCTTGGCCAGATAGGGAATATAGCGGTGCATATCGCCATATACCTCTATATGCTTCACCACCTTCTTACGATAAGCTTTCAGTCCGCAGTTGAAGTCATGCAGATTGTGGATTCCGCTCACCTTACGCGCCGTGGCATTGAACAGCTTTGTAGGGATGGTTTTCGACAGCGGATCATAGCGTTTCTGCTTCCATCCGCTCACCAGATCATATCCGTCGGCCGTTATCATGCGGTACAACTCCGGTATCTCATCGGGGCTGTCCTGCAGATCGGCATCCATCGTGATAACCACTTCACCCTGGGCACGCTCGAAACCGGTGTTCAGCGCGGGCGACTTTCCGTAGTTGCGGCGGAAGCATACCCCCTTTACGGCCGGATTCTTATCCCTGAGCTGCTTTATTACCTCCCAGGAATTGTCCGTTGAGCCGTCATTCACAAAAATTATTTCGTAGCTGAACCCGTTTTCTTTCATCACGCGCTCTATCCAGCTTTCGAGTTCCGGAAGTGACTCGGCTTCATTGTAAAGAGGCACTACTACTGAAATATCCATATCGTAACGTATTTTTCAATTTTTATAATTCCTTTCCGCTGGTGCGTCGGCAACCTTACCTGCACGCGCCAGCAGACTAAGTATCAGCGAGAGTATCGAACCTGTGAAAATGGCCAGCCACACGGTTTCAAGCGCTATCGACACGGCTGTGGGCACCATCCGTGCGTCGACCATACGCTGGAGCATATCGGCCGCTTGCTGCGCGGTAGGTTCATCGATAGCTCCGTAGAACGCAATGGCTTCGTTGAGCCGCTCCATTATGTAGTCGGGCCGTATCCACCGCAGCCACACCGTGATGACAGCCGCATTTATCAGCGAGCCGCATCCAAATGTCACGATCCCTTGCATCCATAGCCCCGAAAGCGTGGTCATACCGCGCTCCTCCACATAAGTGCGGCGCAGGAAACGGTACTCTACAAACGGGACTCCTGCAAATAGCAGAAGCGCCACAAATCCGAGCAGCGGGACTTCTATTGAATACACAAGAGCGAAGAACATGGCACAGAACCATACCCCGAGGTACAGTCCCTTGTCAGCTCCTCGACGATAGGGCGATACTATATTGCTCATACTCTGCAAAGATAACACCTTTTTATCACAATGATGCTAATTGCCCCTCTGTTTATCATTTTTTCACCCGCCGCCATGCAGCCTGCGCCCCGAAACACACATACATATATGCACAAAAAGTCCGGACGCTACACCCGCTCGGCCATGCAGGCCATCGGTGAAACGCCGGACTATATATGTTTTTTTATTTCGTAGCCGGAGCCTCAAGGCTCCAAGTGAAGGCTATCGGCAGAAAATCAATCCTCTACCAGACGAAGCTTCTGAACGTAAACCGCCTTCATCATCTTCTTGCGATTTGTAACCGAAGGCTTCTGGAAAGCCTGACGGGCACGAAGCTCTTTCACAATACCTGTTTTTTCAAATTTACGCTTGAATTTCTTAAGCGCTCTTTCAATGTTTTCGCCTTCTTTAACTTGTACGATAATCATTTTTAATGTTGTTATGTAGTTTTAATTATTTCGCTTTTGTGACTTTAGCGCGGCAAAATTACACACATTTTTTTATTTCGCAAAACTTTTATCGCACATTCTTACAGCCCGAGTCCTCTGTCAACCACTATTTTTCAAAAAAATTCTCATCAATACCCCGGCCACCACCCTGTAAAAGCACTCACCGGGCCTCGCCGCGGCTTCCTCACATTAATTTTAAAGCTATTTAATAGATGTGTTTCACAGGGTTTGACTATATTTACATGTCAGCAACCTATTCCACTGACATAACAGATAAAAAACAACACTTTTTACCCACAACCATGAATAAATATCCTAAAATTGGTATCCGTCCCACAATCGACGGCCGTCAGGGAGGCGTTCGTGAAAGCCTCGAAGAGAAAACCATGAATCTGGCCAAAGCAGTGGCTAATCTGATTTCTGAAAATCTCCGTTATCCGGACGGCACTCCGGTTGAATGCGTCATAGCCGACGGTACCATAGGCCGTGTAGCTGAAACAGCAGCCTGTGCCGAAAAATTCGAGCGCGAAGGTGTAGGTGCCACTATCACCGTGACCTCATGCTGGTGCTACGGTTCTGAAACCATGGACATGAACCCCTACTGGCCCAAAGCTGTATGGGGATTCAACGGCACAGAACGTCCCGGCGCCGTATATCTGGCAGCTGTACTCGCAGCCCACGCACAGAAAGGCCTTCCTGCATTCGGCATCTACGGCCGTAACGTTCAGGACATCGATGACAACACCATACCTGCCGACGTAGCTGAAAAGCTGCTCCGCTTTGCCCGCTCAGCTGTGGCCGTGGCATGCATGCGCGGCAAGAGCTATTTGTCAATCGGCTCCATGTGCATGGGTATAGCCGGTTCTATCGTTGACCCCAACTTCTTCCAGGAATACCTCGGAATGCGCAATGAAAGCGTTGACGAAACCGAGCTGCTCCGCCGCATGGAAGAAGGCATCTATGACCACGAGGAATATGCCAAGGCTATGGCATGGACCGAAAAATATTGCAAGTGCAATGAGGGCGAGGACTTCAAGAACCGCCCCGAAAAGCGCAAGACCCGCGAGCAGAAGGATGCCGACTGGGAATTCGTTGTGAAGATGACCCTCATCGTACGCGACCTGATGACAGGCAACCCCCGCCTCAAAGAGCTCGGCTACAACGAAGAATCGCTCGGCCACAATGCTATTGCAGCCGGATTCCAGGGCCAGCGCCAGTGGACCGACTGGAAGCCCAACGGCGACTTCACCGAATCACTCCTCAACTCGTCATTTGACTGGAACGGCATCCGCGAAGCATACGTGCTTGCCACTGAAAATGACGCCTGCAACGGCATAGCAATGCTCTTCGGGCATCTCCTGACCGGCAAAGCCCAGATGTTCTCCGACGTACGTACATACTGGAGCCCCGAAGCTGTATACCGTGTGACCGGCAAGGAACTCACCGGACGTGCTTCAGGCGGCATGATCCACCTTATCAATTCAGGCGCCACCACTCTTGACGCTACCGGCGAAAGTCTCAACGCACAGGGCGAACACTGCATGAAGTCATCTTGGGACATTACCGATGCAGACGTGGAAGCAAGCCTCAAGGCCACCACATGGTATCCTGCTGACCGCGATTACTTCCGTGGCGGCGGCTTCTCAAGCCACTTCCTGTCACATGGCGGAATGCCCGTGACCATGATGCGCCTCAACCTCGTGAAAGGCCTTGGTCCCGTGCTTCAGATAGCTGAAGGATGGACCGTTGAGATCGATCCCGAAATCAACAAGACCCTCGACATGCGCACTGACCCCACATGGCCTACCACATGGTTTGTACCCCGCCTGAACGAAACAGCTCCGTTCCGCGACGTTTATTCAGTGATGAACAACTGGGGAGCCAACCACGGGGCTATCAGCTACGGCCACATCGGTGCCGACCTCATCACACTCGCATCAATGCTACGCATCCCCGTATGCATGCACAATGTTGAAGAGGACAAGATTTTCCGTCCCTCGGCATGGAACGCATTCGGAATGGACAAAGAGGGTGCCGACTACCGCGCTTGCAGCAACTACGGCCCCATCTACAAGTAATCCTTTATCAACACACCAAATCAAACAGACAATTCCACGATGATAACTTCAAAACTTATCGATATGTTTGTAGCCCAGGCTCGCCGTGTAGGCGATGCCGGGCTTACAATCTGCTCAAGCGGCAATCTTTCATGGCGCATAGGCGACAAAGTACTTCTTTCAGGCACCGGCTCATGGGTGCCCGAACTCACAGCCAAGCGCGTATCAGTATGCCGCCTTTCTGACGGCGCTATCCTCAACGGCGTACGCCCCTCGATGGAAAGCACTTTCCACATGGGAGTTCTGCGCGAACGCCCCGACGTGAACGTAGTGCTCCACTTCCAGAGCTCCTACGCCACAGCCATAGCCTGCCGCAAGAACCTGCCCTCGACACTCAATTTCACAGCCGAGTGCCCGCTGCACGTAGGTGAGGAAATCCCCATGATTCCCTACTTCCGTCCCGGCTCACCTGAACTGGCCCAGCACGTGATCGAAGCCATGGCCACCCACAATTCAGTCATGCTCCTCAAGCATGGGCAGGTAGTGTGCGGCAAGGACTTCGACCAGGCTTTCGAACGTGCCATGTTCTTCGAAATGGCATGCCGTATAGCAGTCCTGAACGGCGACAACATCGATCCGCTCACCCAGCCCGAAATTGACGATCTCGAACAGTACTTCCTCGGAAAACAGGGCAAATGAGCAAAACATACTTAGCAGCCGACTTTGGTGGCGGGAGCGGGCGCGTAATGGCCGGCTCCCTCACCGGAGGACGCCTCACCCTGGAACAGATACACCGGTTTGACAACCGCCAGGTGCGCCTCGGCAACCATATATACTGGGATTTCCCCATGCTTTTTGACGAAATGATGACCGGACTGCGTAAAGCTGCAGCCCGGTTCTCAGATATAAGAAGCATAGGTGTCGACACCTGGGGTGTCGACTTCGGACTTGTGGATTCCTGCGGCAACCTGCTCGGCAATCCGGTATGCTACCGCGATCCGGCCACCGAGCCTGTATTTGAAAAATATTGCGCGGCCAACGATATGACCGCCCAATATGCCACGGCAGGCATACAGCAGATGCCCATCAACTCCATCTACCGCCTACTGGCCATGAAAAGCGAAGGCGACCGCCGGCTGGACATCACCGACCATCTGCTCTTTACACCCGATCTTTTCAGCTACTATCTTACAGGCAACCCCTCCAACGAGTACACCATAGCTTCCACTTCCGAGCTTCTCGATGCCAAGAAGAAAGCATGGAACTACCCGCTGATAGAGCAGCTCGGGCTGCCGGCACATATTTTCGGCAATATCATAATGCCGGGCGAGTCACGTGGATGCATACTGCCTCACATAGCTGAAGCTACCGGACTGAGCGCCGATGTAAAGGTTGTGGCCGTAGGCTCACATGACACAGCTTCTGCCGTCCACGCCATAGAGGGCACCTACACCAAGGACCGCACCGCGTTCCTAAGTTCAGGCACATGGTCGCTGCTCGGAGTGGAGCTCGACAGCCCCATAACCACGCCGGAAGCACGCGAAGCCGGATTCACCAACGAAGGTGGCACCTGCGGTCGCATCCACTTCCTGCAGAACATTACCGGACTCTGGATACTGCAGCAGCTTGTGGCCGTGTGGAAGCATCGCGGACTGACCACATCGTTCCCCGAGCTTGTGGAGATGGCCCGCCAGGCTGATATTGACACCATAATTGATGTCGAGGATCCCGTATTTGCCCACCCCGGCGATATGGAAAAGACCATTACTGATTACTGCCGCAGCCACAACCTGACTGTACCCTCAACGCAAGGCGAAATGGTGCTGTGCGTACTCCGTTCGCTGGCCGACCGCTACCGCCGCGGCATAGAAGGACTTAACCGTCTGCTGCCTCATCCGGTAGAACGGCTGCACATCATTGGTGGAGGTTCGCGCAACGAGCTCCTCAACCGCCTCACAGCCGAAGCCACCGGGCTTAATGTGACCGCCGGCCCCGCCGAAGCCACTGCCATAGGCAACATAATCATGCAGGCACAGGCCGACGGAGCCATCAGCTCTCCCGCTGATATCACTGAAATAATCGAACTCTAAAAAACTTCATCTAAATCCAAACCATGAAATCCGTTTCATCCACCGCCGGCAAGCAGCCGGTAGTACCACGGAAGTATCTGGTGACATTCATCCTCATAACATCGCTCTTCGCGCTGTGGGGATTTGCCAATGACATCACCAATCCCATGGTTGCCGCGTTCCAGACTGTCATGGAACTATCGGCAGCAAAAGCATCCATGGTACAGTTTGCATTCTACGGAGGATATGCCACAATGGCTGTACCCGCGGCGCTTTTCATACGCCGGTTCAGCTACAAAAGCGGCATCCTGCTCGGCCTGGCGCTATACGCAGTGGGAGCATTCCTGTTCATCCCTGCGGCCGAGTTCCAGCAGTTTACATTCTTCTGTCTGTCGCTCTACATTCTGACATTCGGACTGGCATTCCTTGAAACAACGGCCAACCCCTTCATACTGTCGCTCGGGTCAAAGGAAACAGCAACACGCCGACTCAATTTCGCGCAGGCATTCAATCCTGTAGGCTCGCTGTCAGGCATGGCTGTAGCATCACTCATAGTGCTGCCCAACCTTATTTCCGACCGTCGCAACGAAGCCGGAGAAATAATATTCCCCACTCTTGATGCCGCGGAGAAAGCCCAGATACGTCTGCACGACCTGGCCGTGATACGCGATCCCTATGTAGCCATAGGCCTTATTGTACTGGTGATGCTTATAGTCATCGCCATAACAAAAATGCCTCGCACCGACTCCGACGGACCGCGTGTTAGCGCATCGGAATCGCTCGGACGCCTGTGGCGCAACCGCGAATATCGCTTCGGAGTGCTCACACAGATGTTCTATGTAGCCGCCCAGATAATGGTGTGGACGTTCATCATCCAGTATGCCGACAATCTGCACATCAACAAGGCCACAGCCCAGAACTACAACATCCTGGCCATGGGACTCGCGCTGAGCTTCCGCTTCATAGGCACATACCTGATGAAGTACATCGCAGCTCCCCGCCTGCTTGCCATATTCGGCATAGGAGCCACATGCTGCACTCTCGGAGCCATACTTATCAACGGCTTTGCCGGACTGATATTCCTTGTGGCTATCAGCGCCTTCATGTCCATCATGTTCCCGAGCATCTACGGTATAGCCCTTGGCCGCGTTGACGAGCGCGACACCTCACTCGGCTCAGCATTCCTGGTAATGGCCATTGTAGGCGGAGCATTGATGCCTCCGATACAGGGCACCATAATTGACATGGGCACCATAGGCAACATGCCGGCTGTAAACGTATCGTTCGTTCTGCCGCTGATATGCTTCCTCGTAGTCACCGCATACGGCTTCACCACATCACGGTTAAGACTTAAATAAAGCATACCCCCTATTGTAGATACACCAAGGGCCGGCACGAATAATCTGCCGGCCCTTCATATTATTATATAGCAATCTTCTCAGAACTTCATATCCACATCCTCAATGACACTCACCAGCGGCAGACCATCAATAGTATCACCAAGTCCAACCTCAGAAGGCTGAGGCGATTTGAAACGCGCTTTACGACCCTTCATTTTCACCCCGCTGTCGGTCAATGTCACTATCCCGTAAAGCGGGGCATCATATGTGATTGAATACTTCAGTATATTCCCATAGCGGTCATTTATCTCCTTTGGATAGCGTGCCTCTGTATTGGTAGGCACATCACACCAAACGTATGAAGCACTATTGATCTGGATATATATTATATCGTTGATCACCTTAGTATAATTACTGTGATTATGCCCGGAGAATGCGAGCACCACTTTCTTGAATCCGGCATCACGGTTGGCTTCCTCCAGAATCTGCCTGACATGCGCACCATTGTTCATATACGTATCAATGCTCTGATGAGAAAAAATCACGCACTTCTTGTCGGTAGCCGCCAAGTCAGCCCTGAGCCACTCCAACTGCTCAGGATCAAGATATGCCCGCTGTTCATAAGGTCGGTAGAAATTACCATACTGATAATGCGTGTATGTCTGACCGTCAAACAGATTGTTGCCGTCAAGGACTATAAAATGAAAGTTACCCTTGTCAAATGAGTAATACCGCCCCGGCATACCCATCCCTTTTACATACTCGTCAGCATTATACGCATCCATATCATGATTTCCTATCACATGATACTTATCTCCAGGAAAACTGTTCCAAGTATCCCTAAACGGCTTGCTCTTATCATCGAGCCCGCAGAAATCGCCAAGTTCAATCATAAAATCGGCCTTATGTTTCCTGGCGGCCTTGACAAAAGCCGTGAGATTGTCACCACCTTCCGGGATTGAAGGACAATGGATATCCGATGCTATGGCAAACACCACCTTTTCTTCGGCAGCCATCGTGGCAGTAGCCATACATGCACAAACAAATATAAGCACCCTTTTGAAAATACTTCTACACATATTCAGAATCTGACTATAATTATTATTTAGTTTCATCATTCAGTTTCATCTGCAAAAACAACAAATACTCCTTAATAAATAGCAGGCAGGCCCGACGGCATCAATCCATCGGGCCCGTCCGGGAATATCATAGTCCACCGCGGATTATTCAGCCGACGGCTCTTCGTACCATTTTGAGTACATCAGATAGTTATGGGCTATCTTCTGATTCATCTCCCGGCTCTGAGCCGGATCAACCATCTTGATAAACTTGGCCGGAGCACCGCCCCACAATTCATGAGGGCCAATCTTGGTGCGCGAAAGCACCACCGATCCGGCAGCCACGAGCGCACCTTCACCTACTTCGGCGTCGTCCATCACAACTGCGCCCATACCTATAAGCGCAAGGTCATGAATCTTGCATCCGTGAAGCGTCACATTGTGCCCCACCGACACATCATCGCCTATCTCGATAGTCGATTTCTGATAGAGCGTATGGAGCACCGTACCATCCTGAATGTTCACACGGTTGCCTATACGTATCGAGTTGACATCGCCGCGCAGCACCGTATTGAACCAGATGCTGCACTCCGATCCCATCACCACATCGCCTATCACCGTGGCATTCTCGGCAAGGAAGCACCCTTCGCCTATCTGCGGGGTAATACCCCTCAATGGAATAATCAGAGCCATAACACTCAGGCGTTATCGCGGGTCAGTTCAACAGTCTTGGCTATGAGCCATTCCTGTTCGGCCGGTTCAAGATGCGGCAACAGGCGCTCACGCACAGTGGCATGATAGGCATTCAGCCAGTCAATCTCACCATCCGTCATCAGAGCGGTATCGAACAGCGTAAGGTCAAACGGGAAGAGCGTGAGAGTCTCGAAGCGGTAGAAATCGCCGAAGTCAGTAGTAAATGCCGGAACAGTCAGCACCAGATTCTCACAACGTATGCCATATTCACCCTCGCGATACAGGCCCGGTTCATTGGAAGTTATCATGCCGGGCATAAGCGGAGTCGGATTTTCATTGAGGCGGATGCTCTGCGGACCTTCGTGGACATTAAGGAAATGACCTACACCGTGTCCGGTACCATGCAGATAGCTCAAGCCCTCTTTCCACAGATTGATACGCGCCAGAGCATCGAGCTGCGCGCCGCGTGTGCCACGGGGGAAGATAGCCTCAGCGAGTGAGATATGTCCCTTCATGACAAGGGTGAAGTCATGACGCTGCGCATTTGTGGGATTGCCGAGCGATATGGTACGTGTTATATCGGTAGTACCATCAAGATAGTTGGCACCCGAGTCAATCAGCAGAAGCCCCTCGGGATATATACGTGAGTTGGTCTCTTCATTCGCGCTGTAGTGCACAATAGCTCCGTGAGGGCCATAGCCGGCTATAGTGTCGAAGCTCTGGTCAAAATACAGAGCCTGGGCACTGCGATGCTTGGTAAGGATATCGGCCACATCCATCTCTGTCAGTTCATCGCCGGCGGCAAGAGTACGTTCAATCTCCATGACCGACTTCACAAGCGCCACACCGTCGCGCACCATTGCGGCACGCACACCTTCTACCTGCACATCATTCTTCATGCCCTTCAGCATAGCCACAGGCGACGTCCCGGCCACCATACGGCTTCCGAGCACCGGCTCAAGCGCGCCGGCCGACTGAGTGCGTGATACCAGCACACGTGCTTCCTGCGGCAGTGTGCCAAGGAAGCGGAGAGCCTCGCCATAAGGAAGTGTTTCCACCCCGTTATCGGCAAGATAATTCCGAACCTCTTCGGTAAGCTTGGCAGCGTCCACGAACAGAACGCCGCCATCGGCAGCTACATACAGGAAAGCCATCACTACCGGATTGCTCTCTACATCGCGCGAACGTATGTTAAGCGCCCATGCCACCTCGGCAAGGTCAGAGATGAACACTGACGATGCACCCTGCTCCTCAGCCTCGGCAAGAATCTTCTGAATCTTGCTGCGGGCATCCTCGCCGGCATACTTCACATCATGGACAAACACTTTATCCTGCGGAAGTGCAGGACGGTCAGTCCACAGATCTGCCGGATCGAAATCGACCTTCAGATTCATGCCGTGAGCCTTAAGGTCAGATTCCATCGAGCGTGTCACATCTATATTGAACAGCATCCCGTCGACACCGACAGTAGCCCCCTTGGGCAGAACCGATATAAGATAAGGAAGAATATCGGGAGTTTCAGGCTTTCCCTCCTCCATTACTGACACACATGTGCCCTGGAGCTGAGCAGCGGCCTGTAGCCAATAACGCGAATCGGCCCATACATAGGCATTGTCAAGCGTCACAACAAGCGCACCGGCCGAACCGGTAAAACCACTGAGCCAGCGGCGCACCTGCCAGTGGTCGGCAAGATATTCACTCTGATGGGGGTCAGTCTGCGGGATGATCGTAGCATCCACGCCCTCCGCACGCATTTTGTCGCGGAGCAAACCTATACGTTCGTCTATTACATTCATTGTATATAATATATTTCTGTTGTTCGTAACACATCTCCGCCCTCTCACAATGAAATACACGGAGAATTCTTCCTCACAAAAATAAAAATAATAAATGAATTTAGACTCAAATACCACGATAAATAATCAAGACCGGATTCAACAGAAAAATCTTTGAAAAATCCACATTTTTAACCTTCAGAGCTATCACTCCTGATTCTCTGCACATTAGAGCCTGCAAGAACATATCAACGTCAAAAAAGTTCAAAAAAATCATCATTTCTTTGTCAAAACATTTGGAGAATTAAAAATAACGTCTTACCTTTGCATCGCTTTTGAGCCGGAAGGCTTACAAAACCAAAAGCACAATGCCTCTTTAGCTCAGTTGGCCAGAGCACGTGATTTGTAATCTCGGGGTCGTTGGTTCGAATCCGACAAGAGGCTCAAAAGAAAAGACATCACAGAGGGCGATGTCAGAACAAAAGAAATCAGGGCGAATACCAGAGTGGCCAAATGGGGCAGACTGTAAATCTGCTGGTTTATACC
>CAJUIW010000009.1:33095-105866 GCA_910586895.1 uncultured Muribaculaceae bacterium | reverse complement strand
TCAAACTGAACGCCTTGACACTTATTTCTAACTATTGTTACCTATCTCTAACTGCACGTCATTTGCCGATGCAGAAGTGGGAGAAGATGTTGGTGAGGATGTCCTGGGAGGAAATTTGGCCGGTGATGGAGGAGAGGTGGTGGATGGTTTCGCGGAGGTCTTGGGCGATGAAGTCGCCGGGGATGTTTTGGATCACGCCGTTGATGACGCGTTCTGTCGCTGTGGCGGCTTGCCGGAGTGCCTCGGCATGTCGGATATTGGTGACGAGTATCTCGCTTCCGGTGTTCTGTTCGTTGTGCAGAGCGTGTTCGGTAAGGCGATGTTTTACGTTGTCGATGCCTTGCCCTGTGCCGGCTGAGATTTCGAGTATGTTGTCAGCATTGATGAAGGGGAGTGCTGTCAGTTCTGCCCGGCGCGATGCTATTATGCCGGGCGCTGTGATGTCCGTCTTGTTTATCAGGGGCAATATCTGGCTGCAGTCAGTATTATGCAGTGTGTCGGTTATTTCGGATGATAATGCTTCCTGAGGGTCAATGACGAGTAGGATTATCGAGGCCGATCCGATCGCTTTGCGTGAACGTTCGATGCCTATCTGTTCAATGGCGTCGGTGGTATGTCGCAGGCCGGCTGTGTCAATGAACCGGAACCGATAATTGCCTATCTCGATTGTCTCTTCGATAGTGTCACGTGTAGTGCCGTGTATGTCGCTTACTATCGCTCGGTCATCATTGAGCAGCATGTTGAGCAGGGATGATTTACCGGCGTTGGTGGCTCCGATTATAGCCACGGGGATACCTTCTTTTATTGCGGCTCCTGTGGCGAATGAATTGCTGAGGCGGGTCACTTCCGTGTGGATTTCTTTGGCGAGGTCAAGGAGCTTGACGCGGGATGCGAATTCGACATCTTCTTCTGAAAAATCGAGTTCAAGTTCGAGGAGCGATGACAGGTCGACGAGTTTGTCGCGTAGCTGGATGATTTTTTTTGAGAATCCGCCACGCATCTGCTTCATGGCTATGCGGTGTGCCGCGCGTGAGTCAGACGCAATGATGTCGGCCACAGCTTCGGCCTGAGCCAGATCCAACCGTCCGGATGCGAAGGCGCGTCGGGAGAATTCCCCTGGGTCGGCCATGCGTGCGCCGTGACGTAGAAGGAGCGACAAGAGCTCGCGTTGAACGTAAATCGATCCGTGAACCGATAGCTCTACAACGTTCTCTCCGGTATAGGATGCGGGAGCGATAAACAGCGTGGCCACGGCCTCGTCAAGCACTTCGTTGGTGTCGGGGTCAACGATTGTCCCGAAGTGGGCGGTGTGAGTGGCGCAGTCCGTAAGTTTTTTACCGTGCCATATCTTGTCGGTGATGGTCAGAGCTTCCGGCCCTGAGATGCGGATTACGGCTATTCCTCCTACTCCATGTGGGGTGGAAATGGCACATATTGTATCGGTGTGCAGTGAACTGTTCTCAGTCATTCAATGTTGGTTGGCTAATTAATTCTTCTTGGGTCGTATTGTACTCCAGTAGTGAAAGTCACACTGTGATTCGACGATAGATTCTATTGAGTCGGGTAGTGCTGCGAAAAAGTCAAAACCGGTGGCGCGTTCCACGCTGTCGACGCTTACGGCAGCCTGCTGTATTCCTCCCGGCACTTTGGCGTTGGGCATTATAAATCCTATGGCGCGTGGGGGATTGCTTCCGGGCGACAGTATCACTTTGAAAAATCCTGATGGCGCCGATACGTGGGTGGCGCCAATGTATGCTTCCGGTTCGCGAGTCAGAATAGGACCGCATACAATCACGATAGCACTGTCAGCCTCGGCCCATTGGCGGCATTTTTCCTCCAGTTTTTTCCATGCTCCGGTATTTAGCGGTTTTGCCTGCGGGCACATGTTGGCCATGCTGAATGATTCGTGCATCGCCTCCTCACACCATTTCATATCACCGGCAGGAGCCATGTGGCCGCGATCATATCCGGAGTATTTATAGTCGTCAGGCGATGCGCATCCTTTTACGCGAGGGTCAGTATAGAATTTGTTCTCCCGCGGGATGGTGCCGTTTACCATGTCGCGTGTCAGAATCCAGCTGACGTAGTTCGGAATATGATGTCTGGGGTTAAATGCTATATTGATGGCTGAGTAGTGCTTTACCGGAGAATTGCTCACGCTGTCAGGCATCTCTACATGCAGAAGCGCGTCAAGGGGTGTTGATATTTTCAGTCCGGGAGAATTGTCGGAGCACCTTCGTGCCATACCGGTCAGAGCCGATATAAGTATAACGATTGCTGTTGTCAACGCGGTTCCGGCAAGAAACCTGTTTTTATGTTTGCGTCGTGCCATGCGGGTTATTTGAATTGATTTATAATGCGTCCTATATCTGAAGCATCCTTAACGGATGTGCATGCAGGAGTGATGGGCAGACTCAGCACCTCCGACGCTATCTGCTCAGTGATAGGGAGCGGCCTGTGGGGGAGTGTGCTGTAGCATGGTTGCATATGCGGCGGCACGGCATAATGGATGTCGGTCTGCACGCCATGCCGGGCAAGAAACTCTTGCAGCTCATCGCGGCGCGGACAGCGTATGACGTACTGATGCCAAACGGAGTCAGTAGGCATGCGGCTTATAGAGGGCTTTCTGATAAGGGGATTGGAGATGGTATTCTCGTAAGCCACCGCACGGGCAAATCGTTCCTGCGTTTCATTTGCGCAGTAATCAAGCTTCACGGATAAGATGGCTGCCTGCATCGGATCCAGGCGACAGTTATATCCTCGGTAGATGTTATGGTACCGGCGGTCACTGCCGTAATTGGCAAGTGCACGGCAAATGTCGGCAAGCTCGGGGTCATGTGTGGCTATGGCTCCGGCATCACCCAGCGCACCGATGTTCTTGGTAGGGTAGAAGCTGAATGCACCGATATGTCCCAATGCACCTGCACGTGAACTCCTGAAAAGACCTTTTACGTGAGCTTTAGCGCCTATACTCTGGGCCGCATCTTCAATGACTATCAGATTCCTTTCCTGAGCTATCAAGCCCATACTCTCGTCCCATGCCACACGTCCGTATAGATGAACCGGCATAATGGCTTTCGTGTCGGCGGTAATGTTCTGCCTGACTATATCTCCTGTCAGCAGCATGCTGTCATCGTCAGGATCCACAAGCTGAGGTGTGAGGCCGGCATCGGTGATGGCGAGTATCGAGGCAATATATGTATTTGCGGCCACCATAACCTTATCTCCACGGTGTAGGCGTCCGGATATTATAAGTGCCATTATCGACAGCCTGAGAGCGTCAAGACCGTTGCTTGTGCCTACTATGCAATCAGCTTCGGTCAGCTCCGACATTTTGCGTTCAAAGGTGCTGTTTTCCTCGCCGCCGATATATCGTCCGCTGTCAATTACCCGGCACACCGCCTCCTTTATCCGGTCGGCATATACGGCATTGACAAGCCCCAGATCAAGAAATGGATATTTAGCCTTGTTCATTTTTTCTTGAGATTCATGAAGCGGTCATACTCACGTAGGTAGTCTTCTTCCTGATAGTTGCCCGAACTGAGTGTAAGGCATACGCTGCCCGAAGAGAATCGTTCAAGATTAAGCCATATACCGGGGGGGACGTACAGCCCCTCGTTAGGCTGTGACAGAAAGAACGAGCAATGTTCATGTCCGTCGGTAAGATTGACTGTAAACGCTCCCGAAACGGCCACTATGAGTTGATGGTCGGTAATATGGGCGTGTCCGCCGCGCGATGAACCGGAGGGAATGTCATAAAGATAGAAAGCGCGTTTCATGGCGAATGGCAACCGGTCAGAGTTCTGAGCGACGGCTATCGTACCATTGTCATGCGCTATACGTTCGAGTTCTATTATCCGGCAGTCACCTATCCGGCTGTTGATGAATGTGGAGCTATTCATGGCCACAATCAGAGATTTCTTTATACAATTCGTATTCACGTATGTAGTCAGCTTCGGAATATAGCCCGGAGGATAGCACAAGCGGTAAGGCGTTTGAGGAGAATTCATCAATCACCCGCCATGTCATTGGCGGTATATACAGTCCGGTCCATGGCGAGGATAGCCGGAATGACCGGATCTTACCCATATGCTCCGTATGGACCGTGAAGCTGCCTGATAGAGCTACAATGACTTCCTGCTGTGTATAGTAGGCATGTCCGTGCCGGATCTTGGCCGTAGGAATGTCATATATCCAGTAGGACCTCGCTGGTTCAAAAGGAAGCGTTGATGGATACTCGAGGAATGAAAGATTGCCTCTTACATCCTGAATCCTGGGAATTTCCAGTAGCTGCGGTCCGTCAGATACCATTGTCGGCCAATGCTAAGAGATACTGTCCGTATTCATTGGCTTTCATCGGCTCGGCCAACCGGCGGAGTGCAGCCGCATCAATCCAGCCCTGGCGGAATGAAATCTCTTCAAGTGCCGCCACCTGAAATCCCTGCCGTTTTTCGATAGAAGCCACGAAGTCAGAAGCCTCCGCCAGTGAATCGATGGTGCCTGTATCAAGCCATGCAAAACCACGTCCGAGCCGTTGAACCGATAGTGAGCCCATGTTAAGATATGCTTCATTTACCGAAGTAATCTCCAGCTCTCCCCGTGCCGATGGTTTCACGCCGCGGGCTATCTCCACTACGGAATTGGGATAGAAGTATAATCCTACCACTGCAAGATTCGATTTAGGCTGAGAGGGCTTTTCCTCGATTGATGTAGCTTTCCAGTCATCTGTGACCGTCACCACACCGTAGCGATGAGGATCCTTGACCGGGTATGCGAATATGCCGGCCTGTCCTTCGGCTGCATTTCGGGCTGCATTTCGAAGCATCCCGGTGAAGCCCTGTCCGTAGAATATGTTGTCGCCAAGCACAAGGCACACATCATCCTTGCCTATAAACTCTTCGCCAATCAGGAATGCCTGTGCGAGTCCCTCGGGGCGTGGCTGTTCGGCATAGCTGAAGTTCAATCCTATCTCCTCGCCGCTGCCAAGCAATCGCTTGAATTGGGGGAGGTCATCAGGTGTTGAGATTATAAGAATATCGCGTATCCCGGCAAGCATCAGTGTCGAAATCGGGTAGTATATCATCGGTTTGTCATATACCGGGACGAGCTGTTTGGATATACCTTTCGTAATAGGATACAGGCGTGTGCCGGAGCCGCCGGCGAGAACAATTCCTTTCATTTTGGTCAACGGTTAGAGTACATGTTGCGGTAATATTCCAGATATGCTCCGGAAGTGACGCTGTCGCACCACTGCTGATTGTCAAGATACCACCGGATGGTTTTCTCAATGCCACGGCTGAACGGTGTTTCAGGATACCATCCAAGTTCTGATGCTATTTTCTCCGGATCGATGGCATAACGCATGTCATGGCCCGGACGGTCCTTGACATAACTTATCATACCTTCATCAATAGGCTTTGTCGGGTCCTTCAGAAGCTTCCGGTACTCAGGCTCCTCATTCATGATCCGCGCTATTGTGGATATTATCAGGCGCACGATATCAATGTTCTGCTCCTCGTTGAAGCCACCTATGTTGTAGACTTCGCCTGTCTTACCCTCGCGGAGCACGATATCAATAGCTTTGGCGTGGTCATCCACATAGAGCCAGTCGCGTACATTCTCGCCTTTGCCGTATACCGGGAGAGCGCGTCCCTCAAGGATATTCTTGATAATAAGCGGTATCAGTTTTTCGGGGAATTGATAGGGCCCGTAGTTGTTGCTGCAGCGGGTTATATTTACCGGCAGTCCATAAGTATGACCGTAGGCCATCACGAAAAGATCGGCCGATGTTTTTGATGCCGAATAAGGGGAGCGCGGTGCAAGGGGAGTGGTTTCGGTAAAGAATCCCTGCCCGAATGTTTTCAGTCCCGAGCGTCCTTCAACGACACGGCTCACATTGTCATTCAGCGTGAGCGGACGTGCCGATTCATAATCCTTCGTCAGAGAGCCATATACTTCATCTGTGCTTATCTGAAGGAATTTTTTTCCTTGCCGGTACTTCGTGTGCCCTGATTCATCGGTGCCGTCAGCCCAAGCCTTGCGTGCTTCCTCGAGCAGAGTCTGTGTGCCGAGTATGTTTGTCTCAAGGAATATGCGCGGGCCTGTGATACTGCGGTCAACATGGCTTTCCGCAGCGAAATTCACTATGTAGTCAGGGTCGAAATCAGCCAGCAGTTCAGCTACAAGAGCGCTGTCGCCTATGTCACCTTTTACGAACCGTACATTGGGCAGATCCAGTTCCTCCTTTATGGTCATAAGATTTCCGGCATAGGTCAGTGCGTCCAGAACCAGGATGGAGACATCAGCGCCCCACTTCCCGATTAGATATTTCACAAAGTTGGCCCCAATGAAACCGGCGCCACCTGTTACAAGGTATTTTTTCATAAATGGGTTAATTCTTTTGGTGAAAATTTTAACCTTATCAAAGGCAAAGATACGCTAACTTTTGGCTATTTCCAATTTTTCATCGCTTATATGACCGGAGTTCTGACTGCTATTATCATATTAATAAGGTGTATTTACAAGATTTCTTAAATTAAATCAAAAAAAATATGACTTTCACTCAACATTATTTTATGTTTGGATGTTTGAATAGTAAAAATAACCGAAAGGAACTCCAAATAACTTACAAACGATACAGAGTTTCATTCGAATTAAGTTAAATTAAAAAATTGTTTGTATATTTGTGCCGAATTATCAACGTTAAAAAAGTTTTTACAATGAAAAAATTGATTCTCATCGCTGTCGCTGCTGCAAGCATGGCCACAGCACAAGCCCAACAGGCATTAGAGACTCCTTCATTTGGATCAAATTGGTCTATCGGTTTGGACGGTGGTGCTACCACCGCTCTGAAAGGACATTCATTCTTCCAGAATATGCGCGGTGCTGCCGGAATCCATATTCAGAAGCAAATCTCTCCTGCTTTTGCATTAGGTGTTGAAAGCCTCTTTGGCGTTAACACATCAACCCAGAACAACGGCGTACGTAGCGCTACAGTATTTGACAATTCATACGTAGGTGCTTACGGAGCTGTTAATCTCTTCAATCTTTTTGGCGGATATAACTGTGACGGTCGTGTATT
Source organism: uncultured Muribaculaceae bacterium (assembly GCA_910586895.1). Lineage (GTDB taxonomy): Bacteria > Bacteroidota > Bacteroidia > Bacteroidales > Muribaculaceae > Paramuribaculum. The sequence continues at coordinate 98,785 of CAJUIW010000009.1, read as the reverse complement.
TGACATCGAGGCTGTAGCCGGTGCCGGTTGGGGACATAACTACTACAACAAAGCTGTAGGTCCTGACCACAACTTCTTTGCCACAAAGGCTGGCTTGAACTTCAACTTCAATGTTACACGTAATTTCACCATCTCAGTTAAGCCTTCTGTAATCTGGGATATGAGCGATGCTCATGTTGCTCAGTCATCAGCCGCTTATGATGGCCGCAAGGCAAGCTTCAACCTCCTTGCCGGTGTTACCTACAAGTTCGGTGAAGGCTTCCGTTGCGCTGACACCCGTAACCTCGCTGAAATCGACGCTCTCAATGCTCAGATCAATCAGCTCCGTGGCGAACTCGACGCTTGCGCAGCCGCTGTAGCAGCCGGTCAGGCTCAGAACGCAGCTCTCGCAGCTGAACTCGCAGCTTGCCAGAACAAGAAACCCGAAGTGGTTAAGGAAGTAAACAATACTCTTAACAGCGTACGTTACATATTCTACCGCATAGGTTCTTCAGTTATCACTGCTGACCAGAAGCCTAACGTAGAAATGGTAGCCGCTTACCTCAAGAACCACAAGGACGCTAAGGTAGTTATCAAGGGCTATGCTTCACAGGACGGTAACGAAGAGTTCAACATCAAGCTTGCTGCCGCTCGTGCCGAATCAGTTAAGAACGCTCTCATCAAGCAGTACGGTATCTCTGCAGACCGCATCCAGGCTGAAGGTCAGGGTATTGGCCACATGTTCAGCGAAGAGTCTTGGAACCGTGTATCAATCTGCACAATCGAGGACTAATATCTGACTCATAAACAATATCGCCCGGCACACCGCCAAATGCCGGCTATATTGAACAGATAAATGGGGTGCCCCTTCCGGTTAGCCGGGAGGGGCACTCTTGCATATTTGAGTTCACATAAGTATCTTTGTAGATGAAATATACTTTTACTGAATAATCATTATCGCAAATATAGTTATGAAAAAATCATTGCTTACAACACTCTGTTTTACAGGGTCGGCTTTATTAGCCGGTGCGGCTACTCCTTTATGGCTGCGTGATGCCAAGATATCACCTGACGGGAAGGAGATAGTATTCACTTATAAAGGTGATATCTACAAAGTAAAGACTCAGGGTGGCGAAGCTGTAAGACTTACCGCCTTACCTTCGTATGAAAGTAAGCCGATATGGTCGCCTGACGGAAAGAAGATTGCTTTTGCCAGCGACCGGAACGGTGACAATGACATATACATCATGGACTCTAACGGCGGAGCAGCGCAGCGTCTTACCACGAACTCAGCTGCCGAACAGCCTGAAACATTCACCCCCGACGGGAAATATGTGGTGTACTCGGCCTCAATCCAGCTTCCAGCATCGAGCATCCAGTTCCCGGGTCGTCCGCAGAGCCAGCTCTACAAAGTACCCGTAAAGGGTGGACGCGCCACACAGATTTTAGGTGTGTCGGCAGTAAACGTTCAGTACATACCCGGTCAGGATGCGTTTGTCTACGAGGATATAAAAGGATTTGAGGACCAGTGGCGCAAGCATCATACATCTTCCGTGACCCGTGATATATGGCGTTATGATGCCAAGACCGGTGCATATACCAATATAACTTCACGTTTCGGCGAGGATCGCGATCCGGCAGTCAGCACCGATGGATCAACCATGTATTTTCTCAGCGAGCGCGACGGCGGTTCGATGAATATCTTTTCCATGAAGCTTGACGCTCCCGGCAAGTTGACTCAGGTTACTGATTTCAATACACATCCGGTGCGTTTCTTGTCAATCGGAGCCGACGGAACCCTTGCATTCACATACAATGGTGAGATTTATACCAAGAAGGGTAATGCCGCACCTGAGAAGGTAAACATTGACATTATTACGGATGATGAACCCTCGCTGCTCACACTGAATGCATCGCGGGCAACCGGTGGGGCCGCTGTGAGTCCCGACGGCAAGCAGGTGGCCTATGTCAACCGTGGTGAAGTTTTCGTCACCTCTGTTGACCATTCGTCAGTGAAGCGTATCACCGATACTCCTGCCGGCGAAAGTGATATCACATGGGGCAAGGACTCACGTGAACTGTATTATACCTCCGAACGCGACGGCAACTACAATATCTACCGTGCATGGATAGCCCGTTCCGAGGACCCGAATTTCTCTAATGCCACAGTTGTTAAAGAAGAGCGTGTATTCCCGGCCGACGGAGTTGACCGTACAGTTCCCAATCTGTCGCCCGACGGAAAGAAACTCGCGTATATAGCTGACCGCAATAAGCTTATGGTGCGCGATCTGACTACAGGACAGGATAAGCAGCTCACCGACGGCACCACTAATCCTACACGAACCAAAGGATTCGATGTGCAGTGGTCGCCTGACAGCCGCATGCTTCTTATTGAAAATACCCAGGCCACACATCAGCCCTATGGCGACATAGCTGTGATTGATGTAGCCACAGGTGAGCTTCATAAGATTACCGACTCCGGTTATTTCGACGCTCAGCCTCATTGGGCCATGGATGGTAAAGCCATCATATTCCTGTCAGAACGCTACGGTATGCGCAATCATGCTTCATGGGGCTCGATGTACGATGTTATGCTTGCATTCCTGACCAAGGATGCCTATGACCGCTATCGCCTGAATGAAGAGGATTACGCCCTGCTCAAGGAGGTGGAGAAATCACGTTCGAAGAAACAGTCTGAACCCGCAGCATCTACAAAGGATAAAAAGCAGAAGGGCAAGTCAAAGAAAGCGGATGACAAGGCCGATAAGGCTGAAGCCAAGAAGAATGAGACTCCTCAGTATGATTTTGCCAATGTCGAGGAGCGTACCGTACGCCTTACCCCAAACTCTTCGCAGATAGCTGACGCCTATCTTACACCTGATGGCGAAACCCTCTACTATCTCTCTTCCTTCGAAGGCGGATATGATTTGTGGAAGAAGAGTCTGCGTAAGGATGACGCCAAGATTGTCAACAAGCTCAATGGCGGCGGTGCTTACATGCAGGCTGATCCGGACGGAAATATATTCCTGCTCGGTTCGTCGGTGCGCAAGTTCAATCCTAAGAATGACCGCGTGACCAATGTTTCGCTTGGCGGTAAATTTACCATTGACACCGATAAGGAACGTGAATATATGCTTCGTCATGTTTACAATGAAGAGCGTGAGCGTTTCTATGTCGCTGACATGAATGGAGTGCAGTGGGACAGCCTCTACAACAATTACAAGCGCTTCCTGCCGCATATAAACAATAACTACGATTATGCGGAGATGCTCAGTGAGCTTCTCGGTGAACTGAATGTCTCACATACCGGCGGACGCTATTCAGGTCAGGCTCCAAAGACTCCAACCGGTTCATTCGGACTGCTTTACGATCTGACTTATGAAGGCCCCGGTCTCAAGGTCAGCGAAGTGGTGGAGAAAGGCCCATTTGATCATAGCGGTACATCAATGGCCCCTGGCGCGGTAATTACGGCAATCAATGGTGTTGAGCTCACTGATTCCGTTGATTACAACGCTATGTTCAATGATATAATAAAGAAAAAGACACTCGTTCGCTTCACCACTCCTTCGGGAGCCACATCGGAAGAGGTAATCCTCCCGGTAAGCAGCGGTGTTATGAACGAGCTCCTTTATAATCGTTGGATCAGTCAGCGTGAAGCTGATGTGCAGAAGTGGTCGGGCGGACGTCTTGGATATGTACATCTGCGTTCAATGAGCGATGACAGTTTCCGTGAGATATATTCTAAAGTGATGGGTAAGTACCGTGATCTGGACGGTATAGTAATCGACACCCGTTGGAATGGCGGCGGACGTCTGCACGAGGATATCGAAGTGATGTTCAGCGCCGAGCCTTATCTCACACAGGATATACATGGTATGGTCACATCTACCATGCCTTCACGCCGCTGGACCAAACCGAGCATCATGGTGATCGGTGAAGCCAACTATAGTAATGCGCATGGTACTCCCTGGGTGTACAAGCACAAAGGCTTGGGTAAACTTGTGGGCATGCCTGTACCCGGTACTATGTCAAGTGTCAACTGGGTTACGCTCCAGGACCCGACTCTCGTATTCGGTATTCCTGTCATCGGATTCCGTACAGCCGAGGGCAATTATCTTGAAAATACCCAGCTCGAACCTGACGTGCGTGTGCTGAATGCTCCGGCCGATATTCTTAACGGAGAGGATACTCAGCTCCGTACTGCAGTTGAAACACTTATGCGTGATATTAAGAAATAAATCATGGCTAAAGTAGGCGATATCATACGCTACCTCAATTCAGTAGGTGGCGGCGAAATAATCAGGATTGAGGGCAACATGGCATACGTCAACGAGGATGGCTTTGAAACCCCGGTCCTCCTGCGTGAGTGCGTAGTGGTAGGGGAGGCTTCTGCCCGGCAGAAAGCTCCCGCAGCTTCTGCTCCTGTAGCATCAAAATCGCAAGTTCCGGCTGCAGCTCCGAAAGCTGTGCCGGCACCTGTGGTTGAGGTAACTCCTGAAGAAATCCCTGTGGAGGAAACTCCGGAGGGCGAAAAGCTTAATCTGACACTTGGATTCGAGCCTCACGACCTGAAGAGTATCGGTACCACACCGATTGACATGTATCTGGTCAATGATTCCAACTATTTCATAAGCTTTACGCTGCTTTCACGCGAAAAATCGGCTGATGAGTGGGAACTTATCTATGCCGGTACGGTAGAGCCCAATATCCAGCTTCTTCTGGGTGAGCTTGACCGGTCGAAGCTTCCGTCTATGGACCGTATTGCCATGCAGTATGTGGCATATAAATGCGGCAAATCATTCAAGCTGAAGTCGCCGGCAAGCGTTGAGCTGAATCTGGATACTACAAAGTTTTTCAAGCTGCATTGCTATAGGGGCAACATCTACTTTGATAATCCGGTGATAGCTCTTGACTTTGTCAAGAACGATGTGCCTTGCAATATAAAGGAGCCGAAGCCGGATGCTAGAGCCCTTGAGAAAGCAATGAAATCAAAGAAACAGGCCGACATGCGTGTGCGCCGTCCTGTCAGGAAGCAGCCGAAGCCTTCGGTAATGGAGAACGGTACAATAGTTGTTGACCTCCATATTCATGAACTTGTTGACAATACCAACGGCTTGTCAAATGCCGATATGCTCAACATGCAGGTCGACGAGTTCCGCCGTGTGATGGATGCCAATCTGAAAAACAAAGGTTGCCGCATCATATTTATTCATGGAAAAGGGGAGGGTGTGCTTCGACAGGCTCTTATGAAGGAGCTTAATCACCGCTATAAAGGACACGATGTACAGGATGCTTCATTCCGTGAATATGGTTACGGAGCGACACAGGTGACAATATGATTCTGTTCTTTTCTGGTACAGGAAATAGCCGTCTTGTGGCTGAGATGCTGTCAAAACATCTCGGTGACAAGACGGTTGATATTTCGGAGCTACTGCGGTCCGATGATGAACCCCTGCCGGAGTCGGAACGTGTGATATGGGTGTTCCCGGTCCATTCGTGGGGTATGCCGCAGATACTGGTCAGATATCTGTCATCGGCTGTTTTTCCTCAATGGTTCGGGGAGACGGGGCATTTTATGGTTGCCACGTGTGGTGATGATGCTGGATGTACCCACGATGTATGGCGGAAAGCAATGCGCCGGCATGGCTGGACCCATTACGGAGCTTACACAGTCATTATGCCCAATACTTATGTGGCATTGCCGGGGTTTGATGTCGACTCTCAGAGTCTGGAGCAGTCAAAGCTTGCCGATATGCCTGAACGTGTACGTCATATAGCGCGGGCCATATCAGTCAGGGCCAAAGTTGATGATGTAGTGAAGGGCGCTGTGCCCGGGCTGAAGACCCATGTGGTATATCCGCTGTTTATGGCGGCACTTACCTCCCCCTCGCATTTTAAGGTTGATGAGAAGAGATGCATAGGATGCGGGCGCTGTGAGCGCCGGTGTCCATTATCAAATGTGAAGCTTTCGGCGGAGCATGTCCCTACGTGGGGCAAGAACTGCACAATGTGTCTGGCATGCTATCATGTATGCCCGTCACATGCCATAAACTACGGACCCTTTACGTCAGGCAAAGGGCAGTATCTGGCACCTGACAAGCTTCAGGGATAAATCATTTTTCGGCTTACGCCACCATCGGCGGTGATATTCTCCCCGTTGATGAACGCTGCATCCGGAGAGGCCAGAAACAGGCATAAACCTGCGATATCTTGCGGGAGTCCCACACGTCCTGACGGATGAAAGCTATTGTCAGTATCAGTGATTGTGTTATTGCTGTCGGTGTTGATCCATCCGGGCGATATGCTGTTGACCGTGATGCCGAGATCGGCAAAATCCATCATCAGTGAATGCGTAAGAGCAAGTATCCCCCCTTTGGATGCTGAATATCCTTGTGTGCCGCGTTCGCTCATCCGGGCTCTTGTAGAGCAGATGTTTATTATGCGGCCACCCATGCGTTCTTCCTCGGGCATTGGTGTTCTCTGCAGCAATAGCTTGCGTGAAGTTATGAATACAGGGAGCAGATTGGTGTTCAGGACCTGCATGAAATCCTCCTGAGTGCATTCAGCCAGGGGCTTGAATTCTGATATTCCAACGTTGTTGATAAGGATATCGATACGCCCCCATCGGTCAGCGACCATATCCATACACCTCTGCAGCGCTTCAGTGTCAGTGACATCGCAAGGTATGAACAGAGCGCCTGTGGCTTGTGCTGTGGCGTTGCCCTTGCTGCGGTCAATGTCGCAGAATGCTACTTTGCATCCTGCTTCTCTGAATCGCTTTACTATAGCTTGTCCTATCCCGCCAGCACCTCCGGTGACGAATACGTTCTGCTGTGGGAAGCGGACGGCTATCTCATCATCGCGCAGAGTATTGCTTTTTTGTTTACGACCTGTGGAGTACACCGTCCGCTTACCTGAGCGGTAGTCCTCCATGCGGCGTTCAAGATAATTGTCGGCCATGGTCGGTTCAGACGGCGTTGTCAGATGGATGCTGTTCGTTGTGATGGATCTTTAGCTTTATTGCATCAAATCCTTTTCCGTAGACACCGTTGACATTCGACTGGGTTATGAAAGCGTTTTCATCAATGCTTTTCACTATGCGGAATATTGTCACAGATTCAATCTTGCGGCACATCACTATCAGCATCTTGGTTTCCGACTTCGTGTACCATCCGATGCCGGTTAGTACCGTGCATCCGCGGTGAGCCTCTTTGTTGATAGCGTCAGCTATCTTTTCCCAATGTTTTGAAAATATAGTGAACTGCACAGCCTGACGGTTGGTGTTGATTACCATGTCGGCCATGAATGAACATATCACAAGTACCACAAAACCATATACCACGGTATCAATCTTATGTAGAATCAGGAATGATGATGATATGATTAGGAAATCGGTATAAAGCATTGTACGCCCCATGCTTACATTTGATGTCTTTGACACCATGGCGGCTACGATGTCAGTGCCGCCTGTACTGCCATTGTGTGTGAAAGCCATGCCTATGCCTATGCCGCACAATATGCCGCCTATTATTACATTCATGAACGGTTCTCCCTGAACAAGCGGTTCCGGGAACAGAGGTGTGAGCAATCCGATGAACAGGGATATGACTGTGGCACCGAATATGGTACGTATCACAAACTGCTTGCCTACACGCTTGAACGCAATTGAAAGCAGCAGGAGGTTCATTGCATATTGTGTTATAGCTACAGGCACACCGGTACCGAACAGTTTCTGTGTCAGGAAATATACCAGGGTACCGAAACCTGAAAGACCCCCTATAACCACCTGTTCAGGGAAAATAAATGCTGAGAATCCGAAGGCATACAGGAATATGCCGAATACAATAAACAGGTAATCACGGCTTGATACCCAGAGCTTTTTTCTGTCCAAATTCATACACGCACGTTTATTAAAATAATGATTTTAGGTCAACACGGCAAAGTTAATCTAACCTGACGGTACCACAAAACAAAATCTGAATAAATTATATACATTGACATGTCGTTTTTTATTTGCTGGACCTCTTATTCCTGGCCGTGAAATAGAAAATGAGCTTCAGGGAGTGGAATTGGAATAAAATTTTGTAATTTTGGCAGGAAATTGTAATATATGTTTTATCGTAAAGTCACATTACTGTTCGCTGTAATCTGTTCGGTTTTCATATCAAGAGCCGAACAGCCGGCATCTATAATTGATTTCGGACCTGCAAAAAAGTCAATCGAAGTCAGTGTCCATATTCTTGCCGGCAGCAGCGGAGTGATACAGAACTATAAATCCACATTCCCGGAGATAAAGAATCTTAATTCCAATATGTCGATAGCTCCAGGTATTGGTGCGAGAGCTACATTCGGTTTGCGCGATTATCTGGGCATAACCACTGAGGCTAATTTCCAGTCCTATGGATACAATATGGATATGGCAGTACTCGATGACGACGATAGCCGCAGCATGAGCTCGGTATTTGTCAATAACCGTATGTACTATTTCAATATACCGGTATGTATGACTCTCCGTATGAATGTGGCCCGTAGCGTAAGGTGGAATATTGATCTCGGGGCATACTATTCCTATGGTTTTGCCGGACGGCAGAAGCAGGATATATACCATGCGGAGATAAGTCAGATAGGTCAGCTCGTGGCCGAGAAGGTGGAGATAAAGTCGGATTATTTCCGTTCGAATGCTACATTTCAGAATGCATTCAAGCGCGGTGACATCGGTATCCATTTCGGATCATCGCTTGACTTCGGGCCGCATCTTAGCGTGGGATTCCGCCTCCAGACCGGGTTGAAAAACATAGCCTATACACCCTCCGGAATAAAGAATCCTGCAGTCCGTAACATAGCTCTTCAGGGCATGCTCGGATGGCGTTTCAATTAAAAGATAAATCAAATAATAATAGAAACATAATATTAAAGAAATATATGAATCAGAAAGAGATAGTGCTCAGTGGAATCCGTGCCACAGGTAATCTGCACCTCGGCAACTATTTCGGAGCCTTGAGCAAGTTTGTAAGAATGCAGAATGATGAAGCGGACAGATATGAGAATCTGTTTTTCATAGCTGACCTTCATGCCCTTACTACCAATCCGGAACCCGATCAGCTTCATGTCAATGTCCGCAATATCGTGTCGGAGTATCTGGCCGCTGGACTTAACCCGGAAAAATCAACCATATTCGTTCAGAGTGATGTACCTGAGGTGTCTGAACTCTATCTGCTGCTTAACATGCATGTAGGTATCGGTGAACTTATGCGTACAACATCTTTCAAGGATAAGGCGCGCAAGCAGCTTGGCATACGCACCGACAGTGATGACACCGATATTGAGAAGCAGATTATCGGCTCCGATTCCAACAAGCGTGTCAATGCCGGATTGCTTACTTACCCTACACTGATGGCTGTCGACATACTTATCCAGAAAGCGCATAAAGTACCTGTCGGCAAGGACCAGGAGCAGCATCTTGAGCTGACCCGTCGTTTTGCACGTCGCTTCAACAGTTTCTATGGTGTTGACCTCTTCCCCGAACCGGCTAACTTCGATTTTGGCGGAGCGCCGATAAAGGTTCCCGGACTTGACGGATCAGGCAAGATGGGTAAGAGCGAGGGCAACTGCATATATCTTATCGATGAAGACAAGGTGCTTCGCAAAAAGGTGATGCGCGCCACAACCGATGAAGGTCCCCAGGCCCCCAATTCAGAGATGTCAGAACCGGTTAAGAACCTGTTCACTCTTCTTGAACTGACATCAACTCCTGAGGTGGTGACACATTTCCGTGATGCTTACGCTGACTGCTCTATCCGCTATGGCGATCTTAAGAAGCAGCTTGCCGAGGATATTCTGAAAATCACAGCTCCCATCCGCGAACGCATCACTGACATACGCAATGATGATGCTTATCTTGGACGCGTGCTCCGTGAAGGTGCTGATAAAGCCCGTGCCCGTGCCTCGCAGACATTGCGTGAGGCCCGTGAGATAATGGGTATCCGTAAGTTCTATTGATGCGACTTTTCTTTAAGGACTAAATTCAACTATATACAGTTGCGCCCTGCCGTAATCCGTGAGGAAATATGGCAGGGCGCAGTATTTTGGAGCGAACAGAGTCGGCTATTATTCATCAAGCAGCAGCTTCTGAGCCATGGGAGTCAGCATGTCGCGTACTTCATAAGGTGATACCATCACGTCGATTGTGCCGTAAGAGTAGGGGAGCAGTTCGTATGCATTGTAGTGGACGTATATCGAACCGTCGCCGATGAATATGTCCTGACCCACCTGGAACCGGTCGGCAAGCATCTGCTGGTTGAACTCACGTTCTGACATATCAAGCTGCTGAAGAAGATTGCGCTTCACCACGTCGGCAAATGCCGGCAGGCTTTCTGACTTGATGACATTTGACAGGGTAAGGAGAGTGGAGTTGACAAAATCATATGTAATGGAGCGTGATGCAGTATTGGGATGCGCTCCTCCGAGATATGTGGACTCCACAATCTGGTATGTCATCATCTTGTCGGTAAATTCAAGCAGCCGGGCGTCAATGTCGCAGCTGTAGTTGTTGACATTATCAGGGTATGTTTCTTTGCAAGGCTTGACCACGGCTCCCGCTTCAACAAGTCCGGTTGACTCCACGTCATTCACGTATGACGCTATGGCCTGTTTCACATCAGCCGATGTATGCTGGGGGAATGCGAAGTTGAGTATTGAGTCCTGGAATGCTTTCAGGTCATGATTTCCCATCTTCTGCGGCCATTGTACGGATGCCGACATGACCAGATGCATTGAATCCTGTCCTATGACTATATCGTAACTTTTGGCAGCGCTCATAAGCGATACGCTTACATCAAGTTCGGTTATATCAGCTGCCGGGGCCGCTTCAGTGGCGTTTTTTGATGAGCCATCGCCGGAATTACATGATGCGAGCAGAGAAAATATCATTGAAGCTGCTGTCGGGACGAGTAGGTTTTTCAGTTTCATAACGGTGCTGGATTTTGAAGAAAAAAATTATTGTTTTTTAATATATATTAATGCAAATATCGCATTAAAAGTTCAAAAATCAAAGCCTCGATAATAAGTTTTAACAAATTTCGGGCCGATTTTTGACCGGATTGATTGCTTTTATAATAGGTGTCAAAACTACAACCATATGAATATCAAATAAAAAAAAGCTCCTGTCAGTGTAAGTTTTCGTGATAAAACTTGATATTTAGGCCAAAATTTGCTTACTTTGCACCGCAAAAATGAATTTACTAACTTAAAATTTTAAGAAATCATGTCAGAAATTGCATCTCGTGTTAAAGCTATTATCGTTGACAAGCTCGGTGTTGACGAATCAGAAGTTACTGAAACTGCAGAATTCACCAAGGACCTCGGCGCTGATAGCCTTGATACCGTTGAACTCATCATGGACTTCGAGAAAGAATTCGGCATCACTATCCCCGATGATCAGGCTGAAAAGATTGCCACTGTTGGCGATGCTATCGCTTTCATCGAAAACGCCGGCAAGTAATACTTGCTGCACAGAAGTAAAGCATATTATTATGTAGCCGTTGCCACTCTTAGTGGACGGCTACTCTTTTATTGATTGAAACATATTTTCTTATAATGGAACTCAAAAGAGTAGTAGTGACCGGTCTTGGCGCTCTTACCCCGCTTGGTAATGACGTTGCTTCCACATGGGAAGCTGCCGTCGCTGGCAAAAGCGGTGCCGGACCTATCACTCATTTCGACGCTTCTAAGTTCAAGACTCAGTTTGCCTGTGAGGTAAAGAACTTCAATGCCGCCGAGCATATTGACCGCAAGAAGCTCCGTACTCTCGACCTCTATGCTCAGTATGCGCTCGTTGCAGCCCGTCAGGCAGTAGCTGACAGTGGTATTGAGGAGGCTGAGAATCTTGACCGCAACCGCGTCGGTGTAATTGTTGCCGCCGGTATCGGTGGTCTGCACACATTCGAAGAAGAAGCCGGCTACTATGCCCTCAATAAGGAGAATGGCCCGAAATACAATCCTTTCTTCATCCCGAAGATGATTGCTGACATCGCTTCAGGCCACGTATCTATGGAGTATGGTTACCACGGACCTAACTACGGTGTGGTTTCGGCTTGTGCTTCATCAAATAATGCCATTATCGATGCATTCAACTATATTCGCCTTGGCAAAGCTGACGCTTTTGTAACCGGTGGAGCTGAAGCTGCTATATTCCCCGCTGGTGTAGGTGGTTTCAATTCAATGCACGCTCTGTCAACACGCAATGACAGCCCCGAAACAGCTTCACGTCCTTTCAGTAAGTCACGTGACGGTTTCGTTATGGGTGAAGGCGCTGCAATCCTTATCCTTGAGGAACTTGAACATGCTAAAGCCCGTGGTGCTAAGATCTATGCCGAGGTAGTTGGCGGTGGTATGTCGGCCGACGCTTATCATCTCACTGCAACACATCCTGACGGACTTGGCGCAAAGCTGTCCATGACTTCTGCTCTTGAGGATGCCGGTATGAAGCCTGAGGATATTGACTACATCAATGTTCATGGTACTTCAACTCCCGTAGGTGACGTATCGGAAGTTAAAGCTATTGTAGAGCTCTTCGGCGAACACGCTTATAAGCTCAACATCAGCTCAACCAAGTCAATGACAGGCCACCTTCTGGGTGCTACCGGTGCTCTTGAAGCACTCTTCAGCATCAAGGCTGTGCAGGAAGACACCATTCCTCCCACAATCAACCATGCTGATGATGACGAGGATGAAAATATTGACTATTCACTCAACTTCACATTCAACAAGGCTCAGCACCGTCCCGTACGTGCTGCCCTTAGCAATGCGTTCGGTTTCGGTGGTCATAACGCTACTGTTATCGTCAAGAAGTACGAGGATTAAAGATATTATCTATTACCATCGGAGGGCACTATCCATGCGGATAGTGCCCTCCATCTTTTTAGAGCGTCAATTTTATTTCAGGATTTCAGTCAGGCTGTTTATGCTGTCTGTGGCAGTCTGGTCGATGCTGACAGGCACTACAGTGGCATATTCACGGTCAAGCCAGTACATATCGGTCGCATCATTGTCCGGCTCCTTGTTGACAAACTTGCCGGTGAGCCAGTAGAACGGCTTTCCGGATGGAGTAGTGTAGTCTTTGTACTCCTCGGTCCAGTGGCCGCGTGCAGCCTTGACCACTTTGATGCCTTTGGGCTTGCATTTTGCAGGGATATTTACATTCAGGCAAACGCCGTCAGGAAGCCGCTTTGTAAGAAGAGGCTGGCAAATAGCATCGATTATCGGGCCGCATTCGCTGAAGTCAGCTTTCCATGAATGATGAAGCAGAGAGAAGCCTACGGTGCACGCTTCCATCACGGCTCCCATTGTGCCGGAGTATAGCACGCAGTTGCCGGCATTTGTACCATGATTAATGCCGCATACCATCAGATCCGGCTTTCGTGGGACTATGGCGTGCATGGCCAGTTTGATGCAATCCACCGGTGTGCCGCTTACGGAGTACATCTCAGCACCCTCGTAGTCATCATGGCGGGTCACTTTCAGCGGGCTCTCGACAGTTATTGCCGATGACTGTCCGGAGCGTGGTGCGTCCGGAGCTACAGCAATTACTTTTCCATAGCGGCTTACGCATTTTATAAGATGGCGGAGCCCCGGAGCGGTAATACCGTCGTCGTTGCTCACCAGTATGATAGGTCGGTTGTTATCCATAAGTTATACTTTGTTAAATGAATAATTACAAATTTACACAAAAATACCCATTATGGCATATTTATTGTTGTATCTTTGTATTTGTAATTCATAAAGTATATAATTCTAAATTCAAGTATATATGGTTATCCAACGTTTACAGACTTTGTTACTCGTCATTGCTATAGTGCTTGGCGTAGTGTTTTACTTCGTTCCTTTCGGCTATGAGTCTTTGGTTGACGGAGCTACTATGCAGTCAGTAGTCAGCCCTCTCAAGGCCATTGATTTCATTGGGCTTATAGTCCCTGTTTCAGTGGCTCTGCTGCTTATGGTTGTGGCTATATTTATGTTTAAGAAGCCTGCTCCTCAGAAGCTTTTTGTAGTTCTTTCCGCGCTTGCTACAGCTGCTGCCGCCGGTGTGGTGATCTACATCCTGTCAGCCGGAGCTGTCGACACTGATTCAGCCGTGTCTACCCGTACCATATGGGGCGGTGGTGGCTTGATTCTGATAGCCATGATTGTGGCGCAGATCTATGCCTACCGTGGGATTGTAGCTGACCAGAAGCTCCTCCGTTCCTACGATCGCTTCCACAGTTGATTGATTTTCAGAAACTATAAGCGCGGCACCGGATTTAAGTCCAGTGCCGCGCTTTTATTTACTAATGTCATACACTTATTCGCGGTAGTAGATGCGCTTCACTCGGCCTGAAACGGATGTCAGTACCTCGTAAGGTATTGTGTCAAGTGTTTCGGCTATGTCGGCTACAGGGACATTTGGGCCGAACAGTTCCACGCGGTCGCCTACGGAGCAATCGGTGTCCGTGACATCCACCATCATTATATCCATACATACGTTGCCAACAGTGGGGCAAGGCTTCCCCCCGATCCACACATGCATATGTCCGTTGCCAAGGTGGCGGTCGATACCGTCGGCATACCCTACCGGTATGGTCGCAATCCGTGAGTGGCGTTTCAGCACACCTCTGCGGCTGTAGCCTATGGTAGTACCGGCTTCCCATTCGCGTATCGATATCACGGTAGTGTAGAGAGCCGACACGGGCTTCAGCCCATCCTGTGAACCGTCAGTCATCGTAGGAATACCGTAGAGGCATATCCCGAGTCGTACAAGATCATATTGGTGCTCCGGGAAGCGGGTTATGCCCGTGGAGTTGAGGATATGTCGTTGTATATGGAAGTTGAATGCGCTCTGCAGTTTGTCGGAGCAGCGCTGGAAGTATTCGAATTGATAGGCAGTGTAGTCATCCATGTCCGGACAGTCAGCCGCAGCAAGGTGAGAGAAAACGGAGCTTGGACGTACGGCCTTCTGACGGCGCAGTACATCAATCAGTTCCGGCAGCTCCTCTTCCACGAATCCCAGACGATGCATGCCGGTATCAAGCTTTATGTGTACCGGGAAGTTCTCCACGCCATACTTCTCGGCCTCGCGTATTATCTGGTGGAGCACCTCAAAGGTGTAGATCTCCGGTTCGAGGTTGAATGCAAACAGTGTATGGTAGTTTACCACACGCGGGTTCATGACCATTATAGGCATTGTTATTCCGGCCTTGCGCAGATCCACTCCTTCGTCAGCCACAGCTACGGCAAGATATGCCGCACCTTGGCTCTGAAGAGTCTTTGCCAGTTCATGTGCGCCGGCACCATATCCGGAAGCTTTCACCATGCATACCACTCCGGTGGTAGGCTTGAGAAACGAGCGGCAGAAGTTGAAGTTGTGCACTACGGAGTCAAGATTGACCTCAAGCACTGTTTCGTGCTGGCGGGCCTCAAGCATTTCGGCTATCAGCTCGAAGCGGAATGATGCGGCACCTTTGATAAGAATCAGCTCATGGTCAAAATCGCCCGGCGACACTGCGCTCAGGAATTCCGCCGTTGAGCTGTAGAACATTGACTCGGCAGGGAAGAAGCGGCTGTGGCGGCTTATATCCTCACCGATACCTATGATGCGTGTTATATTCTTATTCCGCAGCAGTTGCGCAACCTCACGGTACAGTCGGTTGCCCGGCAGACTCTCGTGCATCACATCGCTCAGTATTATCGTGGAAGTCCGTGAGGCTGTGCTACGGCGGCTCATGAAGTCAAGAGCCGGAGCCAGAGAGTGGAGGTCGGAGGTATAGGAGTCATGTATTATCATGCAGTCGTTTATCCCTTCCGTCACTTCCAGACGGGTGCCTACCGGAGTAAGGCGCCACATCCGTTCGGCAATCTCTTTGGCGGGGATATTGAGTACCAGCATCAGTGCCAGACAATGGATGGCATTCTGAATATCGCTTTCAGAGGTAAACGGTATCGATACGGTATGCTCGATCTGCAGATATGAATATACTATTGTGGTTGACTCGCGGTCTCGTATTATTGACGAAATGAAGAGGGGGGCGGCATTGTCTTCTGTTGACCATGCTATCTCAGTTCCGGAGAATCCGATTGATTCTACGGCGTGACGTATCACATTGCTGTCGCCGTTGTATATCACATATTCGCATCCACGTACAAGAGCCGCTTTCTCTTCAGCCTTTTCCGTGATTGAACGGAATCCTTCGGAGTGTTCCTGGCCTATATTGGTTATGATGCCTATGCGCGGACGTATTATTGAGCTGAGCACGTCCATTTCATCAGGGCGTGATATTCCGGCTTCAAATATGGCGAGCTCGGTATCGGCATCCATTTCCCATACTGACAGAGGCACCCCGATCTGGGAGTTGAAGCTGCGGGGGCTGCGTACTATCTGATATCGTTCCGACAGAAGTTGGTACAACCATTCCTTTACTGTTGTTTTCCCACGGCTCCCTGTTATGCCTATCACCGGAATGTCATATTTCATTCGGTTGTAAGTGGCTATCGTCTGTAGGGCGTTGCCTACATTGTCGACCTTCAGAAAGGATGCCTCGGGCATTGACTGCGGCGCATGCTCGGGTATATGGCGTACACAGAACGCACGTACGCCACGTCCGTAAAGTTCAGATATATAGTTGTGCCCGTCGCCGGTAGCTGTGCTGAGTGCGAAGAACATTGATTGCTCAGGGAATGTCAACGAGCGGCTGTCAGTGAGCAGCACACTAATTTCGCGGTCGTGTCCGGCCGCAACCGGTAGCTTCAGTGCCGAAGCTATTTCGCTTAAATTGAGTGACATAATTCTTTTTGTATTATATTCTTAAGTATGGGATAGCGTTCGGCGAGCCGGCGGGCTGCTTCTTCGTTGCGTCTGTTTAACGCGTCTATCTCATCTATATTATCTGACATTATTCTGTGAGAAAAACGTTTTGTAAGGTCACGCGCCTCACGAGCCATGGCTATTGTTTCATCTTTGAAGAACGATGCCTCAAACAGGCTGTAGACATAGTCGACCGCTGTGTCCGACGGGTGCCGCATGTCAGCCGCATAGAACCTGTAGTCACGCAAATCATCCATAAGTATTTCATACGAGGGGAAGTAAACAGCCTCTTCAATAGCCTCGCATGCCAGTAGCAGAGAGGCTTTGCTTATCTGATTGCCATGTAGTCCGTCGGGACCATGCCTTATGGGGCTCACGGTGAGCATTATCTTTATTGCGGGATTTATGCTTCGGGCAGCATTGATGGCGCGCTGCAGATATGCTGTGCATTCATCCACACTAAGCCGCTCGCGGCAGAACATTGTAGCGGGGAGTTTATGGCAATTGGCCACTATAGTGCGGTCAGTCTTTAATCGGAACACCCATGCTGAGCCGAGAGTCATGATAAGCCATCCGGCATTTCTAATCCCTGCATTGAGTGCTTTCAGGGCTTCATTGTGGCGCCTCAGAGTTTCCTCTATATCTGTAGCCGAAACTGATGAATGTCCGGCAAAGGTGTGATACGCTCCGCCTTGCTCCACTATATCCTGCGTATCAAAAGTGTGCATGGCGGCTGCCCGTTCAATATTATTGGCTATGCTTGCCGGATTGTACAGCGGGCCGAATGGATTGATCGTGACATCAAACAGCCCGCTCTTAAGCCGGCTGCCCACCTCCGTTGTGAAGCATGACCCTATAAGGACCATCGGTGTCGAATGGTCAATCAGTCCTTTGCGAGGAAGTGGCGATATTTCGGTCCGGAATTTCATCAGTAAAGGTTATAATCCACAGAAAGCACACTGAACTCAGTGCGGCGGTTTATCTGGTCGGCTACGGCGCGGTCCTCTTCAGACAGGCCGTTGACAAAATCCTCGGTGAGTATATCCCCCTCCTGGAACTGCGGATAAAGGCGTGCCACACGTTTTGTCACCGTCTTCGGACGCGACTTTCCGTATCCGTGGTATTGCAGACGTTCCGGAGCCACTCCGGCTTCAATAAGATAGTCAACCACCGCCTTGGCTCTGCGGTTGCTCAGGTCGATATTATACTCTTCCGTGCCAACGCGGTCAGTGTGCGAGGCCATCTCAATGGTAAGCCCCGGATTATCACGCATCATTGTCACCAGTCCGTCAAGAGCTTCTTTCGATTCCGGACGGAGTGTAGCCCGGTCAAAGTCATAGAAGATATTTTCCACTATATTGGGCTTTGACAGAGATGCCAGAACGAAATCCACTTCATATTCCGCATCGACAGCCGCGGTATCGGCCGTGAATTCCTGCTTGCCGTTGAGGTAGCCGCGTGCGCCGGCAAGCATGGTGTAGCTTACTCCGGGCTGCAGGGGGAAGGAGAATGTGCCGTCGGCACGTGATGCTGTCTTCTGGATAGAGCCGTCATTACCTACTATTCGGATCACGGCGCCGCTTATCGGTTCCTCGTCGACGTCGGTTACCCATCCGTTGATGTTGACTTTCAGATTCGGTAGCTCGAATGAAAAAATGTGGTCATATCCCCGTCGGTCGCCACGGTTGGATGAAAAGTAGCCCTCCGGATGATCCGATTCGCGGTTGAATGTTATGCCGAAGTCATCGCCGTTGGAGTTCAGCGGCACTCCCATGTTTACCACAACCCAGTTGCCTTCAGGCTGAAGTGTAGCCTTGAACAGGTCGAGTCCGCCCATCCCGGGGTGTCCGTCGCTGGAAAATATAAGGATGCTGTCGGTAAGAGCGTAAGGAAATACCTCGTCGCCCGGGGTGTTTATCTCAGGTCCGAGATTGATAAGCGAACCGGCACGTTCGTCAATCTCTACGCGCCATATATCTTTTCCACCCATGCCAGGCATATCGCTTGTGAAGTAAAGATATTTTCCTGATGGACTCACCGAGGGGTGCCCGTAGCTTGATATAGTATCGCCGCTTATATCATATTTCACAGGTGCGCTCCACTGGGCGTCTGAGCGTTTGGAGGTATATAGCTCAACTCCGGTACTGTAATTAGGCGCTCTGCGGGCTTTGGTGAGATACATTGTGGCGCCGTCGGGACTGAATGATACGATACCTTCATCCATATCTGTGTTCAGCTCACCCTCCACAGGCTCCGGTGCCAGCCACTGTCCGCGCTCGTTCTTGCGGGCTACCCATATGTCGCTCTTCTTCATGCCGGTGATTTCGCTTCTGTTCTCACCTTTTACTTTTTCATTCGTGGTGGTGATATACAGTTCGCCGTTTACAAGAGCCGGGGCGAAGTCAGAGCGGCGGGAGTTGAATAGTTTTGGCGACTTAACAACATAGCGTGTCGGATTTTTCTTCATCCTGTCGGCAGCCATTGCCCCTTCCAGTCCTTTCTGGGCCTGAACTGAATTGGGTTCCCGCATCAGATACTCTTCATAGGCCCTTATAGCCTGAGGATACTTACCCGCGGCATGAAGCATTTTTGCAAGATAAAGCTGTGCCAGGGAATCAGGATAGCCGTAGCGTATGGCATTCTGATAAGCTGAAGCGGCGCTTTCGGCCTGCGACAGTTTGCGGTGGGCCTCGCCCATTTTGAAGGCTACCTCGCCGCGTTTGCTGCGCTCTGTCTTCTTGGTCAGTTTATTATATATTTTCCGATACGTCTTTGAGGCATCGTAGTATTCGCCACGCGCCATCTGCTCATCGGCTGTCGAAAGCTTGACGGAGCGGCATCCTGTAACGGCCAATATTGTTAACAGGCAGATTATATAGTATTTGAAATGCTTCATATATGTTATTAACGGCGTGCCATCAGCTATATTACTGCAAAAGTACAAAAAAATACGGGCGCAGCCTAAATGGCGCGCCCGTATTGGTATTGCGTCAGCAAATATTATTTAACGATGTTGCTGATGTCGAATTTAGCGAATTCAAGGTCGTTCAGAGCCTTGGCAGCAAGAGTGCGGTCAAGGTTGATAGCCTTGCGGAGGTTTTCGCTTACCATCTGTGAGTTGTTGGTGCGGGCACCGAGAACTGCGCTCAGGTAGTAAGTTGTGGCATCAGGAGTAGCGATAGCTGAGAGAGTACGCTGAGCTGCGCTGTAGTCCTTGTTGAGGAGCTGAGCGAGGGCGGCGTTGTTAGTCTTGCTGCCTGCGAAAGCCTTGGCTGCATCGGCAGTGTTACCGCTCTTGAGCAGGTACAGACCGCGTGCGTCATTGAGTTCTGACAGACCGGCGGCGTTGCCGAACAGACGGTTGGCAGTAGCGTAGTCGCGGTTAGCCATGGCTATGAGGCCCTGGTTCATCTTCACTTCGCGGCTCTGGGGAGCGAGGTTGGCGGCCTTGTTGAAGTTAGCGGCGGCAGCCTGATAATCCTTGTTCTTGAACTGGCTCATACCGAGGTTGTTGTAGCCGCGGTAGTCGTTCGGGAAGTATTTGATTACCTGCTGGTAGATAGCAGCCTTGCGGTTTTCGTCGTCAGTAAGAGTTGCTGCATAGAGCATTTCTTCTACGTTGAGAGCTGAAGGATTGCTGTTGATGTACTGGTTGATTTCAGCATCGCTCTTGCCGATAACGTTGACTGAGGCAGTCAGACGTGAACGACGGAGCTGGGGCAGGATTTCGTCAGCAAGTACTTCGAATACAGATGAAAGGTTGCGGATCTCCTTCTCACGCTGTTCGGGATCCTTGTACATTGACAGTACGCTGAGGATAAGTTCCTTGTCCTGGATATTGCTGTTAGAAACGAGTTCCTGGAAGCCTTCCCAGTCTTCGGGGGTGAACTGAGCGGTAAGTTCGCCGAACTCGGCAATCTTATCTTTCTTCAGCTGACCTTCGAGGTAAGTCTTGGTGTTCTTCTCACGGTTTTCAGCCAGACGGGTGTTGAAGTCAAGAGCACCTTCGGGTGAAGCGTATGAAGAGATGTTCAGTTCCTCGATCACGCGGGTTGTGTCGCCGGCGGCATTGCGGAGCTGTTCGTTGAATGATACCATGCCGTCTGACTTGAGCTCGCCTTCGCGTACATTAGCCTGGTTGATAAGGAAGCGGATGTCAGCGGTATATTTTTCGTTGATGATGCGCTGGAAAGCATCGGGAGTGAGTGCTGGGGGCACGTTGCCTACATCGGCAAGAGCGGCAGTTGCTATCACGCCGTCAGCTACTTTCACGCGGGGAAGAACATACTGTTTGTTGCCCTGCTGAACGTTGAATGACAGGTAAAGCTCGCTCTTTATCATTTCAGGCTGATAAACGTAGCTTACGGGGATTGTCATTGTGCCGCCGTCAACACTGATGGTGGGGTTGTTGCCACGTACTTTTTCGCCCTGGAAAGTCACGGGAGCTGACTGAGCTTCCTGTCCGTTGTAAACGAGCACGGGCACTACTGTTACTTCAGCGTTCTTCTTGAAGAACTTGGCGGGGATGTTACCGGTTACTGTTGCGGGAACGAGTTCGCCTGACACTTCAAGCGGATTGGGATTGGTGGTGAAGTAATCGGCCTTGAACTGGTTCATTTTGCCGTTACAGCCCGATAATACCAATGCACCGCCTAAAGCAAGTGAATAGCAAAGGGTTTTCTTCATGTCTGTAATGAAATTATGGTTATTAAATTTGTAATAGTTGAAATCAAGCTTCTATTCCTATATTTTACCTTGCAAATATACGTATAATTTCAGAGATTGTTTCCAAAAAATCAAAACATTTATTTGCACTTTTTCCCAATGGCTGCCATTCCTGCGGTATATTCCGGAAAAATCACTAAATTTGCGTTATATGGAACTGACTAATTCTTTACGCAAGGCCGTGGCTTCGCTTGATAAGGCTAAATGCCGGCGTGAGCTGGGATGGTTCAAGGCCGAAGGCACGAAATGCGTTCTTGATACTATCGCCCATTTTGATGTTGTGGCGCTTCTTGCTACAGATGCATGGCTCTCGTCCCATCGGCTTGATATAGCTCCGGAATGTGTGGTGAAGGTCACGCGGGCCGATATGGACCGCATGACCCATCTGTCGACAGCGCCGGAGGTCATTGCCGTCTACCGCATCCCTGATAGTCGGCTTTCAGCAGACAGTCTGCGCCATGGTTTGACTCTGGCGCTTGACGGTGTG
Organism: uncultured Muribaculaceae bacterium; assembly: GCA_910586895.1. Classification (GTDB taxonomy): domain Bacteria; phylum Bacteroidota; class Bacteroidia; order Bacteroidales; family Muribaculaceae; genus Paramuribaculum. The sequence goes on along the minus strand of CAJUIW010000009.1, from coordinate 76,760 downwards.
CAGGACCCCGGCAATCTCGGTACTATTATAAGGTGTGCCGATTGGTTTGGGATAGACAACATCATATGTTCGCATGATACCGTTGACCTGTACAATCCGAAGGTAGTCATGTCAACCATGGGGGCCATTTCAAGAGTGCGTGTCCATTATTGCGATTTGCCTGCCATGCTTGAGGCATTGGGCGATATACCTGTCTATGGTACATTTCTAAATGGCAGTAATATCTACGCATCTTCTCTGCCGGCATGTGCCGTGGTTGTGATGGGCAACGAAGGCAAAGGTATAAGCCCTGAAGTTGAGCGGGTGATTAACCGGCGCATTACCATACCATCGTTCCGGGGTGGGGATGATGGGTCAGAGTCACTCAATGTGGCAATGGCTACAGCTATAGTTATCTCCGAATTCAAACGCAGTAATTCTTATGGCAAAAATTAAATCCGTATGGTTCTGTTCCGATTGCGGAGCTGAATCATCGAAATGGGCAGGCCGCTGCCCCTCATGCGGTGCATGGAACACGATGGTTGAGGAGAAGGTCAAGTCGCGTGGCAACGATGGGCTGAAGCGGCGGGCTGATGCTGTAAAGCCACAACTTATGTCGGAGGTGGAGGCCACTGCGGAGGAACGCATCAAAATGCCGAGCCGCGAGTTGAACCGTGTGCTTGGCGGAGGGCTTGTGGCCGGATCTTTGGTGCTGATAGGCGGAGAGCCGGGTATCGGTAAGTCGACACTTGTGCTGCAGAATATCCTATCAATCAAAACGCGTCGCATTCTCTATGTGTCAGGTGAGGAGAGTGCCTCCCAGATTAAGATGCGTGCCGACCGCATAGGGCGTGAGGGTGCCGACCTGTACATAGCATGCGACACATCGCTTGAAAACATACTTGATAATATCGAGGAGGTCAATCCCGGCTTGGTTATTGTCGATTCCATACAGACTATTGCATCCGACGATCTGGAGTCGGCGGCCGGTAGCGTCAGCCAGGTCCGGGAGTGTTCCGCCCGCCTGTTGAAGTATGCCAAGTCAAGTGGCGTTCCGGTCATTCTTATCGGACATATCAATAAGGAGGGGAGCATAGCGGGTCCGAAAGTGCTTGAGCATATTGTCGATGCAGTTCTCCAGTTCGAGGGTGATAATCATTACATGTACCGTATACTCCGCTCTATAAAGAATCGCTTCGGGAGTACTTCTGAAATTGGTATCTATGAAATGTGCCAGCGTGGACTGCGTGAGGTCACAAATCCGTCGGAGGTGCTGCTTAGTCATACTGACGATGAACTCTCAGGTACCACAATCGGCATAACCATCGAAGGGATGCGTCCGTTCCTTATCGAAGTGCAGGCTCTTGTAAGTACCGCTGCCTATGGCACGGCTCAGCGTTCCGTTACCGGTTTCGATGCCAAGCGTATGAACATGCTTCTTGCTGTGCTTGAGAAGCGGGTGGGCTTCAAGTTGGCTCAGAAAGACGTGTTTCTCAATATTGCCGGCGGTTTGAAAGTGAGCGACCCGGCTCTCGACCTGCCTGTGATATGCTCCATACTTTCATCAAATGTTGATATGCCGGTTCCCAAGGGGACATGTATGGCCGGAGAAGTGGGCCTTTCTGGCGAAATTCGCCCGGTAACACGAATTGAACAGCGAATATCGGAGGCTGAGAAGCTCGGGATGGATACTATCCTTGTCCCTAAAAACAATCTTAAAGGAATCGATCTGTCCGGACGCACCATCAAGGTAGTTGAGGTGAGCAAAGTGGAAGAAGCCTTCCGCCAGCTCTTCGCCTGATTACATTATTATTACGAAAAAAATGAGGCGGGGCTTTCGCAAGCTCCGCCTCATGCAATTAAATAAATAATCCTTCAAAACTATTATTTTACTATCGTTACTTTCAGCTTTTCGTAAGCTCGTTCAGCTTTCTGTCGTGCTGCCTCAACGGTTTCATCCTGAGCTAAGATCACGCCCATGCGGCGATGTCCTTTCACTTCAGGTTTGCCGAATATGCGTATCTGCAGTCCGGGTTCGGCAAGTACCTCCTCAAGATTGTCCATCACTATCTCTGTGGCATTGCCTTCCACAACGATTGCGCGCGATGCCGAGGGGCCATAGAAGCGTATGTCATTAACCGGAAGGCCAAGAAGAGCACGTGCGTGCAGACCGAATTCGCTGAGATCCTGTGATATCATTGTCACCATGCCGGTGTCATGCGGACGGGGGGATACCTCGCTGAATATCACATCGTCGCCCTTGATGAACAGTTCCACTCCGAATATGCCGTATCCTCCAAGAGCGTCAGTCACCTTGCGGGCTATATCACGTGCTTTTTCTATTGCGCCTGCGCTCATGGGTTGCGGCTGCCATGAATAGCGGTAGTCACCGTCAACCTGTATGTGGCCTATAGGCTCGCAGAATGTTGTTCCGGCGGTGCTTCGTACGGTAAGGAGGGTTATTTCGTAGTCGAAGTCAACGAATCCCTCTACTATCACACGTCCGGCACCTGCTCGTCCACCCTCCTGGGCTATCTTCCATGAACGTTCTGCGTCAGCCTCGCTGCGCATCACGCTCTGTCCGTGTCCGCTTGAACTCATTATGGGCTTTACAACGCAAGGTGTGCCTACAGCCTTTACGGCGTCAAGAAATTCCTCGTATGTCGATGCAAACCGGTAGGGGGAGGTGGTCACACCAAGCTCCTCGGCGGCCAAGCGGCGTATTCCTTCGCGGTTCATTGTGAGCCATGCCGCGTTGGCTGTGGGGGTCACATGATAGCCTTCGGCTTCGAGTTTCTTAAGTTCCGATGTGGCTATAGCCTCAACTTCCGGAATTATATGGTCGGGCTTCTCAAGCTCCACTATTCTGCGTAGCTCCGCAGCGTCAAGCATGTTGAACACATGTGAGCGATGTGCCACCTGCATTGCGGGGGCATTGGCGTAGCGGTCGCATGCTATAACCTCTACATTGTAGCGCTGAAGCTCAAGTGCAACCTCTTTTCCAAGTTCTCCGCTGCCAAGAAGCAGTGCCTTTCGTCCCGACGGGGTCATTACCGTTCCTATCTTTGCCATTACTGATACATTATTGGTTTACGGGAACAAAAATACAAATTTTTAAGTTAATTTTGTGTATGATTTCCACTAAAACTAAGGGCTATGCGCTGGGGTGCATAGCCGCTGCTTCATATGGGCTTAATCCTTTGTTTGCCCTCCCGCTGTATGCCGATGGCATGACAGCCGATTCTGTACTCTTCTGGCGCTACATTGTGGCAGTGCCTTTACTGGCGCTGCTTATAAAGATGCGTGGACGCAGCTTTGCCGTCACATCGCGGCAGGCTCTTCTGCTTGTAGTGCTTGGTATACTTGTGGCTGTATCCTCTTTGGCTCTGTTTCTTAGCTATAATTTCATGGATGTAGGTATAGCCTCGACAATGCTGTTTGTCTATCCTATCATGGTGGCACTTATTATGGCATGTTGCTTCCGTGAGCGCATATCCCCTCTCACTGTAGGATGTATAGCTGTGGCCACAGCCGGTATAGGGCTGCTGTTCGGTCATGGTTCAGGCGATAGTCAGGCCGGAAATATAAGCGTCTGGGGGACAGTGCTTGTCATGATATCGGCACTGAGCTATGCCATATATATTGTTGCGGTCAACCGCAGCTCGTTGCGTAATGTTGCCACTCTTGCGGTCACATTCTATGTGCTACTGTTCGGAGTATCGCTCTTTCTGGTGCGTATATTCTGTGGTGGAGGGCTGCAGATTCCTTCCTCGGCACATCCGGAGCTATGGGGGTGCATTGTAGGACTCGCTGTATTTCCTACAGCTATATCATTTGCGTGCACCACCGGTGCCATACAGTATATCGGATCCACTCCTACGGCAGTATTAGGAGCGCTGGAACCTGTTACTGGTGTTGTGATTGGAGTCGCGGTATTTGGCGAGCATCTTTCGGCTACATCCATTATTGCATTGATTATGATTTTAGGAGCGGTGACTCTGGTTATTGCACGTCCCAATGTCATGGGGCCGCTCAACCACATGAGGCGTCTGTTCCCGAATCTGCGCCGACGAAAGGGGTAAAAACAAAAAAAATTACCCGTCATCGCGACGAATAATCTTCTTACCTTAAATCTAATACCATGAAAAACTGATGCAAAGGTAAGGGGTACCGCACATATATGCAATACCCCTCTATTGTTTTAACGTATTTTAACCTAAAAATACTTTTAGTACAATCCGAAATTGCTGCTCTGGTCTATGTAATTGACTCTGGTATTGAGCCATGTTTTCAGATCGTTTACATTATCACGGAAGTTGAATGTGGTCTTCAGTGTATAGCTCTGATATTTGGGATTTGGCCAAAGCATTCCGTTTTCGAGTGCCGAAGGCTCGAGCATATCTGCGTACTCTTCCATATACTGCTGGAGTGCGGGCCAGATGGTGGTCTTGAATTCCTTCCAGCGGGCTGCGTATGCTTCGCGGAATTCCGCTGTGCGGCATATTGTTGAGAAGAACTTTGAACCGACGCTGTTATCGTAGAAAAGCACTACATTGGCCTGTCCGCCACCTTCACCTGTGTTATTGAAGGTATAAGCCCAGTCAAAGTCCCATACCGGTCCCATGGTGTACTTGTCAGTCACTACATCCTTGTGCAGATATACGCTTTTGGGGTGGCATATCTCATGATTGGCTGTAAGATTGAATACCATTATGTAGTCAACGAATCTATTCAGGTCAATCTTGTCAAACGGCTTGCCATTGGCTACAGCCTGTTCCATTTCATTAAAGTCGGCCATCCAGTTTTTGAACAGTGTGTTTGCATTGGTGGCTCCGGTCGGATCTTTGGCTGCAATTTCTGTAAGATCAGGATCCTTCACCATTACCGGAAGGCGGTATATGTTGGACTGTTGACGGAAATCTTCATCAAAGTTGGTGTCAAGCTCAAAGAGAATGCCTGTGTCTTCGTTGATGTCCACACTTCCGCCCCCTATGCCTATCTTTTCGGTGAGCATATAGGCTCCCTTATAGTTGCCGTTGAGGTACACTTTCACCGGTACGCAATGGTTGGTGAAGGGGAGTCCAAGCAACTGGGCCAGTTTGAGCGCTACGGCATTTCTCATCAGCGAGCAGTCGATATGGTTGGCTATCAGGGCGAAAGTCTTGGCCTTCGGAAGTCCGCATACACTCTGTTTTTTGCTGAACTTGAAGCGGTAAGGCTTTTTCTCCATATTCCATGTCGAGTTGCCTCGGCCACGGAATTCAACTTCGGTTTCGGCAATATCATTATATATGCCCATTCCATCCATTGACAGCACGGCCTTGCGCACTTCATCCTTGGCGCCCCACAGTTCGGTGGCATTGGGATATTCGGTAAGTGTCACGTATATTTCCGGAACATTTGTGCCTACAACGCATTTGTTTACGGCGTTCATAGGAATGGATGTGATGTTGCCGTCGGTCCCGGTTATTGTCAGTTTGCCTGCTGCCGGACTATGTTCAATGCTTTTTACACTCTCTGTCCTCTGAGTGTTGAATGTCTTGTCGGTACGGTATATGTGGAGCCAGGGTGTCTGGGCTGAAGCTGCTGATGCTATTAGGGTAATGGCGGCAAGTGTAGTCTGAATCTTTTTCATCGGAGTGCTATTTTCGCTGTTTGTGAACCGAATTTTACTATATAAATACCTTTGGGCAGATGACCCATGCTTACTGACGCTGAGCCGTCATTAGTGGCTGCGCCGCTGTGCATGGCGCGGCCGTTTGTGTCATATACTGCTACTGGTGAATTTGCGTCAAGTCCTGATATGGCCAGACGGTTGTCAGCTTCCCAGCTGATTTTCACATTTGAAGTGGATTCTATTCCGTCAATTGATGCCCATCCGCTGTCGTCAGCTTCGTCAGTCGAGTAAGTCCAATGCTTGATATTCTCGAACGGCAGTTCGACATTGCCATTTTTTGAACTAAGGTTGAGGGTAGTGCCTGTAAAAGTGGCGGTAGTGCCTTCTGGCATGCTGAGGGTCAGGCGTGAGCCGTCATTCTGTTCCACAACAATACTGCGGTAACTTGCGGCGTTAAGGGCTTGGGCGCTACAAAGCGCTAATACCCCGATTAATGTTCGGGTAAAATTTTTTCTCATGCTATTAGGTTGATTAATAAAATTAGCGGTTGCAAATGTAACTAATTATTTTCCATTTTCTGTCTAAAATACTAATTTTGTCAAAAATACATTAACTGATGATTAAATTCATAGGTATAATTCCGGCAAGGTTCGCTTCCACGCGCTTCCCCGGAAAACCATTGGTCAAACTTGGAGGTATAAGTATGATTGAGCGTGTCTATAAGCGCGCTGCACGTTCACTCGGCTCTAATCTGCTGGTAGCTACTGATGATACCCGCATTTATGATGAAGTGACCCGTTTCGGCGGCAACGTCGTCATGACTTCCACGGAGCATCGTAGCGGTACCGACCGCTGTTTTGAAGCATATAAGGCATTCGGCTCGGATGCCGATGTGATAGTCAACATACAGGGCGACGAACCTTTTATCGCATCGGAGCAGATTGATGCTCTTAAGGATTGCTTTCTCCGTAAGGCTGATGTCCAGATAGCTACTCTTGTGCGTCCTTTTGATGCGTCGCGCGGTTTTGAGGCGCTTGCCAATCCCAATACCCCTAAGGTAGTGCTTGACGATGACATGAACGCTCTCTATTTCAGTCGTTCGGTCATCCCATATGTCAGGGGTAAGGAGTGCGATTGCTGGCCTTCGGCTACACAATATTATACACATATAGGTATGTATGCCTACACCCGTGAGGCTCTGGCGTCGATTGTCGCTCTTCCTCAGAGCTCGCTGGAGCTCGCTGAAAGCCTTGAGCAGCTCCGGTGGCTTCAGGCCGGCTATCGCATAGCCACGGCATCAAGCAGTGTGGCTACAGTTGGCATTGACACTCCGGCCGATCTGGAAGCGGCAGAAAAGCTTTTGAGCAAGAATCCTGATATATATGGAATCTGATATGCCTGAACATATTCTGGATAGGACACTCCCTCCGGCGGTGCATGTTCCGGCATCATCCTCGCTTCCGCCCATGGATGAAATCCCTCTTCCTGGCGGCACGCTTCTTAAGGTGTATGACAAAGGTTCGCTTCCGGTCAATTCCATCATAGCTGTGCGGAATGGTGGCCTGGCTGAATTCCCTACTCCCGCTATGGCGCAGCTATATGGCCGTGTGTTCAACGAGGCATCCTTGCGTTATCCTTCCGCTGATGTTGCAGAGTTGCTTGATTTCAACGGGTCGTGGTGCTCGGCTTCATGCTCGTCGCATCATCTGATTCAGAAATTCTATTCGCTGAACTCACGGTTTGAAGAAGTCCTCCCTGTCATTGCTGACCTTGTCATGCATCCGGCTTTCCCGGAGCATGAACTGGAGGTGCTGGGGCATACGCTTGCCAATGAGATAGAGGTCAATCGCACTAAGGTGCGCTATCTTGCCTCGGAAGTGGCTTCCGCGCAGGCTATGGGCGCCGCGCATCCTCTTGCACGCCGTAGCTTTGCCACCGACGCACTGTCGGTTACCCCCGGTATGTTTAAGGAATGCTTCGCCCGATACGCTGACCCGAAGAACCTGACAATATATCTGTCCGGACGTGTTACAGACAGCATGGTCAGCCGTCTGTCGGATATGTTCGCCTCTGCGCCGTCAGGCCGGGATGCTGAGGCTCTTGATATTATGCCGTTCAGTCCGGAGGCTAATGGTGAGCCGGTAGTGATTGATCGTCCCGAGTCCAGCCAGAGTGCCATTGTCATGACGCTACCGGCCATTCCGCGTACACATCCTGACTATCTGCCGCTGCATATTGCCGTCATGGCCCTCGGAGGATATTTCGGGAGCCGCCTTATGCAGAATATACGCGAGGAAAAGGGGCTGACCTACGGTATCTCCGCCGGATTGCTCGGTTATATGGATGGAGCCTATGTGCAGATCTACACAGAAGCTGACAACAGCTATGCGCGCCAGGTGGTTGACGAGGTAAAGGCCGAGCTTCTCCGGTTGGCAGATAACCCTCCGGAGGGCGACGAGCTGGACCGCCTGTGCCGTTCCGCTATTACAGGACAACTTGAGACTCTTGATACACCGCTGAGTATTGCAGCCTTCCATTCCGTGATGCAGACATCCGGAATACCTGACGGTTACTTCGAGGAAAAGCAGGCTCTCATATCATCGCTCACGCCCGATATCATCAGTCTTATGGCCCGTCGGTATCTGCGCCCCGAGCTGCTTACCATTGCCGCAGCCGGTAATAGCCGCCTTATGAATTTTTAAGATGCCCGAACATTGGCATTTACGAAAATTTTTCCGAAATTTGCACCCGGATAAATATCATCCGTTTTTAACTTGAAACACTAACCAAATTAACGTATAAATACATGAAGAAAAGTGCTTTGCAGATAGCTCGCGCCGCTTATCAGCCCAAGCTCCCCGTAACTCTTACAGGTGCTGTCATGGCTGTTGAAGGTGCTCCTACTCAGTCAGTGGCTGACCAGGAAGAGATTGCCAAACTGTTCCCCAACACCTACGGTATGCCCGAACTTCGTTTCGAAAAGAACCCTAACCCCATGGTAGGCAAGTCCGTAAATGTTGGCGTTATACTTTCTGGCGGTCAGGCTCCCGGCGGACACAATGTAATCTGCGGTCTTTTCGATGGCATCAAGCGCATCAACAAGGACAGCCGCCTCTACGGTTTCCTTATGGGCCCCGGCGGTCTGGTTGACCACAAATATATTGAGCTGACAGCTGACATCATTGACGAATATCGCAATACCGGCGGTTTTGACATCATCGGTTCAGGCCGTACAAAGCTCGAAAAGAAAGAGCAGTTCGACAAAGGTCTTGAAATTCTTAAGCAGCTCGGCATCTCAGCCCTCGTTATTATCGGTGGTGACGACTCCAATACCAACGCTGCCATCCTCGCCGAATACTATAAGGCTATCGGTGCCGGCGTACAGGTGATCGGCTGCCCCAAGACTATCGACGGCGACCTCAAGAACGAAGTCGTTGAAGCATCTTTCGGCTTCGACACCGCTACAAAGGTTTACTCGGAACTTATCGGTAACATCCAGCGCGACTGCTTCTCAGCCAAGAAGTACTGGCACTTCATCAAGCTCATGGGCCGTTCAGCTTCGCACATCGCTCTTGAATGCGCACTCCAGACTCAGCCCAATGTCTGCATCATCTCTGAAGAGGTTGAAGCCAAGAATCAGACTCTGCAGGATGTTGTCAACTATATCGCCGACATCGTGGCTGCCCGCGCTGCCCGTGGCGACAACTTCGGTACTGTTCTTATCCCTGAGGGCCTGATTGAATTCATCCCCGCCATGAAGAGCCTTATTGCCGAACTCAACGACCTGCTGGCTCACAACGCTGACTTCTCTTCACTCGACGCCGAGGCTCAGCGTAAGTTCGTTATTGAAAACCTCTCAGCCGACAATTCAGCTGTCTACGCTTCACTTCCCGCAGGCGTTGCACGTCAACTCACCCTCGACCGTGACCCCCACGGCAACGTTCAGGTTTCACTCATCGAAACTGAGAAGCTTCTCAGCGAAATGGTGGGCCGCCGTCTTGAAGAGATGCGTGCCGAAGGCAAGTACAACGGCAAGTTCTCACCCCTTCACCACTTCTTCGGCTACGAAGGTCGTTGCGCAGCTCCCTCTAACTTCGACGCTGACTACTGCTATGCACTCGGTTTCAATGCCGCTTGCCTTATCAACGCAGGTGTTACCGGCTACATCTCAAGCCTCCGCAACCTCAAAAAGCCCTCAGTACAGTGGCTCGCAGGTGGTATTCCAATCTCTATGATGTTCAATATGGAACGTCGTCACGGTGAGATGAAGCCCGTTATACAGAAGGCTCTCGTACGTATCGATGGCACACCTTTCCAGCGTTTCGCTGCCAAGCGCGCTGACTGGGCCATCAATACCCAGTATGTCTTCCCCGGCCCGATCCAGTACTTCGGTCCTGCTGAAGTATGTGACCAGCCCACCAAGACTCTTCACTACGAACACCTCGATAAGTAAAGATATAACCTAAATCCAGCTTGCAGAGAGCGCCCATCGAGCCATGTCGGCTCAACGGGCGCTCTTTCTTTATGAACGTGTTCTTAGTATTGTGACACGATGTCCCTTTAATTCCCTTTGACACAATGGATGCTTCAAAATACCGATTTTGAGCGAAATATTGGTATTTTAAAATAAATTCGCTTACTTTGCGGTCACAGGCCGCATCGCAGAGCCCGGTCAAGGGCAATGTGGGTGGGCTGCAACTGACATACGAAAAGCGTTTACTTGACGCTCTTCTTGGCTATCAGAAATCTGGTAAATTTCAATCTCAGTCAAGAATGAAGCAAACGGTAGATGCCAAAGTGGATATGTATATTCCGTCCGCACTCGACGCGTGAGCGTTGGGTATGGGCGTATAGCATATTCTGCGTGAGGCTCTGCAAGTTTGCTCGTTCAACTGAGATGGGCAATACCAGAGCCTCTGATAGCGGGACGAGCAAACAGTACGGCTCTCACGCTTTTTCTTTATAAACCAATCTAATGCCAACGAGGGGAGTCCTGCGGTACCATCTAATGTCAAGATGAGAAAAAAGTTCCTTTCATTGATTCTCCTGATTAGCTTTATGTTTATGGCTAAAGCTGAAAATGTAAAAAAGCCGACGGTGATGATACTGCCAAGCGACAACTGGTGTACTCAGCGTTACTTCATGCAAAAATTCGACAATCAGGGAACAACCGTCAGCGTCCCCGATTACCAGCGTGCGTTTGTCGAAGACATCGAACTGCCACAGGTCATTTCAAAAGTTGGCAGCGTGTTGACATCTATGGGCTATTCACTCAAGGATGCCGAGCAGGAAATCAAGTCGCTCAATGTGAAACAGGTCGAGGACAACGCCTTGTCGAGCAAGACATCGGGCGCGATGATTGCAGAAACCCCACTTGATGTGCTCAAGCGTCGGATGAAATCAGACATCGTTATCCAACTTTGGTGGAATTTCACCAAAGATCCTGCAGGAAAAATTGTGTCGTTCACACTCGAGGCATTCGACGCATACACCAACAAGCGTATCGCCACCTCTACCGGCAACTCAAAACCGACAACCGCAGCAATCCCTGTGGCATTGGAGACGGCAGTAAAAGAGAACGTCAAGGAATTTGACAAGCAACTCGACAAATGGTATGCCGATCAAAAGAAAAATGGTCGTGAAATCGCTCTAACCGTGCGCTGCTGGGATAATTGGGAGAACGATCTTGAAACTGAGTATGATGGAGAGGAACTGACCGATTGTATTCAGCAATGGATGCGTGAAAATACGGTCAATGCTTCATTCAATCTCAGCGATGGCACAGAATCATTCGCTCAATTTGAGCAGGTACGCATTCCTTTGAAAGATGACAAAGAGCGTGCAATGGACGCTCGCGTATTCGCAACTGCTCTGCGCAAGCATCTGGCCAAACCACCATACAATATTACATCGAAAGTCGTAATTCGTGGACTTGGTGAGGCAATCCTTATTCTCGGTGAAAAATAACAATAACCATGAAAAGATTATTCAATTGCATAGCTCTTAGCCTATTTGTCGCAGTCAACATATTCGCGCAGCAACAAAATGATGGGCGTGTCGCATTTTTTTCGGTTGTGAATAACCAATCGGGAACTATGCCACAAGCTGCTGTTTCTGCTCTTGAAAGCAAGATGCAGCAAATGGCAACCACTGATGGCTATGGAAGCGCCGAGCGTTGCGACCGATTCGTGATTGTGGCAAAACCGTTAGTTGTTACGAAAGATGTAGCTCCAACTACACCTCCACGCATCAATCAAACGGTTGAAATCACCTTTGTAGTTGGAGACGTGGTGGAAAATAAAACGTATGCGTCGTGCTCTTTAACGCTCACGGGCATCGGCATCAATGAAACAAAAGCATGGAGCACCGCCATCGCAAAAATCAAACCTGCAAACGCGGAAATTAAGAGGATGCTGACAGATGCGTATGATAAGATTGGCACATATTACTACGCGAATTGTAATACAATAGTGGCAAAAGCTGAAACCGATGCCGGACTCGGAAATTTTGATGAAGCAATAGCATCGCTGATTGACGTGCCCAATATCTGCACTGATTGTTTCGCTAAAGCACAGCAAAAGGCTGCCGAAATTTATCAACGCAAAATTGATAGTGAGGGGGCATCCCTATTGTCTAAAGCAAAATCCGAATGGTCGGCCTCGCCTGACTCCATCGGCGCGCAAAAAGCGCTCGTATATCTATCGCAAATCGACCCAAACTCAGCATCATTTGCGGCTAAGGAAACTTTCGAGCTGCAAATCTCAACAAAGCTTACAGCCGACGAGCGGTGTAAATGGGAAGAAAATCGCAGACGCTACAACGAAGAACTGAAACTACGCCAAAAGGCGCAACAGAACTCCCATCAACGCAAAATGGCAACCATTGCCGCCTGTCGCTCAGTCGCTGAAAAATGGGCAGAGAACCAACCCCAAACAAAAGTATATCTTAACTGGTAAAACCCAATCAAAATCATGAAACAGACATTTAAACTTTTCGTAGCCATAATAATGGTTTCGGCATTCTATGTTATAGAAATAAATGCTGATTCAACCGTAAACAAAGAACTTAAAGTACTCAAAAAGGAGTACACCCAATTAGAAAAAGAGTACAATAAACTCATCGAGCAAGGTGCACCTTCTGCTGTTATTCAAAGAAAGGGCGAGGAACTCGGTAAACTATCTGAGGTCATCGGCAAGTTTGAAAACGGAGGCAACACTAATCAGACTCATATCTCCAATACCGACATATCCATAGAAGATATTGTCTTGACTCAAAATATAGATGCTGTCACTGATCCGGGTACTGATGCCTCCTCTCAAAACAACTCGCAACCAAAGAAATCAAATACTAATGAGGAAATTTCATTGACAGTATCATCTGACGGTGCAACGAAAGACGATGCATTGAAAAATGCCCTGCGCACAGCTATCGAACAAGCTTATGGTGCGTTTGTGTCTGCTAACACAACAATTCTCAACGATGAACTCGTGAAGGACGAAATCGTGACCGTTAGCAACGGTTCTATCAAGGATTACAAGGAAGTATCGTCATTCGAAAAGCCCGATGGAAGTGGATATATGATAACCGTTAACGCCACTGTAAGTCTCCCGCACCTTATCACATATGCAAAGAACCACGGTAGCGAATGTGAGTTCGCAGGAAACACATTCGGTATGGAACTGAAACTCTTCAATCTCCAAAAAGAAAATGAGTTAAAGGCCTTGTATAATATGTTGCCTATGATTGATAATCTTTGTAAAACAACAATGCACTGGGAATTAGAAGTAGAAGAACCTCAATTGCTTAAATGTGAAAAAAAAGATAGATATTGGTATATTGGCAATACAGGAACCGAAATACCCTTTAATGTAGGAGCTGATGATTTTTTAGTGGATGTGCAAAACTGTGATAATTACTGTATTATTCCGATGAATATATATTGGTTGCCTAATGAAGGACGAAAGGCAGAGGATTCACAAGTATATCAATATATAGAAAACACTATTAACCAACTGTCTTTAAGTAATGAAGAACGAGAGATTTATTATAGTCGGAATCTGCCAATAGGAAAATACTACTTTGACTCAGACTTTGGCAAGTTTCTAAGAAATAGCGATAAAACCTTAGATAAATGGGGAAAAGAAGTTGCTCAAATCATACAAAACAACAAGCAAAACTTTGTGATATTGGACAATACTGGGCAGCAGTCGGATTTTTTTCCAATAAAAATTGTAGATGATATTCGTAATTTCAATGACTCTACGAATGTTTTGCCGGTCAATTATAATTATCATTTTGGTGAAGACTATATGGATAAATATCGCAATTGGATAGTGGGTGGAACTGGATTGTTTAGTCCATTGTTGGTGCTTGGTTCGACTACGCAGTGGTACACTGGTACCCAGAATTTTGGGTTTGATGCGACGCTTTTCCAATTTGACCAAAAAGAGCGAATTCAAGATTGTAAGTTGGGATCACGACGAACAACTGGAGGATGGAAAATATTTGTCATAATCCCGACTAAAGACATACAACAGTATTCATCATTCAAAGTTGTAGCAAAAGACAGATGACAAATGCTGTGGATAGAATCACATCCTACGACTTTCTCGGGATATTTGTTCCGGGAAGCGTAGGTTTGGCTATGATTGTTGCAAAGTGGTTCCCGAATTTACTGATTGAGAATCCTAAAATTATATGCTGCGGATGCAAAATTATGTCTGAGAATACCACTTTGATGACCACCATACAAATGCTGATGTTTTTTGCTGGTGCGTATGTTCTTGGTCTTATCATCAACTGGATTTCAGATGGTATATGGCGTGGCTTTCGGAACAATAGCGCTTTCATTGAGTTGCAGGCGCTGAAATTGATTCAACGCAATCCGGGCTATAGATATATTGTATGTGAGTTCTATATTGAACCATCCGATCGGAATGAGCTTTGGTATTTTTGCAAGGTAATAAGGTGTTTGAAGAAGATGTTTTGTGATATTTGGGAAAAGTGGACAGAGTCTTTTAGAAGGAGACCACCAAGAAAATATCCATGGGCAGAAATTAAATATTACAAAATATATTATTGGCTTTTAGAACGTAATAAAATATCGTCAGTGTCTGTCATGGAATCGCAGGTAACATTGCTGCGCAACTTGCTTTTGCCATCGTTTTTCGGTTTTTTCATGATTCCTTGCTTACATATTGAAGAATGGCAATTATTTCTGATGTGCTTGTCTATATTTTTTACTATGGTTTCAAGACAAAATCGGATATACTCAATCATCCTCGAAGATTATCAAAACTACAAAGAAAAGGAGGTTAACCATGGAGCGAATTCTAATAATCACAATTAATTTACTCATTACATTGTGCGCATTCTCTCAAAGCTATAACCAAGAGAAGACTGCTTTGACAAACTTTCTTGTACGTATGTATGAAAATGCGCCGTTTGATGGAGTGAAGGCCGTTGAAGACTACGATAACGCCTATCTTATGTCGGTTGTCAAGCTCGACAAGACAAAATATAAGACAGATGCAGCTCTTAACCGTGTGGCTCAGGTCAAGGCCATGTCGCAGGCTTCGCGCTTCTTTAATGGCTCTGACATAACCGATGACATTATAATCCGCACAACGGAGAAAGCCGACGGTACATCTGACACAGAGATTATAGAAAACATCCGCGAGCACTCCGCTGGTTACGTGAAGCAACTCGAACACCTTACCAACTTCTCAGCCTCCGACGGCCAACAAGTGTTCATCTTCATCACACCATTGAAGCAAGAGTAAAAAACTATCTAATCCCATCAATGTGGTGGCCTGGCTGATTTTCGGTTGAGGTCACCACTTTTTTTGCTTGCGATTAGGCATAAACTATGCAATAATGCTATTGGCCTTGATCCGTTAGGAATGAGCAGACGTAGGTGGCTTTGTCAAATTGCGGTGCTTCGGCTTGTTGGAATTTGCCCTCTATGCCGTTATGCCGGCATGTCAGATAGAAGTGGCATAGCCCGATACCCATATCCACGAGCGAAAGTCGGCCCTTGCCTGCATTGTAGAAGTGCACGGCTCCCTGACTGACTATAGCGCGCCAGGGCTGTGAGTTGACTGACGAGGGAGCAAGCCGCATCATTTCAAGGGCATCGTTGAAGCGGCTGTCCGTATCTGTGTCGCGGAACAGGGTGCTGAACTCCTTGCGTGTGCGTGATTTTGCAATCATTCCGGTTATCCGTTCCAGAATGCGCTTCCTGCCGACCGGGTATCCTACGGGCGATACCATCATAATTTTTTGCCCTTCAGGAGCTTCAAATACTTTTGAAAACTGCTTGCTGCTGAATGTGGCGGCCATCCAGCATGTCCCTAAGCCGAGTTCGGTAGCTTCGAGTACAGGCTGCTCCATCATGAAGCCTGCAGATAGCCATGAGCGGTCATCATCGGCGGCTGACATCACCATGAACCATTCGGCTCCCTTGATTACGCCATAGGTGCCGGGACGAGCCGGAGCATCATTAGTGAAATGAACAAGGCCGATCTTTATATCGCCTCCGAAGGGAGTGCCTGCGGTGTCTATGCTTGTCTGCAGAGCTGCTATATGGCTTTCATCAAGCGGTGTGGGGGAGTAGGTGCGCACGGAAGTACGGTGCTCTATGGTCTGTTTGATATTCATGATGCAAATTTAGTCCATATATAGGTAAAAGAATGTTAAATGTTCAGCCGGGCCGCATCTAACTTAACTGACTCTGTGTTATAAGATAAAACAACATAAGAAAACTCTCTAAAGATATTCAGTTATGAAAATTTTAATCGTTTTAGCTATTATTTTTGCCATTGTGGCAATTGGTTTCCTTGTAGCTACTCTGTTTACTCCCGGAGCAAGCGTCATCTATCCTTCAATCGGTGCCGGACTGTCACTTGTGGCATTCATCCTTGTACTTGTAGGATATGTATCAAAATCAGCAAAATAAGCTTACACAACTACTTTACTGACTATAAATAACGCATTGGCGGCCACCCTGATTTGCTCGGTGGCCGCATGTTTTGTGAAAAAATAATCATT
Organism: uncultured Muribaculaceae bacterium; assembly: GCA_910586895.1. Classification (GTDB taxonomy): domain Bacteria; phylum Bacteroidota; class Bacteroidia; order Bacteroidales; family Muribaculaceae; genus Paramuribaculum. The sequence continues at coordinate 60,115 of CAJUIW010000009.1, read as the reverse complement.
TTTTTACAGTTTACATGCCGAAAATTGTTAATTTTGTCCCTTATTAATTTCTAATTCTTATACTTGTTAGCCGATGAGAAAGTGGCGTATTGAGGACAGCGCTGAGCTCTACAATATAAACGGGTGGGGCCTGACGTACTTTTCAATCAATGAAAAAGGACATGTGGCGGTTACGCCCCGCCAGGGATTTGCTTCCGTTGACCTGAAAGAGGTGATGGACGAACTGCAGGTGCGTGATGTCACGGCACCGGTACTGCTGCGTTTCCCTGATATCCTTGACAACCGTATCGAAAAAATTTCCAACTGCTTCCGCCAGGCAGCTGCCGAGTACAGCTATGAGGCGCAGAACTTCATAATCTATCCTATCAAGGTCAATCAGATGCGTCCTGTGGTGGAGGAGATAGTCAGTTACGGTAAAAAGTTCAATATTGGTCTTGAAGCAGGCAGTAAGCCGGAGCTTCATGCGGTACTTGCCACCAATATTGATGAGAACGCGCTCATCATCTGCAACGGCTACAAGGACGAGAGCTATGTGGAGCTTGCCCTGCTGGCCCAGAAGATGGGACGCCGCATTTATCTTGTCGTTGAGAAAATCAATGAACTCGAAATCATTGCTTCCGTAGCCCGTAAGCTTAAGCTCGAGCCCAATATCGGTATCCGTATAAAGCTCTCTTCGTCAGGCTCCGGAAAATGGGAGGAGTCAGGTGGCGACCAGTCTAAGTTCGGTCTTAACTCAAGCGAACTGTTGCTTGCACTCGATATACTGAAAAAGCATAAGATGGAAAGCTGCCTTAAGCTTATCCATTTCCATATAGGCAGTCAGGTGACAAAGATACGCCGTATCAAGAATGCACTGCGTGAGGCTATGCAGTTCTATGTCCAGCTGTCGAAACTCGGTTTCAACATTGACTTCGTGGATATCGGTGGGGGCCTTGGCGTGGACTATGACGGTACGCGCAACGCTTCCTCTGAAAGCTCCATGAACTATTCCATTCAGGAGTATGCCAATGATGCCGTGTCGGCTCTTGTCGATGCATGCACGAAGAACGGAATCAAGCAGCCCAACATCATTACCGAAAGCGGACGATCGCTTACGGCCCATCACTCTATTCTTGTGTTTGAAGTGCTGGCGGCCACGCAGCTTCCCATATGGAAAGACAATGAAGAGCTTGAGGATGACGCCCATGAACTGACACGCGAGCTGTACAATATATGGGACAAACTAAGCCAGCCACGCTTGTTTGAAAGCTGGCATGACGCCCTCCAGATACGTGAGGAAGCTCTTGACCTGTTCAGCCTTGGGCTCCTTGACCTGCGTACACGCGCTCAGATAGAGAAGCTCTTCTGGTCGGTGGCACGCGAAGTGGGTGAGATAGCCTCAAGTATGAAGCATCCGCCGGAGGAGCTGCGCAAGATATCCCGCATGCTTCCTGACAAGTATTTCTGCAACTTCTCACTCTTCCAGTCGCTGCCTGACTCATGGGCTATTGACCAGGTGTTCCCGATAGTGCCGATAAGCAGGCTCGACGAACGTCCTGACCGTACCTGCACCATTCAGGACATCACATGCGACAGCGACGGCAAGATAGCCAACTTCATCACCAACCACGGCACCTCCGGAGCTCTTCCCGTACATAATGTGAAGCCCGGTGAGCCTTATTATTTAGGCGTGTTCCTCGTGGGTGCCTATCAGGAGATACTCGGCGACATGCACAATCTGTTCGGCGATACCAACGCTGTGCATATCGATGTGTACCGCGACCGTTATGAGATAGACCGTATCATCGACGGTGAGACTGTGGCTGAGGTGCTTGACTATGTGCAGTTCAATGCCAAGAAATTGGTGCGCAATGTGGAGACATGGGTTACCTACTCCATGAAAGCGGGACGAATCACGCCTGAAGAGGGTCGTGAATTCCTGAGCAATTACCGCTCCGGGCTGTACGGATATACCTATCTTGAAAAGGACTGACACCGTGCAGCGTTATTTCATGCATCTTGCCTATCGCGGGGCGCCCTTCCACGGGTGGCAGCGGCAGCCTGATGCCATAAGCGTCCAGCAGGTGCTTGAGGAAGCGCTTGCCACAGTGCTGCGCCGGCCTGTCCCTGTCACGGGTGCCGGACGAACTGATACCGGAGTCAACGCGCGCATGATGATAGCTCACTTTGATTTGCCGGAGCCTCTGGCCGACACGTCAGCGCTTGTCCGTGCATTGAATTCGATAATTGGTTATGATATAGCCGTCTACTCCATCACTCCTGTTCATGCCGATGCGCATGCGCGTTTTGATGCTGTGTCCCGCACATACCATTATTACGCACTTGAGCAGAAGTCGCCGTTCTTTTATCCGCTGTCGTGGAAATGTTCGCCGAAGCTTGACTTTGAAGCGATGAACGTGGCGGCGCGTCAGCTGCTTGAAGTGGAGGATTTCACCTCGTTCAGCAAGCTGCATACCGATGTCAAGACCAATATCTGTCATGTCACGGAAGCGGAGTGGCGTCCATTAGAGGGCGGAGGGCATCTGTTTGTCATTACGGCCGACCGCTTTCTCCGCAATATGGTCAGAGCTGTTGTAGGCACGCTTGTCGAGGTAGGCCGTGGAAAAATCACCGCAGAGGACTTCCGTCGTATCATAGAAGCGCGTGACCGATGCGCGGCCGGGACGTCGATGCCTCCGCAAGCTCTGTATCTCTGGGACATCCGCTACCCCTACTATTCACCCGATAATATCTGATCCAAAGGAACAAACATAAAAAGAGAGCGGCTTTGCAATTTGCAGAGCCGCTCTCTTTATGCTGTCCTGTCTTGTGCTATCAGTCGATGACTATTTCGTCAACGAAGATAAAGGCAGGTTTCCCTATGCCGGCTCCGTGGAATTCGGGTATGCTGTTTTCACATTCCTCGGTAAGGCGCACGTAGCGGGCCTTTACGGGATTGAATGTGAGCTTGTGAGGTATTATTTCGCCGATGTGCTTCGTAATCTGAGGAATATCCTGCGAAGCTACTTCGGTGAAGTCGGTACCATTGTCAGATACTTCCACCTTGATATTGCGGGCATCGAAAATCCAGTTGGGGGTATCTACAAGATTGCGGATTGAGAGTGAGCTGAATTCTTTTTCCTTGCCCATATCGATTACGGCTACAAGGGGAGCACCTACGAAACCAAGCCATTCGCCGGTATTGAATGCATCGGGGCCGAAGCGTCCGTCAACGAGCGACAGTCCTCCCATGCCTTTGTAACGTGAGTGAGGTTCGTTTACGAGGGTCACTTTGGCTGTCGTGGCTTTGTTGAAGGTAACGCTGTCAGTGAACACGCGGCTATGTCCATCCTCACGGAAAGCGGCTGCTTTCACCACTGCAGTGTGGTTGATTGCAAGCGGGCCAGTGTAAAGAGGTGATGTTACTGTTGGCTCTGTACCGTCAAGAGTGTAGTGGATGGGTGCATCATCGGCTGTCTCGAAAGTGGCAGTTATGACACCTTTCTCTACATCAGGTGAGAGAGTGCCTGTCACATCAAACACATGGTTGGCATAGTTATAGCCAAGAGCCTTGTAGTGTTTTATCAGCTGCGGTACGCGGCGAACAAAGTCGCTGTATTCCTTCTGTGAGGGATCGGTCCACTGCACTTCGCAGAGCGCGGCCAGACGGGGGAGTTCCATATACTGCACCTGGCTGAATGTGGGGATATACTCGGTCCAGAGGTTGGCCTGTGCGCCTATGATATACTTAGCTTCCTCAGGTGTGAGTGATGACGGTACGGGATCAAAGCTGTAGACTTTCTCTACCGGTACATAACCGCCTATCGCATCAGGTTCGCCGTCGCGGTGCTTTGTCTGATAGTAGTCAAAGTAGCAGTAATTGGTGGGGGTCATTATAGCTTCGTGGTGCTGACGTGCAGCATCGCGTCCGCCCTCTTCGCCGCGCCATGACATCACTATGGCACCGGGAGTGAGTCCACCCTCAAGTATTTCATCCCAGCCTATCATCTTCTTGCCGTGACGGGCCAGAGTGTTTGAGGCGTGGGTCATGATATATGTCTGAAGTTTCTGTTCAGCCTTGCTGTGGTCATCGTCCTTAAGTCCAAGCTCCTTGATACGGGCCTGACACTTCTCGCACTCTTCCCAGCGCACTTTGGGGCATTCGTCGCCACCTACATGAATGTATTCCGAGGGGAACAGTTCGGCCACCTCGTCGAGCACTCCGTCAATAAATTCAAGAGTCTTGTCATTGCCGGCGCAGAGCACATCATCGGCCACACCCCAGCGGGTCCATATTTCGTAAGGACCTCCGGTACATCCGAGTTCCGGATATGCCTTGAGTGCCGCAAGCATGTGTCCGGGAAGGTCAATTTCCGGAATGATGTCAATATGACGGTCGGCAGCATACTTGATGATATCCTTTACTTCATCCTGAGTGTAGAATCCGCCATAAGGTTTGCCATCGTTTGTGCTAAAATCATGGCCTATGCAGGTGCCGTTGCGCACGGAGCCTACCTCGGTGAGCCGGGGATATTTCTTGAGTTCCAGACGCCATCCCTGGTCATCGGTAAGATGCCAGTGGAATTTATTGATATTATGCAGAGCGAGCATATCAATGAATGTCTTGATGCTGTCCGTGGGGTAGAAGTGGCGTGACACGTCAAGATGTGCGCCGCGGTATGTGAAGCGGGGCGCGTCAGTGATGGTGACGGGAGCGAATTCCACCTCCTTGCCTCCGGTAACGTCAGGAATCGACTTACGGAATGTCTGTATGGCGTTGAAGTTGCTCTCTGGAGAGTTGCCGTTGATGTCAACAAATGCCTGCTGTATGCCTACAATAGTCAGGTTCTGCGTCGGGTCGCCGCCGTTGGCATCGGCATGGAGCATTATGAAGTTCTTTTTGGGAGCTTTTGTCGTTATCTTAAGCTCGAATCCTGTCAGGTCCTTGATATATCCTGCCAGAAGCTCGGCATTACGCTTCAGGGCTTCGTTGCCCTTAGGATATGTGATGACGGTTTTTGCATTGAGTGTGAAGCTGGCTCCGTTCTTTATCACAACCTCGCGGGGCTTGGGGATAATATTGTAATTGGCCTTTATGTCGGCTGCGGAAAGAGAGGGGAATGCGCCGAAAAGGAGTGAAGCTAAAGCTGCTGATACAAAGATTTTTTTCATGGATTGGTATGAATTTGATTTGTAGTACAAAGATACTGCAAAGTTGCGGTAAAACAAAGACCAATCCGCACTTTTGGCGGCTTGGCCGTTGCATTAGTGATTATGTCCGATATGGTCATTCCTGAGGTACGATATCAAATATTGAATCAGCTATGTGACAGATATTATCATACGACTGGCGGTAAGAATAATGATTGGCTGCGGGAAGTTGAATCCAGTTGTCATCATCGTCTATGAGTTTTGCATCCTCAAAGCTATGCAATAGCTCCTTGGCATATCTTTTTGACCGGCACTCTATCTCAAAATAGACTTCGTGCATTTGGCTGAATGTCAGCCATACTGTGCAATTCCTGCGCTGCTGGCTGAGTGTGATTGAGTTGCCGAAACAGTCATTGAACTCTTTATACATCGACAGCTGGTTCGGGTCATCGAATTCAAACCCGTATCGGAGGTGGAAGTCATAAGCCATTCGGCTCCGCTCGGTGTCAAGGGCTATCTTGGCATACTGCCTGCGCGGAATGGCAAACATGATATGGCCGGCATAGTAATACACGCGGAATGTAGCCTTGTAGGCCAGCTCCTCCTGTGCTATCCAGTCGTACATACGTATGTCCGTACGCAGGCGTCTGACTGCCATATCGAAGCTCTCGCTCTCAATGTCTGAGGCGTTTGGCCACGCTTCAGGTTGTTCGGCACGGTCAATAAAGTCGCGGAGCGAGCAGATGATATTGTCAGTACCGGACTGTCTTAAAACTTCGGTCAGCATTGTGCGTACCTTTTCATTTGATGCGAGGATGTTTTTCAGATACCGGTTGTTCTCAGCACGTTCGGTTATGTAGAGCTGATGTAGCTCGTCCCAATGGTTGAATCGGCTCACTATAGCCCGAATCAGCAGATGGTCCTTCCTGAATGCTTCTGAAATACCGTTGGCGTCAAACATAATCATGGCCTGAGCTGCACTTCGGGAATAGTCATTGATAGCCATATCCTGACTGTAGAAGAATGTCACCATTCCCTTGAAATAGGGGTGTCGCTCCACAGAAGTCCAGATATCCTCCCACTCTGAGTCCTCGGCTATACGCCGGGCTTTCTCGACCTCTTCAAGAACAGCACGGTTCTCACGCTCGCCCGGAGTATCGTTACGCCATTCGCTCAGCGCGGTGTAGAACGGTAATCCCTCTTCCATTCGTGAGGCAATAAAGCGTATAAGTGCGGAGAATTTCCGGATGAGAGATGATACAGGGGTAAGGCTGTCAATGTTGGTGTTCTCAATCACATTCCATACCACCCGCATCCATTGGCTGAACTGTTCATGTTCAAACTGAGGCATAGCCTCAATATATTCAATCATTGCTCCTAAGGCAATCAGCTTTACGTGACTGATCTTGGAAGATGTGTTGCAGTAAAAATCATCTCCATCCGAGTCATTTTTCTTATCCCAGCATGGCTTCATATTGCAATATATGCTGCGGAGTGATGAGATATGATCATGCTGATAAATTATATCGAGCACCTTGTCCAGACTGATTATATATTCAGGATGCTCTGTCAGCAGCTGCCCGAAGGCTTTGAATCCGAAATATTCGTTATGTCCCATACGCTCCTCGGCTGTAGTATAGAACAGTTTTATATTCTTGTCAGCTCGCATATCTCTGTCCGTCACACTGTCTTTACTCGCTATGATATATTTGCAGGCAAAATAGCGTGAGAAGAAGCTCATGAATGCCGAGTCAAAATCCTCGGCGCAACGTCCCCAGAAGATATCCACCCATTTTGCATCAAGCTTTATGGAGAAGTTGAAGTGAAACGGCACCTGTTCGCCGGGATCCTTCTTATATAATGGCAGATAGGTACGATATGGCTGATAGTCAGTGTTGGAAATGAAATTGGTAAGATCTGCTTTGAAGTTCTCAAATGGGCTAAGCTGTAGCCCGCGTGCGTTCATCTTGATGTAGAGTTCTTCCGAAAGGTTGAATACGCCAAGTGACTTCACATAGAACTGCAGATTCTGTAGTTTCGGAAATAGGGCCGCGTTTTCAATGGCAGTGTAACGTTCATGTATGGCATCAAGCATGGTCAGCATAGCGCAAATAGTGCTGTCACGGTCAAATGACTTGAAATACCATTTTGCCTTTCGTATGGCCTCGCTCGGTTTTTTCTGAGACAGGCCGATTTTATATTGGGCCAGTTCCTGGCAAAATACACTGGAAGTATCTCTTGTCTCGTAGAGAAAACTGGACAGGCATCGACGCACACGCCGGCTGTCATCAGAATCCATATCAAGTTCGGCATTTGTCACATACCAGTGCAGGAGGTAGAGAGTGGTGAGGCGTTGCTGTCCGTCGAGCAGCTCAAGCCTGTAGCCGCCGCTATTCGGCCTGATAATGCCATATATGAAATTGAGATCCAATATTTTGTTGCCGGCATCGCACAGGCAGGTGAATATCTCGTCAAGAAAAGTGTTGCGTACGTATGTGCATACGCCATCGGTACGTCCTTGCGCGTATGGCCGTTGAATCCGTGGAATCACTATGCAGTCAATCTTTACCTGCGTGTCTTTATCATAATCTACGGATTTATTATACAGGTCTGTAAATGAATATCTATTGTCCATAGTTGCAGAGGTATAGTCAGTTGCTTTCAGGTAGGTAATCACTCAGCATCTTCACGATATAGCGTTGATAGGCTTCCATATCATCTTTTGACCAGATGGAGCGGTTGGTGCCTTTTTCGTCATAGAACTTGGCAAAGATGTATTGCGTGGCAACCGGGACGAATACCCCTTGCTTTATGCGGTCGATGATGATACGACGCTTGGTGCAGAAAAGGCTGTTGCCATAGGAGCGGTTAGTCTCGGCATCAAGAAGCGTAAGGTTGCCTATGCCGTTCTTTATCTCTTCGTCGGCATCGGCTTCGCCGGCATTGCGCTTCAATATGTCAATCACTTCATTGAGTTGGTGTTCGCTGAGCCTACGGTCTATAAGGTCTTTCTCCTCCGGAGTGAGTGATGTCCTGCGGTCCTCCATGGCGGTGCTTATCCACTCTTCTTTCAGATCATCCCTTTTCAGCGCGTTGGTGTGGAATGAATCGATATGCTCAATATCCCAATCCTGAGCATCAAGAACATCGAAAGGGAATTTATAGATCTCGGAGTCGGAATTCAGCAGAGAGTTCTGAATGTTGAGCAGGTGTATGTTGAGGGTCAGCAGTATACGGTATATAATCTTGCGATCCTTGTACTTGTTGGTTATATTGCCGTCATCATCTCTCTTTACGCCTTTGAGATAGAATCGGATACGTTCTATCAGGTAGCTGATGAAATCATCCTGAGTGTCAGTTTCTGCCATAGCATCATAGTGCATTACAAGGCGGCATATATCCTCGCCGCATTGGCTGAGGAGTCCGATATAGTTGTATATTGCCGGGGTAGAGAACCAGTCGTCCAAGGTGCGGAAAACAGTCATGACATCTTTCCATGCAGTAGCTACTGCATCTTGAAGCTCTTCTCCTTGCTTGCCTTCAAACATATCGTAGTAATAACGGAATATTACACTGCTCTTCGGGTCAAGTATCTCCTTGTCAATCTCTTTCAGATGTTCCTCCCACTCCTCTTCGGCAATACCTGAAAGACGGTGTTTCTTGTATATAAGAGAGAAAAGGAAGTCAATGCGGTTAGGCATATCAGTGCCTTTTTTCTGCAGGAAGAACCAGAAGTTATTGGCATGGAGTGTATTTTCTATAAATTCCCATTCAATGGCCAGCGATGACTGCCGGATATACTTGTCGCCGGACGCAAAATTCTTGTTGAGCAGGAACAATCCTTTGATCAGTTCGGCATCGGTAAGGCGTATTTTGCCGGTATTGATTCTCTGGAATTCCTTAATGCTGCTTCCGGTTGATTCATTGTCAAGTTCATACCATAGCACCTGTATGGAGCCGCCCTTGGTATCCCTCATTCCGTTCAATAATGCAAACAGTGAATTTCTGACATTGTCGAGGCTGCCTCTCTGCTTGTAACGCAGATCAATCCTCTTCCCTTCAGTCTTTATCCATTTTTCTATGTAACGGAAGGCAGAGGCCATGTGATAGAAGTCGATATTGCCTGCATATGGTTCATCATTGCCTATCATTGACAAGGACAGGGAGTTGAGAAATGATTCCGATTCTTCACGTGTGGCATAGATGATATGGTACAATTCCTTACCGTTTTCCTCTTCCTTTAGAGTGTCCTCATCCCAGTTTTTCTTGGCCATCAGATATTTGTACAGAAGGTATATGGTGGTCAAACGTTGCTGCCCGTCAATTATCTCCCATACACCTTTTTCGATTCGTTCGTCAATAGAATCAGTCCTGAAAATTTCGCCAATTCGATGCTCGTCAGTGATACGGCGTGCTATTATTGGCTGTAGACAGTAGAAATCGCTATCTGCTTTTGCATCGTATGCAAAGCATAGCAGATCACGCAGCAGGTCGCCAACCTGTTTTTCGGTCCATCGGTAGCCACGTTGATAGGACGGTATATAAAGATAGCGTCCGTCAAGGAGTTCTCCTATGGCATATTGTGTGATTGAATTATCCATCGTTATTTGTTATATGCCATAAAGATAGCGAATATTCCGGTAATGGCAATACAAACGGGGTGGTATGGGAAAAGAACGGTCCGCGCTTCCTTTGGGGAGGCGCGGACCGGTTAAACGGTTTGTATAGTGCTTTGGAGTTAAACTATATATTTATTATGCGTAGAAAGAGATGACGGGTGTTTCGGGAGTTTCAGGATTCTGAGGAGTTTCGGGCTGCTCGGGAGTTTCAGGGGTTTCCGGAGTTTCCGGAGTTTCGGGTGTCTGAGGCTGGTCAGGAGTATCGGGGGTGTCAGGAGTCTCAGGCTGCTCGGGTGTTTCCGGGGTTTCGGGTGTCTCAGGAGTTTCAGGAGTCTCAGGATCGTCGGCGATGAACATGGCCATCAGCATCTGGGGAGTTTCAGGCTGGTCAGGAGTCTGAGGTGTCTCAGGCTGTTCGGGCTGATCCGGAGTGTCCGGGGTATCAGGGGTTTCCGGTGTTTGAGGAGTTTCGGGCTGTTCAGGCTGATCCGGTGTATCGGGGGTGTCGGGAGTTTCCGGAGTCTGGGGAGTTTCAGGCTGTTCGGGAGTTTCCGGTGTTTCAGGATCATCGGCCATGGCCAGCATCATGAAGTTGAAGTCGGATGTTGAGGTTGTGTCAGGAGTTTCCGGTTCAGTGGTTTTTGTGGTATCCGGTTCTTCCATCACGTAAGCCATCATGCGGAATGAAGATGCTGCTGTGTCAGGTGTGACTGTAGTGTCCGGTGTCTCTGTAGTGTCCGACGGGACAAATCCTGATGTGGCTGCTGACTGGGTTGATACGTTGAAAGCATAAGATGCGGTGAGGCTAACTGCGAGAGCTGAAGTTAAAACGAGCTTTTTCATAATTGTAAGATTTTTATTTTATTGTTTGTAATTAATGTTTCTGCCTTATATACTCACAATTACTGTGCCAGATAACGTGCCAAAATAGTTATGTTATTGATTCTCAGAGTATGGTATGATTTGGATGGCTGTGGCACGGTGTGGAAAAGTGTGGATATGTGTGGAATTATTCCACACCGGATGTGTGGATATGTGTGGATTGGGGTGTGGAGAGAATGCGAGCGCGCCCCGCCTGCGGTGATGCAAACGGGGCGCACTATGTATAAAATGGTGTTCTCTCTATATTACCTGACTGCTGAGAGTGTTGTTCCGGCCGAGTGAGCGGTTATCTGCGGAGCATACTGGCTCTGGAGTGTGGCGAGGCCCGATGAGAATGTCCCGGCATTGTTTACCCACAGTTCGTAATTGAGTCGATAGGTGCCCTTGGGCAGATGTGTCACGAAAATAGATGTGGCAGCGTCGGCGTTCTCACGGTAGAAGCATATTCCTTCGGCCCATATAGGCTGAGGCATCTGTTCAACCGGTTCGAGGCATGCGGCACGGTCGTCGGTGATGGCCACATATTCAAGGTCGCGGTTTACGTGGATGAGAAGTTCTACTTTCACCCGGTCGCCCACATGAAGGTCAGTGGCTTCAGCCCATCCTGTGCCTTGCTGCTTATAGAGTATCTTCTCTATGCTTACAGCCTCGCATGAGGCTGCCTTGACACTGCGCATATCGTCGGCATACTGGCAGTAGACAGCACCCCATGCAGGGGTATTTCCCTTCTTATCTACGGTAAGGATGGCCCCTGACGGAGAGAGCCGGGAGATGTCGGTGCGGAAGTAGCCAAGGCGCTGTTCAACAGTCTGCGGCACTACCGCTTCCGAGCCTACCATTATCGAACTGCCTTCAGCCGGCTTGATCCAACGCTGTGAGGTGGTGAGGAAGGATGCGATAACTGACGAGGTGATGGCTGATGAACCCCAGTTGCGTGTCTCCTTCTGAAGAATAAGCCACTGGCGTATCGCATCGATGTCGCGGCTCTGAGGGTCAATGGCGGCAAATGCTTCCAGCGCACGCGCGCTTATGGCGAGCTGAGTCATTGAGCCTCCATAGGTATCGCCTACTGATGGCCACCACATTCCCTGTCCGGGAGTGCTTTCGGCATACTGACGGAGGGAGGTCAGGATTGTTCCGGCCACACTTTTGTAGCCATGGCGGCTAAGCAGAAGAGCAGCTGTTGCCTTGGAAGCTACCGACATTTTCTTCCATCCTTTTACAGAGCGCTGTACAGTGGTGTTTATAATGCGCTGGCTTGTAGTGCCGGGTTTGAACGATGGCCATGCATCGAGAAGCATTACGTAGTCGGTGTAGTCAGCTGAGGGATATTTCCGGTAGTCGGCACAGATGGCTTTTTCAACCATTGAGAGCGCCGGATCAATCATTGCCTTGAGGTCTTTAACCTGCGGCATATATCCGAGTTGATTGAGGCGTCCGAAAAGTTCGAGCACTGTTTGGGTGGCCCATTCGGATGATTTCTGGCTTTGCGCGGTCCAGGCCCAACCTCCATCTGTGCGGCGGAGTTTGGAGAGAAGAGATGTGCACTTTAAGTAGACATCGTCAATGCGGTCGCGGTCAAAGAGCAGTGCCAGACACTGCATGCGCTCGGTATCGGAGCGTGCGTCCATCATCCATGGGGTGGCACGCAGGAGTACGGTTTTCAGGTCGGCGTTGCGTTCGAGCATTGACACGAGGGTAGAGTCCGAGCGGTCAGACTGAGTCCAGTCCTTGATAGCTGTAGCTATTTCGGGATAGTTGCGGAGCAATCCGTCGGCTACTGCCGCAGAGAATATCGCCGAAGCTGCATCAGGAGCTGTGCGCGGTTCGGAATCGGAAAGACCGGGGAGCGCTGTGACAACATACCATGCCGGATTCTCACAAAATTGTAGCGTGACACGCGCGTTCTGCTTCATGACTGGTAGCTGTATGGATGCACGTGCCGAGTCAGGAGCCATGTAGAACGGTATGGTTTCAATGACCGGAGTGGTGTAGGGCAGGAGTGTTATCAATGCCTGTTCGCCGTCCGATGCTGTTGCTGTCGATGCCTTGATGCGGTAGCCGAGGAACGGTGTATCCAATGGGGCATTGACTGTAATGGCTGTGACAGCGGTAGCGCCGGAGGCAATACCGATGACGGTATCTGAGGTGAATGTCACCTTTCCGGAGGCGGCGTCAAACAGTTCGGTGACAACGGTGACCTGTTCGGCATCATCGGAATTGTTCATTACTGTGGCTTCCACGCGAGCCTTGTCGCCGAAGCGGAGGAAGCGTGGCAGGTTGGGCTGAACCATCACTTTCTTTGATGCGATGACGGTGCGTGATGCCGATGCATTGCGCAGATCGGAGGTGAATGCTATGGCATTGAAGCTCCATGTTGTGTTGGCGTTCGGCACGGTGAATTCAAGCTGCAGGCGCCCTTCGGAGTCAGTGGTGAGCGACGGACGGAAGAATGCAAGCGGCACATCGCCTGTGCGATAGCTGAATTCCTGTTCCTGTGTGGATGCGGCAGCACCGTTTTCAGCCTCACCGGCATCATCCGTTTCAGCTTCAGCCGCTTCAACTTTAACCGCCTGTTTATGCTCAGCTACCTGGACAACCTTATCGGCACGGCTGAATGATGCGTCGGCCACCTCTTCTGTTGTAACCACAGCACCAAGAGCCGGGCTGGCGGCCGACATCTTGAGCTCGTTGACCACGCCGCCTCTTATCCGGATGCCTGACATGCCGGTGAATGAACGGCCGTAGGTGCGGAATGCGGGTGCAATCAGGTCGGAGCAGTCCAGATTGTCAATCGAAGATCTGAATGATGCGTAAGTGTTGCCTGATATATCGGGTGAATTCCATCGGAATCCGGGCTGATAGAACTGTCGGGGTGACATTCCCCATGACTGTGTGGCAAACTGGTCGAGAGCCGCATTGTACATGTCGGCTATTATGGCGGCCTGTACTCCGCTGCTGTCGCGGTTGACCACACGCAGTGTCCAGTGTTCCTGCTGTCCGGGCTGCAGACGGTCGCGGAATGTTTCGGTAACGATGCTTATACTCTTGTCAGCGTCAGCATCTGCGATGGTTACGTTAGATGAAGCGTTGACAAACCGGTAGGTGGACGAAAGTGTTACGGTAGCTTTCTCCGTAGCTTCCGGCAGCTTCACTTCAAGACGGTGCAGACCGGGCTTTTCTTTGAGCCAACGCTGTTCGATGACACGCTCCGGAGTCCACAGCGTGTAGAGGACATAGGCTGTAGGTGCGGAGGTGCCGTATAATATTTCGGCTTTCCGGCCTTTGGCAATGTTGACGGTAGTACCGTTCTGGGCCACCCATACCGGGGCGTCGACAGGCGATTGCTTGTCGGACGGGCGATAGATTACCACCGGGGTGGATACCAGTGAGTCGGCCTCTTCAGAAACGGGTAGGCTGAACACGACTTTATAGCGTCCGCCCGGCACAGTGCGCCAGTCAACGGCGGGCGATTTGGTGCTTATCTGACCTGAAATTACGGGGTTGCCTCCCGCTTCAGGAATCACCTTATAGTCAACCATGCGGTCAACTGCCTTGCCGCTGCCGTCAATCACCTTGACATTTATGGGTGTAAGGTTATCGCTTACATTCATATTCTCAGGCAGAGAGGCTACTATAAGCAGCTGTGGCCCCATGGTGAAACTGCTTGATATCTGCTGGCTTTCACCGGACAGGGATGTGACGGTTATGCGTGCCGTGAATACTCCGCGTGGTGCAGGAGAATTCTCTATCAGCTCTTTGGGGAGCTCAAATGTAAATCGGCCGTCGGCCGCTGTTGTAGCGGTGGCGGTATAGAAGGGGACGGCGTTGGAAGTACGCCACCAGAAGTTCTGTGCTACGGACAGTTCGAGTTTGGCCTCTGAGGCCGATACCGGTACGCCGGAGTAGGTCATGGCATCGCCGCGCAGAGTGACGGCCCCCTGTGTGGGCTGATTGCGTGATGTGTCGGTGACGCGGACCGCGAATGTAGGCATCTTGTAGTCCGATACCATGAACGATGCGGAGCCGGCATTGCGGTTGTTACCTTTCTTTATAAACAAGGTATATCGTCCGGTGAGGTCGCCTGTCGGTATTACGAACTTCCCGGTAGCACGGCCGTAGCTGTCAGTCACGGCCTTTAGCTCAGCAACGTTTGTCCCGTTTGTTCCCAAAAGAGATGCTGAGATATTCATGTCGGGCACGAGGCGATTGCCTTCAGATGATATGCTGTAAAGAATGCCTACCCATTCCACGGTGTCGCCCGGGTGATAGATGGATAGATCGGTATAGATCATTGCCGCAGTATCAGGCTTCTCCTGATAGGGACGATATGATTCAATGTAGGACGGCGATGCGAAACGGTCAGTGCCTTTTACCGGAATGGCCTGACCGCTTACACCGGTCGGAATCTTAAGGAATCCGTCGGAATCAGTCTTCCCCTGTTCCACCCACGTATAGCTGCGGCCGCTGCGTACGGAGGTCATGAGTGTGGCATCGGCAACCGGCGAACCTGTAAGCGGGTCAATCACTACGGCTACTGTAGATGATAGCTGCATTGATGCAAGAGCCAGACGCGAGCAATAGATTTTCTGATAGGAGCGGTTCGATTTTTGCTCGCCACGTGGGATGGCCACGTATACGCCTTCATCGTCAAGAGTGATTGTGGCAGTGGTATCAGCAGCAAAGGGCACTGAACCGGAGAGATTCAGCGTGACACTCTTTATGAGCTTGCGTCCTGATGCTGCGTTATTGCGGGTATTATAGTAGGTGTCAGTGCTGAGTTCATCCTTCAACCGGAAAATATCGACGGTGACGGAAGGTGTGTTCACCCCATACAGTGTCAGTTTGAATTCCTGCCCCGGAGCAGTATGTATAGGTGTGGTCAGGCGGTAGCTCTTCTGCTCAAGCTGGGCTATAGCGTATTTCAGACAGTTCATGCGGCGATATGTCGGGAAGCGTTTAGCCGCATCATTGAGTTGCGAGTATATCCAGCGGGCATTGTCAGGATAGTCATCGATTGATGAAATGGGACTGTCCGCGATGGCAAGCAGTATGTCGGCACTGTACTCGGAATTATTGAAGCGGTCATAGAGTGAGCGCAGCGCTACGTATTCGGTATGCATGGCTGAATCAGCCTGTGCGCTGTAAATGCCGTTGGCCACAGTCTTGATGCGCTGAAGGTCAATGTTGATCAGCGGGGCGGTGTCAGAAGCGTGGAATGCAAGCCACTGTGCGTAAGTGTCAAGAACTCCGGAGGCCACAGTCGATGACGGGACAAACTTTGGCATGACCACAAAGAGCCGCTCCGGACAGAGGAATATTGCCGGAAAGGCATTGCTGAAAGGCGAAAGCGAACTGCGTATGCTTATGCTCCGTGATGCCACGAAGTCATACAGCGTAGGGTAATATATCCGGCTGGCGGCATCGGAAGTTATGATTGAGGTATAGTTGGCGAGCGGTTCGGCCTGAAGCTGTGTGGCCGGAGCGAGCGCGGCGCAGCACAGTGAGTCGATTACCGCGCGGAACTGTTCACCGCTCCATTCCGTATAGTCAGCAGAGCGTGGTGAGAGAGGCAGGGAACGGGTATCGTATTTATATTTCGAGGAGGTATATACTGAATTGTAGATCTGTGCGAGCAGCAGATCGAGCAGAGATGACGTAATTTTTGATGATGAAGTACGGCTCATCTGGGCTATACGACGCGCTACAGGCTGAAGCTTGTCATTGCCGATAGCACTCTGGGCAAGAGCTATATCCATAACAGCCCTCACGGTGGCCTGCGGGTCATTGGCTGCCTGCGCTTTTTTTAGCGCGGCTTCGGCATTGGTGGTTACGGTCTGCGGATAAGCGAAGTCAGGAGCTTTTATCTCGCTGTCGGCAGCTGATGATGAATTTTTAGAAACCGGGCGTGTGTTCCTGACTGCGGCTGAAAGAGTCAGGAATGATGACAGTGACAGAGTGATGACTGAAAAAATGATACGCCGGATTAGACATGTGTTACCCATACTCATATTCATTAAAATGGCTATAATGAAAATATAACAAACGAGGCCCCCTTATGGGCGCCTCGCTGAAGCAATAAAAATAGTTCTATTTTTTCTTTTTGTGCTGGCGCCTCTTGTCCATCAACTGCATGTTGAATTTATGCTCCACCTGCTTGAGGCGGAACAGCTGCTGGGGAGTGAGCACGGTCTTGAATTTTGCGAAGTAGCGCATTTCTATGGCATTTTCACGTCCCTTGCTCTCGTACATTGCCTCGGCAGCTTTTTCGAGTTCAAGATTCGTGGCGGCATTACCTTTACGCTTGATATTGCGCTCCATGTCGCGGGTTTCTTTCATGACCTTCTCAGTTTCACGCGACATGGCGTCATACAGCGGGATGAAGCGGTCTTTCTGCTCCTGTGTAAGCCCAAGTTCCTGAGCGATGAATGTGGTACGTACCTGACGCATCTCTTCAAGCCACTGCTGCATGTTGGCACCTTTGCCGGGCCCTTTCTGCGCATATGCGGAGGCGACGGCCAAAGTTAATATCAGAATTGAGGTTAAAAACTTGCGAATCATGGATTATTAATGACTGATAGGTTTATATCTGTTGACGGTCAATTGAAATCGGATGCTTCAAATCCCTCTTCATAAAGGTCATCGAGCAGGGCGCTGTCGTCCAGTGTCGGTACAACGTAGTCATTGAAGAATGCATCGTTGTTGATGGCCGCGGTAATTCCGGGGTTGGTTTCAATAGTCATATTCGATGATGACGGACGCATGAAATCAAACATCTTCATCATGCACCATACACCAAGAAACATGGCTGCCATATATATGTACGGACGGGTCTTTTGCCAGAATGTGCGGGGCATGACTTTCGGAGTCTGTTTTTCCCATGGCATTTCAGGTAAAGACGCCTCCATCCGTTTCTGGAAGTCAGCGAAGTAACCGTCAGGAACTGTCATTCCCGACTGTCGTGCTGCTTTGGAGAGTATATCGTTATGAGGCATTTTGGATAATTTTATGTTCTGTTTAGAGATATGACTCGATTAGTGGCAGGAGGTTTAATCGTAATCAGCAAAATATTGCTCAATTTTTTTTACAGCAAGATGATATGATGCTTTCAGTGCTCCTACCGATGTGCCGAGTATTTCGGACATCTGTTCGTACTTCATATCATCGTAGTATCTCATATTGAATACAATGCGCTGTTTTTCGGGCAATAATGCTATAGCTTTTCGGAGCTCGAGGCGGAGCTGATCGCCATCGATATCCTTGTCAGCCTCAATGGCATTGATCAGATACGAATCCTCATCGTCGATTGACATGCTGCTGCGTTTTTTCTCACGTTCCAGAAAGGTAAGACTTTCATTGATGGCAATCTTGTAGAGCCATGTCGATAGTTTAGCATCACCACGGAAATTATCTATCGAGGTCCATGCTTTCATGAATGTGTTCTGCAGCAGGTCATTGGCATCATCATGACTCTGAACCATACGTCGAATCTGCCAGTATAGCGGTTCGCTGTACCGGGCAATGACCTCGCTGAAAGCCTGACGGCATGTGGCGGGGTTCTGCAGGCGCTGAACAAGCGTATCGCGTTCTGTATCGTTACTGTCAGTTGACATGTATTGTTCTGTTTGTTAGGTGTGAAATGGTTATGCTATGCAAATATAATGAATTTATTTCTGTTCTGTTGCAGAATCAGGCCCAAATAGCAGTATGCTGTCCCTGGAAGCTGCTTTGTTGGCGATATCTTCAGGTATGAATTTCCAGTTGTTGACTACACGTGGAGCCACCCGTCCATGCTTTTCTATGGCTTTGAGCAGATAGTAACGCAGATCTTTATCCGTCGATGCTACAATCCTTGATGGAATTTCGGCACGTGTCAGTCCGGCCCCCTTTGTTATAAGATCGCCACCTCCGTTGCCACGGTAGGAATTTACAGCTACGCGATACTTGCGGCCGAGCTCAAATGGAGCCCCATTGCTCAGGGAGGAGATGTTGATCTTGTGGCCTTCAGGTTTTGTAACGTCAACGGTGTAGTTTATCCCGTAGGCCGAATCAAAGTTATATGATGGATTTTTCAGACGGTTATCCGTAGGAGTAGGATTATCGGAGCCGAAGAGGAGCAGATGAGCATCAGGATTGGCCGGATCAATCTGTGCTGTCCATACGGCATATGATTTCTCCAGATAGTCCTTTATCTCCTGTCCGGTAAGCTCCATGGTGTAAAGCATGTTCTCATATTTATATAAGGTGAACATGTCGCTTACGGTCAGTGGTCCTGAGGCGATCATGGCATCAAATGACAGCGGAGCGGCAAACGATATGTCGGCACCGGTAATTTCGAGCTGCAGGTCGTGGAGCAGCTGCATGAAAGCTGAAGGTCCGAAGAATGCCGGGCGGGTCGACAGTGTATCGGTGGCCTCGCCTATACGGCGATCAACGAACTTGGCCACCTCTTCACGCTGTTTGCTGAACTGCTGCATATAGCGTGCGTCGGGTTGCAGATGGGTGACGTCATCGATATGACCTTTGATTGATTTCTCCACTATGCGTCCCTGACTGTCACGTGTCACGGACAGATCAGCAACTGCTACCGCACGTGCATTGTTGGCCGGATTGAGCAGAGTGACTTTTCCACCCTCGGGCGATTTTACCGTAGAGAGATGCTGGCGGTGGTCATGGCCGAAGAATACCGCGTCAAGTCCGGGTACGTTTTCAGCTACATAGACCGAGGCATTTTCCATCATGCCGTCAGTGGTACGTGAGGCATCGGCACCTGAATGGAAAAGACCGACGATGAAATCAGGATGCTCCTTACTACGTATTATTGGAATCCATTTGCGTGCTGTCTCCACCATATCGTCAAAGCGCAGCCCGCTCCACAGATTTTCGGGGAGCCATGCGGGAATGGCCGGAGTAAGCAGTCCGAGCACGGCGATACGGACACCCTTACGTTCAATAACGGTATATGGTTTCAGATACGGCTCTCCGGTTTTTGTGTCAATTACATTAGCACCCATGATCGGAACAGGCGATTCCGCACGCCAGCGGTCATATACGGCATGGCCGGTTTCCACGTCATGATTGCCTATCGTTGCGGCATCATAGCGGAGAAAACGGTATATATCGTCAGCAATGTGCGATGATGTCGTGTCGATATAGTTGTAATAATACACTGTGGGCTGTCCCTGCAGGATATCGCCGTTGTCGAGCAGAATCACAGCTTCGTCGCCCTCGGTGCGGCGTAGAGAATCAACGTAAGTGGCTACCCGGGCCATGCTTCCCTCCCAGGGTTTGCGGGTTATGAAGTTATAAGGGAAAAAATTGCCGTGAACATCCGTAGTAGCCACAATCTTCAGATTCGTGGTACGCGGGGCGTCATGTTTCTCGGCAGCAAATGTGGGCATAGTCAAGGTGATGAATGTAAGCAGATAAGCTAATTTCTTTTTCATAATCCTGTATAGATACATTGAACTTGTCCTATTTTAAGTTTTCCTATGAGTTTCAGCGGTATACGTGACGGTTCGGTGGATACCCAGGCTTCAATCGGGTCCGATGTCTGCTTCTTGCCGTCGGAGGTAAAGGTGAAAGTAACCTTATATGTCTGATATTCCTTTCCGTTGATTTTCAGCGTGGTGATGCCGGCATATGTGAATGTAAGCAGCTCTTTTTTCTTCCCGGAGAAGATATTCACCCGCTTGGTAGTGCCCGGGTTCATTGTCGGAAATGGTAGTGCCCGCAGATAGTAGAATGAGCTGAATATGTCCAGAGTCATGCCGGAGGCCGAAAGGTCAGTGGTGGCATAGTTGGCCGATTGCTCGGATTTCTTTTTCCGCCAGCGCTGGCAATGTGCCTTTACCGTCTGTCCTGATTGGGTGAAGGTGAGCAGATCATGTGAGAATTTTCCATCTTCATGCGCTATCCGTTCATACTTTACCGGAGCGAAAGTGTGTTTCATCTCGGTGCGCAGTGTGTCGCGCAGACGGTATATCTTGTCGGCCCATGGTGCTGATTTGGCAGTTGCCACTGCTTTATACCCGGCGCCTCCCGGACGAAGGGTGATAGTGGCTGTCCCGGCTTGCTTGTGTATAAGCCCCCATTTGTACATCACTTTGTAATTAAGGGTTTCGTTAGAGGGGGAGAATGCTGATGCACATACTGCCGTGCATGCCATTAGGATGCTCAGCAGAAAGGGTATTATACGGTGTAATCGGGTCATGTGAGTATTTCTAATTCTTCAAAATTAAGAGGAAGGCGTCCTGTAGATTCAATACGGCGATGACGCCAGCAGTTGCGGCATACGGCTATGTATCTGTCATCGCCTCCAATCTCCACCTGATTTCCTTCGTCCACTATATTTCCTTCGGCGTCAATACGGGCGTTTATGATGGTTTTGCGTCCGCAAGTGCAGGTAGATTTTATTTCGTCGATGGTGTCGGCTATCTCAAACAGGCGGCGTGAGCCCTCGAAAAGGTGGCTGCGGAAGTCGGTGCGGAGTCCATAGCATACCACATTGGCTCCGAAATCGTCTACTATACGGGCAAGCTCATCAACCTGCGCCGAGGTGAGAAACTGCGCCTCGTCAACAAGAATCCAGTCGATTATGCTGTCAGATGACTGCAGTATACGTTCTGCCAGGCGATATATGTTGGTGTCACCCTCTATCAGGTAGCACTGCCGCTCGATTCCTATGCGTGAGCGTATGACATTGCTGCCTTCGCGGGTATCGACAGCCGGTTTGAAGCATACGTAATTGAGTCCACGCTCTTCAAAGTTGTAAGCCTGGGTAAGTAGCAGGGCGGTTTTTGCCGAGCCCATGGTGCCATATCGGAAGTAGAGTTTGCCTTTGCGGTTCATGAATGCAAATTTAGCAACAATAATCTGAAGCCAATTGCGAAAAAAATAAAAAAACGCCTAACTCTGTTTGCGAATTTTCAACACCACAATCCGGCGGGTTGCATCCGTCACCGGGTAGTGCGATGAAGCGCGTAGCCCTGCTACCCATAATATCCGGTCGTCTTTCGTCACTATCGGTATGCCGGATTTGCGGTCGACCGGTACTTTGGCATCGGTAAAGATATCGCTTACTTTTTTTGACCCGCGCATACCGTATGGTTTGATACGGTCGCCTTTCTGCCATGGACGGACCGTGAGTGGTGCGCCATCAAGTACTGATATGTCGAAATAAGCTTCGCTTCCGTCACGTACCGGCTGGAACTCTTCGCGTGGGATTATTGACATCTCGATATCGCTGTCCGATACCTTTTCCTCTTGGGAGGCACGGCGGAGCATGCCATGGTCAAGAATGAATGTTGCTTCCGGTGTGACATACTTCTGCCCGGAAAGAGCCGCAGCCGAGCATATTGACTCAGCCTGAGAGTAGGATAGCCCCATCGGCTTCAGATATTCGAAAAGCAGGAGTGCGGCTTTGTCGTTCTGCTCCTTCGTCAGACGGCTTATGTTGATGCCCTCCTCTGAGTTGTAGCCCTCCATTTTTTCGTTTATAAGCGCGTTGTACAGCGCTTCGTTGGCCTGCAGATGGCGCAATGTTGCAGCTATGGCATTTGAGGCGCCCGGAAATTCGTTGTTGATAGCAGGTAGAATCAGATTTCTGATTTTATTGCGCTTATAGTCATTTGTCAGGTTCGTACTGTCAGTGATGAAGGGAATGCCCCGGTAAGCAAGATACTGTTCAACGTCAGTGCGCGATGTAGCGAGCATAGGGCGCACTATGCCAGTATCATTGCGCGGTGCCATTCCTGATAGCCCGTGCAGGGAGGTGCCCCGCAGCAGATTGAGGAAAAAAGTCTCGATATTGTCGTCCGAATGATGGGCCACGGCTATGGCCTGTGCGTCTGTTGTCGATTTCAGTTCTTCAAACCATTCGTAGCGCAGCTGCCGGCATATCATCTCTATCGAACCGCCGTTTTCGGTCCGATATGCATGTACATCGAAATCCTTCAGATGGAAATCGGCACCCAGACTTTGGGCTATCATACGCGCATGGTGCTCATCGCGCATGCTCTCTTCGCCGCGCAGATGAAAATTGCAGTGAGCGGCCACACACCGGTAGCCCAATGCAGTAAGTGCAGCAAGCAGGGCCACCGAGTCGGCCCCTCCGCTAAGTGTGGCAATTACAGGCTTGTCAGATGTGGGATCAAGGAGATGATTGGCTGCAATTGACTGCTCGATGCTGAGTTCAAACGGGTGGCGGTTCATCGGAATGTGACCATGCGGTTGAATATGAAGTTGGCTCCGGTATATACCATCATGCCTATGAGTGTGGCAACTGCGTAGCCGCTGAGCAGGAATCCCGGGAGCTGCCATGACATATCCTGCAGGGGTGTCAGCTCGGTGAGTGTCCACGTCACGGCAAACTGCAGAACGTAGCATATTCCAAACCCTATGCAAAATTTCAGGGCTTCGCGCATCATATTGTTATGTGAGCGGAAAACCCACAGCTTGTTCCATATAAAGGAGTTTATGAATCCGGCCACATAACCTGCCGCGTTTGAAATCCATGGATTGACATGAAACAGTCCCTTGCATATGAATATAATGCCGAGAGTGAGAAGCGTATTCATCATGCCCACTGCAGCATAGCGGCTGAACTGCAGGGCTGTGTCGATATGATGGCGTGATATTCTCTTCATGTTTGTAGCGGCTATTGCTTGGAATAGTAGCGGCATACTTCCGTCAGGCCGCAGTTGAGGCAGTCGGGTCGGCGCGCCTTGCATATATATCGGCCGTGCAATATCAGCCAGTGATGGGCCCGGGCGATAAGCTCTTCCGGGATATGACTCACAAGCTCACGTTCCGTCTGCAACGGGGTGCGGCTGTCTGTGGTCAGCCCGATGCGCTCGCTTACTCTGAACACATGTGTGTCGACAGCCATAGCTGCTTTGTCGAACACTACCGAGAGTATCACATTGGCAGTCTTGCGGCCAACGCCTGGTATTGTGATAAGCGAATCTATGTCGGATGGCACCTGGCCGCCAAATTCGTTGACGAGCGCACGGGCCATTCCGGCAAGATTCTTCGCTTTATTGTTAGGGTAGGACACCGATTTGATATATGGGAATATATCGTCGGGCGTGGCTGATGCCATGGCCTCAGGTGTCGGGTATGCCTCGAAAAGGGCAGGCGTCACCATATTGATCCGCTTGTCGGTACATTGAGCTGACAATATCACCGCCACCAGAAGCTGATAGGGGTTCTGATAGTGCAGCTCGGTGACCGGTGCCGGCTGGGTCAACTGAAACCATTCAATGGTACGTCGGTAACGCTCTTCAGTGGTCATTGCTGTCTGTTAGCGTGCGCTCTGGAATTCTTCGAGGAAGCGACGGTCATTTTCCGAGAACATGCGGAGGTCCTTCACCTGGTATTTCAGGTTGGTGATGCGTTCAACGCCCATGCCAAGGGCAAATCCGCTATAACGGCGTGAGTCAATGCCACAAGCGTCAAGCACGTTGGGATCCACCATGCCGCAGCCAAGAATTTCCACCCATCCTGTGTGCTTGCAGAACGAACATCCCTTACCGCCGCAAAGATTGCAGGATATATCCATTTCAGCCGATGGCTCGGTGAAGGGGAAGTAGCTGGGGCGCAGGCGGATGCTTGTCTGC
Source organism: uncultured Muribaculaceae bacterium (assembly GCA_910586895.1). GTDB lineage: Bacteria > Bacteroidota > Bacteroidia > Bacteroidales > Muribaculaceae > Paramuribaculum. The sequence continues at coordinate 35,865 of CAJUIW010000009.1, read as the reverse complement.
GGTCCGAACATTTCACGGGCAAAGTAGAGAAGTGTCTGCTTGAGGTCGGCGAACGATACGTTTTCATCCACGTAAAGAGCCTCTACCTGATGGAAGAAGCAGTGGGCACGGGCCGATATCGCTTCGTTGCGGTAAACGCGTCCGGGGCAGATGATGCGGATAGGTGGCTGGGTGTGCTCCATGACACGACTCTGTACTGACGATGTGTGGGTACGGAGCAGAACGTCAGGATTGCGCTGTATAAAGAAGGTGTCCTGCATGTCGCGTGCGGGATGGTCAGCAGCGAAGTTAAGCGATGAAAATACATGCCAGTCATCCTCTATCTCAGGTCCTTCGGCTACGGTGAATCCGAGGCGTGAGAAGATGGATATGATTTCGCCGCGTACTATTGACAGCGGATGACGTGAACCGAGAGGAAGGGGAGCCGCAGTACGGGTCAGATCAAGTGTCGGATCGATATTCTCCACGCTGTCAAGCGACTCGCGCAGGCCATTGATTTTGTCTGTGGCAAAGTTTTTAAGTTCGTTGAGCGCCTGGCCAATCATGCGCTTTTCCTCTGCGGGAACAGTGCGGAAGTCATTGAAAAGCAGTGACACCGAGCCTTTCTTGCTGAGATATTTAATTCGCAGTGCCTCCACCTCTTCAGGAGTGGATGCTGTCAGAGATTCAATCTCTGCTTTAAGAAGATTTATCTTTTCAATCATTGTTCGAACGTTTGAGCCGTCAAAGTTACAAAAAAATTACCTGCGTACCAACACATACTCACCCGATGGACCGGGCTTGAGCACATTGTAGCGTTTCAGAGCATATCCTTTCTGCGAGGCTTCGCCAGAGAGCGGAGCTCCGTAGCGGAATATATCGTAGGTGCTACCGCATTTCTTGCATACCGCCACATTGGTTTCACGGTCAACGGCGATGCGTATGTCGCGTTTCAGCTCTACGGGGCATGCCATGTCATAAGCCTGAAGTTCGCCGAGATAGTCGCCTACTATCACTACTCCTCCAAAGCCTGTCTGTGAAAGGGCGGTGTAGGGGAATCCGGCTGGTTGGCGTGAATCTTTTATGAAATACTCGTAGTCCGTCGCACCCCCCACTCCATATTTTTCCCATATTCCGGAGGTGACAAAGGATATCTCAACCGGAACAGGAGGTATGCGGTCATCGTCAACAGTATGGCAGGATATTAATGACGGGGTGCCGGCCAATATTGCCAGCACCCCGGGTAATATACGTTTTATCATGCAAAGAACACGGTTATCAGTTCGCTGAACTTGTCAGCGGCTTCCTGAAGCTTTCCGCCTACCATGGGGCGGAGCATAGCCGGTATGTCGACATCGATTTCCGATGATATGCGTGTGGCCTCAGGTGAGGTAGCTTCAAGGTGAATGGCTATTCCGAACGGAACCGGGCTCTGCTTTGCGGCAAGGCGCACCAGATTCGGTTCGTGGCGTTCGGTTACGGCGAAGCATATCTCACCTACCGGAGCTGTGTTTATTATAATGGCGTCATCGGTGAAGCGGACATCGCCGAGCTTTTCACGGGCTTCTGCCGGAAGCGACTCAAGCTTGTCCTGATATGCGCCGATATTACTGATTTTGCTATATACCTGTTCTATGGGCTGATTTACTTCAGCCGGTTTACCTTTGTAGATTGACATTTCTTAGAGGGTTATTATTTGCCCGGAGCCCAGTTGGCCGGATCTCTGCGCCATTCTTTGAGAGTGGCAAGATCCTCTTCGCGGATATAGTTTGTGGCAAGGGCTGCTTCGAGCATTGAATTATAGTTGCTTAATGTTATGATGTTGACCGCAGCATCGCTGAAACGCTTCTCTGCAATCGGGAATCCATAGGTGAATATGGCGGCCATACCTACAACCTCACAGCCTGCGGCACGGATAGCCTCGACAGCCTTGAGGCTGCTTCCGCCGGTAGAGATGAGGTCCTCGATTACCACCACTTTCTGACCGGGCTTCAGGTTGCCTTCAATCAGATTTTCAAGGCCGTGATCCTTGGGGGTAGAGCGTACGTATACGTAGGGGAGTCCGAGAGTGTCAGCGACGAGTGCACCCATAGCAATGGCTCCGGTGGCTACTCCGGCTATTGCATCGGGCATGTCGAAATTCTCAAGAATCATACGGCACATCTCTACTTTGATGAAGCTGCGTATGTCGGGATATGACAATGTCTTGCGATTGTCAGTATATATAGGTGAATTCCATCCTGACGCCCATGTGAACGGAAGCTCAGGTTGTAATTTTATTGCGCTGATTTTCAGTAATTTCTCTGCTAAAAGACGGTCGATTTGCTTCATGGATGTAGAAATGAAATAAAATTATATACTGTGGCCTGGTTCATGTTTTGCCGTGTGGTGAGTGCACAAACCGGCCATTATTATTTTGCAAAGTTAACGAATGCGCTTAAAATGACAATAAAATTAATATTTCAATATAGTTACAAATTCTTAAATTTGCACCCTGCAAGTAAACTTTTGCTCCTCTTTTCCGTCATATGATAAAATAATGTATAAAAATTAAGTAGCCATGAAGAAAATTATGATTAGTGCTATGATGGCGTTAGCCATGATCGCATCGCCAATAGCAGAGGTGTCAGCACAAGGACAGCGTGGCGGTGTACGTGACCGCAGCAAAGTGGAAAATGGCTCACGTGGCAATAGACGTCCAGGAAACAAAGTATCATCAGATAACAAGCACAACGGATTGCGTCCCGGTGGAGGCAACCAGAACGGCAACCACAATGGCAATCACAATGGC
>CAJUIW010000009.1:0-32995 GCA_910586895.1 uncultured Muribaculaceae bacterium | reverse complement strand
TTGCGTCCCGGTGGAGGCAACCAGAACGGCAACCACAATGGCAATCACAATGGCCTGCGTCCCGGTGGAGGTAACCACAACGGCAACCACAATGGCAATCACAATGGCCTGCGTCCCGGTGGAGGCAACCAGAACGGCAACCACAATGGCAATCACAATGGCCTGCGTCCCGGTGGAGGTAACCACAACGGCAACCACAATGGGCTGCGTCCCGGCGGTGGAAAGCCTGGCAACGGTCGCCCCGGGGTAGGTAATCGTCCCGGTAATTCACATGGGTGGCATCCGGGTGGACCTGCACATGTACCGGTATTGCGCCCCGGAGCTTCCCGTCCGCCTGTTATGGCTCGGCCCCACCGTCCCGGATTGGCTCCAAGGCGTCCTTTCTATCGTCCGGTACCTCCGGCTGCATGGCGGCCGGTCCGCAGAATCAGCCTTTGGTCCGATATACTTGGTATAACGGTAGGGATGACTGTAAATACAGCTATTGACCGGTTGCTCTATGGCGGATACACGATTGACGGATATGGTTCGAATGAAGTATATCTGCGTAATGTACCTCAATTCGATTTCTACTGGCCTGATGCTACGATGTACTATGGCCCCGGCGGCTTCATAGGATCGCGTTTCTTCTATTCGACCGTAGGCTATGATATGTCACGTTACCGCGATGTCTACAACGTACTGTGTGGGCGGTTCGGAATGCCTGTCAATGTCAACGGATCTGAGGTGACATGGTATGGTACAGGCAATCAGTATGTGACCCTTGATTTTACAGCATCGTTCACTGATGCAGGACAGCGCTACTTCACGACGCTCAGCATAGGAGTGTGATTTTAACAAAGTTAAAATGTCAGAGGCCCGAACTTAATTCGGGCCTCTGCTGTTTTACAGTAGACAAACAACAAATACGGGAGCGAGCAAGGTCTAATAAAGGTCTAATAAAAGAAATTCGAACCAACAGGGCATTCGCTTTCATTTTGCTGAGTAAACACAATTAAAATAACACACTCAAAATTATCAGACAATGATTGACAAGACTTTTCGTGATGGCGATGCCAAATCAGAAACTTTTGCAACGAATGCAATGCTTCAACCTTCTCCCGTTGACACAATACCTGACGGGCCTACTACTCCGGAAGTAGCATACCAGATGGTAAAAGATGAAACTTTTGCGCAGACACAGCCCCGTCTGAACCTTGCCACTTTCGTAGGCACCTATATGGACGAGTATGCTACCCGTCTGATGAATGAAGCTATCAATATCAACTATATCGACGAGACGGAGTATCCCCGTATTGCTGTGATGAATGCCAAGTGTATCAACATCATGGCCAATCTGTGGCATACTCCTGAGACAGCCAAGTGGAAGACAGGCGCCCTTGCCATAGGCTCTTCCGAGGCATGTATGCTTGGCGGTGTGGCTGCCTGGATCCGATGGCGTGAACGCCGTAAAGCCGAAGGCAAGCCCTATGACAAGCCTAACTTCATCATTTCTACCGGCTATCAGATTGTATGGGAAAAATTTGCCCAGTTATGGCAGATTGAGATGCGTACCGTGCCTCTGACCATTGAAAAGACTACCCTTGACCCGCAGGCTGTGATTGACCTGTGCGATGAAAACACTATCTGTGTTGTGCCTATCCAGGGTGTGACATGGACCGGACTGAACGATGATGTGGCTGCGATTGACGCCGCGCTTGATGAATACAACGCCAAGACTGGTTACAATATTCCTATCCATATCGATGCTGCTTCGGGTGGCTTCATTCTGCCGTTCCTGAATCCTGACCTCAAGTGGGACTTCCGCCTGAAGTGGGTTTACTCCATCAGTACATCAGGTCATAAGTACGGCCTTGTTTATCCGGGCCTCGGTTGGGTAGTATGGCGTGACAAGAAGTATCTGCCGAGCGAAATGTCGTTCAGTGTCAACTATCTCGGTGCTGAGATTCAGCAGGTAGGTCTTAACTTCTCTCGTCCTGCCGCTCAGATCCTGGGTCAGTACTATCAGTTTATACGCCTTGGATTCGAGGGCTATAAGGAAGTACAGTTCAACACTATGACCGTAGCGAAATATCTGCATAGCAAGATCGGCAGCATGCCGCAGTTTACCAACTATTCCGATGAAGTTGTCAATCCGCTGTTCTGCTGGTACATGACTCCGGAACATGAGAAGACTGCACGCTGGACCCTGTTCGATCTTCAGGATAAGCTGGCTCAGAAGGGATGGATGGTTCCTGCCTATACGATGCCTGCCAATATCGAGAATGTAGTGGTGATGCGTATAGTATGTAAGTATGGATTCAGCCGTGATATGGCCGACCAGCTCCTTGGCGACATCGAGGCTGCCGTGGCTGAACTCGACAAGCTCGAATATCCTACCACTTCGCGTATAGCCATGGAAAAGAATGTTCCTCTGGAGGTTAAGTTCAACCACACCGGGCGTCCCATGCAGCAGAAGAAATAATCTAATACTCTGCAGAAGACACAAATTGTCAATATAACGTGATGCGCGCCGACCTTAAAGCAAGGCCGGCGCGTCTGTTGACAGCGAGATCCATACTCTAAAAATAAATAAAAAATATACTTACGGAGTAAATTGTTTTTGACGCATGAACTTCATTCGGTATCTTTGCATGAATTTTTCAGTGACTATGAATAGCAACATCATAAAGATTCTTTTCCTTGCCATCATTACGGTAATTCTTCCTGTTGAAGCCTTGGCCGCATCTCCCGGAGCAGCGGCGGTATCGGCTCCGCATGTGGTGATATTGGGCGACTCCAATACATCGATAGGTGGGGATATGTGTGATAACCCCAAGGGGTGGAACAAATGGTTTGCCGAGCAGTTTGATTCAAAGAGCTGCCGGAGCTATGCACGTAGTGGCGCCACATGGACCCACACCAAGTCGACACGTCGCAATCCGGAGCAGAACACCGGGCGGCTGGCTGATGATAATGTGGTGTTCAATCAGATAGTACGTCTTATCGAGGCTTATAATTCCGGTAAGCAGCCTGCTCCGGATCTGGTGCTTATAGCGGCGGGTACGAATGACGCATGGTTCGATACCAAACGTCCCGGACTACTATCGCGTACAGCCAGCGATGCATTGAATATTGTGACTACCGACAGTGTATCGCGCCATGATCCGGCATCGCTTACATCGCTTGCCGAAGCTGTGGTGTATGACTGTATGATGCTATGCGAGGCTTTCCCGGAAACACGTATTATAATCCTTACCCCGATGCAGTCGACACAGATATCGGCCGACAAGCTTGAACGTGTGGCTGGTGTGCTTGAGGATTGTTCCGCAGCGCTCGGCATAGCGGTGATCAGGCAGGATAAGGAGCTCCCCATTAGGAGTGAGGATGAGAGAGTGAAGCGCCACTACACCTATGACGGTACGCATACCTCAGTGGCGGGTGCGAAAGAGAACGGTACCATCCTTGCCCAACGAATTCGCGAACTCCTCGCCACACAGTAAAATATTTTATCACATTTCTTGAAATGGTATTTTCCGATCTTTTTTTTCTGTTTGTATTTCTTCCAGCTTTCATTCTGATTTATTCGCTTTGCGCGCTTGTCGATTCAAAGCGTTCCGGCCGACTGGGACACCCGGTGCTGACCATGAAGAATGCGGCACTTGTCATATTCTCCCTTATTTTTTATTCATGGGGCGAGCCTGTATATGTGTTTCTGATGGTTATTACCGTACTGCTGAACTATCTGTCGGCTATGGTTATGACGCGGAGCCAGAGGTTGCGCAAAGTTGCGTTCATTGCCGGGCTTGTGGCGAATTTAGCCGTGCTCGGGTCATTTAAGTACCTTGCGTTCTTTGCCGGTATACTGAATAGCATAGGAATCGGTGTCCCGGTGCCTGAGATAGCGCTTCCCATAGGTATAAGCTTCTATGTGTTTCAGAGCATAAGCTATCTGGTGGATGTGTACCGCAACGACTCGCCTGCACAGCGCCGGTATGCCGATCTGCTGCTCTATATATCCATGTTCCCACAGCTGATAGCAGGACCGATAGTGCGATATGACACTGTGGCGCGTGAGATTAACAACCGCACTGTCACTGCCGGCGATATTGCCGACGGATCATTCCGCTTCCTTATAGGACTTGGTAAAAAGGTGATTCTTGCCAATCAATTCTCAGAGATAGTTGACCAGTTCCTGAAGAACGGGATTGATGACATCACCACTGCCGGAGCCTGGATAGGCATCATAGCATTCACATTCCAGATTTACTTCGACTTCTCAGGCTACAGCGATATGGCCATAGGACTCGGTCGCTGCCTCGGGTTTCATTTCCGGGAGAATTTCAATCATCCCTACTGCTGCACATCCATCACCGATTTCTGGCGCCGCTGGCACATATCGCTCGGAAGTTTCTTCCGCGACTATGTATATATACCGCTCGGAGGCAACCGCAGCCGATGGTTTCTAAACATACTGATTGTATGGTTCCTGACCGGAATGTGGCATGGCGCGAGCTGGAATTTCATCATATGGGGACTTTATTTCGGCTTGATAGTCATGGTGGAGAAATTCACGCTCCTACCTGTCCATCACCGCATACCGCGTCCGTTGCTGCACGTCTACTCACTGCTGCTTATAGTGATAGGCTGGGGCATATTCTATTTTGACGATATGGGGGATATGGGCAAGTTCTTCCACGCTTTTGCCGGAGGAGCCTATGACGGATTTGACATAACTGTGGAGGGAGCAGTGTTTGACCGCTTCTGGCTATGGATAGCTGCCATAATCTTCTGTATGCCCACACGCCGATTCATCTCTTCGCTTCCCGGCCGGATCATGCCGGAAAGTTCGTCGGCAGTGATGTCGCTTTCGCTCGTTACCCGCGTGGTCCTGTCGGCGGCCATACTGCTTATAAGTGTGGCTATGCTTGTGGGAGCCACTAACAATGCATTCTTATATACACGTTTCTAATGAAAAATCTATCAATACTGTTTATCTCAGCATTAATAAGTATGCCGGTATCGGCGCAGGCACCTGATGAGGCCGATGCGTGGTTTGAACATGCGTTCGGACAGCAGACCTCTGATGAGGGTGGCCATGGCGGCGACATCGCAGTCCCTGAGCTATTTGCCCCGGAGGGATATGAATATGTCAATACGCTTACCGATTCACTCCCTTATCGCAAAGGTAAGAGCAATATCATACTCGTAGGCGCCCCGGGAGAGGTCCGTGCCATGCAGCCTTTCAGCTGGAGCAATGAGAGTGTGAAGCGCTATGCTGATGTAGCTAATCTGTATGCTTCGCATTTCGGTCCTGACGTGCGTGTTTATTGTATGCCGATTCCCCTTGCTTCGGCCTACTATGCCCCCTCGGCGGCATCGCAGATTACCCGTCCGCAGCATGACGCCATTAAGAAGATGTTTACATATCTTGATGATGATGTGACCGGAGTGGATGTCTATCCCATCCTCGGCGAACATGCCGCTGAGCCGATATATTCACGCACTGACCATCACTGGGCACCGTTAGGAGCCTACTATGCGGCATCGCAGCTTGCCGCTGCCGCGGGAGTGCCGTTTCTGACGCTGGACAATTACGATGAGCATGTGGTGCCCGATTATGTAGGTACCATGTACAGGTTCTCCGGTGATGTCTCGGTCAAGAACTCGCCTGAGGATTTTGTATACTATACTCCGCGCGGTGTGGAATACAAGACGACCTATATCACCTACGGAACCCGTGGACTGAACGTGACATCGGAAAGCGAGCCGAAGGAGGGTAAATTCTTCCTTCCGTTCAAAGGAGTCAGCACCTACTGTACTTTCATGGGGGGCGATTCTAAGGTGACGAAGGTTGAGACAGATGCCGGGGTTCCACGTCGGTTGCTGATATTGAAGGACAGCTTCGGCAATGCCATTCCGGGCTACCTGTTTGCCTCGTTTGAGCAGATACATGTGGTAGATTGCCGCTACTTTACCAAGAATCTGACCGATTATGTTCACGACAACGGTATCACCGATATCGTGTTCTGCAATAATCTCGGTCATGCTACGGTAGAACGCACTACGTCCACTCTTGCCAAATATCTTAATCAGTAAATATAACGAATTGTTTTCAGATGAAACACGAGCATATCTTTATTGTGGTTATTTCCATAATGTTCTGTGTGCTGACTGCTGTGTTTATTTTGTTTCCGCGCAGTACTTTCTCGGAGCTTGAACGTAGGGAACTGGCTGTTTTCCCTGAGTTTGACCGGAGCCGTCTGGCCGATGGCTCGTACACACGCGATGTATCGGCATGGTTCAGCGATACGGAGCCTATGCGCGACCGCTTCATGCTTCTGCATCTGAAACTCAAGGATATCATGGCACTTAAGCTCGGAGCCGACAGTGACTATGTGGCGTTTCATGCCGCCGAACCGATAGTGGAGGAGCCCTCCGATGAAGAGCTCGAACGCCGCAACCGTGACATAGGGGAGTATGAGAACACCCTGACGGAGGATGCGCATACCAAGGTGGCCAATGCCGGAATTGTCATACTCGGCAGCGGCCCCGAAGTAAGGGCACTGATGGCTTATGGCGGCAATGAGAAAGGGGGCGGCCCGTTTGCTGACGCGGTCAACCGCTATAAAAAGCATTTTGGCAAGGATGTCAATGTGTATTGTATGGTGATACCCACTGCCGGAGAGTATTATGCTCCTGCCAAGGTGCGCAACCGCATCAAGCCTCAGTTACCTACCATAAGAAATATCTACTCGCTGTTGTCTGATTCGGTAAAGGCTGTTGATGTGTATTCCGTGCTTGGCAATCATGCCTCCGAACCGATATATCTGCGCACTGACCACCATTGGTCACCGCTGGGGGCCTACTATGCGGCAGAGAAGTTTGCTGAAGTGGCAAAAGTGCCGTTCCGGAAGCTTGACGAATATGACCGTAAGGTTGTGCCCGGATTTGTGGGCACAATGTATGGCTATTCCAAGGATATATCGGTTAAGAACGCACCGGAGGATTTTGTATATTACACTCCGCGTGACACAACTTACGAAGCTACGTTTGTCAATTTCGCTCTTGACAAATCGTTTAAGATCACAGGTGAATCAGCTCCGCATAAAGCTCCGTTTTTCCGGTCATACCCCAAGTCGCCAGGCATGGCCTACAGCAGCTTCATGGGCGGCGATGCCATGATTGTGAAGGTGCGCACCGGAGTAGGCAACGGACGGCGTCTGGCTATAATGAAGGACAGTTTCGGCAATGCCGTGCCGGCCTATCTGTTCGGCTCGTTTGAGGAGGTCCATGTGCTTGACTTCCGGTATTTCCCGCGGAATGTGGTGAAATATGTCAGGGATAACGGCATAACTGACTTCGTGTTCATCAACAACATATTCAACGCCTACTCCGATGGTGTGGCCAAATCATATCGTGAAATGCTCACACATAAGTAGCCGGTGATTGAAAATTTCTATGTATATTTGCAAAAATAACAAACCAATGGAAAACATGAATATTCCTCCTTTGAAATTTCGCCCCATACTGAAAAGTGCTATCTGGGGTGGTGAGAAGATAGCCCCTCTTAAGGGCATAGTGACCGACCAGAAGCAGATAGGCGAAAGTTGGGAAATATCAGGTGTCAAGGGAAATGAATCAGTGGTTGACAACGGTCCTGATGCCGGTCTGACACTTCCCCAGATGATAGAGAAGTATGGCGCGGCACTTGTAGGCGAGTACAATTTTGAGAAGTTCGGGACCACATTCCCGCTTCTTATAAAGATTATTGATGCTGCCGGCGATCTTTCGCTTCAGGTGCATCCTGATGACGAGCTGGCTCAGAAGCGTCATAATTCGCTTGGCAAGACTGAGATGTGGTACATTGTCGATACCGAGCCTGATGCTGTGATATGCGCAGGCCTTGAAAAGAATATCACCCCTGATGAATATGTGGCTAAGGTGGCTGACAATTCTCTGATGGATGTCGTGGCTCATCATAAGTCAAAACCCGGCGATGTGTTTTTCCTCCCTGCCGGACGAATCCACAGCATAGGCGCAGGCAATCTGTTGGTAGAGGTTCAGGAAACCTCTGACGTAACTTACCGAATATACGATTTCGGACGTGTGGATGCCAAGACAGGAAAGCCGCGTGAACTTCACGTAGATCTTGCCAAGGATGCTATTGATTATACAGTATACCCCTCGTACGTCACCAAACCGGGAGCTTCACTTGATGGAGTTCAGGAGCTTGTATCATGCTCGCATTTCTCGGTATATCGTATTGTGGTTGAAGGAGAGAAGAAATTACATCCGGTAATCAAGTCATTCTCCACCATGACCTGTATAGAGGGTGAGCTTGAGGTAACCGACGACCGTGGCAATCAGATAACCCTGCGTGCCGGTGAAAGCTGTCTTGTTCCGGCAATGGCTACTCTGATTGAGCTTAAGGGTAACGGTGTTCTTATCAACTCCTTCAACGAAGCAGTCTGATCAGATAATCCAAAACTGAAAATAACAGAAGGCCATACTTGATTTGCTCAGGTATGGCCTTCCTTATTTCGATTAAGCGTAGTGCTTTTCCGCTGTAGTATAGGGCGAAAATTGCTTTATCCGCGTGAAGCCTTGCGGTAAAGCAGTACGGCTATTATCAGATATATTACATTCGGTATCCACATGGCTATTCTCGGAGAGGTGTAGCCCGATACCGCGAACGATGATGTGACTGTCATAAACACGATATAGCCGAAGCTCAGCACCAGGCCGATGGCTATATTGATGCCCATTCCGCCTTTTACCTTGCGCGAGGACAGTGACATGCCTATGATAGTGAGGATAAATGCTGCTGCCGTCATGGCATACCGGCGTTCATATTCAATCTCAAAATTCTTGATGTTGCCCATTCCGCGTTCTTTCTGGCGCGATATGTAGCCGGCAAGGTCGGGCGATGTCATGGTCTCATGGTCCTTTTGACCTATAAGGAAGTCACGCGGCTCGATAGGGATGATGGTGTCCAGTTTTGTACCCCGACGTATTATTTCGCGTGTACCCTTGAAGTCGCGTATCATATAGTCGCGCACCTGCCAGCGGTGAAGCGAGTCATAGCGTATGGTCTGTGCCGTGAGTCGCGACACGAGTTTCTTGTCCTTGAATGACTCAAGTGAGAATTTGTAGCCAGTGCGGGCGATGTTATCGTAGCGGCTCATATATGCTATCTCGCCTTTTCCTACCTGCAGCTGTATGTTGGTGCCGTAGTCCACACGCTTGTTCTTGACATAGGTGTTCTGGAAATCAAGTCGCTTGACGTTGGCCGGCGGAATCACGTAGGCGCTCAGCACGTAAGTGCCGGCGGCGATTACCGTAGCTGAGACCAGATACGGACGCAGCAGCCGCCTGAAGCTCATGCCGGATGACATCATGGCGATGATCTCCGAATTGTCGGCCAGTTTGGAGGTGAAGAATATCACGGCAATGAATGTGAATAGCGGGCTGAACTGGTTGGCAAAGTAGGGGAGGAAGTTGACGAAATAGTCAAATATCGTGGCCTTCAGCGGGGCTTTAAGAAATGCGTCAAGCTTCTCGTTGATGTCAAACATCACCGTGATGGCAAGAATCAGAATGATGGCGAATATATATGTGCCGAGGAATTTTCTGATTATGTATCCGTCAAGAATCTTGAATGGGCTTCGTAATTTCATTATAGTCGCTGTGACATACGTTGTACCATATCGGCTTTCCATGTGGCGAAGTCGCCTTCCATTATATGGCGGCGTGCCTCGCGGGTGAGCCATAGATAGAATGCAAGGTTGTGTATTGATGCTATCTGCATGGCCAGAAGCTCCTGACTGATGAACAGATGGCGCAGATACGCCTTGGTATACACGCGGTCGACATAGCTCGGACCGTCAGGATCAATGGGGGAGAAGTCGTCGGCCCACTTGCGGTTGCGCATGTTCATGGTGCCGTTGGCCGTGAACAGCATTCCGTTGCGTCCGTTGCGGGTAGGCATCACGCAGTCCATCATATCCACTCCGCGGTCAATAGCTTCGAGGATATTGATCGGTGTGCCCACCCCCATAAGATATCGGGGCTTGTCAGTAGGTAATATGTCGTTGACTACTTCAATCATTTCATACATCACCTCTGTAGGCTCGCCTACGGCAAGGCCGCCGATGGCGTTGCCGTCAGCTCCGAAATCGGCCACATATTTGGCCGATTCGCGGCGAAGGTCGGCAAATGATGCGCCCTGTACTATGGGGAAGTAGGCTTGTGAGTATCCGTAGAGTCCTTCGGTTTCGGTGTAGCGTTTCCACCCTCGTGCCAGCCAGCGGTGGGTAAGGGCAAGCGAGCGTGTGGCGTAGGAACGGTCGCAGTCGCCGGGAGGACATTCGTCAAGAGCCATCATGATATCGGCACCTATGGCGCGCTCGATATCTACCACTCCTTCGGGTGTGAACAGATGCTTTGATCCGTCAATATGGGAGCGGAAGTGTGCTCCCTCTTCAGTCAGTTTTCTATTGGCTGACAATGAAAACACCTGGAAGCCACCGCTGTCAGTAAGGATGGGACGTTCCCATCCGTTGAAACGGTGCAGGCCGCCGGCGCGTTGCAGTATGTCGATTCCGGGACGGAGGTACAGATGATAGGTGTTGCCGAGAATAATCTGTGCGTTGATATCATCGCGGAGTTCATGCTGATGCACACCTTTGACACTGCCCAGAGTGCCGACAGGCATAAACACGGGAGTGAGTATCTCCCCGTGGTCGGTGGTTATCTTTCCGGCGCGGGCTGCCGTACCGGAAGCTGTAGCTTGCAGATTAAATTCCATGATGCAAAGTTACGAATAAGTGCGGATAGTGAAAGCAAAAATGTCCGCTATTTGCCGCATTGAGGTGTATTTGGGTTTATGAAATCCTGAGAGTGTCATGGAATGCGGTGGTAAATCTTATTTGTTATGCAAAATATGCAGTTAAGTATATCGTTATCCATATACGCCTGGTAAATATTTGAACTATGGTGGACAATCTGCGGTTCTAATCTTGAAATTACGTGTATCTTTATGGGAAAATATAGGATATTGATAGTCGATGATGAAGAGGCATTGCGTTACGGACTTCAGACATATCTGGATATGGAAGGCTATGACACTGATTCGGTGTCAAGTGCGGAGGAAGCTTTGTCGCTGAATCTAAGTGAATATGACCTTATATTGCTCGATATTATGATGTCGGGAATGAGCGGTACGGATATGGCGAAAATAATGAAGCAGAATCCGGTTACCGCTGATATCCCTGTCATATTCCTTACGGCTAAGGATTCTGATAATGATATGGTGTCGGGGCTTAATATCGGTGCCGATGATTATATCGCAAAGCCATATTCTATAAAAAATGTTCTGGCAAGGATTGCCGCAGTGTTACGCCGGTGTAAGCCAAAGCCGGTTTCGGATATTGTATGCAACCGCTCAACACTTGTGTGCACTGTCGATGGGAAGGCTATCCGCCTTCCGAGGAAGGAATTTGAATTATTAGCTCTTTTTCTTGAGCATCCCGGCCGGATATTTACAAGAGAGGAACTACTGGACCGTATATGGCCTGAGAATACGTTCATCGCGGATCGTTCCATAGATGTGCATATAACCAGACTACGTGGGAAAATAGCTCCATACGGAAAGAATATAATTACCCGTTCAGGATATGGCTATGGCTGGCAGGATTAGATTATCATTTCATCAGAGGGTATTCTTCTATCTTCTGCTTTTGTGCTGGATGCTTGTAGCCGCATTTCTGATATTCCAGTATCAGAGAGAGAAGACGTTCCGTTCCGAATTATTGAATATGGAATTGCAGATGCATAACGACCGCTTGATTGATGATATGCAGCGGGGCGAAAGCATCGATGCTGTCACCAAGCGTATCGTTACTCCAATACCGGGACTGCGTATCACATTGATTGACAGTAGTGGTAGGGTAATGTATGATAATAATGACAGGATTATGACGCCGGTTGGCAATCATAACAACAGGCCTGAAGTAGTCAAGGCCCGGCAGAAAGGTATGGGTTATTCTGTCGGCAGAAAGTCAGAAAGCGATGATACAGAGTATTTTTATTCAGCTACACTTGCCGGCAATGGCTCTGTAATCAGGAGTGCCGCACCATATAATCATTCTCTGGAGGATTTTCTGCGGGCTGACAGGACTTTCATATGGATAATGCTTGCTATAACCGTTATGGTAAGCATGATGGGTTATATCATAGCCAGAAAGATATCCACAAGCATCATTAACCTGAGCAACTTTGCAAAGAAAGCGAGCCGGGGAGAGCGCATTTATGACTCCTGGAATTTCCCGCATGACGAACTGGGTAATATAGCCGGGAATATAGTGAATATGTATGTACAGCGTGAGCGTAGCCATCAGGAGGCATTGAAAGAGGAACGCGAAAAGATACGGCTGAAAAAGCAGCTTACCAATAATATCAACCATGAGCTTAAGACACCTGTGGCATCAATCAAGATTTGTGCTGAGCTCATGCGCGATCATCCTGAACTGTCGGCAGAGAAACGTGCTGAATTTATAAGTCGAATCTGCATGGCGGCCGATCGGTTGAGTTCCATGCTGAATGATGTGGCGTATATCACAAGGATGGATGATGGCACGAGTGTCATTGAAAAAGAGGATTTGGAGCTGAGCGAATTGGTTGAGTCTGTTGCCGAAAACGAGCGATTGCGTACCGATATGACAATAACGGTGAACGTCCCCAGTATCAGAATCAAGGGGAACAGGCAGCTTTTGGAATCGGTGTTCCGTAATCTGATTGATAACGCGATAATGTATAGCGGAGGAACTGAAATTAAGATTTCGGCTGATGAAAAGGGTAATTTCGTTGTACGGGACAACGGATGCGGCATTCCTGACGAACATCTCCCATATATTTTTGAGCGTTTTTATCGGGTAGATAAAGGGCGGTCACGCGAAAGCGGTGGTACCGGTCTGGGGCTTTCCATTGTGAAGAATGCCATTGCTATCCATGGTGGAAGCATAAGTGTGAGCAATGATGATGGACTAAGGTTTGATTTTCGGCTAAGTTAACAAAAACGCAACAAAAAGTATATTTTTCCGTAACATAAATTGCGGTTATTTGCACAGTAAATAAACTGTAATTTATGGACTTACTATTTCTTGGAATCGTAATATTCCTATTCCTACTTGCAATATTTGATCTGTCGGTCGGTGTCAGTAATGATGCTGTGAATTTCCTGTCATCCGCGATAGGGGCCAGGGCAGCTACATTCAAGCGTATTATGATTGTGGCAGCATTAGGTGTATTCATAGGCGCAGCCATGAGCAACGGGATGATGGACATAGCACGTCATGGGATTTTCAGGCCGGAAAACCTGTCATTCTATGATGTGATAGTCATATTCATGGCTGTTATGGTAACTGATATCATACTGCTTGATATATTCAATTCGCTCGGGATGCCTACCTCTACTACTGTGTCCATGGTGTTTGAATTGCTTGGGGCAACATTTGTCGTGGCACTTTTCAGACTGGCGGCTCCTGAAAACACACTCGGCATAGGTGAGCTTTTGAATACGGAAAAAGCATTGTCTGTCATTCTCGGGATATTTCTTTCTGTCGCTATCGCCTTTGTGTTTGGCACTGTAGTTCAGTTCCTCTCCAGGCTGATATTCACATTTGAGTACAAGAGCCGGATGAAGTGGAAGGTAGGGCTGTTTGGTGGAATAGCGTGTACAGCCATTATCTATTTCATGCTCATAAAGGGAATAAAAGACCTTACAATAATGACCCCTGCGTTGAAAGCCTGGATTGGCGATAATACAATCCTGTTGCTTGGCGGATGCTTGCTTGTATTCACTGTCATTATGCAGATATTGCATTTTTTGAAGGTCAACGTGTTTAAGGTAGTGGTACTTTTAGGAACATTCTCACTTGCCATGGCTTTTGCAGGTAATGACCTTGTTAATTTTGTGGGTGTGCCGCTTACATCACTGGCCTCCTATCAGGACTATATTGCCAACGGGAGTGGTGACTTACATGGATTCATGATGGAAAGCCTTAACGGGCCGGCACAGACACCGTTCTACTTTCTGGTGGGAGCCGGAGTGATAATGGTAGTATCGCTTGCTACATCAAAAAAGGCCCGTCAGGTGACCGAAACCACTGTCGGACTCAGTTCACAGAACCAAGGGGAGGAAATGTTCGGTTCATCACGAATTGGCAGGTCGTTGGTGCGTATGACTCTGAACCTGTTCAATTTGGTAAGTGAGCGTTGTCCGGTTAGAATGAGGCAATGGATATCAAAGCGGATGGACTTGTCTACCCAACAGCCGGAAGACGGCGCGGCGTTTGATTTGGTGCGTGGATCTGTCAATCTTATGCTGGCGAGTATGCTTATTGCTTTCGGCACCTCTTTGAAGCTTCCGCTATCCACCACGTTTGTGACATTCATGGTAGCGATGGGAACCTCGCTCGCTGACAGAGCCTGGGGGCGTGAAAGTGCGGTATTCCGGATTACAGGGGTCATTTCTGTGATAGGTGGATGGTTTATTACCGCCGGAGTCGCTTTTATCGGAGCCGGAATAGTGGTCTGCCTTATGCACATGGGTGGGATTCCGGTTATGATAGCCGGAGGTGTGATAGCCCTTGTAGTGCTTGTACGAAGCAACATGCGTTTCAATAAAAAGAAGAAGGAGGTACAGAACGACACTTTGTTCCAGACAATTCTTTCAGCTGAGAATTCAGCGGAAGTATGGCCGTTGCTGAGAATATATATAAATGATAAGCAAAAGATGTTTATGATGTTCGGCGCCTCGGTTTATAAAAATATTATAGATGGGTTCATAAATGATAATGTGAAGCTCCTGTCCCTTTCGGAAAAAGCCTTGATAACGGAAAAGGATGTGCTGAAAGGACAGCGTCGGAAATTAACCCTGTGCTTCAGGAAAGCATCAGCGCAGACTTCCATGGAAAAAAGCACGTGGTTTCATCTCAGTAATACTATGGCCATGTCCATAACATACAATCTCAGGCGTATTAATGAAGTATGCAAGGAGCATGTTGACAATAACTTTATCCCTCTTCCTGAACAGTTCCACAGTTTTCTGTCATCGGTAAGAGATGAAATAATCGGTATATTCAATGACTCGGAAGCTGTTGTCAACGAGGATAATCCGGAAGTCATTGACCACCTGCGGCGCCGTTGCGAAATTGTAAAGCAGAACATTGCACGACATACAAAAGCTGTCTATAATATGCTGCATACAGGCGATGCCTCGAATATGACCGTAGCGTATGTTTATCTGAACCTCTTGCAGGAAAGCCAGGAACTGATCACTTCTTTCCGAAAAATGTTGCGTGCTGTCGGCAAGCTCAATCTTGAACCCACACATTATCGGAGTTTCTCAAATTCAAAATCAATATCGGAGCCTGATTCATATCCGATTAAAGATGTATGAATAAAGCCAGAGGGTGTATCATAATTCTACATGGTACACCCTCGGTACTATTTTAAGATGTAGCCGAAGCCACAGAGATCCGCTATGCAGTATAAGGCGAATAAAATCACCAACGCAATTAAAAATGTCACGATATATGCCAGCCATTTCTTCTTAATACGGCGATATATCCGACGCTCTATCGGCGTCATTACAAAACTATAGATTAGACATACTATAACGATAACAATCCATTTTTGCATAACTTATATCATTTGTGCTTATAAAACTTAAAGCGGCCGATTATATTTTGGAACTGTTTCCTTATCTATTCTCAACCTAAGCCGCATAGATCTGCAATACAGTATAACCCGACATAAATGACTACCGAAATTAAAAAGGTCAAGAGATATGCCAACCATTCCTTATCAATACGGCGGAATAACCATCGCTTAATCGGTATCATGAGATACCACATACATAGCCATACGGCTGCCAGGACAATCCATCTCTGCATAGCTTACATCACTAATTTAATTAAAAGGGATATCAACACTGCCAATAGGATAGTGAGGCATGTTGCAATTGTAAAACGCAGCGCACCTGATTTTATTTTTGCAGGCAATGCCTTTTCTATGCCGAGGCCCACAAAAGCTCCAATTCCACCTACAAGTATGTATATCCACGAATCCATATTAGTACCATTATATTTGATTATATAATTTTAGACGCACCGGACGGCAGAAAATTGCACTGAAAGGACGGAAAAAAGTATTGGTACTTAGATGTTTTTTATGTTTCGCACAAAAAAAATCAATTATTTTTGTGATTCGATGCAAGGTTTTCGGCATATGTTGATTTAATAGATAGAAACATTAAATAATTGCAATGCGAAAAAGAATAGTATTTACCATATCATGCTGCCTGACGGTGCTCTCCGTCCTGTTGCAGTCATGTGACTTGGATAACAACGAGATGGTTGATGGCATGATGCCGATAGCAGTGGTAACCGTATGTCCGCAGGAGGATGAATCAGTATTGTTGCGGCAGGACGATGTCACCGTATTACGTCCTGTGAATATGACGGCTTCAACTTTTGGCGGCAAAGAGGTGCGTGCTTTAGTCAACTATACCCCTATCGAGGAGAAAACTACCGGAGGTATTATCGATGTGAAGATAAACAGTATCGATACCATACGTACAAAGATGCCTCTGACCGTATTGCCCGGAACAGATGTCACGACCTACGGAAATGATCCGATTGAGATAATGGGCAGCTGGGTTACAGTAGCCGAGGATGGCTATCTGACTCTGATGGTGCGTACCGTACGCAACCCTCTGTTCGGCAGCAAGCATACCCTGAATCTTCTGGCTGGAACTAATCCTGAGAATCCACTGGAATTTGTGCTGTGCCATGATGCTAATGGCGATTATTCCGGCGATAAAGGGGATTCACTCATAGCCTTTAACCTTAATGATATAGTTGGTAGCGGCGAATCCGATGTCAAGATAAAGATAGTGTGGAATTCATTTACCGGCTACAAGACCACGGAATTCAATATGTCGCGCCGTAAAGAGTAAGCTCTGCGTCAAGTAATAAATATCTAAATAAATAATATGTGAGTGAATGACCTGTCATTTTGAATGTGTGAGAACATAGATTCTTTATCACTCTATCATTTTTGCGGGCCGCAGATGAATGTAGTCAGAACAGATGGTAAACATAAAACGACCAAATGAAAAGGATATTGTGGCCCTGATTCACAGTGGAGATGCTTCCGGCAGGAAGTATCTCTATTGTGAATATATACGCTATCTGACTGCGGTTTGCTCACGCTATATTATTGAGCCGGAGGATGTGAAGGATGTGCTTCATGACAGTTTCATCAAGATATTTGCAACTATTGAGTCATTTGAGCATCGCGGAGCGGGTTCGCTCAAGGCATGGCTTTCACGGGTAGTGGTCAACGAGGCTCTCCGGTTTCTGAAAAGTTCATGCAGGACTGAGATTGTGCCGATAACGGCTGATGAGGATCTTATAGCCGATGAAGCTCCCGATATAGAGGAGATACCACCCTCGGTGCTGCATGGGATGATAAGGGAATTGCCCACCGGCTACAGGACAATATTGAACCTGTTCGTATTTGAAGAAAAATCCCATAGGGAGATAGCTGAACTCCTTGGCATAAAAGAGAGCAGTTCGGCGTCACAATATCACAGGGCCAAGCGAATGCTTGCCGAAAAAATAAAGAAGTATCACAACTCAAACGTATCTGTCAGTTATGGAAGATAAATGGATAAAGGATTTGCGCGATAAGATGGCGGGATTCGAGATAGATGCGCCTGAAGGATTGTGGAATGATATCGAACGGAGCGCCGCAGGGCCTCAGCCCCGGCGGAAGCGGAAGTTTACAGCATGGCTATACACGCTTTCCGGAGCAGCTGCCGCTATAGCCATACTGGTATCATTGTTCTTCTATGTAGGAAATGACGATCTGAATCAAATTCAAATGACTCCGGAAGCGGCAGTGTCCGGCAACATGACATTACCTGATGATGCCGCAACCGATACTGAGATGCTGGCTATGAATGCTGGCTCCGGACAGCAGGTGTCAACACACAAAACCTCACTCCGCCCGAAGGATAGCCATGCCGAATCGGCGGTTGAATATCAGGAAGTAATGCCGGAGAGCCCGGTATCTGATACTGACGGGGAGACTCCCGCACATGTTGAGGAGCCTCAACCGGAATCTACGAACACTGATGCTGTTGACGGAGGACCTCAGGTGCCCCCGGGTTTGTTGGCTGCCGGTAGAAGCTCGACAGGTTCAACAGTGCGTGATAGCTGGACCTCCACAAGTAAACCACGGCATGAAAGCGGCTTTTCGATCGGCATCGGCTCCTCCGGCGCATTTGCCGTTGACCTGAACAAGGGATACCTTGATATGTACGTGGCTTCCGATGCCGTATGGGATGACAGCCCGCTGCTCGGAATGCTTGTAGGCGGCGATAACCGTAATGTGATTACAGATTATGAACATCACCAGCCTGTGCGGATGGGGCTCTCGGTGAAATATGCCATTAATAACCGTCTTAGTTTAGGCAGTGGAGTGACGTATGCCATACTGAATTCAGATATAAAGCACCGCACTGCCTCACGCTTCGTGTCCGGGCAGCAGCGGTTGCATTATGTGGGTATACCGTTGGATATCTCATACAGAATCTTGTCGTGGAAGCGCCTGAGTCTATATGGTTCAGCCGGAGTCCTTGGCGAGAAATGTGTGTCGGGAAAGATTGTTTCCGACTATTGGACGGACGACAATTCCACAACAAGAGTGACTGAGAGGACAGAAGCCCTGCCATTCCAGATTTCGATTAATGCATCGGCGGGCATCCAGTTTGATATCATACGTCAGCTTGGTGTATATGTGGAGCCGGGCATCAGCTATTATTTCAATGATGGGACTGCTGTTGACAATATCTACAAGGACAAGCCTCTTAATTTCAACATCAACGTAGGTTTGCGGCTTAACATTGGCCGGAGATAAGGTTCAGAACTCTGTCCGTTCGTGGCCTGCGGGGTATGATTGGGTTGACATTTATGGCTGTTCGCTGATAAAATTGGCGGATTAATGTAATTTATATTTACTTTGTAAAAAATGTCAGATATGAATCACTCAACCAACCGCCGACTTGAAACACTTATCTATGCCGGGCTATGGCTGCTTGCGATGACAGTGTTTCTGCTCAACTTTATGCGTGCGCGTGCCTACACGTCACTCCCGCTGCTCGACATGGCGGTAGTGGAGCGTACGGCCTATGTAATGCTTCCGTTTATCATATTGTTCGCTGTCAACAATTATCTGCTGATACCGAAACTGCTGTTCCGCAACCGCTACGGGACATACTTCCTTACCGCCACATTGCTGGTGCTCATTATATGGACATGTCAGCGCTATCAGTTTGTAAACTTTATCGAGGGGGAGTCTGTGCCTCGCCATCCGGGACCTCCACATCATGAACCCCACCCGATGTTGCCGTTGCCGCTGTTCCTTGATGTGATATATGATCTGCTTATCGTTGGGTGTAATCTTGCCATGGCGCTCATGTTCCGCCATTTTGACGATACGCTGGAGCATGAAAAGCTTATGAAGGAAAATGCCATGAACCAGCTTACATATCTGAAAGCTCAGATCAATCCGCATTTCTACATGAATATGCTCAACAATATCCATGGCATGATAGAGATTAATCCGGTAAAGGCTCAGGATATGGTGATAGAAATGTCAGGGCTGATGCGCTACATGCTATATGAAAGCACGCGGCCGGAAATAGCTCTGTGGGCTGAAATAGGCTTTATCCGTAACTATCTGAGCCTTATGCGCGAGCGGTATCCGGAGGATAGCGTGAGCATATCCGTGGATTTGCCCGACGAACATGATGCGGCCGGGGTGTCAGTGCCTCCGCTTCTGTTTCTGGTGTTCATTGAGAATGCGTTCAAGCATGGCATAAGCTACAATGGCGGTTCCTACGTATCGGTCCATCTCGAAGTGACGCATGACAGGGTTGAGTTTCGCTGTATGAACAGTGTTTTCCCCGGTGAGAAATCAAAAAGCCATGAAGGTATCGGACTGGAGAATGTGCGCCGGCGTCTTGATCTGATCTATGGCGACCGCTATACGCTGGATATCGACAATACAGCATCCGTGTATTCTGTAAATCTTACATTACCACAGTATGAAAATAAGGACACTTGTAATAGATGACGAGCCGATAGCTCTTGACAAGCTTCGCGCCTATGTGGAGAAAGTTCCGTTTCTTGAGCTGTCCGGGGCGTGCCGTAGCGGGCTGGAAGCCATCAATTTTCTGTCAGACAATGAAGTGGATGTGATATTCACCGATATTAATATGCCAGACATGTCTGGTATGGAATTCATAGGGTCGCTCACTAAAGTGCCTATGGTGGTATTTATAACAGCCTATGCCGATTATGCCGTGGACAGCTACCGTTTTTCAGCCGTCGACTATATCCTGAAGCCCTACAGCTTCGCCGATTTTCAGCGGGCTGCCAACAAGGTGCTCGACCGTTTCAACCTGCTTGCCGGGCGTGAAGCGGCGGAGCCGGCTGTGACATCACGTGATGGTTCGATTTTTGTAAAGGTCGACTACAATTACGTGCGGATCAACCTGACCGACATCCGCTATATAAAAGGATATGGTGAGTATCTGCAGATATTCGTGGCCGGGAGCGCGACACCGTTGCTCACGCTCAGTTCATTTGGCTCGGTCCGTGAGCGGCTGACCGACAATTTCATTCAGGTCCACCGCTCATACATGGTGAACATGGACTGTGTGAAGCGTATAAGCCGTGGGCGTATCATAATGGACGATGATACCTATATCCCTGTGGGCGACAGCTATAGAGCGGCTTTCCAGAGCTATCTTTCCACCAAGTCCATAGGGGCTTCCTCCAAGCGGTAGGCGGTTCGTTGGATATATAGGGCGGTTGGTTGAAGTTTTTTGCCGGCCGCCTTTTTTATTATGTTCTTTGCGGATGTAATAACATCGACATCCGTATGAAATTAAAATTTCTGACTATCTCTTTCATCATGACGCTTGTAGCCACAGCCGATGGCACAGCGTCCGATTATGTGTGGAATTATGCCGAATGTGTTGATTATGCCCGCACCCATAACATAACGTTGCAGAAGCTGAGGCTTGCCGAACAGACGGCCGAGTGTAATCTTGATGAGTCAAAGGCCCAGTGGCAGCCGACGCTTGATTTCGGGACTTCACATGGTTACACCAACAGCCCTTGGAGCAATGGAGCTAAGAATATGTACAATGGTCAGCTCGGCCTCAATGCCGGATGGACAGTGTGGAACGGCGGCGAACGCGAGCGCACCATAGAGCGCAACAAACTCAATACGGAGATCAGTCGCCTCGACACTGACGATGCCATGCGTTCGCTTGAGACTGATCTGCTTCAGGTATATCTCAACATCCTCTATGCACGTGAGGCCATCGCCATATATGAAGAGGCTGAGAAACTCAGCTATGCCCAGGCCGAGCGTATGCGTCAGCTTATGGAGGCCGGCAAGGCGTCTAAGGTTGACTATGCTCAGCTCAAAGCCCAGCATGAACAGGATGCCTATGCGCTGGTCAATGCACGCGGCACTTACGACACCCGGCGTATGGAACTGAAGAAATTGCTTGAAATAGGCATTGAAAACAATATGGATATCGCTGACCTGCAGATTTCGGAAGAGCAGATAATGGCGGCTCTTCCTCCTATGGACGACAGCTATCGCCTTGCAGTGCTGACTGACCTCAAGCTGCGTAGCCTCGAACTTGAAAGTGAGGGTGCCGAACTTGATGTGGCTATAGCCAAGGCTGCGGGCAAACCGCGTATCACGCTCAATGCCGGGGTGAGCACAGGTTATACCGCACCCGGAGGCGCATTCGGCACCATGCTGAAGCAATCGCTGAATGAAAACATAGGGCTGACACTTTCGATACCTATTCTTGACAACCGTAAGACAAAATCGGCCGTGGCACGAGCCAAGATACAAAAGATAAATACAGAGCTTGACTCCGAATTGCGCCATACCGAGCTTGCACAGGCGGTGGAGAACTGGTATATCGACACCCGCTCGGCCCAGAGCCGTTACAAAGCCGCTGTCACTCAGCTTGAATCGGCCGCTACGAGCAGCGAGTTCATCAACGAGCAGTTTACCCTCGGCCTTGTCAATCCTGTTGAGCTGATGACGGCCCATAACAATCTGGTCGAGGCGCGTCAGGCATTGCTTCAGGCCAAGTTCATGGCTTTGCTGGGGCAGAAAATGATAGAGTACTACAGAACATCAAAAGTTTCATTATGAATCATATAATAAAATCCATTACGGCGGCGGCCCTTGTTACGTTCATGGGGTCATGCGGCAAAGAGAGTTCGGTGCGCCTCGAAACCGTAAAGGTTGAAACGGGGGAGATTACCGAGACAGTGACTGCTACCGGTACTGTTGAATCGGTTACACAAGTGGATGTCGGTACGCAGGTGACCGGTATCATCGACAAACTGTATGCCGACTACAATTCGATAGTCAAGAAAGGGGAGTGCATAGCGGAGATTGAAAAGACCATGCTGGAGAGCGACCTCAAGAGCGCCGAGGCCAGCGTGGAGTCTGCCCGCCACACCTATGAATACAACCGCACGAATTATAACCGCGACAAGGCCCTGCATGACAAGCAACTCATCAGCGACTATGAATTCCAGACCTCGAAGAAGGACTATGAAGTGTCGAAGGCTGCTTATGAAAAGGCTATGGCCGACCGCGTCCGTGCGGCTAAGAACCTTAACTATGCCGAGATATATTCACCTATTGACGGTATCGTTATTTCGCGCGAGGTAGAGGTAGGACAGACGGTGGTTTCGAGCATGAATGTTGCCAATCTGTACACCATTGCTGACCTTGACAATATGCAGGTGATAGGCAATGTCGATGAGGCCGATATAGGACAGGTGAAAGTAGGGCAGCGCGTGACATTTACTGTCGATGCTTATCCCGACGATCTATTTGAAGGTACTGTGACTCAGGTACGCCTGTCGCCTACTACGGAGAGCAACGTTGTCACCTACGAGGTGGTGGTTGGCGCCTCCAATCCGGACCATAAGCTTATCCCCGGCCTTACGGCTAACCTCACTATCTACGTCATGAGTGAGAAGGATGTGCTACAGCTTCCCGCCGGCGCATTTAATTTTGAACCGGAGGAATATCCCGAGGCAAAGAATCTTCCTCAGCCGGGACAGCCTGTTGACCGCTCGAAGCTCGCCGCTGACGAAAAGAGCGTATGGGTTCTGGAGGGCGACAAGCTTGTCAATAAGGTGGTGCGCATAGGCGCCGGCAATGGCATAAAGACCAGTATCCTGAGCGGACTTAAAGCAGGCGAGCTTGTGGCTACAGGCTACGATGATGCCCCGGTTGGCAAGTCCGGCGATATGGCTTCGGACAAGCAGAGCCCGTTTGCACCGCAGCCCCCGGGCCGTAATAAAAAGAAATAGCCATGAATAAGGAAAAAGAGATAATTCGTGTAGAACAGCTGCGCCGCGAGTTTATAGTGGGTGGCGAGCGCGTAAAAGCGCTCCGGGGAGTTTCGTTCTCTATCCGTGAAGGTGAATTTGTAACCATCATGGGTACATCAGGCTCCGGAAAGTCAACACTGCTCAATCTGTTGGGATGTCTTGACACTCCCACATCAGGCGAGTATATCCTTGACGGCATCTCAGTCCAGTCAATGAGTAAGAATCAGCGGGCTGTGACGCGCAACCGTAAGATAGGTTTTGTGTTCCAGAACTACAATCTGCTGCCCAAAACCACAGCCATTGAGAATGTGGAGCTTCCGCTGCTTTACAATTCCTCGGTGAGTGCGCGTGAGCGCCGCGAGCGTGCCATTAAGTCGCTTGAAGCGGTAGGATTGCATGAACGCATGTACCATAAGAGCAATCAGATGTCGGGCGGACAGCAGCAGCGTGTGGCAATAGCGCGTGCGCTGGTCAACGACCCGGTGATAATACTTGCCGACGAGGCTACCGGTAATCTTGACACACGCACTTCGTTCAGCATCCTCACTCTGTTTCAGGAGCTGCATAGCCGTGGTAGGACCATCATATTCGTTACCCACAATCCTGAGCTGGCCGATTATTCCTCCCGCAATATTGTGCTGCGCGACGGCAAGGTGATAGCTGACACTATGAACTCTAACATGAAGTCAGCCCGCGAGGCATTCGAGGCTCTTCCTAAAGATAATGACTGATGAATTTTGCCAATCTACTGAAAATAGCCCTTAAGGCCCTTAATAACAACAAGCTGCGTTGCTTTCTTACAATGCTCGGCATCATTATTGGTGTGGCATCTGTCATAACCATGCTTGCCATTGGCCAAGGGTCGAAGAACAGCATCAAGGAGCAGATCTCGGAGATGGGCTCCAATATGATAATGATTCATCCGGGCAATATGCAGCGCGGAGGTGTACGCCAGAGCGCGGATGATATGCAGACTCTTGAAGTGGCCGACTACGAAGCGCTTCAGTCGGTGCCCGGTGTAGCGGCCATATCACCCTCGGTCAATTCCGGAGGTCAGCTCGTGAACGGCAACAACAACTATCCGTCAACCATATATGGAATCACGCCTGACTATCTTGAAATCCGTAAACTAAAGGTGAAGGATGGAGCCATGTTCACTGATCATGATATCAAATCGGCTTCAAAAGTGTGCATATTAGGTAAGACGGTTGTGGATAACCTCTTCCCTAATGGAGAGGACCCGGTAGGGCGCGTGGTGCGCTTCGGTAAGATTCCAATGACGGTGATCGGTGTCCTTGAGTCAAAGGGTACCAACTCCATGGGCATGGACCAGGACGATGTTGTGCTCGCTCCATATACCACTGTGATGAAGCGTATCCTTGCCATTGACTATATCCAGGGCTTGTTTGCCAGCGCCACTGATGAGGAGCGTACTGACGAAACGATCGATGCCATTACTGAGATTCTGCGTCAGAGGCACAAGATAAAGGATGGCGATGACAATGACTTTGAAATACGCTCGCAGCAGGAACTCAGCGAAATGATGAATTCCACTTCAGATATGATGACCGTGCTGCTGGCATGTATTGCCGGGATATCGCTTCTGGTTGGTGGTATCGGTATCATGAACATTATGTTTGTGTCCGTTACGGAGCGAACTCGTGAGATAGGTCTCCGCATGTCAATCGGGGCACGCGGCATCGACATCCTGTCGCAATTCCTTATCGAAGCTGTGATCATCAGTGTCACCGGCGGCATCATAGGGATACTATTGGGCGTGCTGGCCTCATGGCTCGTCACAGTCATAGCGCACTGGCCCGTCTACATACAGCTTTATTCTGTAGCGCTTTCGTTTGCCGTATGTACCGTCACCGGGGTATTCTTCGGATGGTATCCGGCCAAGAAAGCATCGGGACTCGATCCGATTGAAGCGATACGTTATGAATAATCAGGCTGTTTGACAGCAGAAGTTACACAACTCCTAAATAGAATATATGTAATGAAAAAAATATGGTTTTTAGCATGTGTGATGTGCCTTGGCTCAATGCTCGCCGTCAATGCTTATGCGCAGGATTCTCCTTCTCGTCCCGGCGGTGAGCGTGAGCTACAGGCACCTCATCAACCTTCAACCTTTGAACAGGTGCAGGAAATACGTGAGGCTATAGGACTTGAACAAAAAGAGTTTGATAAGGTATATTCAGCTTATGCCAAGTTCAATAAGAAGCTCTTCGGCGACGAATCAGGAGCACAGTCAAAACCTGAGTCTATGCGTGGCGACATGCGCCGGGGCGGTGGACCCGGCCGACCGGGCGGTCCGCAGGGCGGAATGGGTCCGGGTGGCAGAGGCCCCGGAGGTCCCGGTGGAATGCCTCCCGGCGAAATGAACGGACGCGACCGTCAGCCTCAGAAAAAGCCTGTCGATCTCGAAAAGCTTGAAAAAGAAAAGACCAAGCAGGAGCAGAAGCTGGAAAAAAGCATGCAGAAAATTTTCAAAAACTCCCCCGGCAAGTACGATCAGTGGCTTAAAATCAGGTACACGCAGCTCCGCAGGATATTTCCGGAGCCTAAAAGAAAGTGAATGGCATCATTATTACAAGGGGTGAATTAGATTGTGATGCGTCAGGCAGACATGGACTGTTTTTCTACAGTCTGCGTCTGCCTGACTGATTATATCTATAATTAGCATAATTTCAGATTATTTGCTATATTTGCCGATCTGGAAGTAATATTTTATGCTATGAGTCTTAACCCACACAAATACCTCACTCGGAAATGGATTATGATGCGGATGGCTGCGCAAGAGTTTTCTTTTAAGGAGCCGTTTGATCTTGATGGTGAGTATAGGATAATGAAGAGTTGCCTATTCCTCTCCATTAATCCTATCGAACTGATTTTCGTATTTACCTATGCGCGCCTATATGGGGCGTTGAGCCCTTGGGTTGTTATTCCTCTGGCGTTCGGAATAAGCGCGTTGCTTTCAAAGCTGATGGTTGACAGTATAAAGGATAAGCCGTTTGTTCATGATACAGTTGCCGATTATGAACAGATGGAATACGATCAGCGGAAAAAGTTGTTCTCGTTCTGGAATGTTGCTAATGTGATATTCTGTACCGGATTTCTGCCATGGCTCATCATGGGTATAGCTATCTATATTGTCTGTATTCTGGTCCCTCTCTAAGCCGGCATATTGTAGCTTGATTCGGCCGAATTATCCGACTGTCATAGATAGTCCTCACGAAGAGGTGTAAATACATCCACCACTTCTCCAGCCTCTATCACTTCAAATGAATGTGGTGTATTGCCGGGAATAGCGTATGAATCTCCGGGGCGCATTATTACGTCGATTTTCTCTTCCCCGTCCACGATAAGATGGTATTTGCCTGATATTACGTAGCCGCACTGTTCGTGAGGATGAGTATGGAGAGTGGCGAAGTTGCCTTTCACGTAGTTCATCTTTGTCACCATTGATTTTTCTCCTGTTGCAAGGGAGTCAAGATTGACCCCCTTGAATGTTTTCTTGAGCGCATCCTCGCGTCGTACAAAAATTTTCATATTAATAGATTATTTGAGTGATAGTTCCATCTGTATGTCACCGCGGGCGTAGGCCGGATGATATTCGGGCAATTCCTTGAATCCAAGTTTTCGATAAAGGGCTATTGCGGGTTTAAGGCGTGTATTGCTTTCAAGAAACAGCATTTCGCCACCATGTTCGCGTGCTTTGTTTATTACAGCCTCACAAAGTCTTCGCCCGATTCCTTTTCTCTGTATGGAATTGTTGACAGCAAGTTTGGCCAGCTCAAAATCGTAGGCTGATTCATCGGGCATGGTACAAAGTGCGCATACTCCTACCGGAAAGCCATTGTAAAGGGCTACGAATATGCTGCCACCTTTTTCAAGAATATATTTTTCAGGATTCTCCAATACCTCTATGTCATGTGGCTCCAGTTCCCAATACATTTCAATCCAATTGCGGTTTAGGTCGTAGAATGCTTTTTTATATTGGGGATTGTATTCTATGATTTCAACCTCAGTATGTTCACGCTGTGCTTTTATCTCACGTACGCGTTCAAGCATTGATTTGCGTCCGAGCGCTTTCTCCCAGTCAGCTATGGCGGCCCACAGGTCATTGTCACACTCGGATGATATCTGCTCTACAGCCCGTTCTACATCGCGAAGTTGGGCTATCAGCTCTTGTGAAAGCTTTTTGCCATATTCCGTCAGTGTCAGTAATGTGCATCGGCGGTCAGTTTTATCATCCACCTCAGTTATTATTTCGGCCTTTATCATTTCCTTGACAATAGTGCTTACCGAGGGGTGTGACTGGCCTATTTCCTTTGCTATAGAGGTGACGCTTTTAGGATGTTCATCGGTCAGTGAGTAGAATACAGGAAACCATTTGGGCTTTATGTCAATACCATAAAGTCCGTAGATGCTTGCTGCATCCCGGGTAAGTGATTCGGTCAATACCCTCATTCTGCTCCCGATAGCCATCTTGCCAGTGCGTTCGAAGAAGTCCATATTCTGTTTGTGATTCTGGTTACGTAATTGATTACGCAAAATTAATGCTTATTTTTATTTCAACAAAATTTCATGTCGCTTTTTCATATTGCATCCTTTTATGAAGATGGTTGGATGTATCTTGTCATGATATTGAAATGTGAAGATAATATCTGCCTGTTTCGGAACAAAACAGGCATGGTGTGTGTCTATATATGAAAATATCAATTCATCCGCGTTATGATCGTTAATATTAAATCTGTGGCATTTAAGGCTATGATTGTGGTGGTAGTGTTACTGTCACATGATTCGGACCTGTATGCTGAAACGTTTGACACGGATCTAAGGATTGATGAAATATGCTACGTATCATCCGGAGTGTCATTGTCTGAACGTATCGTGTCGGAAACAGATAGCTTTACAGTACATGCTGCAAGCCATGACACCAGGGTGTGTCAGATCTCATATCCCGGGTATTATAGGCTTCGGGGTGATAATCTGCAGATAGTTTATTGTGTGTTCCGTGAATAAAGTGCGACAGTCAGATTATTGTAGTATCTAACGGTCGGGTTGTCCCCGGCATAATGTCTCACTTATCAATTGATTTATGGAATACATATTATTATATCTTATCGGGGCGTTGGCCCTGTCATTTTTATGTTCGGTCCTTGAGGCCGTTCTATTGTCCACACCGGTTTCGTTTATCTCAATGAAGGAGCATCAGGGAGCCAGGAGCGCGAGCCTGATGATGCAGTATAAGACGAATATTGACCGTCCGGTAGCGGCGATTCTTTCGCTAAACACTGTGGCCCATACCATTGGAGCGGCCGGAGTAGGCTCGGAATCGGTAAAGGTATTTGGTGAAGCCTATTTCGGTATTATATCAGCGATACTGACGTTGCTTATTCTGGTGCTGTCGGAAATAATACCGAAAACAATCGGCGCTTCATATTGGCGTGAGCTCGCTATGCCGTCAGTCAGGATTATACGGGTGCTGATAGTTATCACATATCCGCTGGTATGGCTTTCTGAACTGTTGACCCGATGCTTCGCTCCCAAAATTCAGCCGTTGAGAGTTAGCCGCGAGGAGGTAGCCGCAATGGTGGATGTAGGAGAGGAAGAGGGCGTGTTCGAGGCCGCGGAAGGACAGATGATCAAGAATTTCCTGAAACTTGAGAATGTCACGGCCGGCCAAATCATGACGCCCTATGTGGTTGTGGCATCAGCCTTCGCCGCTACTACCATGAAGCAATTTCATGATAATCCGGAGTTTTCTGATTTTTCCCGAATCCCTGTTTATACTGACCGTAAGGAGTATATAAGTGGATATGTGCTGCGGGCCGCCGTTCTGGAGAAGATATGTGCTGATAGGGATGAGGAGCCATTGTCAGGAATCATGCGTCCGATATTGTTTTTCTCAGAAAACGACAGTGTGTCGGACATCTGGAAATCGATGCTTGAGAAGAAGGAGCATATCTCCGTTATCAATGATGAATATGGTTGTATGCGCGGCATCGTAACGATGGAGGATGTCATAGAGACAATGCTCGGAGTGGAGATTGTGGATGAATGCGATAAGGTGGAGGATATGCAGGTCGTGGCAAGAGAGAGGTATTCCAGTCGCGTAGTTTCGCAGCCCACCGTATAAATCGGATGCCGATCGGGATTGCCCCGGTCGGCGTTCTGTTTCTATGCCGCATGATATGTAGTTTCAGAGTTTGATTATTGCCGATTGCGATAAAAAGGTATTGTCATCCGGTCATTGTAGGCTAATTTTGTGTTATTATTGTCAGATGACTCTTAACGTTGTCTGCCCTTATTGATGACAAACACTCATACAAGATACAGAATGATGAAAGATAACGATCAGTTGAGAATAGTAGTAAAAGGAGCATGTGTGCACAATCTCAAGAATGTGGATATTGAGATACCGCTTAACCGGATTGTAGCTGTGACCGGTGTGTCCGGTTCAGGAAAATCATCGCTTGTATTGGGTGTGCTGTATGGCGAGGGGTCACGCCGGTATCTTGAGGCGCTGTCGACATATACGCGCCGGCGTATGGCACTGGCTCCAAGAGCTCAGGTTGATGAAGTGTTGTACATACCGGCTGCAATCGCACTTCATCAGCGTCCCGGTGTGCCGGGTATCCGAAGCACGTTTGGGACGGGGACTGAGCTGCTTAATATACTCCGGCTCATGTATTCAAGGCTTGCCTCCCATATCTGTCCCAAGTGTGGGCATTACCATGAAGCGTCGCTTGATGTAGCGGCTGAGAAGGAGCTCGTGTGTGAGAAGTGTGGCGCGCATTTCTATGGTCCGTCGGCCGAGGACCTGTCGTTCAACAGTACCGGAGCATGCCGGAAATGCGGTGGGACAGGTACTGTGATGGCTGTTGACGAGTCAACTTTGGTGCCTGACGAGTCAAAGAGCATCGATGAAGGAGCTGTGGCCCCATGGAACACTCTTATGTGGTCGCTCATGACCGATGTTTGTCGTGAGATGGGGGTAAGGACAGATATTCCATTCAACCAGCTTACACCGAAGGAACGTGACATAGTGTTCCATGGGCCGGCAGTGAAGAAGCATATCCTTTACCGGCCTAAGAATTCCAATCAGGCCACGGAACTGGACTTTACGTATTACAATGCGGTGTATACCGTGGAGAATGCATTGTCGAAAGTGAGCGATGATAAGGGTATGAAGCGTGTGGAGCGTTTTCTGCGGAGCGAAGTATGTCCGGAATGTGGAGGTACGCGCCTGTCAGCAGAGGCACGTGCTCCACGGATTCTTGGGATCGGGCTTGACCGTGTGTGTATGATGACCCTTGAACAGGCCGTGGGGTGGGTACGTAAAGTACCTGACTCGTTGCCTGAGGCTATGCGCCCTATGGCGCGGAGTATATGTGATTCATTTCTGTCAACATCGCGCCGGCTGTTGGATCTGGGACTCGGATATCTTACTCTTGACCGTACGGCATCCACGCTGTCGACCGGCGAACGTCAGCGCATGCAGCTTGCCCGTGTGGTGCGTAACCGCACTACAGGAGTGCTGTATGTCCTTGATGAACCATCCATCGGATTGCATCCGGCTAATATTGCCGGACTGACGGGTGTGATGGATGATTTGGTGGCCGACGGTAATTCGGTTGTGCTTGTGGACCATGACGTGCAGATACTACGCCATGCCGATTGGATGGTGGAGATGGGTCCTGGAGCCGGATCTGCCGGCGGACGCGTGATAGGGGAGGGAACAGTACGGCAGATTGAAGCTGACAGCCATTCGATAATCGGGCCCTATCTTGCCGGCAGAAATATGCCGGAGATAGTGCATCATGTCGAAAGGAGTAGAATGTTTGACAATGGTACTATATCGATGTCAACCCGGAGGATTCACACCGTCCATCCACTTGAAATGAATATACCGAAAGGCCGGCTTACGGTAGTCACCGGAGTGTCTGGCTCAGGAAAGACTACTCTGATTCTTGAAAGCCTTGTGCCGGCGCTTGAGGCAATGGTGGCGGGCGCGCCGTTGCCGGAGCATGTTAAGAGCATTACTGCGCCTGGTATCATGCATGTCAAGCTTATCGACTCGACCCCGATAGGAGCCAATGTCAGATCAACACTCGCCACCTATGCCAATATTCATGACGAACTGAGAAAAATCTTTGCCCGCACGGATGAGGCGAAAGCAATGGGATATAAAGCGAGCGATTTCTCCTACAATACCGGACGGTTGCGCTGTCCCGTGTGTGACGGAACAGGTATAGTGAGCCTCGATGTGCAGTTCCTGCCCGATGTTGACATTGCATGTCCGGAATGTCACGGTTCCCGCTATTCGAGCGATGCATCTCTGATACATTGCCATACCCGAAGTGGCAAGTCATTCACTATGCCACAGATTATGGCCTCGGATCTGTCGGATGCTATGGACCTGTGTGCCGACTTCAAGACAGTAGCCTCACGTATAGCCATGCTTGACAACCTCGGACTTGGATATCTGACTCTTGGGGAAGCTACCCCTGGATTGTCAGGCGGAGAAGCGCAGCGCCTTAAACTCGCATCGGAGATGGGGCGTCAGCAGTCGGATTCAGTGTTCGTATTTGATGAGCCCACCATAGGATTGCATCCGCAGGATGTCAGGACTCTTCTGGAGCTGTTTGATCGTCTGATTCAGTCTGGAGCTACGGTTGTTGTCATAGAGCATGACCTTGATGTTATAAAAAGTGCTGATTATATTATTGACATGGGACCGGGAGGAGGGGAGTCCGGTGGCCGTATCGTGGCATCAGGCACGCCGGAAGAGATAGCTGCCAATCCGGAAAGCATCACCGGCCGCTTCCTGCGCTGACATCAGCTTTTACAGGCATTTCCATAGATAAGTATATTTGCAGTTATGTTAAATCTGTGTATCTTTACCCCACGATAAAAAAACATGATATGCGGATTTATACCACAAACCTTATGAATAATGCCGTGACACGCATGGCCGTCATTACCGTTTTCAGTTGTCTGATAACATACCGTGTGGCCGGTGTAGGGGAGCATTGTGGATTGGCATTTGTCGGGTTTGCCGCACTGCTGCTTGATGCCATTGTATTTATAGGATGGATAATGATGGCGACATATGTTATATGGAGTCGCAGGAAACTGCCGCCAATGAATCCGAAAGCCGGTAGGCTGCTTGACTTGATTGGGCTTGTGACATTCGTATATTGGTTGGCCATATCGGGCATTCCGGCACTTATCGTCGGAGCGTGGATAATACCGTTGGTGTGGATGGCATGGTGTGTATCGCTCTATATAGCATTAAAGGTAAAGTAAAATCCGTTTTTGTAAGTCCGCCAATATCAGGCATATGTCAAATTTGGGTGAAAAAAGTTCAAAAAATATTTGCTAAATAAAAAAATAACCCCTACCTTTGCAACGCTTTTGAGAAAGCAACATGATTCGCTAGCTCAGCTGGTAGAGCACAACACTTTTAATGTTGGGGTCCTGGG
>CAJUIW010000008.1 GCA_910586895.1 uncultured Muribaculaceae bacterium | reverse complement strand
TGCTTTACCTCCAAATATTTTATGAACTTTTTTCAAAGAAAATTTTATAAAATCCGACAACACACTGATTAACAGCGGCATAAATCCAAATAAAATTTTCGCAAGAATTTAGATAGATATTATCGGATAAATGTATTCGTTTTTTCAGTACATTTGCAACGTATATATATAATATAGATACAGCGATGACTTACGAATATGACTATCTCGTGATTGGCGCAGGCATAGCAGGCATGAGTTTTGCCTTGAAAGTTGCCGGCAAGGGGAAGGTAGCACTGATATGCAAGACTACTCTTGAGGAAGCCAACACTGCTCTGGCCCAAGGCGGAGTGGCGTCAGTAACAAATCTTAAGGTCGACAATTTCGAAAAACATATTGAAGACACTATGATAGCCGGCGACTGGCTCAGCGACAGAGAGGCTGTAAGCAAAGTGGTGCGCGAGGCCCCTGAGCAGATCCAGCAGCTGCTGAAATGGGGCGTTGAGTTCGACCGCAAGGAGGATGGCAGCTTTGACCTGCACCGTGAAGGAGGGCACTCCGAATTCAGAATCCTCCATCATGCCGACAATACCGGATTTGAGATCCAGCGCGGACTTATCGAGGCGGTACGTGCCAATGACAAGATTGACGTATTTGAAAATCATTTTGCAATAGAAATAATAACCCAACACCATCTGGGTAAGATAGTAACCCGCCGCACTCCCGACATAACATGCTACGGAGCCTACGTGCTTGACACAAACACCGGAAATGTTGACAAGTTCCTGTCTAAAGTGACGTTGATGGCTACCGGCGGTGCCGGCGCTGTGTACACCACCACTACCAACCCGCTTGTGGCTACAGGCGATGGCATAGCCATGGTGTACCGCGCAAAGGGAACGGTGAAGGATATGGAATTCATCCAGTTCCACCCAACTGCACTGTATCATCCGGGCGACCGCCCATCATTCCTTATCACGGAGGCGATGCGCGGCTACGGCGCAGTGCTACGCAATCTGCGTGGCGAGGAGTTCATGCATAAATATGACCCCCGTCTGTCGCTTGCCCCGCGCGACATTGTGGCCCGAGCCATTGACAGCGAAATGAAGCTGCATGGCGATGACCACGTGTATCTCGACGTGACGCACAAGGACGCGGAGGAGACCCGCAAGCATTTCCCCAACATATATGCAAAATGCCTGTCGCTGGGTATTGACATCACCAAGGACTACATACCTGTAGCTCCGGCGGCACATTACCTGTGCGGAGGTATAAAGGTGGACATCAACGGCGAGTCGAGCATCAAACGGCTGTATGCCGTAGGCGAATGCTCCTGCACCGGGCTCCACGGAGGCAACCGCCTGGCGTCAAACTCGCTTATAGAAGCTGTGGTATATGCCGACGCGGCGGCCAAGCATGCATCTGCATGCGCCCCGGGCTACGAGCTGCGCGAGGATGTGCCCGACTGGAATGATGAGGGCACACGCCATCCGGAAGAAATGGTGCTGATAACACAAAGCATAAAGGAGGTAGGACAGATAATGAGCGCCTATGTAGGTATAGTGCGCAGCAACCTGCGCCTCGACCGCGCGTGGAACCGCCTTGATATTCTCTACGAGGAGACTGAACGGCTGTTCAAATGCTCGAAAGCCTCAAGAGAGATATGCGAACTTCGCAATATAATCAACGTAGGCTACCTGATAATGCGCCAGGCAAAGGAACGCAAGGAATCGCGGGGACTGCACTACACTCTTGACTATCCTCCTCATAAACAGGAAGGATAAGCAATATTTTTTCCGCCACAGGCGTTATATAAATATGAACACACTGTCAAAATCCTTAATAGCCTTTATTTTCTCCACCGCCGGCCTAATGTCGGCGCAGGCTCAGACGGCAAATGCCGACGAGCCAAAAGAGCCGAGCGCACGAGTGCGACCGGTGAAAGGCTATTATTATACGGAAATTGACGGCGATTCGGTAAAAATGATTGTGCTGAACGATGTGTACGTATTTCCGCCCATGGTGTTCAAAAACAAAAAAGAGGAGGAATTCTACTGGCGCACTGTGCGCGATGTCAAAAAAGCGCTACCTTACGCCAAACTGATATGCGAAACCCTCCTCGAAACATATGAATACATCGAAACGCTCCCCACACAGAAAGAACGCGAGGCTTATCTGAAAAGGATGGAATCAGCCGTGTTCGAGCAATATAAGCCTACACTGAAACGCTTCACGAAATCGCAGGCCCAGATGCTTTGCAAGCTGATAAGGCGCGAAACCGACCAGTCGGGCTACAGCATCATCAAAGCGTTCCTCGGCTCGTTCCGTGCCGGATTCTGGCAGACTTTCGGCCGGCTTTTCGGCGTGAATCTGAAGATTGACTACCGTCCCGACAAAAACAAACAGGATGGCATAATAGAGCGTGTGGCCTGCTACGTAGAGCTCGGTCTGCTCTGATAAACAGCAAAACCAATCATAACCACCCGATAATGAAATATTTTCTTCTGCTTGTTTCTCTCATGACAAGCATTGCCGCATCGGCACAATCAGGATTCAAGACAATAATTGACCTGAAAGGTCTTCCCGACTCAGTAGAGATAACAGCCCGTGTTCAGGATGAAAAGCAGGATAAATGGCAATTCATAAAGCTCAAACCGGTCAAAGGAAAAGCCACGATAGAGGGACAGAGCCGAATGACAGATCCGGCTACAATGTATATCTACACTCCCAAGGGCACAATATCGACATTTGTCCAGAATGGGGTCACTGAGAAAATATCCGGTAAGGCAGATGACATAAAATCTTTGTCATACAAACAGAAAGGGGCGCCATGGAGCAAGGATTTCATGACACTTAATGCATTGACCGGAGAAATAGAGGCAGATCTTCAAGATGCCTTTTCGCGCTACAATTCACTTACAAAGGAGGAGAAAGAGCACGCCATTGCTCTTCAGGACAGACGTGAATCACTGAAAATGAACTACTATCACTCTCATCCCAACAGCTGGATTACTCTAAGCCACATGCAATACCAGATGCAGGACATGCCGCGCGAAGAAGTATCGGCCATCTACGATGCGTTAAAACCGCCATATAAAGAGAGTTCGTATGCCACAACAATTTTCAGGTTTCTAACCACACAGCAGATAAAACCGGGTGACAACATCGCCGACTTCGATATTGTGGCCACGGATCAGAATGGCAAGAAAGTAAAGCTAAGCGATTATAAAGGGAAATATCTTGTGGTGGACTTCTCCCAGCGATTCTGCGGAGCATGCGTCATGGCTAACCGCGACATACCCCAGATTGCAGAAAAGTATGCCGACAAAGTTCTATTCATCAACTATTCATGCGATGATTCTGAGAAAGACTGGAAGGAATCCATAAAACGCGACAACATCACATGGCCATCCATCTGGAACGGCTCGGGGATAACCGGCCAGGACTGCCTGCGCTACTGCGTGAACAGCTTCCCGCACTTCTTCATATTCAACCCCGAGGGGGACCTGATAAGGGAATGGAGCGGATACGGCCCCGGCCTCTTTGAATCGCGATTCAAAGAATTAGGCATAACGGAATAAAATAACAGGAGCGGCACTCATGCCGCTCCTGTTATTTTAGCCATCTGATATTCTTTATCAGAATGATATTATGCCGGGGCCGGAGGGCTTGGACACCGATTTGTCAAGCGTGCTTCCGGAATTGGTATTCTTGAACCGCTCGGCAATCTTACGGTCGCGACCATAGGTAGCCGTACGCTCAAGAAGTTCTATCACTTCATCGTCATCCATCTGTTCGGGCGTGAGCAGGATATAGTTAGAGCGGAGCTCGTCAACTGACTTTCCATACTGCTCCTCAATACGTGAACCGGGATCAACTCTCGGAGCCGCCGGGCGCGATGTAGTGATACGGTTATTGTTACGAGGCTTGGCGGGAATACGGTTGTTGCCCATCTCCTCCTCTTCCTCGTCGCGGATAGTAACATCAAAACCTGATGCAAGAATCGTGATCTTGACCTTATCCTCCAGAGTATCATCATAAGCCACACCCCATATTACCTCAACATCGGGGATAGAGCTTACAAAATCGCGGAATCCGGACACCTCGCTCATGGTGAACGGCGTCTTTGACTTGCGTGAGAAGTAGAGGTTAAACAGCAGGCGCTTTGAGCCGAATACGTCGCGGTTCTTCAGAAGCGGTGAATTGAGGGCATCATCAATGGCCTGGGTCACGCGGTTCTCACCCTCTCCGTAGCCGGTAGATATTATCGCGGCTCCTCCGTTGCGGAGAGTAGTGTCAACGTCATTGAAGTCAAGATTGATATATCCGTCGCCGGTTATAATTTCGGAAATCGAGCTCGCAGCGGTTGAAAGCGTATCGTCAGCCTTGCCGAATGCATTGACAAAGCTCAAGTCGCCATAAATCTCAGCCAGGCGCTCGTTGTTGATGACCAACAGTGCATCCACATACTTAGCCATTTCGTCAGCTCCGTCAAGAGCCTTCAGAATCTTACGGTCGCCCTCGAAAAGGAACGGGATAGTGACGATACCGATAGTAAGCAAGCCGCGTTCACGCGCCACACGGGCCACCACAGGTCCGGCACCGGTACCTGTTCCGCCACCCATACCGGCGGTGACAAACACCATCTTTGTCTTTTCGTTGAAAATGGCCTCTATTTTCTCCAGATCATCCTCAGCTGCCTGGCGGGCTACCTCGGGCTTATCGCCGGCACCAAGTCCGGAACCGATCATCACTTTACATGGCACGGGTGATGTGCGCAGTGCAGCGCGGTCTGTATTAAGCACCACAAATGATACATCCTTGACGCCCTGACGGTACATGTGATTGATGGCATTGCTTCCGCCGCCGCCTACTCCTATCACCTGGATTATGGGGTCGCGGTCGCTTATCTTCTCGTCATCATTGAATTGTCCGGCAAACTGGTCTATTTCAGATTTGTCCATATATATTTCGTCTTATTTTTCTTATTTGTGAATAATTGTGCTTAATCCATATCGTCGCGGAGAACTTCATCGTAGTCATCCTCCTCGGAGAGCATGCCGCGTATCTTCTCACCTATAGTGCGGAAGAAATTTCCGCCCTGGCTCTTCGGTGTTCCGGGAATCACTCCTCCTGATACCGTTTTCTTATGTTCAGGTTCGGCTACAACCTCTTTCACCTTTTCAGGTTCGGGCTGCACAGGCTGCTTGGGTTCCTCCTTCACCACAGGTTTCTCAGGTTCCTGACGCACTACAGGAGGCTCCGGCTCATATACGGTTGAGAGGCATTCCAGCGGGCTGTGCTTTGCTGCATAATAGAGAGTTGAGATTACGTCGACCGAGTCGCCCACGGCGATACGTGAGTCGGCGAGCCGCAGATCAAGGCATGCGGAATTGCCGGTACGCACTTTCATGCCGGTAGAGGTCGAGAGGCGCTCGCTGAATCCGCGCAGACGCGCTCCGCGCCCTACAAGAATGATACCGCTCGGCAGATCAGCGGCCTTCAGCCCGGCATATTTTATCTGCTCCTTGATATTGGCTATTATCTCACCCGCACGAGCCGATACATACTGCTGCACGGAAGTGATATTGATGCCAGGAGCGGAAGCCACGTCAGATTTAACTCCGTTATTGGCATTGCCCATACGCTGCTTTATATCCTCGGCCTGCTCCTCTATGAAATTAAGAGCGGTAAGGTCGCGGGTAATGTTGCGCGATCCCATGGGGATAGTCGACAGATATTGCAGGGCACCATTCTTATATATTGACACGGTTGTGGTCTCGGCACCGCAGTCAACGAGCATGCAGCCCAGACGCATCTCCTCCGTTGTGAGCACAAACTCGGCCTGAGCAGTCTGACGGACAATGAATCCATTGATATTCAGCCCCAGCTTCTCGTTGAACAGACGGCAGAGATTCTTCTTTATCTGCGGACGGCATGTTATGACATTTGACAGCATGCGTATGTTGCGGCCAAACGTACCGATAGGCTTGGTAACACGGGTCTTGTCAACGATATACTCACGCGGCACAATGTCCAGAAGCTCGCGGTTGTTGAACACTGTGGCTGATGTCTCGCCCATAAGCTGATCTATGATGTCAGCATTGATTTCTGTTTCCTCAGGCAGCATGCGCTCAGCCTCGCGCGAATCTGAACGGAACGAACGTCCGCCCATGGCCACGTAGACGCCCTCCACCACAAGAGGACTCACACGCTGTTCAAGGCGTTCAAGCAGATTGGCGGCCAGCACAGCCACTTCCTCCACGTTGCTCACTATTCCGTAGCGCACCCAGTCCTGATGGGATTCCTCCTCAACAGCCTTCACGGTGATGGCGCCGGAACTGTCAATAACACCGACAGCGCCTTTTATCTTGGAACTGCCTATTTCCAAAGCCACAATGTTAGTTTCCTTCATATCTGTCTATATTATTTTTTCTTTTTATCTTTCTGACCACCCTCTTTTTTAGCAGGGGTGTCTTTTTTCTTACCGGATGACGCTTTTGCATCATCTGACTTAGTTTCTTTCCGAGGTGCCGACTCAGATTTCTTCGCTACTGAATCGCGCTCCTGCTTCCGCGCCACAGGCTTCGCTCCAGGCACAGGCTTTTCAGAATTGGCCTTACGTCCCGGCAGGCTCTGCCCGGGAGCTATATTCTCACCTGCTATCATGGTGGACACATCGACCTGCTCGTCATCCTCCTCTACCACACTATCAGTGCGGTGGGCTATCTTGTCGGCGCGTGTGGCGACAATCTGTCCGGACCATTTTACCGATATCGTATCGTAATATCCCCACCCCTTACGTGGAATCACCTCAGATACCATCCGGTCAAGGCGATCAAACTTCGACGGAAAGTCAGCCGGCTCACCAAGATTGAACACCAACCCCTTCATGGCCGGGATCAGCAGTACATCGCGCGGCGAGTCAGCTTTAATCAGACTAACCACCTTGCTCCAGCGCTCGCTTGAAGCCACATAGTCCATGAGCGGCAGCAATGTGAGCGGCGTGAATGCAGAGTCGGTAAAATGGCCCTGTATCACAGGCACATCCACAAAGTAGCGTGCCTCAGCCGATATTTTTTTGCCATCCTTATTTATATAATACGAATGGCTACCGTCAAATACACGCGCCACAGGCCGCATAGGCTCTACCGTGATACGTATCACCCCGTTGGTGAGCCGCTCTACCCGGGCATTCTCAATCTTGTCAATCACGGATAGCATCCGCTGCAGGCTGTCGGTGTTTATCCGGTCAAGCGGAGTCTTCTCTGCTATCGATGGGAGCCGCCCGAGTTCATTGCGCAACTCTGCAACGGTGACAAACTTCTGTTCCAGCGAATCGACCACTACTATCTCTATGCCGTTGCACAGACGCCGGCCACGCAGATCAGAGCATACGTAGGCCATTACGGCAAGGTATGCCACAACAATCAGGGTGCCCAGGGCAAATAGTCTGTTTCTTACTACTGGAGTCATCGGTCCGTTATTCAAACAATTTTACAATCTCAGGAAGCTTATCCACGATATTTCCGGCTCCGGCAGTAAGCAGAAGCGAAGGATTGGCAGCTTTCACCGCATCGGTCAGGCCATCGAGGCTGACAATACGTGCATCGGTATCCTTTATTCCCT
This sequence comes from uncultured Muribaculaceae bacterium, assembly GCA_910586895.1. Taxonomy (GTDB): domain Bacteria; phylum Bacteroidota; class Bacteroidia; order Bacteroidales; family Muribaculaceae; genus Paramuribaculum. The sequence continues at coordinate 107,311 of CAJUIW010000008.1, read as the reverse complement.
CAAGGATTATCTGCGAGGTGACTCCCGGAATAGGCTCCTCACGCGCAGGGTAGATGTCAAGCAGAATCACTTCATCGGCCAGCGAAAGAACTTCGGCAAATTCATGCGCGAAGTCGCGCGTACGAGAGTACAGGTGCGGCTGGAAAGCCACCGTCAGCTTCCGCTCCGGATATAATGCCTTGACCGAAAGGATTGACTGTCGTAGCTCATCGGGATGATGGGCATAATCATCAATCACCACATGACCATCCTCGCCCGCTTGCTTCAGCCAGAACTCAAAGCGGCGCTTCGGCCCCATGAATGAAGCCATAGCCTCACGGGCAACGGCGGCATCAAGCTGACCCGCAGCCCATACGGCGGCAAGCGCTGCAATCGCGTTCTCTATATTTATCTCTACAGGCACACCGAGCGAGATATCCGTAACGACACCATCGGGTGTCACAAAATCAAAGATTATCGCACCATCGGCATGACGGATGTTGGCGGCATGGAAGTCACCTTCATCGCGCGAGTATGTATAAGTTCTTACACCTGCGTTCTGCCGCGGCTTCAGTTTAAGGCCTGTATGGACTATCAGCGTTCCACCTTCGGGAATCAGCTCGGTGAAGTGGGCGAAACTTTCCAGATAAGCCTCTTCTGTACCGTAGATGTCCAGATGGTCAGCATCTGTTGAGGTTATCACCGCTATATAGGGAGTGAGCTGGTGAAACGAGCGGTCATATTCGTCGGCCTCCACCACACTGTAGTCCGAAGAGTCATTCAGCAGGCAGTTTGTACCATAATTGCGGAGCACACCGCCCAGAAAAGCGTTGCATCCGCACGGCATGCTGTGAAGCAGATGCGCAGCCATGGATGAAGTGGTAGTCTTTCCATGCGTACCGGCAAAACATAGCGCCTTTGACCCTCGGGTGACAATGCCGAGCACAGCTGCACGCTTCATGATCTCAAAGCCGTTATCTCTGAAAAACTGCAGTCCGCGATGTGAATCCGGTACAGCCGGAGTGCGCACCACCAATGTTTTTTCAGGATCCCGGAATGCATCGGGAATCATGGCCGGGTCATCAGTGTAACGGATATCTATTCCCTCCGCTTCAAGGGCGTGTGTAAGCTCGGACGGTGTACGGTCATATCCGGCCACATTATATCCATGCATGTGGAAGTAACGTTCCAGAGCGGCCATACCAATGCCTCCGGCACCTACGAAATATATATTTTTCTTATTCTGCGATTCAGTCATTTTTCTGAAACTATTTCCAATATTCGGTCAACGATTTTTTCATCAGCATCAGGAAGAGCCATCTTCGATGCCGCGCGCGACAGATCGGTGCGCTTCGGTCCGTCATTAAGCAGAGCCGTCACCTCTGCACCAAGACGCTGACAAGCCTCGGCATCAGGAATCATAACTGCAGCACCTCTTGAGGAGAGCGCCTCGGCATTCTTACGCTGATGGTCCTCGGCCACGTTGGGCGAGGGTATAAGGATAGCGGCCTTGCCGAGAAGCTGTATTTCAGATATCGTTGCGGCTCCGGCACGTGACACCAGGAGATCTGCCGCACGGTAAGCCACATCCATATCAGCTATAAACGGTTGTACCTTCACGCCCTCAAATTGTGCTCCACGTTCGCAGCATTTCTCAGCATAAAGCTTGCCGCACTGCCATAGCACATTGGCTCCGGTGGCAGTGATGTCAGGCAATGCGCGTGAGATAGCCTCATTGACTGTACGGGCTCCGAGGCTTCCGCCTACCACCAGCACCAGAGGCACTGAAGGATTCATGCCAAGAGCTTCCTTGGCCTGCGCGGGAGTGAGGATGCAGTTAAGCAGATTTGACCTCACCGGATTGCCGGTAAGCTCTATAGACTCCGCGGGGAAGAAACGCTCCATCCCTTCATAGGCCACACAGATGGCCCGCGCCTTGGCTGCAAGCAGCTTGTTAGTCACACCTGCATAAGAGTTCTGCTCCTGAAGCAGTGTGGGGATATTGTTCTTCTGAGCTTGCTTAAGCATAGGACCGCTGGCATATCCGCCTACGCCCACAGCTATATCAGGATTGAATTTCTTCAGCACCTTCCGCGCCTTGCGCATGCTGCGCATAAGCTTTATGAGCACCCCGGCATTCCGCCACAGGCGCTTGCGGTCAAATCCGGCTACAGGAAGGCCCACGATATCATATCCGGCAGCAGGAACCTTCTCCATCTCCATGCGTCCCTCCGCTCCTACGAACAGAATCTCCGCTTCAGGGCAGCGGCGCTTTAGAGCATTGGCTATCGATACGGCCGGGAATATATGTCCTCCGGTTCCTCCGCCGCTGATAAGCACACGCAGCGGGCCGTTTGATTTTGCTATATTCTGAGTCATTTCATTCATACATTATGATAGTTGTGACGGATTCTCCGCACGGGCCTCTTCAGGCAGTGATTCAAGTTCGGCCTTTATCTCCCGGCGGCGTCCGGATCGCACGGCATAGCGGCTCACGCTAAGCATCACTCCGAAAGCTATCGATGTTATCAATATGGATGTTCCCCCTTTCGATATCAGAGGCAGCGGCTGGCCCGATACCGGGAACGCGCCAGTCACAATGGCAATGTGGAACAATGCCTGGTAAACAATGGTCACTGCCATTCCAATCACCAGAAGTGCAGGGAAAGCGCGTGAACAGCGTGCGGCTATGGCACTTGCCCTACCGAGAAGCCATAGGTACAACAGCATCACCACAACACCTCCTATCAATCCGAGGTCCTCAACTATGATTGAGTAAATATAATCCGAGAAAGCAAGAGGCAGACGGGCCGTTTCGCGGGAATTGCCGGGGAGCACCCCGGTGATTCCTCCGTGAGCCTGCGCCATGTAGCTGTACATTTCCTGAGCATTGTCGCTCGTGAGATCCAGCATATATTTCGGTTCATCGCTGCCGAAACTTGTCAAGCGTGCCATCCAGACACTCATACGTCCGAGCAAACCACCGCTTCCGCCGTCAGATATAAGGTAGTCAAGCCCGAGCAGCAACAGGAATCCGATGATATACGCTCCCAATACAGCTGCGAGCATCCGATAAGGGACACCGCCTATCACCATCATGGATATACTGATGGCCATAAGCAGAATGGTATTGGTAAGACCCTGTGGGACAAGCATTGCCGCAAAAAGAAGCACCACGGCTGCACAGACAATGACTCCGGAACGCTTCACTGTACCCTGCAACTGACTCACTGACAGAACAAGCGCTATCATGGCAGCCGCTGACATTTTCAGGAATTCCGACGGCTGTAGCGACACGCCCAATAGCCTGAACGACCGGCGCGCACCGTTGATCACATCGCCGAACAGCATGACATACAGCATCATAACCACGCTTATCAGGGCAAACAGAGGTATCCACATCAGGAATTTCCTGTAATGGATGCGCTGGAGAACCAGGATAATACCGAGTCCGCACAGCAGCATCACCCCGTGGCGGAGAAGCGGACCATACACGCCGATAGCCGACGAGGCCACCTCACGCGAGGATGCGCTGTACAGTTCCACCACTGACAGGATGCAGAGCACTATATATATGCCCCATATATGCCGGTCAGGACGGGCCACGGAGATAGAATCCTCCGCCGGGTCCTTGCGGACACGCCGTGAGGCTTCAAGTTCTATATTGTTTGCCGAAAAGGTTTCCATCAGATGCTATATAATAATATATCAGTGTGTTTCTTTCATTCAGTTATTTCTGCAGAGCTTTTACCGCTTCCTTGAAAAGATCGCCACGCTGTTCGTAGCTCTTGAACAGATCAAAGCTTGCGCAGCAGGGCGACAGCAGCACGGTATCGCCCGCTGATGCAGCATTACGGCATGCCTCAACAGCCTCGGCGAGCGAGTGCGTGTCAATTATTTCATCGACCTTGCCTCCGAAGAAGTCAAGCAGCTTGGTATTGTCCTTACCCATACATACTATGGTCTTGACTTTCTCACGCACCAGAGGCTCTATCTCCGAGTAGTCGTTGCCCTTGTCCTTGCCGCCAAGAATAAGCACGATTGACTTACCCTGACCTGCAGGCATGCTTTCAAGGGCATACCAGCATGAGTTGACATTCGTAGCCTTTGAGTCATTTATATAACGTACGCCGTCAATATCAGCCACAAATTCAAGCCGATGCTCCACACCTTCGAAATTGCCGAGGGCCTTGCGGATATCCTCCTTGCGTATATCAAGCAGGCAGGCCGACAGGCCGGCAGCCATCGAATTGTACAGATTGTGGAGTCCGCTCAGCGAGAGTTCGGCACGGGGCATCGAGTAGTAAGTCCCCTCGGTGTCAAACACAAGCTCCTTGCCTCCATCGGTGAGATATGATGCAGTTCTGTCAGTACGCTTTTCAGCAAACGGATACTGCTCCGCTTCGACTTTGATACGCTCAAGTTGCTTGCGTATCACAGGGTCGTCAGCCCAGTAGATGAACGCGTCAGAAGACTTCTGATTCTGCAGAATCCGGAACTTGGCGTCCACGTATTTCTGCATCGTGTAGTCATAGCGGTCCATGTGGTCAGGCGTGATGTTAAGTATCACGGCAATGTTGGCCCGGAAGTCATACATATTCTCAAGCTGGAAACTTGACAGCTCTATAACATATACATCATGTTCGTCGCGGGCCACCTGCAGTGCCAGACTACGCCCTACATTACCGGCCAATCCTACATTGAGGCCGGCGTCACGCAGTATATGGTAAGTCAGCAGAGTGGTAGTAGTCTTTCCGTTGCTACCGGTTATGCACACCATGCGGGCATCGGTGTAACGTCCGGCAAATTCTATTTCCGAGATTACCGGAATGCCACGTTCCATGATGGCCTGTACTGCCGGAGCTGTGGGAGGAATACCGGGGCTCTTCACCACTTCATCGGCCGCCAGCAGGCGATCCATGCTGTGAGTACCCTGTTCCCATTCTATCCCCTCTTCATCAAGAATAGAGCTATAGCGTGGTGATATCGTTCCCATATCGGACAGAAATACATCCATCCCTTTCACTTTTCCGAGAATAGCGGCACCCACGCCGCTCTCTCCTCCACCAAGCACTACAAGACGTTTCTTTTCCATGCCTATGATTATCGTATTTTAAGTGTCACAAATGTAAGGGCCGCCAGGAATATGCTTATAATCCAGAAGCGGGTCACTATTTTTGACTCGGGTATGGCCCGGAGCGGGAATTGCAGCAGTGCGTCAATTCCGGAATTGCCCGGTTTCTGGAAATGATGGTGCAGAGGCGCCATCTTCAGCAACCGCCGGCCTACACCCGTTTTTCGTTTCGTGAATTTGAAATATGCCACCTGAAGCATCACCGAAAGGTCCTCGATGAAGAATACGGCACATAATATCGGTATCAGGAGCTCTTTGCGTATAAGTATGGCAAACACAGCTATGATGCCACCCAGCGTAAGGCTTCCGGTATCACCCATGAATACCTGCGCCGGATAAGTGTTATACCACAGGAATCCGATTAGCGCTCCTATGAATGCAGCCATGAATACCACCAGCTCCGAGCTTCCGGGTATGAACATTATATCAAGGTAGGAGGCATAGATACTGTTGCCTCCGAGATACGCCATTATGGCCAGCGCCACACCGATTATGGCCGATGTGCCGGTACATAGGCCGTCGAGGCCATCAGTAAGATTGGCTCCGTTGGATGTCGCGGTGACAACGATTATGGTCATCAGCACGAACACTATCCAGCCCGCTGTGGCGGCATTCTTTCCCATCCATCCTGTGAGCCAGGCGTAATCGAAGTTATTGTTCTTTACAAACGGGATGGTAGTCTGAGGTACCTTGAGATTCTGATTCTGGAATGACACCACCCGCTCGCTGGTAGATACAACGGAGTGCTCCACATTCTCACTCATGACTATATCAGGGCTTGCATACATGGTGACTCCCACTATAAGTCCGAGGCCCACCTGTCCTACAATCTTGAATTTACCCTTCATACCCTCCTTGTTGTGACGCTTCATTTTCAGATAATCGTCAAGGAAGCCGATGGTTCCGAGCCAGAGTACCGATACGAGCATCAGCTGCATGTAGATGCTCTCCAGATTGCCCAACAGCAGGCATGGTACAAGGATGGACAGGATTATGATGACACCACCCATCGTCGGGGTGCCTTTCTTGGCCATCTGCCCCTCGAGTCCAAGGTCGCGCACTATCTCTCCCACCTGCATGTACTGCAGGCGGTCAATAATCTTACGCCCGAACACAAGGGCTATGAACAGAGCCAACAGCAGAGCGGCACCCGAACGGAACGAGATATAGTCCATCAGGCGTGCGCCGGGGAATCCGAGTCCCTCAAGATAGTCAAATAGATATACAAGCATACTTCTGCACCATTTATTTCATTTACTTGGACTGACCGAAAGCTTCACGTACCACCTCGCGGTCATCGAAATGGTGCTTGACTCCTTTTATCTCCTGATAATCCTCATGTCCCTTACCGGCGATAAGCACAACATCGCCTGCTTTCGACATCATCAGAGCCGTGCGTATAGCCTCGCGGCGGTCGGTGATGCTGAGAGTATGCGGACGCATGTCGTCAGTAAGTCCGGCTTCCATCTCACGGATTATTTCGGCAGGCTCCTCATCGCGGGGATTGTCGGAAGTCAGTATCACACGTGTACTGCGCAGGGCGGCCTCACGTGCCATGATCGGACGCTTGCCGCGGTCGCGGTTGCCGCCGGCACCTACCACAGTGGTTATCACACCATCGGCACCTACCACCTCGCGTATGGTGTCAAGCACATTGACCAGAGCGTCAGGTGTATGGGCATAGTCAACTATTGCGGTCACTCCGGTAGGTCCGTGCAGAGTCTGGAATCGGCCGGCCACAGGGATAAGGCGGCTCATATTGACAAGCACCTCATCCTTGTCCCATCCGAGCAGAATCGAAGCTCCATACACAGCTGTAAGGTTGTAGGCATTGAACTTACCGGTAAAGAGAGTTTCCACCTCGTGGCCGTTGAAACTCATCAGCGTACCGTCAAGACGCGGCTCGATAACGCGCCCTACGAAATCTGCCTGACGACGCAAGGAATAAGTGCACTTACGGGCAGCGGTATTCTGAAGCATCACCTCGCCGCACTTGTCATCAATATTTGTCAAGGCAAATGCATCGGCTGGAAGTTCATCGAAGAACATCTTCTTGGCCGCGATATATGCATCTACCGTCTTGTGATAGTCAAGATGGTCACGGGTAAGGTTAGAGAACACACCTCCGGCAAACTTCAGGCCTGCTATGCGGTGCTGATGCGCGGCATGGGAGCTGACCTCCATAGCGGCATAAGTACATCCGGCCACTACCATACGGTGGAGCATTTCATTGAGCACCAGCGGTCCGGGAGTAGTCTGATTGGTAGGATATACCTCGCCGTCAACATAATTGCACACCGTTGACAGCAATCCGGCCTTATGTCCGGCCAGACGTGCCATTTCATATATAAGAGTGGCGGTGGTAGTCTTGCCGTTTGTTCCGGTGACACCCACAAGTTTCAGCTTGCGCGAGGGGTTGCCCCACCATTGGGAGGCGAGGAAGCCGAGGGCCACCGAAGTATTGGGCACCTTAATATATGTAACTGTCGATTCGAGCCGTTCGGGAAGCTCCTCACATACGATAGCCGAAGCGCCGGCAAGGGTGACAAGGGGTATGAACTTGTGCCCATCGACAGTCACGCCGCGCACGGCCACGAACATCGACCCGCGCTGAATGCATCGGGAATCACATTCAAGCGATGTTATCTCCTTGGCATCACTGCCTATAATCTCCGTTATCGTTATGGCTGAGAGAAGGTCGGCTAATCTTTTCATATTATTATGGTGTATAATTGGGTGTGTTATTTTTATTCTGTTAATTGGATAGCTTCAGGTGAACTTTCGATCCGGTGCGCAGATGCGAGCCTGCCACAGGATCCTGCGATACCACGCATCCGCTGCCGCTTATGCGCACATTATATCCGGCACGCTCCAGAAGCGCGATGGCATCGCGCACCCCGTAGCCTACCACCGAGGGCAATGTTCCTTTCGGCGTATCCTTATCGTCGGTGGGTGTCACCTTATGTTCTCCGGTCATGCCAAGGCTCTCACGGAAGCTACGCAGATTGGTGGGGTCAGCTGAAGCATACAGCATAGGCAATTTGTCGGAAGTAGAGCCTGAAGTATAATCGGAATGATTGTTCAGCATACCACGCGAGAAGAGCTTGAGAGCGATATTCTTCAGTACGGTTCCGCTTGTGGATGATGCTCCTGCCTTCTTACGCGGGTTACTGATAAGCACTATACATGAGTACTTAGGCTTGTCCGCCGGGAAAAATCCGCAGAATGACAGGCGCTTCTTGTCAGTATTATACCGTCCCTTCTCAATCACGAACGCGGTACCGGTCTTTCCGGCAATGGCCACATCGTCGCTGCGCAGCAACCTGGCGGTGCCGGCTTTGCCCCACACCACACGGCGAAGCATCTCACGCAGCTTGGCTGCATTGGCCTCGCTGCACACCTGCTTGCGTATGTAGGTCACGTCGAGCACCGAATCGATACCCTCGCCTATTATACGCTGCACAAGGCGCGGACGCACAAACTTACCGTTGTTGGCTATGGCATTGTACAGAGCCAGTGTATGCAGAGGCGGTATCTCAGTAGCATACCCGTAGCATTGGCGCGACAGGGCTATGCGTGCGGCGTTGTTATTGCCAAGGGAGTCGATGCGAGGCTTACGCTCTCCACCGATACCCACATTCAGCGGGCCGAGAAATCCTGTACGCTTGATGGCTGTATAGAATTCGCCCGGATTCTGTCCGTACTTGCGTGTGATGATACGGGTCATACCTATATTGGATGAACGCTCAAGCACCTCACCCACCTCGATAGAGGCTTTGGGAGAGCAGTCACGTATGGCAGGACCTTCGGCATATTTATAGCTCTGCCCGGTGGTGATCAGCTCGCCAGGATTGCCGGCGGCTCCGTTTTCAAGCGCTATCATCATTGAGAGTGTCTTTACCACAGAGCCTGGTTCGAAACCGAGTACGGCACGGTTCTGCCCCTCGATGAATCCACGTCCGAGCGAGTCAGCCTCAAGATTCGATATGGCCTTGATGTCGCCTGTAGCCACGTCCATGAGCACAGCCACGCCCCAGTCGGCATCCGCCTCCTCAAGCATGCGGTTGAGTTCATTCTCCACTATATCCTGAAGCTTGATATCGATAGTGGTCTGTATGGTAAGCCCATGTACAGGGGCTATGTCAGTCCAGTTGACAATCCCTCTTGTCAAGGGCACTTTCTTTGCATATCCGATATGTCCGTACAGAAGCGAATCGAGCGCCATCTCCAGTCCGGAGCGGCCATGTATCTCACGGCTCTCCTTGGTGGCTCCAACGCGGCCAATGCTTCGCAGCGCCATAGAGCCATAAGGATTGGTGCGCTTCATCACTGTTTCCTTCACAAGCCCGTTGTAATTGTTGTTCTTCAGGCTGAAGAACGGGAATGTGCGCAGAAGCAGATAATCGGCATACGATATATTGGACAGTATCTTATAGCTTCGCGGACGCTTATCGGCATCTTTAGCCAGAGGAGCAAGCAGATGCTTACGCCATCCGGCGGCTGTGCGCTGCGGGAAGTGGGCGGCCATACTGTCGGCAAGGACATCAATGGTGTCACGCAGCATCTTTTCGGCAAACTTCGATGCACGGTAGTCAACGCGCACCGTGTAGTAGCGCAGATTGGTGGCAAGAACGCTACCGTCGGCTGCAAGAATATCCCCGCGTTCAGGCAGAATAGTATCCACCTTGGTCAGGGAGGTCATGGCCTTTTCATTCCATTTGTCGGCTGACACCACCGTGGTATCGACAAGATGGTACAGAATCCATCCGCAGAAACCAAGAATGAGAACCAGCACGAACAGGTAGCGGTTAAGTATGCGGTTACGGTTTTCCTTTTTCATTTTGATTTCGATAGCTTAAAGGGTGGACGCTCCTGGATATTCAGGCCGAGATGCAACGAGTCGGCCAGATGCTGCATTGACGATTCGCGGGTGCGGCCCATATAGATACTGCGCATGCGCACACGCTCCGTCTTGACTATCTCCAGACGCTCCGTCAGGCGGCGTTCCTCCTCCATGAGTGTCTGGCAGCTGTATTTGTTGGTGATATAGGCCAGCGCAAGCACTACCATCACGGCTATTACGAGCCAATTGCGAGCGAAGAAGTCGCTGTCAAGCAACTGCCCGCGCAGAATGGGCCCCGACAGCCATTCCAGTCCGGAATAGCGCTGACGTGTGCCTGATGTGCTTTTCTTTTTATCGCCGGTAGCCATAAATGTCTATATCTGCTTCTGTGTTGTTTATTCTATGATTTTACTGTCTGTTCAAAGTTTTTCCGCCACTCGGAGTTTGGCGCTGCGCGACCGTGGGTTTGCTTCCACTTCTGCCGCATCGGGAACTATGGGCTTCGATGTAAGCAGCCGCATAGGTGCGTTACGGCGCCCGAAGAAGTCAGTCTGCACCTCACCGTCAAAGTTACCGCTCCGCATGAAGTTTTTCACCAGACGGTCCTCCAGCGAGTGATATGTTATGATGGCCAGACGTCCGCCGGGACGAAGCACCGCCACAGCCGCCTCCAGGAATTGACGCAGGGCGTCAAGCTCGCCATTGACCTCTATGCGCAGGGCCTGGAATATCATGGCCAGCTCTTTTTTCTCCTGACGCGGATTGACAAACGGGCGCGCTACCTCAAGGAAGTCGGCCACCGTTTTTATCGGTCGGCCTGACTCGCGGGTGCGCACAATAGCCTCGGCCAGACGACGGCTCTGCTTGAACTCGCCATACAGCTTGAAAATCCTGGCCAGTGACTCCACATCCGATTCCTGCAGGACTGATGCGGCCGAACGTCCTGAATGACGGTTCATACGCATGTCAATCGGGCCGTCGAAACGGAACGAGAATCCGCGCTCCGAGTCATCGAAATGATGAAACGACACGCCTAAATCCGCCAATATGCCGTCGACAGCCTCAACCTTGTAGTACCGCATGAAATTGCGGAGATACCTGAAGTTGCTGTAAACAATTGTAAACCGGCTGTCGGAAAACGCACCTGCCACAGCCTCGTCATCCTGGTCAAAGCCGTATAGATGACCACTTAAGGACAATTCCTCAACTATGGCTCGCGAGTGGCCGCCGCCACCGAAAGTGGCATCGACGTACACCCCGTCAGACTTGATAGCAAGGGCTTCGATAGTCTGTGGAAGCAAGGCCGGTATGTGATATGCGTTTTCGCTCATTTGCAATGATTTCGGCGCATCTTGACGCGCGCGGGTTATTAGGGTGTAAAGGTAGAAATTTTTATGCAAAATTTACATATCGAAACTCAAAATAATTCCCCTAAAAATTAGCCAAGTTATCAACATTTTCACAAACGGCTGATATAACACAAAATACGTCAGCCCTCCGAAAAGAACTGACGTTTGCAAATGTAAATCTGATATGTCTACGGACGTAGCAGCCTGACAAGCTCCTCAACACCCTTGGTAGCGGGCATGCGAAGCACTGTGACGTAGTCAGGTACAGGCGCCGGATTGGGGTCAATGTAATAGACCGGCACGCCACGACGCACATAGTGGAGCAGCGAGGCCGCGGGATATACGGCAAGCGATGTGCCTATCACCACAAATACATCGGCCTCCGAAGCCAGCTCTATGGCCGGCTCGATATTAGGCACCGCCTCCTGAAAAAACACGATGTGCGGACGCACGGCATCGCCATACTCATCGCGCGTATCGACCGTGGTGTCAAGATTACCCTCCGACAGTTCATACACACGCTCGGGATGCTTCATGGAGCGCACTTTCATAAGCTCGCCATGCAGATGCAGCACATGCTCCGAGCCGGCACGCTCATGCAGATTGTCGACATTCTGGGTTATTACGTAGGTATCATACCACTGTTCAAGCTCTACGAGTCCGCGGTGTCCGGCATTGGGCTGAGCCTTGACAAGTTCATGGCGGCGGGTGTTATAGAAACTGTGCACAAGCTCAGGATTCCGTGCAAATCCATCGGCGCTCGCCACATCCATCACCGGATATTTATCCCACAGTCCTCCACTGTCGCGGAACGTTGAGATACCGCTTTCGGCACTCATCCCGGCTCCGGTAGATATCACTAATTTCGGTTTCTTCATATCAAGAGGGTGTTTATGATTCGTAATCATAACAAACGGCATTGCCGCCGCGGCATGATTTTTCAGCAAAAATAATAAAAGATTGACGCATTTACGTATCTTTGCAAAAATCCGTGAAAATATAACCCTGATACATGAGGATAGCTTTTGACGCAAAACGCGCCCTGCTCAACAACACCGGACTCGGCAACTACAGCCGCCGTGTGATAGATGAACTTTCGGAATCCGCCCCTGACAACGAATACATCCTGTACACTCCGCGGGCCGGCGATGAAGCCATGAAGCGGCTCGGACAGCTTGCCTCGCGCAGCAATGTCAAAGTCAGCTTACCCTCAGGTACCATATGGCGCAGCATGTCAGGCCTATGGCGTATAGGGCCGGGGCTAACGTCACAACTGAAAAAAGACAAGATAGATCTCTATCACGGACTTAGCAACGAGCTTCCACTTGACATCAATCGGGCCGGGATACCCTCGGTAGTCACAATCCACGACGTGATATTCCGGCGGCATCCGGAGAATTACAAGCCGATTGACCGCGCTATCTATAATTACAAATTCCGCAAGGCGGCCGAAAACGCCACACGTGTCATAGCTATCAGCCGGCGCACGCGCGACGACCTGATGGAACTGTATGGGATATCGCCCGACAAGATTGACGTCATCTACCAGTCATGTCACCCCTCGTTCAGCCGTAAGGTGGAGGAGGCGGAAATCGAGGCATTACGCAAGCGCCTGAATCTCCCCGAACGGTACATAGCCATGGTAGGCACGCTCGAACCGCGCAAGAACCAAATCCTCGCAGTAAAGGCTCTTCCTCAGATAGATCCGGAGGTACACCTTGTCATAGCCGGACGCTCACGCCGCGACTACGGCGCCGCCATCCTGCATGAAGCCGACCGCCTGAATGTGCGCGATAGAGTACACCTTATCCCTGGTGTTCCATTCGAAGATCTTCCCGCCATGTATCATGGAGCCGAACTTACGGCCTACCCATCCCGCTACGAAGGATTCGGACTGCCGGTGGTAGAGGCTATAAGCGCAGGGACTCCGGTGATAGCCGCCACCGGCTCCTGCCTTGAGGAAGCGGGTGGAGAAGGTGGCGTGTATGTCCATCCCGATGACGCTGACGCATTTGCACGCGAGGCCAACCGACTGCTTGAATCAGCCGGACTAAGAGCCAGCATGGTAGCAGCCGGGCAGGAACATATCCGGTCAATAATGTCGGTAAGCATGGCCGATGCCGTACTCGACACCTACCGCAAGGCTATCAGAGCTTTCGAAGGATAGTCAGCCCGTCGCGCAGCGGAAGCATCACCGCCTCAACACGTGGGTCAGCAGCCACAGCATCGTTAAACGCAGCTATGGCCCGTGTCTGTCCGTCGGCAGGTATCGGGTTCTCCAGCACCTTACCATCCCATAAAGTATTGTCGGCAAGGATATATCCTCCCTTTCTGACACGCGGAAGCACCATCTCAAGATATTCGGTATAGAGGCGCTTGTTGGCATCGATGAACACCATGTCCCACACCTCATCAATGGCCGGGACCACCTCAAGAGCATCACCGATATGAAGCGTTATGGATTCGTCATAGCCGCTTCCGGCAAAAGTATTCCGGAGTTCATCCTCCCATTCGTCATCAATCTCCACCGTATGGATATGGCCGCCCTCAGGAAGTCCTTCGGCTATACATAGGGTGGAATAGCCCGTGAAGGCGCCAAGCTCAAGCACACGCTGCGGTTGCACCATGGACGTGAGCATCTTCAGCATACGCCCCTGCACATGTCCGGAACACATGCGCCCGTAGGCGTGATGCAAGTTGGTGTGACGGTAGAGGCGGTACAGATATTCCGGCTCAGCTGAGGTATGCTGCTTGATGTACGATTCTAAATTCTCGGTATTGCGCATCGCTCCGTATCTTCAATAGTGAGCCGCATCACCTCAACAGCCGCGCGCGGATAAGCGCCTTGTGCCGTTTCGCCGGTAAGAAGCAGAGTGTCAGCACCCTCCATCACCGCCAAAGCAATGTCGCTCACCTCGGCACGTGTGGGCTGCGGCTTCGAAATCATGGAGTGAAGCATCTGGGTCGATACAATCGAGCCTTTACCCTTTTCATGACAAAGATGCAGTATGCGCAACTGAAGCATGGGTATCTGCGGTAGCGGGAATGCAGTGCCAAGATCGCCACGAGCCACAAGCAGCCCGTCGGACACTTCAAGAATCTCCTCCATATTTTCCACCGCCTCGGCACACTCAATCTTGGCATATACCTCGATAGACGGATTAGTTATGACGGAACGCAATGCCTCGATATCCTTGGCATCACGCACAAATGAATGGGCAATGACATCAATACCCACCTCGCATGCCGCTGCTATATTGATGCGGTCACGCTCCGACACCGCCGGAAGCGGAGGCAGTTCCACTCCGGGAATCGCCACTGTCTTACGCGACCCGAGGCTGCCGCTACGCTGTGCGGAGGCGACAAGATGATCATCCTTAACCTCTTCCACGAGGAATTCCAGATCACCGTCATCGACGAGCACCGTCATTCCCGGCTTCACATAGCGGTGAACAGCTTCCATGGCCACATAGATGGTATCGGAAATGCATGGACTGTCAACAGATGAGCCTATATTCCACCGGCTGCCTTCAGCAACGGCAATCGCCTCACCGAAGCGGCTGTCAACATTTGTGGTCCGTATTTCGGGGCCCTTGGTGTCCATCAGAATTCTGACACCGGGAGCTGCCTCCCGGATTATCTTAACCATAGATGCTATGGACTGTGGATTGACATGTGCGGAATTGATGCGCACGGAGTCCATGCCGGCGCCATGAAGCATCGACACAAATTCAGGGGTACAGCGGGTATCGGCCACTGTAGCCATTATATTGGTTCTTCTCATAAAAGCGATTCTATTCCAAGACGATAGGATTCAAGTCCGAAGCCGGCGATAGAGCCCCGGCATACGGGAGCTATAAGCGAGGTATGGCGGATAGGTTCACGCGACTGTATATTGGAGATATGCACCTCCACTACCGGCACAGCTATGGCTGCTATGGCATCGGCTATGGCAAGCGATGTGTGGGTATATGCCCCGGCATTCAGTACCACACCGGCATAGGCCGCGTCAAACCCTACGCGGTGCAGCTCATCGATCAGAGCCCCCTCGCTATTGCTCTGGAAGTATTCGATATCCACCATGGGATAGCGCACTTTCAGATTCTCCAGACATTCATCCATACCGGCATTTCCATATATGCCGGGCTCCCGACGGCCAAGCAGGTTCAGGTTGGGGCCGTTCATTATCAGTATCTTTATTCTGTTCATGACAAAGGCATAGTAGCAAGCATCCACATGGCTCCGTGCGACAGGAGCATCAGCACAATAAGAATCCATGACATAAGCCGACGCGACGGCCAGCAGGCCCAGGCAAGCCATGCCGCGGTAAGCACATACAGCGGATAGAGCCATACAATGGCTCTCAGGTCCGATGGCGCAGAGGTGAGCAGTGCCGGAAAAGAAAATACCGGCAAAGCGGCTATGATGATTATAGCCAGCGCCCAGAGCGGGGTTTGTCCCTGTCGGTTCAGCATGATTTCTTACCCTCCTTATACGCAGCTACAGTAGCCCTTATACCGTCAACGAGCGAATGACGCGCATGGAAGCCGAAGTCATTGGCTGCATCTGACACATCGCAGGTCCAGTTGCGCTGCTTCATTATCTTGAATTTGTCACGGTTGAGCGTGCTCGGCTTCATCTTGGCCACTCCGTATTTCTCAGCCACTACCGATGCCACGTAGGCCATCCAGAGCGGCAACCGCAGAGGTATGACCCAACCCGTGCCAAGCTCCTTGGCCACAATACGGCGAAATTCCTTCTGGCTGTAAGCCCGCTCCTCACTTATGATATATTTGCGCCGCAACGCAGCCTCGCTGCCAAGCGCCATGAACATAGCCTCCACCAGATCCTCCACATAGATAAATGTAAGCATCTGACGGCGGAATCCCACACCGAAGTCAAAGTGTGAGTCAATGCTCTTTATCATCATCAGATAGTCCTGTTCATGAGGGCCGTACACACCCGTAGGGCGGAATATGGTCCAAGGCAGGTCAGCACAGGTCTCAATAAATGTCTCGGCTTTGATTTTCGACACCCCGTAGCGCGTGTTGGGCTGCGGAATGGTGCGTGAAGTCAGGGGCGCATAGTTTTTTTCATCGCCGGGGCCGAGGGCACTGAGCGAGCTCATGTACAGGAAGCGCTCAGGCATAAGCGAACTTACCCGGAGAGCTTCAACGAATGTGCGCAGATACAGGTAGTTGATACGGTTGAAGTCCAGGAAATTGACACATTTCGTGGCTCCAAGATTATATATAATGTAGTCCCAGCGTTCACCTTCAGGCAAAGCCTCGGTCAGGGTGCGCCCCATATCCTCCGGCGAGGTTTCATAGTCGAGCACTACATAGCTTACAGGCAGGTGTTCAAGAAACCGGCGTGAGGTGCTCTCCCGCACGGCAACCCACGTGTCAAACCCACGCTTCACCGCCTCGGCAGCGATATGACCGCCTATAAATCCTCCGGCGCCGACTACAAGCAGACGCTTACGTCCTCCGTCATTCTGTTCTGCCATAATCATATCTGCTTTCTGTATGAACGGCGGCGGCGATGGAGCCTGCGCTCGAAATATTGCCACTGTTTCTGTACATTTTCATTTCCCTCAAGCTCCAGATTGCTCTCGGCATACTTATAGCCGTTCTTGCGGTAGGCCGGGATAAGGTCAGCGAAGAGGAGGGCGTTGACACCCTTGCTCAGATAATCCTTGCGCACGGCTATCAGCATAAGGTCGACCACGTCATTGCGGCCGTAGATAGCTTTGAGTATATGATACCATCCGAGCGGGAACAGCTTGCCCGACGAACGGCGCAGCGCCTTGGAAAATGAGGGGATACTGATGCCCATGGCCACAAGAGCATCATTGGAGTCAACCACAAGACTCACGCAGTCAAGGCGGAGCACTGACAGATACTTGTCAATATAATATTGTATCTGACGGTCAGTAAGCGGTGAGTAGCCATAGAGGTCATCGTAAGCCTCGTTGATAAGCTTGAACAGCTCCACTCCGTAATCGGCAGCCAGCTTCTTACGGCTTTTGTAGCGGATGGTACGCAATCCGTATTTCTTGGCCACAATGTCGGCTATACGCTGATGCTTCTCAGGTATGGCATCGGGCACCGTAATGCGGTATTCCACCCAGTCAGTATCCTTGACATACCCCATACGCTCCATATGCTCCGGATAGTAGGGATAATTATATATGGTGGCCATGGTACCGAGCTCATCGAATCCTTCCACCAGCATGCCTTCATGGTCCATGTCAGTGAAGCCCATGGGCCCTACCATCTCGTTCATGCCATGGGAGCGTGCCCATCCCTCGGCGGCGGCAAAAAGCGCATCGGCCACCTCGGCATCGTCAATTGTTTCAAAATATCCGAACCGGGCTTCCTTGCGGCCGCTCCGTTCATTTACCTTACGGTTTATTATAGCGGTTATACGTCCTACAGGCTTCCCATCACGATAAGCCATAAACGACTGTGCCTCACAGAAGTCAAATGCCGGATTCTTCTCCGGAATAAGGGTTTCCACTTCATCGAATATAAGCGGAGGCACATAGCACGAATTGCCTTTGTAATGATTTACTCCGAATTTAACAAATTTCCGAAGCTCCGACTTCACAGGAGCTACTTCACGAATTTCTACAGGCATAATGTTCAGTTGATATGTTCAGGCGCCCAGGCGGAGCTTAACCACAGCAGCACACCTATCATGACCACCAGAAATATTATTATGATAATGTACACCTTATTGTCCGAACGGTGGGCCAATGCCATACGCAGTTCATGGATGCTCGAATAGCGCTTTGACGGATCCGGATTACAGCATTTCTCAGCAACGCGCTTAAGATATGCCGGCGTTCCGGGCACCTGACCGATTACCTCGGAAAGAATCTTTCCGAAGCTGAGGATATCCTCGGCGGCATCGGCCGGAGTGAGGTTCTCGCGCTGGTCAAAGCCTACATCTATCAGCTTAAGGTTTCCTATATTCTCTGTGAAAATTATTGTTTCAGGACGTACGGGCAGATGCACCAGATGATTGTCCTGTATATAATCGAGCGCATCGACCAGCTGGGTGCACACCTTGTCAACATGATTGGGTGTCACCTTTCCGGCGTCGATAAGTTTACGAAGCGAATCGCCGTACACGTCGTCCGTTATGATGCAACGGCCAAGCCCCGGAACATCCTCAAAATCGTTGATCATCACGATATTCGGATGCGCCAGATTGTAGCGTACATCAAATTCCTTCTCTATCAGAGCCTTGAACCGCGGGTCCTCCTTAAATTCAGGCTTCAGTGTCTTCAGCATGAGCCACTTGCCGAATTTCTTGGCAGTGTACACATCATAGAACTGCTCGCCCCACTCGGGAAGCAGTTCAATCTCGGTCCATTTTTCGTCCGGTCTGTCAGCCTGATTATGCATAAGATAAAGAGTATTGTGGATATGTGATAATGCGGTTCGTTCAATAAGCGCTGTAGAGCAGCGTATTGCCCGTCATAAGGTCAAGAAGGGTAAGTGTAGTGGATGTCAGAGCCATGCGGTAGTTCCATGTATCATTGGGCATGTAGATATTAAGGATATCGCTGCCTCCGGCACCGTACGACAGGTCCCATGTGATGGGATAGGTGTTCCACCGTCCGTAAGCATCATACTGTCCGAATGTACCGGTTTGGTTCGAGTAGAACACAAATTCACTCACATCCTCTTCCATTACCGGGATGCCGTTGACAGCCACAAGCTCCCATCGGCCCTCGAGCGGCGAGTAGTAATATTCATCACTTGCACATGATACGGCGGTGAGGGCCAGGAGCAATACAGCTATGATACCGGCAGTTTTTGTACGGATAAGATTCTTCATAATTAATTGCAAAATTATACTATTTTTTTCAATTTGGTTCGGATTCGTTAGTTTTATTTATAATTTTGTTTTAGAATTGAAACGTACAATGAACCTAACCAGTTTACTTCGCCCGTATTTTTTGCGCCGTGTGGCAGCCGCCCGCAGCTATGCCTCCGATCCTGAGCGGATTCAGCGGGCCGAGCTGTCACGGATGATTGAAGCCGGAGCCGATACTTTATGGGGCCGCAAACACCGCTACTCCCTGCTAAACAGATATGAATATTATCGTGAAGCCGTGGAACTGTCGCCCTACGAATCGATACGCCCGCTTGTGATGCGTATGATAGGGGGCGAACGCGATGTACTTTGGCCGGGGCTCACAAGGCGCTTCGCCCAGTCATCAGGCACTTCCGACGGCAAAAGCAAATATATACCCATTACCCGCGAGGGGCTGCAGCGCAGCCATTTCCGCGGGGCATCGGATGTGGTGTCGCACTACCTGTCGCTATACCCCGACTCGCAGATATTCGACGGCAAGAGCTTCATACTCGGAGGCAGCTTTGCCAATGAATTGGAACTGCCGGTAAAGTCACGTGTGCGTGTCGGCGACCTGTCGGCCAATCTGATCGACACGGTCAATCCGTTGGTGCGACTTCTGCGGGTACCGTCAAAGAAAATAGCGCTGATGTCCGACTGGCGGGAGAAACTCCCTATGCTGGCCGAAGCTGCCTCGCGGTGTAATGTGACCAACATTTCAGGGGTGCCGTCATGGTTCCTCGGGGTGCTCCGTGAGATACTGCGGCTACGTGGCGCATCGCACATCCATGATATCTGGCCACGGCTTGAGGTGTTTTTCCACGGAGGTATTGCCTTCAGCCCCTACCGGGGTCTTTACGACGAAATCATCGACCCCACCCGGATGCGGTATATGGAAACCTATAATGCATCCGAAGGATTCTTCGCTCTCCAGGACACAACTGAACCGGGCGCCATGCTCCTGCTGCTTGACGCCGGCACATTCTATGAGTTTGCCGACATAAACCGTCCCGATGCCATGCCGCTCCCTGCATGGGAAGTGGAAAAAGGAAAAACTTACTCCCTGATTATCACGTCCTGCAACGGGCTATGGCGCTATCCCATAGGCGATACCGTGAAAATTGAGAGCGTTTCGCCGCTGCGGGTGAGCATTGCCGGCCGAACAAAACACTTCATAAATGCATTTGGAGAAGAGGTGATGGTCCATAATACCGATGCCGCCCTTGCGGCTGCATGCCGTAATACCGGAGCCTCCGTTCTCAACTATACCGCCGCGCCGGTCTATGCGACCGACAAACATCATGGCCGCCACGAATGGCTGATTGAGTTTGACCACGAACCGGCCGACCTTGAGCACTTCGCTTCAATACTTGATGCGGCACTGTGCAGAGAGAACAGCGACTATCAGGCCAAGCGTGCAGGAAGCATATTCCTTGACCGGCTGACCATAGTGAAAGCGCGTAAGGGCACTTTTGACCGATGGCTCGCATCAACCGGAAAACTCGGCGGACAGCGAAAGGTGCCGCGCCTGAGCAACGACCGCACCATAATGGAAAGCATGTTAAAATTCAAATGATTATGAAAAAAATCCGACTCCTTCTGACCGCCATCATAGCATTGGCCTCGCTGACCGCTTCAGCTGAAGTAAACCTGAAGATCTCAAAGAGCGAAATCGAAAGTACCGTACGCAATCAGCCTCAGAAGCTCAAATCGCTGACTGACCGATTCGCTTCGGGCGACTCCACGCTCAGCCGCGAGGAAGTTGCAACAGTCTATTTCGGCACAGCCATGATGCCCGGTTTCAACCCCGGAGCCAAATACACGGATGTGGAGAATGCCTACTCAGCATCAAATTTCGAAGAGGCGCTCCGGCTGATTGACAATGCCCTGGCATCTGACCCCACCAATCTCGCCCTCCTGTTCAAAGGCTACGGAGCTGCATCCGGCCTGGGCAAAGCTGACCGTGCCGCCGGTTTCCAGAAGCGCCTGTTAGGGATATGCGAGGTCATTTTCGGATCGGGTATGGGAGTCAGTGACGCAAGCCCTTACATCGTAGCCCGCCCCTCGGACCGCGATGAATTCATAGCCAAATATCTTCAGCCCGTCAAAATAACAGGCTCCGCCACATTGGGCGACATCGACGCCGTGAAGATGAAGCTTGACGGTGTAAAGGATGAGGTAATCCTCTACTTCAAGCCTCTTGCAGGAGCCAAATAGGCTCGCTGACAGTCCTGACGTATTGTTTTTTCACGAATCCTCGAATATTCTTACTATATTTGCAGTTAAATAACAAAGAATATATTATGGACTTATTCGATAAGATTAGCGCCGACATCCGTACGGCCATGCTTGCCAAGGAAAAGGTTCGCCTCGAAACTCTCCGCGGCATCAAGAAAGAATTTCTCGAAGCAAAGACAGCAAAAGGCTCTGATGGCACCCTGCCCGACGACCAGGCCACAAAGATTCTGGCCAAAATGGCAAAACAGCGCCGCGAAACCGCTGAAATCTACGCCTCTCAGAACCGCCCCGAGCTGGCTGAGAATGAGCTTGCCGAAGCTGCTGTAATTGAGGAATATCTGCCCAAGCAGCTCAGCGAGGAGGAACTCACCGCCGAACTACGTGCCATAATCGAACAGGTAGGCGCCACATCTCCCCGCGAAATGGGCAAGGTGATGGGCGTAGCCTCAAAAGCGCTGGCCGGACGTGCTGACGGACGCGCCATATCTGCCAAAGTAAAAGAACTGCTCGCCTAAGAGCTGACAATCATCATATCACGTATGCTTACATTACAGCAAATCAAAGAGAATCCCGACCGCGTGGTTGAACGCCTGGCCGTAAAAGGCTTCGATGGCAAAGAGCCGATAAGCCGTGTACTCGAACTCGATGAGGACCGTCGCAAACTGCAGATGCAGTATGACGTAATGGCCCAGGAACTGAAGAAACTCGCTGCTTCCATAGGCGCTCTCATGAAACAGGGCAACAAGGAAGAGGCTGAAAATGCAAAAGCCCGTGTAGCGGCCATCAAAGAGGAACAGAAGGCCATCGACACCAAGCTTGGCGAAACCGAACGCGCCCAGCGCGAGGTGCTCCTGTCAATCCCCAACCTCCCCTGCGACATGGTTCCTGCCGGAACATCAGCAGAGGACAACGTTGTGGAAAAAACCGGAGGTCCCATGCCGGAACTCGGCCCTGACGCGCTCCCCCACTGGGATCTCGCCAAGAAATACAACATCATTGACTTCGAACTCGGCAACAAGATTACCGGAGCCGGATTCCCTGTATATATCGGCAAAGGCGCCCGCCTGCAGCGTGCCCTGATCCAGTTCTTCCTCGACGAGGCCGGGAAGGCCGGCTACCTGGAGATACAGCCCCCCTACGTGGTGAACGAGGCGTCAGGCTACGGCACAGGACAGCTCCCCGACAAAGAGGGTCAGATGTACTATGTTAACGAGGACAACCTCTACCTGATTCCCACAGCCGAGGTGCCCGTCACCAATATATACCGCGACGTTATCCTCGCCGAGGACTCACTCCCCCGCAAGAACTGCGCTTACTCAGCCTGCTTCCGTCGTGAAGCCGGCAGCCATGGCAAGGATGTGCGCGGCCTCAACCGCCTGCATCAGTTTGACAAGGTTGAGATAGTGCGCATTGAGAAACCTGAAAACTCTTATGCCGCTCTTGAGGAGATGAAGGACCACGTACAGGGCCTGCTCGAAAAGCTCGGACTCCCCTGGCACATACTCCGTCTGTGCGGTGGCGACATGAGCTTCACCTCAGCCATAACATTTGACTTCGAAGTCTATTCAGCAGCTCAGAAGCGCTGGCTTGAGGTATCGTCAGTATCCAACTTCGAAACCTATCAGGCCAACCGCCTGAAATGCCGCTACCGTGGCGAGGATAAGAAAACCCACCTCTGCCACACTCTCAACGGCTCCGCTCTGGCTCTGCCCCGCATCATGGCCGCCATGCTTGAAAACAATCAGACACCCGAAGGCATCGTAGTGCCCGAATGTCTGCGTAAATACACCGGATTCGATATCATCGACTGAACGTGGAAAAGAAAACCATCTGGGACCTCGGGCGCGATACTGTAGAACAGTACCGCGCCCGTCCTAAACTACCCCTTGTGGTAGTGCTGGACAATATCCGGAGCCTCAACAACATCGGCGCCATATTCCGCACGTGCGATGCATTTCTTGTAGAGCGCATAATGCTGTGCGGCATTACAGCTGTTCCCCCGTCGCCGGAGATTCACAAGACGGCATTAGGAGCGGAAAACTCTGTGGAATGGGAGTATTACGAGGATACTCTCAGCGCTGTTAAACGCCTGAAAGAGATGGGTTATACGGTATGTGCGCTCGAACAGGTGAAGGGAAGCGTTGACCTGCGCAAATTCACACCTGAAGCAGGAAAAGGCTACGCCATAATAGCGGGCCACGAAGTAAACGGTGTGGACCCACAGGTGGTGAACGCCTCCGATATATGCATAGAGATTCCGCAATACGGTACCAAGCATTCGCTCAACGTATCCGTAAGCACGGCGGTAGCCCTATGGCATTTCTTCTCACAGATGATGTGACAGTCTGCGCACCTCCGCAGCGTCGGCCTTAAGCTGGCTCACTAGCTGCTCAAGCGAACTGAACCGGACTTCATCACGCAGGCGGCTGATAAAGTCCAGCCGCACACAGCAGCCGTATATGCTTCCGCTGAAGTCGAGTATATGCGCCTCTATGCTCACCGGCGCTCCCGGCGAGTCGACAGTAGGACGCCTTCCAATATTCACCATGGCTCTCAGCGGGCGTCCGCGCCACGATTCAGAGTCAATCGTAATATCACACATATACACCCCCGTAGCCGGCACTATCAGCAATGACGATGCCGGTTTTATATTTGCAGTAGGAAATCCTATGGTACGCCCGAGCTGCTTTCCGCCTACCACGGTTCCTGACAGGGCGAATGGATGGCCGAGCATATCCGATGCCAGTGCTACATTGCCCGCAGCGAGCGCCTTGCGTATTTCCGAGGAGCTGACCTTGTGGCCGTTCTCCCTGTATTCAGCACCGTGCATCACCTTTATGCCAAGGCTTTCGCCTATCCTGTTGTATTCCTCAGGGTCGGTGAGCCGGTCAGAGCCGAAATGATGGTTATACCCCATATACATGGCCTTTACGCCATACCGGTCACGGAGGCGCGCCATAAACTCGCGGGCTGTCAGCCGGCTGACATCATGGTCAAAGTCCAGCAACAGGCTTTCAGTGCCCACCGCGCCGGCAAGCTCCGCGATACGCTCCTCCGGGCGCATGATAAGCTGCGGACATCTGTCGGGACACAGAGTACGCATAGGATGGTCGCGGAATGTCACCGCGACAGGAGTAAGGCCGGCCTCCTCTGCCGCAGCAGCAGCCTCGGCAAGCATGGACCTATGCCCGCGGTGAACTCCGTCAAACATTCCCACTATGGCCAGACGGCCATCAGATGGCTGCGATTGCTTCATAGGTTTATTTCATGACACTCCTTGAGCAGAGTGTAGAATTCCTGTCCCGGCGACACAAGCAGCGTGTGAAAGCCGAGAGCGGCGGCGGCATCAAGATTCTTCTGCGAGTCATCGAGGAACAGTGTTTCCTCCGGCTTGATACCGAGCTTATCCTCCGCATATCGGAATATCGCCGCATCGGGCTTCATGCAACGGGCCTCATAGCTCTTGACTATTCCGTCGAAATACCATGCGGCGTCATGCCCTTCGGCCTTGAATGCATCAGCTATACCATCGCGCCACATTATAGGATTGGTGTTGCTCAGCAGATATATACGGTAATGCTTCCGGAGCTCACGCAGCTCCTCAAGGCGGTGTACCGGGATGCCGAGCAGAAATTTTCCGAACGCGCGGTCAATCTCTTCGGCGGTAAGGTCATCACGGCCTATGATACGGCGTATTTCATCATGAAATTCCGGAATTGTCAACGAGCCATCCTCAATACCGGCGAAGGCACCTGCCTGGGCGTATTCGCCAAGAAAATCATCGGGATTAGCCATGCCGAGCTCACGGAAAGCATCGGCACAATTCTCACGGCGGATATTCATTATCACTCCGCCAAGGTCAAAAAGCAGATTCTTTATCATTTCTTAAGCTCGACTTTTACGGTAGGGGGTGCAGTCATGTTACGGTTGGCCACGGCATCAACAACCTCATGCGCCAGATGCAGGTATGCGTGGCCCATCACGGTGTCCTCGGCAGCTATGGGGCATCCATTGTCGGCGTGCTCGCACACAGCGCCTACAAGCGGCAGCTGAGCCAGCAGCCGCACTCCGAGCTCACGGGCAAGTTCCACTCCACCTTCACGTCCGAATATATAGTAGCGCTCGTCAGGATGCTTCTCAGGGGTAAACCATGCCATATTCTCCACAAGTCCGAGGATAGGTACATTGACCTTGTCGCCGGTAAACATCGCTATACCCTTGCGGGCATCTGCCAGGGCCACCTGCTGGGGGGTACTTACCACAACAACTCCGGTCATGGCAAGAGTCTGCACCAGAGTCAGATGTATGTCGCTGGTTCCGGGAGGCATGTCGATCAGAAAATAGTCAAGCTCACCCCAGTCAGCCTCTTCGATAAGCTGCTTGAGGGCATTAGAGGCCATGCCTCCACGCCACAGGACAGGCTGATTGCGGTCAACCAGAAATCCGATGGAGAGCAGCTTCACGCCGTACCGCTCCACCGGTATGATAAGCTGACGTCCGTCGACTTCGTGCATATACAGTTGCTCATACTCAACGCCAAACATCTTCGGTACTGACGGACCGAAAATATCGGCATCCAGAAGCCCGACCGTGTAGCCCTCACGGGCAAGAGCCACAGCCAGATTGCTCGCCACGGTGCTCTTGCCTACGCCACCCTTTCCGGACGATACACCCACAATGTTCTTCACTCCGGGCAGTATCGGCGCCTTGGCTGTCTTGGGAGCCTCCGGCACGATGGCTTTCACCGTCACCTGCACTTCAGGCGACACGTAGGTATGGATAGCAGTTTCGGAAGCCTTCAGCAGACTCTTCATGAAGGGGTCGGTAGGCTTCTCGAATATCAATGAAAAGCTCACATGGCTACCGTCGATACGAATGTCGTCGGCCACCATGCCGAGTTCCACAATATTTTTTCCGTTTCCGGGATAGCGCACATTTTCGAGCGCTGATAGAATCAGGTTTGGATACAGGCGTTCCATATATTTGTTCAGTCTTTATTGTTACATAATTCAGGACACTGGATCTGTCCGCGTGAAAAGCTCCGGTAGGTATCATACGGTATCTCGACATCAGGCTCTCTGAGCTCGCCCTGCTGCGGAAGCAGGAATGACAGATACTTGATGGTCAGCCCGCGGTCAAGCCACTGGCTTTCATAATAGGTGCGTATGCGCAGCACATCGTCGTCGGCAAGGTTGCGTGCATACAGATTGGCGGTGTCGTCCGCTACCTGAAGCCCATTAAGCTCCACCATAGCCTTGGTATAGGTGTAGAGGAAGGGGCTGTCCGACTTCAGGTGTATCCGTCCGCCATCGGCCATCACCTTGCGGTACAACTCCATGAAGCGGGTGGAAGTAAGGCGCTTCCGCACCTTCTTCATCTGAGGGTCAGGGAATGTGATCCATATCTCAGCCACCTCGCCGGGAGCGAAGAAATATGGCAGCAGTTCGATATCAGTGCGCAGAAACGACACGTTTGTCAGTCCGAGGCGGCGAGCCTCGGTAGCACCGGTCCACATACGCGCCCCCTTTATGTCGATACCTATGAAGTTCTTTTCAGGCGTGCGTCCGGCGAGGCCTACGGTATATTCACCCTTTCCACAGCCGAGTTCAAGCACTATAGGATTGTCATTATGAAAAAAATCCGCACCCCAGCGACCACGCAAAGGAAACCCCTCGCTCTGCAGGCGGGCAAACGGATACTGATGGACGAACTCTATGGACTCCATCTCTTTAAATTTCTTAAGCTTATTCTTTCCCATAAGTCATGCAAATATACGGCTTTTTCCGCAGAAATCCCACCTTGTCAGCGCGTTGAGCGCATGAAATAGTACATAAACAGTCCGGCTGCGATAAAGAGCGACACCGAAAAGCTCAGTATTATGCCGTAGCTACCCAGCCCGCAAGGGAACGCCAGCAGATATGTGGCCGGAATACCTATCACAAGATAACTTACGGCGGAAATCCACACCATAGGCATCACGTTGGATGTTCCGCGCAGGGCATTGGCAAAGTTTATCTGCGTGGCATCGCCATACTGGTAAAGCACCATCGGCACTATCAGCGACAGTGCAAGCGCCACAACACGTGCATCGTCGGTAAAGATATTCATTACCCACGGTCCGCAAAGCAGGAAGAACGCCGACGAGCAAGTGGCAAGTACAAGAAGTATCTTGAATCCGGCGAAAGCCATAAGGCGCATCTCACGCTTGTCGGAGAGTCCGGCAGCATTGGCCACAAGAACCGACACCGCCGCCGCCACACTATAGTAGACGCAGAAACCCAGCGTACCGGTTATCACCACTATCTGGAAGGCCGCAAGCGCCACAGCTCCTATCCATCCGGCCATCACGGCTGCAAAGGTGAACGACCCGCTTTCAAAGGTCATTTGCATGGCCACCGGCCACGAGGTGCGGCCTATCAGTCCCATCACCCCCTTGCGTCCGGAGCGCGATACGAATCCCTGCCGGTAGCCGCGGTATTTGCGGTCAAGACAGAACACCAATATTATAAGGAGCGGACAGAGCAGACGCGCCGTCAGCGTTGACAGTCCGGCGCCTACAAGCCCTAATTCGGGCATTCCGCAATGACCTCCGATAAGAAGATAGTTGCCAGCGATGTTCACCACATTGGCGAAGAGGATAATCCACATCGGCATCTTGGTGCGGTTGATGGAATAGGCCCACTGCGCGAACACATTGAACACCGACACCGGCACCACTCCGGCCAGATATATCAGGAAATACGGGCGTATGAGCGGCAACAGCTCCTCAGGCTGCCCCAGGCGATGCACATTTATATATATGATTGACATCACTGCGGTGATCAGGAGAGCGAACAGTACATTAAGCACCAGCCCTTTACGGAGATATTCTCCTATGTCAGCAAACCGCTTCTGCGTGAACAACGCCCCGAGCAGCGGAGTGAGTCCGTAGGTAAACCCGACACAGGCGAATATGGATACGTTGAACAGATTGTTGACAAACGAGGCCGAGGCGAGGGCATCGGTAGAGTAGTTGCCCACCATAGTGGTATCGGCAAACCCCACCACTATCATGCCGAGCTGACCGATAAGGATAGGAAGCCCCAGGCGGAGAATTCGCATCACACGTCCCCGCCACAGAGCATCAAGCCATCCCTTGTCCCCCATCAATAACGTTCGTCCTGATTAGGGAATGTGGCAGCCTTCACCTCCGATGCATACTGCTCGAGAGCTTCGGTCATCACCTTGTGCAGATTGGCGAAATGACGCAGGAATTTAGGCTTGAAGCCATCATTCATACCGAGCATATCTTGCACCACGAGTATCTGACCGTCAACGTCCGAGCCGGCACCGATACCGATAATGGGCGCGCTCACCTCACGGGCTACGCGTGCAGCCAGTTCAGCGGGAATCTTCTCAAGCACTATGGCGCAGCAACCCATCTCGTCAAGCATGTGGGCATCGTTGAGCAGACGTTCGGCTTCGGCATCCTGCTTGGCACGCAGTCCGTAGCCACCGAATTTATTGACTGACTGCGGAGTCAGGCCCAGATGACCCACTACCGGGATACCGGCTGAAAGTATGCGTGCGATAGACTCACGGATTTCCTGCCCGCCTTCGAGCTTCACAGCCTCGGCACCTGTTTCCTTCATGACACGCACGGCCGATGCCAGTGC
Organism: uncultured Muribaculaceae bacterium; assembly: GCA_910586895.1. GTDB lineage: Bacteria > Bacteroidota > Bacteroidia > Bacteroidales > Muribaculaceae > Paramuribaculum. Next base: position 78,244 of record CAJUIW010000008.1, on the reverse strand, counting down.
CAGCTCAGGATTGCCCTGATATGTGCCGAACGGCAGATCCACCACAACAAACGCACGCTTCACGCCGCGCACCGTACCCTTGGCATAGGTTATCATTTCATCAAGAGTGACAGGCAGTGTGGTCTGACAGCCGAGCATCACATTGGCGGCTGAATCACCTACAAGAATCATATCTATGCCGGCACCGTCAACAATTGATGCCATAGTGAAGTCATAGGATGTGAGTGCGGCAATCTTCTCTCCGCGCTGTTTCATGTCGCGCAGACGTGCGGTGGTAACCTTAGGCCGCGCATTTTCGTTATAGGTTGACATATCTTTCTATTTGATTTTTTATTTTGACGGTGCAAAGTTAGCAACTATATTCGCAATTCTGAATTTTTTCTTATCTTAGCGCCTACAACAGAAAATAATCCGACCCGATGGACAACAACAAACATAGATATTGCGTGATAATGTGCGGTGGCATAGGCAGCCGCTTCTGGCCCTACAGCCGTACGGACAAGCCGAAACAGTTCATTGACTTTTTCGGCACAGGCCGCTCTCTGCTGCAGATGAGCTACGAGCGCCTCCTGCCGATAGTGCCTAAAGAGAATATCCTGGTCATGACCAACGCCCGCTACGCCGACAAGGTGCGCGAGCAGCTTCCCGACATTTCGCCTGACCGCATCCTGCTCGAACCTGACCGCCGCAATACCGCCCCCTGCATAGCCTGGGCAGCTTATCATCTTGCAGCCATTGATCCACAGGCGTCCATGATAGTGACTCCATCGGACCACCTGATAACACGCGAGTCCGTGTTTGAGCAGTGCGTGCTCCGCGGCTTCGATTTCGTGGAAAACAATGATGCGCTTCTTACTTTAGGCATTCATCCCACACGCCCCGAAACTGGCTACGGCTACATACAGATAGGCCGCGAGCTCGAACCGGGACTGCTCAAAGTCAAGACATTCACCGAAAAGCCCGATCTGGAACTGGCCAAGGTATTTCTCGAATCAGGCGAATTCTTCTGGAATGCAGGTATATTCCTATGGCGCGCAGAGGTGATAAAGAAAGCATTCCACCGCTATCTGCCCGACCTCGCCAGCGAGTTTGACCTCGGGGAATCCGTATTCGGCACCCCGGCGGAAACGGAATTCATCCAGACACATTTCCCGTCATGCCCCTCCATATCCATTGACTTCGGAGTGATGGAGAAGGCCGACAATGTATATGTGGAGTGCGTCGACTTCGGATGGAGCGACCTCGGCACATGGACATCGCTCTACGACAATTCACCAAAAACAGCCGACAGCAACGTCACCCAGAAATGCCGCGTGATGACCTACGGCAGCTCAGGCAACATATTCATGACTCCGGAAGACAAGCTTGTCGTAGTGTCAGGACTGCAGAACTACATCGTGGCCGATGCCGGCGATGTACTGCTGATATGCCCACGCTCCGAGGAGCAGCGCATCAAGAACATGGTGATCGATGTAGAGCAGCGCTTCGACGACCGCTACCTGTGATCCCGATACATCCACAGCGATGGCCCTACATGGGTGGGCCACAGATACAGGGGAAGCCTCGTAGAGGCTAATTAGGTGAAACCCCACTTCGAGGCCGTCAGGACGAGGAGTGGGGATAATGGCCCGGTAGAAAACGTATGGCTTCGGAGATGCCTGTTTTTTGTGAATAGCAGCCCACTTCGAGGGCATAGTCCTGTTTCGATGGTTCTTTCCCTACTCCTCGCTTTCAGCTCGAAGCAGGGTTCTCCTTAACCCGCGTCTTCGACGCTTACATGGCTGTATACATCTGTACGCCTCTGATACACAGAAGTATATCCGTAGGAACATGCCTCCGGCATGTAAAGTTTCGCCAATCCGCCATCGCACAGCGATGGCCCTACAGTCCGATGACGGGCTATAATGGCTTAATTACTGGTCGAGCGTCACGAGGTCAGCGCCCACATTCAGCACGGCATCGCCGCTTACTGTGAGAGGTATGTTATGGCTCACATGACCTATCGGCGCATTGAATGCCACCGGATATGAATAGGGACTCACCATGTCGCGTATCATAGCTTCCATTGAGGCATTGTCAACATCGGGGGAATACTCTGTGAACCGCCCCACGACAAGCCCGGCCAGACGCCCGAGCACTCCGCTGAGGCGGAGCTGATACATGATACGCTCTATTTTGTAGACCGGCTCCGACACATCCTCAAGAAACAGTATGGTGTCAGGCTCCACTACATTGAACGGCGTGCCTATCAGTCCGGCTATCACAGCAAGATTGCCGCCGAGAAGCTTTCCGGAAGCTGAGCCGGTACGGTTGTAACGGTGCGAGGGGAAATCGTAGCCCACATGCTCGCCCCGCAGGATATCAAACAGAGCCAGAGAGTCGTCGTCCTTGCCACGACTTGAATTGAGATGGGAGGTCATGTGGCCATGAATGCTCTTGATGCCGTGCGCCGACATAAGGGCGTGAATGGCGGATATGTCACTGAAACCGATAATCCACTTGGCATTATCGCGCAGCGGCAGCTTGTTGAGCCGCTCCATCAGGTGGACGGCTCCATATCCTCCACGCGAGCACATAATGGCACGCGTCGACGGGTCAAGGATAGCCTTCTCAAGGTCGGCATAACGCTCATCGGCCGTGCCTGCGTATGTACCGTGGCGGTTCAGGGCGTGCTCACATACGTATGGTTCCCAGCCGAGGTCCTGAAGCACATCCACAGCCCCATAGACATTCTGAGGCTTTACGATACCGGAGGGCGACAGGATAGCTATGCGGTCGCCCTCACGCATGGGAGGAGGAGTTATTATATTATTCTCAGGTGTTATCATCGTTGGTTCTTAGGTTTCATATCAAAACGATATATGGCTGAAAGCATCACGTAGCGCCGCATGGTGTTGGTCCATGTCTCCACACGCCCCTGTGCATTGACATTGACCGAAACGGCCTTCATGCTGTTCAGGATGTCGTAGGCCGACAGTTTGAGTGTCATCACTTTCCTTTTGAGGAAGCTCTTGCTCAGGTCGGCATTCCATACCCAGTTGGAACTGTTGAGCGAGGCGTCGGAGAAGCCCCGGCGTATCACGGCATTGAGTGACGTGTTCAGTTCTATATCAGCTGGAAGTTTGATCACCCCCTGGACATTTCCGGTTATCGTGTGCGAGTTTATATCCGTGAAGTCGGCGCGCGGGGAGGTAGCCTTGTCCCATGTTATACCCCATCCTGTATTGATGGAGCTTCCGTTCTTGAACCGGTAGGCCGCGCCAACATTGGGATTGAACGTAAAGTTGCGCACGCTGCTCCGTACAGGGGTTGTATTGACAGCGAGGAAGTCAACTGAATTGAGAAACGCCGTACTGAACCATCCGTGCAGCTCCACCTGGTTGCGCGGACCTACCTGAACGTTGTAATCAAAGCTATACCGTATATTCCAGTTGCCGTTGATATTGGCCGGACTGAGAATGCTGACGCCTGTCTCAGGATTGTATGTGCGGGCCATGGCTATAGCGTTGCGCCGTACATTCCATGACATATCTGTCATTATCCGGTTCCTATGGCTACCTTTGCTGAAGTACATGAAGCCAGCCTGAGCGTAATAGCTCATGGAGTTTTTCAGTCCCTCGGGACGTCCTATATATATATTGAAGGGGTCGGAATTGTCAACAGTGTTGAGCAGCCGGTTCATCGGCACCGCATCCATGCTCATACTCGCCGACATGTTAAACACAAGGTTGCGGAGCTTGTTATCCGATGACATCGAATAGCCTATGGATGGTGTGACAAAGTCCAGATTACGCGATATACGGTCGTACATCACCTGCGGCTTGTCGTAGTCAAGCACCTCGTGCCTGTGGGAATAGTTGATAGCGCCATATAGATAGTACGACAGATTGAAGGTAGAGTCGCCCGGAGCAAGCGGCTGACTCTGAAAGTTTAATGACAGGTTGCCTCCTGCATGGTTGGTGTATGACCGCGAGTAGTAGCTGTTATCGTAGTCGCGCACGGCATTGGCCGGCTCGTTGAGCGATGGCAGACGATCAGGATCCGCATCAAGCTCAGCCAGAAGCATATCCGCACTATTGTTGATATTCTGGTAGACATACATAGCGGCGGTGCGCACATACAGAGAGTTGGATCTTGTTTCATTAAACTTGCTGTGCTTGTATGTATAGTTGGCACTGGCACGCATGTTACGGCTCTTGCCATCCGTGGAGTTGTAGCGGTCGCTGTTCAGCGGCTGATGCCCCTCGCCGGCAAGCGCCCCGAGCGTCTGAAAATACTCCGTACGTGAAATACCGGGCGTGCGTCCGTACGCTCCGCTTAGATTGACATTGACATTGCCCTTCATCGTCTTGGGAGCATAAGTCATGTCGACCGAAAGTGATGTGTTCAAAGAAGTGCCGTGGCTTACCTGCATGTTATGGATGCTGTTGAGCATCTCGCGGGCAAAGGAGCTTTTCGAGCCGCGTGAGAAAAGGCTGTCTATAGCCTCGCCACGGAATGACTCCACAGGATTGGCGGTAAATGTGGCACTGCGAGTGTTGCCATTCCCGTTGTTCACGTTCCAGTTCAGCTCCGGACGTATGCTGACAAACATATTGTCGCCCCGTATCTCCAGATTATGATAGGTGCTTAAGGAGCTTTGCCGTGAGTTTTTGTCGGCCGTAGAACGGTCAAACAAGTCGCGCTCGGGATAGAACCGCATGGCCGACTGCATGGCGAGCAGATAGTTGTTGGTGTGCGATGCCGATGCATTACCCTCAATAGATACCTTCTTATCCTTAAAACTGTAGTCAAAGCCACCTTTCTTCACCGTGTTCTCTCCTCCGGAGTTTCCTCCGCCATAGCTCAGATAGGCCGCACCATTGATGTATCTGATTGTACGCGATCCCCAGCCGCCTCGTGAAGAAGCGGTTTCGGTATCACCTACATTGTTGAAATTGCCGTACAGCGCCAACCGGAATTTTTCAGTATAACCCAATCCGAAACCGCGCAATTTCCAACGCGAATCGGTACCACCGCCGGCCTCTACATTGGCTGTCCATCCGGTCATGTACTCCTTCTTCAGATTTACGTCCATCACCAGGTTCTCCTCGTCCTCACGCTTAACCCACTTGGCGTCCGACTTGGTAAGGTACGCATTCTTGGCTGCCTTATCATACACTTTCAGATTTTTCACCGTATAGGATGGCAGGTTCTGCAGCGCCACTTTTGGGTCGCCCTTGAAGAAGTCCTTGCCATTGACAAGCAGCTCGTTGATTTTACGTCCGTTCACGGTTATCACGCCATCCTCATCCAGAGTGGCGCCCGGAAGCTGACGCACAAGGGCGTCAAGCATAGAGCCCTCCTTAAGCTGGAAAGCTCCGGCATCGAACACCATAGTGTCGCCTTTCATCACCATCTTCACGCGTGTGGCAGTGACAGTCACCTCGTCAAGACTGCGCGTCATCTCACGCTTCATCTGCATGGCCCCTATATACTTCGTCTCGTCATTGCGCGAAGCTATGCTGAAGCGCTTCACAAAAGTCTCAAGACCATCCTTTTCTATCACAAGGGTATAATCGCCCATTCCGGAATTTACCATCAGGCGCATTTCAGCGCCCTTCAGCTTATTAGACTTACCGTAGCTGTTGAGCACCTTGAATTCTACCGGTATAGTATCGTTTTTCATCAGCGACACCACCTCTGCGCTGTCTACCGGCGTCCAATTATCCATGTACAGATAACCGCGCACCAGAAAGCGCTCCATATCCGCAGCCGAAGCAAGGATTACGGACATCATAAGCGCCGCAACAATCAAAAGAGGACGCATAATTGAACTTTTCATCAATATTCAGTTATTCGTGGATTGGGAAAATCAGTTGACCTGAACTGCTATACCAGCCTGTCGTATTCGGGAGGCGATAGCTTCCAGTTCGTCGCGCTCCACTTTCCGGAGCTCACGTGCCGGAGTGGCACGGTCAATGGAGTAGAGCATCACCTCCTTCGGACCTATGCGGCGATATGCCTCGATCAGGGCCTCTATCTCTTCATCAGTGGTATTGTCGATCTCCTTGCCGTCATAAACGCCGCGCAGCATCATGGTCTGCACTATGCACTGGCTCCCGAAGGGAACTATACGTTCAATAGCCTCCTCGGATGTGAACGACGGATTGACCGGACGGTCTATCACGTTCATTGTCGGTGTGATGGCGGAATCGAGCTTGAGGATATTATTGTCAACGCGGCGCAGTGCGCGGCATACATCCTCGCGGTCAAGGCGTGTGGAGTTGCTCAGCACACTCACTTTCACATTCGGGAAGTAGCGGTCACGCAGCCGCAGCGTATCGTCAATTATCCCTTCAAACTCCGGGTGCATGGTCGGTTCGCCATTTCCGGAGAATGTAATCACGTCCAGCGGTTCGCCCGCCTCTTTCATGCCGCGCAGCTTCTCCTCAAGCATCTCCGCCACCTCCTGCCGTGGCGGAAGTCCCGCTTTTCCGGGTCCCTGGGCATTGAAGCCTGCCTCACAATAAAGACAGTCAAACGAACATACTTTGCCATCGCGCGGCGACAGATTGACGCCAAGCGATGTCCCGAGCCTACGCGAGTGGATAGGACCGAATATAGTGGAGTGAAATAAGATAGTCTGCATCAGTCAGTGTTTTTATACTTCAAATATAGCACTTTCTATAATAATAGGACACCGACATACCCGATTTGTGACAGAGCGTTTACACTTTAAATCACAAAAACAACATTTTTCACCAAAATGTATCGCATGTGACAATGAAATGTAACAGAAAAGTGAAAATTTTAATAATTTGATATAAAGCGTATTAAATAAGTGTGTCACACTGTTGTAATATAATTAACATATTTTAATGCTATAAAAATTTGGATAATTAAATTCTTCGTACATTTGCATTGTCAACGGGAACGAACGAATGACTTCCCGACGACGCCGAATCAACAAAACGAACCGAATCAACTGACATCACAAAAACTTATAATCATGGAATCGACTACCTTTCAAACCCGTCTGATGAGCCTCCAGGCCAATATGCTCAACTTCGCATATATGCTCACATCGAACCGCGACGATGCGTACGATCTGCTTCAGGACACCATGCTCAAGGTGCTCGACAACCGTGATAAGTACACCGAGAATACCAACTTCAAGGGATGGGTGTTCACCATCATGCGCAACATCTTCATCAACAATTACCGCCGTGTGGTACGCTCAGCCACCGTCATCGACAAGACAGCGGACTGCTATCATCTGAACCTGAGCCAGGATTCAGGGATAGAGACTCCCGAGGGTTCACTGTCGGCAGGAGAGATCACAGCGGCCATCAATGAGTTTCCCGAGAAGTACCGCGTGCCTTTCTCAATGCATGTGGCCGGCTACAAGTACAACGAAATCGCCGAGAAGATGAATCTTCCCCTGGGCACTGTCAAGAGCCGTATTTTCTTCGCACGTCAGGAGCTCCAGACACGTTTCGCCGATTACCGTTGATTCTCACAATAAAACGCATTAAACTTCAGATACACACATATATCTACTGAACGTACTATTTTTCTTCTACAGTTTCCAGACTGTACAGATAATTTAAGGTAATAAAAAGATTGTGCGGGGCACAGCCCCGATGTTAGGAAAGAAATAAGGTTAATTTTCAAGAATTTTTCTTCAGCCATAAGTATTGATATTGTTATCGGAGGCCTGCGCGTGAGCGCGGGCCTCCGGTGAACTTACCCATAGCCGCCAATGTTATTCCTACACTGAATAACACACACCAAAACATACCACTATGAGCTACAAGATTGAACAGATTGAAGGCATAGGCGAAGCTTACGCCTCCAAACTTCGTGATGCCGGCATCAGCACTACTGAAGAGCTGCTCGAAGCCTGCGCTACAAAACGCGGACGTGAAAAGACTGCGGAAGCCACAGGCATAAGCGGCAAGCTGATACTGAAGTGGACCAACCATGCCGACCTGTTCCGCATAAAGGGCGTGGCAGGCCAGTTTGCCGAACTGCTGGAAGCCGCCGGAGTTGACACCGTAAAGGAATTCCGCCACCGCACCGCTGAAAACCTCTACAAGAAGATGGTGGAGATAAACGACGCCCGGAATCTATGCAACCGCGTACCCTCCGCCACAGAGCTCCAGCGCATGATTGATCAGGCCAAGGAGCTTGAACCGATAATCACCTACTGACTTTCAGAATAGCATGTGGCCCGTCCTTTTTCCGGCAGGCCACATGTATTTTTTTAAATGGCTATTTGCGGGTATCACTGTTTTAGATTATTTTTGTGAAAAACAAAAATACATCAAGCAATGAGAACCAAATACCAGAGAGTGCTTCTGAAGCTCAGCGGCGAAAGCTTGAGCGCAGGAAGCGGACATGGCATCGACACCACACGCCTGCAGCAGTATGCCGAACAGATAGCGGCTATAGTAAATGGTGGCGTACAGGTAGCCATAGTGATAGGCGGAGGCAATATTTTCCGCGGACTGCAAGGCGCATCAAAAGGTTTTGACCGCGTGAAGGGCGACCAGATGGGTATGCTGGCCACCGTCATCAACTCGCTGGCACTCAGCTCTGCCCTCACAGCCATAGGACAGCCCGCGAAAGTATTTACAGCCATCAACATGTTCCCCATCGGTGAGCACTACAGCAAGTGGCGCGCCATCGAAGCAATGGAACGCGGCGAAGTAGCCATCATTTCAGGCGGAACAGGCAATCCCTTCTTCACTACCGACACAGGCAGCGCACTTCGTGGCATCGAAGTGGAAGCCGACGTGATGCTAAAAGGCACCCGCGTTGACGGCATATACACAGCCGACCCTGAGAAGGATCCTACAGCGACAAAATTCACCGAAATATCCTACGACGAGGTTTACACACGCGGCCTGCGGGTAATGGACCTCACCGCCACCGCGCTCTGCAAGGAGAACGGCCTCCCCATAGTGGTATTCGACATGGACACCCCGGGCAACCTGGCCAAAGTGATAGCCGGCGAACCGATTGGCACTCTTGTATATTAATCAAAAAAACGATATATAATGGACGTAAAAGATTATCTGAATCCCGCAGAGGAAAAGATGGAACTCGCCGTTGCCTACCTGGATGAGGCCCTGGCACATATCCGTGCCGGAAAGGCAAATCCCAAAATCATCGACGGCATACGCGTGGAATACTACGGCAGCCTCGTGCCTATCAGCAATGTTGCCAACGTGTCAGTACCTGACGCCCGCACCATAGCCATCACACCTTGGGAAAAACCGATGTTCAAGGAGATTGAGAAAGCTATCATCAATTCCGAACTCGGCATCACCCCTGAAAACAACGGTGAGGTGATACGCCTCTCCATCCCCCCGCTTACCGAAGAGCGCCGCAAGCAGTTGGTGAAGCAGTCAAAGGCTGAAGCCGAAACAGCGAAAGTATCTGTACGCAATGCCCGCCGTGAAGCCATCGACGGACTGAAGAAAGCCGTAAAACAGGGCATGCCTGAGGATGTGGAGAAAGACGCCGAAGCTACCGCACAGAAAATTCACGACAAATTCCTCAAGCGCATCGACGACCTCTTTGCCGCCAAGGAAAAAGAGATTCTTACCGTCTGATTCCGGTCAGAACCCGCAAAGAACACACCCGGCACTCCTCACAGGGAATGCCGGGTGCTTTATTTCTGTATCTGAACAGCGGTCTAAAACAGTGTGAGCTGAGTGTTCAGGAGCCGGAATGACATACGGTGATACGGCGTCGGCCCGAACTCCTCAATGGCTCGCCGGTGAGCTGCCGTAGGATATCCCTTGTTGACATTCCACCCATACTGAGGATATTGCTCATGCAGACGCGCCATCAGCTCGTCGCGGTGAGTCTTGGCCAGGATTGATGCCGCGGCAATATTTCCGAAACGTCCATCACCTTTGATAAATGTGGTCCAGGGCAAATCGCCGTACGGCTTGAAACGGTTGCCATCCACAATCACCGCCTGCGGGCGTACTGCAAGCATGTCAAGAGCCCTGTGCATCCCCACAATAGAGGCATTCAGAATGTTGATACGGTCAATCTCTTCATGGTCAACCATAGCCACGGCCCATGCCACAGCCTCGCGCTCTATAATGACACGCAGCTGCTCACGCCGCTTCTCAGAAAGCTGTTTTGAGTCATTGAGCCACGGATGGCTGAAATCGTCAGGCAGAATCACCGCGGCAGCCGCCACTGGCCCGGCCAGACATCCGCGTCCGGCCTCGTCGCAGCCGGCTTCCATCACCCCGGCGGCAAAACATGGTGGCAAGAGATTATGCGCGCGTTTCATTCCACGAATCCATAGCCATAGCCATGGCGGTTCACAATATTGCGTCCGTAGGGTGCTATTTTTTTACGCAGGCGCGATATATTGGTGTCGACAGCGCGGTCCGACACATTTCCTTCATCCTCCCACGCCTCATGCTGAATCTCGGCACGGTCAAAAAATTGTCCGCGATGGCGCAGGAACATAGCCAGAATAAGAAATTCGGTGCGTGACAGGCTCACAGCCTGGCCGGCAAGAGTCACAGTGCCCTGCCCTATGTCGACAGCAAGATCGGCATACTGCACGATATTGCTCATGCGGCGTCGACCGGCCATCATGCTACGGCGGCGGAGCACTGAACGCACCCTCGCAATAAGCTCGCGTGTGGAAAATGGCTTGGCAATGAAGTCGTCGGCACCGGCATCAAGAGCATCCACCACATCATCCTCACTACGGGGCGAGGACATGATGATGACAGGAATCTGATACGTATCCGGCGAGCGCTTCAATGCCTCAGTAAACGCTATTCCGCTGAAGTCTGTATCCATCAGGTCGACGAGCACAAGAGAATAATCTGATATTTCGCACTCAAGAGCTTTCCGCCCGTCATGAAGCACATCCACATGGAAACCCTCGTCCTCAAGCTTGTACTGCAGCAATTCGCATATCATGTGCTGGGCATCAACTATAAGAAGTCGATGCTGTCGTTGCGAATTGTCAATACCTAAAGCCATCTTAGTAATGTGATAAATAAACTGTCGGAAGGATACATCGGGAAAATACTATGCGTACTCAAGCGTTTGCATCGCATCAAATTTAGCAATAAATAATCTTGCCGACCCGCATGCAACAACAATGTAGCATTGTTGTCACAAGATTTTAACTATGGTTTATGCCGTCGCGGTGCGGTGCTGATTCTTTACAGTATCAACAACATTGATTATATAATCGCCGGTTTTCTCCAGATCTGACACCAGATCCATATAATAGATACCTGCCTGATACTCGTAATGACGGTTGTTGATATTGTCGATATTTCCGCTCCGGAGCTGATTGCGCAGATTGTTGAGCTCACGTTCCTTATTGTAGGAAGCTATGATGGTAGCCTCACGGGCATGCTCGACATCGCTCAGAAGCAGGAGCATATTCTTCATTGCGTCCTCAACATGTGCAAACATGGTGTCGATATTGGCATATATCTCATCGTTGAACTGCACATGGGCCTGAGTCTTGCGTTCAAGAATCTTACCGGCACCCATACAGCAGTCGGCTATACTTTCAATCTCACTCACCATGCGGAGCATCGATGCTATCTTAGTCTTACCCTCGTTTGACAGACGTCCTTCCGAGCAGCGCTTCAGATAGTGGGCTATCTCTATCTCCATACGGTCAGATATATCCTCATATTTCTGCAGACGTGAGTATAGCTGTGCGAAATCCTCGCTTTCCACCGGGGTATGAAGCAGCTTCTGTGCCATGCCTATCATGCGTTCCACACGCTCGGCAAACACGGCAATCTCCTTTTCAGCCTGTGTGATATTGAGTTCGGAAGCATTCATAAGACCGCCCGATATGAACTTGAGCTGGAATTCCTCGTCCTCCACATGCTTTGCAGGTACCAGACGCTCCACAATCTTAACATACAGCCCAGTGAGCCATATCATGATGGAGAGATTTATCAGATTGAATACGGTGTGGAACACCGACAGGCCTATCGATACGCTTGTCTGCATGGCGGCAATCTTGGCGAGCACTTCATGGCCGGCAGGGAGCGAATTGTCAAACAGATGGTTGTATATCTCAGGCTGAGTGGCCTCGATATGATTCACATAGCCTGACAGAGCTGTCGGGTCGCCCGACCCTATGGCTTCAGTAAGCCATACATTAAGGTGTACAAACGGATAGAACAGACACACTACCCATATCACACCAAGCAGGTTGAAGAGCAGGTGCCCCATGGCGGCTCGCTTGGCGGCCACATTACCGCTCATTGAAGCCAGAAGAGGGGTGATGGTGGTACCGATGTTACTGCCTAACACCAGCGCGCAGGAGAGGTCGAAGTCAATCCACCCTTTCGAACACATTATAAGCGTTATGGCAAAGGTGGCGGCTGAAGATTGTATCACCATAGTCACCACAATACCCACGGTCAGGAATATCAGCACTGAGCCCATACCCATGGAGGAGTAGCGGGTCAGGAACTCGAACATTTCGGGATTGCTCTGCAAATCAGGGACATAACGGCTTATCATATCAAGTCCCATGAAGAGGAATGCAAAGCCTATCAGGAATTCACCGATACTCTTGTTGCGGCTTTTCTTTGTGAACAGCAGCGGAATAGCGAGGCCTATTATCGGCAGCACGAACGCCGACATGTCAACCTTGAATCCGAACAGCGATATTATCCACGCCGTAAATGTAGTACCGACATTGGCACCCATTATCACAGCCATGGACTGAGCCAGTGACATAAGTCCGGCATTAACAAAGCTCACCACCATAACGGTAGAGGCCGACGAACTCTGAATCAGTGCGGTTATGAAAAATCCGGTGAGGGTCCCGGTAAAACGGTTGCGGGTCATGGCCGACAAGATGTTGCGCAGGCGGTCACCGGCGGCTTTCTGTAGGCCTTCACTCATCACCTTCATTCCATAAAGGAATAATCCCACGGCTCCTAAAAGCCCCAAAAAGTCGAGAAAGCTATAGCTCATGTAATGTCAAAAAAATGATTTGAGGCAAATTTAATTATTTTATATTAGAAATAAAAAATTTTAGTAGTTTTGCACGCTATTATATATACACATCCGTTTATGCCAACCAAACGTACAATAATCCTCTTCAAGAGCCTGCTGGTAATTTCCGGACTGCTTATCGCCACGGCTGCATCCGCAGTTATCCCCTCGGGCTACTATTCAGGTGCCGTAGGAAAATCAACCACAGAGCTTAAAAATGCCCTGTATGTGATAGTCAGCAATCACACCCAGGTGTCGTCATACAGCGCACTTCCCTCCTACTTCGAGAAAACCGACCTCTATCCACAGTCAACACGCTGGTGGGACATGTACTCCAATATCCCGCTTTATCTGCCATGGAACGGCCAGAAGCTCAACCGCGAGCACTCGCTCCCCAAAAGCTGGTGGGGCGGCTCCACATCGACACCCGCATATACCGACCTCAACCATCTGTACCCCGGCGAAGCGGCCGCCAACCAGCGCAAGAGCAACTATCCGCTCGGAGTGGTGACCGGCACCCCGGTGTTTGACAACGGAGTGTCAAAAGTGGGTCAGGGTGTCAACGACGGCGGCGCGGCCTACGTGTTTGAACCGGCCGATGAATTCAAAGGCGACTTTGCCCGCACCTATTTCTATATGGTGACATGCTACCAGACAATGAACTGGGTAACGACATGGCAGGTACGCAACGGCACATACCCCTCGCTGCAGCAATGGTCCATCGACCTGCTGCTCGACTGGCACCGCCGCGACCCTGTCAGCGAGAAAGAGCAGCTCCGCAACGAGGCTGTGTATCAGATTCAGAACAACCGCAACCCATATATCGACTATCCAGAACTGGCTGAACTGATATGGGGCAACCGCATGGGCGAATCATTCAAACCCGAAACCTCCACACTGCCGGAAGGTGACCCCACTCTCATAGCTCCGGCCAACGGTATGGAACTCGACTTCGGCCAGGTAGCCATAGGCAAGAGCCTTACCTCCAAACTGTTTATCAAAGGATCGGAGCTTACCTCCACCGACCTGCGCCTGCGCCTTATGGGCAAGGAATTCACTATCCCCGGAGTGACTCAGAGCGCTTCCGGACTTACCACATACAACGTAAGTTCTTCCGTGGCCAACTCACCCGCAGGCACATATATCACAATATCCTTCACCCCCACAGCCGAAGGTGAGTGCACATGCACCGGCACTATAACCGGCGGAGGTATAGAAGGCGTGCGCTTCACCATGCGCGGCGAAGGAATGCCTATGCCTGAGCTCACAGCTCCCCAGGCTACAGAAGCCACTGAGGTGACCGATCATAGCTATGTTGCCAACTGGACCGCTCCTGCCGGCGAGGTAATAGATTACTATGTGCTGACCCGCAAGATATTCCATACCGACGGCTCCGTTGAGACACGCACAGAACTTGCCGAAAGCAACAGCTTGCTTATAAGCGACTTCGATGCATCGACCTATGAATCATACAGCGTACACAGCGTACGCCTGGAATGCGACTCGCCCGAGTCAAACGAGATACTGGTGCGAATGGCCTCCATAGGCTCTGTGACGGAGGACGGTGATGTGCCCTTCGTGGTCGAATCATTCCCCGGAAAGCTCCGCATACGCTGCTCAGGCTCACATTACGGACTTACCGCGTATGACATGACCGGACGCCTCGTGCTCCGCATTGACGAGGCGGTGACGGACCGTTACGAGTTCTCACTCCCCGCCGGCGCCTATATCATAACTACTGAATCGCATAAAAATCCAGTAAAAGTTATAGCACGCTGATGTAGCCAAAACATGACATTTTGTAGGCCAGCTCCATAGAGTTGGCCTATTTTTATAGCATATTGTTTTACTTTTGATATAAATTTCCTACTTTTGCAAGCAAATTATATAGAAAACAAATGGGAAAAATAGATAATCTTGACCGAAAAATTCTAAACATCGTGATGAATAACGCCCGCATCCCCTCAAAAGATGTTGCCGGCGAATGCGGTGTGTCACGTGCCGCCATACACCAGCGCCTCCAGCGTATGGTGGAGTTAAACGTCATTACCGGTTCGAGCTACAATGTGAATCCCAAACTGCTCGGCTACCGCACATGTACCTTCATCGGCGTAAACCTTGAACGCGGAGCTATGTACCGCAATGTAGTACCTGAGCTGGAAAAAATCCCTGAAATTGTGGAATGCCACTATACCACAGGCCCCTACACAATGTTGATCAAGCTCTTTGCCCGCGATAACGAGCACCTGATGGAGCTGCTCAACGGCAAGATTCAGAACATCCCTGGAGTGAGCGGCACAGAGACCCTTATCTCACTCGACCACAGCATACACCGCAATATCCCTATTGACACAGAATAATAGAGGGCGCACAAAAAAGAATCACGCCGTGAAGATATGCTTTCGTCATATTTTCTCGGCGTTTTCTATTCTATTCAGAGAACATTGAATGCGCTGAAATTTATTATGTCAGGCAGGTCACGCGCCTCATCCACTATAAGGCGGAGAGCCGAAGCCTTCACCCGCTCAAACGGCTGAATACGTTTATGTCCTACCGACTCACCGGCGCCGACATTTACCCAACGTCCGTTGACCTTGGCTTCCACCCGGTAGCGAAGTATACGCTCCCCTCCACGTATATTTTCCTGAATCATGAAATAGTTTACATCTTCCGGCTTCTTAAACTTCATGGTCAGCGTTCGGCTCTTCCCTGAAGCCCTGGCCAATGGTGTCGAAAATCGCTTTTCCACCGCCGCGCTGAATTCATGCAGACGCTTCACATCGCCTTCGGGAATAAGCCCGTCAGGGTCAGGCGTCAGCCCCAATATCAGGGTGGCATTCCGTCCTACTGACTTTTCATACTTGTCAACCAGGACATCAAGCGGAAGCAGATTCTCTTCATCATCAGGCTCCCAGAACCATTCATGACGTCCATTGGCTCCGCGCAAAGGAGTATCGGCCATTGCCGGCACCCAGTATCTGCCATCCTTATCACCGTGCTTCTGCAGCTGAAGATGCGCTTCCTGGCTTTCTATCTTATTGTTATGGGAGAACGGAGTAGGAAATGTCGACCAGCAGGGATACTCCACCGTACCCGATTCAGAACCGCCCCAACGCACATCCGCACGGTCCACATTATGATAGAACAGGCATTCAGGCTGCAGCCGGCTAACAATAGGCTCCACATCGGGGCCAAGACCACGCGGATCGTCGGCCCCGCCGTCAAACCATATCATAAATAGCTTCCCGTAGCGGGAGCAAAGCTCCTCAACCATCTTCTCACATAGCCCCTTGTACCACTTCTGACGGTTTGCGGCAAACTCTCCGGAGCCTTCCGAACGGAAATTATGTATTCCCAGCAGCGAGTTCCATCGAATACCCACATATATACCGGGCTCAATGCCATATTTGCGGCATGATGCTACAAAATCGGCAATCACGTCGCCCTTTCCGTCGCGCCATTTGACAGCCTTGAGACAATAAGGATTTACATCGCTCTGCCACAATCCGAATCCCGTCTCGTGGGTAGCGGTCAGGATAGCAAACCGGCATCCCGCATCTTTAGCCGCTTTCACCCATTGGTCGGTATCGAGTTTCCGCGGATTGAATATGTTGTAATCCTCTATAGGATTTATGCGGTTGTTACCCTGTCCGTAGCGGATGCCGTCGAACACATGCAGGTCGTAATGAAACACTGCGCCCAACTCCGCTTCATGCCATTTCACCTGATGCGGAGCCGGTACTACCGTCCGCTCCACGGCCATGACAGCGGTTGATGTCAGCAACGCTATTATAAAATATAGTATTCTCATGACGTAATTATTATAATGCGGCGCCCGCTACAGCTTCATACCGGGCGCCGCAAGCTAAATTATACAATATTTGCGTATCAGGCAAGTATTGACATCATTATAAATCCGAAGGAAGAGTACCGTCGTTCATTGACCATCCGGGATTCTGATATATGGTGGATGTCTCAACCTCACCAGACCCGGGCACAGCCGTTGTCAGACGGAATTCACGGTTAACGATAGGCACAAGATAATTAGCCTTGTTCCAGTTCAATCCGTTGAAACCGATATTGGCTGTACTCTTACGATACGGCAACAGATACTTACCCTCGGCGTGGATATCATCCTTTGATGATACGTTGGCCGAAGAGCCTCCGTCATAAGGCTTGAGAGTTATCACCGAAAGGGGCGAAGCGGCATCCTCGGGAGTGGGTTCGGTATAAAGTTTGTAGAAACCATCCCAGAAGTTGATGCCCTGCACATGCACATCCTTGACCTGATCCAGCGAACGCCAGCGCTTCAGGTCATTGAAGCGGAATCCTTCGGCAGCGAGCTCAACACGTCGCTCACGGCGTATGTTGTACAGAGTGGCATCAACCTGCGACCCGGCTGAGTAACTGCCCCAGTCAGCTTTTTCGCGCGACATGTCGGTAGCTGCAATCGTGGCTGCATAGTCAGTTGACACCCCGGCTCTGCTGCGGAGAGCCGCCCAGTAGGTACCGCAATTGCCCTGCAGATTATGATTCAGTTCATAGTAAGCCTCGATATAATTGAGCATAGCCTCGGCCACACGGTAGACAGGGCAACCGGTATAGGACGGCTTGGTACACTGCATGTCACCTGATGTATTGAGACCCTTGCGCAGGCTGTAGCCGGTAGGATTGGCATTTTCTGTCTGTCCCTCGAACAGCGGAGGACGATAGAAATATCCTCTTCCGTCAGTCTTGATATATGACACCAGGTTGGGCGATTCGGAAAGAAGGTCGCCGGTCTTGAGGATGGTCATGTCCATACGCGGGTCACGTCCGGCAAAAATATGCTCGTAGCTGTCATCACCCTTGTAGTCAGCGGAAGCATATATGGGCTTGCCGTCAGCCATCAGGTAACTATCAACCATAGAGCGTGTGAAGCCAACATTTCCGGCACCGTCACGCTGCAGATAGTTGACCACATTGTGAGTGACATTATTGTTGGACTCAGTGCTGTACTGACGCCACAGAAGCACCTCTTTCATCGGAGAGAGGTTAACTGAATTAAATATGGCTGCATAATCGCTGTAAAGGTTCGGGCTTGCCGACACCACTTTCTCAGCGGCGTCAATGGCCTGCTGAAGGAAATAGCGCACTTCGGAATCGCCGTCGTAAGTATAGTCAGCCAGATAGTCGGCTGAAGCTCCGGGCCATCCGGGACCTTTAGGAACAAAAGCTGTACCGGCATGGTACTTCTCCCATGTACCTTCATAGAGCGCCACACGGCTTTTCAGAAGAGCCGCACATTCACGTGTCAGACGGTTAGTCATCGGCGGGGTGGACAGCATCATTTCATACGCCTTGTCAAGATCCTCTATTATAAAACGGGCCACTTCATTACGCGGACGTCTTTTCGACGCTTCACGTACCGCTTCATAATCATCGCTTATGCCGGTACGGTTGATTGGGAAGTCGCCGTAATTCAGAAGAGCGCTGTAGTAAACCAGAGCACGCATAAAATACATCTCACCTATATAATGACGGATATTGGCACTTGAGCCTGAGAGCTGACCGGCTTCATAACGAGGAATCACCTTGTCGAGGAAATGATTGCATGTACGTATGTTCTGCGAACATGTATACCATATATTTCCGGCATCGCCTACATGGATCTGTCCGGTTACGAAGTATGTCGACGGCTGTGCTCCGGTCTGATTATCAGTACCGTTATCGTTGGCGAAGAGGCCTACATTATAGCCCGACCCATGTGAGGGTAGAAGGCCATACATATTTGCCGCATAGGCACCGAGGTCATTCTCAGAATAGAGGAATGTTTCAGTGCTCACATTTGTTATGGGCTCGGAGTCAAGATAGTCATCACAGCCTGCAAGTGTCACAGCAGCCAGTCCGAGCAGAGAGTATTTGAATATATTTTTCATTTTTCAGATATGCGTTTAAAATGTCACATTAAGTCCAAAGGAATATGTCTTCTGAAGAGGATATGTCTTACCGTTACCCCAACCGGCGCCGCTGACTGTCTCAGGATCAAAGGCCGAGGGAAGGTGATCGAAAGTAAGGATATTCTCACCGCTGAAATATACACGCAGATGCTCGATTCCAATCTTGTCAAGAAGCGATCTCTTGAATGTGTAGCCAAGCTGGATATTCTTCAGACGTATGTATGCTCCATTCTGGATATACTTGCTCTGAGTACGCTGGTTCTTGGTATTGTTCATATACGGTTTTGGGAAATATGCCTCTGTATTGGGGCCAAGATTTGACTCGGTATCAGCCGGGCGGTAGTAGTCAAGATGCTCGTTAAGGCCGGTTGACTGCCATTCATCACCTACCACACCCCAGAACATGGCTCCGCCGAGTGCAAGGTCGCGCTTGCCAACACCCTGCCAGAACATGCTGAAGTCAATACCGTTCCATCCCAAGCCTGCGGTAACACCGAAGCGATAGCGGGGTGTGCTGTTGCCCAGAATCTTCATATCGCCCGGATCGCTCAGCGTGTTGGCTCCGGTATTGATTATACCGTCATTGTTGAGGTCAGTGTACATGATGTCACCTTCGCCCCAGCCTGAGCCCCAGGAGGGCTTGTTGTTCACCAGCCATTCGTCCATTTCTGCCTTACTCTTGGCGATACCGTGTGTCACGTATCCCCATATCTGCCCTAATTCCTGTCCTTCATAATAGGTGCTGAGCGACTTGTCGGCATTAGGATATTTGTCAACATAAGTACGTGAGTCACTTACGTTGAAGCCTACATTGTAGTTTACGCTTCCTATCACATCCTGCCACTGCAATGCAAGCTCCCAACCTTTGGTAGATAGGTCAGTGTTGTTCGACGAGGGCATTCCGATACCGAATATACCGGCTATTTCAGAAGCGGGACCCACCATATTCTTTGTCTTGCGGTTATACCAGTCAAAATTCAAAGTAAACCGATTGTTAAGCAGAGCGAGGTCAACACCTACATTGAGCGACTCAATGGTTTCCCATGTAAGAGAGTTGCTGATCACACCGGGGCTACCGGCCACTGTGGGGTTGCTTCCGTCCATAAGCCAGCTGCCGCCGTTGACGGTCACTGACTGATTGAGATACATCGGATAATACGATGTGGTGTTCTGGTTTCCGAGCGTACCCCATGAGATACGTGGCTTCAACTGGTTGATGAATGTCTGCTCCTTGGCCAGGAATTCTTCGGCCGCGATATTCCAACCGGCTGAAACCGACCCGAATGTGCCCCAGCGGTCCTTGCGGAGGAATCGCGACGATCCGTCATAACGCAGATTTCCGGTGAAGAAGTATTTATTGCCGTAGTCATAGTTGATACGTCCGAAGAAACCGGCTGTCGACCATGAATAAGCCGGAGCACCGGTAATCTTGTCGTCACCTGTAGCGGCGCCTATTTCCGGCACTTTCTCCGATATAAGGTCCATACGGCTCACACCAAGCCAACGTCCGTTATACTTCTCTGTGTTCATACCCACCATCACCTTGAATTTGTGGTCATCAAATCCGAAAGAGTAATCGGTATGTATACTTGTTGTCAGGTGAGTATCCTTCAGCCACGTCTGCATGGCACCTGTCTGACCGGCACCATAACTGCCGCCATAGGCAAGCGTGAGTGGCTTATTGTCCTGATTGTATTCATATACCTGGTTGAGGTTCTGCATGACAGTCTGGTTAATCATGCGGTAACCCACATTGGCATATATGTTCCAGTTCTTCAACGGATGGAATATCAGCTGCCCTTGAAGGTATGTATTGTTGGTCGATGTCTTGGAGCGGCTGCCGCTGGTGAGCTGCGCGATCTTACCGTTTCGCATATAATGTCCGTTGGGGTCCATAAATGGCATCATGGGCCACATACGCACTATATCATGGTACAGCAGGCCTCCCAGATCAGTATAAAGCGGATTGTCAAGCTTCTTATATACATATTTTGTAATAGCTTCCACTTCAAGCCATTTGTAGGGCTGGGCATTGATACGTGCATTCACCGAAAGGCGGTCAAAACGGTCATCGCCATAACTCAGGTTACCATCCTGACCCAGATAATTGGCTGATATATAGTACTGAGCCTTCTCTGTACCGCCGGTTATGTTCAGATTATGCTCCTGAGCCCATGACCACTTGTAGTGCACATCATACCAGTCAACATCATCATTGGCCTGTTCATGGAACTGCCAGTTACCATTGCCGGGATTGGCAATGGTGGATGTTGTGATTTCTCCTGCACGGTATTTCTTGATACGGTCAAGAGTATTATCATTGAAAATAGGATTCGATCCGCCATTGCGGGATGCATCGTTGAAATAATTGGCAAAATCCCATGAATTCATAAGATCGGGCAGCGAACCGGGACCGTAGTAACGCGCATTGCCGGCATAACTTACACGCGCACGCCCTACATCGCCTCTCTTTGTGGTGATAAGAATCACACCGAATGCAGCTCGTGAACCGTAGATGGAGCTTGCGGCAGCATCCTTGAGCACTGAGATTGACTTCACATCGTCAGGATTGAGGTCATTCATATTGCCCTCGATACCGTCAATAAGAACAAGAGTCTGTGCGGTTGATCCTGTTGATATTGTACCTGTTCCACGGATATTGACATCCATTGCCTTGCCGAGCTCACCTCCAGAGGCACTTGCGCTCAGGTTAAGGCCTGGCACAGTTCCCTGCAGAGCCTGCGACAGATTAGTTACCGGGCGTGATTCAAGGCGTTTGGTGTCCACCGTGGTCACAGCATCAGTGATATTGGCCCTGCGCTGTGTGCCGAATCCCACTACCACCACCTCATCAAGGGTGCTGGCCGCAGGGGTCATCTTAACTGTAAGTGGACTTCCATCCCATGTGACCGTCACCGGATTATACCCGATGAAACTCACTGTCACTTTTGCACCTTTGGAAACCCCACTGAAACTAAAACGTCCGTCAAGGTCTGTGGCCCCCATGATTTTAGTCCCCACCACACTTACTGTGGCGCCGACCAATGGATCGCCATTTTCATCCACTGCCGTCCCTGTACACTTGTCGGACGATTGAACTACAGGAGCGGTAGATGCGTAACTACCCCCCCCTCAGCAGGTTGCGCATGGATAGCGCCAGCCGGAGCCAACATACTCACAGCAGCCAGAACAGAAATGTACTTTCTTTTCATGAATTAATACTGGTATTAAAATTAATATAGGTTAAAAAATGGACCATACCATAACATGGTATAGGATTCTCACTTATTATTTTAGTATCAATAAAATTCGATTACAAAAAACCAAAATTGCGCCATGGCATTCCTTACGGAAAAGCCATGACGCAAATATAATATAATTCGGTTAAAATTTATGTATAAAAACGAAATATTCTTAGATTCCGAGGAATATCTCCGTGGGGAAGTGATCGGAATATCCGTCAAGCCATACGCCTCCGGAATATGTGCGCAGAGGGTAGCCCTGACGTGAACCTTCGGTATCATAGAGGAAATCGAAGTTATTCACCTTGCAGCCTACATAGTGCATGCGTCCCTTGGCATGCTCCTTGAGCAGAGTGCCGCTGACTATGATCTGGTCAAACAGATTCCATGAACCTTTATAGGCCAGGGTACCGATACCGTTGTCAAGCAGCGACCACCAGGGGTTGTAGAATCCATGCTCCTGCACCTTCTTCATATCCTTGAGCGCACCGAGCGATTTGGCACATGACTTGTCGTGGGGATCATCATTGAGGTCGCCCATAATGATCACACCCTGATACGGGTCGATGGCCCAAAGCGAATCGGCTATATGCTTGCTGAGTTCGGCGGCAGCCTCACGCAGATAGCTCGACTGTTCCTGACCGCCCAGACGTGAGGGCCAGTGATTGACTATGACACTTATCTTGGTCTTGCCGAGCAGTCCGGTGACGCACATCTGGTCGCGGGTGCGGAATGATTCATATCCCGGTATCACCAGGCGATGGTTTGTCACATTGAGCACACGGAAGTACGCCGGATTGTAGAGCAGCCCCACATCCACACCGCGGCGGTCGGGGGAGTCATGGTGCACTACCTGAAGATTCCATTCGGCAATCGGAGCAGCCTTTACCAAATCGTCAAGCACACCCTTGTTCTCAATTTCGCTCACGCCTATTATGGCCGGCACCACATTGTTGTTGGCAGCCTTCATCTCAGCTATGCAACGGGCCAGATTGTTGATTTTCGACCAATAGCGCTTGCCGGTCCACTGACGCGAGCCCTGGGGTGAGAACTCAAGGTCATACTTCCCATTGTTGTTGATAGTGTCAAACAGGTTCTCAAGGTTATAGAAAGCTACGCCCAGCCGTCCGCGCGACTGGCTGAATGCGCTTGCGCTTAGGCATACCATCAAGGCAGCTACGAGCAGAATACGTTTCATTGTCAATGAAGATATAGAATGATAATATTGGTTATTTCAGCTGATATCATGAATTACAACTATGAATCCCGCCACATAGACTACCAACGGCCTATTCACAGGTGCCAGTCATGTTCATTGATGCAAATATACAAATATTTCATGGCTTTTCAAGCGCTTTTGCAGCAGTTATATTATGATGTGTTTTTTCCGGATTTACGCACCGTCTATCCAAAATTATTTGTACTTTTGAAAGTTAAAATGATTAACATCCGGGTTTATGCCCTGATTGCTGCCAAGCCTATTCTGACAGAATGAAAGCAATCAGCACAATATTCCTGATTTATGATAGATAACCGACAATATTCATACTTAAAATAACCAAAACCAATCGATTTATGCGACTAAAACTGTTTTTGCTATTGATGCTGACAGTATGTCTGCCCGCCCTGGCCCAGAAAACCGGCGTGTCGGGTAAGATCATTGACGCTACCACCGGCAATCCGGTGTCAGGCGCCATTGTCATGCTCAATCAACAGGGGTTGTCTGTGACAACAGGCCCCACAGGTGAATTCATTATCGAAGGTGCCACTCCCGGTACCGACGATATAGTAGTCATGGCCTACGGCTATGAAGATCTTTCTTCACCCGTCAAAATCACCCCTGCCACTATCGTTGCTCTCGGAGTGCTGCGCCTTGAGGCTGAGAATACCACCGGCGCAGGCAATATATTCTACGAAAGCCAGCAGGAAGCTATCTTCGACCAGGCCGCCCTTGAGGATGAAGAGGGCAACGCCCAGTCAGTAGGCGTGCTCACCGGAGCCGGCGACAACGTGTATTACAACGCCGCCAGCTACAACTTCAGCCTGATGCGCTTCCGTACACGCGGCTATGACTCGTACTTCAACACCACCTACATCAACGGTATCCCCTTCAACGACCTTGCCCGCGGACGCTTCAACTACTCCACCCTCGGAGGTATGAACCGCGCGTTCCGCAACCGCACCAACACCATCGGTCTGGGTGCGGCCACCTACGGCTTCGGCGGCATAGGCGGAAGTGCCAATATCAACACCATCACATCGAGCTACGCTCCCGGATTCAACGGAAGCATAGCCTACACCAATTCCAACTATCAGCTGCGTGCCATGGCCATGTACTCGACCGGCATCAATGACCGCGGATGGGGTCTGACAGTAGGTGCCATAGGACGTTACGCCAACGAGGGTATCATCCCAGGCACATTCTACAATTCAGGAGGCTACTTCCTCTCGCTCGAAAAGGAATTCAACCGTCAGCACTCTCTGACATTCACAGCCTTCGGAGCGCCCACACAGCGCGCCACAAACTCAGCCACATATCTCGAAGCTTACCAGCTCGCCGGCACAAACCTCTACAACCCCAACTGGGGCTATCAGGACGGCAAGAAGCGCAGTTCAAAGATAGTTGAGACTTTTGACCCCACATTCATTGTCAACTGGATATGGAAGCCCCGCAACGGCACTCAGCTCAATACCGGTGCCGCAGCACGCTGGGTCAACTACAGCACATCGGCCCTGAACTGGTACAACGCACGTGATCCGCGTCCTGACTACTACCGCTATCTCCCCTCCTACTTTGCCGACAACAAAGAGGCCTATGACCTGTACACCGACCTCTGGCACACAGAATCGTTCCGCCAGCTCGACTGGAACAACCTGTATCAGGCCAACTACCTCAACAATATGTACAACAGCGAGAACCCCAACGCTACACAGAAGGGCTCGACCTACATCCTGGAGAACCGTCATTCCGACCAGTTCAACTTCATATTCAGCTCAGTGCTCAACCACCGTCTGAACCGCTACATGAACCTCCAGGCAGGTATCACCGCCAATGTGACACGCGCACATTACTACAAGACAATACGCGACCTGCTCGGCGGAGAATTCTGGCTCGACATCGACCAGTTCAGCGAACGTGACTATCCTGACAATCCCAACATTCTGCAGAACAACCTCAACGACCCCAACCGCAAGGTAAAGGACGGCGATATATTCGGCTACAACTACTTCATCCATGCCGTTCAGGCCACCGCTTGGCTACAGAACACCATAGCGCTCCCCCACTGGGACATCAACTACGGCCTTGAACTGAGCTACACACAGTTCTTCCGCGACGGTAAGATGCGCAACGGACGCGCTCCCAACAATTCGTACGGCAAAGGTGAAAACCACCGCTTCGACAATGGTGCTATAAAAGTAGGCGCCACATACAAGTTCAACGGCCGCAACGCCATTACAGGCCACGCCGAATACGCCACAAAGGCTCCTCTCTTTGAATACGCCTACATTTCACCCCGTATCAAGGACACCGCTATCGACGGACTCGCCAACACACGCATCCTCTCGGCCGACCTCGGCTACAACTGGAACTACCGCCGCTTCCGCGGATCAATCACCGGATTCTACACACAGATGTCGGATATGACCGAACGCACATCTTACTACGATGACCAGTACTCCACATTCATGAACTACGTGATGAAAGGCGTACGTCAGGTGTACAAGGGTATTGAACTCGGCATGGCATTCAAAATCACCCCGAGCCTCACAGCTACAGCCGCCGGAACCATTGCAAGCTACCGCTACAAGAACAATCCTACCGGAGTGCGCAGCTACGAAAACGGCATGATGCCCGATACCGCCACAACAGTCTACATCAAGAACTACCATATCGGTGGCACTCCCCAGACAGCTGTTAACATCGGTCTTGACTGGGCAGCACCCGGCATGTGGTTCTTCAACGTCAACGCTTCATGGATGGGCAACAGCTACGTCAACCTCTCACCCATACGCCACGAAGCCCTCGGCGACCTCTGGACAAGCTATCCCGACCCTGACCAGCTGGCTCAGGCTGTGGAAGCCATCACCGGCGAAGAGCGCCTCAACAACGCTTTTGTCCTGAACGCATCGATAGGCAAGCTCATCTACATCAACCGCTCGATGTCGCTCAACCTCAACCTCAACGTCGACAATATCCTTAACAAAAAGAACATAATGACTTACGGCTACCAGCAGGGACGATTTGACTACACTGACTTCAATCGCCTCAAATACCCCAACCGCTACTTCTTTGCCCAGGGTATCAAGGTATTTGTCAACGTAGGCCTCCGTTTCTAAGTCAATATTCGTAACGCTTTAATAAATTGATGAATATGAAATTTATGAAATCACTGCTGGCTGCCGCTCTGCTCGCTGTAAGCTCTGCAGCCCTGACCGGCTGCAACGAGGAGCTTGCACAGCCGCCGATGACCATCCCCTCGTCGGACTGGAAAGCCAACACCACCATAGCTGAACTCAAAGGCCAGTACTGGCAGGATGAGAATAACTACTGCACTCAGGTAACCGCCAACACCGATGGCGAACATGTGATTCTTGGCGGTCGTGTGATAGCCAATGACTCAACCGGCAATATCTACCAGAACATCGTGCTTCAGGACGCCACCGGAGCTATTTCAATATCTGTAGCCCTGAAGGATTCCTACAAGAAATTCAAGATCGGCGAAGAGATGTTCATTGATGTCACCGGACTTTACGCCGGTAAGTACGCCGGACTGTTCCAGATAGGCAAGGAGGATTCCTACAACGGCACTCCGCAGACAGGACGCCTTGAGGAAGATGTTCTGAAAGCTCATGTGGAGCTCAACGGACTGCCAGTTCCTGCCGACGTCAACATCCTCGATATGACCATCGAGGAAATCAACGCAGCCAAATCAGTTGCCGACCTTCAGAAATATCAGAGCCAGCTCGTGCGCATCAATGACGTATCATTCATTGGCGGAGGCACCGAAACATGGGCCGTACAGGGCTCAAGCGGCGTAAACCGTTATCTGATTGACTCGAAAGGCAACCGCCTGCTTGTACGCAACTCAGGCATGAGTTCATTCAATCAGGAGATTCTTCCTGCCGGACATGGAGCCGTGACAGGTATCCTGAGCTACTTCAACGGCGTATGGCAGTTCCTGTTCCGCACCTCGACTGACTGCGTTGGCTTCGGCGGCGAAAGCTATGCTCCCGTAGTGGAAGGCAAAGGCACAGCTGACGAACCTTACACCTCAGGCTCTGTGCTGGCAGGCGTAAGCGGCTCAGGCGTATGGGTTACCGGCTATATCGTAGGATGGGTTGAAGGACAGGTGCTCAGCAGCGGCGCCCACTTCACCGTACCGGCCTCTGCATCATCCAACCTACTTCTGGCAGCCTCACCCACTGAGACCAATGTGGCCAACTGTGTTCCCGTACAGCTTCCCACCGGAGCCGTGCGCAATGCCCTCAACCTTCAGAACAATCCTTCTAACCTCGGCAAGCAGGTGACCCTCAAAGGCTCGCTGGAAGCATATTTCGGAGCATCAGGCATCAAGAGCGTCACAGCCTACGTATGGGGCGACAAAGGTAATGACAACCAGGAACCTGAAACTCCGGAAACTCCTACAGGAACAGCTACATTCAAGCTTGTGTCAGCAATCACCTCCGGACATCAGTATGTAATGGTGGTTGACGGCAAGATAGGCAAGGCCATTGACTCGTCAGTCACTTTCGGCCGCTTCACAATGGAAGCTGTCACAATCACTGACAACACCCTTACCACAGATGTGGCAAATGCCATAACCATCACTGCCGTTGAAGGTGGCTACACTATGAAGGATGCCTACGGTCGCTACCTGTCAATGGACGACTCCCACCTTTCAACCTTCCAGCTCTATACCACACAGGAGGCCGGAAGCGTATGGAGCATAACCGCCGAATCTGACGGACACATGAAGATAGTGAACAATCTGAACACTAACTGCTGGGTGGTACGTTCAGGCACATATACCAACATAGCGCCTAACGATGTGGTGAAATACCCCACATATGACATGCCCTTATTCTATGAGAAAGCTAACTGATTTCATCAAAAATTAGAACAATGAGAAAACTTACCAAATATGCAGGCATGCTCATGGCAGCTATTGCGGCTTGCGCATCACTGACAGCATGTCAGGATGATGTAAACGCACCCGGCATCGACGTGCCGCATGCCACCCTGCAACCCAACACCACCATCGCCCAGCTGAAAGCCCAGTACTGGGACGATGCTTCAAATTACATTGACACCGTGGGCCTCGCATCATCGGGCGAGCACATCATCGTGTCAGGACGCGTGATAAGCTCCGACGCCAGCGGCAATATCTACAAGAGCCTCGTAATCCAGGACGAAACAGGCGCGCTGGCCATGAGCATCAACGCCAACTCACTTTACACCTCCTACCGTGTGGGACAGGAAGTGGTGGTTGACGTCACTGACATGTATATAGGCAAGTACAGCACTCTGCAGCAGCTCGGATTTCCCGACTATTCTGCCGGCTACGGATGGCAGGCCACATTCATGCCCTTCGAGTTCTTCAAAAAGCATGTACAGCTCAACGAGCTTCCCCAGCCCTCAAAGGTTGACACCCTGACCATCACCATGGCCGAGCTGTCAAACGATGCAGCTTCGCAGATGCGCTTCCAGAGCCAGCTCGTGCGCTTCAACAACGTGCACTTCAAGGAGGGCGGCGAGGCAAGCTTCTGTACCGCACACAAGGAGAACACCAACCGCACACTGCTTGACGCCAACAACAATGAGATTGTGGTACGTACAAGCGGCTACGCCAACTTCTGGAGCCTCAAGCTTCCGGCTGAAAGCGGCGACGTGGTAGGTATACTCTCTTCATACCTGTCAAGCGGTCAGCTCAAATGGCAGCTGGTGCTCCGCTCACCTGACGACCTGCTCAACTTCGGAGATCCCACTCTTCCCAAGGGTACCGAGACCAATCCCTACGATATTCTTGACGCTGCTTCGTTCAACGCTGCTGACCGTGCCGTATCAGGCTGGTATACAGGCTACATAGTAGGCGCAGCCAAGGTAGGCGTGACAGATATCACCTCAGCTTCCGACATCCAGTGGACAGCTGAGGAAGAGGGTGGATTCTTCCTGTCAGACAACACTCTTGTGATAGGTCAGACCGCTGATTCCAAAACACTCGACGACTGCATTATCGTGACACTGCCTGACGGTTCTGCCCTGCAGAAATACGGCAACCTCACTGACCATCCCGAGCTCAAGGGTGTGCAGATCTGGATTAACGGTACCACAGGCAAGGTCCGCGCTATGTCAGGACTCGAAACCACAGGACGCTCCGATGCATTCCGCATACTCGGCGTAACCATACCCGACGATGGCGACACCGCAGGCTCAATACCTACAGGCGACGGCTCGGAAACCTCACCCTACAATCCGACTCAGGTAGTAGGATTCGGAACCTCGGCCAATGAAGCTAACAAATGGGTGAAAGGCTACATAGTAGGATGGGTCGACGGCACATCACAGAACTATGCCGATGAGAACAACTCCCACTTCACCGCTCCCGCTACTGTGGCCACCAACGTGCTTATCGCCACAACCCCCGACGAAAAGAACTGGAAAAACTGCTGCGTGGTCAATCTGCCCACCGGTGAAATCCGCAAAGCTATCAATCTGCTTGACAATCCTTCCAACTTAGGTAAGGTAGTAAGCGTCTACGGCACTATACGCAAGTACTTCGCTATGCCCGGTGTACGTGACCTCACCAAATATATCCTTGACGGATCAGGCTCAGGCGACACACCTACCCCCGGCAATCCCGTAACCTCACTTGACGAAAGCTTCGCTGCCGGATCATGTCCTTCAGGCTGGACAGTAAAGAATGTATCAGGCAATAAGGACTGGTTCTTCAGTTCATTCAGCGGAGTGACATTCGCAGCATGCTCGGCCTACAACGGCACCACCTCCGACGGTCAGTTCGAATCATGGCTCATCACTCCGGCCATTGACATCAACAACGTGACCAACAAGGTGTTCAGCTTCAAGTCAATGGTAGGCTATACCGGCAACGGCACACTCGAAGTATTCGCCATGAACTCAGCCGATCCCGCTACAGCCACCCTTACGAAGCTCAACGCCAATATACCTCAGCCCACAGGCTCGTGGGGCGACTGGACAGAATCGGGCGACCTTTCACTGGCATCGCTCTCAGGCACCGTATATATCGGATTCCGCTACAAAGGCGCACAGACTTCGGGCTACACCACCTACCGCGTGACCGAAGTAAAACTCGGACAGAGCGGCGGCGGCAATACTCCTGATAATCCTGACACCCCCGTGACCGGCAATTCAGCTGACCTCAACGAACTCGAAACACGCACCTCCTACTCAGGCTCCGTGACAACACCCGCCGGATGGGTACTCACCAACTGCGCTGTGCAGAGCGGATCAGCTGACGGCGATTCAAATCCCGCCTTCACCTTCATAGGCGCTCCTACCGTACGCGCGGCATGTCTCAACGGCAAGCAGGGCGCAACCGGCTCTATTGTATCGCCCGTGATAAGCGGCGGATGCAAGAAGCTCTCACTCAACTACGGATTTGCTTTCGGCGACAAAAAATGCCAGTTTACCATCAACATCAAGCAGAACGGCTCTGTAGTAAAGACCGAGACCGTGAAAGTTGATCCTGTTGAGAAGCTCAAGGCATTCAGCTACAGCATGGATGTAAATGTAAGCGGCGACTTCTCCATAGAGATTGTAAACGATGCTCTTTCAGCTACAGCTTCCAAGAATACCGACCGTGTATCAATCTGGAACATAAGCTGGACAAATTGATAACGCACGGCTTCGGCCAACCCATATTCACGACACTCCCGCGTAAATCATGCGGGAGTGTTTTTTTATGTGTAAAAATATGCTAACACCGGGGCTACTCTTTTGTTCACTCTCCTTTTTTATGTAAATTTGTGCCGAATAGTCCCCTGACCCTACAGCCGGGGGCAGCAATATTATATACTCATGACTGCCGAATACCCGTACCTAAACCTGTCGTTGCGTTATGTGCACGGCACAAAGTCAACTACCGTATTCTCCTACCCGTCAAAGACAAAGGCTCCCAAAGCCCCCTTTGATGCGGCCCGAATCATATCAAAATTCCTCAACTTGAGCGAATTTTACGTCATTGGATGCCATGACGGACGCCGTTTTTATTCATTCATAAGCGTGGACGATGCCGACCATACAGGCGCCCGCCTCGAACTGACCATTACACTTGACAGCGATGTACTCCTGCCCGGACGCACGGTGCTCAACCTTATCAACTCCGTAAAGGATATGCTTGAACATGACGAGCCGTTCAACGACGATACTCTCGCTGCAGCGCTGACCTCGTCAGGCTTCCCGCAGGAACCGCTCCGCTCCGCCGCCCGCCATCAGGGCAACGATATTGCCGACAAGCCGTGCTACCGCACTTATGTGTCAGCTACGGAGCTTACCAACATCATGTCGTTCCCGCGTCAGAGCGCCTATGCACCGTTCAGCGAGATAGCGCTTGTACATGTCACATCGGCACCCGTATCGGACCAGCCTCTGCCTCAGATCAGCGAACCTCTGATTCAGGCCTTCACCGTAGTGAGCCCCTCAGGAGTTACCCCCTCGGCTGAAAGCGTGGAGCTGACCGACCATCTGGCGCTTACATATACACGCGCCGGATTCGAGCCTACCACTGTAAGCTTCGAGGTAGGAACCACCAACCGCTATGTACGAATCACAGGCCCCGCCCTGATAGTGAATGACGCTGACAAGGCCGGAATAGTGTTCACACAGCGTATCCCTTACAATATTATCTCATCCAAAGGTACAGCTGTAAAGGCCTACACCATCCTTATCAACGGACGTACGGCCAACCGGGCTGATGACACCTTTGAGGTAAACAGCACCGACTTCAACTCGGAGGGTAAGGTGAACATCACGGTGTCATCTACCAACTATTTCACCACCACCATTGACCTCACCTGCGAGGAACTCCTCGCCAAACAGCCGCTTGAACTGGTGCTCGTACCGGAGGAGATGCCTGTGACACTGCGCATGGACTTCGGCGACGGACGCACCATGGAGCAGGAGATCATGCTTGAGAAGAGCTCGCCTGAATATTGCCGCCTGCGTGCCGGCAGTTTCCATGGATTCCGTGCCCACCGTCTGATGGGTCACGAACCGGAAATATACAATGTGGACCTTACCACTGCAGCTGCAAATGTAGTAGCTGAACCGCGCCGCACAGCCGAACCCGTCGTTACCCGCCAGCAGCCTGTCAAACCGGTTGCCGAACCGGAAGTGAAGCCTGCCGAACCGGTACAGCAACCCGTGCAGCAGCCTGCCGAAGAGCCGCAGCAGCCTGTGGTGAACGAACGTCCTACAAAACTTGACCGCCCGAAGAGTGCTGCCGAACTGCGTGCCGAAAAACTACGCGCCGACATTCCGCAGAAGGCGACTGACGATGACCGCAAGGCTGAAGAAGAAGCAAAGCGCAAGGAGCGCGCCAAGAAATTCGCCTATCTCAATGACCGTCCCGAAAAAGTCGACATACTCAAGGATGATCCTGACGATGACGAGGAAACAAAGCACAAATCACTTTCACCCATGATAATAGCGGCAGTAGTAGTGGTACTGATCACCGCAGGTATCGTGTGGTATCTCTTCAACCTGATACCCTCCGACAGCAACAATGGCGATAACACCGATGAGTACACAGCCATGACCGAAAGCAACGACAACCAGGAGCGCATAAGCGTAATTGACGATGTGCCTGACGTCACTGCATCGGACAAGGAAAAGAGTGCCGAGCCTCAGCAGCCCGCTGCTGCCAGCACCCCCATCACTCCCGAAGAGAAAGCTGACATAGAATATCTGAACTCACACAATGTGTGGCGTCCGGCTGACATGAAGTCCGACAAATTCCGCCGCTTCTTCGAGCTGTTCGCGCAGGGCGATATCGACGGACTTGCCAACTCCGACTATTATGCTGTGGCTGATATGGCTACCAACCAGAAAGCTATACAGATAATTGACTTTGTATGGAAATCAAAGGGTACATTCCAGGAAAACAACAACCGTAAGGTACTCAAGTCGACAAGCGGCAATGAATCAATAGATCTTTCAAAGATAGTTGATGACCTTGCACGCCGTCAGGATAAGACGCCCTACTCCGAACCTCGTCCAAAACGCTGATCATGAAACTGAAATCGATTTTCCGCCCGCTGCTGTCAGCCGTAACAATTGCTACGACTCTTACAGCCATGGGCGCCGAGCCCACGGAAACAGTGCGCGCCACAGGCAGCAACTACTATGCCTATCCGTACACTGATGCTCCAGCCCCGGCGCTGACTCCTGCTCCGAAAGGATATGTGCCGTTCCACATGGAGCACTACGGACGTCACGGCAGCCGATGGCACATAGGGTCATGGGTATATCCCCAGCCTATAAAGCTGCTTGAACCGGCTGAACGGGCCGGCAAGCTGACTCCACGCGGAAAAGAGATTCTGGCACAGCTGCGCACCATAGAGCAAGCATCGCACGGTCGCGATGGCGAGCTGACTCCGCTCGGGGCACGCCAGCACCGTGGTATAGCACGCCGCATGGTGAAGAACTTCCCCGAGATATTCACCGCCGGCACATTCATTGATGCCAAGTCAACACCGGTGGTACGCTGCATACTCTCAATGAGCAACGAACTGCAGGAAATAGAATCGCTCAAACCTGGGGTAAAGGTGCGTTGCGACGCATCCTACGCCACACAGCCGATACTCAACTATACCGACACCACAGCCAATAAGATATATGCCTCCACCGGTAAGGAGAGAAAAGAGCTGATACGCCCCGTGGCAGAGGCTCACAAACCGAGCTATCAGTTTCTTGACCATATTGTGACTGACCGTAAATGGGCTATGGACAGTATGGATGTCAAGAATCTGCTGAGCGCGCTGTTCCGCATAGCTTCCAACACTCAGAGCCACGACGATCAGCCCTCGCTCTACGATATATTCACCGAACAGGAGCTCAACGACTGCTGGGCAGTGAACAATCTGGAATGGTTCCTGCAGTACGGCAACAATCCCTATACCAAAGGACGCGGTGCCATGATACAGCGCTATCTGCTGGAGGATATCATATTGGGAGCCGACTCCGCACTTGTATCGCCCAACCGCAGCGCCAATCTGCGATTCGGCCATGAGGTGGCACTGATGCTGCTTGCCGTGCTTATGGAACTGGGACACTACGGCGAAGAGATTACCGACATGACCCAGGTGGAAGAAAAATGGAAGAACCATGAAATATTCCCCATGGGTTCCAACATACAGCTCATATTTTACCGCCGTCCCGGAGCAACGGATGCCTCGGACGTGCTTGTGAAAGCTATGCTCAACGAACGTGAAATGTCACTCCCGGGAACTCCGGTAACCGGACCTTACTATAACTGGAAAGAGGTGGCCGGTCATTATCTCAACCGCCTAAACATGCCTATTGACGCACCTAATACAAAGAAATGATGAAATTCGCAGAACTATCTGACCGTATATTCAATGAAGCCACAGCGGCTTATCATGTGACTGACCACGTTGACGCCCCTCAGCCCAATCCGTACGAACCGGGCAGTGTGGAACACACTCTGTTTGCAAAAAACTGGATTGACGCCGTTCAGTGGCACCTTGAAGATATCATTCGTGACCCCGCCATTGATCCTGTCGATGCACTGGCCCTGAAACGCCGCATCGACAAGTCAAATCAGGACCGCACGGATATGGTGGAGCAGCTTGACACATATTTCCTCGAAACCAACTCGTCGGTCACACCGCTGGCTGACGCCACCATCAATACCGAAAGTCCTGCCTGGGCGCTTGACCGCCTTTCAATCCTGGCACTCAAGATATTCCACATGCTTCAGGAAGTGAAACGTACCGACGCGTCGGCCGAACACCTCGAGCGCTGCTCATCGAAGCTCAACATCCTCCAGCAGCAGCGTGAGGATCTGATACAGGCTATCGACACACTGCTCGACGATATAGCTGCCGGACGCAAATATATGAAGGTGTACCGGCAGATGAAAATGTACAATGACCCGGACACCAACCCGGTGCTCTATGGAGCGAAAAAATAATGCCGCCCCGCGCGAAACACTGCTCATAACCCGATTTTCGGCGTTGGGAGATGTATGTATGGCCATTCCGGTCATATACGCCGTGTGCCTGGCCAATCCCGACATACGGTTCGTGATGCTCACCCGCCGGGGGGCCGCCGGGATGTTTGTCAATCCGCCGGCCAATCTCACGGTTGAAGGTGTGGAATTTACCGGCCGCTACAAAGGTGCAGCGGGAGCCCTACGGCTCTTTGCCGACATGCGCCGGCGCTACAGCGTGACGATGATGGCCGACCTCCACAGCGTGCTGCGCACACATCTGATGCGTGCAGCTGCAAGGATACGCGGCATACGCACAGCCGTGATTGACAAGTGCCGCAAACAGCGGCGCCATCTTGTCAGCAACGGAGCCGAGGCTTCAAGGCCACTCCCACCTGTTACCGACCGGTATGCCCGGGTGTTTGAATCACTCGGAATCATCACGCCTGATCCTCAGGACGCCGCATCACCGGCTCGCAACCTGCCTGATTCACTCTTCAGCAAGGTCACAGCACCCCGGAGCGATGCCAACGAAAAATGGATAGGCATAGCTCCATTTGCAGCTCATCAGGGCAAAATATACCCCACGGAGCAGATGCACGCTGTGATAGAACAGCTTATCGGGCAGACGGACGTAAGGATATTCCTCTTCGGAGGCGGGAAGCATGAACAGGCGGTGCTCAGCGGATGGGCTGCAGAGCATCCTGAACGGATCACGTCAGTAGCCGGAAGCGGCATAGGCTTCGCAGGGGAGATAGCTCTGATGGGGCAGATGAATGCCATGGTAGCGATGGATTCGGCAAACATGCACCTTGCATCACTTGCCGGCATACCTGTGATAAGCATATGGGGAGCCACGCACCCCGCAGCAGGCTTCTACGGATGGCATCAGAATCCGGCTCTTGCCCTACAGCTGCCCATGGCATGCCGTCCATGCTCGACATTCGGCAACAAGCCGTGCCGCTATGGCGACTACCGCTGCCTCTCAGGGATAACACCTGATATGATAACAGAAAAAATCAAGAATCTTATATATGGATAGCTTCGATATACATTCAGCTCCTGAAGGGACCGGCTTTTCAGACAGCGAGCGCGATCTGGAACGGGCACTCCGTCCCTCGCAGTTCGATGCCTTCAACGGTCAGGAGAAAATAGTGGAGAATCTGAAGGTATTCGTTGCCGCCGCACGCATGCGTGGCGAAGCACTTGACCATCTGCTGCTCCACGGTCCTCCCGGACTGGGCAAGACCACGCTGTCAGCCATCATAGCCAATGAACTCGGAGTGGGCTTCAAGGTCACTTCCGGACCTGTGCTTGACAAGCCGGGCGACTTAGCGGGCATACTCACCTCGCTTGAGGAGAATGACGTGCTGTTCATTGACGAGATTCACCGCCTGAGTCCTATAGTGGAGGAGTATCTCTACTCAGCTATGGAGGACTACCGCATAGACATAATGATCGACAAAGGGCCCGGTGCCCGCAGCGTACAGCTCTCACTGAGCCCCTTCACACTGATAGGAGCCACTACCCGCAGCGGCCTGCTCACCTCGCCTCTGCGTGCACGCTTCGGCATCAACTGCCATCTGGAATACTATGACCACGAGGTGCTGGAGCGCATCATACTCCGCTCTGCCAAACTGCTCAACGTCAAGTGCACCGCCTCGGCAGCCCATGAGATAGCCATGCGCAGCCGCGGCACGCCCCGTATAGCCAACGCTCTGCTGCGGCGTGTGCGCGACTTTGCCCAGGTGAAAGGCAACGGCGTGATTGACCCCGATATAGCATGCTTCTCACTGGAGGCGCTCAACATTGACCGCTACGGACTTGACGAGACGGACAATAAGATACTTACCACGATAATAAATAAATTCGGAGGAGGACCCGTGGGACTCAGCACCATTGCTACGGCTCTGGGCGAGGACCCCGGCACGATAGAGGAAGTGTACGAGCCGTTCCTGATAAAGGAGGGATTCATACGCCGCACTCCCCGCGGACGTGAGGTGACCACTCTGGCTTACACCCATCTGGGTCACACTCCCCCCGCGCCGCAAGGCACACTCTTCTGAACCACATCAAATCCATTACTACCGATGGCATCTGTAAAAAGTTTGGCCAAGGATACAGCCATCTACGGGCTGAGCAGCATAATAGGACGCTTTCTCAACTGGTGTCTGGTGCCGCTGTACACCAACGTATTCGCACAGTCCGAATTCGGTATGGTAACGTACATCTATTCCATTGTGGCGCTAACGCTTATCTGCCTCACCTACGGTATGGAGACAGGCTTTTTCCGGTTTGCCAACCATGAGCGTTACCGTAACCCGATGGAGGTCTATTCCACGGCGCTGATATCGATCGGTGTCAGCTCCACGCTGTTCATAGCATGCGTGCTTTGGCTGTTAGGCCCTATATCGGAGGCACTTGACTGCAGCTCGCATCCTGAATACATATGGATAATGGCGGTGGCGGTGGCGGTCGATGCCTTCACCTCGCTTCCGTTTTCATACCTGCGTTTCCGCAAGCGCCCCATGCGTTTTGCAAGCATACGCCTGATAAGCATAGCGCTCAACATAGGGTTCAACCTGTTTTTCATCCTTATCTGTCCATGGCTCTGGACTCAGGCACCCTCGACCATAGCATGGTTCTACCGTCCCGACTTCGGGATAGGCTACATATTCCTGACCAATCTGATAAGTTCATCGGTGACGCTGCTGCTGCTTATACCCGAGCTGCGCGGATTCGAGTGGCGGTTCAACAAGGCGCTGTGGCGTGAGATGCTTGTCTACTCGTTTCCGCTGCTTATCATAGGGCTGGCAGGAATCATGAATCAGAATCTTGACAAGATACTACTGCCCGAGCTGCTCAAGGGTCAGCCCGATGCCATGGCTCAGGTAGGTATCTACGGAGCCAACTACAAGATAGCCATCATAATGGTGATGTTCATCCAGGCCTTCCGCTTTGCCTACGAGCCGTTCATCTTCGCACAGAACCGTGAGAAAGGGGGCGACCGCCTTCAGGCTTACCGCGATGCCATGAAATGGTTCGTGATATTCGCCATGATGATATTCTTAGGGGTGATGTTCTACATCGACATCGTGAAGCACTTCGTATCATCGGCCTACTTCAGCGGCCTGAAGATAGTGCCGATAGTGATGATGGCCGAATTCTTCTTCGGGGTATTCTTCAACCTGTCGCTATGGTACAAGCTCACTGACCGCACCATCTGGGGCACATGGTTCTCACTCCTGGGGCTTGTGGTGACGGTGACTCTCAACGTACTCTTCGTCCCCACCTACGGATACACGGCCTGTGCCTGGGCGGCATTTGCCTGCTACGGGGTGATGATGGTAAGCTCCTGGGCTGTAGGACGGGCTAAATATCCGATAGGCTACAACATTCCACGTCTGGCGCTCTACACCGCAGTGGCACTCGGGCTCTACGGACTTTCGCTGCTGATAGCCACCGGACATGCGTGGCTCGACATGGGCATACGCACTCCGCTGCTGCTGCTCTACATTTTCTTTGTGCTGAAAAAGGAAAAAATTCGTCCGGCTCAACTTTTGCCGCACAGGAGCGTTTAACAATTGACCGTCAAACTATATCTTTATGAAACCGGGAATAGCTACTCGCATCACCAACTTCATGGTCCAGTACTTCACTCTGTCCGGACAGCTTGTGCCGCAGAGCGAGGCTGAGCAGTCGATACGCGACGGGGTGTCATTCTCCGGTACCAACATCATAATCCTGATACTGGCCATCCTTATAGCATCGCTGGGATTGAATACCAACTCCACCGCCGTAATAATAGGCGCCATGCTTATCAGCCCGCTGATGGGGCCTATAATCGGGATGGGGCTCGGAGTAGGCATCCATGACTTCCAGCTGATAAAGAGGTGTCTGCGCAATCTCCTGATGGCCGCCGGATTCAGTATCATAGCCTCCACGCTCTACTTTCTGATATCGCCGGTCAACGAAAGCCACAGCGAGCTTCTGGCCCGCACATCGCCCACCATCTACGATGTGCTGATAGGATTCGTGGGCGGCGGAGCAGGCATCATAGCTCTCGGCAGCAAGAACAAAGGCAATGTGATACCCGGCGTGGCCATAGCCACCGCCCTTATGCCTCCGCTATGTACGGCGGGCTACGGCATTGCCACATGGCAACTCAACTATTTCTTCGGAGCCACATATCTGTTCATCATCAACTCCATCTACATAGGATTCGCCACATTCATAGGGGTGAAGCTCCTCGGCTACAAAGGTCAGCAGGCCGACAGCGTGCGTGCGCGCCGTGTGCGCACCATAGTCTACTGTGCGGCTGTGCTCACCATGCTGCCGAGCATCTATCTGACCTACAACATGCTGCGCGACAACAAATTCTCCATGCGTGCCACGGAGTTTGTCAACGACGAATGCCGCTTCCCCTCCACACAGGTTCTCACCCATTCGGCTTACATGGAGGAGGGACAGCGCATAATATCCGTCACCCTCATAGGTCGGGCTCTACCCATCGACTCGCTTCAGCTTGCGCTCACCCCGCGCCTTGCCTACTACGGACTGTCGGGATGCCATCTGCGCTTCATCCAGGGCACCGACGGCGCCCCCGCCATAGCAGCTGACAAAGACAATACACGCGATATATATATGCTCACGCAAGCCACCATCACCGGGCAGCAGCAGGTCATCGACTCCCTGCGTCAGGTAGTGGCCGAAACAAAGCGCGCCAACGATGCCGGCGTGCTCGTGGCTCCCGAACTGCGCATTCTGTTCCCGCAGGTGAGGGAGATATCGGTGAGCCGAAATGTATTTGCCTCAACAGCCGAAGATGCCAGGCCTGATACCGCAAATGTGGCCATGGTACACTTCACCAAGCCGATGTCGGCCGCTGAGATGAAGAAATTCAAGGAATATCTCTCGGCAAGGCTGAACATCAAGGATATACATATAGTGAACGTTCAAGATATCAATAATTCATCACCAAAAAACAAGTGAAAGTAACCCTGATTTGCCATAGCGACATGCTCGGAGGAGCATCGGTGGTCACCACACGTCTGATGCGCGCCCTGCGCGACGAAGGTGTGGATGCCCGCATGCTTGTCTACACCAAGCTATCTGACGACCCCAACGTAGGAATTGTAAGCTCACGCGGTCTGCGCGGACTCCGGTTCATGGGCGAACGCCTCTGCATAGCGGCCGCCAACGGCATGTCACGCTCCAATCTCTTCAAAGTGTCGATAGCCAACACCGGCGCACGCATTGACCGCCATCCGTGGGTAAAGGATGCCGATGTAGTGGTGCTCAACTGGATAAACCAGGGGATGCTGTCGCTCAAAGGTATCAGGAAGATAGGGCAGATGGGCAAACCGATAGTGTGGACCATGCACGACATGTGGTGCCTGAGCGGCATATGCCACCACTCGTACGAA
Organism: uncultured Muribaculaceae bacterium; assembly: GCA_910586895.1. Lineage (GTDB taxonomy): Bacteria > Bacteroidota > Bacteroidia > Bacteroidales > Muribaculaceae > Paramuribaculum. Next base: position 37,418 of record CAJUIW010000008.1, on the reverse strand, counting down.
TGCAAAGGATTCGAACAGAGCTGCGGCAAGTGCCAGTTCCTGCGGAGCAAAAGCGACAGGGACCTTTCACACAGGATATGGAAGCGGAAGAAATCGCTCTATGACTCCATTCCGGTCACATTTGTTGCCGTCAGCCACTGGCTCGGCCGCAGGGCACAGCGCAGTTCGCTGCTCGGCAATGCCGACGTCAGGGTGATACCGAACGCTTTTCCTGTCAATTCGTTCTCCACACAGCCTGAAGGCTCCGTAGCAACGATGAAGTTCAACCCCGGGCAGAACATCATAGTGATGGGTGCGGCACGCCTCGACGACCCTATCAAGGGACTCAACTATGCTATCGATGCGCTGAACTATGTGTTTGACAACCGTCCCGAAATGGCACGCGATTCGCTGGCCGTGTTCTTCGGCTCGATACGCGACCGTTCGCTGCTCGACAACCTGCGCTTCCCGCACGTGTACCTCGGCACGGTGTCTGACCCCAAGCTGCTCCGCAACATCTACGCCGCCGCCAAGATAGTGCTCTCCACATCGCTCTACGAAACCCTCCCCGGCACACTTATCGAAGGACAGGCTTCGGGATGCCTCCCCGTGACATTCGGCCGCGGCGGTCAGAGCGATATCGTCACGCACCTGAAGGATGGCTACATAGCCCGCTACAAAGATGCCGTGAGCATTGCCGACGGACTCCAGTGGGCACTCAGCCAGAATGTTGACCGCGAAGAGCTGCACGAAAGCGTGCGCCGACGCTTTGCCGCCAGCTCCGTGGCACAGCGCTACATCGAGCTCTTCAACGAGCTTCTGGCACGCAAATCCTGACTTTCACATCCTAAAGATGTTTCCCGTGTTACCGATGTTTCCCTGTTTCCCGGACAGCAAAAGCGGTAACATGCGGCAACATGCATCGTCCCCGCCGCGGGGTATTTTGTCATTATTATAACTATTTGACGCGCCGTTAATTTTATTTAAGCGCACGCGGCGGATGACCGATTGTATAATTCACGTAAAATTAGTACTTTTGCGGATTAACTATCAATCAATTATTGCAAGCTAACTCTCAATCTATCAAAAGATGTCATTAGATGCTATCATAGCGCAGGCAGTGGCCCGTGCGGTCAAGGAGCTTTACGGCATTGACGCCGACGCTTCATCAGTACAGATCTCAAACACCAAGAAAGAATTTGAAGGCAACCTCACCGTAGTGGTATTCCCCTGGGTAAAGGCTGCCCGCAAAGCCCCCGAAGCAGTGGGTACGGAAATAGGACAGTGGCTCGTCGACAACGAACCCGCCGTTGACAGCTTCAACGTCATAAAGGGATTCCTCAACATCGTCATCGAGCCCACATTCTGGACTCAGGTGCTCCGTCACATAGAGAGCACCCCTGACTATGGCTTTAAGCCCGTCACCGACGATTCACCTCTGGTGATGGTGGAATACTCCTCGCCCAACACCAACAAGCCCCTCCATCTGGGACATGTGCGCAACAACCTGCTCGGCTACTCACTCGCTGAAATACTCAAGGCATGCGGCAACCGTGTGGTGAAGACAAACATTGTCAACGACCGAGGCATACATATCTGCAAATCCATGCTCGCATGGCAGAAATGGGGCAACGGCATCACACCCGAACAAGCCGGCAAGAAGGGCGACCATCTGATAGGCGACTTCTACGTGCTCTTCGACAAGCACTACAAGAGCGAGCTCGACAGCCTCATCAACTCAGGCATGACCAAGGAGGAAGCCGAGGCAGCATCACCGCTTATGCAGGAAGCCCGCGCCATGCTCCGCGCATGGGAAGAGGGCGACAGCGAGGTGCGCAGCCTCTGGGCCATGATGAACCGCTGGGTCTACGACGGATTCGATGCCACATACCGCCGCATGGGTGTGGACTTCGACAAGATCTATTATGAAAGCGACACCTACCTTCAGGGCAAGGAGCTGGTGCTCCGCGGACTTGAAGAGGGTAAGATGTACCGCCGCGAGGATGGCTCCGTATGGGCCGACCTCACCCCGCAGGGACTCGACCATAAGCTGCTGCTCCGCTCGGACGGCACATCTGTCTACATGACACAGGACATAGGCACCGCACGTCTGCGCTATCAGGACTACCCGATCGACAAGATGATCTACGTGGTAGGCAACGAACAGAACTACCACTTCCAGGTGCTCGCACTGCTGCTTGACCGCCTCGGATTCAAGTGGGGCAAGGACCTCGTGCACTTCTCCTACGGAATGGTGGAACTCCCCGAAGGCAAGATGAAGAGCCGCGAGGGCACAGTGGTGGACGCCGACGACCTTATGAACGAAATGGTAAGCACAGCACGCACCGTAAGCGCCGAACTCGGCAAGCTCGACGGATGCACCCCTGAAGAAATCGACGCCATAACCGAAACCGTAGGACTCGGCGCCCTGAAATACTTCCTGCTCAAGGTTGATCCCCGCAAGAACATGATGTTCAACCCCAAGGAATCAATTGACTTCAACGGCAACACAGGTCCCTTCATCCAGTACACCTACGCCCGCATACGCTCCGTGCTGCGCCGTGCCGCCGAGCAGGGTATGGACATCTCCGACTACACTCCCGTAGCTCCCGGACAGCGTGAGATAACACTCATACAGCGTCTGGCCGACTTCCCCTCTGTAGTGAGCGAGGCAGGCGCCAGCTACAGCCCCGCACTGATAGCCAACTACGTGTACGAGCTCGTCAAGGAGTACAACCAGTTCTACCACGACTGCTCCATACTGCGCGAAGAGAACCCGCAGGTACGCTCCATGCGTCTGGCCCTGTCCGACGCCACCGCACGCATCATCAAACGCGGCATGAGTCTGCTCGGCATCAACGTGCCTGAACGTATGTAACATATCAGTTGTTACAAACAGTAAATAACACAACAACAAAACAAACCTCTTATGTACACAAACCAGTATTCAAACATACCGCCCGTTCCCGGGTCAGGCAGCAACGTAAGCCTCGACACCCGCGTGAGCAACATCATGAAGCGCGTATATCTCAAGATGACATTCGGCCTCATAGTGACAGCCCTCGTGGCCCTGCTGTGTGCCTCGTCACCTTCAGTGATAAACTTCTTCATCACCAACCGCTTCGCCATGTGGATAGTCATCATAGCCGAATTCGCCATAGTGTTCGGCATATCAGGAAGCGTTCGCCGCCTCAACGCCGGACGAGCCACACTCCTGTTCTATCTCTTCTCGGCACTCAACGGACTGATGCTATTCCCCATCTTCATGGTCTACTCTCTCTCGGCCATCTACAAGACATTTTTCATCACCGCAGGAGTGTTCGGAGCCATGAGCATCTACGGCTACTTCACCACCAAGGACCTCACCCGCTGGGGAACATTCCTCACCATGGCCCTTATAGGACTTATCATAGCCTCTCTGGTCAACATCTTTGTCCACAGCTCACAGCTCGACTGGATCATATCATTTGCCGGAGTATTTATCTTCGTAGGCCTCACCGCATGGGACACCCAGCAGGTGAAAACCATGGCACAGATGGCCCCCGCCGAATATACAGGAGTGCTTGCAGCCCAGGGAGCTTTCTCGCTCTACCTTGACTTCATCAACCTCTTCCTCTTCCTGCTCCGCATATTCGGAGGCAACCGCGACTGATCCTGTCATCTCACCCCATACAAAAGGATGTTTCTCTAAAAGAAGAGAAGCATCCTTTTTATTGTCACCATGTTTCCCGTTACCATGTTACCGGATGTTACCCATGTTTAGCGAACCTTTACAGGTGCGACACATAAAACTCGATAAATCATGAATCGCACCGAAGTATCTATCATAGCCCTTCAGGGCGACTTTTATGTAACCCGGTACAGAGCGTCAGCGGCGTGCCGGGCATAGATGCGGGATATAGACAGAGTCCGCAAGGACGGCTTACTCCATCTGAATTACAGAATCCGTCCTACGGACTCACACGGCGGGTGGTGTCTGCTTCCCCGCACACCGCTGACGCTCTGTACCGGGTTACATAAAAAACGTCCGTTCCGGACTCCAATAGCCCATATATGATTGTACGGCTATATCACAAACCGCACCTTTACAGGTGCGCCACAGATGCGCTACGGATGTTTCCCATGTTACCGCGTTACCACCTTGGGAAACAGGGAAACATCGGTAACACGGGTAACATAAGCTACATCTTTTGAGGAGTAAAAGCGTTGTATATCAGAATATTTCCGTATCTTTGATATAGAGGGTGCAGAGGCATGTTCATAACAGTGTTAATAACCTGATAAAACTTTTGGCGTAACTTTCAATAACTATATTTGCTTTCCACGGATTTTTGTATATACCCATCGGCATGCGCTCCGTGCAAGAAAGATAACATAAAGCTATTAAAGCGCTACTAACACTATTTCGTGGAGTTATTTAATGCAAATGTGTGGGAAAGTTATTAAATTTGCACTTTATAAACAGGCTGTTGATAAAGTAGCTAATCATCATTGAATCAGCATAAAGAACTGTTGATAGTGTGAAGATTATTTATTTTCTCAGTTTTATAACTCATAAAGCAAATTTAGAGCCGGAAAGTTATTGCTGTTATCAACACCCCTTATTATTCTTCTTTCAATTTAAAATTTTTAAAACTTTAAAATTCTAATATAATATATATGAACGTTGAAAAGGGATATGTCGACGCCCCGGTGGATCCATCGCTGAATCTGAAAGAGGAGATTCTCCGTCTGAAGAAGGAGAAGGGTGCCGTCATCATGGCCCACTATTATCAGCGTGGCGAGATTCAGGAGATAGCCGATTATATCGGCGACTCGCTTGCTCTGGCCCGCATAGCCGCCAAGATCGAGGCTCCGGTGATAGTGATGTGCGGTGTTCATTTCATGGGCGAGACAGCCAAGGTGCTCTGCCCTGGCAAGAAAGTGCTCATTCCTGACCTGAATGCCGGATGCTCGCTGGCCGACAGTTGTCCGGCCGACAAGCTGGAGCAGTTTATCAAGGAGCACCCCGGACACACGGTGATAAGCTATGTCAACACTACCGCCGCCGTGAAGGCGCTTACAGACATCGTGGTCACCTCAGGCAATGCACGCAAGATAGTGGAGGCGCTTCCCGAGGATGAAAAGATAATATTCGGTCCGGACCGCAATCTGGGCAATTATATAAATGGTGTCACCGGACGCTCGATGGTGCTCTGGGACGGAGCATGCCACGTGCATGAGAAGTTCTCACTTGAGAAAATCATGGAGCTTAAGCAGCAGCATCCGCAGGCCAAGATACTGGTACACCCCGAGTGCAAGAAACCTCTGCAGATGATAGCCGACAAGGTGGGGAGCACAGCCGTGCTGCTCGACTTTGCACGCACTGACAGCGCCGAGGAGTTTATCGTGGCCACCGAGAGCGGTATTCTGTTCGAGATGCAGCGCAGCTGTCCCGACAAGCTCTTCATACCGGCTCCGCCCAATGACAGCACCTGTGCCTGCAACGACTGCTCGTACATGAAGCTCAACACCATGGAGAAGCTCTACAACTGCCTGCTCCACGAGGCTCCGGAAGTGACCGTTGCTCCCGAGCTGATGGAAGCTGCCCGCCGTCCTATCGACCGAATGCTTGAAATGAGTAAATAAACCAAATCAAAAGAATGGAATATAATCATAAAGATATTGAACAGCGTTGGCAGAAGTTCTGGAAGGACAATGCCGTTTACAAAGCTGAGATAGATGAGAAGCGTCCCAAGTTCTACGTGCTTGACATGTTTCCCTACCCTTCGGGAGCCGGGCTTCATGTGGGACACCCGCTTGGCTACATAGCTTCCGACATCTATTCGCGCTACAAGCGCCTGCAGGGATTCAACGTGCTTCACCCCATGGGCTACGATGCCTACGGACTCCCCGCCGAGCAGTATGCCATACAGACGGGACAGCATCCCGAGGTGACCACACGTCAGAACATAGCCCGCTACCGCAGCCAGCTTGACAAGATAGGTTTCTGCTACGACTGGGACCGCGAGATCAAGACCTGCGATCCGGAGTATTACAAGTGGACCCAGTGGGCATTCATCCAGATGTTCAATTCATGGTATGACACCTCTGTCGACAAGGCTCGCCCCGTCAGCGAGCTGATAGAGCATCTTGACAGCTGCGGTACCGAGGGACTGCACGCCGCATGCTCGCAGGAGATGGAGCTCACCGCCGAGCAGTGGAAGGCCATGGATGAGAAGCAGCGCAGCGAAGTGCTGATGAACTACCGCATCGCTTATCTTGGCAACACTATGGTCAACTGGTGTCCGAAGCTCGGCACCGTGCTTGCCAACGACGAGGTGAGCGAGGGTGTGTCAGTGCGCGGAGGCTACCCCGTGGAGCAGAAGCTGATGTATCAGTGGTGTCTGCGTGTGTCGGCCTATGCACCGCGTCTGCTCAGCGGACTCGATACAATTGACTGGACCGAATCGCTTAAAGAGACACAGCGCAACTGGATAGGCCGCTCCGAAGGTGCCGAAATGAAGTTCGATATTGACGGCTCCGATGTTCAACTCGAAATATTCACCACACGTGCCGACACAGTGTTTGGCGTGACCTTCATGGTGCTTGCCCCCGAAAGCGAGTATGTACAGATGGTCACCACCCCTGACCGCAAGGCCGAGGTAGATGCCTACCTTGATGCCACACGTCATAAGACAGAGCGCGAGCGCATGATAGACAAGCGTGTGAGCGGCGTGTTTACCGGCGCCTATGCCATCAATCCCCTGTCAGGTAAAAAGATTCCAGTGTGGGTGAGCGATTATGTGCTTGCCGGCTATGGTACAGGTGCCATCATGGCTGTGCCCGCGCATGACAGCCGCGACTACGCCTTCGCCCGCCACTTTGACCTCCCTATCATACCGCTTATCGAGGGTGCCGACGTAAGCGAGCAGAGCTTCGATGCCAAATCGGGCAAGATGATCAATTCATGCGGTCCGGAGCTTGACCTCAACGGTATGGAAGTAAAGGACGCCATAGCTGCTACAAAACGCTTCATAGAGCAGAAGGGTATTGGCCGCGTGAAGGTCAACTACCGCCTGCGCGACGCCATATTCTCACGTCAGCGCTACTGGGGCGAGCCGTTCCCTGTATATTATAAGGATGGCATACCCCACGTGATGGACCTCGACAAGCTGCCTCTGCAGCTTCCGGAGGTGGACAAGTATCTGCCTACGGAGTCAGGCGAGCCCCCGCTGGGACGCGCCAAGGACTGGACCACCGCCGAGGGATATCAGATAGAGCTCAACACCATGCCCGGATTCGCAGGCTCGTCGGCCTACTATCTGCGCTACATGGATCCCCGCAACAATGACGCCCTCGTATCGAAGGAAGCCAACTCCTACTGGCGCAACGTTGACCTCTACATCGGAGGCACGGAGCATGCCACTGGCCACCTTATATACAGCCGCTTCTGGAACAAGTTCCTCTATGACCTCGGTGTGGTGTGCGAGGATGAGCCCTTCCGCAAGCTTATCAACCAGGGCATGATTCAGGGACGAAGCAACTTCGTTTACCGTATAAAGGACACCAACACCTTCGTAAGCGCCAACCTGCGCAAGGAGTATGACGTGACACCGATACATGTTGATGTCAACATCGTGAGCAATGACATACTCGATCTTGATGCGTTCCGTGCATGGCGCCCTGAATTCGCCACAGCCGAGTTCATCCTCGAGGATGGCAAGTATGTGTGCGGCTACGCTGTGGAGAAGATGTCAAAATCGATGTTCAACGTAGTCAATCCCGATGACATTGTGGAGCGCTACGGTGCCGACACACTCCGCCTCTACGAGATGTTCCTCGGTCCGCTCGAGCAGAGCAAGCCGTGGGACACCAACGGTATTGATGGTGTAAACCGCTTCATCAAGCGTCTGTGGGGACTCTTCTATAAAGGCGACCAGTGGCTCGTGGAGCAGGGTGAGCCTACAGCCGAGTCGCTAAAGTCAATCCACAAGCTTATAAAGAAGGTGACCTCCGATATCGAGGCTTTCTCCTACAATACCTCGATAAGCGCCTTCATGATATGCGTCAACGAGCTGACACAGCAGAAATGCCACAACGCCCAGGTGCTGTCGCAGCTTCTGACGGTGCTGGCACCCTTTGCTCCGCATGTTACCGAGCAGCTCTGGCACGACATGGGAAACACGGAAACAATATTCAATGCCGCATGGCCCGTGCATGATGAGAAATATCTCAAGGAGGACACCGTCACTTACGCCGTGCAGTTCAACGGAAAGGTGCGCTACAACATTGAAGTGAGCGCCGAGCTTCCGCGTGAAGAGGTGGAGAAAGTGGCCCTCAGCCACGAAGGAGCCGCCAAGTGGATTGACGGCAAGACGATACGCAAAGTCATCGTAGTGCCCCGTAAGATTGTAAATATTGTGGTATAAGAGCTGGTCGATACTAACAGCACCATATTTCACGTTATATATGCGGACGTAGCTGTAAGGCGGCGTCCGCATATTTATTTTTTGCTATGGAACGAAAAAAACTTGTTTTTGCTACAAATAATCAGCACAAGCTGCGTGAACTCCGCCAGATAGCCGGAGACAGATGGGAGATACTGTCGCTTGCCGACATAGGCTGTCATGAAGATATCCCCGAAACAGCCTCGACCCTTCAGGGCAATGCAGAGATCAAGGCCCGATATGTGAAGGAGCATTACGGATATGACTGCTTTGCCGATGACACAGGACTGCTTGTCGATGCCCTCAACGGTGAGCCGGGGGTATATTCGGCACGCTACGCCGGTCCGGCACATGACTCTGAAGCAAATATGAAGCTCCTGCTGCGCAATATGGTGGGAGTAGCTGACCGCTCAGCCCATTTCAGCACGGTAATAGCGCTCTGCCTTGGCAGCGACATACATTTCTTCGAAGGAAGGGTTGACGGCCATATTGAACAGACACCACGCGGAGAGGAAGGATTCGGCTATGATCCGGTGTTCACCCCCGAAGGCAGTGCACTTACATTCGCACAGATGGACAGCGATGCCAAGAACGCCGTGAGCCATCGCGGACGTGCCGTAAAGAAACTAATGGATTATCTGCTGTCATGAAACTTACTCTCCGATTACTTATAGCCCTCCTGCTGCTGTGCCGTGGAGCCGGTGCGCAGGCTGCACTGGCACTTCCGGGCGAGTGGACAGCCGTACCATCCTACACCTATCCCATTCAGGATATAATAGAGACATCCTCAAAGGTGTTCTACCTTGCAGGCGGGTTCCTGTACTCTTACGACAAGGATTCGCAGGAAACCTATTCATATACCGTCGACAATATGCTTAACGAGGCAGATATAGCATCCATCACCTACAATGATGACCGTAAATATCTGCTTATAGCCTACAGCTCCGGAAGCATTGACCTGCTCTATGACTCAGGCGAGGTAGTGTCGCTTCCCGATATCGCCGATGCCCAGGGTATGGAGTCGCATGATATAAATCAGGTGGCATTTGACGGCTACTATATCTATGCCGCCACCCCATTCGGTATAGTCAAGTTTGACGAGCGCAAGCGCGAGGTGGTGGAGTCAGGTATATACAATAAGAATATTCCAGCCATAACCATATCGGGCGACTATCTGGTCATAGCCTATGACAGCTATCTGTGGACGCTGGAGAAGAGCAAGTCAATCCGCTCGTTCGATTCCTTCAGTCAGCTCGTCTACGCCACTCTCCCTGTACAGCTCTACACACTTCCGGACGGTACGGTAGTGTCGCGCGGCAGTTGGCCCGGCTTTTCAGCTTTGGTGGCTGTAAGGGCTGACTTTGCCGAAAACAGGGTTACGCTGCTTGAAAGCCTCAATCCGCAGGAAAATGTGATAGACTGCATAATACCCTCCGCAGGATGTTTCTATTATCAGAATGGCGACGTATTATGCCGTGTTGACCACAGCACACTTGCAGTGACAGAGGTGCTCAAGCTTCCGCAGGAGTATATGTACAATCGTTTTGCCGCTCCTGAAGGACTCGGATCCGTATGGGCCATGAGTCTTGAAGGTGTGGCTCATGTAGGATTCTCATCCGACGGCCGTACAACTGTCTACTCCGAGCGTATGCTTCCCGATGCTCTTAGCGTAAGGCGTGTGTGTCTGTTCATTCCCTCGACCGATGGCAACCGTCTGTATATAACCACCAATGCCAACTCGAGCTCGCTTTATGACGGCGGTGGATCCGATTATATGTATCAGCCGCAGCAGACGTCGATGCTTGAACTTGACGGTATGGACCGCTTTGAAAAAAGGGAAGTCTATCCGGTGGAGGTAGGCAATGCCGACCTTGTGGAGTACAGCATGAAGAATGGACCCTATGCACAGGGAACACACTCGCTTGCCGAGGATCCTGACGATCCTGACACATACTTCATCAGCACCTCGCGCGATGGTATCTACAAGGTGAAGGGGCGCACCTTCGCAGGGCGTATTGACCATACCAATTCGCCTATCCCCAATGTATGGGGGCCTATGACCTACGGCGTCAATGTTGACCGTGCGGGCAATATGTGGGTGTTTGGCGAAGGTACCATAATGGTTCTTCCTGCATCCAAACGCCGCACTGACCCCTCCAAGCTGAAACCGTCGGACTGGAAAGTGATAGATATTCCCGGCTATAGCAACGGACATGATGTGGTGATGCTCGAATGCCGCCGGTCGAATATGATATTCATAGTTGACCACATGCGTGAACACGCACTGCTTGCCATAGATACAAAAGGTACCTACGACAATCTCAACGATGACACCTACCGTGTGTGGACTACTTTTACCGACCAGGATGGTAAGCAGATCTCACCCCAGTATGCCACATGCGTTGTCGAGGATATGAACGGCCATGTATGGTTAGGCACAGAGCAGGGTGTGCTGTCGCTCACACGCCCTGACAAGGCTACGGACAGCAATATGACTGTGACGCATCTCAAGGTGCCACGAAACGACGGTACGAACAATGCTGACTATCTGCTGGGCTCCGATGCCATCCAGGGTATATCCGTAGACCGTGCCAACCGCAAGTGGATAGCCACGAAGAATGCCGGACTCTATCTAGTCAACGCTGCCGGTAATGAAGTGCTCAGGAATTTCAACAGCACCAATTCCATACTCCCCTCCGACAACGTGTTTTCTGTCTACGCCAATCCTTTCAGCACGGATGTTTACGTAGGTACAGCTTCAGGAATGTACGTCTACGGTTCCGATGCCACAGCTCCTGCCGATGACTATTCCGATATATATGCTTATCCTAACCCCGTACGTCCTGAATACACGGGACAGATATATGTGAAAGGGCTGATGGATAACTCGCTTGTCAAGATAGCCGACTCGAAAGGCAATGTAGTGGCTCAGGGACGCTCCGAAGGGGGTATGTTCATATGGGACGGATGCAACTTCGGCGGACGTCGTGTGCCCACAGGTGTATATTATATATTTGCATCGCAGAATGCCTCCGGTACAGGCTCTGGTGCCGTGGCAAAGGTGATGGTCATCGACTGAGCACCGGTTTCCCTATCCCGAACCATGATATGCAGGACAGGGCTACGGTAATGGCTGCAGTCAGTGCCAGGGTGGTCATGAATCCGAGGCTTTCGCTCCATCCGAGCTGCACTGCCACCTGTATCACCGGAAAGTGCATCAGATACATGTCATACGATATATTGTCGTTGCGTCCTGTCCATGCTCCCCATCTGCCGGTAGTGCCGGCGGTGATAAGGATTACAGCCAGAGCCGCCGGACGGCATATAAGCTGCATGGGATAGTTGAATATTGACAATACATATAGAATCACAGCCACAGAGGTGATGCTCCATTTGTGGCGGCAGAAGCGGTCATATGCTATGTATATGGCCGCTCCGCTGTAGAAATAGGCCATCTGATAGAACACCTGGCGTGCAAGTATACGGTAGATTTCATTGCCTGTGCGGCTGTATATGTACTCCATGGTAAGCCGGTAAAAAATGGCGCTGGCATACACGGCGGCAAGTATTGTGAACCGTCTGTTGCGGTAACGGTCGGTCAGCCATACCGCTGCAGGCATCGACAGGTAGAGCAGCCACTCAACTTTCATGGTCCATAGCGAGCCGTTGACAGCCGTTATAGGATTGTCTGTGAATACACCTGGAAGCGTAGGATGCAGGAAATTGAGAAACGTCAGGTTGGCTCCGAGGTATTTATAGAATCCCGTTGAGGTGAAGTACTCCGCCGGTGCAAGCGAAGAGAAGCAGGCAAGAAGCAGAGCGCTTATTATGACAACAAACATGTACTGCGGCAGTATCCTCCGGGCACGGTGAGATATGTATGCAGCCAATGAATTGCGACTTTTGTAGCTCTTGTAGATCAGAAAGCCGCTTATGGCGAAAAATCCGCCTACTAAATCCGAGAGCTGAATCAGAGGACTCAGCTCCCTGCCTGAAAGCACGTAGTAGTGCCCTGCTATGACTCCTGATGCCAGTATATAGCGCAGCAGACCTATATTGTTCTTTGATGGTAATTCCACTTTATTCGGCATAAGGAAGTGAGCTGTTGAAAACGCAAACTTACAAAAAAATTACTATATTTGCTTCCGTTTTGCCCTTGGCGGTGTTATAGAAAAAAACATTGATACATTATGAACGATACTTTCAGTTATACCAGCGAGGATGATAAATGCTACGGGGCTACAGGTATGGCCATTGCGGTAGTGGTATATGACAGCGAGGATATGCTTGCATCCATATCGCTTGACGCTTCACCGGAGCATATGCTGGAATATGTGGATGATTTTTTCTTTGCCGGCAATCCCGGACTGTCAGCTAAAAGCGCATGGAACCAGATTCTGAAGAATTTCAATCTTACCATGGCGCTGACCATAGCCAACGTAATGTGCCGCTCGATGGTGCTTGACCGCAAGCCGGTAGCTGACGAACTGCGCACACGTCTGCATGATGTGGTGATGGAGGAGGGACGCGATACATGCTCGCTTGACGACGACGAGACTGAACGTCTCTTTGACAAGAACTATCACTATCTGTACCGCATATTCAATCATCAGGGTGTACATGGTGTTGCACATGACTTCGCCGATTCTCTGAAGCGCATGCGCCGCATGAGCCGGATGGAGGTGGTTGACCGCCTGCGTGCCCTGAATATGATCTGATAATACTCCGCTTTTTTTTATTTCTGCCACATGTCGCGGAGCACAAGCTGAGCTTCGGGGCCCATATTGAACAGCAGGTCAAGTATGGTCATGTCAGGCAGGAATCCGAACCTGCAGTCCCTCACTTGCCAGTAAGGGATAGCTTCTATATTTCCGGGTATGGAGCGGCGCAGGTCGTCCACATTGTCGAACCGTGATGTATCGGCATACGGTATCATTCTGACCGATGTCAGCCCGAGCATTCTTATTATAGCGGCATCAGTACGCTCTATAAGCTTCTGGAGCGGATCTCCTGCAGCCTCGGGTGAGAAAAGCGGTAGAATATCATTGCTGTAATATTCAAAGAAAGGTGTACGTCCGTAAGCCGATTCGAGGGTAGTGCGCGCCACATTCCACCACTGCCCGTGCTCCGATACAAGTATATCGCTCCACCTCAGCCGACCCGCTACATTGTCAGGCCGGCTTACCGGTACCACTATGCTGCGCTGGCCATGTGTATCGCATATATCAAACCGGTGGGTCAGTTTCTGACGTTTGTCATAAGGCATCCCGAAGTCAATGCACACATTGCCGTAAGCCGCCAGAGCGGCATAATAGGTAGTGGATCCGCATAGCCTCGGAGCCAGCAGAGCCACAGTGCTGTCATCAAAGCGTCGCAGCATTACAGTCCGGGATTAGCGTCCTTCAGAATGCGGTTCCAGCGTATGCCTCCGTTGAGCAGTCCCTTATCCTTGTCAAATGATATAAGTACACGCATAGGCTTGCCCACGATATGGTCCTCCGGAACAAAGCCCCAGTAGCGTGAGTCAAGGGAGTTGTCGCGGTTGTCACCCATCATGAAATAGTAGTCCATTTCGAAGGTGTAGGTTTTGGCCGGACGGCCGTCGATATACACCGTGCCGTTCTTGATATAGGCATCAGTGTGTCCCTCGTAGTTGCGTATCACACGTTCGTAAAGAGGCCATGTCTGTTCGTTGAGCTCCACTGACGAGCCTTTCTTCGGAATCCATACAGGACCGTAGTCGGCTCTGGTCCATTTTGATGATGCACCTGTGCCGGGGAAAATAAGGTCGTCCGTAGGAGCGGGTTGCTTCATTACTTTCAGTACATTTTTCATTCCCTCCAGTTTGCTTATCATCTCCTGTGTGAGCGGTGACAGATATACCGGAGGTACCGAACCGTCGGTATTCACCGTAAAACCGAGATGTACCATTCCGTCCTTATCTTCATCGGTGATAGGTACACGGCTACGGTCGTCCATAGCTATCCCGAGGCTTTCCCATTCGGCTTCTGTAAGAGGTGCGGCAGTCTGGAAGTAATGGTTGAACTGTACATCGGCCGGAGCAGTCTGCTTCTTGCCGTCGATGAATATCTCACCGTCCACTATTTTCAGAGTCTCTCCCGGCAGGCCTACAGCTCGCTTCACGTAATTCTCCCTGCGGTCAACCGGACGGTATATTATTTCGCCGAATTCCTGGGGATTGCTAAGCACGGCATCACGTCCGAACATTTTCACCAGAGTGTAGTAGTCCGGATTTGTTATCTTTGAAGCCACGGTATCGCCTGCAGGGAAGTTGAACACCACAATGTCGCCTGTCTGTACCGATCCGAATCCTTTCAGGCGATGGTATTTCACCGAAGGATTGTCAAGATAGCTCTTGCAGTTCAGTATAGGGAGTGTGTTCTGTACAAGCGGGAAGTGTACCGGAGTCATAGGTACACGCGGACCATAGGCCATTTTGTTGACCCACAGGTAGTCGCCCACAAGAAGTGACTTTTCGAGCGATGATGACGGTATCTGGTAGTTCTGTCCTACGAAGGCAAACACGAAATATACCAGTATCAGTGCGTAGACAATCGCATCAACCCAGCTCATCAGAGCCTTCACCGTCTTGTTCTTGCTCTTTTTCCACCATGTGAAGGGTATGTAGCCTGTGATATATATGTCAAACAGCAGGGGCAGCAGCAGTAAAAGCCATGGATTGCCCATCCATATTACCCAAGCCAGATATATGGCAGTAACCACACCGAAGCGTATCCAGCGTGTGGTTTTAGTATCTTTTACGCGGTCCATGAATCCGCGTGATTGTTTTTTATCGGTCATATCAATATGATTATTTGGAGAGAAGATAGTTCATGAACATATCCATGGTGAGGAAGCCTTTCTTGTCAACTATCCATTCGGCAGCCATGACAGCGCCGAGGGCGAATCCCATGCGGCTCTTGGCACGGTGCTCTATGGTGATGGCGTCAACATCGCTTTCCCACTTGATGATATGTGTTCCGGGCACCTCCCCTTCACGTTCATGACGTATGAGCAATGTGCTGTCGGAAGCCTCCGCTTCATTTTCGGTCCATCCGGTCACCTTCGGGTCAGCTTCCTCTATGCCGTTGGCAAGTGTTATGGCTGTGCCGCTCGGGTGGTCGAGCTTGTGGATATGGTGGATCTCCAACATTTCGGGACGATACTGCGGAAATCCGCTCATCATGGCGGCAAGTTTCTTGTTGAGGGTGAAGAACAGATTGACACCTATACTGAAGTTGGATGTCCAGAAGAATGTGGCCTCACCGTTGCTGCACATTGCCTCTATCTCAGGCATGCGGGCAGTCCATCCTGTGGAGCCTGACACTACGGGCACACCCTTGCTGAAAGCGCGCATATAATTCTGCACGGCTGTGGCGGGGGTGGTGAACTCTATGGCTACATCGGCTGAGGCAAACTCTTCAGAGTCAAAGTCGGCCTGATTGTCAGCATCTATGCGGGCCACTATTTCATGGCCGCGTCCGAGGGCTATGCTCTCAATGGCATGCCCCATCTTTCCGTATCCTATAAGTGCTATCTTCATAGAGTGCAAAATTACTGATTTTTGGTGTGGTTTGATGCCTTGGAGAGAAAAATATGTAACTTTGTGTGCCGTTATTGACGCTAAAGCGTTATTATAATAAAAATTCAACTATATGGAATCAACACGACAAGCAAAAATAGCCCGTCTGCTTCAGAAGGAGCTAAGCGAAATATTCCGCCTCCAGACAGCCAAGATGCGGGGCGTAATCGTATCGGTCAGCGCTGTGCGCGTATCGCCTGACCTGAGCACCGCACGCGCATATCTCTCGGTATTTCCCTCCGGAAAGGCTCAGGAGGTGATAGAAAGCATCAACAAGAGCGCCAAGACAGTACGCTACGAGCTGGCACAGCGTGTGCGCTATCAGCTCCGCCGCACCCCCGAGCTTTCATTCCATCTCGACGATTCTCTGGATTACATAGAGAATATAGACAATCTGCTGCGTCAGGACTCAGCTCCTGCCGCCGACGAAAGCGCTCAGTAAGCTGATGGTGGCCCTCAGGATAGCCTTGCGCTATCTGTTTGCAAAGAAAAGTCATAACGCGGTCAATGTCATTTCCATCGTCTCGACAGTGGGAGTGGCAGTGGCCACGGCTGCTATTGTATGTGTTCTGTCGGTGTTCAACGGCTTCACTGACCTGTCCATGTCGCGTCTGTCGGCTGTGAGTCCCGACATCAAGGTCATTTCCGCGAAAGGAAAGGTTATAGCTGCCGCCGATTCACTTGCCCGTGTGCTGAGTTCGGTACGGGGGGTGGAAAGTGCATGGACTCTTATCGACGAGCAGGCTTTGGCTATATATCACAACCGTCAGATTCCGGTACGTGTCATAGGGGCTTCCGTAAAGCCTGATTCAACACTTGCGCTTATGCCGCGGGTCATTGACGGTGAGTATATGCTGGCCGACACGATGTTTACCGGCATAAACTATGCCGCTGTGAGTGTAGGCGTGGCCATCCAGCTCGGTGCCCGTCCCGGATATTACGACTGGCTCGCCCTTTATGCTCCAAGGAGAATAGGACGTATCAATCCGGCCAATCCTATGGATGCCTTTGTAAGCGATTCGCTCTGTGTGAGCGCCGTATATGAAGTGGAAGATAATGATTTTGACGCATCGACGGTGATTGTGCCTATCGATGTGGCGCGCAATCTGTTTGACTATACTGGCGAGGCTTCGTCAATTTCAGTTACCCTGGATGAAGGGTGTGATGCCGCTGAGGTGGAGAAAGCTGTCAGTGCGGCTGCCGGAAGTGATATGCTTGTCTACGATCGTCTGCGTCAGAACGAGCATTCTTTCCGTATGATAGCGGTGGAGAAATGGATAACATTCGCCATGCTTGCCTTTATTCTTGTCATAGCGTCGTTCAACGTGGTGTCGACCATGTCGATGCTTATCATTGAGAAACAGGAGAATATAAGCACACTTCGTGCCATGGGTGCCACTGACGGAATGGTGAAGCGGATTTTTATGCTCGAAGGATGGTTCATATCGCTGCTTGGGGGGGCCGCAGGACTTCTGCTCGGCACTGTTCTTGTGCTTGCGCAGCAGTATGGCGGATTTATCAAACTTAGCGGCGACCCGTCGCAGATGACCATCACCTCCTACCCCGTGAGTCTTCAGCCACTAGATCTGTTGGCTGTGGGGCTTTTGGTAGCTTTCACAGGTTACCTGTTCGGCTATCTTACCTCGTGGCTCTCAACACGCCGTTGAGCAGATACGACGTACTTTATCGTATGTATATTTGATGCGCGCCTTTACTGTGGTGACGGGCAGTTCAAGCTGTGAAGCTATCTCATTGATGTCATATCCCTTTACGTAGAGAGCGTAGGGCTGACGGTGAATTTCATCGAAGCTCTCCAAAGCCTTTTGTATCTGTGAGGCTTCTGTGACACCTGTGGATGCCATGTTTTCTGATTCTGCAACAATGTCTATTGAATAAGTGCGTGCCCGGTGGTCGCGTACTATCGTCTTTCCTTTATAGCGTGCGGCAAAGATGCTGCGCATTGTAGCTATGGCGAGTGTTTTCAAATCGGTGTCGCACTCTTGTGCTGCCTGGCTGTTCTGCAGAGCGGTGGTTGTGGCGTTCAGTAGGCTGTAAGCGTTGTCACGGCTTGATGTGAGAATATAGGCCATGCTTAATAAATTGCTCTGAATGCTTGTGAGGCGTGTCTGAAATACGTTCTGTTCCATAGCTTGAGTTTTTAGAGATTGTTTATGACCTGGATGCGTTTGTAGAATCGTTTGTTGTTCGTTTTCGTTTACAATGCAAAGTTACGGATAAACAAGGCTAAAACGGGATTTTTGTGTTAAAATATATGAAATTTGTTACATGTATATTACATACTTGTGTCACACATGTAGCTACAGTGTGGCATATACCCCCTTATCACACCTTATAATATAAAGAAACCGGTTACAAAAAAAGGAAACGGGCATCTGCATCACGCAGACGCCCGTTTGGGGTGAATTATCTATCTTCCTTCAAATGTATCCTTATTTCTTGGCAGGAGCGCTGAAGTCAACGAGCTCAATGTCGAAGATAAGCATTTCATTGGGCTTGAAGTGGCCGTTGCCGTTAAGTCCGTAAGCAAGATTGCCGGGGATATATACGGTATACTTGGCTCCCTTGTTCATCAGTTTGAGTGCCTCCACGAAACCGGGAATAAGGTTGTTCATTGACATTTCAGTGGGCTTGCCGTTTGAAGAGTCAAATACATTTCCGTCAGTGGTACGTCCGGTGTAGATTACCTGTACGTTGTCGCCATCGGCGGGATTGGCTCCTGTGCCCTGCTTGTCAACTTTGTAAGAGAGGCCTGAAGCTGTAGTCTGGATTGACTTGTCGGCAGCTTTAGCCTTTTCTACGAATTCCTGACCGGCCTTGAGGTTGGCTTCTCCTTCCTTGGTCTGTTCAGCTACGGCAGCTTCCTGACGCTTTCTCTGGCTTTCCATCATTATGTTGTTGGCACGCTGCATGAATTCGTTGAGTTCAGCATCGAGTTTCTGGATATCGGCCTGAGGTACGCTGTCGAGTTTGAATGCTTTGGCAAATTCAGCGTAGAAGAGATCGCGATTGATGGGTACACCACCCTGACGCATCATGCTCTGCTGCTGAATCTGCTGCATGCCCATCTGCATACCCATCATGAAGCTCATGTCGGCAGTGTCGGCCATAAGAGCTGATTTGAAGCCGCGCAGGAATGATTCTTTGTTGAGCTTGGTGCTGTCCTTACCCATGTATTGCTTGATCTGGCCACCGAGCATAGCGCCGTTCATGTAGCCGAGTGAATTTGAGAGTGAGTCAGTGAAGCCCTGGCTGACAGCAGAGTCAGTACCGGCTTCGGTTTTGTTTGAGGAGCATGATGTTGCGCCGGCTACGATAGCGGCTACACCCAGTGCAAGAATGATTTTTTTCATTTTCTGTTCTTAATTGTTATTGTGTTGATTATTGTTTTTTATCAAGTAGTGTGACGTCAAATATCAGCGCGGTACCTCCGGGTATGGTGCCGGGAACACCGTTGTCGCCATAGCCTAAATGGGGAGGTATATACAGGCGGTAGGTGCCTCCGGGCTTCATCATCATCAGGCCTTCGGAGAATCCTTTTATAAGGTCGGAAACGCCGAATGATGCAGGCTTGTCAGGCTTGGTCTCATCGAACACAGTCCCGTCAGGGAATGATCCTTTGTACAGCACGCTGACATTGTCGGAATAACGGGGTGATTCTCCTTCACCTTCTATTATGACTTCAAACAGAAGTCCGCTCGGAGTTTTGATTACGCCATCCTTATGCTCCATCTCTTCGAGGAATTTTTCGGACTGCGCTATCAATTCATTGCTTGATGACTGTGCCGCCATTATATTGTTCATATAGCGGTCGGCGCTCTCAACCGTGAATCCTGTGCGCTTCCCTTCGGCAGCTTTGGCGAGCATCTCTACAAATTTGGTGCGGTCAATGGTGAATCCGCCCATCTGTTCTATCTGGCTGAGCCGGCTGTCAATGGCTATTCCGTCCTGTAGTCCCCTGTAGTGGTCGTCGGGAGTGGCTGCGAGTCCGAGTGCCTCCTTGAGGCCACGCATATATTCATCATGGTTCTGTTCGTTCCCTTTGAGTGCATCCTTGTGGGATTTGTCATTGAGATATTTGCCCCATACGGTGGCGAGGGCGGCCACTACGGAGTCATTTTCCGATTTGGAAAGATTCCTGGCATGGATGCCTGCCGGAGCAATGAGCAGAACTGAAAATATGATGATGACGCGCCACATGATGATAAGTATTATTATTTGCCTATCACTTCAAGAAGCTGAACGTCGAATATCAGTGTGGCATCCGGACCGATCACACCGCCTGCTCCGTTGGGACCGTAAGCGAGTGCCGAGGGGATATAAAGACGCCATTCTGAACCGGCTTTCATAAGCTGGAGTGCTTCTACCCATCCGGGGATAACTTGTGTCACACCGAATGTGGCGGGTTCGCCACGCTCTACAGAGCTGTCAAATACTGTTCCGTCAATAAGGCGTCCGGTATAGTGTACCTTTACCTGATCGCCCTTTTCGGGCATTGCGCCTGTACCTTCCTTCACAACTTCATACTGAAGTCCTGAGGGGGTAACCTTTACTTCGGGACGTTTTGAATTCTCGGCAAGGAATTTTTCGCCTGCCTCGCGGTTGGCTTTGCCTATTTCGGCGGCAGCTGCACGCTGGCGTTCTTCCATAGCGGTGAAGTATTTGCGTATCTCTTCTTTAGCTTCATCGTAAGTCATGCGGGGCTTTTCGCCTGAGAATACGGCGGCAACACCGTCGGCAAAGTCCGCTACATCAATTTTTTCGATACCGCTGCTACGGAAGTTGTTTCCCATGCTCAGTCCGAGCGCGTAGCTGATGCGGTCAAGTTCTTTTGTACTCATATATAATCTTGATTTTTGGTTTCTATTATTTTGACAGTTCTTTATATGCTACAAAGGTAGGTTAAATATCTGTCCTTGGCATATATTTTTTAATAAAAAATTATTAAAAGACACTACTTTAGCTCTTTATTCAGCTATTAAGCGGAGGTATAACAACCGTTGGTGATTGAAGTTGCATTAATAAAAACGATAATTTGTCAATTTTCACCAAAATGTATCGTATGTGACAATGAAATGTAACAGAAAGATGAAAATTTTAATAAATTGATATAAAGCGTATTAAACAAGTGTGTCACACTGTTGTAATATAATTAACATATTTTAATGCTATAAAAATTTGGATAATTAAATTCTTCGTACATTTGCATTGTCAACGGGAACGAACGAATGACTTCCCGACGACGCCGAATCAACAAAACGAACCGAATCAACTGACATCACAAAAACTTATAATCATGGAATCGACTACCTTTCAAACCCGTCTGATGAGCCTCCAGGCCAATATGCTCAACTTCGCATATATGCTCACATCGAACCGCGACGATGCGTACGATCTGCTTCAGGACACCATGCTCAAGGTGCTCGACAACCGTGATAAGTACACCGAGAATACCAACTTCAAGGGATGGGTGTTCACCATCATGCGCAACATCTTCATCAACAATTACCGCCGTGTGGTACGCTCAGCCACCGTCATCGACAAGACAGCGGACTGCTATCATCTGAACCTGAGCCAGGATTCAGGGATAGAGACTCCCGAGGGTTCACTGTCGGCAGGAGAGATCACAGCGGCCATCAATGAGTTTCCCGAGAAGTACCGCGTGCCTTTCTCAATGCATGTGGCCGGCTACAAGTACAACGAGATCGCCGAGAAGATGAATCTTCCCCTGGGCACTGTGAAGAGCCGTATTTTCTTCGCACGTCAGGAGCTTCAGACCCGTTTCGCCGATTACCGTTGATTCTCACCTCCCTCTTCAAATAATAATTCCAGAATTCAAGACAAAAACAGTTTCCACATAAGTATTGATTGGTTAAAATTTAAGGTTAAAAAATTGGTTAATTAACAGAGGCCTGACGCGAGTCAGGCCTCTGTTGATTGTTATGTGGCGGGGATTCAGAATTTGTTGTAGTGGATTTTTGTAGTGTCCCATTTGTCCTTTACTGCCGGTTTCTTTTCGGGATAACCAAATGACAGTACGTTGAGCGGTATAAGGTTGGTGGGCAGATTCAGTGCGCGTGTAATACCTTCGGCACGTTCTTTCGAAGGATATACGCCGCACCATACGCCTCCTACTCCCAGGGCATGCGCGGCAAGGAGCATGTTTTCTGAAGCTGCTGAGCAGTCAAGAATCCAGTTGTCACGGGCGTCACCTTCAAGAGCTTTGTCCATATTTCCGCATACTACGATAGCTAATTTGGCCGATTCAAGCATCTTGGCGTATGGAAGAGCTGCGTTTAGCGAGTCGCGGAGAGGCTGCTCGGTTATCACTACAAATTCCCAGGGCTGGCTGTTGCGGGCTGTGGGGGCTGCCATTCCGGCACGGAGAATCTTTTCCGTCACGCTGTCAGATATTTCCTTGTCGGTATACTGGCGTACGCTGGCTCGGGTCATGATACACTCTATGGCTGCGTTTCCGGTTTCGGTGTTTTCAGCGCCGGCAGATGATTCAGTGTTGCTGTTACTGTTGGTTGCAAGTCGGTAAGATACAGCTATCAATGCTGCGGCAAGCAGCAGGATGGTCCAATGATATGTTTTCATAATTACGATTTTTTTAATATTGTTCCTGTGGGGCATACGAAACGGCAGAAAGGCCGCTGGATGAAGAGCGATAGGATTACAAATGCAGCTCCTATGGCTATCACATATATTGAAGCGCTTTCAACTATGAAGGCGGTAAACAGTTCGTTGTCAATCCACTCGGTTCCCCAGCCGATGTAGAGCAGCAGGAGCAGGATGGTCCATAGAGCTTCACGGAATAAATCGAGTGCTTTTACAGTGCGGGCGCTCAGCTTGATTTTCTTCTTCGATGCTTTGCCGGCAAGATCCTGGAGCGAGCCGAAGGGGCATATCCATGAACAGTAGTGGCCGGGCTTGCGGAATATCGGGTAGATTATGCCTGTTATAAGCAGCAGAAGTACGGTGATTGAGGCCAGAGTCATGGCCGGGCCGTAGGCAAAGAAGCCGAGCATCATGGCGTAGTCGATGAATGTTCCTCCCCAGAACCCGAGTACAGCGACATTGAGCAGCTCCTGTACCAGCCGGTATCTGGAATTCTTTGTAAACAGCGGGATGATGGCTCCGGCCAGTATTACAATAAGCACCGCTATGGCTTTGAGTGTGATGTCTGTCCCGGAGCTTTTCTTAGCTACGTCAGAGTCAATGGCGTAGGCTATGCCTGACTGCACGTTGGCTATCAGGGCTTTGGATGAAAATGTTGCTCCTGTAACACCGTCAACCTGCTTTGCGGCAGCTTCTTCAAGTGTAAGTCCGTTCCAGCTTTCGGCAAGTCCGCTTTTAAGCACACGTTTGAAAAAACCAGGGGTTTCATCATTGGGAAGCGGATGTACGGAGTCGATGCGTGAACCGGTGATGTGGATTTCTACCGGCACAGGCCCTGCGTAGCCGCTGATATCCTTTCCTAATTCAGTGGTGTTGATTACGGTGCTGTTTCCCTCGGTGACGGCAATGTTGATTTCCGGAGCGCCGGGCTGGAACCCGAAAATCTTTCCATCCTTTACCAGCGCCAACGAGGCGAGTATCAGGAATACAGCTAAAAATGATACTGCCCTGACTATGGGAGTATTGGCATTTTTTTTAGCTTTTTTGTCTGTCATATTTATGTGATGTTTTTGAATATACGTGATGCGTTGATTGTCGCTTGTCTGATTACCTCCTCAGCGTCGGTTCCGAGGGTTTCGGCTATATGCCGGGTTACACCAGGCAAGCCTTCGGCGGAGTCATCCGTTTCAAGAAGGAAGTGGTCGGGGTATGCCGTTTTAATTGATTCGGGATTATATCTGATGCCAAACGAGGGTATTACGCCTGCTTCTATTAGGCGGAGCGCTGCCTCGGGCTTGAGGCGGAATCCGTGGAATATCCATGGCTGGGTGGCTTTCAGCTGCCGGCGCAGGTTGATAATCTCTTGCCATGAACGTATACTGTGGATTATTATCGGAAGTCCGAGTGATTCGCTCAGCCGGATATGCCGGACGAAGATATCGGTCTGTATGTCGCGGGGGGCGCCCCGCATAAGGTCGATACCGGTTTCGCCTATTGCTACAGCTCCCGGATTTGACAGTGTCTGCCTGAGTAGGGTGAAAGTGTCATTGTCAGCTCGGTCGGTCATCCACGGATGGATTCCGCATGAAAATGGCCGGTTACGGGGAATGTCATCGCCAGGGTTGATATTGAGAATGGCATCCGCAGCATCCGGATTGTGGGTATGGACATCCGTGATCATGGAACGGGGTCGTAGCCACTACCTCCCCATGGGTGGCAACGCAGAATCCGTTTTATAGCAAGCCATGAGCCACGTATCGGTCCGTGCTTGCGGAGGGCTTCAATGGCATATTGGCTGCATGTGGGTGCATATCGGCATGAAGCCGGCAGCATTGGGGATATTGACATCTGGTAGAAGCGTATCGGCAGAATAAGCAGTCCGGACAGTAGCTTAGATATTCTCATCAGCCATGCGTTTAAGTATCTTGTGGACTGAGCGCAGAGTCACCTCGTAGGGTGCTTCGATAGTGTTGCCAACATAAATGAAAGCTACGTCGGCAGGCATATTCTCACCGAGCATATGGCGGCTGAGCCGGTAAGCCTCGCGGCACTGGCGGCGCAGGCGTACACGGTTGACGGCATGACGCACCCGTTTCTTAGGTACGGATATCAGGAAGCGTGTACAGTTGTCCGACTTGTTTTCGGCGGCAGGGCGCATGCGCCATACTGCGCGCCAGGGATATGCCATAACAGCGCTCCTCCCCTCCGACATTGCGGGGAGGAAGAGCGAGTCAATGGTTTTAATACTGCAGAGTTTTTCTTTTTTATATAGTCGCAGTCCCTTCATCTGGCGATTCAGTTTTTTGAATCCTCGCGCAGGAAGTTTTCAAGAGCTGCGGTCATCGATGGTGCTTTGACTGACGGAGCTTCGATGTCGAGGCGAAGTCCGGCATCCTTCACAGCCTTGGCTGTTGTGGCTCCGAAGCAACCGATTTTTATATCATCCTGCTTGAATTCAGGGAAGTTCTTCAGCAGCGATGCTATTCCTGAGGGGCTGAAGAATATCAGCATGTCATAATCGAAAGGCTCGTCAGGACCGAAATCGTTGCTGACGGTGCGGTACATTATGGCACGTGTGTAGTTGATTTTGGCCTTGTCAAACACGTTGGTGTCATCCTTATGCACGTCGCTTACGGCATAGAGGAATTTTTCTTTGTTGTGCTTTGTCAGGAAAGGCACGAGGTCATCAAGCTTTCCTGTGGTACCATGGAAAATCTTGCGCTTGCGATACACGATATATTTCTGGAGATACAGAGCTATCGACTCTGTTGTGCAGAAATATTTCATGGTATCAGGTATGCTGATTCGCATCTCCTCACACAGACGGAAGAAGTGATCAATAGCTGTACGTGCAGTGAATATGATAGCTGTGAATTCGGAGATGTTTACTTTTGATTGGCGGAATTCTTTGGCAGTAAGCCCTTCAACTTTGATGAAGGGGCGGAAGTCAATCTGAACACCGTATTTGTCGGCTATTTCATAGTAGGGTGACTTCTCTGAAGAGGGCTTTGGCTGGGAAACTAATACTTTTTTAACTTTCACCTCAAAGTTAATTTAGTGGATTTTTATTCGAATAATAGTGTCATATACATTGCAGCCTTACACATAAAAACAGGCGGCACAATTTCAAGTGTGCAAAGGTACAAAATAAAGTAGACCAGGGAAAATGAATTGTCGTAAAAAATTCTAAATCCTTTAAAGATAAAGATGATACGTGAGGTCACGTAAAGTGCCAGACTTATGAATATCATGGAGCCTGCACTGCCGGGGTTGAACAGAAGTATCAGCGCCGGGATTATCAGGGCTATGCCGAGCAGGCATTGCGAGGCTTTGAATCCCTTGAGCCATTGGGATGTGAATTCTTCGGAGGTGAAAACGTAACCTACAGTACGGTAGGCTACTGTCTGCCATAAATAGTAGACTGCCGCAAGCAGCGATGTTATGCCGATGGAGGCGAAAATGGTGCCTACAGGTACCGAACGCGCTATGGCGCTGTATACAATTATGCCCTCGCTCAGGCACAGGAGCATGATAAGAGATGCCTGTACGCGGGTTTCGCTTACGGTATGATCGTTGAATATATTCTGTCGGCCGCGTACTTTCCAGAGGTCCTGGGCAAAGGTTTTCAGGAAGGTGGAGTAATGACGAAAATTGGATGAAATTACCAAAAATATTCCGATAATAAGGCACATCACGCCTGTGTCATAGCCGGGCAACATGGCCCGTGGCTCAGGGGTGATGCCTTCGGTATATGGCACGCGGCCTGTGGCGCTTGCTCCCAGTTCGCGTACTATATAGGGCGATTCCTCCTCGTGGCACACGCGCGCGTCAAGTGCATCCAAGGTATCGGTCAGGATTACCGTGGATTGCCGGTTAAGCGTGTCAGCTGCGTTTATGGAATCGTTCAGCGGCATAGGTGTGTATTATTCTTCTTTTAGAGCTGTCATGACAGCTTCGTCAGGCGTTGATGCCACATACCAGAGGGTGCGGTCCGACGAACGCATGAATCCTTCGGAGGCGATACGGTCGAGCATCTGCAGCAGCGGATCGAAATATCCGTCGGTGTTGAGTATCACTACACGCCCCGGATATATGCCGAGCTGGCGCCAGGTGATTATCTCCATCAGCTCGTCGAGTGTGCCTACACCGCCGGGCATGGCTATTACGGCACTGCTCAGCCGGGCCATTGTGGCCTTGCGTGAGTGCATGTCAGGCTCCACTATCATGCGTGTGAGGTGAGGATGCTGCCATCCACGCTCGGTCATGAACTGTGGAAGCACGCCTATGGTTGTGCCGGAGGCTGACAGCGCTCCGTCGATGGCGCATCGCATAAGTCCGGCTCTCCCACCGCCGCTGACAAGTGATGCTCCGGCCTCGGCTGTGAGCCGCCCGGTTTCGAACGCTGCTTTTTTGTATTTCTCTGCTATATCCTCACAGGAGGCTCCGTAGACACAGATTGCTTTCTGATGTGTAGTCATATCGGCGGCAAAGTTACAAAAAAATAGCGTCACTCCTCTTCGCCGAGTTCCTTTACTTGTTCGGCAAAGGCGCTGTAGATTTTTTCGTCGGCTCCGGTAAAGAGCAGCAGCATGGTGTCGTTGGGACCTACGCCGACAAACACATACATCATGGCAGCCTCCCCTCCGGCCTCTTTTGCCGGCTCGAAATAGTAGCGCTGCACACGGTTATCTTCATCGGTCTGCTCAAGCACCTTGAGTGAGGCGGGAAGCTTGTCAAGTATGGCGAGCACCTTGTCGCGCGGCTCGGCGTTGCCATATCCGGTCATCACTCCTTTGCCAAGCTCGGGTGGGAATCCGTAGTCGTCAACGGTGATGGTCTCGGTGGTGAACCCTTTGATTGCAGCCACATCATTGAAGGCTTTGGAAAGCTTGCCTGCGGCCATGAGGCCCATCGGTGAGCATAGTACAGTGAGCAGAATCAGTAGTGCTGTTCGTTTCATATCTTTGTCTGTTATATTTATTTCAGATATCCGTTTGAGCGGGCCCATGCGGCGATATCTTTCTTAAGATAGGGCTGTGCTTTTACCCATGGAATGGTGACATTGTAGTATCCTGTTTCTCCAAAATCGGTTATAATCCCGCCATCGTAGCTGATTATGACTCCTTGCGGAATCATCGCTGACGTTTCAGGTATGGATGGTTCTTCATATCCGGCGAATAATGACCTGATGTTTTTCGGACTATACCCTTCTGTCAATGCTTTGCGCTGTTCCTGTGTGGTAGCGTAAGGTAGTTCCGAGGCGATAAGCTCTTTCGATACCGCATTGTAGAATAGACTTAGCAGGGCCGGCGATGACGGATTGTTGAATATGTCGGCTGAAGTCACTGCTTTACCGGTAGTGGAATTGATGGTGGTGTATAGTTCTTCGGAGCTGCGGCATCCTCCGGCGGGATATGTCATGTTGGAGCGGAGGTAGAGTGTCATGTATTTGCCTGAATTGCTGACGGGCTGCCAGTAGTCGACCGTCACAGTGCCGCTCATGGGGGCTATTGTGGCGTCAGGTTTATATTCGGTATAATTCGGGGTATTGATTATGCATATTTCATTTGCAAGCTCCACCATGTCAAGAAGTGAGTTGACCGGACGGTTCACAATCAATATAGTGTCGCCTGTATTTGTGGGGGTGGAGTAGTGGTCGTTCATATATTTCACCATTGCGGCCTGCTTCGCTTTGTCATCAGGAAGGTCGGCAGTAACGGTGAATCGCGTCGGGAAGCAGTGACGGTTAGAGTAGGCGAAGGTATATGACTCGCGTGTCAGCCCTTTTTTAGGCTGAACGAAGTTTTTCAGCTTTGTTTCAAAATGGGGGTCGGAGAAGAGCAGTTTTACTTTGTTTTTCCCTATGCTGAACATGGCGGAATTGTTGCGCTTGCTGATGTCAGTTATCAGCAGGGCAGGATGCCTGGCGATGATACGGTTGCCTGAATACACTACGTGTGTCAGATAGTTATAGTCGTAGCCGGCGCGTATCTGTTGCTTGCCGTGGAGTCCGATTTTTACCGGTCCGCCCCAGTTGCATTCGCCGGAGCCGAATCCTATGGTGTCGGTGTAGAGAGAATCGGGGTTGAACGGTGTCTTTATGATTTCCGACCTTGGTCCCTGCGACGGGACTTCAATTGTCACCTGTCTGTAGTCCTGATCATATTCAAAAGGCTCTTCGGCGCTGAGAGCAGGCGCCATAGAGAAAACCAAGGATATGTACAGCAATGTATGTTTCATACTTGCAAATGTACGAAAAAGCATAAGAATATTAGTCAGTTATTTATTATCTTTGCTTGAAATATGACAGTATGCCGATGCTAATAGAATCCGTCACTCCTGAGGAATATGACCAGATTTTCCCGGCCGGAGTCCAGCATATATACAACAGTGCAGCATTCGCCACGCTTAACAGTGGCAAATGCGGGAGTGTGCGCTACGTTCTTTTCCGCGACAGCAAGGTACGGTTCGGGCTTATTCTTGGAGAGCGTGACGGGGTGCTTCACTCCCCTTTTTCAGCTCCCTTCGGCGGCTTCAGCTACAATAGCGTGCAGACTGTCGAGGCGCTTGATGAAGCAGTGGATCTTCTACGCGGTTACAGCCGCAGTCAAGGGATGGCGGTTGAGATTGTTCTGCCCCCTGATTTCTACTCACCTTCAATGTTGCCGAAGGTCAACTCTGCATTGCTCAGGGGAGGCACACTCCTTTATGCCGATATCAATCATCACTGTATGCTTGACGGACTGGAGGGTGATGCCTGGATTGACACCGTTATGGGGCGGTTGGGGTCTAAGGCGCGACCGCGATTGCGCAAAGCTCTCAGGGAGCCTTTTGCCATTCACAGGCTTGACTCCGGTTCGCAAGCTGATATAGCGCGTGCCTATGCCGTGATAGCGGCCAACCGTGCCGACAAGGGGTATCCGCTACGTATGTCGCTCGATGATGTTGTGCGCACGGTAAACAGCGGTGTTGTGGATGCTGAATTTATGGTGATGACCTATGATGGGGTAGATGTTGCAGCAGCTATGGTGTACCACTCTGCTCCGGGGATAATGCAGGTGATATACTGGGGCGATGCTCCGGGATATGGCAACAAGCATGTGATGCACCGTTTTGCTCCGGAGGTGATGCATCTGTGTGCATCAATGGGTGCCTCGGTTCTTGATATAGGGCCATCATCGGAATGTGGCATACCCTCTTTCGGACTGTGCTCGTTCAAGGAGTCAATTGGATGTCTGCCCACTCTGAAGCCGCGCTACCGTATAGAATGACAAGAGGCATGCCTGCGTGCAGG
This sequence comes from uncultured Muribaculaceae bacterium, assembly GCA_910586895.1. Classification (GTDB taxonomy): domain Bacteria; phylum Bacteroidota; class Bacteroidia; order Bacteroidales; family Muribaculaceae; genus Paramuribaculum. The sequence continues at coordinate 7,474 of CAJUIW010000008.1, read as the reverse complement.
CACACCTCTGATGGTTATTTATCAGTCCTTGTGTAGATATATCATTCAGGCACTTCTACGCCCTCCTTCAGTGTGACGCGCATCACATCTTTCTCCTTTTCTACCAAGATGCTCTTGATATCTTCAGGCTTGATTTTACGGAGCTGCTCGTTGGTTATTTTCTTATCATTGGCGTAAATCACGAGCTCTGTTTCGCTTCCGTCAAGAATCACTTTTCTTTCAGATGTCTTGCCGGTATCCTCTTTTTTCATAGTTGAAGCGCCTACCACTACCACTTTCTTGATATTCTTCGAAGCGGGAGCATTGTTGGTATCGGCATCTTTCTTTAAGGTGATGCTCATCTGTCCATCCTTGCTGATGGCGATATTTTCCACCGACTGCGGATTGATGTTCTTCAATTCCTCCTTTGAAGCTTTTTTGCCGTTGATCATAATTTCCCCGTCTATGTCTTCGACGTTGACTGTGGTCACTTTTTGCGCCTGTTTTATTGTGTCTTTCTTTATGGTGCCTGCATTCACCACAACCACCTTTTCAGCTTCTTTATTCTTGCTGACAGTGACGGTTGTTGTGCGGGTTTGCTTTTTCTCTGTAATGTCGCTAACTTTGCCGGCGGATTCAGCGGAGGTGAGTGAGCATGATTGAGCATTGTCAATCACGGATGCCACGGCCGGAATGTTGACTACGGCTGCCGCAAGCAGAGCTGCCGGCAGCAGAGCAATGGAGCGCATACGGCGCGCATTGCCTGATTTTGATTTGTACATCATGGTGATACGTTTTTTAAGTTTACTATGATTCAGGCTGTTGGCCAGAGCCGGAAAACTTTTGCCGACAGCCTTTTTTATAAGCATTAGTTGATATTCGCGGGCGTTGACACCTGATGCGAGTACAGACATATCGGCCTGATATTCATGTACTATCCGGAGCTCATCGCGCATAAGCCATGCTGCCGGATTGAACCATTGCAGTATGATTACCGCCTGAGCCATGAGCAGGTCGGCCCAGTGGTGATGGCGCAGATGGCTCAGTTCGTGGGTCAGAATCATGGATATATCCGCTTCCATATCCTTACGGCTGATTATGATGTAGCGGAGCCAGCTGAATGGCGCCACATTGCGGTCCGTGATGACAAGCGTATAACCTTTGTAGCTGCACTTCTGTCCGGAGGCCACTATGCGGTGCAGCTGCCACCAGAAGCTTAATGTGAGCAACAGTGTTGCACCAGCGCCGGTGAGATAAGTCAGCAGCAGTATTTTCACCCACAGTGGGGATGATGTCGGGGCAGGTACGTCAGTTATGATAGGAAGGGTGTCAATGACGGTAGTGACATCCGTAGCGGCGGCGGGATCCGTAGCCGGCAGGCTTATCTGCGGCATCAGAGGCCATAGCAGGGCTACTGCGTATATGCCAATCAGCACAGCCCGGTTGTACCGGTGCTGGTTATCCCCGGCCATAAGGCATTTGTAAGTCAGGTAAAGTGCCAGCAGCATCAGTGCCGAGCTGATGGCATAGGATAGTAACGGTCCCATATCAAGCCGGTTATTTCTTTTCAATCATATCTATAAGCTCCTTTAGCTCGTCAAGTGATATCTTCTCTTCCTCCACAAGGGTGGAAACTGCCCCGATGTAGCTTCCGGAGAAATAATTCTTTATCACCTGTCCGAGCGAGCGGTCGCGTATGCTGTCCTTGGCTATCTTGGCGAAGTAGACGAAGCCTTGGCCGTTTGATTCATGCCCCACGAAGTCCTTGGCTTCAAGAGTGCGTACCACGGTTGACACTGTGTTGACATGGGGCTGAGGTTCGGGATAAAGCTCCACAAGCTGGCGCACTGACATAGGGCCGTGCTCCCACAGTTTCTGCAAAACCTCCTCCTCGCGCAGAGTGAGCATTGACTTTATTCTACCTTTTTTAGCCATAATGAACGATTAAAATAGTTTTGGTGCAAATATATACCTATAAAATTAGTTATGCAACGGTCAAGGATGTTAAATTTTAATAATAATCCATTGCAGCAGTATATAGTTCAAGGATGTGGATGAGGCCATTCTGCGTACATATTGGGAGGAGATGATGGAAAGCAACACCGGATGCACTTGTAGTTTCAGACTGGAGTGCATCCGGTGTAGTAAGTGAAGTAAGGTTGTATCGCTGTATCCGTTATCGGATCATCACCTTTGCCGAGGCTGATCCTTGACGGACTATGTAGATACCTGGTGTGAGGTTTTCAGCAGGCACTTTGATACCCTGCAGGTTATAGTAGTCCATTGGTGCGTTGAAGTCAATGGTTACATTTTCAATGCCGGATAGCGATTCCACATGCGTAGCAAGGAATGTGGAGCCTGCATCGGCACCACCGGTCCAGAAAGCGAGTCGCGAATCACGGCTGTTCATGCGGTTGTTCGGCAACCCGAGCTGATGAAGAAAGAAGCCGTTGTGTCCGGTCAGTACATTGCTTGCGGTTGGAATCCAGTGGGTGTTGTTGGATGCCGGAACCGGTTCGGCGGTCATAATCGGGTATGTGCTGCCTCCGGTGTTTGATGACGTGTTTGTCGATGATGACAGAATGTAGCCCTCTCCTACCAGACGGTTGATGATTTTGAACCCGTCGAAAAGATTGCCTACGAATGCCCATTGTGCTGAATGGTCTGAAGCTGCGGGAGTTGTAGTAGTAGTGGTACCTATCCCGATATAGGATGACGAAGCACTGTGTGAAAGGTAGTTGCGGTTGGCCGTGATGGAGAGATTATACCAATGCACATCATCGTTGAAGCCACGGCTAACCTCGAAGGGGAAGTTATTTTCAATAGTGATATCAATTGTTTCGTCACTGTCGCCCACATTGTCCTCAGGCACACCCTCTATAGTGTAGAATTCCGGCGATACTTCAGTTTCGATGGCATTGGGCTCGGGGTATGAATCGCCCTGTTTTGCCGTGAATTTCTGAGTGTCTATCTTTTTTCCGTCGTACATTATGTTGTATGTGATGGTGTGCATCTCCGGGCGGGTACCGTTTTCGGCAAATAAACCTTCTATAAGCACATCTCCGTCAATGAGTTCACCTGGGATGGTGTATGTGTCCTCACTATCGAAATTTTCGTAGCCTATCACATCATCACGATACTGTGGATTGCCGTTTATCAGGCTGTCGCCGGTCAGATTATATCCGTGACGTATGCGCACGCCTAAGTATGTGAATCCGGGAGCCGGGTTCATCTTTATGGTGAGCGGTTCTCCGAATGGTACTGTGAGTGCGTTGATCAACGTACCGTCCTCGAGTGTGATCTCTCCGTTGCGGTTGTCCTGTCGCACGGTTACATCATCGCCGTGGACATTGAGGAGCATATCGATGATGGTTCCGCCGTTGCTGATAAAGCTATTGACGTCGCCACCGGCATCTATGTTGTTCCAGTCAAGCTTGTAGCGCATGCGGTATATGCCGTTCGGTAGACCGGTGGGTACTGTAAATGCCGGCGGAGTCCATCGGTTGTCGAATCCGTTGTTAGAGCTGGAGATGCTCTGACCAGACGAATTCTTGCCCGTCGTTGAACTTCCATCGGTATATAGTGAGAAGGATATGAGGTCAGTGTTGGGATCGAGCGTGATATTGTCGCTTATACCGTAGCTGAAGTCGCCGTCATTCTCCTTGTCAAGATAAAGGTAGCTGTGCATCCAGAACCCGGCATAAGCCACCGCGGTGTTGACTGTAGCTCCTGCTTTTGCCTTGACCGGAACATCGAACGCTTCCTTATATAGATTTGATGGATTTGTGATGTTTACCTGTTGTGCACCGTCACTTGATGAGGTGAATGTCAGGGATGTCACATAACGGTCGCTTCGGCCGAGCATGGTGGACTTATCGTAGTTGATAGGATATTTGTCGCTGCCTATGCGTGGACGGCTGTTGTCGTTGACAACAATGTCATCGATGTAGGCCACGAAGTCGCCATCGATGGTGTGGGGAGCTTCACAGTGGGGCACTACTACAAGCGAGTGGATTTCGACACCGCCGTTTGTTTTCACAGGGAACACGGCGTCGGCCCATTCCCCTGCAGGCACTGTGTAGGTGGGATAGCTCCAGAATTGCTCCACTTCCGCTGACTGTTCGGGACGATCGGTGCGCTTACCGAGTCCTATAAGCATCACACGTCCTTCAACGGGTTTGTGCATCAGCACATGTACATATTTAAGTGTGGGCGTGGTCTCTAAGGGTTCGTTGAGATTAATGCGGGCACCGAAGGTGTTCGACCCATACACAGAACGTTGTATGCCGAGGATTTTCGATGAATTGTTGGTAGAAGGATCGGCCAGATGGTTGTCCACTACCTTTATGTTGCCATTAAGAGCTCCGGTACGGAATGGAGAGCTTTCCCAGGTATCGTAGACACCTAAGGAGGCGTAGCCGCCGTTTTCAAAATCGATGGACTGGGCATTTGTCGTAATGGACGAACCGGCTAAGGCCGCGAGAAAGCCCAAAGTATATTTAAGATTCATTTTTGAGTTTCTTTCGGATTAGTAAACAGATACTGTATGCAGGAGCGGGCAGGCGCGGCTGTCATTGATGGTTATTCGCAAAGCCTTTGCCTTGAAGCCGGTTCCATAGCTGTTTGAGGTGGAGCCGTTGAGCGGTATGATGCGTTTGTAGCCCATGGTGGTCTGAGCTATGGAGGTAGCTCTGGGAGTCCATGTGGAGCCATCTTCGCTGGTTTCTATCTTGAAACTTTTTACACGCTGTCCTTTACGGATGTACTCCATCATCGTTACGTAGCGCACGGTCTGGGGCTCATCCCAGGTAAGTGTGATTGTGGCGCTTGTTGTACCGTCATTCGGAGCCCAGTAGGAATCAATGTCACCATCGGTGAGATTAGTGGCCTCATAGGTGCGGTTTGCCCCGTTGGCACGTGATTCGCTCACACTTACCGTAGCATTGGAGGCGAGGTCTGTCCCGAGTCTGGTTTTGAGCAAGTTGCCCAGTTCCTCCAGTACCGATACTGACGATGACGGTAGTTTGCCCGATTTGTCCGGGGGGATGTTGAGGATCAGCGTTGCGTTTCGGCCGACAGTCTCAAGATACATCTGGAATAGACGTTCGGCAGATAGGTCGGTCTGGTTGCTGTGCCAGAACCATCCTGCGCTTGTGGCTTTAGCGTCGCTTTCTCCGGGAAGCCATATCCAGCCTTCTTCCTGCCCTGTCTCTCTATTGGAGATCTCTGAAGCGGCACCTCGTTCCATCATGGCCCAGTTGGTTTCGCCGGCATAGCCCGATTCATTGCCAATCCAGCGTGCTTCGCCTCCAACACCCCACATTAAACAGTCGGGGGCTATGCTGTGGACATAGTCGCGCAGGTTGGGGATATCGTAATATGTCGATTCGTCTACGCTGCGGGTGTCGTTAGCTCCGCCGTAGTAGCCAGAGCCTCCATTCGCACCATCGAACCACATTTCGAATTGGTCTGAACCGTATTGTGCCAACTCGTCACACTGTTTCATGAACACATCTTTTACGTATTTATCAGTACCATAGAAGGCGCTGTTGCGGTCCCACGGCGATATATAGAATCCGTATTTGAGTCCGAGTTCTTTAGCGGCTTTTGCAAAGTCGCGCGGAATATTCGTTGCCTTTGCATTTTCGTTGCTGCTCGATGTGCACCGGTGGGTGGTGGTTTCAGTAGGCCATAGGCAGAATCCGTCGTGATGCTTTACAACAGCTATGCCTCCTTTCATTCCTGCCGCCTTTACAGCCCTGAGCCATTGTGCGGGGTCGGGAACCTCAGTCGGGGCGAATGTGTTTGGGTTTTCGTTACCCATGCCCCATTCAAGATTTGTGTAGGTGTTCATCCCGTAGTGGAAGAAAGCGTAGAATTCTGTTTCCTGCCATTTGATTTGCCGTGGTGTCGGTACCGGGTGGCATGGTGCCGGTTCGTTGTCGGGGTACTCTACTGTCTGCGTCACCAACGTGAGTTCTTCTGCCGAGGCTGAAAGAATGAACGCAGCCGCAGTGAGCGACAACATTGATTTCATGGTAAAAATTCTCATCTAAAAAGTGTTTAATGGTTGTATCAAATGCAAAATAATATAATAGATGTATTTTATATCTCTTTCTAAGAGATTCTGTTTATTGTACTTTATTTTTTTTGGACTACAGGTACTTTTAGCCAAGAAAAGAGATTGTATTACAACTTTGCAGGTGTGTGAGGTGTTGAAATTTGGTATTTAGATAATCATTATATGAACGGTAAGGTCAAGGGCAATCTGGCGATGTTCATTTCCAAGGTGTTCTCGGGATTCAATGAGAATGCCCTTCGCTATCTGTTGCCTCAATATATGTCAGCCTGTACAGGTGTGTTTCTGCGCACAGGGTTTGCAACACTCTTTTTCTGGGTACTCGGGCTGTTCAGGCACCGGGCGGCTGTAGCTGCTACGTTACGTCAGCGTGTAGGGCTTCTGTTGCTGGGGATGACATGTGTGTTCGGCTATATGTTTTTTCTGCTCAAAGGGCTTACCTATACTACGCCTGTATCGTCGTCCATATTTCTGAGTCTGCAGCCGGCGTGCGTGTTTCTGATATGCCTTTGCATAGGGCGTGAGAAGGCCACGGTGATTAAGGTGGCGGGAATAGCTGTCGGCATAGGCGGGGCGCTCGTTTGTGTGCTCACGCAGAAGAGCTCGGACGTGGCCTCTGACCCTATGCTTGGCAATATGTTCTGTGCCGGTTCAACACTTGTCTATTCCATTTATCTTATCATATCAAAGCAATTTCTGCGTACTCTGGACAATGTCACAGTATCGAAGTGGTCATTTCTCGGAGCTATGCTCGTGGCTCTTCCGGTGGCGCTTTTCAGCGGCTGGGATGCGCCGGTGCTTAAGATGGGTGTCATGTCCGTTCCGATGCTCGTGCTGCTGTTTGTACTTGTGTTCCCGTCATCGGTGAGCTATCTGCTTATTGACACGGGGCTGAAGTATCTGTCGGCTACGGTAGTGTCGCTTTACGGTTCGGTGATTCTTATCGTGGCTTCGGTAGCGAGCTATATTTTCGGACAGGACCATTTTTCATGGTGGCAGATTGTGGCTATAGCCATGATAGTGCTGTCGATGTATATGGTAGAGAGTCAGGAGAGCCGCGAACACCCCGTACAGAGATAGAAAAAAGAACATCCTGCCATTATGTAATGACAGGATGCTCTGATGGTTATGAATTTTGATTAGGGAGGTTCGTCCGGAATCAATCGATTTCTTCGTCAGCTTCGTAGCCGCCCATTTCGCGGATAGCGTTCTTGAGCATAACGTACTGCTGGAAGAGGTGGTTGACAGGTACCTCACCCTTGGTGTAGTCATGCATGGGGCTCTTGAGGAAGAAGCTCAGGAAGCGCTGGATGCCATGACGGCCGGCACGTGCGGCGAGGTCGCTCAGGAGCACGAGGTCAAGGCAGAGGGGAGCTGCGAGGATAGAGTCGCGGCAGAGGAAGTTGATCTTGATCT
>CAJUIW010000007.1 GCA_910586895.1 uncultured Muribaculaceae bacterium | reverse complement strand
ATAAATCGCCAGATTAAGTCTTCCGACCGCTAAAACGCAAAGCGATGTCCGTACAATGGCTGAATACAAACAATATTGCAGGGCCATGGATACCTTCAGGTATCCCTCACTCTATCTGATATGATCCAATAATCATTTATGCCTCTCTGCATTCATATTTTTATGAATGCGCCTCTATCCCTGTCAGATATATATGACTGCGTAGCAGGCACTATATATACGCTCCCCCTCTCCTCATTCTCTCTCTTAAAGAAGAGAGCGGATGAACAAGGAGTGTCAGAAAAGTGCATAGTACACTGCAAAGATACGATACGGACTGTCCCCAAGCTGAACCTTTTTATCGCACGCGCATATTCGGGGAGGCATGTTACCCATGTTACCGATGTTTCCCTGTTTCCCGAGGCGGTAACGCGGTAACATGGGAAACACCGGGTAACATGGAAACGGGTAACATGGGCAACGCACCAATTTATACCTCAAAGATATAGATTTGGATTTACGGGACAGAATGACTAATTTCGCCGTATAATCGAATTTTACCATTCCGTAATGCCACAGTTCCAGCCTTTCACGCTCCGAATCCCTCACCGTCTGCTGGTAATAGAGCGTCCGCAAGTGATGGGGATAGTCAACGTCACACCCGATTCATTCTTTGCCGGCTCACGTACTTCGGGAGCCGATGATGTACGCCGGCGCGTGGAACAGATGATAGCCGACGGAGCCGACATGATAGATATAGGGGCTTACTCTTCACGTCCAGGAGCCGATGATGTCAGCCCTCAGGAGGAGATTGACCGCCTTGCCGTAGGGATGGAAGCTATCCGCGCGGTATCGGAGGAGATTCCGGTATCGGTCGATACATTCCGGGCCGACGTAGCCCGTGAGGCTGTGGAGCGGATGGGCGCCGACATTATCAACGACATTTCCGGAGGGGCGCTTGACAGCCGCATGCTTGACACCGTGGCCCGGCTTCAGGTACCATACATATTGATGCACATGCGCGGTACTCCGGCTACTATGCAGCAGCACACCTGCTATCCCGACGGTGTGACGGCCGGTGTCATCGACGAGCTTTCTGTACCGCTCGGACGGCTTGAACAGCTCGGGGTAAGCGATGTGATAATCGACCCCGGATTCGGATTTGCCAAAACGCTCGAACAGAACTACGAGCTGCTGAAGGATATGCCGCTGCTTTCGGAGGCATTCCACCGCCCGCTGCTGGCAGGACTGTCGCGCAAATCGATGCTCACACGTCTGCTCGACATCACCGCCGACGAAGCTCTGTGCGCCACCACCGCAGCCAACGCGGCAGCCCTTATAGGAGGAGCCGCCATACTGCGTGTGCATGATGTGCAGGCGGCCGTGCACACGGTAAAGATAATATCCATGCTACAATAAAAAAACGATACAATGCCACCCTTTTCCATAAAAGATGCTTTTGACATAGCCATAGCGGCTCTGCTGCTCTTCTACCTCTACCGGATAATGAAGGAATCAGGCACACTGAATGTATTTTTCGGAGTGCTCGCGTTTATCATGGTATGGGTAGTGGCCTCGCAGATTCTGGAGATGAAGCTTATAGGCACCGTGCTCGACAAGTTCATGAGCATAGGACTGCTGATACTCGTCATCCTGTTTCTTGATCAGATAAAACGCTTCCTTGTGGAGCTGGGCGACCACAAGCGATGGCGCTTCCTGAGCAATCTGTTCCGCCATGCCAAGGAGAGCGACGCTTCAAGAGCGCGCCGCCACATACTCCCCATAGTGTACGCATGTATGAACATGTCGAAAACCAAGACCGGGGCGCTGATAGTGATCGAGCAGGAGCTCTCGCTCGAAAACTATGAGAAATCGGGCGACATCATCGACGCCAATATCAATGCCCGCCTTATAGAGAACATATTCTTCAAGAACTCCCCGTTGCACGACGGCGCCATGATAATAGCACATGACCGCATCAAATCGGCCGGATGCATCCTGCCTGTGAGCCACGACCGCAACGTGCCCCGCGCACTGGGACTGCGCCACCGCTCGGCACTGGGCATATCGCAGGCTACGGACGCCTTTGCCATAGTGGTGTCCGAGGAAACCGGCAATATCTCCGTGGCCTACCGAGGAGTGCTGTCGACACGCCTTTCCACTACGGAGCTTGAACGCCGCCTGTCGCAACTCACTCCCGACGAGTGACAATAGATTGGCTTACATTTGGCGATTACGGGATAGATTAGTAACTTTGTGCGTTAATTTTGTCATATATGAACATATCATACAACTGGCTTAAGCAATATATCGACCTGAACCTGACCCCGCAGGAGCTGGCCGATGCCTTAACTTCCATAGGACTGGAAACCGGGGGTGTTGAAGAGGTGGAAAGCATCCGCGGCGGACTGCGTGGGCTTGTGATAGGAAAGGTGCTGACATGCACCGAGCATCCTGACAGCGACCATCTTCACATAACCACCGTTGACCTGGGCGATGGCAACGCCACCCAGATAGTATGCGGCGCTCCCAATGTAGCCGCAGGACAGACAGTGGTGGTGGCCACAGTAGGCACAACCCTCTATGACGGCGACAAGGAATTCAAAATCAAGAAGTCAAAGATACGCGGCGTTGAATCATTCGGTATGATATGCGCCGAAGATGAGATAGGCACAGGCACCTCGCACGACGGCATCATAGTGATTGACCGCGAGGTAAAGCCCGGAACCCCGGCAGCCGAATTCTACGGACTGACAAGCGACTACGTGCTTGAGGTGGATCTGACCCCCAACCGTATCGATGCAGCCTCACATGCCGGTGTGGCACGCGACCTCTCGGCTTGGGCATCGGCTCACGCCGAACCCGCGCCCCTGAAACTCCCCGATGTAAGCGGATTCGCCGCCGACAAAGCTGACGGAGCCATCCCTGTGCAGGTGGACGACTACGCCCGCTGCATACGCTACTCAGGCCTGACAATGCGCGGGCTCAAGGTGACGGAGAGCCCCCAGTGGCTCAAGGACCGCCTCACAGCCATAGGACAGCGCCCCATCAACAGCGTTGTGGACGTGACCAACTATATACTGTTCGGACTCGGACAGCCCCTGCACTGCTTTGACCTCAGCAAGGTTAAAGGCGGGCGCATAGAGGTACGCACCGTAGCCGACGGAACCCCCTTCGTGACACTTGACTCCGTTGAGCACAAGCTGTCATCCGAGGACCTCATGATATGCTCTGCCGAAGAGCCGATGTGCATAGCCGGTGTATTCGGCGGCCTTGACTCGGGTGTGACCGAAGAGACTGTCGACATCTTCCTCGAAAGCGCCTGCTTCAACCCCACATCAGTGCGTAAGTCAGCTCGCCGTCACGGACTGTCGACCGACGCATCGTTCCGCTACGAACGCGGCACCGACCCGAACATAACAGTGTATGCCCTCAAATATGCCGCCATGCTTATCAAGGAGATATGCGGAGGCGAGATTTGCGGCGACATCACCGATATCTACCCCTCGCCGGTGGAACCCTACCCCGTGGAACTCAGCTACAGCTACACACGCTCGCTGATAGGCAAGGATATCGACAACGACACCATTGACAGCATACTCCGCTCACTGGAGATAGAGATAGCCTCACGACAGGAGGACACATTGCAGCTGCGCGTGCCCACCTACCGCATTGACGTGCGCCGTCCCTGCGACGTAGTGGAGGATATCCTGCGTATCTACGGATACAACAATGTGGAGATATCGACCACTGTACATTCATCGCTGTCATACCAGTCAGAAGCGGACGCCGACAATCGCCTGCGCGACATCATAAGCGACCAGCTCACCGCCATAGGATTCAACGAGATTCTCAACAACTCGCTCACCGCCGAAGCATACTATGCCGACTCGGAAGAGTATCCGATAGACACCTGCGTGCGTCTGCTCAACCCGCTCAGCAATGAGCTGTGCCTGATGCGCCGCACACTCCTATATGGCGGACTCGAATCGCTGGCCCACAACATAAACCGCCGCATCGACAATCTGCTGATGTACGAATTCGGCAATGTATACCGCCGCGATCCTGAGGCAGTGTCGACAGCCGAGAAGCCGCTGGCACCCTTCCATGAAGGCTCACGCCTCGGCATATGGCTCACAGGCGACATACGCACCGGCAACTGGGCTCGTCAGGCTCAGCCGGCCACCTTCTACGACCTCAAAGCCGTGGTGACCAACATACTGATGCGCATGGGCATAGAGTCAGGCATCAAATTCCAGCCCGGCACCAACAAGATATACTCAGCCTCGCTTGACATCATGACCCGCTCGGGCAAGCTGCTCGGCAACATGGGTATCGTGGCAAAGGCCGAGCTCAACCGCACAGGCATAAAGCAGGAAGTGTTCTACGCTCAGCTTGACTGGCAGGCTCTGGTACAGCTGTCGGCACGCCACAACGTGACCTACACACCCCTTGCCAAGACACATCCGGTGAAGCGTGACCTCGCCCTGCTTGTGGACACCTCGGTGAAGATGGAGCAGATTGAAGCCACCGTACGCGAAAGCGAACGCAAGCTGCTTCAGGGAGTGGAACTCTTCGACGTGTACGAAGGCAAGAACCTGCCGGAAGGGAAGAAGAGCTACGCCATAGCAATCACCCTTCAGGATGCCGAAAAGACTCTTCAGGACAAGCAGATCGAGGCTACAATGAAGAAGATTGTCACCAATCTTGAGAAAAAACTCGGAGCTTCACTCCGATAAACCAGAGAATACAAAAAATTCAGTAACTGAAACAATCAATATCACACCATGGGAAGAGCTTTTGAATATCGCAAAGCCAGAAAACTCAAACGCTGGGGCAACATGTCCCGTACATTTACCCGCATAGGTAAGGAAATAACCATCGCCGCCAAAGCAGGTGGTCCGGATCCGGACACTAACCCGCGTCTGCGCGCGCTGATGCAGAACGCCAAGGCTGCCAACATGCCTAAGGACACTGTGGAACGCGCCATCAAGAAGGCTACTGAAAAGGATGCCAGCGACTACAAGGAAATCGTTTACGAAGGATACGGTCCCTTCGGTATCGCAATCGTGGTGGAAGCCGCCACTGACAACAATACCCGCACCGTGGCCAACGTACGTTCATACTTCAACAAGCACGGCGGCAACCTCGGCACTCAGGGCTCACTCGCGTTCATGTTTGACCACAAGAGCGTGTTCAAAATCAAACCCAAGGACGGAATGTCGCTCGAAGATCTGGAATTCGAACTTATCGATTACGGCGTTGACGAAGTGGAAGCCGACGAAGAGGAAGTAGTGCTCTACGGCGCTTTCGAGGATTACTCTACAATCCAGAAGTATCTCGAGGAAAACGGATACGAAATCATCAGCTCCGAATTCGAACGCATACCCCACGACCTCAAGGAAGTGACCGAGGAACAGCGCGCACAGCTCGAAAAGCTCCTTGACAAATTTGAAGAGGACGAGGATGTGCAGAACGTGTTCCACAACATGAAGGAGGACTAAGCCTCAGGCTCCCTGCTCCATAGAACAGACATATCAAGGACCGGACCCTGACGAGGCGTCCGGTCCTTCTGTTTCCGAAACAGTGGCTGACGATGACGTATTCTTGCCACGCCCGGAGGACACCACCAGTCCGCGCACTACATTGGTGATATATACCGTGAAGAGCGGAAACATGATCATGCCCATCACCGCCAGGACAGCAGCCACCACCTGTCCTGCCACCGTGATAGGAAATATGGTGCAACCTACTGTAGTGGCCTGCAAGCAAGCCCACCATACAGCCGCCCAGTAATCGGGCAGTCCGGGATTGACACCCTGCTCCCGTGCCCAGAATATCAGGCTGCCGAAGTAGGCGAAGGACACCATCACCACCACATAGCTGAAGAAGATACCTGTGATGCGGTTGGTCGACACATAGCCCACCACCATGCTTCCCGCCAATACTCCCCGGGCAAGCGGCACGAAATGTATGAAATAGAGAGCCTCATCGGAAAGATGTATGTCAAGCGCACTTATTATATAGGTGTACGGTACCGACAGCACAAAGAAGAGCCAGCGGTGAAGCAGGTAATGCCACTTGCGCTCCGACATGACCCACTCTATGAAGAACACAGCCATGAACACCACGCATACCCAGAGCTGGAAGCGCATGTAAGTGGCATCGTGCATAAAGTCGACAGAGCTCAGAATATTGACTGACAGATATATCACCAGCGCAAGAGCAAGCGCGAGCACCACCCAGTTCATCACATCATACATGATGCTGCGGTGCGCGTCGACCCACTTCCGGATATGTACTGTCAGTCCATTCATATCACTCTAACGTCCTCCGGCTCCGTGCGGTTCCGTAAAAATGAAAATTGGTTAAAATCTTTTTTTATTCGTCGCCAATGCTTACCTTTGCCATCAATAATTGACATAGCTACGCGGCAGCTGCCGCACAAAGCATCATGGGGTCTTGCCACTATGACGGCAGGATTCCTTAATTTTTTACTTGTTTCAAATAATAAACCTAAATATAACTATCATGCCAATCACTTACATGACCAAGGAAGGCTATAAGAAAAAAATGGAAGAGATAGCCTACCTCGAAACTGTGAAACGTCCTGAAATATCACACGCCATAGCCGAGGCCCGCGACAAAGGCGACCTTTCGGAAAACTCCGAATATGATGCCGCCAAGGAAGCCCAGGGCATGCTGGAAATGAAAATCAGCCAGCTCAAGGAGCTCCTGCGCAGCGCCCGTATCATAGATGACTCCAACCTCAACAACGAAGAGGTACAGATACTCAACCGCGTAAAAATAAAGAACCTCACCAACGGCATGTCAATGGAATATACCATTGTAGCCGACAGCGAGGCCAACCTTAAGGAGAAGAAAATAGGCTCCAGCACCCCCATCGCACAGGGTCTGCTCGGACACAAGCTCCATGACATTGTGGACATCAAGGTTCCGGCAGGCGTCATGAAGTTTGAGATTGTTGAAATTTCATTCTGATACAACGCCATGGCTTCGATATTCACACGCATAATCAACGGGGAAATACCCTGCTACAAGATAGCTGAAACGGACCGCTACTTCGCTTTCCTCGACATCAATCCCGTGACACCGGGGCATACCCTCGTGGTGCCAAAGCACGAGGTAAGCTACCTTTTTGACCTCACTGACGAGGAATATGCCGGCTTACAGCTGTTTGCCAAGCGCGTGGCTCTCGGACTGCAGGAAGCAGTGCCGTGCAAACGCATCGGCGTAACGGTGATAGGACTTGAAGTGCCGCATGCGCACATCCATCTCCTCCCCATCACCACTGAGGATGACATGGACTTCCACCACAAGCAGACTCTGCCTGCCGAACAGATGGAGCAGCTTGCCGCACGCATAAGCGAACATGTAAAGAAATATCTTGACTAAATACAACAATTAGTTTATCACTTATTTTATTAACCTCAAAAACAGAAACCTTTTTATGAAAAAAATCCTATCAATGCTTCTGCTTGCCGTGATGATGATTCCTGCGCTGACATCATGCAACAGCGATGACGATCCTCAGGTAACGGAACTGACCCCCTACGTGATATTTGTCGATGTCACTGACGGCAACCAGTCACTTCTCAACCCCAACAACCCCATGAACATCCTTAACCGTCCGATGACTATCACCGTTGACGGTACAACAACCAATGTTGCTGTACCTACTACCAAACCGATATTTGAGAGCGCATCATCGCGTGCTCTTCCCGCCAACTGGTTCGGTGCATCGGTAGGTGTGATGACTGCCACCGGCTACCCCTACATCATAATCGGTGAATTCGAAGGTCAGGGAAAGTATGAAAAGACAATCATTCTTGACCTTAACGGACGCACCTACACCATCAAGGTGTTCAATGATTCACGCATAGAGTACGGCGACCAGCTGACTTTCAACCGTAAGTTCTATCTTGACGGTCATGAGCTCAACAGCAGCAGCGGTATGTTCCGTATCGTTATCCCCAACGAATAATCTTCGTAACATAATAAACAGAGAAGCCGGCCTCCTCAACAGGGACCGGCTTCCTTTTTATATTATCAGAGTCAACTTCCTGATTGAATCAGAAATGACTTGAGCCGTCAAAACAGTGGGTGCAGATCTTGCACTTTGGCAGCCCGATTGACTCCACAAGCGTCTCAATAGGATTGAACTTGAGCGAGGTCAGTCCGAAACGCTCACGTATCTTCTCTACCATAGCGCAGTACTCAGGTGTGCCTGTTGTGGCATATTTGTCAAGATTCTTGTTGGGGTCACCCTCAAGCTCTCCGATGATTCGGCGTGTGAGCAGCTCCATGTCGCTCTTCGATGAGGTGAAGCCGATATAGCGGCATCCATAGATGAGCGGCGGACAAGCTATGCGCATATGCACCTCGCGGGCACCATCGGCAAATAGCCCCTTCACATTATCGTTGAGCTGTGTGCCGCGCACTATCGAGTCGTCGCAGAACAGAGCACGCTTTCCTTTGAGCATGGCACGGTTGGGCACAAGCTTCATGCGCGCCACAAGGTTGCGCATAGACTGATCACTCGGGGTGAAGCTTCGCGGCCATGTGGGGGTATATTTTGATATGCAGCGGTGATAGGGCACTCCCTTGCCGGCGGCATAGCCGAGCGCCATGCCTACGCCTGAGTCGGGGATTCCGCATGCGCAGTCAACCTCCGTATCATCAGTCTGTCCCATCTTGAAGCCGGAGTCGAAGCGCATCTCCTCCACATTCTTACCTTCGTAGCATGATGTCGGGAAGCCGTAATATACCCACAGGAAAGAGCAGATCTGCATTTCATTGCCCGGAGCGCGGAGCTGAGTGATTGAATCGGCATCGAATTCCACTATCTCGCCGGGACCGAGGTCGCGCACAGGCTCGAAGTCGAGGTTCGGGAAAGTGGTCG
The DNA here is from genome assembly GCA_910586895.1 of uncultured Muribaculaceae bacterium. Taxonomy (GTDB): domain Bacteria; phylum Bacteroidota; class Bacteroidia; order Bacteroidales; family Muribaculaceae; genus Paramuribaculum. The sequence continues at coordinate 120,211 of CAJUIW010000007.1, read as the reverse complement.
ACTCTGTCGCTGCGGCATAGGCTCCCTCCTTGTGTCCTATTATAATAGGTGTACGTCCGAGTTTGTCGCGAGCAGCTATGATGGACTTTTCAGTCAGTATAAGCATTGAGCATGAACCCTCTATTTTGGCAAATACATTCTCAATGCCCTCCTTGAAGGTTTTGCCCCGGTTGATAAGCAGGGCCACAAGCTCTGTCTGGTTGGTGCTTCCGCTGCTGAGCTCCCCGAAATGCACTCCGGAGTCAAGCAGTTCGCGCTCCAGCGCTTCGATATTGCATATCTTGGCTACTGTAACAATAGCATACTTTCCTAAATGCGAATTGATTACTATAGGCTGCGGATCAGTATCGCTGATTACTCCTATGCCCTGGTTTCCTTTGAACTTGTCAAGTTCTTTTTCAAATTTTGTTCGGAAATAAGTGCTCTCAAGGCTATGAATCGACCTGCAGAAACGGCCTTCGGCGGCATCGAATGTTGCCATACCGGCACGCCGTGTGCCGAGGTGAGAGTTATAGTCCACACCGTAAAACAGATCGGTGCGGCAGGCTTGCCTCGCAGCTACTCCAAAGAATCCTCCCATATACTTATAAAATGTAGGTTGGTTTTTACGGCGGCAAAGGTACAAAATATCTGCAAAAAAACGGCGTTCCCCTCCTCCGTAATTGCTATTTATTCATCGCGGCGATCTATCTGCACAGATTGACAAAAATATGCATGCTGTACGTGCCGTACTGACGGAGATTTTTCGTAATTTTGCCGTTTGGATGAAGTGGACTTATAAAATACTGCGTGCATTCCTGCTCGTTGTGCTGTCACTCGCGGTGACGGTACCGGTCACGCTGTATATCCTGCTGTCGCTTCCTTCGGTGCAGCGCAGCATCTGCCACCGCACTGAATCGGAGCTCACCCGGCTGATGGGGGTCAACGTTGACATTGACCGCATATCCATCACTCCGTTCAACCGCGTAACACTCCACGATGTCAATATCACCGGCAGCGCGTCGGACACCATCCTGACTGCCGACCGCATCGGCGCCGGCATCAATCTGTACGACCTGCTTCGGAGCCGTATCGTGGTCAATTACGCCGAGCTGATAGGACTCGATGCCCGTATAAGCCGTCCTACGGCGGGAGCACCGCTCAACATCCAGCCCATCATTGACGCTCTCAAGCCAAAGGACAGCAACAAGCCGCCGACGCGGTTTGACTTCAGGGTCAACACGGTGGTCATACGCCGTTCGGCTGCGTCCTACGATGTGCTTGACCGCCCGGTTACTCCGGGACGCTTCAACCCCGACCATATCCATCTGACCGATCTCAGAGCCGACATGCAGCTCCCGCGTATGGCCAACGATGACTTCACCATTGATCTCCGCCGCATAGCCATGCTCGAATCTTCAGGATTAGAGATAAAGAGTCTGAGCGGGCTATTTCATATCGGAGCCACCTCAGCGTCAGTCAAGTCACTGGCTCTGCTTATGCCTGAGTCGCGCCTGCGCTTCAGCGACCTTGACCTGACCTACAGCAGCCTTCAGGCGCTTGGGCGTGAGCTCCCCTCAATGAATATCGACCTTGCCATCACTGACGGCAGCCGCCTGTCGACATCCGATTTTGTGCCACTGCTACCGGCGCTTGACGGTCTCGACATGAACGTAGGGATAAGCGCCTCGCTCTCCGGCTCGCTGCATGACATACATATCCGCAGCCTCAACCTCACGGAGCGTTCCGACCGCTTCAGCCTCTCAGCAGGCAACAGCCGTGTGGCAGGGCTCGGCGTGAAAGATGCCGTGCCTGAGCTGGATATCGACAAGCTGCATCTGACCGCCGCCGCAGGGGTGATTCCAGACATTGCCGGACGATTCACCACGCTGCAATCGCTCCCACGCCAGCTGCTCACCAATCTTGGCGGCGTCAACCTTGATGCCGACTTCAACGGCACACCCCGTAAAGGAGTGCTTCAGGCCCGCTTTGAATCCGCTCCGGGCAATATGGATATCGACATTGATTTCAGCCGCACACCGGCAGGAACCACCACCCTGCGTGGCAACGCCTCCACTATGGGATTCAGCGGAGCCACTCTGTTCAGCGGCACACGTCATGCGCTCGAACAGGTAGGCGACATAGAACTCAACGCCAACTTCGACCTCGCGCTTGCCCCACGCCGCAATCCGCAGGGCACGGTAGAGGTGACGCTGCCGCGTGTCACATACCGCGGACACACTTATACCGATGTTGACCTCTACGCCTCGATTGACCGCACGCTCTACAACGGCGGCATTCATGTGGACAATGCCGGCGTGATGCTCGACCTCATAGCTCAAGCCGATCTGAATCCGGCCGACCGTACCCTCGAATTCCACATTGACGCGGAGGATGTCGATCTCGCCGCGCTCAATCTTCTGCAGAACACTCATGGACGTCTGCTGAGCCTCAGCGGCGAAGGGGCGCTACACGGGCCGGACATCAACCACGTGAACGGCCATGTCAACCTTACCGACATATCCTTCATTGACGCACATGGCACCGGACTCCGGCTTGATGCCGTGACGCTCGATGCGCTGTCGGATTCCGTCGGACAGGAGCTTCGCCTCACCTCCGACATGCTCGATGCCTATGCCGGAGGTTCATACAACCTCACACAGATGCCTAAAGTGGCACGCGCCATAATAGAGCGCGTACTCCCCAACCTTACCGGACGCACCGAAGCCGAAGCCTCGCGCAATTATCTCGGACCTGAGGCTCCGCTCAACGAGCTGAAGTTCGACATACGCCTCAAGAACACTGCACCGCTTGAAAGCCTGGTGAAGCTGCCTGTCAACGTGATCTACCCGATCAACATAACAGGCTCGCTCAACAGCACGGAGCGAAGCATGGCGCTCAACGTCGACGCCCCCTATCTCCAGCAGGGCAACCGCCTGATTGAGAACACCGCCCTGCGCATGGGACTCGACGGCGGCTCAGGCAATGCACCCGGACGTGCCAACATGTACTTCACCACAATGGTGCCCACCAAGAAGGGCAACATGACCCTGTCGGCCACAGCATTCGGCTCCGACGGTCATCTGGACACACAGGTAGGATGGCATGTGAACCGTGAACGCCGCTTCGAAGGCGATATCAACCTTACCGCTTCGTTCAGCCGCGACGACCTCCGCTGCCTGGTGACCGACATCAATGTCAACCCCGGACGGATGGTGTTCAACGACACGGTGTGGACCGTCAACCCCGCCAAAATCATCTACTCCGACAAGCGCCTTGAGGTAAACCGCTTCAACGTGTCGCGCCCCGGGCAGTATCTTACCATCGACGGCGTAGCCTCCACATCCGATGAGGACCGCCTCACCCTATCGCTTCGTGACATCAGCCTTGACTACGTATTTGAAACCCTCGGCATAGAAAACGCCATGTTCGGCGGCAATGCCACAGGCGACTTCTACGTCACCTCGGCATTCACCCCCCACCCCGTGGCCTACACCCCGGCACTCGATGTGCGTGGACTGAAATACAACTACGCCCTGCTCGGCGACGCCCGCATCAAATCGTCGTGGGACGCCGATACCCGTGCCGTGAGGCTCAACGCGCTTATATCGCAGCCCAATGGACGCCAGTCCATCGTTGACGGCCGCATAATGCCTATGGCCGATTCACTTGACCTCACATTTGACGCCGACCGCATAGCCATAGGCTTCCTCAAGCCGTTCATGGCTGCATTTGCCACCGATGTGTCAGGCTACGCATCGGGCAAGGCGCGGCTCTGGGGCTCGTTCAAGCTTATCGACATGGTGGGCGATATCTACGGCGAGGATGTATCGCTGACACTCGGATTCACCAACACCACCTATACCTGCACCGACTCCGTGCATCTGCGCCCCGGACGTATTGACCTGAAAGATATCACCCTGCATGACAAGCTCGGCCACTCAGCCACGCTCAACGGATGGCTGACCCACAAGTGCTTCAAGGAGCCGGAGTTCAGCTTTAACATCACCAATGCCCGTTCCTTGCTGGTATATGACGTGCCTGAATCAGCGGGCGAACGCTGGTACGGACATGTGCTCGGCAACGGGTGGGCCACCGTACGCGGCGTGCCCGGCACCATCGACATCGACGCCGACATATCCACAGCTCCCGGCTCCTCGTTCACCTTCGTGCTCTCTGACGCACAGCAAGCCTACGACTATGACTTCATAACCTTCCGCGACCGCAACCGCCATCTGAAGGACTCGCTCAATCGCGACACCACCCCTGAGATAGTGCGCGCACTCAAGGAGCGCATAGCACGCAGCGAAGTGCAGGGTCCGCCCTCGGTCTACAACATGGACATATCCGTCGATGTGCAGGACAATACCCAGATGAACCTTATCATGGACCCTCTGGCAGGCGACCGCATACGCGCCTACGGCTCCGGACGCATGCGCATGACCTATGGTTCGTCAAACGACGAACTGCGCCTCTTCGGCACCTACACCCTGGCACGCGGAAGCTACAACTTCACTTTCCAGGATATCATCATCAAGGAATTCAACATCAGCGAGGGTAGCAAGATATCATTCGACGGCAACCCCTACATGGCGCGCCTCGACATCAAAGCCACATACGCCGCCAACGCCAACCTCTCGGACCTCGACGAAAGCTTCCTCTCCGACAAGGAACTCAAGCGCACCAATGTGCCGGTCAACGCCCTGCTTTACGTGACGGGCGACATGCGCCAGCCCGACATCTCCTTCGGGCTCGACTTCCCCACCGTAACCTCCGACATCAAACGCAAGGTGATGAGTATCGTCAACACCGAGGAGATGATGAACCGCCAGATCATTTATCTGTTGGCCCTCAACCGCTTCTACACGCCCGAATACATGAGCGCCACCAAGGGCAACGAACTCGTGTCAGTGGCCTCCTCCACCATATCATCGCAGCTGAGCAACATGCTCGGACAGCTGAGCGACAAGTGGAGCATATCGCCTAACTTCCGCAGCGACCGCGGCGACTTCTCCGACGTGGAGGTTGACCTCGCCCTGTCAAGCCATCTGCTCAACAACCGCCTGCTGCTCAACGGCAACTTCGGCTACCGCGACAAATCGCTTAACAACAACTCTTTCATAGGCGACTTTGACATCGAATATCTCCTCAACCGCTCCGGATCGATACGTCTCAAAGCCTACAACCGCTACAATGACCAGAACTACTATCTGCGTAGCGCTCTGACCACACAGGGCGTAGGAGTGGTGTTCAAGCGCGACTTTGACAATATCTTCTCCTTCCTGCGTCCGCTGCGACACCATCACGACACTCCCGCCGATACCACAGCGACAATGGAGCGCCGGCAGCAGCCCGACTCAGCCACCGTCATCGTGGCCGACACGATAGTCATTGCTCCCGCTCCACAGAAACAATAAGGCCACAGCATAAATGTTTCCCGTTTCCATGTTACCCGGTGTTTCCCATGTTACCGCGTTACCGCCTCGGGAAACAGGGAAACATCGGTAACACGGGTAACACATCATGTGCGATAAAAAGGTTCAGCTTGGGGCCGGTCCGTGTCGTATCTTTGCAGTGTACTACGCCCTTTTCCGACACTCCTTGTTCATCCGCTCTCTTTTTAATAGAGAGAGAATGAGGAGAGGGGGAGCGTATATATAGAGCCTGCTACGCAGTCATATATATCTTACAGGGATAGAGGCGCATTCATAAAAATATGAATGCAGAGAGGCATAAATGATTATTGGATCATATCAGATAGAGTGAGGGATACCTGAAGGTATCCATGGCCCTGCAAGATTGTTTGTATTCAGCCATAATAAAATCTGTGTGGGCCATACACAACCTTGTAGGGATATCGATCGGTGATGTATCGACCACACACAACCTGACATGATCACATGCTCATGTGTCAGACGCATACGGATAGCGAACCTGAAAGGTTCATTCATGTCGTAGCCGTGGGCCGAGCCTGTCAGGGCGAGTCCCACAGTATCGGATGCCACGCACAGAATTATCTGAAAGATAACTTTCAATCTTATTTCGGGAAATATGGCTCATCGGGTGACACACCCGCTTCTATCAGAAGCGCCCGATATTCATCACGGAAAGAAACTGCTTTGTGATGTTCTTTCTGATTGACAATATAATGACGTATCATTGATAAATCCTTAAACGAATAGGAGAAACACCCATATCCATTCTGCCATCCATCCCATCCTGAGATTAACCCTGCCTGACGTATCGCCAACGATGCTTGCCGTTTCAAATTTTTCACGTATGTGGCTACAGCGATATCTGCCGGAATTGAAACAAGCATATGCACATGATCAGGCATGCCTCCGATCCTGAAAACCCCAACCCCGTCCTTACGTGAGATATGATATATCAGTGAATATACATCACGTTCTATTCCCGGCCTGATAAGTTGGCGCCGGTTCTTGGTGGAAAATATTATATGATAGAATAATTGTGTGAAACTCATGTGGCAAATATAATGGATAATTGTCATCCAACAGAGGGGATGGAAAGTTTTCTTTCAGAAAATATCATGCAAATCCCTATCCGTGGGTCTCGCTGTCGCTCGGCCCACGGCTATATCACAAACCGCACCTTTGCAGGTGCGACACATAAAATGCGATAAATCATGAACCGCACAGAAGTATCTATTATAGCCCTTCAGGGCGACTTTTATGTAACCCGGTACAGAGCGTCAGCGGCGTGCCGGGCACATGTACGGTAGATAGACAGAGTCCGCCAGGACGGCTTATTCCGCCTGACAGACAGAATACGTCCTACGGACTCCAATAGCCCGTCATCGGATTGTACGGACATCGCTTTGCGATGTTGGACTCACGTAACCTTACATGCCTAAGGCATGTCCCTACGGTCATACACCTGTGTATCAGCGGTGTATTTTATATTATGCAGGTGCGTCACAGATGTGCCACGGATGTTTCCCATGTTACCGCGTTACCGCCTCGGGAAACAGGGAAACATCGGTAACACGGGTAACACGGGTAACATTCTGCCGGTCAGATGGAGTCGATAAGGCGCATGGCTCGGGTTGCCATCTCCACGGCGTCGGCCTGCGGGATGGAGGGGTAGGTGTCGCGTTCAAGCGTCCACGGTTCTTCGATAAGATAGAAGTCAGGGGCAGTAGCCGAAGTATCGCCCCACGTAGAGAGGCGATGGTCGAACCACGCTTTCCATCGGCGCGCATAGAAGCTGCCGAGCAGCCCACTCCACTCGCGGTGGGCATAGTCGTGAAGTCCGCCACGGTCAGCGGCTGTGCGAAGCCCCCATGTGGTGATCTGCACACGCGCATTGTATTCGTAGAGGTCCTTCTCCTGTAAGGTAGAGCCGCATGCACGGGCCGATGCAATCCAAGGCCCGAGCATAAACTCGCTGCGGCTACTGAGCAGCGAATCCTGCATCAGAAGCAGGCTCATGAAGCTATCGGCACGGCGGCTGTATTCATCGCGGTCGGCAGCGGTGCTGAATCCGCCACTCACCTGGCGGGCCTTTTCGGCCACGGCCTGACGCGTCACATCCACAAGGTCGTATAGGTAATTGTCGTTGCGGCTCAGGCGCGGAGCAGCTGCAAGCAGCCGTCGGGCAGCCTCTATAACATCGGCTCCTTCATAGTAAGGCTCGGCGGCGCCCCATGTCGATGCACCGCGCGGAGCGTCGGACGGACGGGCACAGAACACCGATTCGTGTGTGCCCTGCTGGCGGTTGGCTTCCGGAGCATTGTAGATGGTAGAGGCCAACAGGTGCCAGGCATCGGCGGCATCGGCATCGGCCGTGCCATAGCGTGCGGCGGCATAGGCCTGAATCCACTCGCGGCGGTCAGGAGCCTCCTCGCGCCATGGCAGCTCGCAGAGAAGCTCGTACATCACCGGATTGTTCTCAATGCCCTCCATGGTCAGGCCCACGCCTTTGAGCTGGGGCGATGCCTGACGGGCGCGGTAGAACTGTTCTATAAGCCAGTCAATCTTGCCATGCAGCCCCACATTGCCGCCAAAGTTGAGCAGCATGCAGTAGAGCCACGGATGACCCGCAAACTTATCGGCGCGGCGCGTCCACTGCGGCACTGACTCCACATGCAGGTCGAGCGCCACCATATCGCCCGGCTTAAGTCCTTTGATAAGCTCGCTGCGCGGATTGCCCTGCCATGCCTGAGCCACCCACACGGCACGTGGATTCTGCTTCTTCATGGCTTTCATTATGGCCTGACCGGCGGCAGCGAGGTCAACACCGTCAGTGCGTCCCCCCTCGTGGAAAGGGTCCATGCTGTAGTAATCAGCCGCACCGTACAGACGGTGGAGCTCCTGATAGTAAAGATCGGCTATGCGGCTGAACTCCTTGGCATCGGGCGACAGAAACGCCGGACGGTTGTAGCCGCACCATTTGCCGGGGTCGGCCACCGGAAGACCAAGACGCGCGGCTGCATCGTGGGGCACCATTCCTGAATAGCCCGGAAGCACGGGATGCATCCCCCAGCGGCGCATCTCCTTGAGTATGTACTGCTGCAGGCGGCGGTCGCGTTCAAGCATGGCATCGGTCACCGGACCGCCCCATCCTTCAAGATTGTTCATAAGCCACCATGCCTGAAATCCGGGACCGGCCACAAACTGCTTGGCCTCGGCATCGGAATAGCCGAGCTTCAGAAGCACGTTGCGCCACACCTCACCGGTGCCGGTGATGCACAGCGGCATGTTGATGCCATGGAGCGCCATCCAGTCAATCTCACGCTGCCAACGCGCCTCGTCCCAGAACGCCATGGAGTAGGAGTGGGTGCAGTAGTTAAGATAATAGCGCATGTCCATCGGCGTGGCATGACGTTCAGGCACTTTCACCGCCGGAAGCACATCGGGCAGCGAGGCTGTCATGCAGTTCCACGACAGATGCACTCCGGCATGATATTTCAGATACCAGTTGATCCCCACGGCAGCACTGACATAGCTGTTGGCTTTGACACAGGGGCGACTCCCACGCTGGCTCAGTTCGAAGTAATCCTCGCGGGCGGGGGATATCACTACATCTATCTTTTTGGAAAGCCCGGCATCGATACGCTCAAGCAGCTCCTTGACAGGCGAATCACTCTTGCGGGCAAAAGCCACCGACACCGACATAAGCATCAGCAGCATAAGGACTGTTATCTTTTTCATGGTTCACAAAATTAGCTAAAACCATCCATCTCCACAAGTTAAAATATCTGCAGTTTTTGCTCTAAAAATTGGCTTTGCCAACGCGAACCGTCATAAAGCCGACTTTCGCTATTTTTTTCGTCGAATATTCTGCGTATATTTGCATAGCACTATTTGCATACCACATTTATATCTATTTCAATCAAAACACAGTACAACAACATGAAATCATACGGATTATTTGCCCTCGGCATGCTTATGAGCGCATCGTCAGCGCTCGCATGCACAGGCCTGATAGCCGCTCCGGGAGCCACGGCCGACGGTAGCGTGCTTGCGACATACGCCGCCGACAGCCATACGCTCTACGGCGAGCTCTACCATCAGCCGGCTGCCGACCATAAGAAAGGCACCATGCGCAAGGTAGTGGAATGGGACACAGGCAAGCTGCTGGGCGAGATACCCGAAGCCGCACATACCTACGCCACAATGGGCAATATGAACGAGCACGCCCTCTTCATAGGCGAAAGCACATGGGGCGGACGTCCCGAGCTGCAAGGCTCAGGCATAATTGACTACGGCTCGCTTATCTACATCACCCTCCAGCGCGCCAAGACAGCCCGCGAAGCCATAGACGTGATGACCGGACTGGTGCGCGACTACGGCTATGCCAGCTCAGGCGAGTCATTCACCATAGCCGACCCCAACGAGGTGTGGATCATGGAGCTGATAGGCAAAGGTAAGGAGTACAAGGGTGCCGTGTGGGTGGCCCGCCGCGTGCCCGACGACTGCATATCAGGCCATGCCAACCACAGCCGCATACACACCTTCCCGCTCAAGGACAAGAAGAACACCCTCTACTCACCTGACGTGATAAGCTTCGCCCGCAAGCAGGGCTACTTCAATGGCAAGGACGCCGACTTCAGCTTCTCACGCGCCTACGCCGAATATGACTCAGGCGCACTGCGCGGATGCGACGGACGTGTGTGGGCTTTCTACAACAAATTCGTGCCCGGAATGGACTCATACCTCCCCTGGATACTCAAAGGCGAGGGCGAACCGCTCCCCCTCTGGGTGAAGCCCGACCATAAGCTCACAGCCAACGAAATGAAATGGATGATGCGCGACCACTTTGAGGACACTCCCCTGGACATGACCAAGGATGTGGGCGCAGGCCCCTACAAGGTGCCCTACCGCTGGCGTCCGCTGACCTACACCGTCGACTCGGTGGAGTACACCCATGAACGTGCCATAGCCACCCAGCAGACAGGCTTCTCCTACGTGGCACAGCTCCGCCGCGATGCCGCCGAGCCTATGCGCGGAATACTCTGGTTTGGCGCCGACGACGCCAACACATGCGTCTACGTACCGGTGTACAACTGCATGACTACCGTGCCCCACGAATTTGCCACAGGCAACGGCGACCTCTACAACATATCGTGGGATGCCGCATTCTGGGTGAACAACTACGTGGCCAACCAAGCCTACAACCGCTACTCGCAGATGATACCCGACATACGCCGCGTGCAGAAAGCCATAGAGGACTCGATAGAATCAGAAGTGGCCACACTCTACGCCGAAGTGCCCGCGCTGGATGCCGACGTAGCCCGTCGCTTCCTCAACGACCACACCACCTCGTGGGCATCAAAAAGCGTCAAGCAGTACAAAGCCCTCGGCGACTATCTGCTGGTGAAATACCTCGACGGCAATATCAAGAAGGAACGTGACGGCAAGTTCGCACGCACACCAGAAGGGATGCCCGAATCACCCGTATTCGGAGGCTATGACGACCGCTACTACCGCTCCATAGCCACCGACCCCGATGGAGGCGAACGCCTGCGCACCGTAGAAATAGCACAGTAGTGATATGAAACAGTCAGAAATCAGAATACCGCTCACCGAGGTGAGCTACGACGAGCTTACCGACATGCAGCGCCGTCTTATCGACGACGCCCGTCAGGCCACACACCGCAGCTATGCCCCCTACAGCCACTTCAGCGTAGGGGCCGCCATACTGCTCGACAATGGCGAGATAGTGACCGGAGCCAATCAGGAAAACGCCGCCTACCCATCAGGCACCTGCGCCGAGCGCACCGCCGCCTACTATGCCCACGCCCGCTATCCTGAAGCACGCTTCACAGCCATAGCCATATCGGCACGCGGCACTGACGGCCACTATCTCAAGTCGCCCATATCACCCTGCGGAGCATGCCGCCAGGCTCTCCTCGAGTACGAAACCCTGGCACAGGCCAATGTAACCGTGCTACTCGACGGAGCCGATGGGATATACATCCTCCCCTCTGTACGCTCCCTGCTCCCCCTTGCCTTCAGCGAATTTTAACCATCATCCTCGCTCCGGCAGGCAGAAAACATCATGGCACCGCCCCGAAAACACTAAACGGGGCGGTGCCATATTATTATGTAATGACATGGCAATGGCTCACAATGTTTCCGCATGTTACCATATGTTACCGCTTACGGGAAACGGGAAACACGGTAACATGGTAACACGAAATGACGAGTCAACAGGCAAAAAATAAAGCCGGTAAGCGCCTATTATCAAAAAAAGCATTAACTTTGCACCCGCAATTACGACCCGCCGCAGGGTCAGTGGACAAATTTGGCTGCTTGCAACCACTTCAAAAAAATGCTAAAACCGCACCCGGCATCCATCTATCATCCTAAGGCCGAGCGCTTTCCATAAAGCCACACTCCCGCAAAGGTAGCGGCCTACAGAATCAGGTTTATAGCTCAGAAGCCATCGGCAAGCCCCACATCAGCCCCCTGACACCGGCAGGCACGGACAAATCTGAGAAAACGAAACAATAAACCGTAACGAAATGGATACCAAAAACTACCTCTTCACATCCGAATCCGTGTCCGAGGGACACCCCGACAAAGTGGCCGACCAGATATCGGACACACTGCTTGACGAATTCCTCGCCTACGACCCGCAGAGCCGCGTGGCATGCGAGACACTTGTCACAACAGGTCAGGTATTTCTGGCCGGCGAAGTGACCAGCAACGCCTACGTCGACCTTCAGGAAGTGGCCCGCCGCGTCATAAAAGAAATAGGCTATGACCGCAGCGAACTCAAATTTGACGGCGAAGGATGCGGAGTAGTGTCAGCCATACATGAACAGAGCCCCGACATAGCACGCGGCGTGGTACGCCAGTCGGAAGAAGAACAGGGCGCCGGCGACCAAGGCATGATGTTTGGCTACGCCTGCTGCGAGACTCCCGACTATATGCCCCTCCCCCTCGACCTGAGCCACCGTCTGCTCCAGGCTCTGGCCGACATCCGACGCGAGGGAAAAGAGATGACTTACACCGACCCCAACGGCATTGTGCGCACATACCTGCGCCCCGACTCAAAGAGTCAGGTGACAGTGGAATACTCGCACGACGGCACCCCGCAGCGCGTGCACACCATAGTGATATCCACACAGCACGACGAATTCATCCTCCCCGACGCCTCCACAACACAGGAAGAGGCTGACAGCCTGATGCAGCAGCGCATCGAGCAGGACGTACGCTCCATACTGCTCCCCCGCGTCAAAGCCGAGCTCCCCGCTGAAATAGCCGCCATGATCGACGACCGCCTCGTGCTCCACGTGAACCCGACAGGCAAATTCGTGGTAGGAGGTCCTCACGGTGACAGCGGACTCACCGGACGCAAGATAATAGTGGACACCTACGGAGGACGCGGTGCTCACGGAGGCGGCGCCTTCTCAGGCAAAGACCCCTCCAAAGTGGACCGCTCGGCAGCCTACGCCGCCCGCCACATTGCCAAAAACCTCGTAGCCGCAGGAGTAGCCTCACAGGCGCTCGTACAGGTAGCCTACGCCATCGGTGTGGCAGCCCCCGTGAGCCTCTACATCAACACCTACGGCACCTGCGCAATACCCTCTCTGACCGACGCCGAACTGTCGGCACGCGTCAGCGCAATGGTGGACATGCGCCCCAAAGCCATAGAAAGCCGCCTCGACCTGCGCAAACCCATCTATCGCGAGACCGCTTCATACGGCCACATGGGACGCAAACCCCGTACCGTGACAAAACACTTCCACTCAAAATATGAACCGGACAAGGAAATAACCGTTCGCCTCTTCACATGGGAGGAACTCGACCTTGTACCCGCATTCAAAAAAGAATTCGGGCTGTAAGTTGGTCAGGCAGGAAAAAAAATGTATCTTTGTGCGTTTTATAGCCCGCATACACCCGCGCGGCTATAAAACGCCTATTTATTTGACTGAAAAAGAAACATAAAAAATATAGTAAACTAATCAATGGCAACCTTAGAAAAAATCAGAAGCAAATCAGTGCTTCTGCTCGTAATCATCGGTGCTGCGCTCATAGCGTTCATCATCGGCGACTTCTTTACATCAGGCCGCACATTGTTCGGCACCGGCGACACGGTAGCGAAGGTCGGCTCTCAGAAAATCAGCATCTCCGAATTCCAGCGCCAGATGGAACAGGCCAACCAACAGGCACAGGCCTCAGGCCAGAAAATTGACCAGGCCATGCTCCAGCAGCAGGTGCTCAACGGTATGATAGCTGAAAAGCTCTTCAACGAAGAGATTGAGAAACTCGGCCTCACCGTAACAGACGAAGAACTCTCACAAGCTATGCTCGGCTCAGGCTCAGCAGCTCTCAGCGCCATGATAGCCCAGCAGACCGGTATCGAAAGCGCAGCCACATTCCATGACATGGCTTTCAACCCCACAAAATATGGCCTGCCCGAAGAAAACGCAGCTCAGCTGCGCGACTACTGGGTGATGCTCGAACAGCAGACCGAGCAGCAGCTCCTCCAGACCAAATTCAACAACCTCTTCGCAGGTACACTCGTGGCCAACCAGCTTGACGCAAAAGCTCTCTACGACGAAAGCGCAGCCACACAGCACGTAGCCTACGTGCGCAAGCCCTTCTCATCACTTGCCGATGACGACGCCAAGTTTGAAGTGACTGACGCCGACATCAAAGCCGAATGGGAAAAGCACAAAGCAAGCTACCGTCTGCCCGAGGAAATGCGCACCATCAACTACATAACAGTTGACATCGCACCCTCCGAAGCTGACATCAAAGCATCAGAAAAAGAAGTTGAGGACGTGCTTATGGCCCTCAACGCCAACGCTGACCTTCAGGGCATCGACGGCAAGAACGACTTCGTAGCCGATCGCCGCCGCGTCACCACAGCATCGCTCACCGACGCCCGCATCCGCCAGTTTGCCGACTCAGCCGCAGCAGGTAAAGCAGCCCTCGTTAGCCGCATGGGCAACGACTTCACCCTCGCCAAACTCTTCTCACGCTCAGTAGAAGTTGACTCAGTCAACATTGACATGATCATGGTAGGCGGAGGCAAGGCATCCGTTGACTCAGTACTCACAGCACTCCGCTCAGGTACAAAAATCGACTCACTCGCACGCTTCGCCTCAGTACAGGGCGCACAGGACAGCGTTTGGGTATCAATGCTCGACCCACAGATAGGCAACTATAAAAACGCCATAGCTGAAGCAGCTACAGGCGTCTACTTCACTCCTGACACCGCAGCCGCACAGGGTGGCATGATATTCCGTGTCAACAACCGCAAGGCAGCAGTGCCCGTAGCCGACATAGCTATCATCAGCTACACAGCCGAGCCCTCAGCAGCCACAGTGAACACCCTGCAGGCCAAGCTTCAGGAATTCATCAACGCCAACCCCACAGCTGAAGCCTTCGCAGCCAACGCCAACAAAGCCGGATTCCAGACATATCCCGCTCGCGTAAGTGCATCGACCCCCGGCATCACCAACCTTGCCGACACACGCAACGTAGTATCTTGGGCAATGAAAGCCAGCAAAGGCAAAGTATCGCCCATCTTCGGCGACGAACAGTCAGGACGCTTCGTGGCAGCCGCTCTCAACGAAATCTACAAGGACTACCTCCCCGCTACTGACTCACAGGTGAAGCAGGCCCTCACAGCACAGGTGCGCAACGATAAGAAAGCCGCTTACCTCATCGAACAGTACAAAGGTAAAGCCACCGACCTCGCAGGCTACGCCAAGCTCATGGACGTAAAAGTTGACTCAGCTACCGTAAACTTCGGTCAGATCACCCTCTTCAACCCCGGATTTGCCGGAGCTAAGCCCGCTGCCATCGCATCAGTTACCCCCAAAGGAAAACTCACCGCACCCGTCCAGGGCAACAACGGCGTAGTAGTGATGCAGGTAGTTGACATTGACACCGAAGGTCGTCCCTACAACTTCCAGGAAAGCTCAATCCTCTTCACCCGCATGCGTGGCGCACAAGCCCTCAGCCAGCGTTTCAACGAACTCCTCCTGGGCAACCGCACCGTCAAGAACAACCTCTTGAAATTCTTCCAGGACTAACAAACCTGACAGATAGACAACATCAGCCGGTCCGGCCCTGGAGCAACAGACACTCCGGCCGGGCCGCTGTCATTTAATAATGAGAATTTACGTAAACAATCCACCATATACCAAGCCATGAAATCCCTACGCGAACTATACCGAATCGGCACAGGCCCCTCAAGCAGCCACACCATGGGACCGCGCACAGCAGCCACCACATTCGCCTCACGCCACCCCGAAGCCGCACGCTTTGAAGTGACACTCTACGGCTCGCTCGCCGCTACAGGCAAAGGCCACCTCACCGACGTAGCCATTCTTGAAAGCCTCACCCCTACAGCACCCGCCGAAATAATCTGGGAACCCGCCGAATTCCTCCCCTTCCACCCCAACGGAATGGAATTCCGCTCCTATGACCACAAAAACAACCTCACCGACAGCTGGACCGTATTCAGCATCGGAGGCGGCGAACTCGCCGAAGAGGGTAAGCCACGCATCGGCGGACCCGACGTGTATGACCTCAACACCCTCACCGAAATCCTCAAATGGTGTCAGGACACAGGCTGCCAGTTCTGGGAATACGTAGAACGCTGCGAAGGCCCCCAGATATGGGAACACCTCGCCAAAGTATGGCAGACAATGCGCGCAGCCGTAGAACGCGGCATCGACCGCGAAGGTGTCCTCCCCGGACCACTTTGCCTCCCCCGACGCGCAGCCACATACCACGTACGTGCCTCAGGCTACAAAAGCAATCTCCAGAGCCGTGGACTCGTATTTGCCTACGCACTCGCCGTAAGCGAGGAAAACGCCTCAGGAGGCGAAATCGTCACTGCCCCCACCTGCGGATCATGCGGAGTGATACCCGCCGTGCTATATCACCTTGAAAAGAGCCGCAACTTCTCCGAAGCACGCATCCTCCGAGCCCTCGCTACAGCAGGCCTCATAGGCAACGTAGTAAAGCACAACGCCTCAATAGCCGGTGCAGAGGTAGGATGCCAGGGCGAAGTCGGTGTAGCCTGCGCCATGGCAGCAGCCGCAGCCAACCAACTCTTCGGCGGAAGCCCGGCACAGATCGAATACGCCGCCGAAATGGGTCTTGAACACCACCTCGGCATGACCTGCGATCCCGTATGCGGACTCGTGCAGATACCCTGCATCGAACGCAACGCCTACGCCGCAGCCCGTGCACTCGACTCCAACCTCTACTCTGCATTTACTGACGGAAGCCATCGCGTATCGTTTGATCGCGTAGTAGAAGTCATGAAACAGACCGGTCATGACCTCCCCTCCATCTACAAAGAAACCGGCGAAGGCGGCCTCGCCCGCACATGGCGCGAATAATCCGCAAATAACGCCCCGAGCTAACCGACTGAAACACAGACACAGCAAAAATACGGTCAAAAAAAGTGCACATTTTAAGCAAAAAAACGCCTCAAAAACTTGCACAAACCAAAAACTACCCGTATCTTTGCAACGCAAAACAAAAACGGTGCCATAGCTCAGTTGGTAGAGCAAAGGACTGAAAATCCTTGTGTCCCCGGTTCGATTCCTGGTGGCACCACGTTAAAAGAAATCGCTAAGGTAAATTTACAAAACCTTAGCGATTTTTCATTTAAGTAAGATTATATTTTTAATCGCTTATACCAGAGTGGTTGCCACATGACAGAGAAAACAAAGGAACGCGCCAGCCGAAACAGAACCTTAACAGTTAACGCCGATGAAATACCGGCGTTAGAGCAACAGATTTATTCCTGCGATGATTTGTCTGATAATTTTGCTGACGATATCATTGTCAATTGTGACCTGTTTGATTGTCTGGACAAGATTCCAAACCGTTATTTCGACTTGATAATCATAGACCCCCCTTACAATTTGGACAAAGATTTCCATGGGAGAAAGTTCTCATCCATGAAATCAGATGTATACGAGGATTATCTGAGAAGCTGGTTCTACAAAGTCTGCGAAAAGCTGAAGGATGATGGCTCTCTATATATGTGTGGCGATTGGAAATGCACATCCTCCATGCAAAAGATTATTGAGGAACGACTCACAATAATAAACCGCATTACGTGGCAACGTGAAAAGGGCCGAGGCGCAAAGTCAAATTGGAAAAACGGAATGGAGGATATCTGGTTTGCTGTAAAAGATCCTAAAAACTTCTTTTTTGATGTCGAATCAGTAAAGATGAAGCGCAGGGTTATCGCTCCGTACAAGGAAAATGGCAAGCCAAAAGATTGGGAAGAGACCTCCTCTGGCAATTTCCGCATTACTTATCCTTCCAACTTCTGGGATGACATAAGCATACCATTCTGGTCGATGCCTGAAAACACTGACCATCCTACTCAAAAGCCGGAGAAACTTTATGCTAAAATAATTCTTGCGTCAAGCAAAGCCGGAGCTAAGATCTTTGACCCGTTTATGGGTAGCGGAACCAGTGCTGTAGTTGCAAAAAAACTCAACCGGCACTATTGTGGAGTAGAAATCAATAAGGAATACTGTCTATGGGCTGCAAAAAGACTGAATAATGCGGAACTCGACTCTTCAATCCAAGGATATTCCGATGGTGTCTTCTGGGAGAGAAACAGTCTTGGCGAGCAAAAAAAAGCCTCGTTAAAGAAAAGACAATCTTAATGACAATTACAACGAGCTTTTTGACGAATAACATGAAAGACCTGGATTTAGATTCCATCGCAGAAAGAATAAAAGACTTTCTCAACCAAAACTGCCAACATTTATTAGCCGGCGAAGCCTTGAATTCGCCACGTTCAGTTGGCGATGCCCTGCAAGTTGAAATTGGCGAACGAGCTATGCCTTTTGCATTAAATGATGACAGGATAGAGGTTAGAAATAATTTCTCCCGACGCTCCATGGAAGATTTGGCTTTTTCTGTCAATGGCAAATATTATGCCATCGATGTGAAAACCCATAATATCTTTACCGATTTCAACATGCCCAACCTGATATCTGCTCAACGGTTGGCCGATTTTTACAAGACGGATGACAATAACTACTTCTGCATCATCATTGTTTCCTACAAAATTGAAAATGGAGAGTTAGTCTATACCGATTGCCACTTCAAACCAATCGAAAACTTCGATTGGAAATGCCTGACATTAGGAGCTTTAGGCTGCGGGCAGATACAGATTAAAAATGCAAATAACCTTTTGTTTAGCGAAATGAGCCGTAAAGCGTGGATGTTGAATCTATGCACGCGGATGGACACATTCTATAATAAGGAAATCGGCAAAATAGGGAAACGCAAAAATTGGTTTTCTCAAATAAAAGATGATTGGGAAAACAAAAAATAAAACTAAACTCCTACTGCTACGCCTCAAAAGGATATTCAGGTATTATTCCCTTTAAGGCAAAATCCTGTATGCCAACACTGATATTGAGGACTACCTCAAAGTGAACTACCACCCGCCTTACCGATAAGACGATACAACAATAACGCCATCCATTGAGAATTACCGGGGGAACAGCTATATCATCACTGTCTTGTCAGATTTTTTACGCATAAAAACCGACAAAATCAGATTTTCACTTTGTGTTTCTGATGAGTTTTATTTTGTCAAATTGATTAACCAAAACGGTCAAAACCACATTTTCAAGCATTTCTACGGGTGCCTATTCCCACGTTTCCGAGGGGTACACATTATCTCGCTCCATTCAGTTTATTTTACACAAATCCCATTTGCGTGACTTCCCTATGCTATACATTTTCGCAAAGCCTATTAAATCTTAAAAAAGTTGGTGGAGTGGAAATAAGTCGTCAAGATTTGTATACAAAGGCTCTATGCTGCCGCAGTATGGCAGCTACGAATTATAGCTTTGCGATAAAATAAGAAACTATGAAGTATCAGGATTATTTTAAGCAAAGTCGGTTCAAGGATATTTGGCATGTACTCCACCACGCCTATAATGAGCCTATTGAGACACAATCGCTATATGAAGAGCTCGTCAAGGATATTCAGCTACTGTCAATTCAGGACCAATTCCCATGTGAGGCAATAAACGTTTCTTTGGATGAATTTAATAACATTTTTGTCGGTGGCGCTCCTGACCCACAGGAATGGTTGGTTGAGCGTGAGGTTATCGTTGATATACCTAACGCGGATGTTAGCATTGCGGAAGTGGCCGCACATTTGCTCTATTGGTCAACTCTTTATGCAATCAAGACACAATCCGCTCAGCGAAACGACTTTTCGCAATGGTTTCAAGAGTCGATGGCCGGCCCACGATATGATGGCGAAACAGGATTGATGGACAAGTTTATCTTTCTTGATTTTGATGGAGTCCTCAATACGGAGCAAAACAGGGCGGAGCGAGCATTAACAGGAAAAGATATGTCAGACGAATTTGGTCCCCTGTTTAGCCCTAAATCAGTATCTTGTCTTGGCGAGATAATCGAACGTACCAATGCTCAAATAGTGGTATCTTCATCATGGAGTAAACTTTATGATCTTGATGAGATTAGACAGATGTGGGCTTTACGAGGCTTACCCGGTAAAATTTACGGAAATTTAGCTGACTACCCGGAAGGAAAAAGTAGAGGCGAGGCAATAGCTCACTTCATGAAGTATTATGGGGATACACCCTACATCATCCTTGACGATAAAGATGATTTTTTGACCGAGCAAAAGGAAAACTTCATTAGGGTGAATCCAGTCACGGGCATTTCAAAAAAAGATGCAGAACTGGCCATTGCGAAACTCAATGAGCTGGACGATATGCAATTGGAAGACTTCATAGATAAGAATGCGTATCAAGAGAGGAAACGGCGTGCACGTATCGAGGAGGAAAGCAGCGAGAGGAAACGATTAAGATTCTGGCGGAATACAATAGTTAATGATTCACCAATAGATTGGTCTTGGAATCTGAGTTTGCTCAAAAAGAAACTCGAATACAATATCGGCTACTGGCGGTATGTGCAGCGACATATCGGATGGGAAGAAGATGTCAAACGGATGCAGTTATGTTGCCACTTGCTTTATTTGGCTGCGAGCGACTACCCCGATATGGAAGGCGTATATGTTAATGCGCGGAATGCTGCCCGTTATGGAGTTGCGATAAAGGATGATGAGTTCCGCGAATTCCATCTTACCGACTTGCGAAAAGAAAAGACATACCATTTGATATGGCAATTTATTGAGCACAATCTAAGAAAATGGTGGAATTAATTTACACTTAGTTATGATTTATCTTGAAGATTTTCGTTTTCCCGACTGGAAAGTTGAGGAGAAGTATATAACCAATTGCATAAAGGATGGTATCTCAGATTACTATCTGGAAAGCATATACCCATTTTATGTGCTTTCCGGCAAAGATTTCTATTGTATGGATTTTGAGCCAATCACTTTACTATATGGCGGCAATGGCTGTGGAAAATCAACGGCATTGAATGTTATAGCTCAGAAGTTGAATGTGCAGCGAAACTCAGCGTTCAATTCATCTTATTGGATGAAAGAGTATGTGAATTTCTGCCTGTGCCATGTCAATAACCGATATTCAGGCGGAGAATATTTTACCCGTCAAGATCGAGATGCTCAATTTGATATTTCATCAATCACAAAAATGCTAACCAGCGACGATATCTTTAACATGATGCAAAGGAAACGGGTGAAAAATGAACAAACTATCGTCAAAAGCAAGATTCTGCATGAGGATAGACGTCTTGCTCGTAAAATGCCTTTCGACACACCACGTCGGTTAGACTTCGAAACAGGGCAAGGTGTACAAGAATACATCGACAAATTACAACTGCGCAGAGGTTCGTTCAATCAATTAATGAGAACCAAAATCGGAAAAATAGAGCAAGGCATGTCAAATGGTGAGACTTCTTTAATGGAGTTAAACGGTCTTATTCAGGAACCTGGTCTTTATATTCTTGATGAACCGGAAAATAGTCTTGCCTCCGACTTTCAGCGGAAACTTGCCCAAATTATAGAATATGCCGCAAAGTATTGTGATGCCCAATTTATCATTGCAACCCATTCTCCATTTCTGCTATCACTTCCAGGTGCCAAAATATATAGCTTTGACACAGTGCCTGTTTCTATTCAAAATTGGTGGGAACTTGAAAATATGCAGCAAATGTTTCAGTTGTTTGAGGAATACAGAGATAAATTCATCGATTCATCAAAACAAAACATCATGACTGCCACAAAATGTCAGTTTGATTGATTAGCTTTGCGAAAAAGATAAATCCAACTTATTATGACGAAAGAAGATTGGGCCGAAAAAGCCATACAAGACTACACCGAACTTGCATGCGATAAGGACATTGATTTGGCCTTTTACCAGCAAACGCCCTTAAGTAGAGTAAATCCTGAGAAGGTGAAGGTTGTTATTATGGGAATTAATCCAGGCTCCGGAAGCTCATTCCAAGATCAGAAAAATAGTGAATTATGGACATTACAGGGAGGAATAGAGAATAACCCCCAACATCTCCTTCGGGGAAATCCCAGATGGAATAATCCACAAGATCCAAAATGGCCATGGCCCTATGTAAGGAAAACTTTGGGGTTGCTGAGGCCTACGTTTGGTGAAATAGATACACAGCTCGATACAATATGTGTGTTTACAAATGCCACTTTTTTCAATACCCGAAGAGAATATGAACTTAAAAATCAGAAGAAAATCTATGAGATTACTGTGCCAATCACCATGCAGCTTATAGACGAAGTTCTAAAGCCAGAAATTGTTGTTTGCCTCAGTGGTCTTGAGAATTTCAAGCGTATAAAGAACTATACGACTGACACTTTTAAATACCGCAAAGTATTCGATAATGCGTTCTTGGTGGGGAAAAGGAACGGAACAACTTATATTGGCATTTACCATACAGCTTTCAGATATAGTAAGCCTCTGACAGCCCTTGTTAAAGAAGCAATTATGGTCACTTATGACCATGTTTCTGAAAATATTGATTCCCTTACTGACATTTTACTCTCAAAATGTGGTGCTCTTTGGCTTGATGTTTTGAATGGGAATCCCACGCCTTCCACCAACGGTTTAAACAGCGAACTAATTATGAGTCTATTGGGAAAATTCAAGGAGTGGGTGTATGCCACATTCAAACCGTGCGATGTTGTACAAAACGCAAAGTGGACAAAAGTTTGGTTGAGCAGTGACGTTTATTTTCAACTTGTGGCTCAATCAAATAGTTTCGTAAGAGTTGCTACCCAAAATAAAGATTCGTCAGAATGGTCTCAAATTGTCAATATTCTGTCCAAGTTTGCCTATGATGAAGGCAAGGACGGCAATTTACCGGCAATGATAAAAATGTCAACACGGTATGCTAATACGCTCGATGAATTTCTGCATGAAATAAAATCAGAACTTGAAAGTGTAAAGGATATTATAGAAAACTATAAGTGAATATGGCTGCATCCGAACTTTTTAACCGATACATTTGGTTGGTCGATTTGATTTATCGAACCGATGGTATTACGCGTGATGAGATAAACCGCTACTGGTCGCGTTCGCGATATAATACCGACAATGAGGATGAAATCCCAGAACGGACCTTTCATCGACATAAAGATGCCATTAAGGAGCTGTTCGATATCGACATATACTGCGACCGCTCAGATAGCAAGAAGTATAAGATTTCAAACCGCGATGATATGGAGCACGGCGGAGTTAGGGCCTGGCTGTTGAATACATTTGCGGTAAACAATCTAATCAATGAGAGCCACCATTTGAAACATCGCATCCTCTTTGAGGAGATTCCGTCAGGGCAGCGTTTTCTCACTCCAATAATCGAAGCGATGCGCGACGGATTTACAATCTACATCGAGCATAAGAAGTTCGACAGCACACCTTATACTGTGGAGATTGCGCCATATTGCGTCAAGGTGTTCCGCCAGCGGTGGTATGTACTTGGACGTCGTGCTACGGACTACAATATGCGCGTCTATTCACTCGACAGAATTATAGATGTAAAACAGACCGATACGAAGTTCAGCCTACCGAAAGATTTCAGTGCCGATGAATATTTCGCTGAGAGTATTGGCGTGATATTAGACTCTCACAAGGCTGAAGTCGTTGAAGTAAAAGTTATGCATGGACAGCAAAACTATTTCCGTTCACTACCACTTCACCACAGTCAAGCGGAGAAAGAACGACACGATGATTACTCAATTTTTTCGTTCTACCTGCGCCCGACCTTCGATTTCATACAGGAACTACTGAAATACGGAGCCTCTGTAGAAGTAATCTCACCCCAATGGCTTCGCAATACATTTCAAACCACAGCACACAACATGTGTGCAGTCTACAACTCTCAATCTAAACATTAATCTATGAACAATCAACAGTCAATGTCTAAATTAGACACCATCATCAATATCATAAGAACAGGCTGCGGGAAAGCCGAATGTATTAAACGAATTCAGGAGGAAACCCATCTCACAGAGAAGCAGACTAAATACATTTATGGACTGACAATAAAAAAGCTGGCAGCTCTTTCTCCGACTCTTGAAAATCTTCCTGCCTACGAAGATTTGTAATGGTTATGGGTCAACCGCAAATGGGAAAGACCTCCTTTGAGGCACAAACAACTCTAATATCCATTCGTTCAAGTTCAACTATGAGCTCGCTATGATTGAAAACCTCAACAAACATCAATAGAAATAAAATGAAAGGAAAAATCGAAAAATGGGCTAAGGAGACTTATCAAGTTTACGAAACGCTCATAAAACAGCACGACTTGGGATTCTATTCTCAATCGCCCCTCAATGATATTGTCTCTCCGGTAAAAGTGGTGGTGATGGGTATAAATCCAGGTTCTGGAGGCAGCTTCTCTAAAATGGTAGAAAACCCGCTTTGGAAATTCAATGAATTGAACCAGCCTTACCTACATTTAATACGTGGAAATGTTGACTGGGTCAATCATACTCAATGGCGGTATTGGCAAAACGTAATGAATCTGTTGTCAGCAGCTTTCTCTGACATTAAAGAAACAGAGAAGCGCGAGTGCGTCTTTACCAATGCCACTTTTTTCAATACGCCCAAAGCCAATGAGGTATTTGAGGAACTTTATGACAAAACACTCGCTTGCACAATAAAGCTGATTGAAATATTATCGCCCGAATTAGTAGTGAGTCTCTCGCCTGACAATTTTTCAAGAATGGAGCGGGTATTGGGCAAAGACTTCAAAATGGTCAAGGTTTTTGGCCGCAGACTCATGCTGGGAAAATACAAAGATATTTTGTTTGTCAGCATTTATCACCCTGCATCCAGGTATTCTAATGCTTACAAAAATCTTATTCAGAAATCGCTTAAACTCATCCGGGAACATCGAATGCTCGGGTTGGACAACATTTCAAATCTTCTCCAAACGTCTTTTAAGGATGAATGGCAAGAAGTAAAAGCGCCCCGTGCTATTCACAATAATAGCACAAAACAACTTGCTCTTGACACACTCTCACTTGTGCACAAATTATTTCCAGAGGCCTCATGGCAAAAAGATGTGCTGACTATCAGTCTAAACGGCCATATACATGCCAAAGTAGTAGCACAATCCTCAAAACAATATGTTTATTTCCGCCATATTAATTGGAACGGGAAGACTCAGTATAATTCCAGCGACACAAAGCTTTATGAAATCTATTCTCATTACCGCGAAGTGATTGACTTACTTCTCAGTAAAGGTTACACCACAACTTCTACCGCCCTTGGTGAGAAGACAATATCTGAATATAACCTGAACAATGCTGAAGAACTGTCAGAAGCAATCCACCGCGAAATCCAAGAGATAGAATACCAACTCAAAGAGATTTTCAAATGAAGACAAAACGAAGTCGCTTTCTCTCGCCGGAGCATGAGTATATCCTGGTAGCAATGTATTATATGGGGCTATACCCCGACAAGCCCTCAGTAAAAGTTTCCCGAATCGTTGCCGCATGTGTGCTATACTTCTCTAATCACATATCAGATTCACTGTCTGAAATAACACAAATGATCTATGATATGTCCCATGAATATAAGGTTAGAGAGCCTTATGTGCATGGAGATGGAAATATGGGCAGTTACTACAAAGATAAAGACGGTAATATGATCTACGAATCCGGTGCTGATATGAAATGTGTTGAAGCGCGATTAACCGAAAAAGGAAAAGAATACATAGAAAACCGTATGCAGTCTCTTGGGTACTCCTTGGTACCGGAGCTATCTATTTGCAAAACAAAAAAGCAATCGATCAAATCTAGCATTGAATGATTTTAATTAATCTAGCACATTTATCAAAAAAATATGAATTGGGATGATACCGCACCGGTTTTGACCGGCAATCCAGAACTTGACCAATTAACGGGTGGTTGTTTTTCCGGTGGTTGGCAACGCTCCGACCTAAACATGATGTGTGCCAAAGATAAAGAACTCTTGGATGAGTTCTTCAGTAAACAAATTATTGGTACATCGCAGAATACATCCGCCAACATTGGGGTGTTTTGTAGAAATGTCCATAAAATGGGCTATTACAAATCGTGCCCATACAAGGAACGCATTATAGAATGTGGTGAAGACATTCTGAAATTAGATGTTGTGGAAACCAATAACAATGAAATCCTAATTCTATCCGAATGTGAAATATCTATCTTTTCATTACGACTGTTGGTAAGAAAAATGGTTCGGGATTTTGGAGTTGGAATTGTTTTCGTTGAAGATATACAAAAGTTTTTTTTTCCACAGAATATAAATATTAAATTTCGAGATTTTGAAGGTCAACAGTGCTCCAAAATACGTTGTTTTAAACAATTGGCTTTGGAAACAAATATTCCCATAGTCATCGGACTGGATGATCTAAGTGTAGTAGAAAATCGCAACAGCAAATTGAGATACGATTGTGATGTTATCGGGGTATTGACAAATGAATATAATACAGAAACGTCAGAATACTCGCACGTACTCGAACTTGTCAAACATCGCAGCGGACCTACAGGCAAAGTCAACTTTTGATACAAATAGGGAAAATCCATAGGTGTCAAATCAGACTGCCGCATAACGGCAGTAGCGTGGCGTAATTTTGCATCGTAAAAATAAATTACAGAAAGTTATGGCTGAAAACGATGTAAAAAGATTTCATTGGTATGAAGACTTGATGGGGTGCCCGAGCCAATGCTACTACTATTTTATAGACCCTGCTACCAATAAGAGGTATTGCATATATCTTCGTTGGCGCTGGCACGATCCTTGGACATGTGAGCTTATTGGTTGCGACGACACATGGGACTTGGACTGGAACCAAGACGTACAAGATTTTAAAGTTGATGGATTCTATTGTGAAGATGATTTCCGGCAGTTGGAACAGACTGCGCAGAATATCGCATCAGAAATGTTTCCTCATATAGAAGAACTGAAAACGTATGTGGATCCAGACCATTTTGACATCGAGCAATTTGATGGTGAATTACCTGAGCGACTTATAGGTCTGAAAGGACTCAACATAGATAAATTGTTTTATAAAGGGAACAGAGACCTTGTAACAAAGGGTTATAAAGTTGCAATAATTGGCGAGGCTAATAGTACGGAAAATGAGATTGAAATCGCTCGTCAACTTGCACAATATCACTGTTGTGATATTGTCATGAGCGATTATAGTCTACTCGGCATTGCTGCTTTGAAATCAAGCGTTGAAAACTATGGTAAAGCTATTGCCGCCGTTAATTCAAACCACATATACATAGGGCCACAAGGTACTGATAAATTAGAAACTCAGCTTTTGAAACAAGGAGGCTTGCTATTATGCCACCATAAGGAAAGAGTCACTGAGAGCGATGCTAATGGGTTGGAACCTGCCCAAAGATTGTATGTTCTGCAACTATTGATAGCCCTTGCCGATAAAATAATAGTGATTTCCTATGATTCTGGATCCATTATAAAAGATGCCCTCAGCACTCGAAAAATACTTTGTAAACCTATTTTCGTAGTTAACAGCGACCGCAGTGGAAATCAATCTCTCCTTAAAAGCTGTTTTATCAGACACCCCATAAATTTCTTTAATAGCTGCCGTTGATTGGCGGTATGGAGTTTTAACTTTGCATCGTAAATAAAAAGCATGATATGAAATTAGCTGAAGCATTGAGCCAACGTGCCCAACTAAACATCAAAATCAGTCAGTTGAAAAGTCGCCTTAAAGACTGCATCAAAATTCAGGAAGGTGACGAAGCAACTGAAACTACCGAACAGGTTATCGAGGAATTGGATACCGCACTGGCTGAATTTCGCAGCCTGGTATACCGCATCAATATGACCAACGCAGTGACAGTATTAGAGAATGGCAGGAACATAACATCTCTTCTTGCTGAACGTGATGCTCTTGGCATCCGTGTAAAGGCTCTTTACGATGCTTTACGAAAAGTAACCGATAAAGAGGAACGCTATACTCGTAACGAAATTCGATACGTGCGCACTGTAGATGTCAAAGAGTTCCGTAACATCTACGATGAGAGTGCGGCACAACTCCGACAACTTGACCTGACTATTCAGGCTTTGGGCTTCAAAACTGATTTAGTCGATTAAACACACTCCTTTTGTCGGTAAAATAGAGAAGCGGCGATACAACTCCAAAAGAGAAAGAATTTAGGAATGTCATGACCCGAGTTGGCCTATGGGACGCTTACATCGAGCATAGCCGGCAAAGAGCATAAATCCATCGAGCATACTTCCGTGCCGGTTGGCAAGAAGATTTATCACGCATTACCATGTATCATCTTCTCTACGACAAAAGGGGCTTTTTGAAATTAATGATTAACAAGAAGAATATTTACAAAATGCCAATCTGGAAATTTACAACAAAAACGAAACGTACATGCAATGGCGTAGTTATCGAAAAAGGAATGACCGTTGAGGTCGTCACTCCCACATCGTCCAATCCTCTCAACAATCCCCAGGGACGCGAACAAATAGCCGCAGCCTTTATGACAAAGTACGGTGTGGATATGAAAAAGGCCGGAAATCTCACCTCCGGTTATCTTGATTCCTCAATGAGTAAATGAAACACACAACTGCTTTAAAGAGGTGGACACTTCAGGTTAGTGTTCACCTCCTTACAGACAGCTATCTATGTTATTCGTAGCCTTCGGGGTGCGATGGCTTGGCATCTTCAGGAATATGAGGATTAGCACGCATCTGCTTCATTACTCCTATCTATTTTCCATCCGGTCGATGAGCTAAAGGTTCGCCAAGAGAGTACCGATAGAGCTGGAAAATTTCAGTGCTAAAACTGACAATATTGTTATTTCAGGATATGGTAACAAAAGCCCTGAAGCTTTATGGTTGCCACGCCAAAGCGATAAAAAGCTCAAAAAAAATCGTAACTTTGGATTTGGATAGCCGTATGCCTGTATCAACGGTTTATTGTAAGGCAAGCGCACTATATAACCTACGTCCCTACTTTCAACAATACGGCAGATCCTAAAATTTCAAGCGATAAAACCACAAAAGGAGAGTCTGCCATATATGAACGCAACTAACAACGGCTTATCAGAATATTTCAAAATCGTCCGGGAATTTATTAAATGTCATGCTGGAGAGGGTGACGCCGTCTCTGCACGGCAGGCGGTTGATGCAATAACTCCTGCTGCCGAACATGGCGATGCGAAGGCTCAGATGCTTCTCGGCAAGTATTATTCGTGGGGCTACCACAACGGATGCGACAATCGGAAAGCTATATATTGGTTTGAAAAGGCTGCCGACAACGGCAATACCGAAGCCGCCATGCTCATCATGGAAATATATCGTAATAACTGTCCCGATGGTATAGATGCCGAACGACGAAAAGCGTTGATTCTGGAATGGCACAGGCGGTGGTTCGACCTATTGGCAACCAAGGCAGACAAAGGTTCGGTTGATGCAGCCAAGTCATTGATGAATCTATATGTTGAGGATTGTCCTGAGGACGTTAACCCCAATGATGGCCTTGCATCTGCCAGGAAGTGGTATGATCTCTGGATTGAATTATTGACTGCAAAGGCAGCAAAGGGCGGCTTGGTAGATAAGATGAATCTTGCCGACATACTTCTATATGCCGAGGACGTGCCGGAGAACCTTTTGGATTACTTCTCTGACGAAGATGATGAGCAGAGTCTGTCGCAAGCTATACGTCTATATAAAGATATAACCTTAAGCGACTGTGATGACTTCTTTAAGGCAGAAGCATTTTTCAAAATGGGATGTGCATATAGTGATTTAGGCGAAGGTAAAAAGGCTCTCTCCTGTTTTAAGAAAGCTGCCGGACTTAACTGCCATGAGGCATTTGCGCGAATAGGCGATATTTATCGCTATGGCAACGGTGTTGGTCAAGACGATACGATGGCCCGCAAATGGTATGGGAAAGGAGCTGATGTTGGCGAAATCATGGCAACCTTGAAACTTGCCGAATGCTACAGGGACGGTATTGGTGGCAAGCAGGATTTTGAAAAGTCGATGCTTGAATATCAGCACATTGCCGAGCGTATCAAAAGCCGAGGGTTCAGGCAGCAGGCTCCCGCTATCGGAACCGCATTGTACGAACTCGGCAATATGTATCTCAACGGACTTGGCGTTGAAGTTGATTTGCGCAAGGCTTACGACTATTTCAAGTGGGCTGCCTCGCATGATAACCGCGCCGCTGAGAACGCTCTCAACAACAAAAAATTCCGCGACTTCCAAAGATAAGAATAAGCTATGGCAAAACTGCAAATGCTCTCCTTCGAGGACGATGATATTATAGCACGACGCATCAAGGAAGAATCCAATCATTGCGATGTGGCACATCTGTATGTAGCCACATACGGCTTATGTCAGGTTATCCTTCAGGAACTGTCGCCGATAGACCTTGACGGCAACGGGCGGCTCACCATCTGCGCAAATGTCGAGCGACAAAATGTGACTCCGGGCTATAAGAACTGGAAATGTGTTTTCAATGTGTCAACCTACGATTTAGACCGTGACACGTCCCTCCGGCTTTATAAGTTCAAAGAGTTTGGCGAGGGGTTCGTGGAGTATGTCACCAAGCTGGTGCTTGATATCTTGACCGAGATAGATGAAATAAATGGTGGCAAGAATCGTCTAACACAACGGCGCGGTGAGATTATGCAAAATCTGCATGCCTGCGGATTTGAGAAGAAAATCCTGCTCCAACGCTACTCCAAACTAAGTCGCGACAGAAAACACCGTGCTCTGGTATATAACTGCTTCGGCCAGAAGATAGGCGATGCCTTGAAAGTGGAGATTGTCAGCACAGCCTTAGGCGAGGTAGTCGCATCGAAATGGGATGAGGATCTGCCCCGTTGCGCCGACAATCGTAAGTCAGCCATCAACAAAACCGGTTGGGACGGCGACAGATTCCGAGTGAGTATCGGCCGGCCGCAACCGTTTGATGAAATAATAGTAAAACTCCCATGACAGGTTTTAATGTCTGAAACACTATGTTCGATTATGACGAAATAGCCCGAACCGTTCGTGATAATAATCTTCCTCTTCAAAAAATAGAAGGGAGTGAAAAGGAGAAACTATTGCAAAAGCTATATGACACGTTCGTCATTGGCGATCCGCGTGCGTTATGGCTGAGCTTCAAGTATGTTCCGGACAGTATCGATTGCAACATGGAGGACCCTTATTGGCATCTGCATGAAGTCATAGAGCAGGACACAATCCTCTATTTCATTATCGATTACTGGAATACGGATTTCGTGGTATTCAAAGGTCGCATGTCTGACATTTACACTTTTATCGGTGATTGCGACGGTCTTGATGAGTTTTATCTCATGACAACCGACTGTCAGGAGCTGTACAGCATCACCGACCACGACGACCTGCTTTATATCAATGTGAACAAAAACCAATATCGGTAACGATGCATCTGACGCTTTGTATCTATGTCTTTCATCATTTATTCTCCTTGCAGGAGGCTACAGCCATTTATCCGCTACTATTGGATTCTGAGGACTAATGAAACGCAGGATGTTCTGACCTTTCCAATCGGATGCCCGCAGCTGATTTTTCATCGTCTGACACGGTTTTATATTCCAGAATTTGAGGCTGAACAAGCAAGATTTTCGATAAGCGGTCAGGTCAATTTTCCGGCAAGAATTCAATCATCGGGCGATGTCGAAACTATCGTTGTAGTGTTCTATCCTCATGCCATCGGCACTATGTTCAATATTCCGGTATCGGCATTCTACAATCAGGAGATTGACGGCTATTCACTTGGTGACAAAAGCCTGAATATACTTGCCGATGATGTGCTTAATGCTGATGATTCACAAGATGCTATCAAGATGATTGAGAAATGGCTATTGTCAAGATTGGAAGAATCGGCAATCTATAATTTCAACAGAGTTGGCGCTTCGCTGAAGCATCTATTCATTGACAATTCCATCAGCGTGAAGAATATGGCACAACTCGCTTGCCTGAGCCGGAAGCAGTTTGAGCGGGTGTTTTTCAATGCCGTAGGGATGAAGCCAAAGGAATATTCCAATGTCGTCCGGTTTCAGAAATCGCTATGGCTCATGCAGAATGGCAACCGTGATTTTGCCGACATTGCCTATTCATGCGGATACGCCGACCAGTCACATTTTATCCGTGAGTGCCGTCGTTATTCAGGCACTACCCCTGCAGAATTGCTGAAAACACAACCGGTGTATTCCGATTTGTTTACCTCACCGTTCTGAATGTCCCTTTTCTTCTATCGGAGGCAGCGACACTGTGCTAACTTCGTCGCAAAAAATGAAAGAAGTAAACCCAAAGGAAACAACGCGAGCCTACGCCTTCGAAATGTGGATGAACGCTCCGATGCCAATGGTGACGTTCTTCAAGACGCTTGATGTCACCCGATTATTGAAAGTAAGCCGCAGGCGTGGACTGAAATTCAATATGCTGATGTGCTGGTGCATCGGACGTGCCGCCTCGCAGGTAAAGGAATTTCGGATGCTCCCGGTCAATGGCAAACTCTTTAAATATGACACTCTCGCCGTCAATACTATAGTGGCAAACAGTCATGGCGAAGTAAGTTCATGCGATGTGCCGTTCTCCAATGATTTGGCAATATTCAATTCCGAATATCTCCGTCTTACCCGACAAGTGGCTGAAAGCTGCGAAAACCACGATTTGCCCGACAGCATGGTAATCGGCACCTCCGCACTCGCACAATACGATATCGATGGAGCAGTGGGAATGTACAGCAGCATCTTCAACAATCCGTTCATGATATGGGGCAGATACCGAAAACGCCTGTTCAAAACCACCCTTACCGTCTCATTTCAATTTCACCACACCCAAATGGATGGCGCACACGCCGCCCGCTTCCTTGACATATTACAGCAGAATCTCTCGTCTCTCTGATACAATGTGACGTTTTATCAGCCGCCAATGCCTATAGGCTAGTCGTCAATTGCGTGGATGATTTCGAGTTTGTCAACAAAGGTGGGACAATACTCACGTGGGTGCTTAATCATCCACGCCTTGTATCCCAGTCTTCACTCAGCAAAACTCTTTTCAAAAATTTTGCCGGAGCAATTATTCTTATTCTCGTCCATAATAATCTATCAATTAGTTTTCTGCCATAAGGTAACCAACACTTGTAGCCACAAAATAAAATGGACAAAAAAATATATCTCCACGATTGCTAAATCACAATCTTTGGACATAAAAATCATTTAATGATTGAATTTAGAAGAATTTAGCAGGAAAATGACTCTGCATAAGGTCATTCAATCGGGTCAAATGATGAATTTTCAGTACCTGAGCGTAACTTATATATTACCTTAATCTGGAATATCAAGTCTTATATCGTTCCATTCGTGTATCCAATAAGCAATTTTATCAGAATTGAATTTATGTGGATGAAATGGATCTTTCGGGTTTGTAATCATAAAGTGGAAATCACAGTGAGCCTTCAACTCCATAATAGAAATACCCATTATGAAGAATTGTCTAAATATTTCTCTCATTGATCGTTCATCAAAAGTACAGATAAGGATGTGCTTCTTATTCTTGTCGTACTTTCCTTGAATTACAGATTTGAAAAAGTCAACAAAATAGACACTGTCTATAGATCCAAACGATAAACCAAAGAAAATTATGATTTGAGAATTTTTCAAGGTGTCGATTACCTCGTGAGATTCATAATAGTCATCCCAACTCTTGAAAAGGAAGTCATATTCCTTAGGAACATCTTTATCTTCGTTAATACCAAGAATAATATGTTCATCAAGCAGAGACCCATGTATATGCTTGATATTGTCAGTTGGTATTTCAATTTTACGCAAATCCCCATCGCATTTGTGCATCAATGCGTCAACATCAGTATAGTTGAAGGTAATTATGTTAGGATAGGCTTTAGCCTTGGTGCAAACCTGATACATTAAATTGTATGCAGGTGAGCCTTTGGCTTTCATGTGGTCAAACTTGCTCCAGCGTCCAACTTCATAGCGTAGATACTCTAACAGGCCGTTCTTGATTTCTTCGTAATACTTAGCGTCTGCTTCGATTGAAGAATTATAGATGTAAATATTCTCTATTCCTTGTGGAGACTCTCTCTTTGCATGTACTTTGAACTCTGCTTCAAGGTCATACCAAGTATAATCATCAGAAGGGTCTTTGGAAGAAGCAAAACTAAGGCCATTGAGCCTTTTGTAGAGAAGGTCAGTCTCATTGACTACATCATGCGTGGGCCAAAAATCCTTCTCTCCATTCTCGCCCTTATGAGAGAAAAAATCAGTGTATTTTGTTTTGAGACCAAGGCTCAAATCAAACCCGTTTCCCAAAAAGAGTGTTGTTTTGGGAAACAAAGGGTTGGCCTCAAATTGTATTTCATTGTTATCCATAGATATTTCACATTCTAAAATCAGTCATAAAATAATTTTCCACGACCTTTACATTTTGGACAGCCTATTCTTTCATATGCCTTTCCATCAGTATCTTGCATTACTTCCAAATAGCCCTTTGCCATACAATGAAGGCAAAATGGTTCGTCTTTAACCAAATCTCTGATCCTATTACGAATAATTTCAGATTGAGGGAGAGCAGAAAGCACTTCTATTGCTGAAATATATGATGATATTGAATCATTCTGCCTTAGAAGAGACATCTCTCCATATAAAGCCATATAATCATCATGTATTTGTTTGCTCTCAGCCCTATATTGAAGCCATTCTTCGTACAAATTGGCTAACTCTTCATTGATGGTGTGGCCAATACCATGACATACAGGACAATCCTTATCTAATCCTTTGCAGGCCGAACAAACAGGTTGTGTTTTAGAAACCTCTCTGATTCCGCTTAGAACTTTCTTACGGCGAATCCGAAGTTTAGCCATTTCATCAAGATAATATTGAGCTTCATATACTCGTCTCCCTTCTTGTAATATTTTGCATTTTGCTTCATATAGTTTTTCGGAGCGTTCTTTTTCAATTTTCTCTTTTTCTTTTCGCGATTGTTCGAGTCTATCCCTTAATGCTTTTGCTTCTTTCTGTTCTTCAATGGCTAATTTTTTATAAAGTTCCAATGCTTCAGAAGTAAGTTCATGGCTGAACCCCTTACATTTATCACAAACAACCCGACCCAAAGAACTTGTAAATGAATTTACAGTATATGCAAATGATTGCTTCCCTTTTACATATCCGATTCCATTGCATTCCGGGCAAGTTGTCCAATAGCAACCAGAATCCTTATAAATTGGCTTAGGGGATAAAGATGATGTTGTGCTGCGACGGTTTTTCTTGCGAGTTCCGGATTTTACCCATTTCCCAATGAGCGCAAATAAGCCAACAACCAGCAAAAGATAAAACCATTTTGGAAACGTATGGTGTGGGTCATCTGCCAATCTTCCATCGTAACCGGCAAACGTATATATGGGAATGAACACTCCGAACAATATTGTGATTATAATCCTATACATATCAGTCAATATTCCATTCGGCATCAGGATCACCGTCAAAAGCATCTCGATATCCTTCGTTTTCATAATATCTTCTTTCTTCCTCTTCCTGAAAGGCTCGATATTCAGAATACCTACGATCATTTTCTTCGTTTTCCCAGTCTTCAATTTCAGTTTCCCAATCCTCAACAAACTTAATAAGCGAATCTATACGAGTAGAGTATGCAGATTCGGTGACATCTTTCAGTGCAATGAGCACATCTGGAGATACTCGAACTCGCTTCAATCGAATGAGACCTTCAATGTAAGAGAAATCCTGTTCAAAGAGTTCTTTGATAGTCATTCTTTCGGGATGTTTCTGAATGCCATGAAGTTCTACATATCGAATTCCCCAGTATGGGCTTCTATCGAGTACATATACCGAAGATCCCCATATACTGAGTTTCCCATCAACTGAAGTTATATCCCGATATATATGGTGTGCGTCATTTGCTATCCAGAGTTTGTCAAAGAATGTTTTGGGTACAATGTCTTCGTATTCGTCCTCCCATTGTTCAATAATTCCGGATTCAAGATGGAAATAATTCCGTCTGCATAAATTGAGCAGAAGCTGCCGATTGTCCGACATCAGAGTGCAAATGTCCTGACCAGCGTAAAAACCGGCACGAATTATTCCATGTTCTTCTTCAAAATAATCCAGGCTCTTAATAAGTGACGGACGCCAATCTTCAATGGAATGTGGCATTTTATCATACCCCTCATTAAAGAAGTTGACCTCATCTTTAGGATGGCGGGAGAAATATTTCTGCGGTTGTGCCATCTTATGCGCATAGAAGAATATTTCAGAACCCTTAA
Organism: uncultured Muribaculaceae bacterium; assembly: GCA_910586895.1. Classification (GTDB taxonomy): domain Bacteria; phylum Bacteroidota; class Bacteroidia; order Bacteroidales; family Muribaculaceae; genus Paramuribaculum. Next base: position 84,020 of record CAJUIW010000007.1, on the reverse strand, counting down.
CTTCGATTCTATCTACATTATTCGCGATGATCTGCCGTCTCTGCTTGACACTATAGACCCCTTTGTTGCCAGCTTCAATCCATGGGTCTTCCTCCCATTCGTCAGAAGATGGAAAATCATCATCGACCCAATCTCCATACCAGATGTCATTGTATTCAGACTGAGGATTGAATTTGTGGGTTAAAATTAAATCGTGGGTAATAAATTCTTCAAACCCTTCAAAGTCCGCCTCTCCAAGGAATTGACACATGTAATCAATAATGCCTCCAACGTAGATTCTTTCGAATGGGTGAGCATTCGTTACCATATCATCATCAATGGCATAACCACTTCCGCAATCATCCCAATATCCATAATATAAGACTTTGTCGGTGGGTTTACCATGGAAAGAGAGTCTTTTGAAATAAGGCCCATTGAAACAATTTTTCCATCTGGATGAGTTTTGCCATTCAAAAAGATTTCCTTGTGCCTTTTTTGGTCGTATTTGAAATCTCCGAAATCCAATAACGGCTTGTTGCCAGACCTATCCATAAGGTACGAATAGCCATATTCGTAGTCCGGATGAGTTATTATCGCGACATCTCCTATAACGCCTTCAGCTCCATTTGGGAGGATTTGCTCAAAATATTCCTCATCTTCCCTCAATTTGTCAATGACTTCTTGAGATACTCTTTCTTCGGGTTTGTATATTTTCGGATTCATTTTAGTATTTCGTTTTTATATAAATGCCGATAGATTGATAAGGTAAACAAAAAAGTCTATTATTATCTATCTCCCTAAGAAATCATAGTCTCCGTCAAATCCTTCGGGCATATCTCCATACATGCCGTCGGTCATTGCATCCCATGAATCTCTCATATAATCGTTGTCATCATCGTAAGAATACGACTCTTCAGGCTCCATATCATTATATGAGAACCAATAACGCTTATGATTGAATTTGCCCACTTGTCCAACACACATTGGGTTAAATTTTCCAGCAATTTCCGATTTAATCCATGCTGTACCATTCTCAAAGGCATAGCCACTATAAGCATCATCATCTTCATTGATGTGATACAGCAACAGAATGTGATTGCGGAACATATGTTCCATTGATGAACGTGATTCTTCAACCCGTAATTCAATGCCCTCGTCAAGGATATTTTTTGAGGAGAGATTATATAGAGACATAGTAAATTCTCCTTTTTCGTTTTCGGTGGTTCCAATAAACAGATTACCCACTGGATATGTGAGTGCGTAGAATTGAGGTTTGATTACGAATTGATTATCCTTATCAAGGATACCTACATTATACTCATCATCCATTACATAAAGGAGTGAATCGGATATTGCATAAATCTCACGATACCCGGCAATTCGCTTCCCGGTAGTAATATTAATGGCTTCTTTCCCACTTTTATCAATTATCCAGCCATTATCAATTTGGAACTCATGCTCAACGAGAAGGTTCAAGGGAAAGTTGATACGATTTATTACTTTTTTGTCGTGTTCGTTAACTTCTCTTGCCCAGTATATTTTAGTTCCTTTTTTAATTTGGTATCGTTCTCCAGGATCTCTCGGTAATATTGTTTTGAGGTCTGGAGTAACAAGAAGCCATCTACCAACTACATACTCGAAGGAGTACTCATCAAAGCCATACTCTTCAGTCCATGTCTTCCATTTACCACCAAAATAAAATGACCAAATATTATCACCTAAATTGTACTGAGAGAAACCCTCAATTAACAATTCCCCAACAGAGTTATAAAGAGCATACTTGCCGCCAAACTCTTTATAATAAAAGTTTTGACCATAGGTCATGAATCCCCCATCATATCCAGCGAGTACATATTCACCATCAATCTTGATGTAGTCATATCTAACAGGGACTATAAGCTTTCCTGATGTGTCATAGCAACCCCATTTGGCATAAAGATAATCGACAATACAATTATCTTCCGGGCATCCGCCTCTTGCTACAATCGCACGGTTTTCTTCAAGAATGATATGAGTATAGAGACAAGGCACAACTTCTTCACAAGTTTCGGTATTGAGCACCCCTTTTAACCCAGTAAGCGCATCTATTACTATTTCATACTTATCCCTAAAGGGAATAAATTCTGAATATTTAATGTGGCTTTCTTTTCCATTGTGTTTAAGGATGCCCCAAAAATCTCCAATCCTAACATTGAAGCCACCATGTTTACCTTTGCCACGGAAGACAATCTCATCGAATTTGAATGGTATGATTGTTTCATCATCAAAATCTACAAATCCGAACTTTTGACCTACTTGACATAGGATAATAGAATCGTGTATACTAAAAGAACCGGTGTATTGGTGGTTTCCACCCAAAAGACATTCTCCGGATGTTTTGATAAGCTGGCTACATATTCCTTCCTCACCAGAATAACTCTTATATGTATTCTGAATCTCAAAATATATGAACATTCCCATCATACCATACACAGGCTTTGCCGAAAGATATGATGGCACAATATCTATATCTTTTTCAATTCGGAATAATGAAGTATCATACAGTTTTGGTGAGAATAATTTTATTCCCCAAAGTCCATCGACTTGGTAATACAATATCCCTTCTCCATAATACTTTGCCTCATCAAATTCTAATGAAAGGCTATTGCTATCTGCATTGGTTGAGACTAACCTGAATTTATCTCCGTTTTGGATTAGATAATCGTCAGATGTTAAGGGTATGATTTTATCCGCATTTTCTTCAAGAAAAAATCCATTCTCAATGCTAAATATATTCTCACCATCCCCATTTCGGGTGATGAAAGTGTTGAATTGGGATTCTCCCTTTTTACAACAAGCGATGCTCCCATCAGAAATGAAGAAATCTGACCGAACAATTATTGTTTCAAGATTAGATGTATCAAGTGGATGGTCTTTGCTATACCGATATGCGAATCCGTTTTTGATATTCCAAACCCATGACCAATCACCTTTGATTTCCTCTTTATTTGATTCGTCAATGACATTGTCTCTGATTTCCAGATATTCTGTTGGAAGAATACTGTTACCATTAGTTCCGACAATACCTATCTTCCCATTGTAAAGCACTACAATACCTGATGGCATAAGCTTCATGTCATCATAAATCTGTAGAACTATGCTTTTACCAGATAAATCTCGCAGACCATATTTCCCACGTTTATCTTTTGTTATCAAGTTACCGTCTGGCGTAACTTGGATAAAATTAAGGTCTTTATCAGAAACCCATTTCTGCGATTCCAATTCGGGATTGAGCAATATTTGGTTATCAAGTATTAGCCAGCCATTATAGTTGGCAACATGCTGATTATTACGCCATATTTGTAGTTGCTTACCCAACGTTTCATTGCTGTTATTTTTCCACAGATATGAATTCCCATCATATTTGAGGAAATCCATTTGATGATCACGTCCCCAGTCAAACTCAGCACCCATGTAACACCTGAATACCGAGTAAGCGGTAAGTTCTATGGCTGCGTATTCGATAGGAATTATTAAGCATCCATTCCAATCTACAACTCCGCATTTATAATGGTAAGATTTTCCCTCACCAACAACAATGTATTTATCATTCCACGAAAAAATATTGTCATACTCAGGAGTTAATAAGACATCTCCATTCAAGGACATCAATCCCCATTTCCCATTTTGACGGAACATGAAAATATCTCCAATAGGAAATTTAACATCCTCATACTTTGGTGGAATGAGAGTAATACCACTCTCTAAGCCCAGTCCGTAGAAACACGTATCCTTTTCTATAGTAGAGGAAATTATTATAATGTTATCAATGGGTTCCATTCTTATTATACTTCGTCATTATCAACAATACAGCAATCTTAGCCGTCTATTGCATGTATGATGTCAAGTTTGAGGTCTTCGGGGTAGTCTTCGTTTGCCATGTAGCAGGTGATGATGCGTTGAAGCAGGTCTTTGTCAATGCGTCCGGCGGCAACGTGGTATATGATTGCCTCCATGCACTGCATGAAACTGTAGGCGTGCCAGTAGTAACCGTTATGTACAAGAAACCAGACGCCGATTGTCAATGCCACGCGCTTGTTGGAGTCCTCGAAATAATGGCCCGTGCATAAGCCGAAGACCAGATATGTGAGTTTGTCAACGAAAGTAGGATAATACAGGTCGTTCTGAACAAAGTCGAGCACTTTTCTGATTCCTCCTTCATCCTTGACTCCGCTCAGACCGCCGCCACTGGCTGTAACAGTCTTCGCATAGACCACAAGAGCCTCATCATAGTCTATGTATTTCAGTTCTTCAGTTCTCATCATCATCGGCTTGTTTCAGGCGTTTAAGAACTTCCCGGTTGGCTTCGAGGATATTGTCGAAGTCTATTGAAGCATCGCCGATAAATTTATCAAATTCATCAGGTGTGACGGCACGAAGGTATTCGGCAAGATTGCCATGCCAAGCATCACGGAATGCAACGTCACGTGATGCCATTTTGGATCTTGCGTCATTGATGAATGGTTCCATCATCGGAGCGGATGCCAATTTGTCGATAATAGCCTTGACTTCTTCGATGGTCAGCTGCTTATTTCCATTATTGGAGTAGCAGGTCACAATCTCATGTGCCACACCATTCTCAAATGATGAAATACAAAGTAAAACTTCCGCATAAAGTGTATGTCGCACGTTCTCCTCGTTCTGCAAACGAAGTACCTCACGATATTCTTTGGCATTTTCCCGGAAGACCGCCTTATAAATCAAGTCGGTTATCTGCTCATACTTATATGTAGGAAGTCCGTCAACATATTTGCCGACAGCCTGAGTGAAATTCTTGCGATAGTTTTCACTCTTTATTGCGGTAGGCAGATAATCCCGGTCGCGCCAGTTGATGTATTTGGTACCACCTCCGGCACGACTATTGATTGTTGCTATAACAATATCAAGTATCCGCGTGCGTAATTGTTTCGCTTTTTCGCTCTCTGTGAGGAGCATACCGATATTCAGGAATGCACGGAATGGGAAAATCCCAAGTTGCCGTGTAAACTTAGGGACATTAATGTCCCTAACAAAATGCAACTTTAATTCTTTCAGTGAATTACCCTCACTTAAAAAGTATCCATTGGCACGAAGTTCGTCTCCGTGCTCCTGCACATAACGCTTAATTGTTCGTTCATCGACATCATAAAAATCAGCGACCATTTTAGTCGTGAAAAGAAGCTGTTCATGAAAACGCAGGCCATTAACATCCAAGTTTTCTTGGATGGTTTGAAGGGCATAATTGTTGTTCAACACGTTCTGCCTTTCGATATTTGATACTGTAAGGTCGTTCATATATACAAATTTACAACTTTTATTTTGATTTTCAATACTATACAAGCATAAGAATTCAAAACCGTTTGCCTTCTGTTCGGTCATTAGCTTACGTTTGATGGGATGGGGAGCTACAAAAAAAATCTATATCTTTGTATCCGGAGGCTTGGTCTGATTGCACGCTGTATTATTCAACGGATTTATGTCACGATCAAGGCCCGTGCTTCCCAGATTAATTATTTAATGACCGACATGGAAATAATTTCACTACGAAAGAATCCGGAGTATCTGGAGGAGTCTATAGCTTATTTTCAAGAGAAGTGGGCTACAGAAGAGTCCATGGCCGTATATGACGATTGTATGCGCCAGTGTCTGGCGGCCGACAATCCTCTTCCACAATGGTATCTGCTGAAAGAAGGAGATCGAACCATAGGTTGTACCGGATTAGTGACACACTACGATTTTTCATTGATGGTGTCCGATTTCAAATCCATATTGTCCGATTGGACAAAGGAAGTATGATTGCTCATCATCGGGTTCCTAATTATCTCTCCGATTTTTATTAAATTTGCACAACTCCATTCATCAGTCAACATTTAATCATTGAGATATACTTATGCGCATATATTCTTTTTCATTCTCCCCTACAGGAACCTCCGCCAAGATCCTGCATGGCATTAACCGAGGAATATCTGAAGTGCTGAATTGCGATATTATTTATCGCGACCTGACGTTCCATCCCGTAGAAAAAGATATGGTGCTGACATCTGATGATATTGTCATCGCAGCGGCGCCTGTATATGGCGGGAAAATAGCTCCGATCATAAAGCAACGGCTTAAAGGCATTGAAGGCAACAACGCAAGATGCATAGTTGCGGCAGTATATGGCAACCGTGCTTTTGAGAATGCTGTCAACGATTTTGCGTCATTCATGTCGTCGGACTGTGGATTCCTGATATGTGGCGCCGCAGCTTTCGTAGGAGAACACTCCTATTCGACTGCCGATACCCCCATAGCCTCCGGACGCCCTGACTGCCGTGACTTGGCTGATGCCATGACGTTTGGTAAGGAGATCGCTTCAAAAATCCGCATGGGCGGATTGCGCGAAGTCAACACATCCTCGCTCACCGACGAACCATCGCCGGAAGAATCCATTACTAACTTCCGCAACTTTGTAATCGGCTACCAACGTCAGCAGGCGGAAAAGCCCATGACATATCTACCACAGGTCGACACATCGATTTGTGATGACTGCGGGAGCTGCTACGATGCCTGCCCCACAGGAGCCATCACACCGGACTGTCAGGAGGTAGATGCCTCAAAATGTATCAAGTGCTGCGCCTGTGTGAAAATTTGTCCGCAAGGGGCACGCCTGTTCAATTCTCCATTTGCGAAAACCTTGTCCGAAAACTTCAATCTCCGGAAATCGCCCGTATGGATTCTTTAACAGCCACTCCCCTCTTCATTGCCTTTGCCGGACAAGCTCTTTTGCCTCCTTGCCTGTGATACTGTCGATATCTATCCGCAGGACCTTGACCACTTTATAGAATTTGTCAATCTCCTTTTCCGGATCTATCCCGGGACAATATTTGCTGCTGAGCAAAACGAGTCCGGCAAGTATTTCTTCCGGGTCGGTAAGAATCCTGATTCTGCCGGACACTATCACGCTGCGGAAGTAGGTGGTAAATTCCTCCGGAACGACATGGTCCTGCGCCACTACGCAGAATGAGCAGCGTGAGTCAGCACGGATGCAGTCAATCTTCCGGCCGGCAACCGCGCAATGAAGATAAATGTGATTGCCCCCATCGTAAACATAACTTATAGGCACTCCGTAGGGCGTGCCATCGGCCTCAACAAGAGAGAGTATGCCGTTAGTACAGCGGTCCAATATTTTCACAGCATCTTCATTTGAAAGCTGCTGTTTGAATCGTCGCATCTTATGTTCCATATCACAATACTTTAAGCCCTATTATAGAAAGAATAAGAGTGGTTATGAAGAAAACGCGCCAGAACGTAGCCGGCTCGTTGAAAAAAAGTATACCGATTATCACGGCTCCCACGGCTCCTATACCGGTCCAAACGGGATAGACCGTACCTATAGGAATTGTACGGGCCGCTCGAGCCATCAGATACATGCTCAAACTAAGCGAGGCTATGAATCCGGCCCACCACCAGTATTGTACCGTACCGACAGCCGTCTTTGTCTTTCCAAGACAGAACGTGAAGGCCACCTCCATCAGTCCGGCTACTATAAGAATCATCCAGTTCATATCAGATGCAAATTTAGACGTTTCGTCATAACCGGCTCTTTACATTTGATAATTTATTAACTTTGCGTATGGAATTGACAGAGATATTGACCCGCATTTATCCACTGCCGCAGGAATCGCTCAATAGCATAATCCTAAAGGCCGAAAAAGTTGAGCTGCCAAGAGGCACTTTGCTGATTGAAGCCGACAAAGTATGCCGAAATGTGTTCTTCGTAGCAAAAGGGATTGTACGTGCTTACTGTTACGCCAAAGGGCGCGACATTACGTTCTGGATCGGAGATGAAGGCACCGTGGCACTATCAATGCTGAGCTATATCAATGCAACGCCCGGATATGAGAATATTGTCACCATCGAGGACTGCATCTTATATAGAATTTCGGTAGAAGATCTGCACCGGCTTTTCCATAGTGACATCCACATTGCCAACTGGGGCAGAGTATTTGCTGAAAAAGAGATTCTGAGGGCTGAAAAGTCACTGATTCCGCAGCTGTTCACCACTGGCAGCGAAAGATATGAACAATTGTTGAAAGAACAGCCGCAGCTATTGAACCGGATTCCATTGGAAAATATTGCTTCGTATCTCGGAGTCACCCCCGTAAGTCTAAGCCGGATCCGCAGCAAAAAATAAAACAATCATGGCTGCCACCCCAACTCTTGGCGCTCCTGCATTGCACGGAGGTATTTCCGACAAAGGCACATCTTGCAGAAGCTAATTAGTACCAACTAAACCAAAATCTTTATTCACACTCACATAAAAGTAGGCTAACATACTGATATATCGAACTCTTTGATGTATCTTTGTTTTTCGTGTACAGATACTTATCCACAAATGGCAAAAATCACAGTTCAGAATACTAATATAACCATCATCAATGTTGATGGCGAGGATTATGTGTCTATAACCGATTTGGCTCGTCATAAGAGCGATGATCCAAACGCTGTTATCGGTAATTGGATGCGCAACCGTAATACGATTGAGTTTCTTGGCATTTGGGAAAGTCTCTATAATCCCGATTTCAAACCCCTCGAATTCGAGGGGTTTAGAAAAGAAGCAGGCTTAAATGCCTTTACTCTATCTCCAAAGAAATGGATTGAAACGACCAATGCAATCGGTTTAATTTCCAAATCAGGACGTTATGGTGGCACCTATGCCCACAAGGATATTGCATTCAAATTTGCAAGTTGGATTTCGGTTGAATTTGAATTGTATATAGTCAAGGAATTCCAACGACTTAAAGCGGAGGAGCAAAAAGCATTGGGATGGTCAGCGAAGCGTGAGTTGTCGAAAATCAACTACCGCATACACACCGATGCCATCAAGCAGAATCTTATTCCGGCAGAGGTCACAAAAGCACAGGCGAGCATCATCTATGCCAATGAAGCGGATGTGTTGAACGTGGCTATGTTCGGCATGACAGCGAAACAGTGGCGTGAGGCTAACGCCGACTTGAAAGGTAATATCCGCGACTACGCTTCGGTCAACGAACTTATCTGCCTCTCAAACATGGAAAGCCTCAATGCCGTATTCATAGAACAGGGACTGCCACAATCAGAGCGACTTATAAAACTCAACCAAATCGCCATCCATCAGATGAGCGTGTTGGAGAGTGGCGATAATGACCATAAACTTTTGAAATAGCAACTGTCTATTGTTTATGAAGGCTAAGACAAAATACAAGCAGTTGTGGATTGCATCAGTTGACATCGTGGCATCTCCCGGTTATAAATTTAACGATCTCGTTGATTGTAGTGAGTGTAATGACACCTTACCCTCATATGATGGTGCATGGGCTAATATTATCTTACACGCCAAAACAATCAATGAGGCAATTAATCTTATAGAGAAAGGTTTGAGCGAAAAGAACTTTTCAATTAAATTCATTGATAAAATCGAAAATTTACATTCTCTTGTTGAGGATGAAAATGTAAACATAGATTTAGTTAGAGAAGCTGAATGGCTTTATTCGTCCAAATATTGCTTTATGATAAGTGATAAACTTTGGCCGTATTTGGATACTTGAATTATTCTAATAATTGGATTCCAAGTATTTTCACGCCATAAAATGAGGTGGTTACAGTCATATGGTACAATAAGAGTACAAAAGTGATGTTATTTATCTGCCTTTGGCGAAAAGGAGGTAAGAAATGAAGCTTATAAAAACGTGCCGAATTTTGATAAATAGTTGATAATGTTTTTTTTACCAATTATTTAGATTATATTTGCGCCTAAACCAATAACCGATAGCGTATGCCCAAAAGACTCACTCTCCCTGCTTTGCTTGTGATCATCGCCCTTGCAGTTGTAGCAACTGCGTGTGGCAATACAAGCACCACCAAAACCGAAAAGATAGAAGGTGTAGAATGGGATGTTACCGTTAGAAAAGCTGTACAATTCTATGACACCCAGACAGGTGTTAGTACTGAAAATAAATATACTCTTGCAGACACTGCATCTATAAACCAACAGCTTCTTGGCATTAAGCCTGAAAATTTGGCCCTCGAATGGACTATACCCAGTGCTGACGGCTCGATTTGGCTTGTTGCATACGAAAATGGGCCGATTTTATCTGAAAATGTAGCTGTAACCGAAGCAAACACTATGCCGTCATATGGCAGCAATATTCAGGTCGCATTCAAGTTTGCGGACGCAGACAAGTGGGCTACAATTACCCGTGAAAATATCGGTAGCAGATTGGCCGTATTTGTCAACAGTCAGCTAATGAACGCTCTGCAGGTCAATAACGAGATTACATCAGGCAATTGCTCGGTTACAATCCCCGGCGATATGATTAAACAATATCTACCGGGTATCGATTTGGAAAAAATAAAGCAATAAAAATTCAGTTTGCAAGGCCGCGTCCGAGATTATCGGCGTAGGAATCTGCCTAAATCCGCTGTGGTTGAGAAAATTTAGTTAACTTTGCGTATGGCAATTAATTAAAGGCTCAAAAATATAAAGATAAACAATAACATAGTATGGAGATTTGCTTTGGTGTGGCTCTAATCTTTTTAGGTTTATCCATTATGATTTGGACTTATCGGAGAGCAAATAAGGTAGAGAGTAAATTTTCAATTGTGTACTTTTTGATTATCTCTGGTTATGGTGCCGGAATTGGTTCTATCGCAATAGGAGCTAACATACTTTGTACTCTATAAAGAAAAATAGGTACTTCAATATAGAGTTTGAAATGCTCCATTCGTGGAGTATTTTTTATGTGAGGAAGCGACGGGGAATGTTGCGAGTTAAGGCGTTGCTGACGGTGTCGACAAGGTCGCGTCTGAGGTTACGGGGATTTCCATCTTCTCATACCTTTGCGTTGTGGCTGTTCAAGATCCTCCATGACAGCAGGGAAAGAAGAAGTGAGGCGGTCGAGTTCCTTGCAGCCTTTGGCAAATTCCTTGTTGGGCAAAAATAGTCGGGCGAACACCTTGACAAAATGGACTGTTATTGCTTTCCTATATTTTATCGCTGGTATAACAAACGATAATGTGCCTACGTTTTAATAATAACGAGCCTATGAGGATATCAAGAGTTTCGATGACAGTGGCATTTGTCATATTATTACTATGTGGTTGTTCGAAATCATATAAGGATGTTGTGTCGTATAGCGGGACCGGCTATACGGAGCAAAAGCATGAGGAAGAAAACTTTGCTCCCGATGAGGAAGGCGCGGTGCAAGAACCGGCATGGACTTATTTTGAAAGGTTGTCGTATCTGTTTGGTGCAGATTCAACATGTGTAGGAATGACCGATGACATGAATTTTCCGGAATGGTATTCAGGCTGTTTTGTGAATGACAGGGACAGACTTACCATAAATGTAGTCGGTGATACTGCCAAAATCCGTGACATTCTCGCTCAGCAACTCGGGGGAAATGAATTTGATTTGGGTATCGGAGTGTGTTCAATCAACGAGCAAATTAAGACAAGACGACTCTTAAGAGAGGCGATTGCAAAAAAATACAATGGTGATCTTACATCAGGTACCAATCCGGACGGTACAATCTCGATATGTATTCAAGGGAACAATGACTCAATTATTTCCAATTTTAAGAGAGATGTTTTCGATGCACCGATACTGCGATTCACACTTGCCTATACGATTGGACTAATAACAATATCCAACCCAGTGGATCATGATAGCCAAGAAGAAAGGCATAGCAAACGGTATCCCGCGTTCCAGTTTGACAATGGCGATGATTATGTAGTGGATGGCATGTACCGCATAGTTGATGATCAGGGCAGAATTGGATATGCCGATGAGAAGGGAAATACCGTCATCATTCCCCGGTTCAAGTGTGCATTCCCTTTTGAGAATGGCAAAGCGAAAGTTGCGGATACAGGAGAAAAAAGACAATATGATTCAGAACATTGGTACTGGGAAAGTAACGGCTGGTACTATATTGATAAGACCGGTAGGAAAATAGATTGAACATCTTATCGTTTTATTCCTCTGCGGTGTGGCGGTTAAAGATCCTTCGTGACGGTAGAAGGAAGAAGAAAACAAGCAACCACCGGGCGGAAACATAAGTGATTCCGACCCGGTGGCTGTCCAAATCTAAATACCAATCATGCATTCATAGGTCCGGTCAGTCACGGACCTGAATCTTATATGTAGCCGGCTTCACGCCTTTGGCTGTTGCAGTAAATTCTATTGTACCGCTGCTATGACCACTTCTGACGATAGCTGTTGCCGCTCCGCTGAACAAATCCATCTCCGGATTCTGGAATGGCAGCAGCGAAGTGGGATCGCCATTGGCCGTGGCCTCAAACTGTCCGGCACCCCTGACTTTGAAACGTACCCGACGGCTGTCATCAGGCACAATGTTGCCATCCTTATCAGCCACCTGAATAGTGATATAGGCCAGGTCATCGCCATCGGCCTTCAGACAGTCCGTATTGGCCTTTATCACTATATGATGGGGCTTACCGGCAGTACGTAGTATCCGCTCCGCCGCCACATGTCCGGCTTCGTCATAAGCCACCACTTTCAGTTCGCCCGGTTCATAGCGTGTGTCATTCCACATCAGGCGATAGCGCGTCTGCAATGTGGAGTCATTCTTCGCACGCACCCCCTGGCTCTTCCCGTTTATGAAAAGCTCAGCTTTAGGGAACGAGGTATATACGAATACCGGGGTCACCTCTCCTTCACGTCCGGCCCAGTTCCAGTGCGGCAATATGTGCATAGTGGTGTCCTGCTTGTTCCAGAGCGAACGGTAAAGATAATAGCGGTCCTTGGGAAGCGAGGCGAGGTCAATGATGCCGAACAGCGAGCTATGGCTCGGCCACGCATCAGTATCGTAAGGCGACGGCTCGCCAAGATAGTCGAATCCGGTCCATACGAACTGACCTAACACCCATGGCTGTTCATCCATATAGAAATCTATGTCAGGAGTATTGGACCAATCGCATGTCTCATTGTCATAGCTCGATGACTGATTGCCGGTATGAAGCACGGTATTATGCTCCTTGTCAAACGAAACAGGGAAATGATAGACGCCTCTTGACGAAACCGTCGATGCCGTTTCCGACCCTAAAATCAGCTTCTGAGGCAGCTGTGCATAAGCTTTTTCGTAATATTGTGGCTTATAGTTGAAACCCGGAATATCAAGTGAGGCGGCAAAACCATTGCCGAGCACGGCCCCTATCTGATCCATTCCGCATGTCACCGGGCGCGTAGGGTCAAGCTCATGCACCAGATCCTGAAGCATTGTCAGCTCCCCGACACCATCGGGACCCCATTGACTGGGTACTTCATTGCCCACCGACCACATTACAACGGAGGGGTTATTGCGGAAATGCTTCACCATGTTTGTCACATCCTTCCGGGCCCAATCGTTGAAGAATCGACCGTAGCCGTTAGGCGATTTCGGGCGGAAGCTCCAATCGTCAAACGGCTCTACCATCAGCATCATGCCGAGTTCGTCGCATAGCTCCACCAGCTCCGGAGCCGGCATGTTGTGCGAGGTCCGTATAGCATTGGCTCCCATATCCTTCAGCAACTCCACCTGATGACGCAGCGCCGATCGGTTGACGGCTGCACCAAGAGGCCCGAGGTCATGATGATTGCATACACCCTTGAACTTCATAGGTTTCCCATTCAGAAAGAAACCCTGTTCAGGAATGTACTCCAGCCGCCGGATACCGAAGCGTGTGGTATAAGTATCGACCTCTTCCCCTCCAACTATCACACTGCTCTTGGCCGTGTAAAGCGACGGCGAGTCCGGAGTCCATAATTCAGGAGCCGAGATAAGGAAGTTCTGGTTATGCGTCTGCCCGTGGGCAATGTATGGAGCGGTATTGCAGGCCACAACGTCACCCGAGGGAGATATAATCTCCGTGCGGATATCAATCTTCTCCCCCTTTGCGGCTCCGGCAATCTCCATTTGAAGCTTTACGGATGCCTTTTCGCCAGATACAAACGGCGTGGTGACGTAAGTACCCCATGTGGGGATATGTACACGGTCAGCATTGACAATATGCACATTTCTGTATAGTCCCGCGCCGGGATACCATCGTGAGGCACGCTCGAAATTCTCAAGCTCCACAACCATCTCATTGCTCCCGGGCCTGACTGCACGCGTCACATCTACATAGAACGAATTGTAGCCATATGGCCAATACGCCACCTCAGTACCATTGACCATTACATGGGCATTGCTCATGGCTCCATCGAACACGAGGGTTATATTACGGCCTGCTGTATCGGCAACTTCAAACGAGGTCCGATAGGTTCCTTTCCCGATAAATGGCAGACCGCCGGTACGACCGGTTTTCACCGTCTCCTCTCTTTCGCCATTCTGCTCAACCGCCACCGTCTGCAAGTCATTGTTACGGTCAAACGGGCCATAGATAGCCCAGTCATGCGGCACTCTCACCTTCTGCCATACGGTCCCGGCCTCAGGACGTCCTTTGGTGAATTCCCAACCGTCATTAAGAGTAGTGACGGTACGTCCGGCATAAAGATTGAAAGTAATGGCTCCCGAAAGAGCCATTACCAATAACTTATGGTGTCTATTCATAGTCATTATCTGGACTTAAATGCATCAAGTGCCACTGTGGGAGCATCATTGTCAAAACAGCCGAGATTGTAGCCGTCATTATATCCGTTGGGAGCCTGCGGTTCCCAATAGAAGATTCCTTCTACGTCAGTTGACATCATTTGTGATATAAGCTGCTTGCACAGCTCCCCCTGATCGTACGGCATCCCTATCTCACAGATCATCACAGGCTTGCCGTATTTCTGCTTAAGATGCTTTATATTCGCTATACAGTCATCGGCCACCTTTTGCCATCCGCCTGTTTCGCCCTGCTGTTCAGCCCAGTAGGGATATAATGACATACCTATCATGTCATATTTCCCACCGTTGCTTTTCAGGATATCGAACATTCGGTCATAAGCCCACTGATTATTACCACCATCAAGATGAACTATAACTTTTGCCTCAGGAAATACTGATTTTACGGCATCGTAACCGGTATTGTTCAGCTGTGTAAGCTGCACGGGGTTATCCACAGAGCCTACCGGCAGCATCATGCCGGGAGTGGTTTCATTTCCGATCTGCACCCATTCAGGTGTCACACCGGCAGCGGATAAAGCGGTAAGTGTCTCTGTGACGTGGGCAGCCATTGCTTTCTGCAAATCAGCAAACGACAGCTCCGTCCATGCCCGGGGCATTTCCTGATGACCGGGATCGGCCCATGTATCGGAAAAATGAAAGTCAATCATCGTACGGAGTCCCAGACACTCGGCCCTACGGGCCTTGAGCACGACATCGTCAATATTGTTCCATCCATCCTTGGGGTTGACCCATACGCGGAGCCGTATGGAGTTGACCCCGCAATAGTCGCGCAACAGCTGCATGCACTCCATTTGCTGACGGTCCTCGCCGGGTGTATAAAATTTGCGTCCTTCCGATTCCATCTGTGTGAGCCAGCTGACATCGGCTCCACGCGCAAAACCGGATTCTTTTTCTATCTGTGTCTGGCCTTCCTGACGCGGATTTGTCACAGGGCCATCCTCCGAGCATGAACCGCACATTACGGCTGCGGTAAATACTAAAGCGGATATGATTGTTGTCATTTTCATTGAGTTCTTTTATTTAAGAGAATATGAATATGTCTGTTTACCAAAATCTACTGTCAGAATATATGTTTCACCTATGGTCAGGGCATTATCGCCGTCAAAACCGGTTGTAGCATCCGAGTGTCCGAGCTTCAATTTTCCGTCACCGCCACCAAAGAACAGACTCCAGTCATTGTTGATCAGCACTTTCACACCCCAAGGTGTTTCTTTTTCCTTCACAAATTCAGCGGTGAAAACTTCCGGATTGTCGGACGACTGTACCATAGTATGCTCCGTCCAGTCATCATTCAGTCCGGTAAAGGTAACGGTATTAATCTTGGTAAGCAAGTAGGTAAGGCTCTTCATATTAAAATCCATAACATAAAGTCCCTCCTCAGGTGCTGGAATATTTCCATCGTTGGATGATTCGGCAAGTACCAATGTACCTGATAGCCCTGTGGACCCGTCGCCGCCCTTGTAGGCTGTTGACCAGTCAGGCTGAGGATATGCCCTGTAGCCCCATTCCGAATTGATCCAATGCGCACCGCCGTAGCAAAGATTTCCCTCGTCATAGAGTGATATATAGTCATCAAAACCATTCCAGTCCACCACTCCTGAGAAATACAGCAACGGTTCAACCTCCGGCTCCGGAGCCGCCTCTCCCGGACCGACGGTCCATTCCAGCGGATTGGATAGGTCAAGAACCAAAGTGGTTTCGCCGGCAGGCAAATCAACGGTTATAGCCGCACCGCTTTCTCCAAATGTGAGGTGAGCGGCATCGCCACCGAATGCTACACTCTGCATTACAGCCGGACCCATATCGGTAGTCTCACGATTATACAGACATCCATTACCCTTAATAGTTATCGACACTGTAGCTGCCGCCGACATTTTTATCGGGAGAGTCCATTGGTTTGACTTGATGCTATAAGTCATTTCTCCGTTGATATCGCCCGCTACGGTCAGATTGTCGATGTGCAGACCGCTCCACCAGCCCTCTACCGTGTTCAGTGTCGTGAAGTAACATCCGGCGGGGTCCGGGAACCAGAAATTCCAATGGTCATCGGCAGATGATGCGTGGAATGTCATTCCTGCCACACCGACATTACCCCACACTATATTATTTGCCTCACGGAACCACCAGTTGGTCCATCCATTGACACCCATGAAGCCCCGGTATATCCCGTTTTCCTCCGGCGATGCGAGTTTCATTGAAGTTTCATTCCAGTCCTTATCAAGTACGGTACCCAGAGTTAGATGAATTCTGTATGACTGCACCATGACCTTTATAACAGTTGAATATGCAGGTTCTATATTAGCGGCCAGGACAGAACGTATGCGAATGTACAAAGGAGCCTTTTCTTCGGCTGTGTAACCGAGGCGTCCTAACAGCGAGTTAAGCTCCTCGCAAAGAAATTGACGTGAACGCACCCCTTTCTCAACGCTTATGTCAATAGTTGAGCTGAATTGGTCATCCTTTGACAATTGGATTGTTTCTTCAGCTGCGTTAACGGGAGCCTGTAGCAGCGTGTCGGTCAAAGCAAGCTGACCGTCACCGCTCCAATAGAGCGTCATGGCAAGAGCCTGTGGATTATCTGCGCTCAGAATTATATCACCTGAAGCGCCCCCTAATGAGATATCGTCGGAAGGGAGAACGTACACCGGCTCCATGTCACTGTCACATGATGCGACCACCATGGCGGTGACACCGGCCAACAGTAATGTCCTGATTTTATTTGTGAGTTTCATGATCGTGTTATCAATATAATGGATTTGAAAGATTAGGATTAGCTGTCAGATCAGTATCCGGTATTGGATAGATATTATACTTGGCGTTGACAGCTCTGCCATCCAGCACTCCGCCTTTCCACTGCCAGATGTATGTATCGGTTGTGAACCTGTCATACCGTACAAGGTCGGTACGGCGTATTGATTCAAGATAGAGTTCACGTCCGCGTTCATCAAGAATGAAGTCAAGCGTAAGATCGGAATCAGCTATCTTACCACTTTCATCGCCATTGTATGCACGCAGACGGACACGGTTGACCAGATCAAGTGCCTCTGCTCTTGTTATGCCCGAGCCGCCTCTCAGCTGAGCTTCGGCAGCCATCAGATACACATCGGCCAGACGAATCAGCGGATAGTCCGTAGAACATCCTGTGGCAGCGGAGTTTGATGCCGCTTCACCTTCATCGGTCAGGTTTGTGAATTTTTCAAAGAAATAACCCTCCGACTGATTGTCGATAGCACCGGTAAAGTACTGTTCCTGTCCATCGGTATAGAACATTGCGCGTGAGTCGGCACTGCTGCTGATGTCGCCGAACTTGGCGGTTATCTCACCCCGGGCCCGGAACATTCCCCAGCCGTTTGTGAGGCCATATTTGGCCGGATCCTGTGAGCTGGAATTGCCGCATGATCCACACACTACGTATGTACCGCCGCCCCATGTCACGGATGTAGTCGCATCACAAACCATAGCAAACAGTATTTCGTGGCTACGCTTATGATTGTCGGCATTGAAGAGCTTCGCATAATCCGGTTCAAGATAAAATGACGGATTAGATATCACTTTATGACAAGCCGTGATGCACTCGGTATAGTACTTCGTATCGACCGTACCACGGTAGACAGCACTGTTGAGGTACAGGCGTGCAAGAAGCGCCCATGCTGTCGGCTTGCTTGCCCGTCCATATTCATTAGTATCAGGAAGCGCCTGCTCCGAGCCATCGGTCACAAGCTCTTTCAGCTCACTCTCAATGAAGTCAAATAATCCAATACCGTCATATGCCTCCGGAATGAAGCCGGTAACAGGTGTATTTTCATCAACTTTAGGCCCTTTGCGGAACAGATCGAGCACCATCCAGTAACTGAAAGCTCTCATGAATCGGGCCTCGGAGCGGAACATTCTGATATCATCCTGCTCAGCAGTTGTAAACCGGCTTATCTCACTATCCGAACAGTGACGCAGGAACTCATTGCAGAGCGATATGTTGAAAAACAGCCAGTAATAGGAATCCGATACCCATGAATCCTTAGGACTCCAGCTGATATATGTAAGGTCAACCAGATTATTGCCAGAGAGCCATGTATTGGCCACTTCATCAGTGGCTGCTTCCTGAAGATTAAAATATCCTCTGGAGAAGTCCTGTCCGTTAATCGTTGACAAATCACCATTGTCACCCCCTTGCCCCTGTCCGGCAAGCACATATGAGGCATATATCTTCGCAAGCACGGCTTTGTAGTTGCCGGCCTCCGAATAAACATCCTGAGATGTCGTTTCGGTCACAGGCATCTGTTCGAGATCATCGGTACAGCTGCTCAGCAACACTCCCAGTGCAGCCATGATGCCAAATAATATATTTATTCTTTTCATTTTTCCGATATTTTAGAAATTAAGACCTACTGTTACCGAGTAAGTGCGCGGACGTGGATAGACGGCCGTGTCGACACCATTTCCGGTTTCGGGATCCACGCCTTTGTATTTTGTTATGGTGAATACATTCTGCACCATCGCTGACACATGCATGTTCAGGCTTTTATAAATCTGGCCTAAGTCATAGGTAAGCTGCAGATTGTCCATCTTAAGGAACGACGCATTTTCAAGATAATAGTCGCTAAGATACTGACGGCGTGAGAAGCGTGTATCAAGGAAGCTCCGGTTCAGATTGTTAAGCTGATAGTCATTATAGCTCATGGTTTCCCATGCTCCTGTATTCATAGCCATACCATTGAATATATATCCGCCTATGTTGGCACGGAGCGATGTTGAGAGAGTCCACTTCTTATACCTGAGGGTTGTTGACAACCCGAGAAGCCAGTCGGGAGCCGGAGAATGACAGTGATAACGGTCATTAGTAGTTATTTCACCATCGCCATCCAGATCGGCATACAGTCCTTCGATAGGACGTCCGGTCTCCTGATCATACAGCTGCTTATAAAGGAAGAATGAATACGGGGCATAATCGGTGGAAAACACCTGCATCTGATATGCATCGATCCATGGACCCACTTCAGTGTCCGGGCTTGGAGCCCCGGGGGTGAGTGTCAGGTTCTTTATACGTACCCGCTGCCATGTGGCATTAGCTGTAGCGGACCATGACCAGTCCTTAGTGTCTATAAGATGAGCCGTCAATGAAAGTTCAAGACCTTTTGAATCCACGTTACCCACATTCTCAAGCATCAGCTTGTCAAAGTTGGTTCCAGCCGGTACAGGCACTGTCGCAAGCAGATTCTCCGTCTTTCGGGTATAATAATCCGCCGAGAATACAAACCGGTTCTCTAAGAGAGAGATATCTACACCGTAGTTCCAGGATTTGGTTGTCTCCCATTTCAGATCAGGATTATACGCTTCCGGACGATAGGTGTACACCGGATTGCCACCGAACATATACTGCGCTCCATCCAATCCGGGGGTATACACAGGTATATAACCATAGTTAGAGATACCGTCCTGCTGACCAGTCACACCGTAGGAAGCACGAAGCTTAAAATCGTTGACCCAGCCACGTAGAGGTTCAAAGAAATTCTCCTGTGACACACGCCATGCAAGAGCTACCGACGGGAAGGTACCCCAACGGTTGTCCTTTGAGAATCGCGATGAACCGTCACGGCGAACAGTGGCCGTCAGAAGATACCGGTTCATGAAGGTATAGTTCAGACGTCCGTAGTATGACAGGAGTGAATGACGCTGATCAGTAGCTGCCGATGTGGATTGCTGAACACCATCCACATTCAGAACTGCATAGAACGGAGTGGTGTACTTCCAATACTGATAGTCATAACCGAAAGTCACATCCAGATTTGAATTAATGGCATCGAAGTCGCGGTTATAATTGGCATATACTGTCAATAACCGGTTATAGTTCTTCTGCGGACCATACTTGTAGTCACGACCTCCGGTTGTGTAGTATGAAATAGCTTCTTTAGGAACGTAAATCTCACCCTCTCCCTTTGACCAATCGTAGCCTCCGGTAGCATGCAGACGAAGCCCTTTTACCCAACGGATGTTCCAGTCGACATCGACATTTCCTATCACACGGTATACATTTGAGGTAGAGTGATACTGATTCAGCTTACCAACAGCATTGGCTAACGCCCCCGTGACAGGAATACCATTGGCATCGACAGCTTCATTATAGCCTCCAAAAGCATCATTCCCTGAATAAACAGGTATGGTAGGATTCAGTGTAGCACCGCCCCATATCGCGTCAGTGTCAGCAAAACGGTTTCGTGAATATGTTCCCTTCAAGCTGAACTGGAAGCGGAGTTCATCATGGAAAAACGAAGGAGTCAGATTAAGATTTCCGGTAAATCGCTTTGCATTGTCAGTACGTAAGATACCATCCTGATAATATGCTCCGGCCGATACTCGGAACGGCAACCATGATGCCGCTCTACCTGATATGCTGAGGTTATTATCCGTACCGAATGCAGCCTGATAGATCTGGTCATTCCAGTTTGTACGGCTATTGCCCAGAAGTGATTTCTGACGGTCAGTACCCAATTCATTTACAATATTGATAAATTCATCAGTAGAGAGCATGTCGGAAGTCTTTGTCTTGGTGGATACGGAATTAGTGGTCTGGAACGACACCTTTATCCCATCGCCTTTACCTTTTTTGGTAGTTATGATTATCACACCATTGGATGCGCGCGAACCATATATGGCCGTTGATGAGGCATCCTTAAGCACGGTCATGCTTTCAATATCATTTGGATTGATCAGACTCAGGAAGTTACCACTGCCGCTCACGGAACCGCCAACTTCCATCGGTACACCGTCAAGTACTATAAGAGGATCATTTGAGGCATTGAGCGAAGCTCCACCACGCACGCGGATAGTAGAGCCGGATGTGGGAGAACCGCCACCACTCACTATCTGCACACCGGCAATCTTACCGTTTACAAGCTCCTCCGGTGAGGATATCATACCTTTGTTAAAATCCTTTTCGCTTACGGTGGATATAGAGCCCGTAAGGTCATCCTTCTTCCTGACTCCATAACCAATCACTACCACCTCATCCAGCACCTCTGTATTCGGCTTCATGATTATTTCCATCACACCCGAAGTAATATCAACCGTCACACTTTCGTAGCCTACATAGGACACCATCAACTGTTTCACGTTGTCCGGCACCTTTAGGGAAAAATGACCGTCTATATCGGTGGCGGCTCCAATGGCCTCCCCTACAACTTTGACCGATGCCCCTATCAGCGGTTCGCCGGTCTCGTCAATGACAGTACCCGTAACTGTCCGTTGGTTCTGTGCATAAGCCGAAACGGGTATAAAGAGGATTGACAGGATAAGTCCCAACAACCAACTCCTTATTTCGGAAGCACAAATCGCTTTGTCCATTAGAAATGTATTATTGTTTAAAGTAATTCAAGGTTATAAATATGAAAAAATGGTATTAGAGCCATTTCCGAACAAAAAACAAAACTCAATCTTTCTTTACCTTACAATCATACCCGCTTGAGGTAGTGCAAATATAGATCTCATGTTGTTTCGCCATGACATATTATCGGACAATTCATACAATATATCGGACATCAAGCCCGCTAACGATGTCATATTGGAGTATTTGTCCTATTTCTTATCTATAGCCTCATCGTCCGATTGGTACTGACTCGGTTTAACTCCGAACTGCGCCTGAAAACATTTGGCGAAATATGACGGAGTCTTGAATCCTACCATGTAGCTGATCTCCGAAACGGTGAACCGGTGCTGACTCAACAGCATGGCTGCCTTCTGCAGACGCACACGCCTGATATAGTCAAGCGGAGATATTCCCATATATTTTTTAATAAGCCGGTAGAGCTGTTTGGTCGCCATGCCGCTTTTCTCACACAGAAAGTTTACATTCAGATCCGGGTCAGATATATTTTCCTCTATGATCTTCGCAATTCTGGCAAGCATTTTCTCATTAGCTGATTCCGCCTCGATTGGTTTGGCTTCAGCCTCGGCAATTGTCTGTATGCGTACACGCTCCTTGATTTCTGAGACGGATTTAAGCAGCCGGCTTATCCGTCCAAGCAGAGCCGATGGCTCAAAAGGCTTGGTCATGAACACATCGATACCAAGCTTTATGCTTTCATTCTCAGTCTTATTGTCCGATTTGGCAGTCAGCATTATTATAGGCACATAAGAGAGGCGAGGATGCTGCTTCAACAGCTTTACCATCTCAAGCCCGCTCATTATCGGCATCATTTCATCCACGATTATCAGGTCCGGGATAAATGACGATGCTATCGCTATCCCCGAACGCCCGTTTTCGGCGGTAAGACATTTGTATTTATCCTTAAGAATATCCTTTATGAATCCGCCTATCTGGGTATTGTCCTCAACTATAAGAATCTTGGGGCGGCAGCTATCCTCAGATGTAGTATCCGGCCTGTTCTGCGGCAGCAGCTTGTCAGTGATAGGCAGAGTCACGGCAAACGATGTCCCCTGCCCCTCCTTGCTGTATAGACTGATGTTGCCATTCATCAGATCCAGATACTTCTTTATCAGATACAGCCCCAGACCGGTTCCCTCTTTGAGTTTGGATGTTGAGGGAGCGCGAAACATTCTTTGGAACACTAATGATTGATCGATATCAGATATGCCCACACCATCATCTGAGACGACAATCTCCACTACTTCTTCATGCTTGCTGATTCCAAACGATATTGTCGAGCCATCATCGGAATATTTGCATGCATTTGAGAGCAGATTGGTTATAACTGATTCAAATTTCACCGCATCAGCCTCAATCAGAATCTGTGAGGTGGAGGTGTGGAACACAAAATTCTTCTGCGGATTATTCTCCTTGAATACCTCAAATACCCCACGGCAAAAATCAACCACATCAAATATGGACAGAATCAGAAGATTCTCTTCCGTATCCTCAAGGTGCTGAAGCTCCAGAGTGCGGTGGATCATATTGTTCAGGCGCACAGCGTTATCATATATAGCCTCCAGACTCTTTTTGCTCTCGGCATCTTTAGCTTTTTCTTTCATCAGACTCACCGGACCTAAAATCATGGATAACGGAGTCTTGAAATCATGCGATATTGAGGAGAGGAATAACAGTTTACGCTCCACATTTTCCAATGCCGTCTGCCGCTCCTGCTCCTGAAGTGTACGTGAATTTCGCATACGCATATACCACACAATCCAGCATACTATACCGGCTGCAATCAGAATATATATTATTATCGCCCACCATGACAGCATCCATGGCGCTTTAACTGTCAAAGGAATCTCAATAGGCGACAATGGAGAACCTACAACTCTGACCAATACGCTGTAATCGCCCATTTTAAGATCAGTGAATGTTATGGAGTTGGCTCCCTCCGGCATAACTACCCATCCACCCAGAGTATCAGCGGGTGAATCTGCGAGCTTATACATATATCTATGTACCGATTCAGGCGAATAATCCAGCGAACTCACCACCAGCGTTATATTTCCACCGTAAGGGATGGTCATTCCGGAAGCCCCACCTTTTATATCGGACAGGTTCAGATTCCCTTCGCCCCGGTCGTTAAGAACCATCCGGATTGTCCGGTAATCAACCGTATTGCCGGTAATATTGCCGTCTACCTCAAGTATCTCGTCGGTACCGCCAAGATATACCTTATGGCTCACAGGATCCTCGTAAATGGCTGTATATGATTTCTGAGGTATTGGCAATAGGATCGCGTCCAATCTGTTTCCATCAACATACCATACATTGCTATGTGTAGAAATCCACATCCCTTGGCCTACCTTGCCAAGTGCCAGAATCGTTTCATCGCTATTTGTATGCGGGAATCTCACTATACGGTGCTCAGCCCCAGCGGAGGTGGAGAATACCACTGCACCCCCTTTGAAAGCACACCATATCCTACCCTGATTATCAGAACTGATATGCGTAGGATAACCACCGGTCAGTTCAAATATGTCATATTTGACAAACTTTTTCGATGACGGGGTAAATCGGGTCACCGAATTGTCACGGAAAAGCAGAATCCATATATCGCCTGCCCTATCCTTGACCATGTCGTTGACAAGATTATTAGCCAATCCTGCCGACGGGGAGTCAGCATTGATTGACAAGTCTGATACTATAGTCCTGTCAGGTCCACTGAGCCGCGCCTTATCAACGTATTGTAGCCCGTTAAGGAAACTCCCTATCCAGAAATGCGTGTCATCCTCCGTCAGGGTATAGACCCAATTGGAATTGTACGATCCATGATTGTCCACTATGTGAAAAGCATCAAAGTCTTCACTGCCACGGTTAAACCTGTTGATTCCACCATCGGTGGCAAACCACACGGTATGGTCAGCATCCTCGTGTATAGCACGCACTCGATTGTGTGACAATGAATTCTGCAGCTCGGAATGTCTGTACCAATGTGGGGTTGAGCCATCTGACAGTCTGATTACACCGTTTGTGCCTCCCAACCATAAGTTATCTTTTGTATCACGGTAAATTGAGTGGATCTCATTCCCCTCACCCGAATGAGCCAGTGCGCTTAATTTGATCATACGGATAGAATGGGAATTCGACGCGATAGAAAAGCCCCGTTCATGACCTGCCCATACATTATTTTGCGCATCGGCATATATACACCATATCTCGTTATCGGCCAAGGTAAGCTCCTGACGTGAATCATGCCGGTAATGCCTTATGACGTCACCGGATATCTCAAACACTCCATCGTCAGTACCCACAAGTATCTGACCTGAATCACCACGGTAAAGGCTCTTTATGTTATTATTGCCAGCCAATGCAATCCGCTCCCAATGTTCATTGGCCGGAGAATACTTGTAAAGTGAGCCTTCACCACCGATATATATACTCTCACAGTCATGCGACTCAAGAAGACAGTTGGCAAACAATGTGTTGAAGCGTCCGCCATCGGACGTCCGGACTTTCATTGACTTGAACACTTCTTCACGTGGGTCCCAGCGGGCCAATCCGTTATAGGTACCGGCATAAACGATACCCCGGCTGTCACGCAAAATCGAATAAACCGATTTATGCGGCAGGCCTTTTGAGTAATCCTTTATAGACCTGTCTCTGATATTGAACCGGCTTATCCCATCAAGTCCACCTACCCAGATATCATCATCCACCAATAGGAGAGCACGTATCTCCTTAGGAGTATCAATACCGCTCTCCTTAACCAGTCCGGAAGAGTAGTCATATATCAACAATCCATTATTACTTCCTATATAAAGGTTGTTATCCTTTTCGACAATCGAATAGACTTGAGTGCCGGAAAGTTCTGTTCGTCCTACTGGATGAGTCGTCACCCCATCATAAAAATAGAGTCCGCTATTGGTCCCGAGCCACATTATTCCACGGCTGTCCATAAACAGACAGAACACAGCAGTCTTCTTATCCCCCACCGTCACATTCTTCCATGACAGTTCCGGTTCCGGCAGATACGGGGCCGAACTTATCCGCTGAGATAAGGCAAAAACCAATATGATACAAAACACCCTTGACAGTACTTTAGCAACAACTGTGATTTTCATGATAACAAATGGTATTAAACAGTATCGCAAAGTTACTAATTTCAAGGAGAATAGAAAGTTTCTTGTATGGTTTATGCCGCAATATTCCGGACAATAGATGCAACAAATCGGACCAGAATCATACTGTCTGATATCTTGCAGATGCCACAATCAAAAATAACTCTCCGAATGGTAAAATTTAGTATCTTTGCGTCATAGACAATACCGTTTTTATTATGTCGAAGGAAGTACTGTATATACTGCTGCCTGATTTTGCAGAGCACGAAATGGTTTATCTCGCCCAGGCAATAGCATCCGATGAATATGCCCTGAAGGAGAATCCGAAATATGTAAATAAAGTGGTAGCACCATCCATGGAGCCGGTAAAATCGATAGGCGGATTCCATGTGATGCCCGACTATACTTTTGACACCATTCCGGCCGACTATGCCGCATTGGTGCTTATCGGAGGTTTCGGATGGGCTACACCTGTGGCCGATAAGGTAGCTTCTATCGTGTCAAAAGCCATTGACAGTGGAAAAATTGTAGGCGCGATATGCAATGCTGCATCATTCATGGCTAAACAAGGTTTCCTCAACTCTATAGCCCACACCGGCAATGGACAGGACCAACTGAGGCTCTGGGGCGGCGACAATTATACGAACTCCGCCATGTACAGACATCAGCAGGCGGTATCGGACCGGCGCATCGTCACCGCCAACGGATCGGCAACTCTCGAATTTGCCAAAGAAATTCTGCTGCTTCTTGAAAATGACACACCTGAACACATAGAAATGTTCTACCAATTCAACAAGCAAGGTTTCTGCGAACTCTTCAAATGACACACAGTGACATATAGCTCAAAAATAGATTGGTGGATACCGGCTGTGGTAATCTTTTCCGTAGCCTGCTGCTTCGTCGGGCCTATGTTTGACGGTGATTATATATCCGGTCTGATTTTGGGCATATGTGTGCTTGCAGTGGAGATATTTATATTCGCCGGAGTGAAATATCAGATCCGTGACGGACAGCTTGGGGTCCGCAACTTCTTTCAATGGACCTGGTACCCGATAGATAAGATTGCTGAAGTGAAGAAAACACGCGGCATACTCAGTGCGGCAGCGCTATCGTTTGACAGAATCTCAATCAAGTTTACCGACCGTTCTATTCTGAAAAGCTCCATGCCGCTTGAAATATCGCCCAAGGACCGCGACAGTTTCATAGCCACACTCAAGGAAATCAATCCTGACATAAAAGTCAAGAGTATATAGCTGTAAAATTGGTTATTATTTCAGCATTTTGTGTTAGCATAATACCGGAACCAGGTATTATTTTTGCACCGTAGATAATCAGACGATAATAATAACCAATTTAGCAATATGTCAATCAAAAAACTATCTCTTGCAGTGGCAGCCCTGTTGCTTGGCGCCTCTTTCAGCTTCGCTCAGTCAAAAGTATACATGACCCGTGAAATATCGCCTGAGGCGCTTGTACGTATTTACAAAGCTCTCGGACGGCCGGCCGACGGACACCGTGTGGCTGTAAAAATCAGCACCGGCGAAGCCGGCAACCCCAATTATCTCCAGCCTACGCTTATCCGTAATCTCGTTGACACGGTGCATGGTACCATCGTGGAATGCAATACCGCCTACAAGGGCAAGCGCAATACGTTCGAGGCACACTGGCAGACTGTGCATGAACATGGATTCGACTCCATAGCTCCGGTTGATCTGATGGACGAGGAGGGCCAGATGAAGATTCCCGTACGTGACCGCCGCCACATAAAATACGATATCGTAGGCAATCATCTCCCCCGTTATACCTATATGGTGAACCTCGCCCACTTCAAGGGGCATGCCATGGGCGGTTACGGCGGTGTGCTGAAAAACGCCAGCATAGGTGTGGCCTCGGCCGATGGAAAGACATACATCCATTCAGCCGGCAAGACTGACAAGACCGAAGAGATATGGCAGAACATTGCCGAACAGGATCTTTTTCTTGAATCAATGGCGGCTGCTGCACAGGCCGTGGACGATTATTTCGGCGACAACATAGTATATATCAATGTGATGAACAACATGTCAGTTGACTGCGACTGTGCCGCCCACCCCTCTGACGTGCTGCTGAAGGATTACGGTATTCTTGCTTCCACTGACCCTGTAGCTCTCGACAAGGCATGTGTGGACATAATATTCAACATGACAGCAAGCGAAGGCAATGACAATGCGCCACTGATAGAACGCATCAACAGCCGTCACGGCACACATACCATTGACCACGCGGCCTCAATAGGACTCGGATCACTTGAATATGAAATTATCGACATTGACAAATAAATCAGCAGCCACAATTCTGCTCACTATGGTTTCGGCCCTGTCAATCCACGGGGCTGAAATCGCCGACACCACTATGCGCAATCTTGGCGAGGTAGTGGTGACCGGCGTCAGTGCTCCGGTGGCCAGAAATCTCCAGCCCTATTCCGTGTCTGTCATAGGTCAGGAACGGCTGGAATCCACAGGGCAGACTCAAGTGTTGTCGGCAATATCAGGCATGGTTCCGAGCCTGTTTGTTTCGGAGCGCAGTATTTTCGGATTCGGGGTCAGCAACGGCGGTTCCGGACATATCAAACTGCGTGGCGTGGGAGGCGACCGCGCCAGTGCGGTGCTGATGATGGTCGACGGACAACCACAGTTTGCCGGAATATACTCGCATCATATTGCCGATTTCTATGACAAGGAATATGTGGAGCGTGTTGAGGTACTCCGTGGGCCGGGATCCGTGCTTTACGGTTCGAACGCTATGGCCGGAGCCATCAATGTAATTACAAAGAATCCAGATAAACGTGGAGTACGCACCACCATCTCATCGCAGTACGGTTCGTATAATACATGGCTTTCGTCGGCCACCAATACCATCCGATTCGGCAAATTCTCCTCACTCGCGTCCCTCTCCTACAACCGCACGGACGGAACGGTTGACAACTTCGATTTCCGACAGGCCGACGGTTATCTGAAATTAGGCTATGACTTCACCCGACAGTGGAAAGCGTCAGCAGACTACACGCTGATGCACTTCAAAGGCAATGACCCGATATATCCCCGGCTGTCCAATCCTGAATCGACAGAGATATACCGCCAGAGCATCACGCGCGGCGAAGCCTCGGTAAGCGTAGCGAACAGCTACTCCACCACAGGAGGTATGCTTCGGGCCTATTACAGCTATGGTAGCCACAATGTTGATGACCCTCGGCATTTCCATAGCCTTGATGATCGATTCGGCATAATGGCTTATCAGAACTTCGCCCCATGGCGCGGAGCATCTGCCACCGTAGGGTTTGACTTCGACCGCTATTCAGGGAAGATACCTACTTCCGGAGGCAACAATCATACCGAAGGTTCGATGACAACCATCAGCCGCAAGCGAATCACCGAGTATTCGCCCTATGTCACACTGTCGCAAAGCCTTGCCGGCGAACTGCTCAACCTCAACGGAGGTGTGAGAATGGCCAACAGTGATATGTTTGACACCCGATGGATACCTCAATTCGGCTTCGCACTTAATCCCGGACGCGGATATACCATAAAAGGCACTGCGGCCATGGGATACCGCAACCCATCGTTCCGAGAGCTGTATCTCTACCGGATGGCCAACCCTGAGCTGCAACCTGAACGGATGTGGAATTTCGAGCTATCGGCAGGCAAATATATATCGCGTTATTTCTCAGGCGACATTACCCTTTACTACAGCCGGGGGACGGATATGATACAGACCATGGATATGAAGAATGTCAACACCGGAAGCTTCATCAACAAGGGTATAGAGATCTCTGCCCGCAGCAATCCGCTGGACAATCTGTGGATATTCGCATCCTACAGCTACCTGCACACCACACTCCGCAATCTTGTGGGCGCCCCCACGCATCAGTACTATATCGGGGCGGAGCTTACCCTCTGGGATAAGCTCAAGGTATCGGCCGACCTGAAAGGCACGGGCCGACTGTATGTGGCCGATGATGTGAAGATGCAGAATTATGCACTTCTCAATCTGAAACTGACATACAAGATATGCAGCTACGTTGATCTGTTCACACGTCTGGAAAATATTACTGACGCCCGTTACACTATAAACCGCGGATATGCTATGCCCGGCTTTACAGCCATGGGTGGATTCAAGGTCAGTTTCTGACCCTGTCATCATAAGCAGCCAGGATTCTGTCATAGGCCATCAGGCTCGTGGCTTTCCTGAGCTGCTTTATTATTTTGCGTTCAGCCTCCGCAGGTGCGTATTCGCAATATGGACGTATTTTTGATATGATTTGCGAGTCGCCGCAGAGCGATGTCCTGAAATGTCGCAACATTGCCGCCAGCATAGTGAAGTAAGCATCAACCCTCTCCTCTGCCGGCATCTCCGTCCCACTTCGCCATTCGGAATACAGAGAAGGACGCGACAGCAGTCCACGCCCCACCATCACTCCTGCAAATCCACGGGCCATAACAGCATCAATCTGTTCAGGAGTAGTTATATCACCATTAAAGACTACCGGATGCCTCAGAGCTGAGGCCAGTTCGGAAAGCGCATCAGTGTGCAAAGTTCCTGAATACTGCTGGCCGGCAGTGCGCGGATGAACCGTCACGTGCCGCAGACGCATCTGATTTATCACCTCGGCAAGAGCAAGAGCTTCATCGGCCATATCAACACCAAGACGCATTTTCACAGACCACTGCACCTGCTCCATACTATCCATAAGTTCAGCTACAGCCTTCAGCTCCTCGACACGTCTGAGCATTCCGGCACCCCTGCCACGCTTCACCTGCGGCGGGAAAGGACAACCGAGATTCATATCAATCCTCTCACCCCCGGCGTCAACAAGAGTCTTTACAAGCAGGCTCCACTCAGCGGCATCCTTGAATATAATCTGCGGCGTAGCATCCACTCCCATCGCACGCCCCGATGTATAGTCGCGTATATCGCGCGCACGTACGCATCCCTTCTCAACTCTCAGAAACGGCGTGAAGTACTCAACCTCACCCTGCCCCGCTCCGAACATTCCGGAATGCGCCCTGCGCCACGCCGCCTCGGTAAATCCCTGCAACGGCGCCACCATCAGCCTGAATCCTTTAGAGTCAAACCTGTTATTCACCCTAAATCGCTCAGTTTATGGTCCAAATCAATCCTAATCACATGGAATTTATCGCCTACACGGCGTCCGAAACACCGTTTTTCCTGATCTATACGAAATTTCCATATACCAAGTTTCCACTCATCGGCAGAGAAAAAGCGTGTAGTTCTGCGATTCTTATTGAACGGCTTATATTTCAGTCCGTCGTCCACTTCAATCTGGGCCCATGTCTTACGTTCAAAATTCTCGAA
The DNA here is from genome assembly GCA_910586895.1 of uncultured Muribaculaceae bacterium. Lineage (GTDB taxonomy): Bacteria > Bacteroidota > Bacteroidia > Bacteroidales > Muribaculaceae > Paramuribaculum. The sequence goes on along the minus strand of CAJUIW010000007.1, from coordinate 52,557 downwards.
ACTTGATATAAAGATATCTACATTAATATTTGATATCAGATTCAAACCGTTTGACTGGCTGATACTATCAAAATTGAATCGCTCTGCAAAAGATTCTTTAATAAATTCAGCTATTGAGATTTCGCCTGACTTATAACGGAAATAACACAATTGACGCAGATTATGAGGATTACCTATCGTCTTCAATGAATCCGTCTGCACACAATGCACATCCACTGTGTCATTTTCATAATCCGAAGGCAGGAATGACAGGATACACGCATTTCTGGCATGTGCTTCGGCTATTCCTGAGCCGGTTATCCTGACATTAGTCCTGTCATCAGTACGCAAATAATCATAATCCGCTACATGCTGCTGGTCATCATCCCAGAACGGGCGGTTCTGTAGTCGCGCCAAATGCGATTTGAACTGCCTAAGGCGTTCTATTCTTCTTGCCTCCGGAGCAAATAACACTTCGTGGAAGGACTTATCCGGAGTTATCCTGACACTAAAGAAATCGCTTTTTTTCAGTAGCTCTATTTTATCATTACCGGATATGCCTTTCAATAATTCGGATATAGAAGTTATACCACGCTCAGAAAAATCCGAAAGATTGCTATATTGTCCTGTGCATGACAATTCGTTCAGAATAACTTCCATACATTTTTCAGCTTAGAATAGCATCCAGATCGGCATCGAACTGGTCAAACATTCCGGGTTCATAATTCTCTATACCACCATATGGGCTGAGCTTTATCTCCTGCGCTTCTGTCAATCCATTATTCTTTTTGAAATTGTAAACCGACACCTGCTCCGGAGTTATTGACTTTTGCTTCAATGACCTACGTATTCCATTAAAGAAATGGTCGCTATGACTTTCAATTATCACCTGAATCCCGGCATTGGCAACTCCGACAAAGAAATCAAGCACCCGGGCCTGGGCGGCAGGATGAAGATGTATTTCAGGATTCTCTATTATAACAGAGCTCCCGATCTGAGAGGCCAGACATACTATGAGTGTCTGAGTAACAAAATTCACTCCTGTTCCCACATTATACGGATGAATGCTCTTACCCTCAGGAGTAATGTAACGGACTTTATACTCTGACCCTAACGGTTCTACCGTCAGCTGATATCCGGTAAGTTGCTTCAGCCAATAGTTTAGTTGCCCCTCAAGAGTCCTGATTTCCTTATAATATATCAGTGAAGCATCCAACAGATCCTTACGACGCATATAATAGAAATCGATCAGATACTCTCCATTCGGTCCAAGCGGACTTGAATCAGGATCCGGATTGATTCTTGGTGCACCCAGATCTCCGGAACGGATGGCCGATAAGTGAAACAGATTCCGGATCAGTTTAATATCTTTTTCCGGTAATGTCCCGCCCTGCTCCACAACTGTGTTTATAAACGCCTCGTCCTTAGGTTTGAATTCCAACACTACTGAACCCGATTCATTTCCTAAACGGACATCATACTGCTTGGCATTAGTAATATAGTTTCTTGATTCGTTAAAGGAAATGGCTTTTATATGGGTTGAGGTCATATTTTTGGTCACTCCTGTGTTTTCAGAGATGTTATCAGCTCCTAACAATATTGCCTGTATAACTGACGATTTTCCTGATGAATTAGGTCCGGAAAAAAGATTCAGATTAGACAGACGGAATTCAGCCGAACCTACTGATTTGAAATTATTGACCTCCAGTGTTGTTATCATACGTATTTTATGTTAATGAGTTGAGGACTTCAGATATGGCATTATAGCGTTTTTCTACCTGCGAACGGCTATCAATCGAAACCGTTATTGAACTGATATAATCCCGATTGTTCAACAATCGGAAATAAACCTCACGGGCCTCCTCATCAGAACTGAAGTTATGCTGCGATATCAGATAACAGAAACTCTCTAAAAACGACATATTCAACGGACGCAACCGTCTCTGAGAACCATCGGTTGACAATCTGAAGCCACCTAACGGCAATATATACTCAGCAGCATTCACCATACTACTCACAAAGACATCTTCCAACTTCGTAAGCAACCGGTCCTGAGGGTCCAGACTATTCAGGAAACTCATGGTTTTCCCAAGGAAATCTTCGATGTTACTTCTATAGTCCAGCAAAGCCCCGCTGTCAACATCTCTGGAAATCTGTTGCTGCCACATGTAGAACGCAATAAACCTCAGCACAATCAGCCTGTCCTTCATGTGCTTAGGTGAAGCACCTCCCTCAGTAACGTATGTGAACACATCCATTTTCGACAACCGGTCAATCAAGCGGGTGGCATTGCCTTGATAAAGCGCATTGCGCATCTCCTGATTTGTGATACGTGTCCCTCCTCGATTGACACGGTCAAACAGGTCGAACATCACGCGGTCACTCGTAGGAGCTTTTATTACATTTATTGTCAGAGTACAATCCTCAATTTTATTCTGGTCAAGCGGGGACAGCTCCGAGAAATGCTTCCCTTTATAGTTTTTCAAAATTGATAACTTCCCAAGCGCAAATTCATTATTTATGAATTCAAACAAAGTAGTCAGGCGCTGTTTCCCATCAACTACAACATATACTCCATCATCCTGTTCCTTGACATAGAATACAGGAATGGGTATACCCATGATTATTGATTCGACCAGTTCACTTTTCTGCTTCAGATTCCAGACTTGCTCACGCTGAAACAATGGTGTCAGATTCAGCATTGACGGTTTCCTCTCAAATCGACGCTTAAGTTGGAAAACCGATGCCGTTTCCCTTGATATGTTCAGTATCGCATCAGGATATACTTCATTGATATTGTTAGTTTCTGGCATTAGCATCTGAAATCAGTGTAAAATATATATTTTCGTTAGCTGTATCTGCAAATATACGTAGAATATTCGATGAAAAAAATAACGAAAGTCGGCTAAAAGCCGGTTTGTGTTGGCAAAGCCGATTTTTTGAGTCAAATATACGTAGAATATTCGATAAAAAAATCAATCATCGCAATCCAATGATATATTCCTTATATCATTCGGTGGCGTCTGATTCTTTTTTCTCTTCTTTCTTCTCCTCCCGGCTCATCACCATCTGATAGTTATTGATCACAGCGCCTGTAACAAGATTCAACAACAGGAACACTGATATGACGAACCATATTATATGGAATGAGTTGATTATTACCGGCGGTGTTTTTATCACTCCAAGTTCATAGGCAGTGATATGATTATAGCGCAAATCGGTCCAGTCCTCACCGGTCACTTCACGAAACAGAGTGAACATAGCCTCGCCAAGTGTCCCGAACGGGTCAGGAGAATTGGACGGCGAATGCGGTGCAATCTCCATCAGCCGTTCATAGCGCTGCAATTCCTCACCCTTCAGCGTCGACGGGTCAGGCAGACGGAATAGTCCCACCCCGATAATAGAGAAGAGATATATGAAAATACCGAACAGCACAACATTGTAGAACATTGCCGAAGTTGACTTCAGCAGCACCGTGATTATAACCTTTATCTCCTTGGCGGCACGTAGCAGACGGAGCACACGCAGAACTCTGAGCACGCGCAGCGCCATCATGGCAGAACCTCCTTCGAAAAGGTCTTCCGGAATATACCCCACTATCACCAGCGACAGGTCAAATAGATTCCATCCGTCACTGAAAAAAGATTTTACTGAATCCGATGCGATAAACCGTAAAATAATCTCCATCGAGAAGATATACAGTATCACATTCTGGACCAGCATCAGGGCAGAGGATGAGGTATATGTCTCCACCCCGATAAGGAACGAATTTACCAGAATAATAAGAGTTATCCCTATTTCAAACCAGTGGTTGGTGGTTATCTCTTTTGCGACCCCTTTAAGCTGTCCTTTCCCGCCTATTGATACGGTACCGTCATTAAGTCCAAACATTCTAATAATACTTTTTTCTGTAAAGTGTGATAATTATCTGAATATTACGTTCTAAAAACAAATACCATCGTAACCTCAGCACCCACGGATGCCGGTCACGATGTTATCGCGGTGCAAAATTAATAACATTTTTTCTAACCGCGAACACTCACCCCCGCCAACTACTCAACACCCTGCACTATTCCCGAAGTCGATACCAGTCTCCAAACGCATCGTCATCCGAATGATTACATCGCGTTTTTATAGACTAAACACGCCATAGCATTGCAGAATAAACATTTTTTATCTATTTTTGGCACACCAATCACATCATCACATATTATATCATACCATGACCAGACTTTTGATGCAACGGATATCATCACTTTTACTACTGATAGCTCTATTCGCCATGAGTACAGATGCCTATGCCGCATCCGGCGATAAAATCAGACTTCATTTCAAGAACGGCAGCACTGTGGATATCGCACTCGTTGACCGCGAGGGCGATCCTATCATGGTACGTGTCGAACCAGAGCAGGAATGGGACAGCAGTCTGGGTGAACTGGTCCCGACAGGACGTACAATGGTAGATTTCGGCTCGAACCATTATTATAGTTTCGATGACTTAAACAAATACACTTTCGAAACACGAGCATCTTCAATAGAAAATGTGCCATCCATAAGCGACAAGCCCCATCTGACATTCCTGAATGAGTCAACTATAAAAGTAAGCAACGCGAGGCCCGGTTCAAGAATAAGGCTCATAAATACCGGCGGAATAACCTTGCTCAATCAAAAGGCTGATTCTTCGGGAGAATCGGTCATATCATTAGCCAATCTAACATCCGGTATGTACATTTTGATTACTGATAATTATTCCTTTAAATTTATCAAGAAATGAAACGCACATTACGAATCATAGCATCTGTTACCGCCATAATTATATTCGCACTACATATCGCAGCCGAAATATCGGGAGATAAGCGTATCACGGTCTTCTTGAAGAACAGCCCGGCCGAAGTGTACAATGCCGGAGAACTCGAATCAGTAGATTTTTCCTTCGTAGGAAATGACGATAAAGAGTATGACCATATTGTATCTCATGTATTCACCATGGGCTTTGACTCCGTAGCATCATATCCGGTGGAGCTTATTGACAGTATTGTATTCGGATCCGGCAATAACAGAGTGCCGAAAGAAACATCTGTTGAAATAACCGAAGCCAAACATGCTTATATTACAGGATACGAAGATGGCGTCATACACTATACCTTGCAGACTCCTGCAGCGCTCCTCCCATCCGTAAATGATCTGATATATTATGACAATATCAGCGAGATATTTCCGGCCGGACTGTGCGCAAAAGTTACCGGAGTAATGTCTCAGGATGAATCAATAGCTGTCGCTGTTACTGAAGTCGAGCCATCGGAACTATTTGATGAATACGTCGTATCAACAGAGTTTGCCGGCGAACCCCATCAGGTGTACATCGATTCGGAAGGAGATGAAGAGGATGCCGCACCTGAGCCTCAGTGCCGGGCCACAGTATGGGACGGCCAGCGCAAATACAATATGAAAGCCAACGTAGGGCTCTCCACTTCTTACGTTCGGTATGATATTCTTTCAGGTGATATCTTTGCAAAAATCACACTTACCGTCGATGGCGAATATAATCTGAATTGCCGACATAACGGCAACGTAGATGTGACATATTCATCTGGAAAGACAGTGGCTGTGCCTATTGCCATATCCGAAGTCAACAAGAAATGGTTCAATCCTACCATGGATATGAAGGTAAGTTTCAAAGTCAAGGCCACGTCATCTGATGTCAACCTCGACATAAAGCGTAAACATAAGGCATCCTTCTATTACATAGTAAGCAAGGGTGACACCATTCTCTATAAACCTGAGATGGCGGCCGACGGGGATTGTATAACAACATTCAACAACGACGCATATCTTGACGGCACGCTGTCGCTCACCGGCTCGTTCACTATCTCCATGCGGCCGTTCATGCGCAATAAGGGAACACGTGCGGTAATATCTACCGGGCCATCATTGAAAGGATCTATCGGAGCCGAGTCATTGAAAAAAATGTCGGCCGAATATGTGCGTGAGCTTTACGATAAATCTCAATTAAGCCTCAATACATCCATGTCAGTCAGCGGCTCTTCTACCGTATACAAAGGTAGCAAAGTAGTATCGACATCGAAGATGAAAGCCAACGGCCGTCTGTCATCCATGCTCTCAGAGGGTAAGTACAACATGCTACCTGCGTTTTATGACGTAAACAGCTCTGTTGACGCATCCGCGAAATCTATCAATCTCACATGCAAAAGCTCTACACGTCTTATACGCGACCTTAATGTCAGCTCTGAAGTATTCAATCCTTCTGACGGGCGTTCTATAGCTCAAGGGTCCGGACAAAAAACATTTATAAGCGGCACCGAGGCTGACAATGAATATACCTCTGACATAGACATGGGCTCCTATAGCGGAAATCCATACACATGCCATGCACGCCCTATAATAAACTACGGCGCATACGGAATCAAAGGGCCTGATACCGGCAACGAACAGTGCCTGAATGGCAGTGCCGCCCATCCACATGCCATTGACCTCGGCTTGCCGAGCGGTACGAAATGGGCTTGTTGCCATGTAGGGGCATCCTCTCCGGAGCAATATGGATCAGTATTCAAGCAGAAAGCTGACTTTCATGACTCCACATGGGATGCTTCCTGGAAGATCCCTACCCTTGCACAAGCCCGTGAACTTGCGGTAGAATGCCGATGGACACGTACCAGCCTCAACGGAGTTAAAGGCTGGATGGGAACCGGACCGAATGGCAACCGAATATTCATGCCGGCCTCTGGCTATGCGGGCTATCGGGCAAGCGACCGCTGGGACACCGGCGACTGCACATACATCTGGACTTCATCACGTAGTGGCAGCGAGGGAACTGTGCTAAAATTTCTCAATCCTGCCGGATTCGATGATTTTGAGATAATAGTCCCCTACAAAGTTACAAACACGCTGTACATATCTCCCGATAGTGACTCTCCAGCATATTACATGTCGCTCCGTCTGGTCACCCAATAGCTACGCTATTTCATTATAGCCGAGCTGCCGGATTCAATGCCCTGCACTTCATCGCCGCGCTTTACTTTCTTGCCAAACCCGAAAGTATAACTGGCCGTGAGTGATACAAACTGATGGCTGGCGGCACCATACTCTGTTGTGTATTGATCAAACCACCGGCTTGTGAGCGATGATGATGATGAGATCCAGTCACGGCGGAAGATATTGACTGCGGACGCTGACAGATTCCATCGGCCGTTGCTCCACCCTGCTTTCAGCTGATATGACGACCTGCCTTTTGACGAGGTAGCATCCAGACTATACAGCTGAAGCGATCTGCTTGCCGGGGAATAGAATGCCGACAGATAAAACTTATCAATATAGTAAGTAGCGGACAATGACAACGATACGTATCTGTTACGTTCGGCATATAGTCCGGTAAGCTGTTCAAAGTACACTTGTGGGGTTGCGCGCAATACCAACCGACGGTCAAGCAGACGGGCCGTCAGAGATGTGCCTACATATATTTCCTGACAGTCGCCATTGTTTTCAATAGTTCTGAGCATCATTCCATCAGGGCCGTCCGGAGTGAACACCGGTACAAAATGGTTGAAATATCTCCTCCAGCCCGCGAAAGCCGATATAGAGAATCTGTTGTCAGGCAGAAATGTATATTCCAATGCCGTATTACTCCAATGCACATTCTTAAGATGCGGATTACCGGTCTTATACAGCAGTTCATTTTCCTGTATTATGTCAGGTGTCTTATCGGCAGCCTTGGCCGGATCGACATTGTACTGGACGGACAGACTTATTGAATGCCGGCGGTTGAAAGCATATTGGCCATTTACGTTCAGTAGTGGTATACAGCTGTTGTTGGTCACCCCACTGATTCTATTCGCCTCTCCGGCAATTCCGGCTGAAAACCGTCCATAAAACTTGTTGCCCGCATATGTATAACCGATCATTCCTCCGTAGGCAAATTGATTGAATTCGGGTGAGGCCACGGTATTGCCCGTATATTTTACCTTATCATAATAATATAACCCGAGAAGATTAATGTCAAACGTATGACGCCGGCTTATGGTTTTATTCAATTGAAACTGCAGCTGACCGGTTATTGCATCCTCAACAGCATCTGTCACAATACTGCTTTCGTCAGATTTGTACATGCTGTTGGACTTTGTGCGCTGATAAAACACTGCCGGAACAGCATTAAACTTAAATCCATTGCCAATATTGAAATAATAATTGCCACGCCAACGCGGATATATATACGTGGAATTACTTGCTCCGGAGTAGCTGTCACCTCTGAATATATCATCAGAAAAAACAAGCCGGCCGCTGTTATCACTATGCGGTGTGTTTATCGAGGAAAAGGCAAAACTATTTGTTATTACCGATTTATCTGAGGTATATCTGGCCCGGAATGATACGCCTAACTGATTTTCAGTAAAACGGCTGTAGTCAAGTATATTGTCACGCATTATTTCTTGGATCGGGCCACCATCCTGCGGGAATCTGAACACCTGCCTCTGCTCACTGCCGGTATGATGACGGTCAGTGAACTTATCATTGACGCTTATATCGTATGTCATACGTTTATATGCGATTTTTGCATATCCGAGTCCGCTACCTGAACCCGCCATAACATTGCCTGTACCGGAAAACTTTGCATAACCGCCATATTCATAACTACGTAGGGTTATGTTAATAACATATTTGGCATGATTGAAGCACGGATCAGTAGGGAACACGTAGTACTCCACTTTTTTAACATCCTCCGGACGGAGTGCATCTTTTTCCACCTGCGAAGCCTCTTCCATATCGATATATATAGCTACTTCCTCGCCGCCCGGAGTTGTCACCGAACCGGCTACCGGATTTACATTAATCTGCGGAATACCCATATAATTCAGCAGGTCAACAGCATTTTGGGCCGCACGTTTGCTCTGCTTATCCGGATAATAAGTTGTCAGTCCCGGCGATGTGCTCTGCATCTGTCCCTCAACTACAACTTCATTCAATTTCTTACCCTGAATACTGTCTGACAAATTGCCCTGCGCATAAGATAATAACGGCAATAATGAAATGATGACTGATAATGATGTTTTCATATCTATTGTTTTTATTCATGACACTGAAAATTGTCGATAGGTTACATCTATCCGCAATTTTTATCTGATGCAAAATCAGAGATAGCTATAACTACTAAATAAAACAATAGAACCACGTAATTCCAAAATTCTGACATTGCGTCCCTTAGCATGGTACTCGCTTTCAGCTCGGCCCACGCCAAAACAAGAATAAACATTTCAGGATCTCAGCATGGCTGCGTCTAACACATCGAAGATGTCCCTACCGGGAATGTGATCATGTCAGGGCCGTTCATGCATCAGTCGGAGCCATTTGCGATAGCCGAAGCAGGCCACCACGGAATAGACGGCATATAGCGTGGCGTAGAAATATATCCCTTTGTAGATATAAAGCCCTACGCATACTATGTCAACCAACACCCATGCTATCCACTGCTCCACATATTTCTTTGCCAGAAGCCACATAGCCACTATGCTGAGTGCGGTAGTGAATGAATCGCACAGCGGCACGGTACTGTTGGTAAAATTGGTAAGGATAAGGTATATGGCACACCACACTGCCGCAAATACGCCTGATGCTCCTGCCAATATACGGAAAGGAATGTGGGTAATAGGTACCGCGCTACCTGAATCGGTGTTTTTCTTATTCCGCCCGCCACGGGTCCACACCCAGTAGCCATATATGGCTATCAACAGATAGTAGATGTTGATGCCAAAATCAGCATACAATCCTTTGCTGAAATATATCCACATTGATATAGCCGGCATGATAAGCGATGCGAGCCATAGCTTCGAATTGGCATGATACTCCCACCACAGGTAGAGCAGACCGATGACGAAACCGGCTATTTCAAGAATTGTACCCATATCAGAATTTTATATTGACTGAGGCCATCACATTTGTAGTGGCCTGTGCCGCAAAACCGGCATAGCTGTATATCACCTTCTTTCCGGCATCGTCCACATAATATTCGGTGCCGGCATAACCGTTGTTGCAATACTTGGCATTTAACAGATTGTAGACAGCCACTCCTACCGACAGTTCCTTCACTGAAGGGATATTGCGGAATGTATAGTTAAGCCTCAGGTCGCTCACAAAATATGAATCGAGCTTAGCCTCGGCGGTGCGGGCGTTGTCCATATACTGGTCCGACACATAGCGCGATGTCAGAGAGGCGTCAAATGCACCTACATGAAAATTGAACGCATTGTGCATCACCACATCAGGCGAGAAGGCGATAGGCGTATCGGCAAATTCACGTGTTATGGGATTCTTCCATCCATCCTCGTAGATATACTGCACAAAATCCTTGATGCGGTTGCGCGACAGCGTGGCGTTGATCTGCCAGTCAAACCATCGGCACGGTTTAAGCGTGCCCTGCAACTCAATGCCCATACGGTATGACTTGGGGACATTGACACTGATGGCATTTCCGGTGTCGGACAGCTGCCCGGTGGCTATCAGCTGGTCCTTGTAATCCATGTAGTAGAGATTGGCCCCGAGCGAGAACAGCGGATGTGTGAATGTGTAGCCCGCTTCATAGTCAAACAGACGTTCAGCCGTAGGATAATGGGCGGCATCGCAGTCAGTGAAGTTGTCACGCACAGGTTCCTTATGGGCCACGCTCCATGACACGTAGGCTCTGTGCTGACGGTTCTGATACGTCAGCCCCGCCTTGGGATTGAAGAAATTGTAGCGGCGGAATATGTCAAGCGCTCCGGGAGCTTCAGTGTTCCAGTCATAGTTGTCGCTTATGCCACGGATGGAATAGCGTATATGCCTGAATTGCAAGTCGGCGTAGGCTGACAGACCGCGGCATATCTCATAATCGCCACGCGCGTAAACGTTGCTGTCAAATTTTCGTCCTACATTGCGGTAGTACTCCTGTAGCGGATTTATAGGACCGACATAATTGCGCACGAAATCAATCTGTCCGAAATGGTTGCCGCGGTGCCAGTTGGCAGCTCCGCCTATAGTGGCGTTGAAGCGGCTGCCGGTATAATTGAACGTCAGCATCCCGCCTCCGAAATCATTGTCATTGTTCTTAAGTCTTACAAGGTCAGACTTCTCAACCAACTGGCCGGCGCCGTTGACAAATGGCTGCAGCCCATACTCCACAAGTGTGCGGTCCGTCTTATACTGCTTGTAATAGCCGTCGCCTTTCGTATAATGGAATGTAATGTTGAATCGCCATCTATCCGACAGATTCCTGAATCCGAGGAGCTGAATGTGATGCTGTACGAAATAATCATACTGATCGGGATAGAATGCCGTAGAGCCATCATCGGCCGTGTACTTGCCGCACGGATTATACCGGCGTCCATACTTGGCCATCTCCTCTTTCGAGGCATAGTCCCATGCCATATATGTCTGTTCCTTTCCGCCGAAAGCGAGCAGACGGACCAGTGTGCCGCTTGACTGATAGGAAAGCTGTCCGAGATAGCTCCACAGTTTTGAATATGCACGGTCGATATATCCGTCAGAACCCATGTGACTCAGGCGCATGTCCAGACTCCATTTGTCGTCAAACAGGCCGGACTGCACCTTTACTGTCTGCTTATTGGCATTGTATGACCCATAAGAAGCTGAAATCTCTGCCGCAGGATCCATTGAAGGCGCATCCGTTATCATATTGATTGATGCCCCGAACGCACCGGCTCCGTTGGTCGATGTTCCGGCACCGCGCTGCACCTGAATGTCACGCAGCGATGAAGCCAGGTCAGGCATATTCACCCAATAGACATTGTGGCTCTCCGAGTCATTAATAGGCACACCGTTGGCCGTGATATTGATGCGCGAGGCATCAGTGCCGCGCACACGTATTCCTGAATAGCCTATCCCTCCGCCGGCATCGCCGGTGGTGACAATCGAAGGCAGTGATTCAAGCAGAAATGGGATATCGCGTCCGTCATTGATGCGCGCCAACTCTTTGGCTGTAATATCGGAGAACGCCACCGGAGTTCGCTTGTTGGCCCTGTTGGCAACAACCTCGACATTGCGGAGCTTCACCGTCATTGAGTCGGGAACTGTGTTGGAAACTTCTGCCGCACTGACGGCAGGATTACATACATACGCACACGCGTATACGGCTACAGCAAGCCGGATTGAAGATATCTTGTCCATATCAATTTCTCTACGCCGGTACTAACCGGATCAGATTCAAAGGGTGTACTCTCAGCTTCCGGGCCGTGGCCTCGGATGCACCCCTAATTATTTCGGATCTTATTTTATCACTCTAAAATCCGCCGCAAAGTTACAAATAAATTCAGCTGCGCCACCATATTCATGTTGATAATTCCTTATACATTTCATATTGCCGCGATGCTTCGTTGATATTATACCTCTTCAGAAATTCAACCAAAGAACTGCACGTCGATTCTATATTAAGCACTTTGACCGCATCGGCGCGGTTCTCCGCAAGAAACCTGTTAAGCAACATCGAGCCTATACCTTTACGACGCATTTCCTCACGGACGGCTATCCGTGTGAGATCGCCATACCGTGCATCGAACAGGGTGTAGCCCACCAACATATCATTATGGTATGCTCCGAATGCCTTAAAATCTGTTGAGGCCCTGAGTATCGATTCACGGCTATTCTGCCACGATGGAGTGAAATCGCAGAACATGTCATCCGCCAGTATGTCGTCCGACGGGACAAGCGGTTTTATATTTACACCTTCAACATTGATACCGGCACTTATCACCTCTGTGCAGGTCTGCCTGTGGCATAGGAATGTACGGCCAACTGCAAACCCTTGCTTCCTGTAGGCTTTGATTGCAGCCTCATTGTCGCAAAGCACCTCCAGCAAATACCTCTCCACCCCGGCAGCTACCAATTCCGGAATAGCACGGCTAAACATAAGTCCGGACAGACCGCGCCCACGATAATCAGGCATGGCAGCCGTGGCGATGTCATAGACTGTTGATTTTCCGGCAAAATAATCCTTGCCGCTCAACGCAAAGGCCACTATCGAGCCTCGGTCAAACACTCCATAGGAATACTCCGGACTGTACCCTCGCCTGCGGAGCATTGACTTGATTTCATCACGGCTGAACGACACCGCATAATCAGCAAATGCCGCCTCAAATATATCTGTTATCTTATCGATATCTATCCCTTCAAGGGTTCTGACTGTCGGTTGCATCATAACAATGCTAAGATAATATTATTTCTTAATTGACACAAATGGTTATCTTTGCATATACTATAACAACGTCATTCTCTCAACCATGAAATACCGATTTTGCGGACGGAGCGGACTTCAGCTCCCTGAAATATCACTCGGACTATGGCACAACTTCGGCCAGTCAGCTGACTTCGCCACATCCGAGCATATCATAACACACGCATTCGACTGCGGCGTGACGCATTTTGACCTTGCCAACAACTACGGACCGCCTCCCGGTAGCGCCGAGCTGACATTCGGCAAAATCATGTCGCGCAACCTCCATACTCACCGCGATGAAATAATAGTATCTTCAAAAGCGGGCCATCTGATGTGGAACGGACCTTACGGCGACGGCGGCTCCCGCAAGTATATCATGGCAAGTATCAACCAGAGCCTGCGCCGTACAGGACTTGAGTATTTCGACATATTTTACAGCCACCGCTACTGCCCCGAGACACCTCTGGAGGAAACCATCCAGGCGCTTATTGATATAGTCAAGCAAGGGAAAGCCCTTTATATAGGGCTTTCGAAATACCCGGCCGACAAAGCTGCCGAGGCTTGCCGCATGATGTCGGAGCAACATGTGCGCTGCCTGATATATCAGGACCGCTACAATATGATATGCCGCAAACCTGAAGATGCGCATATTGACATGCTTAAAAAGTGCGGACTTGGTTTTATAGCATTCTCACCTCTTGCGCAGGGTCTGCTCACTGACCGCTATCTGCATGGCATACCGGCTGATTCAAGAGTGCATCGTGAGGGCGCATTCCTGCATGAATCGGACATTACTGACCAGTGGATTGCAAAAGCTACCCGGTTAAATGACATCGCTGCCGGACGCGGTCAATCGCTGGCACAGATGTCAATATCATGGCTCCTCGCAAAACGCTACCTTACATCCGTGATAACCGGAGTAAGTTCAACCCATCAGCTTGACAACAGCCTCAAAGCCATTGACGCTCCCCCATTCACAGCCGATGAACTGACCGCCATTGACGCCATCCTTCAATAGACTATCCGAAGAGAGCTAACTGTTTTCAAAAAATCAGAGAAAGGCCGCTACTTTACGTATGCGGTTAATGCGTTCCATGAATGAAGGATCTGACTTGGCGACCTGTTTATTATAGTCTGACTGGATTTTAAGCCATATATCTGCATCAATACCCAATGCAGCCTCAAGAAGAAGGGCATATTCAGTAGTTACCGCACGTTTGCCATTGAGAACGGCATTTAGTACTGATGCCGGTATGCCTATCTCTGCCGCAAGGGCCTTTTGAGATATACCACGGTATTCAATCTCATCCTTTATCATCTCTCCGGGATGAATCGGTTGACTCGGAAAAAGATTATTCGCTATCATTTCAGGAGCTATACCTTTCAATGTAATACCCATGATTTTTACTTATAATGATTTGACAATTCTACAATATTACATACAGTCAGCACCGGCTCTTCATCATAAGTAATTATAATATGCCGACTTATAAATAATGGTACAAAAATAGAAGTCTTATACATAAGAAGCAAATTTGCTAATTATAAAGAAGAATAAAGGGGGAGAAACCTGTTGCAGGCCTCTCCCCTCTTCGCTGTCATGAACTATTTATCCTATCATTATTCGGTCAGCTCGGCAGGCAGTACCGGCATAGCCCCCTGCTGAGTACATACGAAAGCTGATGTCGCTACAGCTTTCTGATGCGCCTCCTGCACACTCTTACCTTTGAGTATGCTCGCTATGAACGCGGCGGTAAATGAATCGCCGGCGCCCACTGTATCGGCTACTTCCACCCGGGGAGTAGGCTGATATGATACATTTCCGGGAGTGAACACGTAGCTACCGTTTATGCCACATGTAAGAATCAGCATCTTCAGATTGTATTTTCCCAAAAGAATCCAGCACTTATCCTGAAGGTCGATACCCGGATAGCCGAACATGCGGCTCACTACCACGAGTTCCTCATCATTTATTTTCAGGATATTGCAACGTTTCATGGAGTTGCACAGAATCTCCTTGTTGTAGAATCCCTGACGCAGATTCACGTCAAAAACCACAAGCGGCTTGTTATCCTCCGGAATAGCATCCAGAAAGTCATTGATAGTATTGCGTGACACCACATTTCGCTGGGCCAGCGACCCGAAACATACCGCTCCTGTACGGCCGGCTATCTCCTTCAGGCTCTCAGTGTACGGGATATTGTCCCACGCCACATTTTCCTTTATTTCATACTGTGGTATTCCGGCCTGATCAATCTCCACCTGCACGGTTCCCGTAGGATAAGGCACCGTGTCAATATGATATTTCACTCCCTTCTCGTCAAAATTGGCAAGCAGTTCGGCTCCAAGAGCATCCTCACCTATAGCACTGACAGCCATGCTGTCAAGGCCGAACTGTGACACATGATAGGCAAAATTAGCCGGTGCGCCACCTATTTTCTTTCCTTCGGGGAGAACATCCCATAATGCCTCGCCCATTCCTACTACAATACGATCCATGATATATGATTTTTACGATTTCTTTATTTAATAACTTTAATTTTCACAGTATAGTACATCAGATATAACACTCCGGCCGACATTACTGCCACAGCACCGATCTGTCCCATTGCATCGGCCGCGAATCCCATGGCCAGAGGGAATACAGTGCCTCCGAACAGTCCCATGATCATTAATCCCGACACTTCGTTCTTCTCCTGAGGAGCATAGACAAGAGCCTGTGAGAACACCACGGAGAATATATTGGAATTGCCCAGGCCTACGAGCCCGATACCGATATAGAGAGGCGTGAGCGAATGGCATACTGTCATCATTACCATTGCCACTACCATCAGGGCCACACTGATCCCGAAAAACAGTTTCGGCGACATGGTGCGCAGCAGGAAAGCGCCAAGGAAGCATCCGGCTGTACGGAATATGAAATATACGCTTGTAGCAAATCCGGCTTCCTCAAGAGGCAGGCCCAGTCGCTCCATGATTATCTTTGGAGCCACGGTATTGGTACCTACGTCAATCCCCACATGACACATTATACCTATGAAGCAGAGCAATATGAACGGACGTCCAAGCAGTTTCAGACATTCACCCACACCTGAAGCCTTGTCGGGACGCTCCTCCTCGATAGGGGTTGCGGCAAGGGCTGAAATAGACAGGAAGCTTACCACGGCATATATCACGAACAGAGCTCTCCACCCAAGTCCGAATGTCGGGAAGTATGTAGTGGCGCCCCATGCCGCGATTATAGGTGCAAGGAATGAAGCTATAGCCTTGACAAACTGACCGAATGTAAGAGTGGACGCCAATTTGTCGCCATTGATAAGATTCGTCACAAGAGGATTAAGCGAAGTCTGCATTACGGCGTTGCCAATTCCGAGCAATGAGAATGACACCAGCATTACCATATAGCTGTCACCAAACATAGGTATAATCAGTGACAGAGCTGTGATAAAGAGGCTTATCAATACTGTCTTTTTCCGTCCTATACGGTTCATCAGCATTCCTGTAGGCACTGAAAAAATCAGAAACCAGAAGAAAACAAGCGATGGAAACAGATTGGCTTGCGAGTCAGAGAGTCCGAGATCCTTCTGAACATAATTTGACGCGGTACCTACAAGGTCCACAAAACCCATGGCAAAGAAGCATAGCATTACGGGTATAATCTGCATTATAAGCCCCTTTTTACCATATTGCAATGACTGTGTTGTATTCATGACGTGGTATTATTTTGTTTTTATGGAATATATCTTCAGGTTTTTCACTTTAGCCTTACCTGCGGAAGTATTGATGCTCAGTGTGCTGTAAGGCTGTGTGGGGAACACCAGATTTGTCATCGTGCTCCGGCCTCCGTCGGCAAACAGCTCTATGCTCGAACGGTCAACAAAAATACGCAGGGAAAGCATCTTGCCGCTCTTTAGAATCGGGGCTGTGGTCACAGCCGGAAAGTCCTGGCTGAAGTCCACTATGCCACTGTGGCGACGGTCAAATGCTATAGTTGCACTGTCCGGACTGTAAGTCATCACAACTTCCTCGCCGGCCTTATTACCGAGTGTAATATACACGGAGCCTGACTTGGGAGCCTCGATATCCATCAGTATTTCACATATACCTCCGTTATGGTCCGGAAGTGACAGCGTGGTGGCTTTTTTACCGACTGATATATTAGGCTTGCTGAGTGTGAGCTTGTCACGCAGATTCAGCATTTCGGGCGACGGCTCCGTGGCCGCATATATCTGTCCGTCATCGCCTGTGAAAAGATACATGTCACGAGGCAGAGTGTTGGCACTGCGGAACTGTTTGGAGGGAACTTCGGCGGCATACTGCCAGTTGCTCATCCACCCTATCACCGTGCGCCGTCCCTGCGGAGCATCGCTCCAGCTCACAAGTGCGTAATTGTCTTTACCGTAATCAAGCCATTTTGTAGGCACCTTTCCTGATGCGTCAGTATCAGCTTTGAAATTTTTCCCGTCAAAATCGCCGGTGAAGTACTGGATCGAGCTACCTCCGAACGGTCCGCCGGGATTGATATTGCATATAAGCACCCATTTCTTATTCTGGCCCCCATCAACAGGGAGTTCAAACAGATCGGGGCACTCCCATACACCGCCCTGGGCACCTTCACCCTTACCGAAACTGCTCTGAAGGGTCCATTCCTTCATGTCAGGCGATGTGAATATCAGCATTTCATGGTCAAGAGCATGTGCAAGCACAAGAGTCCACAGTTTTGTATCCGGATTCCAGAACATGTTCGGGTCGCGAGCCTCGCTGTCCAGTGTCAGCACAGGATTGCCGCCATAGATATTGAATGTCTCCCCATTATCCGTGCTCCATGCCAGACTCTGTACCTGACTCGCCCCGGCTGAGGTGTACATGGCCACAACGGCATCCTTACCGAATCCTGCACTGTTCTCAGTATCTATGGTCGAGCTGCCGCTGAACACCGAGCCAAGGCCGTTAGGCTCTATAGCCGCCGGATGGCTTGTCCAGTTTATAAGGTCAGAGGATGACGAATGTCCCCAGGTCATATTCTGCCATTTCGAGCCATAAGGATTCCACTGATAGTAGAGATGCCACTCGCCATCTTTATAGAACATGCCGTTAGGGTCGTTCATCCAACCGTACAATGGAGTATGGTGATAGGCCGGACGATACTTCTCAACATTAGCCGTGCTGATTGAATCAGCCAGCGCGAAATTGCTCCAGCAGGCATCCTCACTGGCCTCGCGCACCGTTGAGCGGCTCTGTGTCGTCACGATATTCAGCACCACATTCTTCCCCTTGTAAGGCGACAGGTCGAAAGGCACCGCATAGTCGACCTTTGACTTGGCCAGACGCACATACACGGTACGTTCAAGCTTACCGTCGACCACTACATTAACCGTCGCATCATCGTATGCTTCCTGGACCGGAATCATCAGATAGCGCGAATCACCCTCAACACGTACCAGCGTATTGTTTGTACCGAGGTGCTCCACCTTGATACCACTGCTGTCAGCTGCCAGCGCTCCCTGACATAGAAGCGGAAGCGATAACATAGCTGCCATTATTTTCTTTGCTCTATTCATATAAAAAATGTCATTCGTTTTTTTCGATGCACAAATCTAATATATAACCGTCAGAGAGGGCTATTAAAAATAGTGCAAACAGTAGCAGAAATGTTGCACAGCTCATTTTTTCATAGTAAATGCTTTGTTATTCATAATATTAGAGCTATATTCGCATCTGTATTATCACTTATCTTAAATCTGAAAAATGAACAGGGTATTCCGAATATTCATAATCGTAATGCTTATATTCAGTGCGTCCTCATGCCATGAAGCGAAGACATACCGCATAGGTGTGTCACAATGCAGCGATGATGACTGGCGCAAGAAAATGAATGACGAGATCTACCGTGAAATAATGTTTCATCCTGAGGCAACGGTCGAGATCCGGTCGGCCGATGACAGCAATGAGAAGCAGATTGCCGACATACGCTACTTCATGGACAACGGCTTTGACATAATCATCGCGGCACCTAACGAAGCCAATGCTATCACGCCTATTATTAAGGAGGCCTACGATGGAGGTATGCCGGTAATAATCTTTGACCGTAAAATCAATGGCGACTCATATACGGCGTATCAGGGCGTTGACAATACAGCCATAGGCGAATCCGCGGCCCGCTACGCTTTAAGCCTGACAGGACGTGGCGGAAAGGTATTGGAAATATATGGCCTGAAGGGGTCTACTCCGGCCATAGAACGTCATAACGGGTTCAAGACTGAAGCCTCACGTTCAGGACTGGAACTTATCGGATCAGCATACGGCAACTGGAACTACAACGATGCCGCAGTAGCTGCCGACTCACTGCTCAGCGCACATCCGGATGTAGATCTGATATATGCCCACAATGACCGCATGGCGGTGGCCGCATCGGAAGTAGCCCGACGTAAAGGGCTTGACCTGAAAGTAATAGGCATTGATGCCGCACCGGAGATAGGAATCAAAGCTGTGGCCGACAGTGTTATCGACGCCACATTCCTATACCCCACGGAGGGCTATGGAGTAATACGTACCGCTCTTGCCATACTTAAAGGAGAACCATTCCAACGCAACATACAGCTACCGCTGTCGTCAGCCGTCGACAAATCAAACGCCGATATTCTCCTGCTGCAAAATGAATCGCTAAAAGAGGAAACGGCAAAAATAAAACTGTTGAAGACTCAGGTTGACGACTACTGGGCCCGTCACTCGGCGCAAACCACTCTTTTTTACGCCTCGATAGCTATACTGCTGCTCCTCTTCGGATTCCTCTTCATGATACTCAGGGCATTCTGGCAACATAAGCGTCACCAGCACACACTTATGGAACAAAACCGTCTTCTTGAACAGCAACGCGACACCGAAAAGGCGCTTAACGAACAGCTCAATGCAGCCACACAGTCAAAGCTCGCATTTTTCACTAATGTGTCACATGACCTGCGGACGCCTCTTACCCTGATTGCCGAGCCGGTAGAGCAGCTCGCCGAGGCCGGCTATCTGACGCCGCAGCACAAGGCACTCATGAAAATCGCCAACAAGAATGTCAAGATACTCCGCCGGCTTATCAATCAGATTCTCGACTTCCGTAAATATGAAAACGGACGCCTGCAGCTAAACCTTTCTGAAGTAAGCTTCGCCCCCTTGATTACGGAATGGGCCGAATCATTCTCCAACCTCGCCCACAAGCGCAGCATAAAGCTGACAGGCAATGTCACGCTCCCCGCTAACCTTACCATAGCTATTGATACAGAGAAGATTGAACGCGTATTCTTCAATCTCATGTCAAATGCTATTAAGTACAGTCCTGACAACAGCAGTATAACATTTACATGCCATATTGATGACCAACAGCTGATTATATCAGTTGAAGATACCGGGCGCGGAATAGCCGAAGAAGATATCGACAACATTTTCGACCGCTTCTATCAGGTTGACAAGGTGCATCCAAACGGCTCCGGCATAGGGCTTTCACTTGCAAAAGCTTTTGTAGAACTTCATGGAGGCACCATTGAGGTAAGCAGCGAAATAGGCCGCGGAAGCCGATTCACCGTAAAGCTTCCAATACGACACGTATCATCTCCGGCTGCTCCTACGGTGTCAAACCGGATATCAGCGGAGGATGTCAACGCCGAACTCGGGACCATAGAATGCAACCCCTCTACTGAGGAGAGCGACAAACCACTCCTGCTGATAATTGACGACAATGACGACATCCGGCGCATGATACGCGAGCTTATCTGCGATGAATACCGTATAATCGAAGCATCCAACGGCAAGGACGGAATCCGTCTTGCTTCAAAATATACTCCTGACCTTATAATATGCGATGTGATGATGCCAGTCATGGACGGACTCGAATGCTGCCGCCGCATAAAAGAAGAGCTGTCGACATCACATATTCCTGTGCTGATGCTCACAGCATGTAGCATGGACGAGCAGCGGATACAAGGATATGAAAGCGGCGCCGACGGATATCTTGCCAAACCATTCAACAACAAGATGCTACGGATGAGGTGCCGCAACCTGATAGACAACCGCAAACGCATAAAAGAATTATGGCGCACTGCCCCCGCCTCAACTCCACAAAAAAGAGAATTGCCTGCATCCGCACCCAATTCCGGTGATATTGACAACGAGTTCTACTCGCGTTTCCTCACCCTTGTGAACAACGATATCGCCAATCCTGACCTCAACATCGACAGCCTGGCCTCACAATTAGGAATAGGCCGGTCACAATTCTACCGCAAGATAAAATCGCTTACCAACTATTCGCCGGTGGAACTGCTGCGGAAAATACGCATGAACAAAGCCCGGGAACTCCTCACCGCCACTGACAGATCGATAAGCGAGATAGCCTACGAAGTAGGATTTTCATCCCCGGCCTATTTCACAAGAGTGTACCGCGAAATGTTCAATGAGACTCCATCTGAACTCCGGGAAAGACTCGGACACTGAAATATCCCTATAACCTTCTGACGGTGGCGCGGCATTGCAAATATGACACGTCACCGTTTTTCTATAAAAAATAGCGCATACTGTATCAATAATCGTGCATCCGCACAATTTTCATACTCTATGCATCATGAGTGCCAGCTGACAGTCAAAGGATAACATACCTTTGCGTCAGTAATCAAAACCACAAATTAAATAACATGAAAAAAGCTATCCTCAGCGCATTGATGCTATTGTTTATAGCAATTGCGGCACAAGCACAGAACATAACTGTGCACGGGACCGTCATTTCATCCACTGACAACGAGCCACTCATCGGCGCCAGTGTCATCTCTGACGTAAAGGGCTCCAATGGTGTTGCCACAGATATTGACGGTAATTTCACAATCACGGTTCCTGAAGGCTCAAGCCTCACAATTTCCTATGTAGGACATAAGGCCAAGACCGTAAAAGCAGCACCTCAACTCACCATCACACTTGACACTGATTCTGAAGTACTGGATGAAATTGTAGTGGTAGGCTACTCTTCAGAAAAGAAGTCTGACCTCACAGGATCTGTGTCCGTAGTGAAGATGAAAGATGTGGCCGACACACCTACAGGCAACGTTATCCAGTCACTCCAGGGACGTGTAGCCGGCATGACAGTTACCACTGACGGTACCCCCGGCGGACTCAGCACCGGAACCTCTATCCGAGGCGCATCTTCATTCCGCGGCGATGCCAACGGTCCTCTTTATGTGATTGACGGCGTGATGACCCGTGAGAATCCCGGCACAATCCTCAACAGCAATGATGTCGAATCAATACAGGTGCTGAAAGATGCGGCATCAGCATCAATCTACGGCGCACAGGCAGCCAACGGTGTGATAATCATCACCACCAAACGCGCCAAAGCCGGCGAGGCCCGCGTGACATTTGATGCCACTCTTACCATACAGCAGTACAACAGCGGCCTTGACCTTCTGGATGCATATCAATGGGGCGATGTCTACTGGTCAGCTTACAAATATGCCCACGGAGGAGCTACTCCCAGCTCTGCGATATATGGCAATGGCGCCACGGCAAACCTGCAGACATACAAAAACCTCAATGGCGTAGACGTACTGCCGCAGACCACTGACTGGGAAAAAGAGATTCACCGCACCGCACTCATGCAGACATACAGCATCGGACTCTCGAAAGGCTCTGAAAACGGTTCGTCATCGCTATCACTCAGCTGGCTCGACCATGACGGTATAGTGAAAGGCTCCGATTTCCAGCGCGTGAACACACGCTTCAGTTCTGACTATGGATTTCTCAACAACCGTCTGAAAGCCGGTGGCAATGTAGCCGTCAACTGGTGGAAAGCACATTATATGCCCGATGGTGCCGAAGAAAACGCTGTAAAGCAGCACCCCGCCAAAGCCGTATATGATGCTTCGGGTGTATTCGTTGACCAGATTAACGACGTGCTCGGCGATGCACAGAATATGATGCGTCTTATCCAGAACAATCAGGGCAACAAGCATGAATACTGGCGTGTATTCGGAAATGCCTATCTACAGATTGAACCGGTCAAGAACCTTATTGTCAAGACTAACTTCGGCGTGAACTACTACAACGAAACCAACAAGACTTTCGAGCCGAAATGGCTGCGCGACGAAGTGAACAAGCTCACCCAGTCTACCGGAAAGAATGTCGATTGGGTTTGGACCAACACTGCTCAGTATAATATAGACTTCGGCAAGAACTCCATAATGGCTCTCGTAGGTGTCGAATCAAAGAAATATCACAACGAAAGCTTCTTCGGCTACGGCACAGGCCTTGAAATCGAGGACCCCAACTATCTGTACTTAGGCAACGTGACCGCCAACAAAAATGTTGGAGCCGGCGCATCAAACTACTCCATGTTCTCAGGTTTCGGCAAGCTGAATTATTCGTATGACAACAAATATCTTCTGTCATTCACACTGCGCCGCGATGCTTCGTCGCGTCTGTCAAAGGACCATAACTATGACTGGTTCCCCTCTGTATCCGCCGGATGGCGCATATCGCAGGAAAAATTCATGGAGAATACCCGCTCATGGCTCTCCGACCTCAAGATCCGCGGTTCGTGGGGTATAAACGGCAATGACCTGATTGACAACGAAGCTTTCTATGCAAAATATCTTATGAGCCTTGACCGCGGTTCATATAACATGAACGGCGACGGCACAACCCTATCGCCCGGAGCCTACCGCATACGCACCACCAACAAAGATCTGAAGTGGGAAAAAACATATCAGACCAACTTCGGTATCGATGCCGGATTCCTCAACAACCGCCTGACACTGTCGCTTGACTACTTCTACAAAAAGACAACCGACATGCTCGTTGAGAAGCCCTATATCGCCACAATCGGTGAAGACGGCTACTGCTGGTACAATGGAGGCGAAATGACCAACCGTGGCTTTGAAGGCCAGATCAACTGGCGCACAAGCGTAAACAAGGACTTCAGCTATGAAATCGGGTTCAACGTCACTGTATCAAAGAACAAGGTTACAGATCTTCTTGATGACATATACTATTCTTACGGCGGTGGATATGCCGGACACTCTCTCGTAGGACAGTCGTTAGGTTCATGGATGGGCTTCAAGACCGACGGTGTGTTCCGCACACAGGCCGAAGTTGATGAATACTGCAGCAAGTATCAGGTGGAATTCGGTAAGCCGGCAGTAGGACGTATCCGGTATGTTGACGCTGACGGCGATGGTAAAATCAACTACAACGACCGCACATGGCTCGGATGTGACCTGCCAAAAGCACAGTTTGGCCTCAACCTCGGCGCCAACTGGAAAGGATTTGACCTAAGCATGTTCTTCACCTCGATAATACGCGATGCTTTCAACAACTCGAAATACTATACCGACCTGTTCCAGTGTTGGAACGGCAACCACGGCTCACGCCTGCTGGATGCAGCAGCAGCCTACGACCGCTTCCTGCAGACAGGCTATTATGACTGCGACACCCCCGCCCCGACCACTGACAATAGTAATAACGAACACGAAGTGTCACAATTCCATATAGAAAACGGTTCATTCCTGAGAATGAAAACCCTCACATTGGGCTATTCACTGCCGCAGCAACTGCGCACAAAGCTCCGCTTGACAAATGCCCGTATCTATTTCCAGGCACAGAATCTCTTCACTGTCACAAATTACAGCGGTGCTGATCCCGAAGGCCTTGGCTATCCATACGCCATGCCCCGTCAGTTTACATTCGGCATTCAGTTTGGATTCTGAATATCATCAACCTTAAAAACTCTGAAACAATGAAACTAAAAAACATTATATCAGCCATAGCATTGTCATCCATCTTAGCCGGTTGCAGCGATGACTTTTTGGAAAACAAACCTCAGGGCAGCCTGTCGGATGGAGTGATGACCTCAACCGAAGCTATTGACCTGCTTGTCAACTCAGCCTACGCATCACTTTCAGGATTTACAAACGAACAGGGCGATCCCTGGGTACGCCCCACCTCCAACTGGAGCTTCGGCGAAGTACGCGCCGACAACGCCTACAAAGGTGGAGGCGGTGAAGGTGACCTTTGGGACATACATGCAATGGAAACATTTCAGGTGCAGTCAAATAACGGCAACCTCGATGGTAAGTGGTTCAATCTCTACAGTCAGATTTCACGCTGCAATGCCGCCCTGCGTGTGCTCAACACCGCCGATGAGAGTGTCGTGACGGTAAAGCGCAGCCGCATAGCTGAGATGAAAGTGCTCCGGTCACATTTCTATTTCGAACTTGTGCGTCTGTTCAACAAGATTCCTTATATGGATGAAAACCTTCCTGAAAGCGAGTACGTCAATGTGCCTAACGATGAATTCACCCGCGACCAGCATCTTGCACGTATTGCAGCCGAACTTCTTGAAGCCGCCGAGGATCTGCCCGAACGTCAGGACGAAGTTGGCCGTATCAACCGCAATATAGCTCTGGCCTATGCCGCAAAAGTAAAACTGTATCAGGCATATGAACAGGACGAACAGACACATGCCGTAATCAACATCAACAAGACTCTGCTCACGGAAGTGGTGAATCTGATAAACCGCATACAAGGCTATGACCTTCTCCCTGACTTCCAGGGACTCGACCTTGTAGCCAATGAAAACGGTCCGGAATCGGTATTCGCAATCCAGTATTCAATGAACGACGGCTCTGGCGATGCCGGCCGCGTAAACTGGAGCAACCTGCTCAACTCACCCGGTGGCAACAGCCCCTATCATGGCGACGGTTTCTTCCTCCCCTCGCAGGACCTGATCAACGCCTATCAGACTGACGAAAACGGACTGCCGGTATTTGACTACCAGACACGTCCCGACTATGCCACAGTAACGTTCATCGATGATGACCACCAGACGCTGTCAAACACCCAGCCCAACGTTGACCCCCGTCTTGACTTCGTGACCGGCCGTCCCACCATCACCTACAAGACTTACAAAAATTCGCCCTGCCAGTCATGGGTACGTGACCGTGGCGTCTATGGGCACAACTGCGCGAAACGCTTCTGGGTATCCCCCGAATCGCCTGACATGTTCCAGGGTTGGCCATGGGGAGCATCACAGCTCAACTGGCAGATTATCCGCTATGCCGACCTGCTTCTTTATAAGGCCGAAGCTCTTATAGAACTCGGCGGCGATAATCTTGACGAAGCCCGCACACTGATCAACCGTGTCCGTGCCCGCGCAATGAACAGCGAATATGTAAAGGACTTCAATGACCCGTCCAAATATGCCGCCAACTACAAGATAGGTCTGTATCCGGCTGCCGGATGGAATCAGGATTACGCCCGCAAAGCGCTCCGCACTGAGATGCGCCTCGAGAAAGCCCTTGAAGGCGAACGTTTCTTCGACCTTGTACGCTGGGGTATAGCCAAAGAAGTAATGACCGCTTACTTCAATGCCGAGAAGGACACCCGCATCTACTATCAGAACGCATCGTTTGACAGCGGCGAGGAGTACTATCCGATACCCGTGGCCCAGTACAACTTCTCTTTAGGTAAATACACACAGAACCCCGGCTATCCGGCATTCTGACCCGACATTAATTTTTAAGATAAGAAAGATTGTAATATATGGGAAGGGAGATGATGTCAATGTCATTTCCCTTCCCTTTTTTGTAATGCATCAGATATGAAGGATTTATTTTCAGCTATATTGTTTTTTAATATAATTGCCCCCGTATGCGAAGCCGCAACGACAGACGTAACCTACAAAGAAAAATGGAGGCCACAGTATCATTTCACACCGGCTCACCGTTGGATAGGCGACCCGTGTGGCCTTGTACATTTCGACGGGAAATTCCATGCCTACAGTTGGGGAGCAGCAGAATCAACCGACCTTATTCATTGGACCGGGATAGGACATCCGCCGCTCGTTGATTTTATGTTATTTGAGTACTTTTTTCATTAAAAATATGGCATTGCCACAGAATTTATAGCAAATGCAACATATGTGCAATATCAATACCGTCTGTACGATATATCTTTGCATCATGATTTTGGAATTGGAGAATGATTGATTGTATTTTTTGTTGGTAAACAGATATTGATAAGGTTATAAGCATGTTCTTTAGATTGTATTAGGGGATAAAAGTGGAGAGTCTGCAGTTCAGATGCATGTTCTCCACTTTTGTTTTCTTTGGTGGAAATTTCTATTTTTGTACACAACACGTTATTTTATATTCCTAAGATATGAAGAAATACCTGATATATACCATACTGGCAGGATTGGTGGCGCTATGCTCATGCACGGCATCGTCAAACGGAAATCAGCAGGCAAGCCTTACGGACTCCCTGCAGAGTGAGCTTTCCGGATATATAGCTGGTGTTGATGGCACCATAGGGGTAGCTATCATCACACCTGACAGTGACACGATACTTATCAACAACGAAAAGAAATACCCTCTGATGAGCGTATTCAAGCTGCATCAGGCGCTGACCGTGGCCGACAAACTTTCACGCAGCGGCACTCCGTTTGACACCATGATGTCTATACGCCGCTCCGACATGGACTACACTACATGGTCGCCGATGCTCAAGGAGCATACCGAACCGATGTTCAGCATAGAGCTATCGGAGCTGCTGCGTTACATCCTGCAGCAGAGCGACAATAACGCAAGCAATTTCCTGTTTGACAATATAGCGTCGGTACATACCACGGACAGCCTCGTACGCCACCTGACCGGACGACAGGATTTCAACCTGTCATACACGGAGCACCAGATGAAACAGAATCATGAACTGAGCCGTGACAACTGGTCATCCCCTTTGGCATGCGCCGTACTTATCAACAAAGTTTTTACCGATAGCCTTATTCCGGCAGAAGGACAAAGGCTGGTTCAGGAGCTGTTGCTCGGATGCACTACCGGTCAGGACCGCATAGTAGCCGCTTTCAAAGATATGCCCGGTATAAAAGTGGGCCACAAAACCGGTAGCGGCTATCGCGACAGCAACGACCGTCTGATGGCCCATAATGACATTGCCCACATCATGCTGCCTGACGGGCGTGCATACTCGCTTGCCGTGCTTGTCACTGACTTTGCGGGCAACGAGGCCCAGGCGTCAGCTGTCATAGCGGAAATATCACGCATAGTATATGACCGGATAATCACCAATTGAAACATGCGCTTATGAACGTCACGTCATTTTTACGCCCTCTCTTTCTAACGGCAGTTATACTTGTGGCATCATCAACAGGTATCTTCGCAGAGAAAAGTATTCCCGCGGTAGTCCACAGTCAGGTTGGCGACAGCTCCGCCGGAGTGAAAGGCTCGCTACGCATAAAGAATGTAGGAAAGCTTCAGCAGTATTCCGCAGCACAGCGGGCAACATATGACACCGATATCTCCTCGCCCAAGTCTGTCACATTCAGCCGCGACGGCTCACTGTTCTATGTCAACTCACTCGAAGGATGCAAGACCGCGGTATATGACAGCCGCACTCTTGAAAAACAGTGCGTAATCAGCTACTCATTTCCTTCTGGACAGGGCGATGTATGGGCAGCGCCGTCAGGGTATTACCCGTTTACGCACTATCCTGACGGCCAAAACAAAGCGTTTCATGGCAAGCCGGTGGAAAGTGCATGGAGTCATGACGGACGCTATCTCTGGATTCCGTTTTACCGCCGTACCTTCGACATCAACGCACAGGATCCTTCGGCCATCGCGGTCATTGACACCCGCACCCACACGATTGTGCGCATGTTCGAGACCGGACCGCTACCCAAAATGGTGGCCTGCTCGCCTGACGGAAGCCTGATTGCCATCACCCACTGGGGCGATAATACAGTCGGGATGATCGACATATCATCGCCCGACATGAAAAAGTGGCATCACCTTGAGCCGATAACCATAGGGCATAAGCTCACGCTTAATTTCCCGATGGACGCATCGGTAAACCGCGACAGCAATTCCGGCTATCTTCTGCGTGGCACGGTGTTCACCCCCGATGGCAGATACCTGCTTGTGTCAGGAATGGCCGGCCCGATGGCAGTCATTGATGTTGCCGCCCATACTTATATCGGCCAGGTGCCTGACATATACGGCGTGCGTCATCTTGCCATTGACCGCGGTTACCTTTACGGTTCATGCAACGTAGCGGCAAAAGCTATCAAAGTGTCGCTCGATTCATTGACCGCAGGTATCGACCGGGCAAAATCGCAGGGTGGCCGGAGCATCCGTTTCGGAGGTGGCATCAAAGCGGTGAAAGTAGGTGGAGGAGCCCGTACGCTTGACCTGTCGCCCGACGGAAAGTATATCTTCGTGGCGTGTAATTCAGGCAATGCCGTATTCGTGGTTGATGCCGAGAAGATGACTGTGGTTGACAATATCCGTGCCGACTCTTACCCCGTAGGGCTGGCATTGTCGCCCGACGGACGCCGGATGATAGTCACCTCGCAGGGGCGAAGCGGGAATGGAGGCAACGCGGTAAACATCTACGCTGTTGACCGTCCGGATTTAGCGGACCCACTCCCCCTGTCTGCCTCAACTGACAACATTACCCCTGCTGAGAATCACGCCGACAGCATTGCGGCGCCCCGACAGGCAACGGTCAGCACCTCATCGCGCTCCGGATTGTGGACCATAGCGGGCAGTATTCTGGCCGCCATAGCAGCTGTACTGCTGATAGGGAAAAGCCGGCGTAAAAAATAACAATCCACCCTTCAGGTAATTTTTTGTAATTTTGCTGGCTGAAAAATAATAGTAACTATTATGGCTAAATATCAGTTTTGCCCGCAAGGGGTATGTTCACGGCTTATCGACATAACCGTTGATGAAGAAGGAATCATAACAGATGTACGTTTTACAGGCGGATGTCACGGCAATCTGCAGGGAATCGGCGCACTCGTACGTGGGTGCCGTCCCGCCGATGTAGCGGCCCGGCTTGAAGGTATACAGTGTGGTTCGAAAGGTACATCCTGCCCTGACCAGCTTGCCAAGGCGCTCAAACAGATAGCTCAGAAATGACACTTTATAAGTTTATAAAGGACTGGATTCTGATTTTCGCCATACTCGGCGGTGTCCTCGGATATTTCATCTACACAAGCATTCCTGCTCTTGACGGCACACATGCTTTCATGCTTCAGGCTGTGAGCATTATTCAGCCGCTGCTTATTTTCGGCATGCTGTTTCTCACATTCTCGCGTGTCAATATCCGCAAACTGCGTCTATGCCGCTACCACTGGTGGCTCCTGCTGTTTCAGACGGGCATGTTTCTGTCCATCGGCGCACTGCTCACGGTCATGCCCCACAGCGGCATGCGCATCGTGCTTGAAGGCGCCATGATATGCCTTATCTGCCCGACGGCCACTGCCGGAGCAGTAATCACAAAAAAACTCGGAGGCAATGCTGCCCATATCATCACCTATACAATACTGATCAATCTGGCTGCGTCACTTGTCATTCCGGCCACAGTACCATTCGTTCACCCCACGCCTGGAATGTCGATATGGAACGCCTCGGTGCTTATACTCGGCAAGGTATTTCCGCTTCTGCTCCTGCCGCTGATATCGGCGCTGCTTATACGGCAATTCTTCCCTAAGTTGCACTATATCATCTCAAGCCGCCATTATCTGTCGTTCCAGCTGTGGGTTGTGGCGCTTGCTCTGGCCATGGCTGTAACCACCCGTTACATAGTGCACAGCAACGTGTCGCTATCCACGGAGCTATGGCTTGTAGCCGTATCTCTGGCAAGCTGTATTCTTCAGTTCTGGCTCGGACGAAAAATAGGTAGCATGTACAACGACACCGTAACAGCCGGACAATCGCTCGGGCAGAAAAACACCGTCCTTGCCATCTGGCTCGGCTACACCTTCTTCTCCCCCATCACCTCACTGGCCGGAGGCTTCTACAGCATATGGCACAACGTGATCAACTCCTGGCAACTCTACCGCCACAAAAAGCTCAGTAAAACCCAGCACCTTAAGTAGAGCGGATCTCACATCTGTTTGCAGACAAACACATATTTGATTATATCATTTACGATGGTCTTTTGGCATTGTTTTGATTGATGATATCTAACATGTGCCATTTTAGACTATCGGAATGCGATATACAGGGATATCATTATTTAGGGATTACACTAAAAGCACTTTATCGAAACAACTAAATCACTCATTTCAAACGCCTTGAATCATGCTATTTTTATCCTTTTAAATATATTTTCCATACATTTGCCTTTATAAAAACATTTGCACCACAAAGCAAATATACGCTCCGTTACGTGTTCATAGAGAAATCAGAGCTATTATTAACTGAGCGATTCAGAACCTTAATCCACAGATACCTAATATTACACTATATGAGACTAAAATCTTTTTTCCCGATTGCGATTAGCTCAGCTTTTGCTCTGACATGCTGGGCGATATCCGATCATTCAATAACCTACACTCAGATAGGCAAAACGCTCAACGGATTCAATATCTTCCGTTCCGAAAATTTTGATTCTACAGTAACGCACAATTTGCAAGAACCAATTGTTCAGCCAAATACGCAACATCCAATATCTTTAAGCAAATCTACCCAAGATGTTATCTTTGAAAATTTCAATTATGAGATTAATCTTGATACCAAGGAAGCCCGGTTCTGTGGACTTCCGGGTGGATATATGGTTTCCAGTATAGAAATTCCCTCAACTATAACTGTTGACGGCGAAACATATACAGTCACGATGGTCAGCAATCTTGGTTTGGCCTCCGTAACAGAAGTAACGCTTCCGGAGTCAGTCAGACGAATCACATCTCATGCATTTGACGGTTGTGGCATTTCGGAAATCACTTTCCCCGATGCACTCGAAATTATAGAATATGAGGCGTTTCAAAACTCA
Organism: uncultured Muribaculaceae bacterium; assembly: GCA_910586895.1. Lineage (GTDB taxonomy): Bacteria > Bacteroidota > Bacteroidia > Bacteroidales > Muribaculaceae > Paramuribaculum. The sequence goes on along the minus strand of CAJUIW010000007.1, from coordinate 20,546 downwards.
AAGCTTGAAAAAATCAACTGGGGAAAAGGACTGAAGACTTTGGAACGCGATGTTTTCAAGAACACACTGCTGACTGAAATAAGAATTCCAGCAACAGTGACTACTATAGGCGAGAGACTCTGCTGCGATTGTAAATTACTCACATCAGTATATATCCCGGCAAGTGTAGAGTCAATTACATATCACAATGGCTTTGACTTCTGCGCAAACTGCCCGAATCTCCGCTCTCTTGAAATTGACCCCGACAACCCTAAATACTTCTCTCACGAAGGCTTTATCTATGAGCGTGAACATACCCGGCTAATTGGATATGTACTTGCTTCTGAAGAGATTGTCACGCTACCTGATTTCACAAAACAGATTTTTCATCGTACATTTGAAAACACTCACGTCAAGGAAGTAATATGCAACGAAGGGTTGGAGTATGTGTGCTATGATGGGTTCAGTTACGCCTACGATCTTGAAAACGTTCAATTCAAGGATGGCGTTGAATTCGACAATCTGCCTGCGGGTATTTTTCACCTGTCAAAACTCAAATCAATTAGAATTCCCGAAACTACGCGTAGATTTCCACAGATGGGAGTCGTTGACTCACTTAAAGATGTGTATATAGGTGCAAGTGTCGTACACTTGTGGGGCAACGATGGCCTGATGACAAAGAAACTTCACGAATGTAAGAACTTTTCCACAATAAAGGTATCTGATGCGAATCCGTATCTTACAGTACGAGATAATATCCTGTATAATACGGATTGTTCTGAACTTATTCAAATAGCACCGGATAGAAATGATACTGAAATAGTGATCCCCGAATCTGTAAACCGCTTGGGTGAAAAATCAGTTATAAACATCCGGCAAAGCGAGATCAGATTACCCTCGCATTTGTGGAGGATTGACTGGAATGCTTTTGGAAACTCCGGAGTTCAGACGCGAATAACCATTCCCGGAAGCACACGTTATATATGCAACTTCTGGGACAACCCGACATTGAACGATATTTATTTCTCCTCAATAGTTCCACCTCCCTTCACAAGAACAGACATGGTTGCACCTGATTGCAACAAGACATTGCATGTACCGGCTGATCGAGTAGAGGAATTCAAGAATACTGACAATTGGAAAAATTTCAATATCGTTGGGGATGCACCATCGCCCTCTTCACAAGTTTTCGATTTTGGATATGGGGGTATGGACTACAACGATTCACATGTATTGATGTCATGCCCGGCCTGCAAAGTAGGCATATTGGTGACCAAAGAGGAACTCAAGCCATACATAGGCATGAAAATAACCTCCGTACAGTCACTAATGCACTGGATGCACGATTGGTTTGTGTTTGTTGAGAATGCCGAGACCGGCGAAGAACTGGCCATACAAGAAGGTTTCGGACGTGCCGCCGACTGGAACAGTATCTCTTTTGAAAATCCATACGTCATAACAGGAGAATGCGATCTGATTATTGGAGGCGGACGCAGAAACGAAGGTTTCGGCATATCTTATTCAGGCAAACCGATGCCAAATAAAAGTTGGGTAAAAGAACCGGGAGGCTCATGGAGAGCGTACAACTCAAACCAGGGGGCATTCGCTATATCATGTTCAATAGAGGGCGACCATGTACCTTACGATATACGTGTGCGTGAGGTGGAGCATGACGGCGTGTCAACCGATGGTATTGTCCATTTCAGAGGAAAACTTGAGAACCTTGCCCCCGATATTGTAAAGTCTGTAGTGCTCAACTACATTGTCAAGCCGTCCGACATTTCCCAGGAACTATCGGGCAACCCTGTAACCGGAACTATCACCATTGACACACTCGCCATCCAATATGGCCGAATGGCTGATGTCGAATTTGACATAGATCTATGGGCTGACAACGTGACCCCACAGCAGACAAAAGCACTTGGGGCATCGCAACCCGCACAAAACAGAATATCCGGAAAGGTAAATATAGAACTTTGCATCGATTCAATCAACGGACGTGCAGATGAGAATCCGGCAAATGACCTTACGGTAATGCCGGTAGAAGTATTGGAACCATCAAAATTCAGTCGACGCATAGTTTATGAAACAACACTCGGAACATGGTGTCCATACAGCGCACTCGGCAAACAGACTCTCGGAATACTTGCCAAAGAGTATCCCGATAATTTCATAGGATGTGCCATCCATTTCAACGACGAATTGGCTCCTGATGATTCGTACGGTTATTTCGTTGGACGTACCGGCTCGGTTCCTGGTGGATTGCTCAACCGCTCCACGGTATTATATCCTAACATTGACGACGTGCGCAAAGCCTTAAAAAATGTCCTTTATACAGCCAAGGCCGACATTGCAGCCGATGCCCACTTTGCCAACGAAGCGTGCACGGAGATTTTCATCAACACAACAAGCCAGTTTACTGATAAGGCTGAAGACTCATACAAACTTGCTTTCGCATTTATCGAGGACAATGTAGGCCCAATATATCAGAACTCTGGATATGACATCCCGGAGATAGGCCTGTCATATGGCGGCAGTAATATTCTCCATCATGGTGTAGCCCGTTCGATAGCCGATGTAGATGGTCTCGCCGGCACTGAGATCCAAGCTGTAGAACCTGACTGTGAATACCCGCGCACTGTAAAACTGACAGTACCTGCCAACGTCAAAAACTCTGCCAACATGCACATTGTGGCGATGCTACTCAATCAGAACTCCGGCGAAATTGAGAATGCAACACGCGTTCAGGTCAATGACTACCGATTCGTTCCGGTAACACGTATCAACCTCAATGAAACCAATATCTCTATAGCTAAGGGTGAACAATTCACCCTAATTAGCGAGGTACTCCCGGCCGATGCTTCCAATCCGGAACTAAAATATACATCCTCGAATCCGGAGATTGCTACAGTTGATTCCGATGGCCTTATAACAGCACTGTCTTCAGGTACTTGCGATATCATTGCTGAAGCCACAGACGATTCAGGAGTCAGAGCCGTATGCCATATAAATGCTCTTTCATCTATAGAATCGCTTATTGCTGATGGAGTGCTCCCCGATGTAATCAATACGCAAGGTATAGTACTGAAGCACGCTGCTGACTCTGATTATCTGCACCAGTTACCACGCGGTATTTATATTCTGCGCTACGATGATACCTCTGTTAAGATTGTAAAATGACCTAATATACACGAATGAAAACGGCGGCCGCAAAAAGCGACCGCCGTTTATTTTTTTATACCCTAAATTTAATAAGGGTCGACATCGTAGCTGACCAGTGCGGAGCGGACGCCGGTCATACCGGAATTCATCATCTCCACGTACACTTCGCGCAGAATGTTTCTGACTTTGGCCATTGAGGCTTCAATCTCCACTTTCAGCATCAATTTGCGTATATAGAGGGTCTGCACCCGGCTCACCACCGGCTCCTCGGGACCAAACACGCGGTTGCCGAACAACTGACGCAACCTTTGTCCGTAAGCCCGGGCAAGGTCATCGACAAGATGACGGTCACGGTGACGCAGATATATGTAGATCACACGTGTGAACGGCGGGTAGGCAAACCTGCGCCGCTGCTCCACCTCCTCTTCATAATAGCCCTGATAGTCATGCGCAAGCAGGTGCCGGAAAAGAGGATGCTCAGGCTGGCGCGTCTGGATAGCCACTATTCCGCTGTCCGAACGGCGTCCGGCCCGCCCGGCCACCTGTTCAAGCATGTTGTATGCCCTCTCCGCGGCACGGAAATCCGGCATATTGAGCAGCGAATCGGCATTGAGCACCGCCACAGCATCGACCGCATCAAAATCCAGCCCTTTCGTCACCATCTGTGTGCCGATAAGTATACGGCTTTTACCGGCCGAGAAATCATTTATTATCCGTTCATAGCCATCCTTGTTGCGGGTAGTGTCAAGATCCATTCTTGCCACCGGAATATCCCCGAAGGCATTTCCAATCTCATCCTCAATGCGCTCTGTACCGTAGCCTCGAACCTCAATTGCGGGTTCATGACACGCCGGACATACCTTTGGCAAGGGATATATGGCGCCGCAGTAATGACATACAAGCTTGTCAATATGCTTATGATAGGTGAGCGACACATCGCAATGCTCGCATCGCGGTGTATAGGCACACTGGCTGCACTCCGCTACCGGAGCATAACCTCGCCTGTTTAGAAACATTATGGCCTGACGCCCCTTGTCAACCGCTCCCCTGACTATACTGAGCGTACGTCCGGAAAATATACCATGCATATTGCCCCGCTTACGCTCTGCCATCATGTCCACAAGCTCTATTTCCGGCAGGCTGACCGCACCGAAACGCTCCGTGAGCTCCACAAGTCCGTAGCGCCCTGACCGGGCTTTGTAATATGTGTCGACAGCCGGAGTGGCACTGCCTAACAACGTCTTTGCCCCATGACGTCGCGCAAGTACCATTGCCGTATCACGGGCATTGTAGCGAGGTGCGGGGTCCTGCTGCTTGTAGCTCGTCTCATGCTCCTCGTCGACAATCACCAATCCCAACGAAGCAAATGGAAGAAAGAGAGCCGAACGTGCACCGACCACCACACATGGACGGTTGTCTGAAAGCATACGTTTCCAGATATCCACACGCTCGTTATCCGTGAATTTCGAATGATATATCACCACCTTGTCGCCAAACACGCGCTGAAGCCTGTGGGTAAGCTGTGTGGTAAGCGCTATCTCAGGAACAAGATACAGAGCCTGACGCCCCTGAGAGAGTACATAGTCAATCAGATGCATGTAAATCTCCGTCTTGCCGCTTGAGGTGACACCGTGAAGCAGCGTCACCTCGTGGCCGTTCCATGAACGATGTATGGCATCGAGCGCCGCACTCTGGGCCTCGCTCAGCACAGGCAGTTCACCTGTCACAAGCCCTTCGTAACTGAAGCGGTTTATCTCTTTGGTGTAGATATCTATGATACCTTTATCGGCCATCGCCTTCAGCACCGCTCTTGACACTCCGGCACGCTCCATCAGCTCAGGTACGGTGACCTCACGCAACTCCGCGTCCTGACGCAGATAGCCCGACATCTCCAAAAGAGCCTGCAGAGCTGTTTCCTGCGAGCGTGCCCGCTCCACAGCGCGGAATATCTCATGCCGGCGTTCGGCATCATGCCTCGAAGCATTCAGACGCACACAGCTTATGCGGCGTGAGCGGTAACGCTCCTGAAGCTTTTCCGACACAATCACCGCCCCACGTTCAAGAAGCTGTGAGGCTACCGGACCGATACGCTGTATGCCGGTACTCTTCCCTATCTCCGCTACCGACACTCGCTTGCCGGCATGGTCAAGCATCTGGAGCACTATCACCTCCCGCTCGCCAAATCCTGACAGATCAGCAAGATCAAAATCTGGGTTAAGCTCCAGATATGTTTCGCTCTCCACCTTCAGTCCCGCCGGAAGAGCCGCCTTGAACACCTCACCTACCGAACAGAGATAATACTCCGCCATCCACTCCCACAGTTCTATCTGCGGGCGGCGCACGATAGGCTCCCTGTCCAGCTGCTGCAATATAGGCTTTACTTCAAACCCCTCCGGAGCCGGGACTCCAACAGAAGCCACAATCCCGGTGTACTGTTTCTTTTGCCCGAACTGCACTATGACACGATGCCCACGGCGCAGAGTCGGGACCATGCTTTCAGGTACGGAGTAAGTAAATGTAGAAGCCAGCGGAAGCGGCAATATCACCTCGGCGTAAGTATTCATACCACAAAAGTACCAAATTCCATAAACTCTATTAGATAATATTGGAATTTTTTGCTAAGTTTGCCTTTAGAATTTAAAACCTTGAAAAATGAAAATTACCCACACTACCGTACCATCGGATAAAGGTCCGATTACGCTCTACACACTCACCAACGCCACCGGCGCTGAAGTCACACTCTCCTCACTCGGAGCCGGAATAGTAAGCGTCAGAGTTCCTGACCGTGACGGAAAGCTTGACGATGTAGTGATCGGCTACGCAAATGCAGCGGATTATTTCTATGACGGTCCCTGCGCCGGCAAGGTGCCCGGACGTTTCGCCAACCGCATTGCCCGCGGCCGGTTTACCCTCGACGGTAAGGAGTATTCACTTGCCATAAACAACGGGCCCAACGCCCTTCATGGCGGCCCCGAGGGATTCCAGAACCGTATATGGGATTCAGCCGTAGAGGGCGACACTGTAGTGTTCAGCCGCACAAGCCCTGACGGCGAGGAGAATTATCCCGGCACAATGCAGGTAAAGGCCGAATATACATGGACCGATGACTGCACTCTTACACTCCACCTCACTGCCACCACTGACGCCCCCACAATAGTCAATCTGACAAACCATACATACTGGAATCTTGACGGTGAAAACTCAGGTCCGGTATTTGACCATCAGATGTGGCTCGGCTGCAGCCGTTATCTCCCCACTGACGACACGTTAATACCTACCGGAGAGATGGCCGCTGTAGAAGGCACTCCAATGGACTTCACCACTGCCAAAGCAATAGGCCGTGATATCAAAGCCGATTTCCCCGCACTCAACTACGGCAAAGGCTATGACAACTGCTGGATTGTGGACAACCATGACGGATCGCTCCGCCATGTGGCCACCCTTGAAAGCCCCCGTTCAGGACGCGTGCTTGAAGTGCTCACCACTCAGCCCGCAGCACAGGTATATACAGGCAACTGGCTTGCAGGCTCACCCGAAAGCGTAAGCGGACGTTCATACAATGACTATGACGGAGTGGCCATCGAGTGCCAGAACATGCCTGACGCACCTAATCATGCCAACTTCCCCAGCCCCGTGCTGCGTCCCGGAGAGGTTTATGATCAGACCATCGTATTCAAATTAAACACTAAATAATCAAATTTTCCAAAACAATGAAACCCACTCTTTTTGTACTCGCCGCCGGTATGGGTAGCCGTTACGGAGGCCTCAAGCAGCTCGACCCGCTGGGCCCCAATGGAGAAACCATAATGGACTACTCCATCTATGACGCTATCAAAAGCGGATTTGGCAAAGTAGTATTCGTAATCCGTAAAGATTTCGAACAGGACTTCCGCGATAAGATCCTGTCAAAATATGAAGGACATATCCCTGTCGATGTAGTATTCCAGGCTATTGACAACCTTCCCGAAGGATATACATGCCCTGCTGACCGCACCAAACCCTGGGGCACAAACCACGCTGTGCTGATGGGCAAGGACGCCATCAAGGAACCTTTTGCCGTAATCAATGCCGACGACTTCTACGGCCGCAACGCATTTGAAGTAATGGCCCGCGAACTGTCACGTCCGCGCGACCGCAAGGGCGACTACTGCATGGTAGGATTCCGTGTGGGCAACACAATGACCGACAATGGTTCTGTGGCCCGCGGCGTCTGCACTACCGACGCTGAAGGCAATCTGACCGGCGTAGTAGAGCGTACAGCCATCAGCTACGACAAGGACAAGCGCATTGTATTCACCGATGAGAATGGACAGGAACAGACTCTTGATCCGCAGACTCCCGTGTCAATGAACCTCTGGGGCTTCACTCCTGACTACTTCGACTACAGCGAACGTGAATTCAAGCACTTCCTTGACCGCGATCTCAACACTCCCAAATCAGAGTTCTTCATTCCGCTCTGCATCGATGCTCTTATCCACAACGGCGAAGCTACCGTAAAGGTGCTCGACACTGACAGCCGCTGGTTCGGTGTGACCTACGCTGCCGACCGTCCCGGTGTTGTTGAGAAGTTTGCCGAACTGCACCGCAACGGTGAATACCCCGACAAGCTCTTCTAAGCCAAGCCTGACAAATCTGTAAAATACGATGCCCGGAGATGAACATCCTCATCCCCGGGCATTCTGTTTATAGAATGATATTCACCCGTTATTCCGGTACATATATTATATCGCCATTCTCAAGCTCGTAGGCTGTGCCCACACGCTTACCCTTATTGCCAGAGTCGCTGTTATCCTCCGATGGTGTATAGCGGTTGATTTTCTCACCCTCCTTTGTTATGATCTCCATATCCTCCTTGCCGGGGTTCTTCACCATTGTGAAATCCTCCTGCGAGAACATCTCAGTCATATTATAACGGCTCACCAGAGCCACCATCAGAGCCACGGCAAACACCATGGCAACATCGAATAGATTGCTGACAACGCTCATCGGATCCGAATCCTCTGAAGAGCGGCGCAATATGCTGCGGCGGCGTCTCATCACTTGGATTCATTTGAAGGTTCAACAATCTCAGCAAGATACTCCAGCATGGTGATATCTTTCACGGCCCAACGTTCCTTCACCTGCTGGGTCAGGAATCCTATAGCGCTTACCACAAGACCTACTACAGTTGTGGCAAACGCCACCTGCATGTTATAGGCCATTGAAGCGATATCGCCTGTAGCGAGGCCTACGAGAGCCGGACCCATGGGAATAAGCGTACCCATAAGTCCGAGTATCGGGCCCATCTTGGTTAGCACTTTCGAAGTGGCTATATTCTTTTCAGCAGCCATTTCATATTCGCTGAGTAGAAAATCTACCCGGGCACGACCTTCGCTATGCGAGGCGTCAACTATCTTGCGGGCATAAGCCTCGGCAAGGCTCTGAGGCTTTTCGGGCAGGGACGCCTCAAATTCTCCAATTGTATCAGGAGTGAGTTTGCGGATGCTGCCATAGAGAGCCGTCGAACTTTTCTTGTTCTGGATATACTGTCCGAAGAAAGCACCTATCAGAATAATTGCACGGATAAAGAAGAATATAAGCAAGACTATCACCGGCACGAGAAGTCCGGTAGAGATCCAATAAAGAATGTTTGAAATCAGATTCATTTCAGCTTAGATATTAATTTGTTAGTTGAATATCGGTATATAATCAGTCCGGCTGCGGCACCTATGGCAAGCAACCCGAATACAGCGGCAAGCGCTGCCCATTCCACACTGTTTGTCCCCACAGCGGCCGTACGGCCGTTGACCGTGGCTATGACTCCGAGTATGGCTATAAGCATATTGATCAGGGCCAGGAGTTCAAGACGCATGTCCTCCTCCGGAAGCAGTTCCTTGAATACCCATGCAAGCAGAAAAAGCCCTATCATTACAGCCGCAGCCGTTCCCCAGGCTATAAGCTCGAAATCAATACCCGGAAGTGCGAATACAACCTCCACAAGCATTGAAAACAGCACCGGGAACAGAAGCAGGCCAGGCACCCATGTGGTCACGGCAAGCAGAATACGTGCGGTACGCCCCATAGGCTCACCGCTGATAAAGCGTGCCATAAGGATGCAGAATGTCACTTGAAAAAACACATCGACAGTAAGCAGGACCGATGTGTCAAGCATAAGCTCAGGTTCCTGAAGCCATGCCGCAATCTGTGTCTTTGACTGACCGGCGGCATATTCCCACACCAGCCCGATGAACAGAGCGCAAACCAGAGCAAGCACGCTCCGGCCTATAAGGCCATGCCAGGTAAGCTTGAGTATGAACCCAAGCATTACCAACAGCATTATTACAGTTACTACTATCTCCATAGTCCTGACATCAAGCCTGTTTACGGCGACGACGCCGTATTATCAAAGCAAATACGCAGAGTACAATGACAACACCGGCACCTACCAGAATTCCGTTGATGCGGTTGGTGGTAGTCTGTGTCTGATTCAGTTCCTCCTTCTGCATCACCATACCATCGGCATCCGAGGCCGCGCCGGTATTCTCAGCCCTTATTTCAGCCACTGACTGGCGGTACTGCGCAGCTGCGGCTTCAGGAGCCTTGGCGGCAATGAAGTCACGTAGTTTGGCATTGTCGCATACAAATCCCGAACATGACGGCTTGTATTCATTGACTATCTCAGTGTGGAGCTCGGCAAGAGCCGCCACCTGTTCGTCCGATGCATCCCACATGCCTTTACGGACAGTCTCGAGCATCACAGCTGTCATCTCCTCAATGGCAGCAGGATTGACATTCTTGAAGTAGTCCTTTATGCCAAGATTGTTCTTATCTGCCACATATGTATCATAGATATCATCCCAGAGTTCATCGTCGATAGCCTCCGGCTTCATGACATTCCATCCGTAAGTATTACGTATTACATCGGCCATGGCTGACGCATCGCCGGCTCCGCCCTTCATTTTCTCCTTGATATAATTAGGATTCAGGATAGTGGTTCGGCTTTCTACACCTATCGCTTCCTTGACCTCCTGCATGCGGGCATGATTGCGGTTACGGTAGTCGCTAAGATATGCCTCGGGATCCTTGCCGGTGACATTGCGCACCGCAAGGTTCATGCCGCCCATGAATTCATACACATGGTCAAGACTGAGTGCTCCCCATGTATTGCTCTGACGCGGCTGAACAACCACATCTGTACGTGTAAGGGCGGCCTCAAATGCGTATTCACGCATCTGTTCCCAATCCTCCTCGCTATCATACGAGGCACCCATATTGTTCATATAGGTTTCAGCTATCTCACTTGCATCTTCCCAACGGTCGCCGGCTTCAACCATGCCCTGAATGCCGCTGCCGTAATTGCCGTTGACGCCTCCGAACACTCGTGCTGTTGACATCTTGCGGGCCTCTTTGGGGCTTACACCTTTCTCCACAAGGTGCTGCTCTGATTCGACCACGCCTTCCGACACGTAGTTGGGATATTCCTTGTCATCGGCTGCAGCCGCCATCTTGACGGCACGGCTTATAAGGAACAGACGCGAGGCCGCAAGGTCACGCAGTTGGCCGGAAGTCTGCACCACTACATCTATACGCGGACGTCCGAGCTCCTTCGACGGGATCAGGCGCAGATCCGTAACACGGCCAAAAGCATCGCGTACAGGCTCCACACCAAGCATGTACAATATCTGTGCTATAGTAGCGCCCTCAGTTTCGATAAACTCACTGCTCCAGAGCGTATAGCTGACTTTACGGGGAAGTGAGTCGGCATGCTGCTTACGATACATTGACAAGGTATTTTCAGCAAGTGACTTGCCTTTTTCCCAAGCCACGGCCGAGGGAGTTTCCTCGGCATTGACAGCAAACATATTCCGGCCTGTAGGAAGTATATCCGGATTCAGCACCGGGTCGCCACCTGATGTAGGTGCGATAAATCCGCCTGAAAGTCCGTTGAGTATCGATGCGAGTTCCGACTCGGGGCTCGAGGCAAGAGCACCGCGGTAACGGTCAATGCCGCGCAGCGCACGCTCTACCTCGGTCACCGCACGTGCAAAGTTAATCTCAGCTTCAGAAAATTCACGGCGCGACATACCGGGCATTCCGCCAGCAGCTTTAGGCATACCTCCGGGATGTCCTCCGGCCGATGCGCCTTTCTTCATGGCAGCCTCCATCTTTTTTATGGCAGCGTCGTCAGCACCCATCTTCTTAGCCATGGCTATTGCCTTTTCAGGTGTCATCCCCGGCATTGACATCATTTTCTTCATACCGCCTGCTTTCATACGGTCAGCAATCTTACCAGTCTGTTTCGGGGTGGAAGAGGTCATCATCTGCCCCATCACCATCATACGTGACAGCATATCCTTCGAACCTTCGATCTGCTCCATTATAGTACGTGCGCTGTCAAGTTCGGCGCGTGTTATCCCGGCTATGCGGCATATATCATCGTCCCCAACAGTGCGTCCGGATGAAAGCATGGAGCTTACCATAGCCGAAGCCTTACCGCCGTAAAGAGCCGTAAAGCGGGAGCGCTGTTTTTCATAATCAATATCCGTACGCCCCTTCATACGGTCAAGTGCATACAGGCTATAGGCAATCGGATCGGTAGCCATGGCACTTACCGTGGTCCGGATATATTCAGGTGCATAGGGAACCCCCATCACATAGAGTGCACCGGTAATCTTTTCGTTGGCAAGTTCCTCAGCGAAATTTTCGACACGGGCCACATCATCGGCTGTCATAGCCTGTGACAGTGTGCTGTCCATGCGGAGTTCGCGATGGATACCTAACTCCACCATGTATTTACGCACAAGCAGCGAAGCTCTGTCCATAGCCTTCTGATCAGGGTGTTCAGCTCCGGAGAGTTTGTTGTATTCAGCTATGGCATCCGACAGGTTCTTGTATGTTCCGCGTAAACCGCTCTCCATGAACGGCGGAGTAAGATAGTTGATGATGCCGGCATAAGAACGGCGTTTGGCCATCATGGCCTCACCTACGTTGCTGGTGGAGTAGATATAGAAGTGTGGCATTGTCCCTACCAGACGGTCAGGCCAGTCATTGCTGCCCAACGCCACCTGCTTGCGCGGTGTGAACTCAAGGCTGCCATGTGCGCCGAAATGAATCAGCGCATCAGCCCCAAATCCGTTACGGGCCCATAGATATGCGGCTACATAATTGTGAGGAGGTGCGGCATCGGTACCATGCACTATCTTGAAGTCATCATCACCAAGTCCGGCAGCCGTCTGAGGTATAAGCACCACATTGCCGAACTGCAGGCGGGCCAACGCCAGATCGCCTGATTCAGTGCTGAGTCCATGTCCGGGGAACTCTCCGTCGACACCATCAATATCCTTGCGCATCTGCTCTGAGAACGCACTGCGGCACCATCCGTCATAGTCATCGCGCTTTATAATCTGAGGTGAATTCTTCTTGACAAAATCATCCTTCGCACCGACAGCATATTCATTGAACACACGTCCCTGTTCGTTTATCAGACGCTCAAGCCCGGCGGCATCGGCCGGAAGATTTTCTACGGTATATCCTTCGCTACGCAGACGTGTCAGAAGATTGAACAGTGATGGAGCCACTTCCATACCCTCGGCCACAAGCGCATTCTGACCCGGACCCTTGAAGTAGAAAATAGCCACTTTCTTATCCTTGTTAGCCTTGCGCTGAAGTGAGGTGTAGTTATTGACTGTGGCCACAAACTCGTTCAAACGGTCAGGGATCGCAGTCACATACTGGAGTCCGTCATCTCCTTCATAATGTGCGAACAGGGCAAACGGACGGACAGCGCCGTCAATTTCCGGAGTCACCACACTCTGTGACAGGAAGCCGCCGTTCATGCCCATCTTGTCGTCCATCCATTCATGGTAAAGGCGGTTGACATTCAGCGGTGAGAAAAGCGGAATATTATTGTTCTTCAGATATTCCACCACCATGTCGCCCATACGTCCGTGGGCCATGTTTATCATAGCCGCCACCTTCACTGAATCAGCATGGCCGCGTGTTATGAACTGCTGTATGGAGTTGACGGGATATACCATTTTGCCGGTACGTTCAAGAGCCGCTACAAGGCTGTCAGGCACACCCATCTGACCTGTCAGTATTATGCGGGGAGCATCCTCACGCCATTTGCCTGACTTTTTAAGATATGCTTCATATTCAGCCACTGAGCCGAAATTCAGATTATCATTTTCATCAGGATAATACATCAGTGAAGAGGCCGAGAGTTCGGGATCGCCCGGCAGAGGAGCCTTGAATTTCTTCCCGTCAATGAATCTGCGCACATACTTGAGCATATTGCGGTAATTAGTACGGCCACCCACCAGATACTCTTTCAGGAATTCAGTGTCCACTGAATCCACTGACACGATAAGGTTCTGCGGATTAGTGGCTGCCGTGGTCAGCACAGGGGTGCCCTTTTCCGCAGCCTTTGCAAGAGCCTGACGCTGCTCATCGGTGATACGCAGCCCCATGCCGTTGACAAATACCATGTCATATTTGCCTGCCCGGTCCAGATTCTCTACCGGAAGTTCCGAAATCTTAATGAATGAATTATCACAAGCACGTCCTATCTGACCAAGCGTAATAGCCTGGTAATTGACAAAAGCTATACGGGTGGTTGACGCAAAAACATTCCATAGCAGCACACCGATGGCAATAACCACGGCGGCTGTTATGGAAAGAATTATTATTTTCTTTCTACTCATATTCAACGGCTAAAAAATCGTTCGATATCTACTGACACTCCGGCTGAAACAGTGGTACCGTTAGTGGTCGGCGAATTACTATAATAATATTTTGGTACGTAATTAAACAGGTTGTCAACGGCAAGAGTCACATTGATACCCTTCCACACATTCTGGGTCAGGTTAAGACGCCACATGGTATATGCCGGGTATGTGACACGCTCGATATCCTCGTAGTTGGATACGGAAGTATATTCATCCACGGTCACACTTGACAGTACGCGTCCGCTCAGGGAGAGTTTGAATCCGTAGTTGCGCCACTCGCGTCCATAATCCAGACGCACGGTAGCTGTGTGCGGACGTGTCGATGATGTATAAGGCTCACCCTTGCGCACATGTTCGTGTGTGTACATATACGATGCGCGGACTCCGAATCCGAGTGCATGGCGCCACGATACGTTGGCATCCAGTCCGGCGATATTGACCCGGCTGATATTGGTGTACACCTGCCCCTGTAGTGCCTGGCTCCATCCGGTTGTGATACGGTTGTCCACCAGATTGCAGAAACCTCCTACGTTAAAGTTCAGATTGCGGTGCATATACTCGGCCGACAGCTGGAAATTATGACTCGTCTCAGGCTTAAGATCAGGATTGCCATATATCATGAATATCCCCGCCATGTCAAAGTCCATATACATCTCCTTGAGAGTCGGTGCACGGAATCCGCCGGAATAGGATCCGCGCAGATTCAGACGCCACAGCTTGTACATGGTGCTCAGACGTGCCGAGGCATGACCCATGGAAGCTTCCGAAAAGTAGTCATAACGCGCACCGGCTATGACATTGAAGCGTGAGGTGAAGTTCATGTCAAACTGAGCGAATCCATCAGCTGTGACCTGACTGCGGTGGCCATTGTCAGTAAACTGATAGCTCTGCAGATAGTCACGCATAATGTCGCCGCCAACGGTCAGGATATGCTTGTCAAAGAATGTATGGTTGTATATACCTCTTACGGTGTTCTGCACATTGCTGTACTTGCGCACATCGCTGCGGGTGTCCACCATGAAATCGCTCTTGTCATACTGGTCAAATCCATAGGACAGTTCCAGATTGTTCTTATCCGATATGGTGTAAAGCCCACGCAATCCGGCAGAGAAGTCACGGTAACGGTCGCGTGTGGCAACCTGTGAATTACGTTGACGGTAATAGTAGCCCAGACGGCCTATCAGCTTCAGATTGTCAGTAGCCCGGAAAGTCAGACGCTCTTTCAGATTCCAGTTATGGCCGCCATAAAAACGGGAGTAGTCACCGGAGTTTTTCATATCATATGAATCAATGGAGTAGTATTGCAGTGTGGTGCTGCTTCCGAACTTACCCACATTGAAACTTCCGGTAGCTCCATAGCGCTGTTCATTGTGCGCTCCGTAGCGGCCATTGATGTTCAGACGCCAGGGTTCGGTTTCATCACGGCTGATGATATTGACCACGCCTCCCACGGCATTCGACCCATAGAGCGACGATGCTCCACCCTTGACAATCTCAATCTTTCCTACGTTTTCAAGATTCAGCCTGTTATAGTCTACATTGTCAAGAGTTTCACCTGCCAGACGTTCGCCATCAACAAGAAATAGCACGGAGTTGCCGCCAAATCCCTGCATGTTCAGATTGACCTGCTGGTTCATCGAGTATGTAAACTCTATGCCGGGCAGCTCCGTCTGAAGCAGATCGCTGATATTGGTAGCGTCAGCCATGCGGATATCCGAAGCAGAAATGACCCGCGTCAATATAGGCGAGTCTTTCAGCAGTTTAGGCGTGCGTGTTCCGGTCACAACCACCGTGTTCAATTCACGGCTCCATGCTTTCTCGATTGAGTCAAGCTTGGCATCGGTCATTGTGCTCTGTGCCATCGCCGAAATGGACGAAAGGGCAAGAGCCGGAAGTATAAATGACTTGGCTACCATCGCTTAGATATTGAAGGGGTACTTGTACTCGATAGTCATATATCCCTTGACAGCCATACCGTTCATGAACGAAACCAGTCGCAGGGCCACATGTGTGCCATCGGCCAGACGGACTATATACACCTTGTTCGACGGAGTATATATCGGGGGCATAGTGCTTTTATCGACGTTAAGCCACTTTGACAACTCACGGTTGTAGTACGATTCCTGATAGGACAGGTATCCATCCATCATTGTCGACATATCGGTCACAATCGTCTCAGTGGTCCACTCATCGGCCACAAATTCGCCTTGGGCAAGTCCGGGCATGTTCTCCAGTCCGGCAAAACCTGACGCTCCGGTTTCCAGTACCGCGCCACCATTTGTCTTGGCATCATAACGGTGAATGGCTATATCCCAATTCTTAGGTTCCGGATCGTCAACATCAAGAGTATCGAATGTCATTGTGTGGAAATCGATATATGTCCAACGGCGGTAATCCGTAGCATCGATATATACACGTCCGGGTGTACTGTCAGTAGGTTTCTGTACAAATCCGTAGTCCGAAACTGTTGATTCGGCCGGTTCATCATATATATTACTGAAAAGGCCGTTGCAGCTTGACAACACAATCCCTGTCATCAAAGCCACAACGGTTTTCTTAGCAAGATTTTTTATCATATACTGTATGTATCTCTGTATTTACACCTTTTTGGTATGGTTTATTCAGCTTCAGCAGGACGTGTGCCCAGACGGAACTCAATTGTAAGGCCGCCCATTACGGCCGGCACCTTGAATGTGAACAGAGTATTTGCTTCATCAGCCACATCCACAGTACCCTCCAGTGTGCAGGCATACTCAGTCTTTGTATCGCCCATGCCCATCAGAGTGCTTCCTGAGCCGGCAAGAGTAAACTTATTCCCGTTTGCAGTAGCGGTTACATCCTTGATAGTGAATTCGCCCCATGTTGAGCTTACATACTTGACGGTGAATTTATCGCTACCCTCCTGCGCTGTGATAGTGAGTTCCTGGTCATCGGCAGGATTGCTGGGGAAGTAAGCGCATGAAGCATCGGTATATCCGTCATAGTCGCCGGGAAGAGCCACAGCGGCAGGAAGTTCACCCGGTACAAATTTTATCTTCAGGCCACCCATTACCGCAGGGATGTTGAACGTAAATTCGGTTACTTCCGGATTAGCTTTATCAACGGTTCCTTCAAGAGTACAGTCATATTCACTCACATTACCACCCATGCCCATCTTGCATTTTCCGGAGCCGGTAACGGTATATACACCACTGGCGCTTGTTGAGCTTACCTTAGCGGAGGTGATATTAAATGTGCCAAAATCATCAGAGGCATATGTAACGGCAACTTCACCGGCAGCTGTCTTGGCTACGGTCACCGTCTGGGAAGGTGCCAACTGACCCTCAAAATAACGGCTTGAAGCCACAGAATAGCCCTGATATGTAGCGGCAACTTCTGAGGCCACATCGATAACCGGTTCATCATTGTCAGAACATGAAACAGCTGCTGTAGCCAGCAGCATCACAGAAAGAATTTTGGTAACTTTATTCATTGCATTTGTTTATTTTGATTCTAATGCAAAATTATACCATCACTCCCTGTCAGAAAATAATCAAAAACTATGATATTTCTACCCGTTTATTTGTTTTACCTAAGTAATATTGATTACATACTGAAAAATTCAACCATTTCAACACGGATATGACACGTCTATTTCTATCTTTCTTAGTATGCGGAAGCTCACTGTTGGCAACCGCAGCAGCACCCCGTCCGGTAAGCTTCATGGACGGTGCTGTAAAATATGATGCCGAGGGTCGGTTGACATCCGTCGACAATATTTCTGGCATCAATATTTTCAACGTCAGGTACACCCCGGTCATGGGGCCTGACACCACGGAATATAGCGGAGTAGCCACTCTGGTAATGGAAGGCTATGATGACGCTCCCTACAGCGTCAATATCTATTTCGATCTCGATTCCACAGGCTACGTATCACAGTTCTATTATGAAAACCCCGATGACGAAACCATGAACGGAACTATCAGCATGACATATACTCCCGACGGATATGTCCAGAGCATATCACCAACCACAGATTTTGAGTGCGACGGCGTAAAGCTGATATTCTCCTATACCGAACCGATTGGCGGAGTGCGGCAGATGACCGGAATAGAGAAAACCGTGGCTCAAGGCACATGCTATGCCGGAAAATTCATCATCACACCCTCGCCATATCCTGACATAGCCTCTGTTAATCCGGCTCTGACCGCAGCAATGCAGACAGCCCAACTCGGAACTCCAATACAGATGCTGCAGCTTGCCGGATTGCTTGGCAAATCACCGGCCATGCTCCCTGCAGCCATATCATTTCCCTCGGGCAATGACCAGTGGTTGTTCACCTATGAAATAGCTCCTACCGGCACACCATACCGCATCGATTGCAACAATACCCTTTGGGCCAGCTACGGATGGTAGCACAACCCAATCCCACACATACAAAAAAAGAAAGTGCCCTCTCTCCGTATACGAAGAGGGGGCACTCATTTTTTCTTTTCTTATAGTTCAGAACAGGCGGCTTACCGCACTGCCAAGCTTTGTAGGATCAGTCACTCGTTCAAGAACGGTTCCATCCTTTATTATAAAGGAGCACGGAACAGCACCGACATTGTAACTCATCAGATATTTTTCGCCATCGGCAGCGGAATTATATACGGTGACCCACGGAAGATTCTTAGCTGACTGACGCCACTGATATTCATCGCCGTCAAATCCTATCTGATATATCTCCAATCCGCTATCTTTATAGCGTTCATACAGTTTGTTGAGTTCAACGTTAAGGGCCGGAGAAAATTCAGCGGTATATGCGGTGAAGTTAAGAAGCACCACCCGGTTCTTACCGGCTACATCTACCAATGTACGGCGTGCACCGGTATTGTCAATCAGGTCGATATCAATGATATCTATCTCTTTAGCCTCGATGGTATCCATTGTCGAGCTCACTCTGTTGCGCAGAAAGAGTCGCTTAAGGTAAGCTGTTCGGGGATCGTTAGGACGGAATTCATTGAAAGCGTTGGCCACGGCACCTATTACCTTCAGATCCGACTTATCACCCGGATTGAACAACGGTACGCCCTGAATCTGCTTATTGATGATATAATATGACACAATTCCTGAGGGATTGCCCAAAAGCATGCTGCCAAGCTCACGCTTCAGCATGGTATCGGCAGGTAAAGATGATGCCCCATGCTTGGCCACGGCATCCATCACACGCTTATCGACATTCATCAGGAGCTCGGCCGACTCAGAACCGGACAATGTGTATTCATGATCAAAAGCATCAGCCTTTGTCACTACAGTTACCGTCTCGATACTGTCAATCGGGAAATAAAGAGTCTTATCTCCAAGACGCAGACGATAAATGTCAGGATAACCGGCAGCCTTATGATGTGCAGTAAACTGACCGGCATCATTGATAGGGACCGAATCCAATATCAGCCAACGTCCGTTCTCCGATCCTTCGAGCACCATAGTCTGCCCCTCGGCGCCTTCGATACGGCCATTGACAGTCCATTCATTATTACCACCGCATGACCATAGCAGCATCCCCGCTGCAAGGCATGATATGTATCTGGAAATTTGCATAATTCTAATACTTGAGTGTATATCAGATGCAAAATTAAGAAATTTACCGACAATATCAAACTTCGAGTTTCACCTTAACGTATGCAAAAACAGTATTATCATTCAGCATTAATCACAAACTTACAATGATGATGACAAACCGTAATTCAAACCAAAACTCCAAAAGACATCTTTTCATCTACATGACAGCTTTAATCCAACAGTTTCGGGCAAACGGACATATACGCACAGCAGAAACATATCAGGCCACATTAAACAGCTTCCGGAAATTCAGAGGCGAAAGTGACATTCCGCTCCACAAAATAAATGCTGAAATCATAGAAGCCTACGAGGCTTTTCTCAACGCAGCTTCACTATCACCAAACACCGTATCATTTTACATGCGCATACTCCGGGCTACGTATAACCGGGCCGTGGAGCAGGAACTTGCCAAACAGACATTCCCCTTCCGGCGCGTCTACACCGGCAATGAGAAAACGCGCAAGAGAGCACTTCCCATCGCTAAGCTTAAGCAACTCAAGACAATTGATATCTCCCGCCACAAATCGCTCGACTTCGCACGTGACATGTTTATGCTCAGTTTCTACATGCGCGGCATGAGTTTCATTGATATGGCATTTCTGAAGAAAAAAGATCTCTCCAACGGCTACATCACCTATCGCCGAAGAAAGACAGGACAGAAACTCACCATCCGCTGGACAGGTGAGATGCAAAGAATACTCGACCGCTACCCCGAAAACAATTCAAAATATCTTTTACCGATCATTACTCAGGAATACCCTTACGAAAGGAGCATCTACCGCAACACAAGCTACAATATAAACCGGAGTCTTAAAAAGATAGCCGCCATGATAGGATCAAACATTCCCCTGACACTTTACTGCGCCCGTCATAGCTGGGCCACTACTGCACAGACAAAAGGAATACCTATAAACATTATAAGCGAAGGGATGGGGCATGATTCCGAATCAACAACACGAATCTATCTGGCCGCACTCGACACATCTGCCGTGGACCACGCCAACGAAATCATAATAGGAGCAATCTGAACGGAACTTCACCTCTCTCCTTTTTGTTTGTGGTTTAAAAAGACGAAGGCCACGGCGGTTTTCCCGTCGCGGCCTTGCCTTCCTTAGA
>CAJUIW010000006.1 GCA_910586895.1 uncultured Muribaculaceae bacterium | reverse complement strand
TGCCGTCAGTTTTTCCATACTAAATATTTTATGCTGCAAATATAAACTATATTTTATAGTTGTAACTATGTTGTATAGTTAATAAACGCTAATTAATGATTCTTAAAAATGGGTGGGATGGTCAGGCGATTGTGCGGCTGTAGGGCATAAATGGTTGTGTAAGGTGGATATAAACTGGTTATAGGGGCGAATTTATGGCGAAATAATTTGGCGAATGCGAAAAGTTCTCTACATTTGCATATTGTTATGCCTTATAACGCATCATGAAATAACTTTTTGCAATTAAGTAAATTGTAATATTCTTATATATAAAATGGCAGAAAATAAAGAACGATTGTTTGACCAGTTCCCCCCGGTGTCAACTGAGGAGTGGAAAGCAAAAGTGGAAGCTGACCTTAAAGGTGCTCCTTTTGATAAAAAACTGGTTTGGCGAACCAATGAAGGATTCAACGTACAGCCTATGTATAGGGCTGAGGATATAGTTGACCTTAAAACTACCGATTCACTTCCCGGCGAATATCCCTATGTACGCGGAACACGTGCCGATAACGACTGGCTCTCACGTCAGGAGATTATCGCTGACTCTGCGGAAGAAGCTAACGCCAAGGCTCTCGATGTACTTACCAAGGGTATCAATTCACTTGGTTTCAAAGTAGGTGATGCTGCTGATGTGGCTAAACTGCTTGATGGTATTGACCTGAAGAGCGTGGAAATCAACCTTGAATGCTGCGTGCGCAAGGCTCAGGCCGTTGCGGAAGCTCTTGTGGCATGTGTGAAAGCGCAGGGCGCTGAGGCAGAGTTCCGTGGCTCGGTAAATTTCAATCCGTTCAAGAAGTCTCTGAAGCATGGCGTGAAATTCCCCGGCGATATAGCAGCCATGGCTTCCGATATGATATCTGTAGCTGCTGATGTTAAGGGGCTGAAAGTGCTTTCAGTCAATTCAGATATGCTCAGCAATGCAGGTGCTTATATCTATCAGGAGCTCGGATATGCGCTTGCATGGGGCGCTGAATGGCTTACCATGCTTACCGACAAGGGTATGGATGCTGCGGAAGTAGCTTCGCGCATCAAATTCAATATGGGCATTTCGTCCAACTACTTCATGGAGCTGGCCAAGTTCCGCGCAGCCCGCATGCTCTGGGCGCAGATCGTGAAGCAGTATGGTGTGGCTGAGGACGGCTGCAAGATGGCTGTTCATGCCTCGACCTCACGTTTCAACCAGACTATCTATGACGCATATGTCAACCTGCTCCGCAGCCAGACAGAATGTATGTCAGCGGCTCTTGCCGGTGTTGATTCAATCACCGTTACCCCGTTTGACGTTCCTTACAAGCGTCCTGATGAATTCTCAGAACGTATAGCACGCAACCAGCAGTTCCTGCTCAAGGAAGAGAGCCATCTTGATAAGGTGGTTGACCCTGCCGGCGGCAGCTATTATGTAGAGACACTCACCGTGTCGATTGCAGCTCAGGCTTGGAAGCTCTTCCTTGATGTTGAAGAGAAGGGCGGATTCCGTGCATGTGTTGAAAACGGTGAGATACAGAAGGCTATCCGTGAGGCTTCAGAGAAGCGTCATACTGATGTGGCCCGTCGTAAGGAGATTTTGCTCGGCACAAACCAGTATCCCAATATCAATGAAATGGCTGCCGGCAAGATTGAGGAAACCGGTTGCAAGTGCGGCTGCAAGCATCACGCTGAGGAAGCAGGCGGCGAAGGTCTTCCCACCGAACGCGCTGCAAGCGATTTCGAAGCTCTGCGTCTGGCTACAGAGGCTGCTTCAAATCGTCCGAAAGTGTTCATGCTCACAATCGGCAACCTCGCTATGCGTCTTGCCCGAGCACAGTTCTCAACCAACTTCTTCGGTTGCGCAGGCTATGAGATAATTGACAACCTCGGATTCGAGACAGTACAACAGGGTATTGACGCCGCTATGGAGAAGGGTGCTGATATTGTGGTGCTCTGTTCAAGCGATGACGAATACGCTACACTCGCTCCCGAAGCATTCAAGTATCTCGACGGCCGTGCTGAGTTTGTTGTAGCCGGTGCCCCCGCTTGCATGGAGGAACTCAAGGCTGCAGGTATAGAGCATTATGTACATGTTCGCTGCAATGTGCTTGACACTCTCCGCGGATTCAACCAGCGTCTGCTTAAATAACATGATTCACCCCACATATTGATAATTTCTATTTGAAATGAAACCTGATTTTAAGACCATAGATATTACAAAAGACGCTTTCGGAGCACAGCATGCACCGTTGGCCAAGGGTGAAGAATGGATCACCCCCGAACTTATCCCGGTTAAGCCCGTCTATACAAAGGACGATCTTGAAGGCATGGAGCATCTGAACTACGTGTCAGGTCTTCCTCCCTTCCTGCGTGGCCCGTACAGCGCCATGTACCCCCTGCGTCCCTGGACTATCCGTCAGTATGCCGGATTCTCAACCGCAGCCGAGTCAAACGCATTCTACCGCCGCAACCTTGCTTCCGGTCAGAAGGGCCTCTCTGTGGCTTTTGACCTTGCTACTCACCGCGGATATGACGCCGACCATGAACGTGTGGTAGGCGACGTAGGTAAAGCCGGTGTGTCAATCTGCTCTCTGGAGGATATGAAGGTGCTGTTCGACGGTATTCCTTTGAACAAGATGTCCGTGTCCATGACCATGAATGGTGCTGTACTTCCTGTACTGGCGTTCTATATCAATGCCGGACTGGAGCAGGGCGCCAAGCTTGAGGAAATGGCCGGTACTATCCAGAATGATATCCTGAAGGAATTCATGGTGCGTAACACCTATATTTATCCGCCGGAATTCTCAATGCGCATTATCGCCGATATCTTCGAGTACACCTCGCAGAACATGCCTAAGTTCAACAGCATATCCATCTCCGGTTACCACATGCAGGAAGCTGGTGCTACATGTGATATCGAGCTCGCTTATACTCTGGCCGACGGTCTTGAGTACCTGCGTGCTGGTGTGAATGCCGGTATGGACATCGATGCTTTCGCTCCGCGTCTGTCATTCTTCTGGGCCATTGGCATGAACTTCTTCATGGAGGTAGCCAAGATGCGTGCCGCACGTATGCTCTGGGCCAAGATTGTAAAACAGTTCAATCCGAAGAACCCCAAGTCGCTCGCTCTGCGTACACACTCTCAGACTTCCGGTTGGTCACTGACCGAGCAGGATCCCTTCAACAACGTAGGCCGTACATGTATCGAGGCTATGGGTGCCGCTCTGGGTCACACCCAGTCGCTGCACACCAACGCTCTTGACGAAGCTATCGCGCTTCCTACTGACTTCTCTGCACGTATTGCACGTAACACCCAGATATACATTCAGGAGGAAACCATGGTCACCAAGCAGGTTGACCCCTGGGCTGGTTCATACTACGTTGAGTCACTTACCAACGAAATAGCTCACCGTGCATGGAAGCATATCCAGGAGATTGAAGAACTCGGCGGCATGGCTAAGGCTATCGAAACCGGTCTGCCCAAACTCCGTATCGAAGAGGCTTCAGCCCGCACCCAGGCCCGCATTGACTCAGGCCGTCAGACTATTGTAGGTATCAACAAGTATCGTCTTGACCATGAAGATCCTATCGATATTCTTGAGATTGACAACACCGAGGTGCGCAAGGAGCAGATTGAGCGTCTTAATGACGTTAAGGAGCATCGTGACGAGGCTAAGGTCAAGGAAGCTCTCGCTGCTATCACTGAATGCGTACGCACAGGTGAGGGCAACCTGCTTGACCTTGCTGTCAAGGCTGCCGGACTCCGTGCCACACTGGGTGAGATCTCCGATGCCTGCGAAGAAGTAGTAGGCCGTTATAAAGCTGTAATTAGAACCATATCAGGCGTGTACTCAAACGAAACAAAGAATGATCCTGACTTTGTCAAGGCTCAGCAGATGTGTGAGGAATTTGCAAAGCGCGAAGGACGTCAGCCCCGTATCATGATTGCGAAGATGGGACAGGATGGCCATGACCGCGGTGCGAAAGTTGTTGCTACCGGTTATGCCGACTGCGGCTTTGACGTGGATATGGGTCCGCTCTTCCAGACTCCGGCAGAAGCTGCCCGTCAGGCTGTGGAGAACGATGTACACATCCTCGGTGTAAGCTCACTCGCCGCCGGCCACAAGACTCTTATTCCTCAGGTTATCGAGGAACTCAAGAAGCTTGGCCGTGAGGATATACTTGTAACCGCCGGCGGTGTGATACCCGCTCAGGACTACGACTTCCTCTATAAGGCCGGTGTGGCTGCCATATTCGGCCCCGGCACACGTATTCCGCTGTCAGCTATCAAGATGCTTGAGATTCTGATGGAAGAATAACACGTAGGAAATACGTAAACCTTATTGCATAATTAAGGCCGCCATGCTGAGCATGGCGGCCTTTCTGTATTTGATAGATCGAAAAAACTTATTTGAGAGTACCTGCCTCGGCCTGCTGAATCATCTGCTGGTTGGCAGAGATGTATATCTCAACGCGGCGGTTCTGTGCACGTCCTTCGGGGGTGTCATTTGAGGCCACATAGTCAGCCATAGGAATACCCTTGGCAGTAAGGCGGCTTGCAGATACACCGCTGTTTTCGAGATACTTTTCAACTGCATCGGCACGACCGGTTGAAACGCGTTCGTTTACGGCCATTCCGCCGGTATTGTCAGTATAACCGAAAATCTGTACGTTGGTTTCAGGATTGTTGATCAGCGATGATGCGAACTGAGTAAGATCCTTCTTGGCGCTTGCGCTGAGTGTGGTGCCGTTGGTGGGGAAGAGGATACCTCCGTCAAATGTCACCTTGATAGCCTGCAGGCCGTTCTGGTCAGTAACGGATTCCACCTTGGCCTTTTCAGCGAGCTGTTCCTGAAGTTCTTTCTGCTGCTGGTCCATCTTGCGGCCTATAAGCATGCCTGCTCCTGAACCTACAGCTGCACCTATTGCAGCACCGATACCGGCACCTTTGCCACCACCTATCAGCGCACCTACTCCGGCACCTACGGCAGCACCGCCGCCACCGCCTATTGCGGCACCCTTGCCTAAATTAGTCATACTGTTACATCCTGATGATGCAAATAAGCAGAGTGCGAGAGCACCGGCTCCGAGTACTTTTAATGTTTTCATACGGGTTATGTTTGTTAAGTTAATTTTTATAATTACAAATATACAATCTCTTTTTAATAATACAAAAATCAGCGTACTAATGTTTAGATATTGTTTCTGATTAAAGACTTGTTTTTATAACTTATATATTTGCGGGTTGGTAAAAAAGTGTTACTTTTGTTTCACAATATCACTTGTGCCAGAAGTATGAACAACAATGTTTCCTCCCCGGAGCGTAATAACAAGCGCGGGGTAAGTCTAAAATACCATGCCGGTGCTCTATTGGCTGTTACAGCCTGGGGTGTTTCGTTCATTTCTACCAAGGTTTTGCTGCAAAACGGCCTGAGTCCTGTAGAAATATATATTTACCGTTTTCTTCTGGCATATATTTTTGTACTGCTATTGTGTCCTAAGCCTTTTTTGAGCCATTCTGTAAAGGATGAAGTCAAATTCCTGCTTGTGGGAATATGTGGAGGCTCTGTATATTTCATAGCGGAGAATACGGCAGTGGATTATACTTTGGTCACCAATGTGTCCTTGATTGTCACTACAGCGCCACTGTTGTCTACTCTTATAATGGGTGTGATGTATAAGAATGAGCGCCCGTCCGGTGGATTCCTGTTCGGGTCTATTCTGGCATTTCTGGGAGTGGCGCTGGTGATTTTCAACAGCAGTATTGTTATCAAGGTGATGCCGCTCGGCGATATGCTTTCGTTCCTGGCTGCTTTGGCGTGGGCTTTCTACAGCATACTGCTCAGGCCTCTTAATGCGGTGTATAGCGCATGGTTTATAACCCGTAAGACATTTTTCTACGGCGTGATTACGGCACTGCCGTTCCTGGCCATAGAGCCTGAACTTGAACCTCTCAGTGTGATTATGCGTCCGGCAGTGTTGGGCAATCTGCTGTTCCTCGGATTGTTCGCATCGCTTGCGGCATACTTCCTGTGGGCGCAGTCTATCAAGAGTATGGGAGTGATGAAGGCCAGCAATTATCTGTATGTAAGTCCTATTGTCACTTTGGTAATGTCAGCGGTTGTGCTTGATGAGCATGTGACATGGATAGGCTACACCGGCTGCGCTATCATCATGATAGGTGTTATTCTCAGTGAGAAGCTCAGCGGCAAGCGGCTCCGCCCGGGTAGCAGTTCCAATCCCCGCTGATAGGTTTTATTGTAGTCACTCCTCACCTTCAAGTATGAAATCCGCTTCATCCAAAAGCTGATATGCCACAGTGCGTGTAAGAGGTGAGTTGCGGTCTAATTCTTTTTTTGCGATAAGTTTAGCCTCCTCCGGACGTGACTGGACAAAGCTCCATAGCAGCCTGAGTGCCAGATAGCGTTGAAGCTCGACAGGGCTGTCGGCGTATTTATGCATCAGTCCGTAGGCAAATGGCATATGCCGTAGCAGCCGGTGACAGAGTATATCGATGGCTTCTGTGCTTTGAGCCGCATCAATCCATTGCTCTGCCTTATCCTCCGTAAGCTCTTCTATAGGATAAATCATGGGAGCAAGCATCTGGCTTTCACGGGTAGTCACATTGTCACGCAACTGTATGGCCAGATCGGCATCCTGACCTATTTCGGTTGCTATTTCAGTAAGCTGAGGCAGATTCAGGCCGAAAATAATGCGGTAAGGGGAGCCGGCACGACGTAAAGTATCGGCAATAATACCGTTTCGCATGGCAAAAAAACGGCGTTTTACAGTCTGGAGTTTGTTGAATTCAGTCATGATGCTGCAAAGTTAGCATTTTCTGCTCAGATGCAGGAGGCTGTTTGCATATTTGAGGTAAAGAGTGTACCTTTGTGAATTATTAAAAGATATTATATGTTTCGGAAAACACTCCTTTTAGGCCTTTCGATTTTAATGGGGCTCTCGGCCTCCGCTTCCGTATATGACCTCCCGGTTCAACAAATAAAAGGACGCAACTGCTACGTTTATCGAGTTCTCCCCAAGGAGGGTGAGTTGGCCATATGTCACAAGCTTGAGATTACGCGTGAACAGTTATTGAAATATAATCCCGAGGTATCCAAAGGGCTTAAGGCTGATCAGCAATTGTACTTTCCGGTTGATGACTTCAAGCAGCCTCGCGAAGTGTATCAGTATAAGGCACGGAAGGGCGACACTCTGTATGGCTTGAGCAAGATGTTCAAGATGACGCAGGATGAATTTATGATACTCAATCCTGAAGCTGAGGCCGGTGTCAAGGAGGGGAATATTTATAAGGTGATGATGACTCCAGCCGAGGCTAAAGTCAAATCTGCCGATACTAACTTAAGCGCTGCGGTAAGTTCAGTTGTAAATCAGGCGCCGGTCAACAGCAATACAAGCGCTCCTGTTGCGGTAAATGAAGTAAAAGGATTGAAGAAGTATGTTATTGCCGACCATGAAAGCCTGTATCAGATAGCGCATAATCACGGTATAACGCTTGAAAACCTGCTGGCGCTTAATCCGGGGCTGCAGGCATCGCACTACGAGGCCGGAGCCGAAATACTGGTTCCTGATACGGATGCTTCTTCTGCCGATTCGAAAGTGAGCTCTGCATTTGAACAGAACAATAACCAATATACTGTAAAGGCCGGTGATACATTTTACGGCATCTCGCGTGCTTATGGTATAAGCATAGAGCAGCTTCAGAACGCAAACCCTGGCTTGAACATACTTCAGGAGGGGACGGTGATAAATATCCCCCAGGCATGTGCCGAGGAGCAGCAGCCGGCCATAATGATTGGCTCGGGTGAGATACCGGTGATACATGAAGGGGGCAGTATGAATAACTCACGCTCCCGTCTTACTGTGGCTGTAGCACTCCCATTCATGGCCTCGCAGAAGGAACCCTCAAAGCAGGCACGCCAATATGCGGAGTTTTATCGTGGATTCATGCTTGGTGTTGACAGTATGCGTCGCTGTGGCAATCCGATATCTATACTTGCCTTTGATACCCAGGATACAGATGAAGGTATGGCTGAGATTCTTGAGAATCCTGTTCTTGCTGATGCCCAGGTAATAATTGGGCCGGATAATACATCACATCTTGCCATGTTTGCCGACTATGGAGCATCGCGTGGGATAAAAGTCCTGAATCTGTTCTCTGTGAAAGATACTCTATTTGAGTCAAAACCGGAATTGATGCAAGCCAATATTCCGCATGACGCGATGTTTGAACGCGCCATAGCTTATGAAGCGGCAATGGCGCCTGAGTTTACACCTGTCATACTGCGTAAAAAAGGTGCTGTGGATAAGAAAGAGTATGTGTCCGGCCTGATGACGGCATTGGCTGCCAAGGGTGTCACTCCGATAGAGATAAATTATGACGAACAGCTTACTGACGATGCGCTTAAGAAGCTGCCTGTAAGCGGACGCTATATGTTTATACCGGTAGTATCACGTCAGGCTGATATCAATAAGTTTCTCCCTGCGCTTGTGGA
The DNA here is from genome assembly GCA_910586895.1 of uncultured Muribaculaceae bacterium. Classification (GTDB taxonomy): domain Bacteria; phylum Bacteroidota; class Bacteroidia; order Bacteroidales; family Muribaculaceae; genus Paramuribaculum. Next base: position 137,056 of record CAJUIW010000006.1, on the reverse strand, counting down.
TTTCAAAGGAGCGTTGACCTCAATGGATGCGGTACGTCTGTTAGGATATCCGGAGTGGATAACATACCGTGGCAAGACGCTTGAGAACATGCAGGAGCTGGATACGTATATATACTCACGATTCTTCTTCTCCAATAATGATCCGGAGGCAAAGGATCTCGACAGCAAATATAAGTATTGGTATGGCAGCAACATGATGTCCGGCCTTCCCCGTCAGGGACTGCTCGGGTTTGATGTGGCTCTTTATCTGATCCGTAGCCTGAGCGTCAATCAGGGAGATTTTGACAAATACTCCATTGTATATGATGGGGTTCAGAACCCGTTCCATTTCCGTCGTGCCGGTAATGAAAATTCCGGATGGGTGAATGATGAATTGTACATGATAAATCTGCGTCCGAGCGGATTGGTTGAAAAAATTGTTTTATGATTAAATTTTCGGCCCGACTTCTGTTGGTGCTACTGTGTGCTGTGGGAATCCTGTCGCAGGCTTCCGCACAGCGATATTATCGTCCTACTGTTGACATCGGAGTCAAAGGTGGGATGACTTTGTCAAATATCCAGTTTTCTCCCGGTGTGGAGCAATCCATGCTTCAGGGAATGGAATTCGGTGTCGCCGCCCGCTATAGCGAGGAAAAGCTTTTCGGACTGATGGCTGAGATTAAACTCAGCCAGCGTGGATGGAAAGAAAATTTTAAGGAGACTGATTTTACGTATCAGCGTAGGCTTACCTATGTGGAGTTACCGATTATGACCCACATCAATTTCGGCACGAAGCGGTTCCGTGGATTTGTAAACCTTGGTCCCTCCGTAAGCTACATGCTTTCCAGCGGAATCACGTCAAGTTTTGATTATACAGATCCTGAATCTGTGGATGGCTTCCCTGTGTCAAACCGTCATCTTAATCAGATGAAGATGGATATAAAGAACCGGGTTGACTACGGTATAGTAGGTGGTGGAGGCATAGAGATACGCTTCCATGACCGCCATTCGCTTATGCTTGAAGGACGTTACTATTTCGGACTGGGCAATATTTTCCCCTCGGCCAAGAAGGATGAATTTTCAGCTTCGCGAGTCACTTCGGTGGAGATATCGCTGGCCTATATGTTCCGTCTTAAGCACTGATGCGCCCTTTGGCCGAGTAGATGGTAATCATCAGCTCCGTCAGAAGGTCATATTCATTCTGCCGGCTTCCGATACCTTTCGACTTCACATCAAATGCGCGCAATGCGCTTAATATCTCAATGCACTGCCGGGCATTGAAGTTGCGCATGCCTGTCATGACGCCTTTCAGTTGATTCTCCCATCGGAATCCAAGGGCTTCCATCAGCGAGCGTGTCGATTTGTCGGGCGTGAAGTGCGCCACAGTGAGGTTGGAGAAGAATGTGAAGAGTGTGGCACAGGTCACAATTGAAGGATTGCGTTTCGGATCACGTCTGAAGTGATCTATTATCTCAAAGCTTTTACGCATATTGCGTGCGGCAATGGAGTCGACAAGCTCGAAATTGTTATAGTCCTTGCTGATTCCTACATTTACCTCTATGCTCTCGGGTGTAATCATGGCGCCACGTCCGAGTATCATCTGCAGTTTGCCGAGCTCATTGTATATACGGGCTACGTCATTGCCTATATGGTCGCGAAGCATAGCTATTCCTTTGCTCTCTATACTCTGGTCGTTATCCTTCACGATTGACATAATCAGGGAGTCGACATCGCGCTCCTTCAGCTTCGGTGATTCGAGCACTACGCCGGCTTTGCGCACGGCTGTGGTAAGGGTGGTGGACTTTGATTTTTCACCGCGGCACAGTATAACCAGTACCGTGGTTGGTATGGCATGCTGTATGTAGGGTATCAGTTTGGCTATCTCACGGGCCGGGACAGACTGGGCTTCACGGACAATGACCATTTGCCGCGGAGCCATAACCGGGTAGCGCTGGCATGTGGAGGCCACAGTCTCCATAGGCGTTTCGGGAGCATATATGCGGTAAAGGTTAAAATCGCGTTCCTCTTCCGGGATAGCTGTTTCAAATGCCTTTGCAAGTTCATCGGCAAAGTAGCTCTCCTCACCATGAATAAGATATACCGGCGCGAAGCGTCCGGCTTTGATGTCAGCGCATATATCCTTGTATGTTTTGCCTGATGTTGTGGCCATCTTGATGATATTTTTCGTAAATTTACACATAATTTTATTGCGGAGCAAATGCAACAGATCTCTTTAACACCACAATTGGCTCTACCGCCTCTTACAGCTGATCGCCTTAAGATGCGTGATTCCAAGCCATATATCTTTGACACGCTGCGAAGCAAGTGGCTGGTGCTTACTCCTGAGGAGTGGGTTAGGCAGCACTTCATAGCTATGCTCACAGATAAACTTGGCTATCAGGCATCACTCATGGCAAATGAAGTGGGGATTACCCTCAACGGCACTTCCCGGCGGTGCGATACAGTGGTGTACGACCATCAGCTCCATCCATGGATGATAGTGGAATATAAGGCTCCGTCGGTAAAAATAACACAGAAGGTATTTGACCAGATAGTTCGTTACAATATGGTGCTTCAGGTCCCATACCTTACCGTAAGCAACGGGTTGATGCACTACTGCTGTCATATTGACTATGATAAGGGTACATATGAATTCTTAACCGATATTCCAGCTTATGACAATGCCTGACCTTGTAGCAGAACGTGATTTCAGTCCTCAGGTGAAACGCTGGCTTGAAAGGCAGCGTAACCGCGATTTTCATGCCTTGATGTTGAGTGCCGGTTCTGACGCCGACAGGCGCAATGCGGCTCTCCAGATTGAATGTCGCAGGAAGGTACGTCGCAAGTTGCCGGAAGCGGCAGCGAACGATGCATTTCTGTTCCCTACACTTCTGTCTGTGGAGCAATGTACCTCGGAGGCTCTTGCCGCTTATCATGCCTCGCTTGTCGCTCCCGGGAGTTCGGTGCTTGATATGACCTCAGGGTTGGGCATCGATGTCCTTGCCATTGCCCGTAGGGCAACGCATGTCACGGCATTGGAGCGTACCCCTGAAGTGAGCTATTCGCTTCAGTATAATGCCTCGGTGATGGGGCTCGATAATATTGACGCGGTATGCGCCGATTCGGTTGAGTGGATTAAGCGGACAGATAGAAAGTTCGACCTGATATTTATTGACCCGGCCCGGCGTGACGGTGATGGGGGCCGGATATATAATCTGGCCGACTGTGAGCCTGATGTGGTGGACCTGATGCAGCGTATGCTTGAGGTAGCTCCGGAAGTCATCGTCAAGGCATCCCCTATGTTTGATATCGCCAGAGCGGTTAAAGAGCTTTCACCATATGTCGTTGCAGTACGTACTATCGGCACCGAATCGGAATGTAAGGAGCTTCTGATCACGTGCCGACGTGATAGCCAGGAGCCTGTATGCCGTGAGGCTGTGACTATAGGCAAGGAGGGCGTTTCGTTATTCGGGTGGAATCCGGACGCTGACAGCGGTATCACACTCAGAATATGCAACAGTGTGGTGGATAATCAGATTCTTTATGAACCGTGGCCGGCTGTGATGAAGAGCGGAGCTTTCCGCCAGCTTTGCTTGCAGTATGATGTAGCTCAGCTTGATTTGGATACACATCTGTTCCTGTCAGATGAATTTAACCGCGATTTTCCCGGTACAGCCTACCGCATAGCCGGAGTGTACGAATTCAATAAGAGCAGTATAAAAGAACTCAGGAGCAAGTACGGCCATATAAATGTGGCCGTGCGCAACTTTGTAATGACCGCTACGGACCTTGAGCGCCGTCTGAAAATAAAAAGCGGAGGCACCTGTAAGCTGTTCGGTGTAAGAGCGGCAGGGGAGATGCGTCTTATTGTAGGGGAACCGCTGGCCTGAGTTTTATTTTTCAAACATGCGGGCCATGGCGCGCTTATCCTCACGCTCGCGTATGCTCTGGCGCTTGTCGTATTCTTTCTTACCACGACCTATGCCTATCACCATTTTGGCAAGTCCGCGGTCGTTGATAAACACTTTCAGCGGAACGATTGTGAAGCCGGTCTCTTTGCCGCATTTGGCCAGCTTGGCTATCTCCTTTTTGTTGAGGAGAAGGCGACGGTCGCGGCGGGCCTTGTGGTTATTATATGTGCCGTAGAAGTACTCGGCTATATACATGTTTTTAATCCACACCTGTCCGTCAGCAACATAACAGAAAGTATCCACAAGGCTCGCTTTTCCAAGACGTATTGATTTAATCTCTGTCCCGGTAAGCTCTATGCCTGCCGTGAATGTTTCGGATATGGCGTAGTCAAAGTTAGCTCGTTTGTTTCGTATATTGACTTCGGAAAATTTCATTGTCAGGGTATTATCAGATTGAAAAACATATACAGCACCATCGGCGGGACTATTATGGTAAATACGTTCAGTGCCACGAATGGTGTCAGGGCCGGAGGCGTCACTTTCATATATCGCGCTCCACGCCACATGATCAGAATGATATAGAGGGGGAAAAAGTTCAGGATAGCCAGGTCAATAGGCATACAGTTCTTGACAAGCGTCATCAAGGCAAGCAACCCGAGGCTGAACATTATGAATATCTGTGAGTGCTTCTCCACGGTGCGGAATCCGCTCAGGCGTGGCATGAAAAGCGAAAACAGAAAAACTGCCAGAAAATAGGTGATGAAGTATCGTACAAATGTCACTATCACGCCCAAAACAAGATTAAGCGGTGTGATGGTGCTGTCATATATGCCCTGCAGCAGATATGTAAGCGCCGTCAGAATTATCCACGGAATGAATCCTGACAACAGAAGTTTGCGTGGTTCAGGACGGTCGTAGGATATATCCTCCCATCCGTGGGTGGGCGAGAGGACAAGCTGTAACATATCTTTTAGGTATAGTGCGAACATAGCAGATGCAAAGTTACTAATAAGTAAGCTACAAACGCAAATTTAATTGACGTTTGTAAAGCGTGAGTGTTTTGTATGAACCCAAAGATACGAATAAATTACTCAATCTGTCAATTGCCGAATCGATAAAAATAATTATTTTTGCAACACTATAACTCAAATAAAAACCAAAATGATAAAGAGAATACTTTCCATCGCCGGCCGTCCCGGACTTTACCGTCTTGTTAATCAGGGCAAGAATATGCTTATCGTCGAGTCGCTTACTACTGGTAAGCGTACACCTGCGTATTCACATGATAAGGTGGTTTCGCTTGGCGATATCTCCATATATACAAATGAAGGTGATGTGCCCTTGTATGACGTGTTTGAGTCAATCAAAGAACAGGAGCAGGGCAAGAGTGTGGATGTAAAGGCCATGACTGACCAGGAAGTGCGCGAGGCATTCCGCAAGGTGCTTCCCGAATTTGATGACGACCGTGTATATACCAACGATATCCGCAAGGTGTACGCCTGGTACAATCAGCTTATTGCTGCCGGTGTTGAGAAATTCAAGGATGACGAAATAGCTGAGGACGAAGCTGCCGAAGCTGCTGAAAAAGCTGATGCTGCAGAATAATAAACAACACCGAACGTAGAATAAATACACATATACTGCTATTGTAATTACTATGAACCACAGGAATATACGCCGATTTTCAGTAACCGACTCCGTGACTGACCTTGTAGAGGCCAATTATAATATACTGCCGGTACTGAGCCGTTTCTCAATACCGCTTGGCTTTTATGGGAAGACCATTGCTGAGGTGTGTGAGGAAGCGGGAATTGATGCAGGCTTGTTTATCCTTGTGGTCAACTTCATACTTACCGGACAGCTATCCGAGGAGGAACTGTCCGGTAAGGCTCTTTGCGGGGTGGTTGACTTCCTGCAGAAATCCCATACATATTTTCTTGGTTATAAATTTCCGCACATACGGGCAAATCTGTTGAATGCTCTTGATGAGGCTCACTCGGACATCAATCCGGCCATTGTGGGATTCTTTGACAGTTATGTCAATGAAGTTCGCAAGCATTTCGAATATGAGGATGTCACTGTATTTCCATACGTACGCTCTCTTGCCGATAATGTGCCGGATTCCGGATTCCGGATAGATACTTTCAGTAAGCATCATGATGAAATGGGCGAGAAACTGGCTGACTTGAAAAGTCTGATTCTCCGGTTCTATACCACATCGGTACCTGACAGGATGTATGATGTGCTGGTGGATATTTATAACTGCGAGGAGGACCTCGACACACATCGTGACATTGAGAATCATGTGCTTGTGCCCGGGGCCGAGAGGCTTGAACGAAAGATTAAAGGCACCAAAAAAAGATAACTGACCAATGAAGCATGTGACGGTGGTCATAACACTGCGCTCGCGCCTGATGGCGCTTGGGATGAGAACAGCGCTTACAGAAACATCTCTTACAAATGTAAGTTACCATATCATCGAACCGGGGATGTTCGCTGAAAATGTTGAACGGCTCAGGCCACAGGTGGTGATAGCCGATCCATTCACCGCGCTATCCTACGGTGATTTCCGTTCCATGCTTTCCGATAATGCTGTGTTGATAGGGGTGACGGCACTTGCGCTACCGTCGGAGGTGGCAAAATGTTTTGACCTTGTGATGACAGCGTATGACTCTACGGAGGCGGTGGAAAGAGCTATAGTGAAGGTGGCATCCGAACCATCCGACGATGATAAAGCCAACGAACAGCTCACTCCGCGTGAGCGCGAGGTGCTGATTGGTGTGGTACGTGGCAGAGCTAATAAGGAGATTGCTGCGGATATGAATGTATCGGTCAATACCGTGATGACTCACCGCCGTAACATAGCATCGAAATTACAGATCCATTCCGTGGCCGGCCTCACTATCTATGCTATAGTCAGCAAGCTTGTCAGTATTGATGAAATCAGGCCGGGGATATCCTGAGTCTGTGAATCAGGACTTGTTGCTGCGGATAGCCTCGAAGAATTCAGAACGAAGCATTGCATCGGTCGACATCACTCCGGTGGCGGCCACTGATATAGTGGAGGTGTCCTGCTTCTCCACACCGCGCATCTGCATGCACAGATGGCGTGCTTCACAGCGGACTATCACTCCCTTGCAGTCTAAGGCTTTATAGAGTTCCTGACACACTTCGTGGACCAACCGCTCTTGCACCTGCAGGCGCCGGGCAAACATATCGACCATCCGGGCCAGTTTGCTGAGTCCTATGATTTTTTCACCGGGGACGTAACCTATTGACATATGTCCGAAGAACGGGAGGATATGATGCTCGCACAGAGAATAGAACTCAATGTCGCGCACCACAATCAGTCCGCTGCCGGGAGATGTGAATACAGCGTTGTTGATAATTTCATCGCTCGAACGTTCGTAGCCCGATGTGGCGTAAAGCAGTGCTTTTGCCGCGCGCATCGGAGTTTTTAGCAGGCCTTCGCGTTCGGGGTCTTCACCTATCAGTTCTATAATAGCTCGATAGTGCCGGGCTATTTCCCCGACCTTCTCTTCATATGTCATTTTTAGTGAGTTGTAGTTATATGTGTGAGGAGCGGAGGCGTTGATTCATCCATGATGATGATTAATCATGCAGGCTTATTGCTGCTGCGTCTTGCTGATATTGACGCGGTCACGTACCACACGGATTTCGGATGCGAATCCGGGGAATGCACGGCGTATGGCTGTGGCGGCAGTGTTGGCTTCAGCCTGTGTGCGGAAATCGCCGACTTTCAGACGCCAATATGGAGCCGAGTATGTCACATACGTGCGGTACTGGGGGAAGCGGTTGCCCACACTGCGCTGTTTCGAACGTGCTTCATTTCGGGCTGTACGTGCGTTATTGTCAGAAAATACTTGCACACGATAGCCTATATTGTCATTTTTCTTAGGCTCGTTTTTGGTAGGTTCGGCATATTCAAGCAGCCGTGCCACTTCCTCGTCCTGGATTATGACATGGATACTGTCGGCCGTGATATGCTCTATGATATCCGGATGCTCTGTTTCGGCCTTTTCAGCACGGCATGTTATGCCGAGCGATAAGATAAATAGGGCCAAAAATAGATTGATACGTTTGCTCATAATAACAGTTTAGGCTACAAAAATACAAAATTATATTTTTGTAGCCTAAAAATATTTGTTGAACAATCAGTTCGGTGTCCGATATCAGAATGCGGTAACGATACCCATGAATGATTCAGCGTCAAGTGCAGCACCGCCAATCAGGCCGCCGTCAACATTGGGCTTGGCAAAGAGGGCTTTGGCATTTCCGGGCTTGCAGCTGCCGCCGTAAAGGATTGAGGTGTTGTCAGCCACTTCCTGACCATATTTTTCAGCGATGACACCGCGGATGAATGCGTGCATCTCTTCAGCCTGGTCGTCAGTAGCGGTCTTGCCTGTACCGATAGCCCACACGGGTTCGTAAGCGAGGATGATTTTAGAGAAGTCTTCAGCTGAAAGGTGGAACAGAGCGTCAACAATCTGCTTCTTGACAACGTCAAATGCAGTGCCGTTCTCACGTTCTTCAAGAACTTCGCCGATGCAGAAGATGGGGGTAAGGCCATTTTCAAAAGCGAGGGCTACCTTTTCTTTCAGAGTTTCGGAAGTCTCTCCATAGTACTGGCGACGTTCTGAGTGGCCGAGTATTACGTATGTAGCACCGGTTGAGGCTACCATAGCGGCTGATACTTCACCTGTGTAGGCTCCTTTTGCATGGTCAGCGCAGTTTTCAGCGCCGAGGCCGAGCTTTTCGCTGTTGATCACTTCATTCACGGGGCAGAGGTGAGTGAAGGGTACGCAGATGATTACATCGCACTTGGGGGTGATGGCAGCTAACTTCTCATTCACTTCCTTGGCCAGGGTTACACCTTCGGGCACGGTTGTGTTCATTTTCCAGTTGCCTGCTACAATATTCTTTCTCATTTTATCAAGATTAAAAAGTTATGTTGCAAAGTTACTTATTTTTTGTCTTTATGCTTCTGTTTGAGTGCTCTTTTTTTCTCAATGAGCTTTATCAGAAGGGTGCTTCGGTCAATAGCGTAGACTATTATATACAGTCCGGCAAGTCCGAGGGTAAGGTAGAGCAGCCATTTGTGGAGCGGCAGGTTCAGCAGCCGGCTGAGATCGGGAGCCTGTTGTCCGCTACGGAATGCCACCTGTTCAGTGTCGATAGAGCCGAGCGTGCGTTTCCACCTGATATGCCCGTCCACGAGCATTACGGCTGACATGTCACCGCGTGACAGCTCTTTAAGCACCGTTGATTCGGCTGAATATATGGGGTATGTGGCCATCGACAGATCTTTCCATGCTGACATTTCATCGTCAGAGCTAAAGGATGCAAGTTCTATCAGGGACCCGCCTTGCTGCTCTATGGTGCGCTGCAGCTCGTTGATGAGATATGTATATGACACGTCGGCGCGTTCGCCTTGCGGCACCACTATGATAATTTGGCTTCCTTCTGTGGCTATGGCTTCGTCAGTGACGTTTTCGCCGGATTCATCGTATACCACAAGCTCCGTACGGTCAGAGTCGTGGCCCGACAGACGCCGGCGGTCGACGAATGTCCATGTGCTGTCAGGCAGCGCATCGGCGGTAAAAGTCTGTTCATGCCCCTCTTTCTCATATATGAATTCGAAGGTGTCATCCTCTTCATCGTCATCGGAGTCGGTAATGACAGGTATGCCTACAGGGAATGAACGGAAATCAAGCAGAGGCTGTATGGAGTAGCCTGTAAGTGACAGAGCTCCGGCATAAAGCGCCGCTCCTACAGCGAGAATCCATTGTGAATATGCGTGATACAGTCCCTTGACCTTATCGTTGGTCAACGCGAGATACAGTAATCCGGCGGTGATAAGTACGTTTTTCCAGAAGGTGGCGCTGTTGGATAAGATAATCATGTCGCCGAAGCAGCCACAGTCGCTTACCGGATTCTTTATCCATATATAGGCTGTCAACGGGAGCATGACAGTCATGAATGCTATCATAAGCCATACGGCGCATCGACGGTATGAGCCGGTGGCAAGCATCAGTCCAAGCACAAGTTCCGCTCCGGCAAGAGCGATAGCTACGGTCAGTACCAGCGAGCGTGGTTCGGGCATCTCCCATACGGAGAGGTATTCCTCAATCTTGAATACGAATCCCCATATGTCAATTGTCTTGGCAAATCCGGAGGCTATGAACAGGGATCCTATGGACAGACGCAGAAGCCATACTGCCCATTTACGCACGGTAGGGTGTGCTCCGGTTCCGAACAGGCCAAAAGTCGAAGCTTTCATTCCGCCAGCTTTATCATGCCGAACATGGCATAGTTGATGATGTCCATATAGTTTGACCCTATACCTTCGGACACGTGTGTCACGCCGCTGTTGTTTTCAATCTCCTTGATGCGGTCGATTTTTGTAAGGATAAAATCTGTGTACGATGTCACGCGCATGTCACGCCATGCCTCGCCGTAGTCGTGATTCTTGGCTTCAAGCAGGCTGCGTGTCATGGCGGCATAGCGGTCATATAGATTCAGGGCTTCCTCGGCGGTGATGTCGGCGGTGTCGGCGTAGGGGAGTTCGAGTTGGATAAGCCCCATTATGCCGTAATTGACTATTCCGGGATATTCGGCGGCAATGCCTTCGTCAATCATGGCTTCGCCGGTGGTTTCCAATGTGCGTATGCGTTTTGCCTTGATGAATATCTGGTCAGTAAGTGAACTCGGACGCAGTATGCGCCATGATGGGCCGTAGTCGGCCAGCTTGTCGGCAAATATTTTGCGGCAATCGGCAAGAGCCTTGTCAAATTGCTGCATAGTCTTGGCTGAATCTTTTGTTTGCATAGTGCAAAATTAGTGATAATCCACAACAGTGCAAAACAGATGCTCAAAACACAAAAAAAATGAGTAAATTTGTGCCCTTAAAACATAATAGTAAGCGTAAAAAAAGATTATATAAGTAATATGATAGCAGTCAACAATCTTACAATGCAGTTTGGCAAGCGGGTCCTGTTTCAGGATGTGAACATGAAATTCACCCCCGGCAACTGTTACGGAATAATAGGTGCCAATGGAGCCGGTAAGTCAACTCTCATGAAAATACTGAGCGGACAGATTTCCCCCACCCATGGTAATGTTACCCAGGGGCCGGGCGAGCGTATGAGCGTGCTTGAGCAGGACCACTTCAAATTTGATGAATGTACCGTTATGGATACAGTCCTGCAGGGACACACTGTACTCTGGGATATCATGAAGGAGAAGGATGCCATCTATGCAAAGGAGGATTTTACCGACGCCGACGGAATCCGTGCATCCGAACTTGAGGAGCGTTTCGCCGAACTCGAAGGCTGGAATGCCGAGAGCGATGCTGCTGCGCTGCTGAGCGGACTCGGAGTGAAGGAGGACCGCCACTATATGCTCATGAAGGAATTGAGCGGTAGTGAGAAAGTGCGCGTGCTTCTTGCAAAAGCTCTTTTCGGAAATCCGGACAATCTGCTGCTTGACGAGCCTACCAACGACCTTGACCTTGACACCGTGGCATGGCTTGAAAACTATCTCTCAAATTTCGAAAATACTGTGCTTGTCGTATCGCATGACCGTCACTTCCTTGACGCTGTGTCGACGCATACGCTTGACATTGATTATAACAAAGTATCGCTCTTTGCCGGCAACTACAGCTACTGGTATCAGTCGAGTCAGCTTGCCCTGCGTCAGCAGCAGCAGCAGAACAAGAAGGCCGAGGAAAAGCGTAAGGAACTTCTGGAATTCATTCAGCGCTTCAGTGCCAATGTGGCCAAATCAAAGCAGACCACAAGCCGAAAGAAGATGCTTGAGAAGCTTAATGTCGAGGAGATTCAGCCTTCATCGCGCCGCTATCCCGGTATTATATTCAATCCGCAGCGCGAACCGGGCAACAAGATTCTTGAAGTACACGGGCTCGCTGCGTCGGTGCCCGGTAGCGGAGAGGTGTTGTTCCGTGATGTTAACTTCCAGATAGAGAAGGGCGACAAGGTGGCTTTCCTCAGCCGTGACCCGCGTGCGATGACTGCTCTGTTCGAGATTATAAACGGCAACCGTAAGGCCGACGAAGGCACATATGACTGGGGGCAGACAATCACCACGGCGTATCTGCCGTTTGACAACGCTGCATTTTTCCGCACGGACATGAATCTTGTCGACTGGCTATGTCAGTTCAGCGACGATTCAAGTGAGATATATCTGAAAGGATTCCTTGGAAAGATGCTGTTCTCCGGTGAGGATGTGCTTAAGAAAGCATCAGTGCTGAGCGGTGGTGAGAAAATGCGTTGCATGATATCGCGCATGATGCTTCCGGGTGCCAACACCCTTATCCTTGATTCACCCACCAATCATCTTGACCTCGAATCAATCCAGGCATTCAACAATACGCTGCAAGGATTCAAGGGATGCATACTTCTGGCCTCGCATGACCATGAATTCATACAGACCGTGTGCAACCGTATCATTGAGCTTACCCCCGGTGGTATCATTGACAAGATGATGGACTACGATGATTATATCACGGATTCACGTGTGGCAGAAGCCCGTGAACGTCTTTATAAATAAATGGGTGTCAATTCAAAAACAGATAGCATCATGATTCAGCATACCGTTATGTTCCGATTTGACGGCACAGCCCAGGAGCGTGCCGCTGCCGCTGATAAGTTTCGCAAAGCGTTGCTTGAACTTCCGGCCGTCATACCTCAGCTACGCAGTATCGAGGTAGGGGTAAACATTAATCCGGCAGAGGATTACGACCTTGTATTGGTGGCATGTGCCGATAGCATGGCCGATGTAGCCGCTTATTCGGCACACCCTGCGCATGTGGCCGCTGTGGCGCTTGTCAAGCCTGTGATAAAGGCCCGTGCATGTGTGGACAGCGAAAAATGATTCGTTTCCCACACGGGATGTCGGCGTTTGTGGCATGATATTTGTTATAACTTATAGGGGTGTCTGACACCCTGTTACTATTACGCAAAAGCTGACAATATATATGACCCCCAAACAATTGAAATCCATACAGGCCCGTATAGAGACTGCTCTGGCTGAACGTCGTTATTCAGTAGCTCTGATTGAACTTAAGTCGATGGCCGAGGCTTCGGGCGCAAGTTGGGAAATAAGAATGGAGGTGGAGCATGTAGGCTCCACCTACCGTATGCTTGCCGATTATGCCCTTGACGGTGTGCCTGATCCGTCAAGGGCTGATATGCTTGACAAGATAGACGCCGATATACGGCGTATTTGCGACAATGTGATGCGTGAAAAGGAGGCTGAACTGTCGTCCACATTGTATTTTAACACGCTTCGCTATGAACGGTCGCAGACATCGGACTCGCTTCCTGACATGCTGACGCAATACTCAGCGCTGTATAACGAGCATAGCATGAGTGTATTCACCGGCGGTACTACCTCGGCTGCAATGCGTAGCCGTCTGGAGGCGCTGGCCATGCGGATTTTTTCGCGTATCTGGGTCTCTTCTCCATTATCGAGGCATGACTGTGACGCTCTGGACGCATTTATGCGAGATGGTTCGATGCCTGTATATGCACGTAAGCAGTTCGTATCAGCACTTTCGCTTGGTGCGCTGGAATATTTTGATGCGCGCCGGATTGCTCTGTTGGCAGATGTTTATGAAAACTGTGCCGATGGGATAGATGTAAGAGCCATATGCGGTTTGCTGCTTGCTCTGTGGAAATGGCGCGACACTGCTATCCCGTCAAAGTTGCAGGCACGTCTGGAGGCTGTGGCCGACAGCCGTGATTGGGAGCGCGATGTGCGTACGGTGTTCATGCAGTTTATCCGTGCACGCGACACTGAGCGTGTCACCCGCACCATGAACGATGAAGTGATACCGCGCATGATGAAGCTCCGCAATGACATCGGCAAACTTGCCGATATTGAGAATCCCGAGGATCTTGCCGGTATTGAGGCTAATCCCGAATGGGAGGAGCTGATGAAAAAATCGGGCATTGAGGATGAACTCAAAAAACTGACCGAAATGCAGACGGAGGGTGCTGATGTGCTGATGAGCACATTCTCCCACCTGAAGTCGTTTCCGTTCTTTAATGATATAGCCAATTGGTTTTTGCCCTATCATACCGATGCCACGGTTCTTGACAGCATAACCGGTAAGGGAGCAATTGACTATCTGTCGCTTGTCAATGTGTCGCCGATGCTTTGTGACGGCGATAAGTATTCCATGGCTCTGTCGCTTGAACGCGTACCCGATGCTCAGCGCAACATGTTGCTCGGTCAGTTGGCCGGACATGCGCGTGAATTTGAGAATATGTCGTCAGGACATACCGGCAATGAAGCCCGTGACCGGGAAATTGACCTATATGTCAAGGATTTGTATCGGTTCTACAACCTATTCCGGCGAAAAGGGGAGTTCTATAATCCTTTTGCCGCGCCGATCAATCTTGTGGAGATAAAGTTGCTTTCCAAAGCGCTTTCAGATGCTGATATGCTTGCAGCTGTGTCAGAATTTTATTTCCGTCATGGTTATTTCAGCGAGGCGCTCAACGTCTACAGGCGTATGATAGAGGACTCGCCGCTCGACGACAGTCTGTATCAGAAGGCCGGGTACTGCCTTCAGAAGCTTGGCGATATTGCCGGAGCGCTTGACATGTACCGTAAGGGTGAGCTGATCAATCCATCAAGCACATGGTTGCTGAAGCGGATTGCCGTATGTTCTAAAATGACCGGACACTCTGATGAGGCTCTGCGCTACTTCAAGCAGGTGGCCGAACGTCAGCCTGACGACTTGAATGTGACCATGAATATCGGTCACTGTGAAATGGAATTGGGCAACTACTCCGAGGCGCTCCGCCATTATTATAAGGTGGAATATATCAAAGGAGCGGCTGACCGGACTTCGCGTCCTATAGCATGGTGCTGCTTCCTTTCAGCTGATTACGATAAGTCGCTTTCGTACTACGGACGTATTGATGAGGCTGACCGCTCGGCATCCGATTGGCTGAATATGGGCCATCTTTTCATGGGCATGAACCGGTTCCGCGATGCTGTGGACCATTATTCCAAGGCGCTTGACAAGATGAATCGTGACATGGACCGATTTGCGCGCCACATGCATGACGATGCTTCATATCTTGCCGCTGCAGGAATTGACCCGCTTATGACAGCAATTGTGCTTGACACTGTAAACAAGACTCTATATGACTAATCCATTATATAATGACTATGCTACTCCGCTTTCCACTATTCCATTCGCGGAGATAAAGCATGAACATATCATGCCCGCCATAGAGCGTGGCATTGAGTTGGCCCGCAAGGAGATTGACGAAATTTGCTCGAATCCTGAAGAGGCTGATTTCAATAATACTATCGTGGCCTTGGCTCGCTCCGGACGCGATCTGGACCGTGCGTTGAACTTGTTCTTCCCGCTTCTGTCGGCTTTGTCCGATGAGGAGCTTATGGGAATATCCGATAAGGTGATGCCGTTGCTGAGCGAGTACTCTTCATGGATGACTCTCAACGAAGCTCTATGGCATAGGGTGAAGGCTGTATATGACCGCCGTGACAGCATGGAGATGGATGCGGAGGACAGCATGCTTCTGCAGCGTACCTTCGATTCATTTGCACGTCATGGTGCGCTTCTGGAAGGGGACGACCGCGAAACTTACAGGAAGCTGACCGCGGAATTAAGCGACCTTACAAATAAGTTCGGTCAGAATGTGGTACGTGAATTGAACACTTACGAGATATGGCTGACAGCTGATGATATCGATGGGTTGCCTGAAAATACCGTTGACGAGGCTGCTGAGGCAGCCCGCGCCAAAAACCGTGACGGAGAGTATCTGTTTACGCTGGCTCAGCCTACCTACGTATCGTTCATGAAGTTCAGCTCGCGCAGGGACTTGCGTGAGCGGTTCTATCGCCTGTACACCGGACGCAACCGTCAGGGGCAGTTCTCTAATCTTGACATAGTCCGTGACATTGTGGCAAAACGTGCCGAGCTTGCCCGGTTGCTGGGATTCCCTACGTATGCCCATTATGTGCTTCAGCGTACTATGGCGTCCACGCCTGAAAATGTGTATAGTCTTCTTGACCGTCTGCGCAAGGCATATAAGCCGGCACAGGTCCGTGAGTTTGAGGAGTTAGCTTCGTTTGTGGCCTCTTTGCCCGATGCTCCTGCCAAGTTGATGCCGTGGGATTACAGCTACTATGCCAACAAGCTTAAGGAGAGCCGCTATAGCTACGATGAGGAGGCGCTTCGGCCATATTTTGAGCTAAACCGTACGATAGATGGTGTGTTCGGACTGGCCAGCCGTCTGTATGGACTCACATTCAAGCGTCGTACCGATATACAGGTTTATCATGATGATGTGAAGGCATTTGAAGTCAATGATGCTGATGGCACCTATTTAGGTGTCATATACACTGATTTCTTCCCGAGAGATACAAAGCGTCCCGGAGCGTGGATGACGGAGTTCAAGGAGCAGTGGGCTGAGGCGGATGGAAGCGACAGCCGTCCGCACGTGTCAATTGTGATGAATTTCACCAAGCCTACTGAAAACCGTCCGTCGCTGTTGACTCCGTATGAAGTGCAGACATTCCTGCATGAATTCGGGCATGCTCTTCACGGCTTGCTTTCATCTACGAAATATGCTACACTGTCAGGTACAAACGTATATCGTGACTTTGTGGAGCTCCCGTCGCAGTTTAATGAAAATTTCCTGACCCGCAGGGAATTCCTTGATAGCTTCGCACGGCATTACAAGACAGGCGAGCCGCTGCCCGACAGTGAGATAGAGAAGATAGTGGCTTCAATGCGTTTTGGCGCGGCCTATGCATGCCTGCGTCAGCTGTCGTTTGGCTATCTTGATATGGCATGGCATTCTCTACGTCCGGGTGATGCTGTTGATGACGTGGAGAAGTTCGAGCGAGATGCTACGGCGAGTGTGGCTATGTTTGAGCCGGTGGATGGCTCGATGATTTCACCTCAGTTCGGCCACATATTCAGCGGCGGATATGCCGCAGGCTATTATAGCTATAAGTGGGCGGAGGTGCTTGATGCGGATGCTTTCGGAAAGTTTGTGGAGGAGGGAATATTCAATCGTGAATGTGCCGGTTCGTTCCGACGCAATATACTGATGAAGGGCGGCTCGGAGAACCCTGCGGAGCTTTACCGCCGGTTCCGTGGCCGTGATGCCGATATCACCGCAATGCTACAGCGTGACGGGATAGAGGCTTGAACGGAACTCTGATGGAGAGATTCCGGTATGCTTCTTGAAGTATTTGCCGAAAAATGACTGCGAGGGGAAATTGAGTGCTACAGCCACTTCCTTGACCGTCATTTTTCCTGAGGATAACATTTTACGGGCTTCCGATATAATAACTTGGTCAATAATGGCTGAGGGACTTATGCCGGAAGCCTGTTTTATGACCGTGGAGAAATGGCGCGGACTAAGGTTCTGCATGCCGGCGTAGAACTTTATATCGCGGTGCCGGCTGTATTCTTTGAACAGAAGCACCATGAATTCCTGATATATCCTGTGGCTGCGGTTGACTGTAGAATGACACGGCGGATGGCATGCGAAGTATTCTTTCAGGATAGTTAGAGTGAGGCGCGTTGAGCCGGCGTGCATTATCTGCCTGTCAATACGGACGGTGATATCATTGTCTCCGTTTCGGGCTATTGAGTGGATAAGCCCCTGCAGTTCGTTGGCCTGGTTTATGATATGGTGAAAGCTGTTTTCTTCCAGCTTTATCAAGGGATTGTGCCTTATATGCAGAATTGAGGGCACGTCCATTATCGATCCTACTATACCAAGCAGGTACTCAATGTCGGTGTCTATGATTATGCCTTCGGAATCTTCGCTGATATCCACAATCGTGACAAAATTCGCCACGGTGTAGATGAATAGCGAACCCGGCGTCAGCGTATAAGTCGTATCGCCATTGCCAAGGGTCACGCATCCGGCCATGCAGATAAATATCCCGCATTTTACTGACGAGAATATCTCACCCCCGGTAGTGAAACGGCAGGTGGCTTTTGATACATGTTCTATTGATACTTCAGGCTCCATGGATATTAAAGACCCGCTAATTAAGCGGCATCCCGGACTTCGTCAGCGAGGTCCGGGATGCCTATTATGTAGCGGTTAGCTTTACTTACTTTCGCGCTTACTTTTTCTTGCGGTTGCCATAACGGCTCATGAACTTGTCCACACGACCTGCTGTATCGACGAGCTTCTGCTTGCCGGTGAAGAAGGGGTGTGAAGAGCTTGTGATTTCAAGCTTTACGAGCGGATAGGTAACGCCATCCAGTTCGATGGTTTCTTTTGATGCCACTGTTGAACGGGTGATGAAAACCTCGTCGTTCGACATATCTTTGAATGCTACTTCACGATAAGTAGACGGATGGATATCTTTCTTCATTTTTATTTATTATTTATGATTTCCAAAGAGTTATAAAACATCGCTGGTAAGGCGTTTTTATGTAATGGCCTGCAAATATAGGCATAATCCGGGGATTATGCAAAGATTTCAGCCGTTTTTTAATCAGCGAATTCAATCAGGGGAGCATCAGTTCCCACAACATCGCCCTCTTTGACAAATACACGCTTAACGGTGGCATCCTTTTCACATGTCACGTCATTCTCCATCTTCATTGCTTCGTAGACGAGAAGTACCTGTCCGGCTTTGACTGCCTGTCCGGGTGCTACATTGACCTCAATCACGCGGCCACCCATAGGTGCTGATACGAGTTCGCCGGTGATAGGTTCATTATCTACGGGCTTTTCTTCCACTACCGGAGCTGCGGCAGCCTGGCGCGCGGCTTCAGATGCCTGATACTCCTCTGTACGGCGGCGACGGAGGAATCCGTTGGCCACGTTAGGCAGAAGTTCAAGAAGAAGATACTCTTCGTTGTTTGACGCGAGCTTGACATTGCCAAGTTCCGGTACCACGGGGTTTTCAGGCTTGGTATATTTTGTCACGTCATACGGTTTCTCTTCAGGGCTGCCTGTGATCTGCTGGCGGAATTCGGGGTCGATAGCCACGGGGGTATGTCCGTACTCACCTTTGATCAGGGATATGAACTGATTGGAGCGTGTGGTGTAATCCGGGTTGCCTTTCTTGCGGTCAAGTGCAAGGCTCACGGCCTGACTGCCTACAATCTGGCTTGTGGGTGTTACAAGGGGTACCAAACCGGCATCGCGGCGAACCTTGGGAATCAGTTTCATTGCGTCGTCAAGCAGATCCGATGCCTGAAGAGCCTTGAGCTGAGCCACCATATTGGAGTACATACCTCCGGGAACCTCGGCGTTTTTCACGAGTTCATTGGGCTTCGGGAAGCGGAAGTACTGTTCAATGGCGTGACAGTGTTCGAGCAGACCCTCTTCGTCATTTGCACGGGCACATGCTATGGCCTGGTCAAAGTGTGCTGATACTTCAGCAGGGAGGGTATCATTGATCGGGTCAAACGGAATGGGCATTTCACCTACAAGGTCAAATTCGGCAAGTTCCTTGCGTGCGCCGAGGAGCTCGTTGCGGATCTGGCCTACGGCTTCCATGTTGACGTCAACCTCTATGCCCATACGGTTGGCAAATATGTAGATAAGCTCTATGGCAGGTGCCGCAGAACCTCCGCCGAACCACCAGATATTGGTATCAAGAATGTCAACACCATGCAGCATTGCCATTACTGACGATGCAAGACCATAGCCGGGGGTACAGTGGGTATGGAAGTCAACGGGTACTTTAACAGAGGCTTTCAGCTTCGAGATGATAGAGGCTGCGCGTAGCGGATTTACCAGGCCGGCCATATCTTTCAGTGTGATGATCTTGGCACCAAGGGCTTCCATTGCTTTGGCCTTTTCAACGAAATATTCGTCAGTGAATATCTTTTCAGGTTCTGCAGGGCGTGAACCGAACAATGACTTCAGCTTCGCGCCGAATCCTTTGGGTTCTGCCGGTGCTTCACTCTTGGGATCAACGGTGTAGCACACAGCACCGTCAGCTATTCCGCCAAGTTCATTGATAAGACGGATAGATTCCTTGACGTTGTCAATATCATTGAGCGCGTCAAATATACGCATCACGTTAAGTCCGTTCTGGATAGCCTCCTTATAGAAGCCTTCGAGCACAGAGTCGGGATAAGGAACATAGCCGAACAGGTTGCGGCCACGTGAAAGCGCTGAGAGGAGTGAACGGCCCTTCATGGCTTCGCTTGCCTTGCGCAGGCGGTTCCAGGGCGATTCGTCCAGATAACGCATCACTGAATCAGGGACGGCACCGCCCCATACTTCCATTATATAAAAGCCGGCGTTCTCATAATAGGGGAGAAGACGGTCAATTGTACTCTGACTCATGCGGGTGGCAAACAGTGACTGCTGTCCGTCACGCATAGTAAGATCTCTGATTTTAAGCTTACGAGATTCCATGATTCTGTTTATTATCAGGTTTTGTATATGCTTGCAAATTAACGTTATTTAATTCGATTATGGAAATAATTCCGTAATTATTTTATGCTTTTTCGTCAAGTAGCGCGTTTTCAAGCACTTGCATGACTGTATTCACATATATGAATTCCAGTCCTTCAAGATATTTCTGAGGAATTTCCTCAATATCCTTGCGGTTGGCTTCGGAGATGATTATTGTATCGATTCCGGCACGCTTGGCGGCCAGTATCTTCTCCTTTATGCCTCCTACAGGAAGCACCTTGCCGCGCAGTGTGATTTCTCCGGTCATGGCAAGCCGTTCGCGTACCTTGCGGCGCGTCACTGCAGATGCTATGGATGTGGCCATTGTAATGCCGGCTGAAGGTCCATCCTTTGGTATGGCCCCCTCCGGTACATGTATATGAAGTGTATGGCTGTCGAATATCTCAGGATCAATGCCCAGTTCCGGGGCATTAGTCTTTATATATTGAAGCGCTATTACGGCTGATTCCTTCATTACATCGCCAAGATTGCCGGTAAGTGTCAGCTTCTCACCCTTCCCGCGTGACAGTGATGACTCTACAAACAGTATCTCACCGCCTACAGCAGTCCAGGCAAGGCCGGTCACCACGCCCGGGAAGTCGTTGCCTTCGTAGCGGTCGCGTATATATGGCTTTACACCGAGATATTCTTTCAGGTATTCAGGGGTGACAAGTGGGGGAAACTCTTCTCCACGCACCTTCTTCAGAACGGTTTTGCGCACTACTGCGGCTACGCGTTTTTCAAGCTGGCGTACTCCGCTTTCAGAGGTGTAGCCCTCTATTATCTGTCGGATAGCCTCCTCGGACAGAGCAAGGTCATCCTGCGCAAACTCGTTTTCTTTCAGCTTGCGGGGAATAAGGTGGCGTCGTGCAATCTCAATTTTCTCCTCGGGCAGATAACCGGAGAGTTCGATAATCTCCATGCGGTCAAGCAGCGGCTGCTGTATGGTGGAAAGAGTGTTGGCTGTGGCGATGAACATCACATTGGACAGGTCATAGTCAACATCCACATAGTTGTCATGGAATTTGGCGTTCTGCTCAGGATCGAGCACTTCGAGCAGGGCAGCCGAAGGGTCGCCTTTTATATCCGTGCTTATCTTATCGATTTCATCAAGAAGCAGCACCGGGTTTGAGCTGCCGGCACGTCGCATGGCGTCGATGATACGTCCGGGCATTGCACCTATATATGTGCGACGGTGACCTCTGATCTCCGATTCGTCATGCAGGCCGCCGAGCGACACCCTCTGGTATTTTCTGCCGAGCGCTTTTGCTATTGACTTGCCGAGCGATGTCTTTCCTACACCGGGGGCGCCTACCAGACATATTATAGGTGAACGTCCGTCAGGGGTGTTCATCATCACGGCAAGCTGTTCGAGTACACGTTCCTTGACTTTTTCCAGCCCGTAATGGTCCTCGTTGAGTATATCCTCGGCTTCCAACAGATTGGTGCTGAGAGGATCAATCTTGTTCCATGGAAGTGAAAGCAGTAGGTCAAGATAGGAGAACTGTATTGAGTAGTCGGGGCTCTGCGGGTTAAGGCGCGACAGTTTGTCAACCTCACGCTCGAATGTCTGACGGACCTCTTCGGGGAATCCTATTTTCTCAGCGCGGGCTCTGAGCTGTGTGGCGTCATCGTCGTCGCCGTACAGCTCACGGCGTATCACCTCCATCTGCTGCTGGAGGAAAGCGGCCTTCTGCTGCTCGTTCATATTGGCACGTGTCTGCTCGTGGATCTGCTGCGTGAGTTCTATCAGTTCCTCGCTGCGCGACATTTCAGACATCAGACGGAGTCCACGTTCCTTGGGATGCTTCAGTGACAGAAGCTCGATTTTTGTTCGGGGATGGAACGGCGCATATGTCGAAACAAGGTTGATGATTTCTACCGGAGCATGGCAGTTGTCGATATTGAATGTCAGCTCCGAGGGGACGTCAGAGGCTTTCTTCAGCATGTTTATGGCCTTGTCCTTGACTGCTGACGCAAGTGCTGCAAATTCCGCATCAGATTTGCGGGGAGTAGGCTCCTTGACAATTTCAGCCATTATGCTCGGGATTGGAGCTCCCTCAATATTATTTTCCCCCGGGCCGAGTACCTTTATCTTAGTACGGGCGCGTACTATTGCCGTGCGGGGCGCATCGGGGATTTCGAATATCTTCACCACATCGGCCAGAACTCCATACTGAAATATATCGTCAGGTATGGAGGGGCGCTCCGTCTCCGGAGAGCGCTGGCACACAATGGCCACCGGTATGCCGGACTGCTCCGACATTGTGGCTGTGGCTATTGACGACTCGCGTCCGAGAGCTATGGGGAATGTGACCCCGGGAAAAAGAACGAGGTCACGGGTAGGAATGACGGGTAAATTATTAAGATCCGGTTCCTTCCGGTTTTTACGATCCGATAAGTCTATTTGTCCGAATCCAAACATTTTGTCATGATTATTACTCATATATTGGCTGTCAGAATTTTGTTGATATGGAATACAACAGCAAAACGGATGCCAAAGTTACAAAATAAATGGTAATTGTGAAAAACGTGTTATGTAACATATAAAATGATTCAGACTTTATGCTCTTTTTTTTATAATTTGCGCCCCGAACATGTAACGTATCGCATGTCCGTTGCATCAAATAAAATTAATATACATCATTAAACATCTGATAGCATGAAAGTTTATCAAACCAATGAAATCAAAAACATAGCTCTGCTCGGTAGCAAGGGCTCAGGTAAAACCACACTCGCCGAGGCTATGCTTTACGAGTGTGGAGTTATAAAACGTCGCGGTACGATAGATGGAAAGAATACGGTAAGTGATTATTTTCCGGTAGAAAAAGAATACGGCTATTCAGTATTTTCAACAATATTTTATGCTGAGTTTCTGAACAAGAAGCTTAATGTTATAGACTGCCCGGGTGCCGATGACTTTGTAGGCAATGCCATCACGGCGCTTAATGTCACCGATACGGGTGTGATAGTAATTAACTCGCAGTATGGTGTGGAAGTGGGCACCCAGAACATATTCCGCACTACCGAGCAGCTTAAAAAGCCTGTGATTTTCGCTCTCAATCAGCTTGACGGCGAAAAGGTCGACTATGAAAATGTAATAGAACAGGTGCGCGAGATATTCGGCAATAAGGTTGTAACCGTGCAGTATCCTATTAATGCAGGTGCCGGCTTCAATGCCATGATTGACGTGCTCCTGATGAAGAAATACTCTTGGGGACCTGACGGCGGTGTACCTACCATCGAGGATATTCCCGAAGAGGAAATGGAACGTGCACGCGAGCTGCACCAGCAGCTTGTCGAGGCCGCAGCTGAGAATGATGAGACTCTGATGGAGAAATTCTTCGATCAGGGCCACCTTACAGAGGATGAGATGCGCGAAGGTATCCGCAAGGGACTTGTGGACCGCTCGATATTCCCCGTGTTCTGCGTGAGCGCCGCAAAAGATATGGGTGTTCGCCGCATGATGGAGTTCCTTGGCAATGTGGTTCCTTTTGTAAAGGATATGCCAGCTCCGGTAAATACCGCAGGCGAGGAAGTGGCTCCGGATTCAGATGGCCCCCTCAGCCTGTATATGTTCAAGACTACTGTCGAACCGCATATCGGTGAGGTAAGCTATTTCAAGGTGATGTCAGGTACGTTGACTCCCGGTGTTGACCTTGAGAATGTGACCCGTGGCAGCAAGGAACGTCTGGCTCAGATATTCTGCGTGTGCGGTCAGATAAAGACTCCTGCCGACAAGCTCTGTGCCGGCGATATCGGTGCTACCGTCAAGCTTAAGGATGTGCGTACAGGTAATACTCTTGACGCCAAGGGATGCGACTATGCATTTGACTTCATCAAATATCCCGCGCCGAAGTATCAGCGTGCCATCCGTCCGGTCAATGAAGCTGATGCTGAGAAGCTCAGTGGTATTCTGACCCGTATGCACGAAGAGGATCCGACATGGGAAGTTGAGCAGTCAAAGGAGCTTAAGCAGACTATACTTTCAGGTCAGGGTGAATTCCATCTCCGTACATTGAAATGGCGTGTTGAAAACAATGATAAGCTCCCCATCATTTTTGAAGAACCTAAGATTCCGTATCGTGAAACCATCACCAAGGCTTCACGCGCCGACTATCGTCACAAGAAGCAGTCAGGTGGATCAGGTCAGTTCGGTGAGGTGCATCTGATCATCGAGCCTTATACTGAAGGCATGCCCGCTCCCACATCCTACAAATTCGGCAATCAGGAATTTGTTATGAAGGTGCGTGACACACAGGAGATACCTCTGGCATGGGGCGGTAAGCTCGTGGTATGCGATTGTATCGTAGGCGGCGCTATTGACAGCCGTTTCATACCTGCCATAGTCAAAGGCCTGATGGACCGTATGGAGCAGGGACCGCTCACCGGTTCATATGCACGCGATGTACGCGTATGTATCTATGACGGTAAGATGCACCCGGTTGACTCAAACGAAATATCCTTCCGTCTGGCCGGCCGTAATGCATTCAGTGAAGCATTCCGCAATGCCAATCCCAAGATCCTCGAACCGGTATATGATGTTGAGGTCATGGTTCCTGCCGATGTGATGGGCGATGTAATGAGCGACCTCCAGGGACGCCGTGCCATAATCATGGGCATGTCCAGCGAAAACGGCTTCGAAAAGATTATAGCTAAAGTGCCTTTGAAGGAGATGTCAAGCTATTCTACCGCCCTGAGTTCGATAACCGGTGGACGGTCATCATTCTCCATGAAGTTTGCTTCCTATGAACTTGTTCCCGGTGATGTACAGGAGAAACTTCTGAAGGAATACGAAGAGAAGAATACTGAGGACTAACGTCAACTTTGATATATTTTTCTGAAGAGTCGCCATCTCGTCATGAGGTGGCGATTTTTTTTGAACCATAGGCTGCCCGGCGGTGTTATTATGGAGAAAAATCATTCAATCAAAATAATTATGGACAATAGAAGTATAAAAGGGACTCAAACTGAAAAGAATCTTTTGAAATCATTTGCCGGTGAATCACAGGCTCGCGGCAGATACACCATATTTGCAGAAGTGGCTCAGAAGGAAGGCTACGAACAGATCGCAGCCATATTCCTTGAAACAGCTGAACAGGAATATGCCCATGCCAAGAGTTTCTTCAGCTTCCTTGACGAAGGAATGCTTGAAATCACAGCTTCATATCCGGCAGGACCTATCGGCGATACAAGACGTAATCTTGAGGAAGCCGCCGCCGGTGAACATGAAGAGTGGGCCGATATGTATGTCGAGTTCGCACGTGTGGCAAAAGAGGAAGGTTTCCCCCGTATAGCATCTCACTTCAATCTTGTGGCTGCGGTAGAGAAGGGCCATGAGGAACGTTACAGACGTCTGCTTGAACGTATTGATACTGATACCGTATTCAAGGATGCCGATGGCGATGAGCTGTGGCAGTGCCGCTACTGCGGATATATCCATCGCGGCAAGTCAGCTCCCGGCAAGTGCCCCGTATGTGGCAAGGAGCAGGGATACTTTGAACGTAAGAAAGAAAACTATTGATGCTATCCGGACCTGAGGTCCTGAATATGTCTGAAACAAACGGGGCGGCTGATTAAATTCAGCCGCCCTGATTTTATGTAGAGCATTCGCTTCGGTTTATTTGGCCGGATGTGCGTTGTTGACTATATATTCCTTGACTTTCTGGAACAGGTCGGTGGCAAACACAAAATCGTTCAGGGCTTCGTTGGCTGTGTGGAATATCTCTTCCTTGTCGCCAACCCATTCACGATGACCCTTGTTGATGAACACGATATTCTCACCAATCCCTATCACGGAATTCATGTCGTGGGTGTTGATGATGGTGGTTATATTGTATTCATGTGTGATGTCGCTCAGAAGTTCGTCAATAAGAATCGATGTGCGCGGGTCGAGTCCTGAGTTAGGCTCGTCGCAGAACAGATACTTCGGATTGAGAGCTATGGCGCGGGCTATGGCCACACGCTTCTGCATACCTCCGGATATTTCCGACGGATATTTCTTGTCAGCACCTTTCAGATTCACTCGCTCCAGACAGAAGTGGGCACGGTCAAGCATCTCCTCGCGCGTCATGTCGGAGAACATTATCAGGGGGAACATGACGTTGCCTAATACGGTTTCCGAGTCAAACAGCGCCGATCCCTGGAAGAGCATACCTATCTCCTTTCGGAGAGCCTGAGTCTGTTCCGGGTTCATCTGCATCAGGTCGCGTCCGTCATACAGAATTTCACCCGAGTCGGGCTTCAGCAGTCCTACTATTGATTTTATAAGCACTGTTTTGCCTGAACCGCTCTGGCCTATGATAAGATTTGTCTTGCCGGTTTCGAAGCGTGCGCTTACGCCATGCAGTACCGTCTTGTCATCAAATGACTTTGTGATGTCACGAACTTCAATCATTGTAGCAAAAGTTTGGTGAGAATAACGTCAAGCAGAAGTATCATGATGCTGCTTGTCACTACCGCATTGGTACTTGCCTTACCTACTTCAAGGGCGCCACCCTTCACATAGTAGCCGCAGAAGGCTGATACGGAGCAGATGACAAAAGCGAAGAACAGCGATTTGATGAATCCATACCATACATACCATTCATTGAAGAAGGCCTGTATGCCATAGGTAAACTTGGACACGGAGATAAGGTCAGTGAACACGGCAACTAAAAAACCGCCGAAGAAAGAGGTGCCGATGCAGAACGCTACAAGGACAGGCATGAAAAGGATGAACCCTATCATTTTGGGCAATACAAGATAACGTGCCGAGTTGACTCCCATTATCTCGAGGGCGTCAATCTGCTCGGTCACCCTCATGGTGCCTATCTCTGATGCGATGTTCGATCCAACCTTGCCGGCAAGAATCAGACACAGAATTGAATTTGAGAACTCAAGCAGTACGATATCGCGTGTGGCCAATCCTACGGAATACGAAGGGATAAGCGGCGATGTAGTGTTGAGTTTCATCTGAATGGTTATTACAGCTCCAATGAAGAGCGATATCACTATAACAAGCGGTATTGAATCAATGCCGAGCTTGTTGATTTCAAAAACGGTGCGGTTGCCGAATACACGCCAACGTTCGGGAAGCGTGAATACCCGGCCCATAAACTGGCAGTATTTGCCAAAATTTGCTATGGCGCGTGTTAACATCATAAGTTTATGTTTTGACGGACAAAGGTAATGAATTATTTGCATTTTGAGCCTCAATGTGTCGTCAAAGACAAGTTTAGCTCCATATTTGCGAACCATTGAAGAGGTTGAAACGTTGGGTATTTATGAATTTATAACATTTGAACGATATGAAACGTTTTTTTCTGTCATTAGCTTTACTCGGAGGGATAGCAATGGGTATTACAGGCGTAAGCGATGCTTCGGCCTGCTCAAGAATACTGTATGTAGGGAATGATGATCTGCGCATTGTCGGACGATCGCTTGACTGGAAAACTCCGATTCCTACCAATCTTTATGTTTATCCCCGTGGTATTATGAAAAAAGCCCACAATCTGCCCGGCGCTATAACATGGACATCGAAATATGGTGCCGTATACGCCGTAGGTTATGACGGTGGTGTAACGGAAGGCATGAATGAAAAAGGATTGGTTATAAGCGGGCTCTTCTGCAAGGGTACGGTATATGAAAATGATTCAACCAAGAATCGTCCTCCTATGTCGATGGCTATGTTCGTAGCATGGCTGCTCGATCTGAATGCTACTACTCCTGAGGTGGTGAGCGTGCTGAAAGAGCATAATTTCAACATCACAGGCTCGACTTTCGACGGAGGTACAGTGTCAGCTCTTCATTGGGGTATTACCGATGCGGAGGGTAGGAGCGCTATCCTGGAATTTGACAACGGAGTGGTAAAAGTCTATGAAGGACAGGATATTCCTGTGCTTACCAATGATCCTGCTTATCCGGCCATGACAGCTATCAATGACTATTGGGTTAAGGTAGGTGGTGCCAATATGCTCCCCGGTACGGTGAAAAGCCCTGACCGTTTTGTGCGTGGCTATTATTTTGACGGTCATGTCGAGAAGACGGGTGATGCCGATCTCGGATTCTCTATCATACGCAGCATACTTTACAATGTATCGGTACCATATCTGTACACAATAGAGTCAGAACCTAATGTATCCTCCACACAGTGGCGCTCGTTCAGCAACCTGCGCGACAAGCGTTATTACTTTGACCTGGCTACAAATATGGGCGCATATTATATTGACCTCAAAAAGTGCGATTTGAGAAAGGGCGCTCCGGTGATGAAGCTGGTCACTTCCGACACAAAGGATTTGGTAGGCGAGGCTAACCGTCATCTTAAAAAATCAGCCCCCTTCACGCCAATGTATTGAATAATTGTTAACTTTGCAGCTATAAAGAAGCGATGTTCGGAAAGCTGCAACAGATTCTAATGATGATATTGTTCTTCCCGGTGGTAGTCTATGCCGCCGGGGAGAACGCTTGTTTTCCTGCCTCGCGGCCGGAGCCTGAGATACGGCTGGCCCGGATTGACACGGTAAAGGCATCCCTACCGGATTCGTTGGATGTTACGGGCGTTGTCGAGCGACCAGATTCCGTTGAGCTGCCATGGTACCTGATGCTGATACGGAATGGATTTCACATAAAGGATCCGGCAATAAAGTATCCGAAATTTCCGAAGTTCTGCCTGAAAGTCTATGAATGGGGCGACCGCACATTCAATTCCTACGATACAACCTATGTGGTGGGTGTGGGGAAGAACTGGCGTGCCACACTCAATAATTACAACTGGATGGAGAGCTACATGATGTTCTTCGACTGGAATCAGACTATCCACATGCATTCCGACATCTACAATGACCTCGGCGCATACTTAAGTTTTATGGCTGTGAAAGTCGGCTACTCGGCAAAGGTGGACAATTTTTTTGGCCGTGGAAAGAACATGCGTAAAAATTCACAGTTCTCCTTCAACTGCTCTCTTTTCTCAGCTTCACTTGACTATACCCATACTGAGGGTGGAATAAATATCACGCATTTTGGGAATTATAACGATGGACATCATTTTTCATATAAATTCGATGATGCCAGTCTGCGTACATTGAGCGGCGACCTGTATTACTTTTTCAATCACCGGCGTTATTCACAGTCTGCGGCCTATGCATTCTCAAAGTATCAGCTTAAGAGTGCGGGTAGCTGGATTGCCGGAGTGGCATTCAACAGTCAGCGTATAGACATGGACTTTTCGCGGCTTCCGGCAGATATGAAAATACATCTTCCTTTGGCTTCCACAAAATACATATTCCGTTACACTGACTATACATTGCTTGGCGGTTATGCCCACAACTGGGTGCTCTATCCGAGGCGCTGGCTTGTAAATCTGACAGTGCTTCCGGCCGTGGGGTATAGATATTCCTATCGTGAATCATCGGAGGGCGCGCGTGATATGTTTGCTACCAATCTGAAAGCCCGGTTTGCTGTGGTTTATAACCATAAGTCACTGTTCGCATCATTGCAGGGCCGTTTTGACGGTAATATGTACTTCAACAATGACTATGTGTTTTTCAACTCAATCGAATCGCTTACACTGATTTTCGGTGTGCGCTTCTGATCTGTCGCAATAAGCGGATTCCGCTGACACAATGCCTGACATGACAATGCGCATGGATATTGTTGAGGTTCTGAACCTGTAATCATTCGATATCGATACTCACATTATCAGGATGGTCAAAGCTGTTGTCGCTGATTACTATATTTTTTGCTTTCTGAAATTTGAACGTGAACTTATTGGGATGAAATTCCGGATAATCTGAATTGGTGATAATCCGGTTGCGTTGGAATTTGAGCCCGCTTATCGATTTGGCATAGAGAATGGGGTGGTCAAATGTCTCAAACGTGTTATCCCGAATCACGATACCGGGCACATCGTCGCCGCCGTGGAAATACTCTGTCTGCTGGTCAAGGCGTGGTATTTCGGGATATATCGATATTACAGCTTCGGTAAACTGGAACCGGTTGGTGAGCGAGTTTATGAAGTGGTTTCGCTCGATGACTACATCACGGCAGGCCCCAGTTTCGTACCATCCGTTGCAGTCGCCGCACAGCAGGATTGCTGTCCCTGAGGTATGGTCAAATACGTTGTCCGATACCACAGTATGGCGAGGTGTGGAGAACAGAGTCCCGCGGGCACGGTTGTTGCGGATTCTGTTGTGGGTAAACGATGCAGTCGGGCTCCATGTCAGGTTTTCGATACCGTATGCCCGGGACGATGCTCCTATTGAATCCGGGAGCTTGTGGCGGAAAGATATGCGGAATTCTTTGGCGCCTGTTATTTCGGGCTTGTCAACCGGAGTTATTGATTCAATTACATTTATGTCACCCTCTTTTTGCATTATTGCCGAGGCTATGAACTGTACTGAATCGCCGGGTTCGCCCCAGAAGAATCCATAGGCCTGCGGGTGCATGTAGCGTCCGGTAACGGTATTGTCATTCTGACGGCTGATGATTTTCAGATATGTACCGTGGATGTTTATGGCATCGTCCATCATTCCTTCGTAGAATCCTTCGGTTGACTCGATGTGTCCCTTGCAGCCTGAGAAATGTGTGGCGTCGGCCTGGGTGGTGAAATAACGAGGGTCGTCATCTCCACGCAGGCATACGTTGAACCGGGTAAGAGTCACACCGTCGCACATCTGTGCAAGCAGTCCCATACCTTCGGCATAGTGCACTTTGATATCGCGCAGAGTAGTGTTGTCGGACAGCGACAGAAATATTCCGGGTGCGGGACGATCCCATGTGCGGAGCACTACTTTGGTCCCCGGTTTCAGACGCGAGTCTTTCCACTTCGGCGCTTTGATGGAGCCGTCAGGCAGTTTTACAACGCTGTCGACAGGGCACCATAGGTCGCTTGTGTTGAACACCATATGGCGTGAATCCTTTTCAAAAGCTATGCCGTTTCGCGGACAGAGTTCCCAGCCGTCGCCGGATGTTATAAAACGGTGTTTCTTGGCAATCCGCCATTTCACCCACTTTTCCGGCCGGAACACGATACCGTCATCCGTGGACTGCTCGATGGTGACCTGAGCGATATGCGGATTGGCAAAATCGATGCTCAGATTCTCCAGTGTGCATCCCGAGGAGTTGACAAGTGCCACCGGAAGCATCCGTCCATAGCACATGAATTCAGCCCCGTTGCCATTTACCGTAAGGTTCTCCCAGCCTGTGAGGTTGAGTCCTACCGATTTTGGATTGGGCTG
Source organism: uncultured Muribaculaceae bacterium (assembly GCA_910586895.1). Classification (GTDB taxonomy): domain Bacteria; phylum Bacteroidota; class Bacteroidia; order Bacteroidales; family Muribaculaceae; genus Paramuribaculum. The sequence continues at coordinate 105,481 of CAJUIW010000006.1, read as the reverse complement.
ATCGTGATTGGATATGAAGTATTCAGCCTTGCGTGCTTTTTCGGGATGAAGATTGTAGACTCCCGGCTCGAAGACTATGGTGATATTCTTCTTCCCATATTTGTCAGCTATTTTGTTGAGGGCAGTTTCAATTTTGCCTGACATATCCTTGCTGCCGGAGGGACGTACTCCGAAATCGGAAATATTCACGACGGTATTTTCGGACCACGCCATGTGAACGCATATGGAAAGAAGGATAGTTATTAAAAGTGAACGCTTCATAAAGTTACTGTGTTAGGTGTGACAAATTTATCACTTTTTTAGTACTTTTGCAATCAGTAAAATATAATAGTACATGAATATAATCAAATCTGTAGCAGCCATGTCATTAGGTATGCTTATGGCCGTATCGTGCGCGAGCGGCAATTCTGCAAATCAGGCAACTGAGGGTGAGCTGGCCCCGGCCGAAGCTCTTCGGGTGCGCCTTGACTCTGTAGCTCAATCCGGAAAGGTGATGATGGGCCATCATGATGATCCCGTGTATGGCCATGCATGGGCTTGGGAGAGCGGACGTTCCGATATGCTTGAGACTGCGGGCGACTATCCTGCGGTGATGAGTTGGGATCTTGGCGGAATTGAGTTTGCCGACAGTGCCAATCTCGATGGCGTCAGCTTTGACCTGATGCGTCGTGAGGTTGCCGCACAGCATGGCAGGGGAGGCGTCAACACTTTCAGCTGGCATCTTCGCAATCCGGTTGACAGCGCCGACAGCTGGCAGGTTAGCGATACCACTATTGTTGAAAAGATTCTGACCGACAAGGCTGTTGGTGAGCGCTATGACGCCATGGTGAAAAATCTGGCCGCGTTCTTCAATTCGCTCAAAGATAGAGATGGGAATAAAATAGGAGTCATTTTCCGTCCATGGCATGAACATACCGGAAGCTGGTTCTGGTGGGGTGAGAAGTTATGCACCCCTCAGCAGTACAAGGATCTGTGGAAACGTACACGTGAGCTGCTCGATGCCGAAGGTGTGGATAATGTGCTCTATGCATATTCGCCTGACCGCGTGGCTGACGATGCACAGTATATGGAGCGTTATCCAGGCGATGAACTGGTGGATATAATGGGTATCGATGTATATCATTTCGGTGGAGCTGACGGAAAGGACCGCTATGTCACCGATGCCTCACGTGGACTTGAGATAGTTACCCGTCTGGCTAAAGAACATGGCAAGATACCTGCATTTTCAGAAACCGGCCTTGAAGGGCTGACAATGGATGGCTGGTTTGACGGCGTACTGCTCCCGCTGCTGAAACAGCATCCGGTGGCTTATGTCGTGGTGTGGCGTAACGCTCACGATAAGCCCGGACATTTCTATGCCCCGTTCAAGGGTGGCCCTAATGAAGAATCCATCAAGGCATTCCGGGCTGATTCGATTACCCTGTTCGCTGAGGATATGGTAAATTATTAATATGACTAAAAGTAGAAGAATCTCTTAATTATGACTGAATTTGAATTTAGAAAGGCGCTCGTTGAGTCACGCTACGAAGAACTTATACGCCGGCGCAACGAGCCTGTAGAGGGCAACGGAGTTTATACACGATACAAGAATCCGGTTATTACAGCCGATTCTGTTCCCCCCATGTGGCGATATGACTACAATCCGGCTACCAATCCGTTCTTTATGGAGCGTATCGGTGCTAACGCTACTCTCAACTCCGGCGCCATAAAGCTTGACGGCAAGTACCTGCTGGTGGTACGTGTGGAGGGTGCTGATAGGAAATCGTTCTTTGCGGTGGCTGAGAGCCCTAACGGTATAGATAATTTCCGCTTCTGGGAGCGCCCCATCACAATGCCTGAGACTGATCCTGTGACAACCAATGTCTACGATATGCGATTGACTCAGCATGAGGATGGCTGGATTTACGGACTGTTCTGTGCAGAGCGTCATGACGAAACCAAGCCCGGCGACCTGTCGGCAGCCACAGCTGCATGCGGAATTGCCCGCACACATGATCTGGTCAACTGGGAACGTCTGCCCGACCTGAAGTGCAGCAGCCAGCAGAGAAATGTCGTGCTTCACCCGGAATTTGTTGACGGCAAGTATGCGCTGTACACTCGTCCGCAGGATGGATTTATCGACACCGGTTCAGGTGGCGGTATCGGCTGGGCTCTGGTCGATGATATGACCAATGCAGTGATTACCGACGAGCGTATCATTGACAGCCGCGCATATCATACCATCAAGGAGGTTAAGAATGGCGAGGGTCCCCATCCTATCAAGACTCCTCAGGGCTGGCTTCATCTGGCCCATGGCGTGCGTGCCTGCGCATCGGGGCTGCGCTATGTGCTCTATCTCTACATGACTGCCCTTGACGAACCCTGGCGTGAGATAGCATCGCCCGGCGGCTACTTCATGGCTCCCGTAGGTGGTGAATATATGGGCGATGTAATGAATGTGCTCTTCTCCAATGGCTGGATTGCCGATGAGGATGGTACGGTCTACATCTACTATGCGTCATCGGACACACGCATGCATGTGGCTACTTCGACTGTGGAACGTCTGGTGGACTACTGCATGAATACTCCGGTTGACCGTCTTACCTCCGGAGAATCAGTCAAGTCAATAAACAGGCTTATTGATTCAAATCTTGATTACTTAGGATAATCATTCATCATATCTGATCCATGGCAAAACTTTCGGAAAAAATCGGTTACGGGTTTGGCGATATGTCATCGTCAATGTTCTGGAAAATATTCAGTTACTACCTCCCGTTCTTTTATTCAAACATCTTCGGCCTGTCGCTGATTGATGCAGGAGTGCTTGTGCTTGTCACCCGTATATGGGATGCAGTCTCTGACCCCATGATGGGTATTCTGGCCGACCGCACAAATACCCGCTGGGGTAAATACCGTCCTTATCTGATGATTATGGCGGCGCCATTCTCCATCTGCGGTATATTGCTGTTCACCACTCCTGACTGGGCTTATGGGGCCAAGCTTATATGGGCATATGTCACATATATCCTCATGATGACAGTCTACACCGGCATCAATGTCCCTTATGGAGCCATGCTGGGTGTGGTGAGTGAAAGCTCGAAAGAAAAGACCGTATTTTCATCATTCCGAATGTTTTTTGCCTATGGCGGTTCATTCATAGCATTGGCGCTGTGGGAGCCGCTTTGCGGTATGTTTGCCGACAGTTTCGGCATGTCGCCTGCCACAAGCTGGCAATTTGCCATGATTGTGATTGCCACGGCATGTTTCATTCTGTTCCTGCTCTGCTTCAAGCTTACGCGTGAGCATCTGCGCACAGAGTCGACGGTAAGCATAGGCAAGGACTTCCGTTCGTTGCTGAGCAACAAGCCCTGGTGGCTTCTGATCGGGGCAGCCCTGAGCTTCAATATGTTCTGCACAGTACGTGGGGCTACGGTAGCCTATTTCTTTGCCGATGTGATAGGGGGCGATGCCAATATCTATTTCTTCTCCATCGCTTTCCTGTTCTATTCCGGCCTGTTCCTCAGTATCGGCGAGGTTGCCAATATGGCCGGAGTGGCAATGACAGTTCCTATTGCGGGACGATTCGGCAAGAAGACTACCTTTATCTGCGTCAATGCACTGCTGGTAGTGTTCAGTGTGCTGTTCTTCTTTGTTCCGGTATCGCCTGCCGGATATTGGTGGATGCTGCTTCTGCAGATACTGATATCGGTGCTTACGGGTATCATGTCGCCGTTGGTATGGTCAATGTATGCTGACGTGTCGGACTATTCCGAGCTGAAGAACAATACGGCCTCTACCGGATTGATATTCTCATCGTCATCCATGGCTCAGAAATTCGGTGGTGCCATTGGAGGAGCGGCTGTCCTATGGCTGCTTGAAGCATGCGGATATGTAACCGGCGGCACTGAAGTGGCGGGCAGTATAGCGCAGCCTGAAGGGGCCATAACCTGCCTGTGGATGCTTATGACTTTCATCCCGGCTGCAGTATCGGTAATAGCCATAGCGGTAGTGTCATTCTATCCGCTTACTACGGAGCGTGTCGATGCGATAGTGACGGAGCTCAGACAGCGGCGCATGCCACTCTCGGGCGGCAATTCGCCTGAGGCCGATGAAATGACTGATTTTGCAAATACAAATTCATGATTACAGAACACGAAACATGCAAGGAGCTCTCTTCAGAGCTCCTTGCCAATATGAAGAATAATATACTCCCTTATTGGATGGACCGTATGGTCGATACAGCGGAGGGTGGATTCTACGGACGCCGCGACGGGTATGACGCTCTTGTCCCCGATGCAGAGAAGGGTGCCATACTTAACGGGCGTATCCTATGGACATTCTCGGCGGCGTATAATGCCACCGGCTGCAGCCGGTATCTCGACATGGCCCGTAGAGCATATGAATATATAAAGGAGCATTTTATTGATTCTGAATATGGCGGAGTATATTGGTCGGTCAATGCCGACGGTACTCCGGCCGATACCCGGAAGCAGTTCTATGCCATAGCGTTTGTCATTTATGGACTTTCGGAGTATTCCATCGCTCTTGGCGGCAGTGAGGAGGTCCTGGCGCTGGCTATGGAGCTTTTTGACACCATAGAGCGGCACAGCCGTGATAATGATAAGGTAGGATATATCGAGGCTACACGTCGTGACTGGACTCCGATTGACGATATGAGGCTCAGCGACAAGGATGCCAATTTCTCAAAGACCATGAACACGCATCTGCACATTCTTGAGGCATATTCCGCACTGTTGCGTGCCGGAGGAAATGAGCGTGTGCGTGAGGCCACACGGTACATACTCCGTGTATTCCTGGACCGTATCATTGACCGATCCACTTGGCATCTCGGCCTGTTTTTTGATGACGATTGGCGCAGGCAGGATGGCATAATATCCTATGGCCATGACATAGAGGCGTCGTGGCTGCTGCTTGAAGCTGCAATTACTATTGGCGAGGAGAATCTGATAGCCGAGACAAAGGATGCTGCCCGAGCTGTGGCCGAGGCTTCCATGGCCGGAAGATGTCATGACGGCTCAATGGTATATGAACGTCATGCCGACGGACGCTACGATAATGAAAAACATTGGTGGGTGCAGGCTGAAGCTCTTGTAGGACAGCTGTATATGTATAAGTTGCATGGACAGCAGGAATATCTTGAAAAGGCTGCACAGACATGGGATTATATCCGTACCAATCTTGTGGATGAAAATGGCGAATGGTACTGGAGTATTCTTCCCGATGGAAGCGTGAACCGTAAGGAGGATAAGGCCGGCTTCTGGAAATGTCCCTACCATAATTCGCGTGCGTGCATGGAATCCATCAAAATCTTGGCAGAAAATTAATGTCGTGAACTTGCAGAGATTAAAATAATTGTGTAAATTTGCAGCTCGAATTGTGAATATAAACGAAATAAAATAAATAAGGCAATGAAAAGAACATTTCAACCCTCCAACCGCAAAAGAGTTAACAAGCACGGCTTCCGTGAAAGAATGTCTACCGCTGATGGCCGCAAAGTTCTGGCTCGCCGTCGTGCAAAAGGTCGTCTTCGTCTGACCGTGAGCGACTCTATCGCCGGTAAATAATAAGCTTTTATTTTTAGCTGCAAAGCCAAATGGCCTCCGATTCAGTATCGGAGGCCATTTGACCTTTTGGGGCTTTGTGTGTTTTTCAGATATCAGGGATGTGGCATCATATCTGGTCGTGGAATTCCTGCAGACTTGGGTCCTGCCGGGTCATCGCTGCACGAGCCGATTCATTGACCGCTTCCTCATAGCCGGTGAGGGCCGCAAACGGAGCAAACTGAGCTGCCCTGCCTGACATTGACATAGCCCGACGTGTAGAAGATACGTGGTGGGGCAGATTTATTATATCGTCATACTTATTCATGGTGTCCTCCTATCTGCATGTTGCGTTCTTTCTGTGTGGCTCCTTCCGCGTAGTTGAGTCCGCGCAGAATGGCATTCTTACCGAATTTCTTTTTGATGCTGAGTATTGCTCTCTGCCGGTTTCGCTCGCGCGACAGTCTTTCAGCCTCAGCCCTGCGTAGGGCACGTAGCTTGTCATAGTCAGTGAATAGGTCGAGCTGCATGGCTTGAGGCCGGTGGGGAATGTCAGATTCATACATTACATTGCATGCCGTAAGGGTGATGCGCCTGATAAGAAGGCTGGGGTTGACAATGCGCTTGAACAGATTGTCAATATGCTCCGTCAGGATTGATGATGATGATGTGCGGGTGGCTATGGATGCGGTTCCATGTGCATGAAACGGCACTCGGCGTCCGTAATGGTCAGTGGTGATGCGGCCATGATAAGCCTCTCTTACAGCCGGCTCATCCAGCGATTTTACGTCATACCCTATGGTGAGTGTAAGCTTGTCAGTGACAAGTCCCTTGTCAACAAGCTCAAGCGCGAGCGAATCAATCATTTCAAGTACTACAACATGCGCTTTTTCCGGAGTGTAGCCGCATGTGAGTACCTGGCCAGAGCTGAGGGAGTGAGCCGCGGGGCGGTAGGATTTTATACGGTCCATTGTTACCGGTTCCCATCCCCACGCATGGTCAATAAGCAGCTCGGCATTGACTCCGAACATACTGTAGAGAAGCGCTTCATTCTTTAGCGAGCATCGGGCTATATCTCCCATTGTACGGATTCCGTATGCCGCCAACCGACGGGCTATACCGTGCCCCACACGCCAGAAATCGGTGAGGGGAGTGTGGTCCCATAGATTGCGGCGGTAGGTCATTTCATCCAGCTCGGCTATGCGCACGCCATCCTTGTCAGCCTTCTTTTTCTTGGCCTCGATATCCATGGCCACTTTGCACAGATACAGATTGGTCCCTATGCCGGCTGTGGCTGTAATGCCGGTTTCCGTCATAATCTCCTGTATTATGCCTCGGGTAATGTCATGTGCTGACTTCCGGTAGGTAGACAGATATGGGGTGATGTCAATGAACACCTCGTCTATCGAATAGACGTGGATATCCTCCGGAGCCACATACCGCATGTATATTTCGTAGATGCGTATGGAATATTGTATGTAAAGGGCCATGCGCGGTGGTGCCACAATATAGTCGACAGCCAAGTCCGGCCTATCGGCCAGCATGCGGGCGGATGTTGACATTCCCATCCGTCCACGCCGGCTATTGACCTCCCTGATCTGTGCGGCCACTTCGAACAGACGGGGACGTCCGCTGATGCCCATGGCTTTCAGCGCCGGCGTCACGGCAAGACAGATGGTCTTGGCCGTACGGCTTGCATCGGCTACAACAAGGCATGCGTCAAGAGGGTCGAGTCCGCGCTCCACACACTCTACGGATGCGTAGAACGATTTCAGGTCGATAGCTATGTATTGACGTGATGGCTCCATGACGGGACTTGTTTATATGGTCAATACAAAGGTAGCGAGCGGGTAGTGTCAGAAATCTGTATGTGAGTGTTAATAAATGTTTACATGCGTGTGGTGGCGATTCAATCATTCGCCGGAAACAGTAGCCACTATTTTCCGAGGGCCACCATAATTTCGGAACTCACACAGATATATACCCTGCCATACGCCGAGATTGAGGCGTCCATCCGTGATAGGGATTGTCAGGGAGTTGCCTATGATTGAAGCCTTGGCATGTGCCGGCATGTCGTCATCGCCCTCCATGGTGTGCCGGTAATATGGCTCACGCTCTTTCACCATACGGTCAAATATGCTTTTCAGGTCAGTGCGTACATCCGGGTCGGCATTTTCATTGATTGACAGAGCCGCCGAGGTATGCTTTATGAACAGATTCAACAGCCCTACGGAGGGAAGAGGCGGTAGCTGGCGCAGAATTTCGGCCGTGACTAAATGAAATCCGTTTGGTCTGGCTCTGAGGGTAAGTTCTATCTGATGCCACATAGAGTAAGGTAGCTATTATATTTTTGGCTCGTCAAGTTTGAACACTATGCGCTGCACGCCATCCTGATAGCGTGAACTGGATATGCGGAACCGTCCTATCTCAGAGGTGCGGTTCACATGCAGCCCTGCGCAGAGGCACTGGTCGTAATCGCCTATGTGTACCACGCGCACTGTATCGGTAGCGTTGTCCGGAAGACGGCTCATGTCGAAGCGTGTCATGGCTTCCTGCTGGGAGATATATTCCTCCGTCACTTCTGCATCGGCATCAATAGCGCTGTTTATATACTCTTCCAGCGATTTCAGTTCTTCAGCTGTGAGCGGTGAGGGGAGGTGATAGTCGAGCTTTGATTTCTTGCGTTCGATATGGGCGCTGAATGCACGTCCGCAGCCGAACCGGCGGGCCATCTCTCCGTTAAGCAGGTGTTCGGCCGAGTGCATGGGCGGATATTCCTGTTTGTTGTGTTCGTTAAGTTCCGGTTTTTCCATATGTGGTGAGTGTGGTCATTTATTTAATAATCAGTTCTTCAAGGCTGCGCTTCGGCACGCACTGAGCATCGGCTTCATCGCGGAAATACTTGTAATCGCCATCCGTCATGGGCACTATCTTCGTTTCCTCGGCAGGCACGCCTAAGGCCAGTACATATAGTGGTTTCAACTGTTCGGGTAGGTCGAGGACCTCCGCCAGCGCCGGAGCGTTGAATGCTTTTATTATGCAGGCTCCAAGTCCGAGGGCGGTGGCTCCGAGAGTGATGGCCTGCAGGTTCAGTCCGTCATCGCATAGACAGCTCTCTGTAAGGTCAGTGTCAAGGCACTGTATGAGATAGGCGGCAGGGCGCTGTGACAGCTCCGGACCGTCCCATTCCGTATAATATCCGGCCCACTTTAGAAGCGGGAATATAGCGTCTTTCTCTTTCGGACAGTCGACAATCCTGTACCGCAACGGCTGCAGATTGCGTCCCGAGGCGCAGTAGCGCGTCAGCCCTACAAGACGTTCGAGCAGTTCACGTGTTATCTCAATATCTGATTTGAATCTGCGTACCGACCGGTCGGCCAGAAGCAGATGCTCAAATGAATTTAATTCCTGATAATTCATAATTGGGGTAATGCTATTATTTTCACAAATTTACGTTATTTCAATGAAAAGAATGGCTAAATTTGTGGCAAAATTTTTTGATAGGGATGTCACCTTTTGCAAACGGGGTGTGTCATATATACGAGATGTCTCAAAAAGGAAATAATTAATCATAATAAAAACGAATCTAAAATGTCAAATGTATTAGTACCCATCGCAGTCTGTATGGTGCTGCCTATAGCAATAGTTCTCATAGTGGCACTGACTAAAATGAATGGTGACAACAAGCGCACCCAGATAATAATCAAGGCTATCGAGGCAAACAACAATGTTGACGCCGATAAGCTTGTCGAGTCGTTGAAAAAGACGAATAATACGCCTCATGAGGTTCTCAGCCTCCGTCTGTTGCGTGGATGTATCTTCTCTCTGGTAGGACTCGGACTTATTATCGTAGGACTGTTCAATCTTATTAACGGAACTCCATTTAACTCAGATCCGGTGTCAGTACCGTTTGTATTTGGTAGCGCATCTATAGCTGTAGGCATAAGCTATCTTATAGTCTACTTAGTGACCCGCAAGCAGCTGAAGAATACTGAAGGGAAATAAGCCGATGACACGGGAGCAGTTCACTTCATACGTAGAGGGTACGCAGAGGGCGTTCAGGCGCTTTCTTGTGGCCCTCTGCTGCGGTGATACCGGACTTGCCGACGATATAGCTCAGGAAGCATATATAAAGGCATTCCTGTCATGTGAGAGCATGCGGGAGCCTGAGAAGTTTAAGTCATGGATATTCCGGATAGGCTACACTACGTTCATCAATCATAAGCGTTCCGAAAAGCAATTCGCCGGTTATGAAGAGGTGCGTGATATGACCTCGGGTGACGCCACGGACGCATCTTTCCGCTATCAGGCTCTATATGGCGCTCTCAACCGTCTGCCGGATAAGGAGCGCATGTCGGTGTTGCTCTTCTATATGGAAGGCTACTCGATTAAGGAAATCGCAGCTATTCAGGAGCTGACGCAGGATGCCGTGAAGCAACATCTGTTTCGCGGGCGGAATCATCTGCGCGGAATGTTATCACCTCAGTAAATGAAAAGAAAAGACGTATTATCTATGGATGACGATAAAATTAAAGACCTGTTCAAAGGATTTGACCCCGAGCTATCTTCGGATTTCATGTTTCTTGACCGTCTGCAGCAGAAAATGGATGCCGTAGAACTGGCAAAGCAGTATCACCGTTCTATGCGTAAGCGCAGCCGTATGGCCATAGCCATAGCCGCGCTTGCCGGATTCATAGTTGGAGTTGTTTGCACCTTGGCATTCCCGCTGATAAGTGCATGGATGGCTGATATCGATATCTCACTGCCTTTATACGATGGCGTATCACTGGACGAGGTGCCGCACGTCCTGGGGTACATTCTGCTTGCCGGAGTGTCAGTGATCACCTCCCTGAATGTCTATGAGATAGCCATGGCCCGCCTGCCACGTAGCTGAAATCATTTATGCCGTGCACGTGGCGTATGGCTGAAGCGCCACTGCACATGCAGCATAAAATAGCGCGGCAGTACTGTGCGGTAAGTTTCCGTGCGACTGTTGTAATTTATTCGAGTACGATTGTAAGATAGGAATAAAGCTCCACTCAACATCAGCCCCGATCTTGTCCACCTTCTTTCATTGGTGCAGCTTCTAGGATGGGTTTATTTGTATTCGATATTATTACGTTTGCAATAATCAATGGCAATATCATCACCGTGTTTTGCTGCATTTGACAACCACTGATTACCGGAGTATCGATCTTCTTTAATGCCTGTTCCAGTCAAGTAACTATAACCAACACATCGCATAGCCCATGAATTTCCAGCATTAGCAGCCTTTTGATATTCTAAAAATGCAAGAGAATCATTCTTTTCAATCCCTTGTCCCGCAGCATAAAAATTCCCGAGTTTGCATTGTGCAAATGTATCACCCATATTTGCGGATTTTTTATAATAGTGGAACGCAGAATTAAAATTTTGCGGTACAACCTCTCCGAGTTCATACATTTCTCCAAGGATATTCAATGATTGTGGTACGAGTTTGTCTTCTGGTGCAAGACTTAGAATTTCAAAAGCCTTTTTCTTATTTTGTATAGCCCCCAGTCCAGTATAATAAGATGACGCAACTACACCCATACACATTGGATCATTGAGTTTCATGCCCTTTTCAACTAAAGACATAACTGCAGTAGTGTCTAATGGAGAACCATTATTCATGCTCTCCGTTACAAGTAATTGAGATAGCCAATAATATCCACTTCCATCTCCTTTTTCAGCAGCCTTGGTAAATAATATTTTTGCCGAATCCAAATTCTCATGACCAGGATAACTGGCATATAATTGACCTAATCCAAGCATTGCGTTGATATTTCCATTTTCAACTGCCTTACGATAATAGAATATCGATTTTAATGGATTTCGTTCAACACCGAATCCAAATTTATAATTACGTCCAAGTATATAGGCCGCTAAATCATCTTTTTCGATATTCTTATTAGCCCATTCAAGAACGGCCTCAATATTTACCGAATCTGAAACAAATTTCAACATGCTATCAGTAGAAATCTCTTCTGAGTGATATTTGTCAGCCATATCTTGAACTGGATTGGAGGAACCAATGCAAGAAATAAGAGCAACTGAAGGAGCAATTAGAGTTAAAGCTAAGAAAAGGATCTTTTTCATGATTATTTGTATCGTTGTAATTTTAATTTTTTATTCAACAAAAGCCAATTGCTAATATATAGCGGCATGATGGTAATATACTGCGGCGTATCACTTGTCACGAACATTACGGCGTTTTTCAAATTCAGCGCGGCGTTTCTTTGCATCCCTGTTCCCTTTATCTATCCACCTGAAAAAAGCTATAGTCGCTATAATAATTATCGCGATACAACTATATGCCACAAAGCTTTCGTAGGTCATATATAACGGACAGCGTTAGCACGGATTATTTTGAATAGGTTTTCGTCCTGAACTTCTTTATGTTCATTTCCTTAAGAGTATCTATAACTCGGACTACATTGGAATAATCTGTGTCAGGTCCTGAAACAATGACTATTGTAGCTGTCGCTCCATCAATCCCTTTCATTTGCATCCAGGTAGATAATTCGTGCTTAAGGCCGCTATATGCACTTAAGGTGACGGGAGCAGAGTCTTTGCCGCTTCGGTTATCGTAACATTTAATATCACCATAGCGAGTGATTTTCAAAATAACATCATCCTTGACGACTGCTCCATCTTCAGTAAGAACAGATTCAGGAATATCTACATCAATTGCTCTACTCTCTATTACTTCGGCTGTAATCATGGGGACAAAAAAACTTACAACACTTAGACAACAGAATATAATTCCACATACCCCCATCCATTTAGGTGTGAAATTACGTGAGGCTTGTACAAGTCCTACTATAGAGAAAATAAATCCAAGCAACCCAAGAAAAGGTCCAACAAGGAAGAGGAACATATACAATGAAAACATGTCTGAGTCACTTTCTTCAATATGTGAAAATACTACAATGTTGACAATCCATATTACGCATAGCAAAGCTAATGATATTCCAAAACCAAGCCATGACATAACAGATGACGGTTTTCTTACAGGGGGTAGAGGTGGATATTCCATATTGCACATTGTGTAGATTATTACTATATCTGCAAAGATAAGTATTTTATACAATCCTAAAGCAATCATATTATCTTAAACAGATATTAATTTTTGGTGTAAAACAGGTGTAAAACTGCCTCGCAAAAAGTGTAAAATATTTGTACATTTTGCTGCGCATTTGGCTGCACAAAGTGAAGCCAAGTATGCGGGCAGGTCACCTGGGCTACTATGATTTCAGTGCGCGAGCTGTTGCAGCCACTCGCCTACGTGAATTTTGTAGCGCAAGGTTGTGGCTACGAAGCAGGACGAGGACTCTTTCTGAGAAAGTGGCAAGCCGATAGGCCCGACACGAAAAATTCCCATACCACGATTCTTTCTTGCTGTCTATGAGTGTAGTATTATAGTATAAATCTCAAAGGTTTTCGCTAATTTTGCAATCGTAATAAAAGAAATTTCTCGTGGAAACAAGACTCTCTCACGATAATATAGGCGATGAGGTCAATAGCCTCTACACCTCTATAAAGAATCTGATAGACCAATCTCGCGCCTCGGTTGCAGTAACGGTTAATACAGCATTATGTTTGCTCAACTATGCTATTGGCAAACATATCTCGCGTGAAATAGGATATAAAGCGTATGACAATTACGGTAAATCAATTCTTGCGACACTGTCGCAAAGATTAACCGCTGAATATGGCAGAGGCTATACCTATTCGGCTCTAACGCGCATGGTTAAGGTGGCAAATACTTTCAATTCGGAAATGTTTGCGACACTGTCACAAACATTGTCATGGAGTCATTTCATCGAATTAGCTACCATCGAAGATGCCACCAAGCGTTTATATTATCAGCAAATGTCGGCACACAACCATTGGAGTCTGCGTGAACTCCGCAGACGCGAAGATGCTATGGATTATGAGCGTAGCCTTGTAGCGGCAAAGCCCGAAGATCACATCGTAGCTGCTCTCAAGGCTCCAAATCCAACCGCTAATCCGGATGTTATGCTAAAAAGTTCATACATTGTGGACTTTCTTGGTTTGCGAGGATTCTACTCCGAAAGAGACCTTGAAGTGGCGATAGTTGCTCAATTAGAGCAGTTTATTCTTGAACTTGGTAACGGGTTCGCTTTCTTGGAACGCCAAAAGCGAATAAGCATAGACGGCACAGATTATTATATTGACCTGCTGTTTTATCATCGCAAACTCAATAGGCTAATTGCTATTGACCTTAAACTCGGAAAGTTCAAACCCGAGTACAAAGGTCAAATGGAGCTTTATCTCAAGTATCTTGAACGATACGAAAAGCAACCTCACGAAAATACGCCCATCGGTTTACTCCTTTGCTCCGAGGGCAACACCGAACATATCGAACTGATGATGCTCGGCGAGGACAATATCAAGGTCGCTCAGTATCTTACCGAACTTCCCGAAAAGAAATGGTTCGCGGACAAACTGACCCGTTCTATTGAAATAGCCCGAAGTCACCAAAACTCTATATCCAAGGAGTAGTATCAATGAAATCTGTCAAGCATAGACTCCGTTGCCTCGCAGTATCACCGATGCTTCTGCTCGCTCTAATTGAGGCAATCCTTAATAGGATTTCACTCATTCATTCCGCATTGCAGACTTCGGTGGTTAATGCAGTTAACCGATTTGCAACGATCAGGAACAGGCTGATTGGGCGTTATATAGTGGAATATGAGAAATGTGGAAATTTATAAACAACCTTAACTATTGAGATTAACCATGAAACAATTACACTTCGTTTTATTATTTATTCTTTGCGTATTTGTAGTACAAGCCGGTAGTTTTGACAAAGAATATAAAAAACTTATAGAAAAATATGACGTTGCTGATTCGGCTAAATCAGTCATACCTAATAATCCTGTAATTTTTTGGAACGCTGTTCTTGACGGCAATGAATCATTACTGAAATTTGGCATTGATATGAAAAAGAATAAAGGTGCTGAAAAAGAAGCTTTGAAAAAAACAGCTCAACTACCTCGGTTTTATCCACAATATGATGAGTCTGTCATTGAAGACATGCAAGGATTCTGCGATACCATGCTCATTAATATGGGTATTAATGAACTTCCATTGGAATGTTCTTTACATGTTATCCACTCTGATGAAGTTAATGCTTATACCAGACTTACTGAAAATGGTTTCGCTATGTGCCTGACATCTGCACTAATGCTTAAAAAAGGAGTAACCTACGAAGTGCTGATGGGGTATGTAGCCCACGAATATGCACATGGAGTTTTACTTCATCATATTCGAAGTTTTTATGCCGAGGCTAAGGAGCGTCGTAAAAATGAACTTCTTGCTGGTATTGCGGCGGGGCTTAATGGTTTAGCTGCCGGAGCAAATGCTTATACCGCAGGTATGACAGGCCAATATTATGACAATACGCCCTATTATGATGCTATAGCTAATCTCGATAATGAGGTTAAAGTTTCGACTCTCAAGCATACATTCGCTTTCTCTCGTGAGCAAGAATATGAAGCAGACCTAATTGCGTTCAGGTTTATTGAGAATTTGCTCGGCTCTGGTGAAGAATTCATAAATGGATTACGTATTTTAGGATCAACCTATGACCAACTTTATGATGAGTATTCTGATCATCCAACTATTACCTCTCGCATGGATTTCCTTAAATTCGTTCAGCAGAACCCTACACTTGGAAATAAAGTCAATAAAAAGTTAAGAAAGAAAAGGATCACACATGAATTAGAATGGTGAGATATGGAGTTGCGGTATCCCCATCGTGCTTTTGCTATTGACTAACCGCGCGTTGCTCAAATATGAAATAGGGCAGCAACAATATCCTTGTCAATTCCGAGGAGGTTATCATTATTGACACGCGTATATACATAGGATAAAAGCCATCCTTGCGCTCACCGCGCACAGTTGCTTTGAATGTTGCCATTTCTTTTGGATTGTTCATTTTCTTCGGTCAAAAGCGAGCCACTGCGTGGCCCGGTGACTTCCGTGTTCCGATTGATTGTTATTATTTTTTCGTCTCAAAAAATGTATCTTGCGTAGCCACTGACGATTGCGAGTTGTACACCCATCTGTACACAGCTGTACACACCCACAAGAAAAGTGTACAACATTCTGTACACTTTTTCGCGCAATTGGCTACACAAAGTGATGCCAAGTGAACGAATCTCCCAAGAATACAATAGGCTGTAACGCCCTTTTTATCGGAGCATTACAGCCTAATTGTCTGTCAATGTTAAGTTATGCCTTATTCTTCGATGGCAGCCTGCGCCGCAGCTACGCGGGCGATGGGCACACGGAAGGGTGAGCAGCTTACGTAGTTCATGCCGAGCTTAGCGCAGAACTTAACTGAAGAGGGTTCGCCGCCATGTTCGCCGCAGATACCTACCTTGAGTTCGGGCTTGGTGGCACGTCCTTTTTCAACACCCATCTTCACGAGCTGACCTACACCTTCCTGGTCAAGTACTTCGAAGGGATCAGTCTTGATGATGCCGTGTTCCTTGTAGAACTTGAGGAACTTGGGAGCGTCGTCACGTGAGAATCCGAATGTCATCTGAGTGAGGTCGTTTGTACCGAATGAGAAGAAGTCAGCCACGGTAGCGATTTCGTTGGCAACGAGAGCTGCGCGGGGCACTTCGATCATTGTACCAACCTTGTAGGGTACGCTTTCGCCTTTTTCCTCAAATACTTTGGCAGCGGTGATGTTGATAACATCGGCCTGGTTCTGGATTTCTTTGAGTGAACCTACGAGGGGTATCATGATTTCGGGATGAACATCGATGCCACGTTCCTTGACAGCGAGAGCTGCTTCGATGATGGCACGTGTCTGCATTTCGGTGATTTCGGGATATGTGATACCCAGACGGCAACCACGGTGACCGAGCATGGGGTTGAATTCTTCGAGGCTGTCAACCTTAGCTTTCACCTCTTCAAGAGTGAGGCCCATTTCTGTGGCGAGCTCTTTCTGAGTGGCTGTCTGATGAGGTACGAATTCGTGCAACGGGGGATCGAGCAGACGGATAGTCACGCCGTAGCCGTCCATGGCTTCGAAGATTCCTTCAAAGTCGCCGCGCTGCATGGGAAGCAGTTTGGCAAGAGCTACGCGACGGCCTTCAACATCGCTGGCAAGAATCATTTCTCGTACGGCCTTGATGCGGTCGCCTTCGAAGAACATGTGTTCTGTGCGGCACAGACCGATACCCTGGGCGCCGAAGTGGCGAGCCTGCTTGGCATCGCGGGGTGAGTCGGCGTTGGTGCGGACGAGAGTCTTGGTATATTTAGCTGCGAGGTTCATGATTGAAGCGAAGTCGCCGCCGAGTTCGGGTTCGCCGGTGGGAACCTGACCGTCATATACTTCACCGGTTGAGCCGTTGAGTGAGATCCAGTCGCCTTCGTTGTAAACCTTGCCGTTCATTTCTACAGTCTTGGCCTTGTAGTCAACGCGGATTTCGCCTGCGCCTGATACACAGCACTTACCCATACCGCGGGCAACAACGGCTGCATGTGAGGTCATACCGCCACGCATGGTGAGGATACCCTGAGCCACTGCCATACCGCGAAGGTCCTCGGGAGAGGTTTCGATGCGGACAAGAACTACTTTCTTCTTCTTTTCAGCCCATGCTTCAGCTTCGTCAGCAGCGAATACTATCTGACCTGCTGCGGCACCAGGTGATGCGGGAAGACCTTTGGCCACTACGTTGGCACGCTTGAGGGCGCTCTTGTCAAATACGGGGTGGAGAAGTTCGTCGAGCTTCTGGGGCTCCATGCGCATGAGCACTGTCTTTTCGTCGATCTCACCTGCACGGAGAAGGTCCATGGCTATCTTGACCATAGCGGCGCCTGTGCGCTTGCCGTTACGAGTCTGAAGCATCCAGAGCTTACCGTCCTGAATGGTGAATTCCATGTCCTGCATGTCCTTGTAGTAGTCCTCAAGGCGGTCAGCGATGCGGAACAGTTCGTTGGCGCAGTCAGGCATTGACTCTTCGAGTGAAGGATATTTTTCCTTGCGTTCCTCTTCGCTGATACCCTGAAGGGCAGCCCAACGGCGTGAACCTTCGATGGTGATCTGCTGAGGTGTGCGGATGCCGGCTACCACGTCTTCGCCCTGAGCGTTGATGAGGTATTCGCCGTTGAATATGTTTTCGCCGGTGGCAGCGTCGCGGCTGAATGCCACACCGGTAGCTGAGTTTTCACCCATGTTGCCATATACCATTGCCTGAACGTTAACGGCGGTACCCCATTCTTCGGGTATCTGGTTCATTCGGCGGTAGAGGATGGCGCGTTCGTTCATCCAGCTGTCAAATACAGCGCAGATGCCGCCCCAGAGCTGTTCCCAGGCGCTGTCGGGGAAGTCCTTGCCAGTGAAGTCCTTCACAGCAGCCTTGAAGAGCTTGACGAGGTTCTTGAGATCCTCAACGTCAAGTTCGGTGTCGAGCTTAACACCCTTTTCTTCCTTGACTTTCTCCATGATTTCCTCGAAGGGATCGATGTCAGTTTTGCTCTTGGGCTTCATGCCAAGCACAACGTCGCCGTACATCTGCACGAATCGACGGTAGCTGTCCCATGCAAAACGGGGGTTGCCGCTCTTTTCAGCGAGTGAAGCGACGGTAGCATCGTTCATACCGAGGTTGAGCACGGTGTCCATCATGCCGGGCATAGAAGCGCGGGCTCCAGAACGTACAGATACGAGGAGGGGATTGGCTGCATCGTCAAATTTCTTGCCGGTAAGCTGCTCTACGTGAGCGATGGCATCTTCAACTTCTTTCTTGATGCGCTTCACCACTTCGTCGCGGCCATACTGTGTGTATTCGGTGCAAACTTCGGTAGTGATGGTGAATCCCGGAGGTACGGGCATTCCCAACAGGTTCATTTCGGCGAGGTTAGCGCCTTTACCACCAAGGAGATTACGCATCGAGGCATTGCCTTCGGCTTTTCCGTCTCCAAACGTGTAGACTCTTTTCATCAGTTGGTTAAATTTATAATTAATATGAGGTAAAATTGATTGAATTCTGATTAATGTTTTTACTGCCTGCCGGGACAAAATGTGCCGGCTTCGGCGTGTTTTCATGGGAGAGTACTGCAAAATTAAATATTTAATCCATACCACGAAACATTTTCACGGTTTTTTAGCGCCTTTTTATATTATTATCGGAATATTTTGGAATAATTAGGCCGCTTTTTCTGTAAAAGGATTTTTTGAGTTAACTTTGCCGCAATTTTGATTCATATGGCAAGAAAACGTAAGGAACTTCCTGTATTGGAAGATGTCGAGATTACCGGTGTGGCTGCCGAGGGTAAGAGTGTTGCCCGTGTCAATGACATGGTGGTGTTTATCCCTTTTGGCGCGCCTGGAGATATTGTAGATGTCAAGATTGACCGCAAGCGTAAGAGTTATGCCGAGGGGCATATCGTGGATATGAAGCAGCCGTCAGCTTTGAGATGCGAACCTGTATGTTCGCACTTTACAGTATGTGGCGGTTGCCGCTGGCAGCATCTGCCTTACAGCTACCAGCTTGAGTGCAAGCAGCAGCAGGTGGCTGATGCCATGCAGCGTATAGCCAAAGTGCCCATTCCGGAAATCAACCCTATCCTCGGGTCGGAGCAGATATGGGAGTACCGCAATAAGATGGAGTACACGTTCTCCAACCGTATGTGGCTCACTTTCGATCAGCTGCGCAGTGGCGAGGAATTTCCCGACCGTGATGCCGCCGGATTCCATATCCCAGGAGCATTTGACAAGGTGCTTGACATTGACCGCTGTCATCTGCAGGATGATTTTTCCAACCGGTTGCGTAAATTCATCAAAAGCCATGCGAAGTCAAAAGGTTATACTTTCTTTGATTTGAAAGCCCAGATGGGATTGCTGCGTACGCTGATGGTGCGCATAGCATCTACCGGAGAGATCATGGCTGTCATGGTGTTCGGCGCTGACGAGCCTGAGAATATCGCGGAGCTTATGGAAGCCGTTGCTGCGGAATTCCCGGAGATAACCTCGCTTCAGTATGTGGTGAATCTTAAGGCTAATGACACTATCGGTGACCAGACGGTGGTGTGCTTCAAAGGCAAGCCTTATATAGAGGAGGATATGGAAGGCCTGCGGTTCCGCATAGGCCCGAAGTCATTCTATCAGACCAATTCGCGTCAGGCATATGAGCTGTACAAAGTGGCCCGTAAGTTCGCGGCACTGACCGGCGATGAGCTTGTGTACGACCTGTACACCGGCACCGGTACGATAGCCAATTTCGTATCGTCAGGAGCACGTGAGGTGATAGGTATCGAGTATGTTCCGGAAGCAATAGAGGATGCGAAGATCAATTCGGAAGTCAACGGCATCAACAACACCCGCTTCTTTGCCGGCGACATGAAGGATGTGCTCACCGATGAATTCATAGCGCAGTATGGACGTCCGGATGTGATGATTATCGATCCGCCACGTGCCGGAATGCATGATGATGTGATAAAGGTTATCCTCAATGCAGAGCCTCGGCGCATAGTATATGTGAGCTGCAATCCTGCCACACAGGCCCGCGACCTGTCGATGCTTGATGAAAAATACAAGGTGGAGGAGATACAGCCGGTGGACATGTTCCCGCACACGCATCATGTGGAGAATGTAGTGCGTCTGAGTCGTAAATTCTGATGTCAGGGTCGTCCGTTGGCAGCTAAGACAGAATTGTAGTATCGGGCATCGCCTGTTACCTCGCGGCCTATGAAGTCGGGGAGCCCGAATGATTCATTTTCATCCGTGAGCTCGATTTCAGCCACAACAAGGCCATCAAGATGGCCGTGGAATTCGTCGACTTCCCAGCGGCCCACTATGAAGCGAGTCTTGTCAATGACAGTGCCTTCCTCCGTCAGTTTCAGCATCTCTTCGGCATCCTTCAGCGGAATTTCGTATTCCCATTCATTGCGTGTGGCTCCGGAGGTAATACCTTTTACGGTAATGTAGCCATGGTCACCTTTGGTGCGGACTCTTACCGTTGATGCGGGATTGGTGCTGAGATACCCCTGACGGATGCGGAACGATGATGAAGCAAGAGCCCGGTATGACGAACTAATCACGAGAAATTTACGTTCAATTTCTTTAGCCATATACTAACAGAGTGTGTCTAAGAGTTGGTACACAAAAGTACAAAAAGGCAATAACATTATAAAAGCCTCGTTAAACAAAATATGATAGAACGCATAGTTATTCTTGAAAACGCTGACCCTGCAAGTTTCTACGGGGTGAACAACAGCAATATGCAGCTGATACGCAATATGTTTCCAAAACTCAGGGTGGCGGCTCGCGGCTCTGTGATAAAAGTCATGGGCGATGAAGCCGAAACGGCTGAATTCGAACGTAAAATCCATGAACTGGAGGCTTACTGCGTGAAGTACAACAGTCTTACCGAAGATGTTATTCTTGATATTGTGCGGGGAGAGGCACCGCACGACCGTAAGAGCGATGGTGTGATAATATTCGGTGTCAACGGAAAGCCAATATCGGCCCGTACTCCTAATCAGCAGCGTCTGGTGGAGGAGTTTAACCGCAATGACCTCACATTTGCTCTTGGGCCGGCCGGTACAGGTAAGACATATATAGCGATAGCGCTTGCCGTAAGGATGCTGAAAAACCGCGAAGTACGCAAGATAATTCTGTCGCGTCCGGCTGTTGAGGCAGGGGAGAAGCTCGGATTCCTTCCCGGCGATATGAAGGATAAGATTGATCCGTATCTGCAGCCTCTGTATGATGCTCTTGAGGATATGGTGCCTGCAGCCAAGCTCAAAGAGTATATGGAGAGCAAGGCCATCCAGATAGCTCCGCTGGCTTTCATGCGCGGACGCACCCTCAACGATGCGGTGATAGTGCTTGATGAAGCACAGAATACCACGACTCATCAGATAAAGATGTTCCTGACACGTCTGGGCATGAACGGTAAGATGATCATAACAGGCGATGCCACACAGATTGACCTTCCGCGTGCCACAACTTCAGGCCTTATTCAGGCTCTGCGCGTTCTGAAGAATGTCAATGGTATAGGAAAGGTGGAGTTCGGAAAGAAAGATATCGTTCGACATGCACTTGTACAGCGTATCGTGGAGGCCTACGAGGCTTATGACCGCGAGCGGGATGAAGCTGAAGGCTCCAATGGAACTGCATCTGCCGATGAAGAGGTCGGCGAATAAGCGTTGGACCGCCTTATTTATGCTGATGCTGATAGTGTCAGTGTGTCATGCCGCTGCACCTATGCAGTCAAGGCTGCGCGGACTGGTACGTGACTCGGTAAGTCATCAGCCCGTGCCTTATGCAGCTATTTTCCTAAAGGGAAGCGATCGGGGTGGACTTGCTGATGAAAACGGGGTGTTTGATATCACCACTGACAAGCCCTTCTCCCTGATGCAGATTTCAGCTATGGGCTATACTACGAGGCAGATGCCTGTGAAGCGGGGAGTGGTGACTGATATCGTGGTGGATCTCACTCCGTCAGGCGTGACACTTGGAGAGGTTGTGGTCAAGCCGCGTAAGGAGAAATACAGCAAGCGCAACAATCCGGCCGTGGAGTTCATGCATCGTATTGCCGATGCCGGTCCTAAGACTGATCCGCGCCGTAATCCCTACTATAATTACGACCAATATGAGCGTATAACACTTGCCTTTGACAATTTTAACCCTGAGAGCACCAAAAATGTCATGCTCAAGCGGTATGGCTTTCTTAAAGAGTATGTAGATACCTCGGAAATATCCGGACGCCCCATATTGAATCTTAATTCGCGTGAAAAATCTGCATCGGTCCATTACAGACACTCGCCTGAATCGGAAAAGACCGTAGTGTCGGGCATACGGCAGGAGGGTATCGGCGACTTTATGGATCAGGATAATATCCGTATTTTCCTGGAGGATATACTGCGTGAGATTGATCTGTATGGCAATGATGTCAATATCCTGCAGAACCGCTTCGTGAGTCCGCTGTCGCGTCTGGCCCCTGACTTCTATAAGTTTTATCTGAGCGATACCGTCAATGTGGGTGGCGAACGATGCATTGAGCTGTCATTTGTGCCGCGCAATGCCAAGACTTTCGGTTTCACAGGCCGGCTTTATGTCCCGGAGGGGGATAGCACGATGTTCATAAAGAAGGTGATTATGAATGTCCCCAAAGAGATAAACCTGAATTTCATTGACCGCATTTACTTTGAGCAGAATTTCGTGAAGGCACCTGACGGGTCGCGCCTTAAGGTGTCGGACGACATGACGGCTGAGGTCAGCATACTGCCGGGGGCACAGGGACTGTATGTGCGCCGCAATACATCCTATGCCAACCATAATTTCGCGGCTCCGGAGAGTGAGGCTGTATTCAGCCGGCTTGGAAAGGAAATCATCGAGGAGGGGGCTGAGAGCCGTGATGCACTTTTCTGGCAGCAGGCCCGTTTCGTGCCTATGTCAGGAAAGGAGGGCAATGTAGGGCAGATGCTTGACCGCCTGAGAGAGCAGCCGTTGTACTACTGGACGGAAAAGATTCTGAAGATAGCCTTTACCGGCTATATATCCACCGGCAATCCGAGTAAGGTCGACATCGGCCCGATGAACACTGTTATCAGCCATAACTCCGTTGAGGGATATCGCCTGAGAGCCGGAGGGATGACTACAGCCAACCTGTGCAAGCGCTTGTTCGGACGTGGATACGTGGCTTGGGGCACGCATGACCACCGTTGGAAATACCGTGCCGAGGTGGAATGGGCATTCAACGATAAGAAGTATCATGCCAGGGAGTTCCCGATACATTCGCTCCGGGCCTATTATCTGTACGATGTTGATATGCTGGGACAGCATTATACCTTTACGAACCCTGACAATATGTTCCTTTCATTCAAGCGTAAGGAGGATTTGCAGATGACATATCACCGTGTGGCTCAGCTTGAATACACGCTTGAACTGCGCAATAACTTCTCCGTGATAGCCGGTCTGCGCAATGAACGTCAGTATGC
Source organism: uncultured Muribaculaceae bacterium (assembly GCA_910586895.1). Classification (GTDB taxonomy): domain Bacteria; phylum Bacteroidota; class Bacteroidia; order Bacteroidales; family Muribaculaceae; genus Paramuribaculum. The sequence continues at coordinate 81,935 of CAJUIW010000006.1, read as the reverse complement.
TACCGATATGATGACTTTCATCCGTGGCAATGGTCGCATCTATCCCCACTATACGCAAAGCTCATTCAGCATCCAGCTGCGATATGCTCCGGGCGAGAAGTTCTATCAGTCCAAGACACACCGTTATCCTATTAATTTGGACGCACCTGTGGTGACGCTGACACACACTTATTCGCCCAAAGGATTTATGGGGAGCATGTTTGACATAAACCGCACGGAGCTGAGCCTGCAGAAGCGCTTCTGGATGTCAGCTTTCGGATTTGCCGATATAATAGTAAAGGGTGGACATGTATGGAGCCGGTCGGCTTATCCCGATCTGCTGATTCCAAACGCCAACCTGTCATACACCATCCAGCCGGAGAGCTTCGCGTTGATGAACGCTATGGAATTTATCAATGACAGCTATGCTTCATGGGATCTGACATACTGGGCCAATGGTGCCATACTGAACTATATTCCTATCCTTAACAAGCTGAAGCTCCGTGAGGCATTTTCATTCCGGGGAGTGTGGGGGCATCTGAGCCGACGCAATAATCCGGAGTACAACTCCGAGCTGTTCCGATTCCCTGACGTGGCGCATACACAGCCTATGGGGCATACTCCGTATATGGAAGCAGGTGTGGGACTTGACAACATATTCAAGATTCTCAGGGTTGACTATGTGTGGCGCCTTACCTACAGGAATAATCCCGGTATCGACAAGAGCGGTGTGCGTATAGCCCTGCACGTCACATTCTGATTTTATATTACGGAATAAAATTATTATATTCGCGGATATTAATCAAATCCGTGAAGATGCGCAGACACTATTTGGGCATATGGGCTATAATCACAGTAGCTCTGATTATTATTGTGGCAATATCATTTGCCGACCCATTCAGTATATTTGGCTATGAAGTGAAGAAGACTCCTATAGCTGAAGTACTCACTGCAACGGATACGGAGGCTGATGCTGTCAGCGCCAACAATGACAGCACGGCTATAGCTTCGAAATTTCCGGCACCGCTTGATACTACTTCGCAGAATATCCTTATTATCGGCGACTCAATGCTTGAGGGTCTTAACCCGCGTCTTGCCGCGTATGCAAAGGCCAACGGCCACCGGCTCAACTCCGTGATATGGTACAGCTCGTCGTCAGAATACTGGGGAACGTGCGACACCCTTCAGGTATTTCTCAAGCGCTTCAAACCTACGTTTATATTCATAAGCCTCGGTGGCAACGAGCTTTTCGTTCGTGATATAAAGACGAAACGCGATAAGTACGTCAAGGAATTCCTCAGGCAGATAGGTGATATCCCTTATCTGTGGATAGGACCTCCAAACTGGAAAAAGGACACCGGTATCAATGAACTTATAGCCGAGAATGTCAAGCCAGGATGTTTCTTCCTGTCTGACGGCATGCACTTTGACCGTACGAAGGATGGCGCACATCCCACACATGAATCAGCTGCCAAGTGGCTTGACAGTGTGGCACGATGGATGCCTGCGCATGCCGCACATCCAATCAAGATGACGCGGCCGGCCAACGACGTGAAGGCCCGTCCGGAGAATGTAGTAGTCCTTCAACCCAAACATCAGTAATCCTTTCAATAGCAATTACGGTATATGACAGATACTTTGGCATCGCTTGACTTCCAGCAGATATTGCATAACCTTTGGAATATCCTGAAATACGAGGCCTCGAATCCAATGCTGTTCTCAAGTGGCCTGTTCTGGGCCCTGTTTGTTGTTTTCCTGCCGGTCTACGCTCTTCTGAAAAACCGTAAGGTACAGATGATGCTCTTCGTCGTTGCATTCAGCCTGTACTTCTACTATAAGTCAAGCCAGATGTTTTTCCTGCTTCTGGTATGTACATCGCTGCTTGACTGGATATTGTCGCAGCTATTGGTGAGGTGTCCCGAGAGTTGGCAGAAGAAACTCTGTCTGATATGCTCCATCTGCATATCGCTCTCCATTCTGGGCTTCTTCAAGTATGCCAATTTCTTCATGTGGAATTGGAACGCTATGGTTCAGGGCAATTTCCAACCGCTTGACATAATACTCCCGGTAGGTATCTCGTTCTATACTTTCCAGTCCATAAGCTATATTGTGGATGTGTACAAGAAGCGGGTAAAGCCCACCGAGTCATGGCTTGAATATGTGTTCTTCCTTTCGTTTTTCCCTGCGCTTGTAGCAGGCCCTATAGTCAGAGCCGATTATTTCCTTCCGCAGCTTAAGGAGAACAAGCATGCCACCTCCGCCGAGATGTATGCCGGCCTGTGGCTTGTCATCATCGGACTGATAAAGAAAGCTGTCATTGCCGACTATATCGCACAGTACAATGATCTGATATTCCAGTCGCCCACGGGCTATAGCGGATTTGAGTCGCTTATGGGGCTTGTGGGCTACGTGATGCAGATATATTGTGATTTCTCAGGCTATTCCGACATGGCCATAGGCATAGCCTTGATAATGGGCTTCAAGCTCAGTCTCAATTTCGATTTCCCGTACAAGTCAAAGAACATTACTGAATTCTGGCGCAAGTGGCACATATCGTTGTCGTCATGGCTGCGCGACTATGTGTATATCCCGCTCGGCGGCAACCGCAAGGGTACAATCCGTACTTATGTGAACAACTTCCTTACCATGCTTATAGGCGGACTCTGGCATGGCGCGGCATGGAAATTTGTACTTTGGGGCGGTGCGCATGGTGTGGGACTTGCGGTGCATAAGCTATGTAAGCCCTGGCTGTCAAAGATACCTGATACATGGTTTGTAAGGGCTGTGAGCTGGAGCATAACCATGGTATACGTATCGCTTCTGTTTGTATTCTTCAGAGCTGATTCTCTTCAGGATTCATGGCTGATAATAAAGAATATCTTCACCAACTTCGATCTGGCCTACTTCGTGCCGTTCATAAAGGTGCGTTACGTATGGTTCATATTGATGGTACTCATAATTGGCGCTCACTGTCTGCCGAGGTGTTGGCATTATAAGGCCCAGGAGTGGTTTGTCGAATCGCCATGGTGGGTGAAGCTTGTTATATTTATCATTGCCGTCCAGTGGGTGATAGAGTTCATGACTGAAGATGTCACACCATTTATTTACTTCCAATTCTGATGATAACTGAGATACCTGACTTCAATATACGCGCATTCAATACATTCGGCATGAATGTGGAGTGCTCAAAATGGATCGATTATACCGAGCCGTCTGATCTGCCGTCGGTTTTTGCATCTGTTGACCGGCATCGGTTCCGGTGTATAGGTGCCGGAAGCAATATGCTCTTTACAGGCAATTATGACGGTACTCTGATCCATTCATCCATCCTGTCGGTCGAAACCGAGCCGTGCGATAATGGAATGACCCGCCTGAGAGTCGGCTCCGGCATGACGTTTGATAAAGTCATAGAGATGTCAGCTGCCGCAGGACTTTGGGGGATAGAAAATCTATCGGCCATTCCCGGTGATGCCGGTGCGGCTGCCGTGCAGAATATCGGAGCCTATGGAGTGGAAGTGAAGGATGTGATAGAATCCGTGGAGGTCTACGACATTCAGGAGAATCGCTTCCGTACTATCGATAGAGTTGAATGCGGTTATGGCTACAGAATGTCTATGTTCAAGCTTCCGGAGAACAGATACCGCTATGTTGTGACAGCGATAAACATACTGTTGTCGGCCACTTCCGGACCGAAGCTGGATTATGGCAATATACGTCAGGCTCTTGAGGATAAAGAAGTTTCGGCTCTTACTCCGATGGATGTCAGAGAAGCCATTATCAGGATTCGCGACGAGAAGCTGCCGGCTCCTGAGTTGGTGGGTAGTGCCGGAAGTTTCTTTAAGAATCCTGTGGTGTCGCGAGAAGTTTATGACAAGGTGTGCCTTATTGCCGGAGAGTCAGTCAGAGTACCTCATTATGAAGTGGAAGCTGGCGTGAAGATTCCTGCGGCATGGCTTATAGAGCAGTGCGGCTTCAAAGGCAAAACCAAAGGGAACGCTGCCGTGTGGCATAAGCAGCCGCTGGTTATTGTAAATGCCAACGGTCAAGCCACACCTGATGAAATAATAGGGCTTGAGCAGGATATATGCCGTGCGGTTGATCAGCGCTACGGTATCACACTCGAACCTGAAGTAGATCATATCTGAAAAATATTTTAATCGCTGATGAGCACATTTATAATAGAAGGAGGACATCGCCTGCATGGTGAAATTACCCCTCAGGGCGCTAAGAATGAAGCATTGCAGATAATAAGTGCCACACTTCTTACCAAGGAAGAAGTGACCATAACGAACGTACCTGAGATTCTGGATGTACATAATCTGATAGAGCTTATCAAGGGTATGGGCGTGAAGGTTTCACACCCGGCCAAGGGGCATTATATCTTTAAGGCCGATGATATAAATACGGAATATATCTATAGCGACGATTTTGTGAAACGTAGCGCTGCCCTGCGCGGCTCGGTGCTTGTGGTAGGCCCTCTTCTGACACGGTTCGGACGGGCATACTTTGCCAAGCCAGGAGGTGATAAGATAGGACGCCGTAAGGTAGACACACATATCGTGGGGCTTGAGCGCCTCGGTGCTAAGATGAGCTACGATTCCCACAAATGTGCGTATCTGCTAGAAGTCCCCGACAATAGAAAGCTGCAAGGGTGCTATATGCTTCTTGACGAGGCGTCGGTAACCGGAACGGCCAATATTATAATGGCCGCAGCTCTTGCCGAGGGATCAACCACTATCTATAATGCCGCATGTGAGCCTTATGTGCAGCAGCTGTGCCGCATGCTGTGCGGAATGGGACTGCGTATTGACGGATTAGGATCCAATCTGCTCACAATCCACGGTACGGAACAGCTCCACGGCATAAAGCATGAAATTCTGCCCGATATGATAGAGGTGGGCAGCTTTATAGGTATGGCTGCACTGACACAGAGTTCGCTCCGGATTAAGAATGTATCCTACGATAATCTGGGTATTATTCCTGATTCGTTCCGTCGGCTTGGTATAACCATTGAGCGTATGGGCGATGATATCTTTATCCCGGAATCGGATACATATGAAATAGAGACTGCGCTTGACGGCTCGATACTGAATATAGCCGATGCCCCATGGCCCGGGTTGACTCCTGACCTTCTCAGCGTGATGTTGGTTGTGGCCACACAGTGCCGTGGCAGTGTGCTGATTCATCAGAAAATGTTTGAGAGCCGACTCTTCTTTGTTGACCGTCTTATTGATATGGGGGCGCAGATAATGCTGTGTGATCCGCATCGCGCCGTGGTGATAGGGCTTGACCATAAATTGCCGCTTAGAGCCAACAAAATGCTGTCGCCTGATATACGTGCGGGCATAGCCATGCTTCTGGCAGCTATGTCAGCCAAAGGTACCAGCGAGATTGGTAATATAAGTCAGATTGACCGTGGATATGAAGCGATCGATCAGCGCTTGAATTCGATAGGTGCATGCATTACCCGCCGCGATTAGGCGGGTAGTCACACCGGGATTACCATCATAGGGCAGTCCGTACGGAAAAGCAGACGGTGGGCAAGGCCCGGATTGAATAGCCGGGCAAACACACTCTTTTTCTTGTTCGGTACTGCAATCAGGTCGATGTGCTGAAGTTCGGTAAGCCTGTTGTAATCCTCCTCGACATTTCCTGTAGTAAGCTTGCCGGTATCGAATGTCAGGTTGGGGTAATGCTCTTCGAAATATTTCTTCAGCCGTAGCAGCGAGCTGTTCATCTGGTCGATGTTCTGTTTCTTTGACGGGATATTGACCAGAGTGACAAGCGGTGAGCATCCGGGCAGAATGGCTGTCAGACGTTGGAATACGAGCATATCCTCCTGATCGACATCGCAGAAGAGCAGTATTCTTTTTATATCGGACATTTTGCTTATGCGTACACCCTCCGGAACTGTGAATACGGGGAAACGGCATGTGTCGAGAACTTCTGCCGTGACACTTCCTACAAGCTCACGTTCTTTCTGGTCGGCACCGCGTGTGCCCATTACTATCAGGTTAGGGCAGTGCTCCTTGGCGTATGAGTTTATTACCTCTTCCGGCAGCCCTTCGCTTACTATGGTGCTGAATTTTACCGGAGGTAGTTCTCCTGTCTTTATCAGTTCACGAAGGTGAGATGTGAAGCGTGTCATAAGCCGTTCGGCTTCCGAAGTAAACATTTGGCTTGACTCCGAGTTGGCTACGTCGTAGGTAAGCACGTCACTCATCTGCATCATATTTGCATATGTGGGATCAGTAAACGAGTGGAGCAATACTATGGATAGCTTATGCACGGAAGCTATGGCAAAGGCCATGCGGCATGCCTGAAGCGAGTAATCGGAAAAGTCTATGGGGACAAGCAGTGTGTCTGATTCGACGCACTCCGATGAATGGCGTGTGAATATCTCCGGATTTTCTATTATCCGCAGTGCTGCAGGCAAATCGGATTCCTTTATTCGTACACGCATGCCGGCTGCCACAACCGGATGATCAAGATTGATGTTCTGGAGCCGAGCCTCGATTCCTTGACCGGCTAAAATGTTCTTAAGTTTTATTGCATGGTCATAGGTGTGTATGGCCACGGTTATCAAGCGGTCCTGGTCGGCTGTCATAATCTGGGAGGGTGGCTAAGCAGCAGAAAAAAATAGAGAGAGGGGAATGAGTAGTTGGTATTTGATTGTGTGCGGTCTTGATTACTCTGCTTTCTGAGCTTTCAGGATCTCAACTGCCATATCATAGATGGTAGTGTCGTCAAGAACCACAATACCTCCGTCAGGTCCGGGTTCGATGTGCACACCGCAGTTTTTACCGAATTCGTAGTTGCTGCCGCCAAAATAGTTGCGTACTGTCTGAACGGTTATATTGAGTTTATCAGCAATCTGATGTGTTGCGCCATCGGGCAGACTGTCTTTCAGACGGCGGAGCTCATTGAATGAGATAGTTTTAGCCATGGTTTTTAAAATTTATGGATTAGTAAATCTGTTTTATGGGAATAAAAATAAAGCGTTTTTAATTAAAAAACAAATAAAACTAATGAAATGTGTAAAAAAGAAGATATTTTTTTTGATTTTTCATTATACGCTTATTTGTTATCAAGCCGGTATTATCAGTTAACCTTTTCAACATCAGCCGATGAAATCCATGCACGATGTTCGTTGTCAACTTCAACGTCGTACCATGTCATGTTAAGGCTGTCGGTGCGTGAGGTGATGCTGTCCAGGATGTGGAGCTTTGTTCCGGCGTGCAGAAGCATCGCTTCTTCGTTTCGGTTCTTTGGAGCACGCGGAGTGGTGCTCAGTATGGTGGATGGTGAGGTTATGATGGCATAATCAGTGGATGTGGCTATGGATTTGGCTCTGATTGCCACAATGATAGCCATAACTGACAGCACAAAGAGCACGCCACCACCGAAGAATCCAAGTTTGCGCAGATTCACTGCCGATGAGAATAAGTACAGCACCACGCTTGCCGCAAACAGGACAAATAGGATGAAAGCCAGCCATGCCCATCCGTTGGAGGTCATTGAAGTGGCCATGCTGTCAAATGCATTTTCGAGAAATGTGCCGCGCTCGCCGGGCTTGTCGATCAGCTTTGAATTAACGAATTCAAGATTGGCGCGGGTATTGTTGTCGGTCGGGTCAAGCCGGAGGGCACGCTCGTAGTTCAGTACTGCCTGCCCGAGATTACCGCAACGGTAATATGCGTTTCCGAGATTGTAGTACAGCTTTGATGAAGAGCCATATTCATTTATGGCCTGATTGTACAGCTCTACGGCATCCTGAAACTTGTCAGCTGAATATGCGGAGTCAGCCTGCTGGTCCAGGGTAGTGCCCCATGTGGTGACAGCTGTGGCTAATGCTATGATGAACGAGATGATATGTTTTTTCATTTCGTGGTGATTTTTACAGTGGTTTAAGATTGTTTGGCACGCTTGGTATTTTCAAGGCTGTTGATTGATTCGGCAGCCTTTGTGTAGATGCGTTCAGCCTGTTCGCTTGTGGCCGACGGTGTGTAGCGGGCCATTTCACATTCATCAAGAACCTCGATAATATCTGTTATCGTATTCTCAGGAGCGCCGTATTTGGCAAGCTCGGCTGCGACATTGTCACGCGATAGTTGCGATGCCGGTATCAGCAGCTTGTCACTCAGGTATCCCCAAACGGCACGGAGCATCTCTTCATAGAATTTCTCATTTTCCTTACGTGTCATGTAGTCCTTGGCCAGCTTGAGGCGCTTGCGTGCCACCTTGTTGGCGCGGGCTATGCGCATGCCTTTTATATCGGCGGAGCGGCGGATGTTGCGGCGGTTCACTGCCAGCAGGGTTACCACGGAGAGGATAACGAGTAGGTAGAGCATCCAGTACCACCATTCGGCTACAGTCTGGATGTGGTTCTTTGACGGGGCTTTGTCGCCTGTAAATATATGGAGAATGTCCGTATTCTTCTGCTCTACATTTTTCTTCGATGCCGAAGGTTGGGATGTTCCCTTTGCCACCTTTATATTATAGGTAGGAGTGGTGAGGGTGACATATTCTTTCTTATTGATGTCAAAGTATACAAACTTGTCGCTGCCGATTGTGAAGTCGCCTATTGCCTGCGGCACGAATGTGTATTCGATAGTCATCTTACCGGTCACATTGGAGCCTCTCACAGCTGCGTCGATATCCGATTTCGGAGTGTACTGCTCGAATTCGGAGGGGAAGTCAATCACCGGTTCCTTGACATATTTGATATTACCTGTGCCGCTGATGGTATATATCAGTGTGGCAGGGTCGTTGGTGCGGAAAGAGTTGCCAAGCAGGCGGCTGTCAATCGTGAACTGTCCTACGGCACCTGTGAACCCTTCAGGCTGAGGTGTGGGAAGCGGTTTGATATCGATTGATGCGGAATTGGAGCTTACTTTTATTTTGCGTTCCTGCGGTGTCTGTACCTGGAAGAGGCCCATGTTGACATTGTCATATTGCACCACGCTCATGTCATAATTGCCCGAGTTAATAGTCAGTTTGCCTGACTTCTGCGGGAATATTATGCACTTTTTGAGCATCGCGGTCATGTAACGCTGTCCATTCAGGACTTCCACCTCATTGAGGGAGGGCTGGATATCCATCTCCTCTATAAGGAAGCCGTCAAAGCTCGGTTGTTTTGTGGGGAAGATTGACGCAATAGAATATTTTGTATAGAGCTTTATGGTGCATTCTATCGCCTCCTGTTCGTATGCTGTGGGCTTCGACAGTATAATGCGTACCATGACATCGTTGCCTGATACAGAGCGGTCAGCCGACTGTGTGGTGATGTCATCAAGGTCAACAGCTCCTCGTCCTGACGGCTGCTGCCCTTGCGATGATGACGCACCGCCTCTTGACGGTCCAATCACAATCTGTGTGGGGCGTGTCGTGTATCGGCGTCCATCAACAGTTACGGATGCCTCACCTATGGTGTATGTGCCCTCTTTGTCGGCACGGTATGTATAGGTATAGTCAACAACGGAGCGCTTCTCAGTATGGCCGTTCATGACGGTAAAGCTGCTGCTTGACGACACTGCGGGCCCGAAAATCTGAGTACATCCGTTGATCTGCGGAACTTTAAGCCCGGAACCTTCACCATTCTTGATACGGTAGGTTACGGCAAATTTCTCACCTACGGGCACCTTGGCCGGAGCATTTACTGTGAAACTAATCTGTGCGTTCAGGGCCGGTATTGCTGTGACGAACAGCAATATGGCCAATAACGCTTTATATGTTGATGCTTTCATAAATCTGACTTGAACTGGATATGTTACCGCTTTGTATGCGGAGTGTGGTTGACGGCGGGTGAAAATCTAAAATCTGGACAGCGAGGTTTGCTTACCAAGGTTTTATCGGCTGCTTGCGGTTGGGCTGAGCTCCTTTCTTACGCTGAGCCTCAATGCGCTTGCGTGTTGCGGCTTCCTCATTTTCCATAGCTTTCAGAATCTTTTCAGCATTGGCGTCGCTTATGCCCGATTGCTGCGGTGGCTGCTGCTGATTCTTCTTCTGATCCTGTTGCTGAGGTTGCTTGTCCTGATTCTGGTCTTTCTGGTCCTGATTCTTTTTATCTTGGTCCTTGTTCTGATCTTTTTTGTCCTGGTCCTGATTCTGTTGTTGATTCTGGTTCTGCTGGTTTTGGTTGTTCTGCTGTTCCTGCAGCTTTTTCTGTGCCAGACGCAGGTTCTCACGGGCCTTGTCGTTATCAGGGTTCTTGCGGAGCGCTCCTTTGTACATGTCAATGCTGGCCTGATATTGCTGTGCATTGAACGCCAGGTTGCCCAGATTATAGCATGCACGTTCTATCAGCGACGCATTCTTACCGCTTTCCGCTATCTGGCGTAGCAGGCCTTCAGCTTCCTGAAGCGGATTATTTCCTTTGTTAGGGTCCGCCGAACCTGACTGGCGTATAAGAGTTGTGGCCAGATTATAGGCCGCGGCTTCTGACAGCGGCTGAGCTGACAGGGCTTTACGATATAGGACCTCCGCCTCGGCAAACCGCTGCTGGTGGTACAGTTTGTTACCCTCGTTTATATAGTTGCGTTCCTGTTTGGTGGTACGCATCACATCGTTGCTGTTGCCTGAAGCGGCTGATGCCGCTAAAGCAGACAGGCTCAGGAGGCATACCGTAAGCAGGCTGTATATGTTGTTGCTGTTGAATCTCATCAGTATTATTTTTTAGAGAAGAAACTGAAACGTTTGAGAATTTCAATCTTGCTGTAGGGAAGCAGCATGTCAATCAGTAGGATTATCAGCGCCAGAGTAATGGCTATAGGGAAGAGTTCACTGGCGGGGTTGGGTGCTGAGCTACGTTTGTACTCCTTCTTGGCCAATGTGGAGAGCTGTTCAGTCAGTTCTGATACGGCTGAATTAGAGCTACCTGATATATAGATACCTTTGCCGGCTTTGGCAATATCCTCGCCAAGCTTCTCGTCCATGGCTGTGCGGATTTCCTCGCCATTCTGGTCAACCATAAATTCCGAACCGGTAATGTTGACCGGTATCGGGGCTCCACCGGCAGTGCCGACACCGATTACATCGACCTGAATTCCGCTCTCTGCCGCTCTCTTTGCGGCTTCCAATGGATTGTCTTCGAAGTTCTCAACGTCAGTGATAAGTACTATAGCTTTCTGGAACTCACTTTCAGGTGTGAATGAATTGATGGCCATGTCAAGGGCGGCTCCTATCGCTGTTCCCTGTGTCGGTACCATTCCGGGATCGATGCTGTTGAGAAACATCTTGGCCGAAATATAGTCCGATGTTATAGGGAGCTGGGTGTACGAATCGCCGGCAAATACTATCAGACCAACCTTATCATTGCGCATCTTGTCAATCAGCTTCTCAAGGATAAACTTAGCACGCTGCATACGGCTTACGCCATTGGGATCGTCGGTAGAGGATGCAAGCATGGAGTTTGATACGTCAAAGCATATCATCACCTCAATGCCTTCGGTAGTTTCATCCGATGAGTTGGCTGTTGCCGGGGCAGGGGAGTAGGGGCGTGCCAGAGCTATTACAATCAATGCTACAGCTATCAGTTCAAGTACGATCTTGACTGTAGGCATATATTTTGAGGCATCGGGCATCAGGTGTGCTATGACAGCCGGTTTGCCGAAGCGTTCAAGTTTGCGTTTGCGTCCTATTCGGGCCAGAACAAATAGCAGCCCTATTACAGGAATCAGAAGCAGCAGGTAAAGCAGATTTGGATTAGCGAAATGAATCATAGGCTTTACATATTATATCTTTCATTCACATGAGCCGCGGTTAAGGTATGGTGCGGAGCAGTGTGTTACGTGTTATCAATTCGAGTGCCAGCAGAATCAGTGCCAGTATTGCCCATGGCATGTAGTTGTCCTCAGTGTGGGAGAAGTTGCGGACATCAATAGCTGACTTTTCAAGTGCGTCAATCTCCTTAAAGATATTTGTGAGTACAGCGTTGCCGGTGGCGCGGAAGTATTTGCCTCCGGTAGTTTCGGAGATTTTCTGAAGTGTAGCCTCATCGATGACTACCGGCATGGTGACAAAGGTGATGCGGCCAAATTCGTTCTCAGCCGGGAACGGGGCATTGCCGTTGGTGCCTATACCGATGGTATATACTTTTACGCCCATCTTTTTGGCGATTTCGGCGGCTGTGAGCGGAGCCACATTTCCGGTATTGTTTGAGCCGTCAGTGAGCAGTATTATGCTTTTTGATTTGGCCTTACCCTCTTTTATGCGGTTGATGGCTGTGGCAAGTCCGTCGCCTATTGCGGTGCCGTCCTGAAGCATGCCCATGCGCATTTCGCTGATGTAGTTGGCCAGCAGTCCACGGTCAGTAGTCATCGGGACAGCTGTGAAGCTCTCACCGGCAAATATCACGAGGCCCATGTTGTCATTTTCACGTCCGGAAACGAATTTGGCTGCTATCTCTTTCGCGGCTTCAAATCTGTCGGGTTTAAAATCGCGGGCAAGCATACTTGTCGAAATGTCCATGGCCAGCACTATGTCGGTTCCTTCGGTGCGCGATGAGCTCCAGCTGTCATGGCTCTGCGGGCGTGCCAGAATCACTATAAGCGATGCTATAAGCAGGCAACGCAGGGCAAACATGGCATGCAGCAGCATAGGCTTGTATGTCTTGCAGCGCAGCAATGGGGCAAGTGTTGACATCCCCATTGAGGCATGCTCGTTTTTCCTGCGCCAGATGTACCATGCTATATACGGTACAAGAAGCAGCAGAAGCCAAAGATATGAGGGGTGTGCAAAAAGCATGTTTATTTATCTTTTTTAGGATTATCGTTTTTGTCAGAAGTTTCTGTTGAAGCTTCCTCTTCAGGCGCAGGCTTTGTGTCCTCAACGAATTTCATGGCCGATTCGAAAGCTTGCTTATTGTCGTCAGGCAGCGGACGCACTTTGGCGAATTTTACAAAGTCGGCTGTCTGTAGGATACCTGACATAAGGCTCTCTGACATTTTTGTCGATTCATTATGGCGCACAGCGCGAATGATTTCCGATGAGGTCATCTCCATGGCGTTGATACCGAAGCGGTCAGACAGATATACACGCAGAATCTCGGTAAGACGTGTATAGAACTCTTTCTCCTCGCCACGTTCGCACAGGTTGCTCTGCTGTAGATTCTTGAGCGCCTGGATTGCCACCTGATATGGCGGTATCGGTTTCTTGACCGGGATAAGTGGAATCTTTCCTTTGCGGAGCCACTTGAAGTATACAAAAACAGCGGCGCCGATCACTATTAGCGCAAGAAGAATCCATGCACCGTAGTCCGTGGCCCAGTCCGGCAGGAAGTCAAAGAAGTTGCGTCCGGCTGATGCCACATCGGCATAGTCATGCACTGTGACCATTGTGTCAACATTAACGGGGAGCACTTTCAGAACGAGCTGATTGGCGGCAATACTTTCGCCACCCTGTACATACAGAAGTGGGGGAAGTGTGTACATGCCGGAATCAAATGCCTGGATAATCATGTCGCGTGTCAGCTCCTTACGTCCGTTGCCAAGATCCTTTATGGTAGGTTCGGTCATTCCGACCAGCTCAACATCACGCCACATGGAGTCATTGGCCATGATCTGTCCCGAGCCATCCAGCGAACCTACTATTTCAAGATGCACGGCTGTCTGTTTGCCCATAAGCAGGTATGCGGAGTCAAGACGTGCTTTTACTGACACGTCTGACGCTGCGTATACTGTCGGAGCGGCAAGCATCCCGGCGAGCAGTGCCAGGCATATTATTATTCTACGAATGCTCTGATTCATCATCTTACACCACGTTTTTGGAATAATGATTTCAGTGATTTTACAAAATCCTCGTCAGTTGATATCGAGGTCATGTCAACATTGCATCGCAGCATGATGTCCGACATAACCTGCTGGCGCTCGTACCACCATTTGCTGTAAGCCTTGCGTACGCGTTTTGACGAGGTGTCAATCCAGCGTTCGGTCCCGGTTTCGAGGTCAGCCATCTTCATCAGTCCTACAGGGGGGAGCTGGCTGTCGCGCTTGTCATATATCTGTACGGCTATCACATCATGTTTGTTTGACGCTATCGACAGCGATTTATAGTAATCATGTTCGTCGATGAAGTCCGATATGATGAAAGTGGTACAGCGTTTTTTCAACGCGTCCGTGAAGTAGCGGAGCACATTGGCTATATCCGTGCCGCTGTTGTCAGGCTTGAAGTCAATAAGCTGACTGATAATAAACAGTATGTGGCGACGTCCTTTCTTGGGCGGAATGAACTTTTCAATCTTGTCAGAGAAAAATATCACACCAATCTTATCATTATTCTGGATGGCTGAGAAAGCTATGGTAGCCGCCACTTCGGCTATCATCTCTCTCTTCTCCTCACCTTCGGCTCCGAAAAGACGGCTGCGCGACACATCGACCAGAAGCATCACCGTAAGCTCACGTTCCTCCTCGTAGACTTTTACATAAGGATGATTGTGGCGTGCGGTAACATTCCAGTCAATATCGCGGATATCATCGCCATACTGATATTCACGTACTTCGGAGAAGGTCATGCCGCGTCCTTTGAAAGCGGTATGATATTCACCGGCGAATATGTTCTGCGACAGGCCGCGTGTCTTGATTTCAATCTTGCGTACCTTTTTCAGAAGTTCACTTGCTTCCATCTCTGAATTAAATGGTTAGATTAGGATACTTTTCAACGGGTTCTGATAGTGCAGCTGGCTGCATGTCTGATGCTTCCGGACAAGTATCAGGGCACTTCAACCTTGTCGAGGATTTCAGAAATGATTTCGTCGGCGGTTATATTTGTGGCTTCCGCTTCATAGGAGAGGCCGATACGATGACGCAGCACGTCGTGGCTCACAGCACGCACATCCTCAGGAATCACGTAGCCGCGCTGGCGCAGGAATGCATAGGCGCGTGCCGCACGTGCAAGACCGATGGAGGCACGGGGCGAAGCTCCGAATGATATGATGCCTTCCAGATCCTTCAGGCCGTAATCCGACGGATAGCGGGTGGCGAATACAATGTCGACGATGTAGCGCTCAATCTTTTCGTCAAGGTATATCTGTTCAACCACTTTCTGCGCGTCAAGAATCTCTTCCGGACGGAGTATGGGTGTGATTTCTCTCTTCACGGGAGCGATATTCTGGCGTATGATCACCTTCTCCTCTTCCTTGGTAGGATAGCCTATGATGACCTTTAGAAGGAAACGGTCAACCTGTGCTTCGGGCAGGGGATAGGTACCTTCCTGTTCTATGGGGTTCTGTGTGGCCATTACAAGGAACGGGTTGTCGAGCTTGAAGGTGGATTCACCGATGGTCACCTGACGTTCCTGCATGGCTTCGAGCAGAGCGCTCTGCACCTTGGCGGGGGCACGGTTGATTTCGTCCGCTAAAACGAAGTTGGCAAATATAGGACCGCGTTTAATCTGGAACTGCTCTTTCTGCACGCTGTAGACCATTGTACCGATAACGTCGGCAGGAAGAAGGTCGGGGGTAAACTGGATACGGCTGTATTTAGCATCGATTACTTGTGCCAATGTCTTGATGGCAAGAGTTTTTGCCAGACCGGGGACGCCTTCGAGGAGTACATGCCCGTTGGCAAGAAGGGCTATCAGAAGTGAGTCAACAAGATGCTTCTGGCCGACGATAGTCTGGCCCATTCCGCTGGTGACAAGATTCACAAAGTTACTCTTGCTTGCCACCAGATCATTCAGTTCGCGTATATTTACGGGTTCGTTCATAGTGAGGTTATGATGACTGTTATTTCATATATTTAGCTGAAACGTCCTTCGGTTGACCAATGGCGCTTCTGGTTACAAAATTAACTATAATAACAACCATTGATGGAAAAACGGATGTTAATTTTAGCTATTATTAGTTTATCATGTTAAATCGGCTCTATCGGCTATGTCAGAGCGGTGTATGCCACAAGCAGCAGAGCGGCCACTGCAAGGCCTATTACAAGCCCTATTATAAGGCCATAGAAGAAGCGGCGGGCACGGCTCGGCTTAGCTTCGGCAGCATCCTCGGCATACAGTTCAGTATCTTCAGGCAGACAGTCAGTGGCCGGCCATTGGTCAGCCGGATTACTATGCACAGGTGTGCTGACCGGAGGTGTGTAAGGCGGAGGAAGTTCCTGCTTCACCGGTATGGGAGGCATCGGGTATACCTGCCGGGGAGCATCCTCATCAGGCTTCGTGTCAGCCGGCTCAGGTATGGCCGGAATGGCTATTGCAGATTCTTCTATGACCGTTTCCTCTACAGGCGCCTCAGCGACGGCTGCGGGTATGCTTTCGGCGTTCTCTTTCTCAATTGCTGCTACTGACTCAGCTGGCTCTTCCGAAATCGGCGCGGGCTCCGGAACTTCAGCCGGGATAGCGACTGTAGCTATTTCTTCGACTGCTGCGGGTGTTGTGACCGCAACAGCGGGCTCTTCAGCGGGTTGTGTCTGCGGTTCTATGGCTTCCTCTTTAGGCTGTAAGTCCTCGGTGATCATCTCGTCGGTCATATCATCGGCCAATATTTCAGGCTGGAACATGGCAAATGGTGCGTTGACCGTTTCAGCCAATATGTTGGCCGGTTCGAATGCGACGGGCTTTCCCGGTTCATGCGACAGAGAGAATGTGCCGATACCTTTCACCGTCACCGGCTCTCCTTTATGGAGTTCCTCGGCCACGATGGCAAATAGCGATTTGATGAATGTCTGTGCCATAGGCTGATCAACGTCAGCTTTCGTGGCCATAAGTGAGGCGAAGCTCTGAATAGTTATTTTATTGTTCATCCCTCAAACTGTTTTCGGAGCAGCACGCTCGGATTAAACATTACGTTGATGGCGGGGGGGAGCAGCACGCGTTGGCCTGATTCGGTGCTTATTCTTTCGTCAGTCTTTACGGGCATGAAGGTGCCGAATCCGGGGACAGCCACGGCATCCATGGCGGCGCATAGTTCGGCAAGAGCCGAGCCTGTAGCCGACAGCATCTCTTCGGCAGTCTTCGCGTCACATCCGGATGCTTCAGCCAGACGCCGCACTAATTCTTTTTGGGTAATGTTCATAAGTTTTGTCAGTCTATAAGATAATCACGTATTGCATATCGCGGCCGGTGCTTGACCTCTACGAATATCTTGCCTATATATTCCCCGACCACGCCTAATCCTATGAGAATAAGGCTTCCCAAGAACCATACTGAGAGCATCAGGGAGGTCCATCCCGGTATGACATCGTGGCCAAAATAGGATATGAACACGTATATTGACATTATAACGTCCAGAATGAGCAAAATGATTCCGAGCAGGAATATCATGCGTATCGGTGTCGAGGAAAATGATGTTATGCCGTCAATGGAGAAACTGAGCATCTTGGCAAGCGGATATTTCGATTCGCCGGCCACACGTTCATGACGGTCGTACTTGACAATATCGGTACGAAGCCCGATCTGGGGTATGATGCCGCGCAGAAACAGATTGCTTTCTCCGTATTCCGACAGCAGTTGCAGCGCCCGGTTGCTCATCAGGCGGTAGTCGGCATGGTCATATATAGTTTCAAATCCCATCCGTTTCTGAAACTTGTAGAAGCCTCGGGCAGTTGTACGTTTGAACCATGAATCAGTTTCGCGTGATGACCGGACTCCATACACTATTTCCGCTCCGTTGAGATACTTGTCGACCATTCTGTAAATGGCCGTAGGATCATCCTGGAGGTCGGCATCGATGGATATGGCTGCGTCGCATCGGTTCATTGCGGTCATCAGTCCGGCAAGGAGCGCGTTCTGGTGTCCTCGGTTATGGGCCAGTGAAATACCCTTTATCCTGTTGTCCTTGAGGTGAAGCGATTCGATTATGCGCCATGTATTGTCGCGGCTTCCATCGTTGCAGCATAATAGATAGCTTGTGGCCGAAATTTTATTTTCGGCCACAAGATTGTCAATAACCGCCAGTAGTCTGTCGGCTGTTATCGGTAGCGCCTGCTCCTCGTTGTAGCAGGGGATTACTATAGCTATTACGGGCAGTGACATCAGTAGTTGCGGGCAAACAGCACTCTGCGGGCCGAAGGACGGCCGGTCACCATACATACACCGGGAGTGGTGTCACCATCCAGAGGTATGCATCTGATAGTGGCTTTGGTCTCGTTCTTGATAAGCTCTTCGGTTTCGGGTGTTCCGTCCCAATGGGCCAGAATGAATCCACCTTTTTCAATCTCAACCTTAAACTCGTCGTAAGTCTCAACTGTACGTGTCATTGATTCGCGTAGTTTGAGGGCTTTCTGGAATATATTTTCCTGAATTTCCTCAAGAAGGTCGCGCACGTAGCCGGCTATGCCCTCCAGAGCGTGAACAGATTTCTCAAGAGTGTCACGGCGCATAAGTTCCACGGTGCCGTTTTCAAGGTCGCGTGCACCGATAGCCAGACGTACAGGTATGCCTTTAAGTTCGTAATCAGCAAACTTGAATCCCGGACGGCGATTCTCGGCATCGTCGTATTTCACGCTGATGCCCATTTCGCGTAGCTGAAGCAGGATAGGCTCTACAGCTTTCGATATCTCGGCGAGCTGTTCGGAGTTCTTGTATATAGGCACTATTACCACCTGTATCGGAGCAAGGTGCGGAGGCAGTACGAGGCCGTTGTCATCAGAGTGGGTCATGATAAGCGCACCCATCAGGCGGGTTGATACGCCCCATGAATTGGCCCATACATATTCAGGCTTGTTGTCCTTGTTGACGAATGTGACATCAAATGCTTTGGCGAAGTTCTGGCCAAGATTGTGCGATGTGCCGCTCTGCAGTGCCTTGCCGTCCTGCATCATGGCTTCGATGGTATATGTGTTGACTGCGCCGGCAAAACGTTCGTTGGCGCTCTTCACACCCTTGATGACAGGCATGGCCATATATTTCTCTGCAAAGTCAGCGTAGATGTTGATCATCTGCACGGTGCGTGCTTCCGACTCCTCGGCGGTGGCATGTGCGCAGTGGCCTTCCTGCCAGAGGAATTCGGCGGTGCGCAGGAACATACGGGTGCGCATTTCCCAGCGCATCACGTTGCACCACTGGTTGCACAGAATAGGGAGGTCACGGTAGCTGTGGATCCAGTTTTTATAGGTGCTCCATATTATGGTTTCAGATGTGGGGCGTACAATCAGTTCCTCCTCAAGGCGGGCATCGGGGTCAACAACCACACCGTTGCCGTTCGGGTCATTCTTCAGGCGGTAGTGGGTGACTACGGCGCATTCCTTGGCAAATCCCTCTACATGCTCGGCCTCGCGGCAAAGGTATGATTTAGGGATAAGCAGGGGAAAATAGGCATTCTGTACATCGGTAGCCTTGAACATGCGGTCAAGAGTCTGCTGCATTTTTTCCCATATGGCGTATCCGTAGGGCTTGATGACCATACATCCTCTTACGGCCGACTGTTCAGCCAGGTCTGCCTTTACCACAAGGTCGTTGTACCACTGTGAGTAGTTGTCCGCTCTTTTGGTGAGATCTTTAAGTTCTTTAGCCATTGCTTTTTATAGTGAATATGTTAATTTTTTTATTTCTTTAGTTCCTTAAGTTGTTTCTTGGTGGCTTTTTCTATCATTTCCGGTCCGGGAATGAAGTAAAATTCAAGCCTGCGGTTGTTGCGGCGCCCGGAGCGGGTTTCAAATGTGTCAATCGGGTCGGCCGAGGCCATGGAGTAGGGGATTATGATGATATCCTCCGACAGCTGCGCCTGGTCAATCATGTCCATGAACCAATCGTAAACCGAAGCCACACGTGCCGATGATAGATTCTCGCGGTAAGCTTCGGAGCCGGTGTCGTCAGTGTGAAGCGCGAAAACGACCTTGAACATGTATGGCTTGCGCATAGGCTCCAGAAGCGGAGTGAGCAGCTGGAAGCCACGGCGGGTGATCATAGTGTCGTTAGGGAGAAAAAGGTCATCGGTAGGTATTGTCACCACCATGACTTCTCCTTCGCGCATTAGGTCAACGCGATATTTCTTTTTGAATTGCTCGGCTACGCTCTTGACATATTTCGTCACTGCTTTTTTCTCCGGTTTGTTTACCTTCGGAGTGGCCAGATTCGGCTCGAAATCCATGTCCATGAATATCTCTTCATTGTAATCGGGATATGGATTGGTGAGGTCAGTCTGTGCCCAAGCCAGGGCCGGTAGCAGAGCTGTGATGGCAGTTATTAATATGTATCTGAAATATTGGGTCATTAGTGTGATATAGATGCTGTTAAGAGTCAAGCGATGCCTCGTAGGCGAGCTCGGCGCGGACAATATCGTAAACATCATCGGCACTGACTTTTGCTCCGGCGTCCTTTTTGAGCATACGCTTAACATAGACTGTTATATCCTCGGGCAGGGAGTCCTCTTCATCGTCGGCATCGGCATCAATGTCAAGCATGCCGTTTATTTCATAGTAGTCCCAGATCATGTCCACTATATTGAGCAGATCGTCGTCGGAATATGCGCTGACCCGCTCTGAGCCTGCGTTGGCCCGGATGAAGTCCAATGCTTCTGATTCGTCAAATTCTTTCATCGGTGTGTCTAATTTATTGTCAGTAAAGCCCTTCGGGTAGATTCATTATCACGGTCTTCGTGTCAGGAATTATATCCTCGAAAAATGGTTCGGCTGCCGGTAGGTAGATTGTCTCGGAGCTGTCCGCGGCTGATTGCAGTATCAGCACCACATTGTCCGTCGAGTCGTCATAGTCAGTAACTGTGCCTATCTGTACACCGTTGGAGGCATCAATTACAGTATAGCCTGTCAGATCCGACAGATAGAATCCATCCTCGCTGTCTTCCGTTTCGGGGAGCTCATTGCGCAGGGCGTATACTTCAGCACCGGCCATCGCAGCAGCTTCGGTGTCGGAGTTAACCCCATCAATTGTGACAAGCATCCGCCCGGGACCTTTAGGCCGTACAGACTCAATGAAGAACGGCACGAAGATACCATCCATGTCCAGAACTATACATGACAGTTCCGAAAGCTCAACATCCTCAAACATCTCCATGGCTATCTCTCCTTTTATACCATGAGGTTTGAGGAATGCACCTATCTGTTCAAGTTCATCGCGCTGTATCATCCGTCAGTAAGGCTGTCTATTCGGTTGATGTGTTTATTTTTTCTTTTTCTTCTTTCCGTTTGTGGGCTGGGGAGCCTCGCGGAATTCATGCAGGCGTACGGTGTCAGTGCTGAGGCGTATGGCTCCGTGCGACAGTTCGGCCAGGTCCTTGAATATGCGTGAGTCGTCCACACCATCCTTGTTCACGGCAAGCATCTGCTTCTTCATGTGGTTGGCCAGATAGAGTACAAGGCGGTCACGCTCTTCTCCGGGCTCCATCTCGGCGGCACGCTGAATCATGCGTTCGAGGCAGCTGCCATAGTGACGGTAGCGGAATTTGTAATTGGCATATTCAACCGGAGCGGGCTTTGAGGCGAGGTTGTCCTTATGGACCACTTCGCAGGGGTAGTCAATGTCGAGTTGAAAATCGGACATTATGGCAATATGGTCCCAAAGCTTGGGGTTGCATCCGTCAGTAGTACGGAGTTCGGGAAAGAGATTGCCCATTGAGGCTATTATGGAGCGAGCACACCTGTTCCTCTCGTCGCGGTCCTCTATAGTGAGGCAATGGTCAACCATGCTTTGTATGTTGCGGCCATATTCGGGAAGCGGAAGTGGCTTAAGCTGAGTGTTGTATCTAAGCATTTTATCTCTGGTGGGAGTAAGTCAAATTTATGGCTGTAAAGTTACGAAAAAAATGTAACAAACAAAAAGCAAAAATAGCTCACTGATGGTTGACGCAAGGTGCTGTTATGCAATCAGCCGCGGGTGTTGTCCTTGCGGACTCGGCCCACGGCTGATTGTAAGTCGACACCTCCGGAAGGTGTATGTTATGTACGATTGAGGTTGAACATGCCAGGGGTGCCGTTTGACAACACCCGCTTTTGCGAGAGGAGGATTACATGTTCATGCCGCCGTCAACCTGAATTACCTGGCCGGTAACGTAGCTTGACATGTCGGAAGCGAGGAAGGTAGCCACATTGGCGATATCTTCCACTTTGCCACCGCGGCGGAGGGGTATCTTCTTGGTCCATTCGGCACGGATGTCATCGGGCAGGGCAGCAGTCATGGCTGTCTCGATAAATCCGGGAGCGATGGCGTTGGCGCGGATGCCGCGTGAGCCTACTTCCTGAGCAATACTCTTGGCCAGAGCTATAAGACCGGCCTTTGATGCTGCATAGTTTGACTGGCCGGCATTGCCATGCACACCTACTACGGAAGCCATGTTGATGATGCTGCCTGAACGCTGGCGGAGCATGATGGGGAGAACGGCATTGATGAAGTTGAACGCGCTCTTGAGGTTTACGTTGATCACGGCGTCCCACTGCTGCTCAGTCATGCGCATCATGAGGCCGTCCTTTGTGATGCCGGCATTGTTGACGAGGATGTCGATGCGGCCGAAGTCAGCCTTAACCTGTTCAACAACTTCTTTTGTCTGCTGGAAGTCAGCGGCATTTGATGCATATCCTTTGGCTTTAACGCCGTAAGCTTCTATTTCACGTTCGGTTTCGTGGCCGGATTCGTCTATTACTAGGTCGGTGAAAGCCACATTGGCTCCTTCACTTGCAAAACGCAGGGCAAGTGCCTTGCCTATTCCGCGTGCAGCTCCTGTGATAAGAGCTGTTTTTCCTTCAAGTAATTTCATCTCTAATATATATTTAAAGTGTTGTTTGTGTTTTGGCGTTTGCTGTCAGCGCTGTTACGAGGAAGTTGACTATGCGGTCCCTGAGATCAGAGCCGCTGATGCCGAGCGGAGCCAGACTGTCGCGCAGATTGATATAGTCAACTGCCTGGGTCATGACCACTTCCACAGCGGGAAACGATGCTGTCTGATGCGGATCGTAGTCGCCCGAGGCCATGCCTTCGCTGAGGAGTGCTTTCAGAATTTCGAGCTCTTTGGCAAGGGCCATGCGGTGGATGCGTTCTATGCGCTTATGCTCGCGGTTGAAGAAGTATCTTGAGCGGTCAGACCGCGGATTGACTTCCACAAGCAGATGAAAGCGCGAGGTGAGATACTTGCGGAGTTTCTCCACTGGTGGTAAGGATGACAAGGCTATGTCACGCAGCTCTTTGACCAGAATCTCGCTCTGCTGCTCCACGACAGCGTTGTAAATCTCTTTCTTGTTCTTGAAATAGGTGTATATGGTACGGCGCCCCTTGTCGGAAGCCGCGGCGATATCGTTCATAGTGGTGTTCTCCACCCCTTTGTTGAGGAATAGCTGCCGGGCTACTTCTATAAGTTTCTCTCGAGTCTTGCTTACCATATTTGTATTATTTCACTAAGAGCCTGCGAATTTACTGAAAATTATTCAAACGCGCCCAATCATGATGTCAAAAACCTTTTTAAGATAGAAAATAATGTGTAATTTCGTGGTTTGAAATGCAAATTCGGTTTATGAAATATAGAAAACTCGATATACGGTATTTGGTGCTGATATTCAGCATGCTGTCAGTGGCGATTCATGTCGCGGCTGATGAAATGACACCATGCCCGCTGACGCTTCCCGGCAGTGCTACAACAAAATTCGGATTGTATGTGAAGGATTTGCGCACAGGCGAAGTGGTGTCGGATGTCAATGCCGGCCAGCTGTTTGTGCCCGCATCGGTGACGAAGGCCCTGACCACGGCTTCTGTTTCCGGGCAACTACCGGTAGATGCCCGCTGGACCACCAACACCTATGTGGAAGGACGCATATCGGGAGGGGTTCTGCATGGCAATGTAGTGATTGATGCCGTGGGCGACCCTACTATTGAATCGCGCTATTTCAAGGAGGCGGCCGGACTGCCTGACAGTATAGCTGCAGCGCTTAGAAGCATGGGCATTGATTCGATAAGCGGACGCGTCACTGTCAGCATCAAGCCGTGGCTTGATGAGCAGGTACCTGCCGGATGGATGGGAGAGGACCTGATATGGCCTTACGGTACGGCTCACCACTCCATGAATTATAAGGACAACAAAATGACTCTGAACCTGGCTACGGGAAAGTCGGAGCCATATTCTCCCGGACTGAAAATTTCAAGAATGGGACGAAAGCAGGTTTCTAAGAAGCGTGACAGTGATGTAGTGTATGTGAGCCCCGGCAGCAAAGGTTCTCTCAGTGTAGCGATGCCGGATCCTGCTGATGCTTTCTGCTATGCTGTTACTAAAGCCATGGATAAGCGTGGTATAGGTGTGGGCGGCAAGACTATTGATGAAAAGGGGGATAAGAAGAAATTATACTCGCATCTGTCGCCCTCGGTTACGGATGTTATGAGAAGCCTGATGTTCCGCAGCGACAATATGATGGCTGAGGCTACTCTTCGGCTTCTGGCTCCTAATCAGTCACGTATGGCAGCCGCACGGCGTGAACTTTCGCTGTGGGATGCGCGTGGTATAAATACTGACGGCATATACATAGAGGATGGCAGCGGACTGTCGCGCAACGACAGGATGAGTCCGCGTTTTCTTGGCGATGTGCTCGAATGGATGGCGCGAAGCGACGATGCGGAGCGGTATACCTCTTTCTTCCCCAAAGCGGGTCGGGAAGGGACTATGCGTAACTTTATGAAAGATAGCGCGCTTGATGGCCGCATGGCTACTAAGACGGGGAGCATGAGCGGTGTGCAGTGTTATGCCGGATATATGCTTGACGATGCCGGGCGCCCCACACATGTGGTGGTGATAATGGTCAATGGGTTCAAGTGCGACCGTTCTAAGCTGAAAAAGGCTATCGGCGACTATCTTATAGGATTGGATCTTAAATAGTGAAACAAACGAATATTCGATATATGAAACAGAATTCAAATTATGAGCAGATGCTGGCTCTGTGCTATGAACTTGAAGGGCTGCTGGCACTTTCGCTCGAGCGTAAGGAGACTACTCCTGATATGGTTGTCGGCATGATAACGGAAAAGGCAAAGCGCCTGTCAGCTATGGCGTCTATGAGTCCGGTTGAATCTGTATCTGCTGATTCAGATGCCGAGAAAGAGGCCGCCGCTGTGCAGTATGAACAGGCTGAGGATGCATGTATGACATGTCAGCCTGAGCCGGAGCCTGTGGCTGCGGCGCAGCCGGTAAATAAGCCTGAGCCGGTAGCGAAGCCTGCCCCTATGCCGGTTGCAGAGCCGAAGCGTGCTGAAGTCAAGGAGCAGGCTTTTGCTTTTACGCTCAACGATAAGTTCCGCTTCCGCCGCGAGCTCTTCGGAGGCAGCGATGCTGACTTCGCCGATGCTCTGCAGGTAGCCGAAGCCATGACAAGCCGTGAGGAGGTGGAGGATTATTTCTTCAATGACCTGTGCTGGAATCCTGCTAATGAAGACGTCGTGGCATTCATGGATATCATCACTGCACGCTTCGCTAAATAACTGCGCATGTCAGGAATTCTTTATATGGTGCCTACTCCGGTAGGCAATCTGGAAGATATGACCGTGCGGGCTGTCAAGGTTCTGCAGGCGTGCTCGGTTATTCTTGCCGAAGATACCCGTACATCGGCGCCGCTGTTGAAGCATTTCGATATCGGTACGCCTATGGTGAGCCATCATAAATTTAATGAGCATGAAACCGTAGGCGCTGTCATGAACCGTCTTGAAGCGGGGGAGGATGTAGCTCTGATAACCGATGCCGGAACTCCTGGCATCAGTGACCCGGGGTTTCTGCTGTCACGCGAATGTCGCCGCAGAGGCATAGAGGTTGTGACGCTGCCGGGTGCCACCGCTTTTGTCCCGGCGCTTGTCGATTCCGGACTTCCGTGTGAGAAATTCTGCTTTGAAGGTTTCCTCCCGCAGAAAAAAGGACGTATGACACGCATAGCCGAACTGGCTGCTGAGCGGCGTACCTCCGTGCTGTATGAATCGCCTCTCCGATTGGTGAAAACCCTTGAGCAGCTTGCTGATGCATGCGGCGCTGACCGTGAAGCATCGGTAAGCAGAGAGATCTCCAAGCTGCATGAAGAGACAGTGCGCGGCACCCTTGCCGAGCTTATAAAACATTTTGGTGAAAACATTCCGCGGGGTGAGATCGTTATAGTCCTGTCAGGTAAACCGGACGAGGAGAAGCATAAGCCTCACCGTAATAAATACAAAACGGAGATATCTGAATGAACATCATAAATAATAATCATAACCGCAACTAACTTCTACACGAATTATGAAAAAGTATGCTCTAATTTCAGCCGGACTGCTTTCGGTGCTATTACTATTAATGGCTTGCAACGGCAAGGAAAAAACTGATAATGCAGAAGATGGCGACGCTACCGCCACATCACTTTATCAGACACGCGAGGAACTTGAGTCAACACTTGCCACACAGGACAGCCTATTTGCCCTGATCAATGACATATCAGCCGATATGGCACAGATAAAACAGATGGAACAGATTGTGGCTACTCCCGGAGGAATCAATGGAGAAACTGCATCTAAAAAGGAACAGCTTAAGAACGATATAGTAGCCGTAAGTCAGGCTCTTCAGGAGCGCCGTCAGCGTCTTGCCGACCTTGAGAAGAAACTTAAGGATAGCAAAGGACAGAATGCCACCCTTCTGAAGACAATTGAAACTCTCAAGCAGCAGATTGCCGATCAGGAGAAGGAAATCGGTAGTCTTAAGCATCAGCTTGCACAGGCCAATATAAAGATCGAGAGCCTGAATCAGGCCGTTGACTCGCTGAATGTAAGTGTAGCCAATGAAAAGGAGGGCAAGGAGAAAGCCCAGATGCAGGCCAAGGAGCTGACTGATGAACTCAACACCTGCTACTACGCTATCGGTTCGAAGAAAGAACTTCAGGACAATAATATCATCAAGACAGGATTCCTGCGCAAGACCAAGATCATGCAGGGTGACTACGAGATGTCCTACTTCACAGCTGTTGACAAGCGCAATCTCACCCAGCTGCCGCTGCACAGCAAGAAAGCAAAGGTAATGACTAACCAGCCCGCTGACAGCTACCGTATTCAGGATGGCAATGGCGGAATGAAGGTGCTCGTCATCACTAATCCCACAAAATTCTGGAATGCAAGCAACTTCCTTGTGATTCAGATTGACTGACCTGATTGAATTATCAGAATAATATATACGGAGAGATTTATCAAATTTGATGAATCTCTCTCTTTTTATTCAGTGGTGTTCTCTGCGGTGTCGGAAAAAATGCGTAAATTTGCGGTTCATTATAATACTCTTAGCCGATGAGATTTTTCAAATTTTTCTCCAAGGAAAAGAAAGAGACACTTGATAAAGGACTCGAACGCACCAAGCAGGGTGTGTTTGCCAAAATAACACGTGCTCTTGCAGGGAAGAAAACCATTGATGATGATTTTCTTGACAATCTGGAAGAGATATTTCTTACCTCCGATGTGGGGCTTGACACCACTTTACGTATTATTGAACGTCTGCAGAAGCGTGTGGCGCGTGATAAGTATGTAAATGTCGAGGAGCTGAACTCCATGCTCGTGGAGGAAATCACAGATATGCTTGCCGAAAACGACAATGAATCCTCGCTCGAGGACTTCACTGTGCCGCAGGGACATAAGCCGCATGTGATAATGGTGGTAGGTGTCAATGGCGTAGGCAAAACCACTACCATAGGCAAGCTTGCCATGCAGTTTAAGAAAGCGGGCAATAAGGTGATGCTTGGGGCCGCCGATACATTCCGTGCCGCAGCTATCGACCAGCTTGAGGTATGGGGCGAGCGTGCCGGAGTTCCGGTGGTGAAACAGAAACTTGGCTCCGATCCGGCTTCAGTAGCTTACGACACTCTCCAGAGTGCTGTTGCCAACGGTACAGACGTGGTGATAATAGATACCGCCGGCCGACTGCATAATAAGAAAGGCCTTATGGATGAGCTTACCAAGATCCGTAAGGTAATGCAGAAGGTTGTTCCCGATGCTCCGCATGAAGTGCTTCTGGTGCTTGACGGAAGCACCGGACAGAATGCCTTTGTTCAGGCGCGTGAATTTGTTGCAGCCACTCAGGTCAACGAGCTGGCCATAACAAAACTTGACGGTACGGCAAAGGGTGGTGTGGTTATCGGCATCAGTGACCAGTTCAAGATTCCTGTGAAATATATAGGACTTGGCGAGGGTATTGACGACCTTCAGGTATTTCATAAAAAAGAGTTTATAGAATCGCTGTTCGGCTGATTATCACAATGCCAAAAAGAAGCGTAAATATAGTTTCGCTCGGGTGCTCAAAAAATTTAGTTGACTCCGAGCGTCTGATGAGAATGCTCTCTGATGTAGGGTTTGCCGTGTCTTTTGAGTCGGAAACTCCGCATCATGATATAGTGGTTATAAACACCTGCGGATTTATCGGCGATGCCAAGGAGGAATCGATAAACAGCATTCTGGCCTGGGCCGAAGCGAAGAACCGCGGCGATATAAAGCAGCTTGTGGTTATGGGATGCCTTACCCAGCGCTATATGGATGAACTTAAGGAGGAGATTCCGGAAGTTGACCGCTGGTATGGCAAGACTGACTGGGTGAATATGGCCACTGACCTGTCCAAACAGTATCCCGGTTCAGCTCCGTATGACCGTGTGATAACCACCCCGCGCCACCATGCTTATCTGAAAGTGGCTGAAGGGTGCAACCGCTTCTGTGCATTCTGTGCCATACCGCTGATTACCGGACGCTTCCGTTCGCGTAGCGTTGAGCAGCTTGTAGAGGAAGCCCGCATGCTTGCCTCGCGCGGGGTTAAGGAGCTTAATGTCATAGCGCAGGATTTGTCAAGTTATGGCAAAGATCTTTACGGCAAGTGCGAATTAGCCCGTCTGGTTGATGCGCTGGCCGATGTGGAGGGCATCCGGTGGATTCGTCTGCACTATCTGTATCCGGCTGATTTCCCTATGGATCTTCTGGACGTAATGGCCCGTCGGCCTAATGTGTGCAAGTATCTTGACCTCGCGTTGCAGCACTCATCTGATACGGTGCTTGGCAATATGCGCCGTCATATCACAGCCGCAGAAACTGAAGAACTGCTTGAAAAGATACGTGCGGCAGTTCCGGGTATTCATATACGCACCACACTGATGGTAGGCTTTCCCGGTGAAGGGGAGGCGGAATTTGCCGATCTTATGGAATTCGTGCGCAAGCAGCGTTTTGAACGTATGGGCGCGTTTGCCTATTGCGAGGAAGAAGGGACTTATGCCGCGAATAATCTTCCTGACAGTATCGATCCGGAGGTGAAACAACAGCGTCTTGATCAGCTTATGGCACTACAGGAGGAGATTTCCGCCTCAGTCCAGGATTCAAAGGTAGGAAGCCGTATGAAGGTCATCGTTGACCGTGAGGAGCCGGATTATTATGTGGGCCGGACGGAGTTCGATTCGCCTGAAGTGGATCCGGAAGTCCTGATACGTAAAACGCGCAAGATGCATCCCGGCGAGTTTGTCAATGTGCTGATAGAGTCAGCCATGCCTTATGAACTTGTAGCCAGGGAAGCAGAATGATTACAGAGCAGCAATATTCAGCAGCCCGCCACTGTATTGAGTGCGGGATTCCTTTTGCGCTTTTTGCATTGCCGGGACGGATGGAATTCCGTTTTATGGCAGCCTCGCAAGTGGAGCGCATAGGGATATCCGGCTATGGGATGGTGGATGATTCATTCGTGATACATGAATTTGACAAATATTCCGATGCTATACGTATAGGCGGAGAATATGACGAATTTACACTGTTTGATGCTGATATCGCAGGATGCCGCGGTCCGCTTGAAGCAGCGGTCGGTTATATGGTAGAGTCAGACAGCTATGATGACTATTGCCGCAATATCAATGAAGTGATAGAAAACCTTAAAGCCTCCGGAGGAAAGACAGTGATGAGCCGGGTCAAGGCGGTCCGTTCGGATAGTAGCCCGCTGGATGTGGCCTGCCGATATTTTCAGGAGCATCAGCACACCATGCGCTACCTGTATTTTACCCCACTGACCGGACTTTGGTTTGGAGCTTCGCCTGAATTGCTGCTTGAGTATTCCTACTGTGCGAATACGCTGTCAACTATCGCACTTGCCGGCACGCTCGCAGCTGACTCCGCCGGAGCTTGGGACAAAAAGAATGTCGAGGAACATGAATTTGTCACCGGCTATATTTGTGGGCTTTTCAAATCCTGTGGCCTCGAACCTGTGGTAGGTAAGGCTGAGGAACGCCGCTTTGGCGCAGTAAAGCATCTTGCCCATACGGTTACTGCGAGCGGCGATGTCAATGTTGGGGAGTTTATGCAGAAACTTAGCCCTACTCCGGCGTTGCTTGGCACCCCTTATGAGCAGGCTCTTCAGCATGTGATGCTCTATGAATCGCGTCCCCGTGGATGCTATGGTGGATGGATAGGTTATTTTTCCGCCGATAGCCTGACGGCTTATGTCAATCTGCGTTGTGCGCAGGTGGCTAAGGAACCAGAGGGCATGTATCTCTACAATATTTTTACAGGCGGTGGTATCACCGCGCTGTCATCAGCTCCGGATGAATGGAACGAGACGGAGTATAAAGCTAAAACGTTAATTGAGTCTATAATTTGAAAATATAATTGCTATGACTGAAGATACAAACACAGAGAATACTGAGAATACAGAGAACACTGAAAATATTGAAAACAACGTGGAGGTCAACGAACCGGTGAAGAAAAAGAATACCGGTCTCCGTGCGTTGATTATAGTTGTTGTAGCTCTTGCCGTTGTGGTGGGTGTGTCATATATGCCTCTCTCAAAGTGGACCGGCGGAGCTGTCAAGGACTTCAATCTGCTGAGCGATATTCTGCCCGGGCTGAATGATGCCGACACTACTTCTTCCGGCAATAATGACGTGGAGGGTATCGACCCCGAACTGCAGCAGGCCATGAATGAAGGTGCAGGTGGTTATCAGAACCTGCGCGATTCAGTGTTGGCCGACGGCCGCGTGGCTCTTGTCGACGCATCAGGAACCATTATTGCTTACAAGGCGGCTTCCGCGACTTCATCTGATTCAGTGCTTATCGACATCAAGCCTGCCCGTGTAGGCGACCTTGTGCAGATTGAGGACTACACTGCATCGCAGCAGGGACTCCAGCATCTGCGTGCAGCCTTGTCGTCGGGGCGTCTGGCACGTATCGCCGTGCTTGGCGACAGCTATATTGAGGGTGATATCCTCACCCAGGATATGCGCGAGCTGCTGCAGGACACCTATGGTGGCTCAGGTGTGGGATATATGAGTCTGTTCACCGATTTTCCCGGATTCCGCAAGAGCGTGAAGCAGGGTGGCAAAGGCTGGACCACATTTGCCGCTAATAAGAAAGGTGACAAGGCATACATGGGCATCTCAGAACATTATTTCAAGCCTTCCGGTAATGCTACAGCTACCTATAGCGGCACAAGCTCGCTTGCGCATGTTGACCGCTGGGATATGTCGAAGTTCCTTTTCATTGCCCCCGACGGAGGTGTGGTGAAAGTGAAAAATGGTGCGGACTGGGTTTCGCACGAAGTCAAGGCTTCGCCTGAAGTGCAGTGCATAGCAGTGCCGGGTGCCACAGCTGAATTTGCCGTATCGTCATCCACTCCTTCTATAATAGGTCTTGGCGTATGGCTCGAAAGCAGCAAGGGTATCAATGTCGACTGTATGTCATCACGCGGATTTTCAGGAATATCGTTGAAGAATGTAAATGCCGACCTGTGCCGTCAGATGGCCAAGTATGTTGATTATGATCTGATAGTGCTTGAGTTCGGTATCAACGCCATGTCATCCAAGCAGACTAACTATAGTGTGTATGGCAAGCGTATGGAGGAGGTGGTCAACCAGATGCGCGCTTGCTATCCGAATGCCGACATCCTGATCATGGGTATCGGCGACCGCGGAGAGAAGCGTGGCGGCGAAGTGCACTCCATGGCTACATCCAAAAATATGGTGGATGAACAGCGCGAAGTGGCACGACGCACACACTCCATGTTCTGGGACACTCAGGAAGCTATGGGTGGACAGGACGCTATTGTAAAATGGGCTTCATCAGGTCTTGCCAATAAGGATTACATCCATCTGACACATAAGGGTGGACGTGAATTGGCAACACGCTTCGTGAATGCCCTGAACCATAACCTGAAGAAATGAAGTTGAAACGAATCTGTATAATAGCGCTGCTTGTCACTACCGCAGCATCGCTGACGGTATGGGCCTCCGGTTGTCCCAGTCGTCCTGACGATGACTTTGAGGTCGATGACGAGTCGGAGCTCCGTGAGAACCCTGTGATTGAAGAGGGGGAGGACGATCCCGGAATCTCTGTCCCTGAATTTGTAAAGGAGGGGCGGAATCACATAACCCTTAACGGAGCTGACTGGAGCAGCGCTGTCAAGGCTCTGCACAATGTGAAGAAGAATCCGTTCACCATTGTGCATATCGGCGACAGTCATCTGCAGGCTGATATCGCTACCGGAACGGCGCGCGAGCTGTTTCAGTACGATTACGGCAATGCAGGGCGTGGCCTGGTGGCGCCTCTGCGTATGACTGGCACAAATGAGCCCTCCGACTATCAGTTTACGAGCCAGTATCCGTGGATTCCCGCCAAGGTGATGAAGACCCCTTGGCCACATACAATGGGGTTCACCGGCACCTCGCTTCGCCCCTCGACAAAGTCGAGCGAGATTTTTGTAGGTACACGTGAGGATGATGACTACAATCCGTTTTCGTCAATAACACTTTTCCATAACGGACGTATCAACATAACCGGTGTCAAGGACCGTAACGGAAACGCTATAGCCTTCTCACCCAAATACTCAAAGGACTACACGCATATCGACCTGACTGATGAGCAGACGGGTGTTTATGTCAAGTTTGACACCGAGGGCGATCTGACTCTCTTCGGGGCCTCGCTTTCCGGCAATCGTCCCGGTGTGTTCTATCACACCATAGGCAACAATGGCGCCACCTACCAGACATATAATAATATCGGGACTTTAGGGCGTGGTATCGCTCCGCTTCAGCCCGATGTCATAATCCTGTCGCTTGGCACCAATGAAGCGTTCGGGCATTTCGACGTCGGCCTATTTATTGCCCAGGTCGACAAGCTTGTCAACAATCTTAAAGCCTCCAACCCGGGTGTGCCTATCCTGATTGTCACCCCTATGGAGTGCCAGCGCAGTGTCTACAACACTACCTCACGCAAGGTACGCAAGCCTGTGAAGGTGCCTGTAAAGGGTAAGAAAGGCAAGAAGAAATACAGAACCCAAACGAAAACCGTTACCGAAACCAAACGTGTGCGCAGCTACGGCGTGAACAGCAATGTGGCTGCCGTGCGCAATGCTCTGCTTCAGTACGGGCGTGACAATAAAATAGCCGTATATGACTGGTATGAAATAGCCGGTGGGGCAGGGGCTTCGGGAAAGTGGCTCACTGACGGTCTTTACGGACGTGACCGTGTTCATCATACCTCAAAGGGATACCGCCTGCAGGGCTATATGCTTTACCGTGCGCTATCCGAAGCTCTTACAAAGTAAATTACCGAATGACTGATATGACAACTGACGCTTCCATATTCAGCCGCATTATTGACGTGCTGAAATTCGATGCTGCCAACCCTCTTCTATTCAATACCGGTCTTTTCCTGGTATTGTTTGCCGCGTTTTTATTGATTTATACCGCCATGCGGCGATTCCGGACAGCCAAGATGCTGTTTGTGATCCTGTTTTCACTCTATTTCTACTACAAGTCATCGGCTGAATACTGCTTTATCCTGCTTGGTGTATGTGTGGCCGACTTCGTGCTCGGACTGTTGATGGATCGTACTACCTCCAAAGCAGGTAAGCGTTGCATAGTGGGGTTGAATATCTTGATTAACATCGGGATGCTGGTATACTTCAAATACTTCAATCTGCTGTTTGAGACGATAGCCAACTTCTCCGGGCAGAAATTTGATGCTCTTGACATTATACTCCCTGCCGGTATATCTTTCTTCACGTTCCGTTCGATAAGCTATATCGTTGACATCTACCGCGGGGATATCAAGGCATGCCGCGACTTCCTGGCCTATACATTCTATCTGACATTTTTCCCGCCGCTGCTGGCCGGACCTGTAGTCAGGGCCAAGGATATGCTTCCTCAGGTACAGGCCAATCCGGTGGCTTCGCGCACAATGGTTAGCGAAGGCCTGTTTCTCATCATGTGCGGATTGGTAAAGAAGGTGATAGTGGCCGATTTTATAAGCCAGAACTTTGTCGACCGTATTTTTGACAATCCGTCGCTTTATAGCGGATTTGAGAATATGATGGGGATATACGGGTTTGTAATACAGCTCTACTGTGATTTCTCCGGCTATTCCGATATGGCTATAGGTATAGCGCTGCTGCTCGGCTACCGCTTCCTTGACAACTTTGATTCGCCGTTCAAATCGCAGAGCCCCACTGAATTCTGGCATCGGTGGCACATATCTCTGTCATCATGGCTGCGCGACTACGTGTATATCCCTATGGGTGGCAACCGTAAGGGACGTCCGCGTCAGCATGTCAATCTCATGACCACCATGCTCGTAGGCGGACTCTGGCATGGAGCTTCATGGATGTATGTCATCTGGGGCGGTATTCAGGGCCTGTTTCTTGTAGGGCATAAGAGCGCTAAGGCTGTTCTGCCCGAGCTATCCGAAGAGAAGAAGAGTCAGCGCTGGAGAGTGGCTCTTAACATATTCCTTACGTTCAATCTTATAGCTCTGAGCTTCGTGTTCTTCCGCGCCCGCTCCATGGAGACTGTCAAGGATATGGCAACACAGATTTTCACCAGCTTCCATCTGTCGGTAGCCCCGCAGTTCATCGAGGGTTATCTGATGATAGTGCTGGCTATGGTATTCGGCTATCTGATGCACTTCGCTCCGGCGCGGTGGACACGCAGATTGAAGGCCCGTTACCATCTGCTTCCGCTTCTGGTGCAGGCCTTGATTCTGGCAATTGTGATTCTGATTATAATTCAGGTACGTTCAAGCGACATAGTGCCGTTCATATACCTGCAGTATTAAGCTGTCGGCTAAAACTCAGGTTCCCATAGCAGAGTCTTTCCGCACTGGCGGGAAGGCTCTATTTTTATAAGCCTCTGGTTGGATGAGCCTCTGAACAGGAGCGAGGTGTCGCGCAGGTGCTCAATGAAGGGGCCGTCAACGAGTACATCCACATAGTCAAGAAGCCTTGCCGGATATCGCATCCTCTCCACAGCCTCAAATGTGTAGCCGGTGAAGCACCATATACTGCGGCCACTCTCCTTTATCATTCGTGCGAGCGGTATCAGCGCTTCGGCCTGAAGCATGGGGTCGCCTCCGGAGAAGGTTACGTTCATGTCATTTACCTCAACGATATTGAACAGGTCCTCTACTGTCATTTCGCGTCCACCGTCATGATCCCATGACTGGGGATTGTGGCATCCGGGGCATTGATTGTCGCACCCGGCAAAATAAATGGAAGTGCGGAAGCCGGGCCCGTCGACGGTAGTCCCGTCGACGATGCTCAGCACCCGCAGTGTCTTATTATTCATCAGTATGTGTCAATCTGTTATTTGTGAACCACACGGTCATTCAGCTCGGCAAGTTTAGCCGGATTCCAGCGGTCGGTAGTGCCTACGAGGTAGCCTGTGATGCGCTGGAGCTTGTCGATATGCGTGCTTCCGCATTTAGGACATATCTCCAGAGAGTCGGTGGCATCCTCGTGACCGCAGCTCATGCAGCGGTTGCGGTTGTGGTTTACAGAGCAGTAGCCTATGTTGTTTTTGTCCATCAGGTCAACAATGTCAGCTATCGCCTGAGGATTGTGGGTGGCATCGCCGTCAATCTCTACATAGAATATGTGGCCGCCGCCGGTCAGTTCGTGGTATGGTGCCTCTACTTCGGCCTTGTGCTTGGGTGAGCAGTGGTAGTAGACGGGCACATGATTGGAGTTGGTGTAGTATATCTTGTCGGTGATACCCTCTATGATTCCGAAGCTCTTGCGGTCCTTGGTGGTGAACTTGCCTGAGAGGCCTTCGGCTGGTGTGGCAAGTACGGAGAAGTTGTGTTTGTAGCGTTCGGAGAACTCGTTGACGCGGCTGCGCATGTGCGACACTATTTTCAGTCCGAGTTGCTGCGATTCCTCGCTTTCGCCATGATGCTTTCCGGTGAGCGCCACGAGGCATTCGGCAAGTCCTATGAATCCGATACCGAGTGTGCCCTGATTAATGACGCTTTCTATTGTCTGGTCGGGGCGCAGGGTGTCGCTACCGTTCCACAGGCGGCTCATAAGCAGCGGGAACTGCTTCACAAGCGCAGTTTTCTGGAAGTCGAACCGGTCGCAGAGCTGGCGTGCTGTTATTTCAAGCATTTCATCGAGCTTCTTGAAGAAGCGGGCTATGCGTTCCTCCTTATCCTTTATCATCATGCACTCTATGGCTATGCGCACTATGTTGATGGTTGAGAAGCTGATGTTGCCGCGGCCTATTGATGTCTTTTCGCCAAAACGATTTTCAAATACACGGGTGCGGCATCCCATTGTGGCCACTTCATAGCGGTATCTCAGCGGATCCTCTGCGTTCCATTTCTCATGCTGGTTGAATGTGGCATCCAGGTTCAGGAAGTTGGGGAAGAAACGTCGGGCAGTCACTTTGCATGCCAGTTTGTAAAGGTCGTAGTTGCGGTCCTCAGGCAGATAGCTTACGCCACGTTTTTTCTTCCATATCTGTATCGGGAAGATGGCGGTGGCTCCGCTGCCTACACCCTCGTAAGTGGAGTTGAGCAGTTCGCGTATCACACAGCGGCCTTCGGCAGAGGTGTCTGTGCCGTAGTTGATGGAGCTGAACACCACCTGATTGCCACCACGCGAATGGATTGTATTCATGTTGTGGATGAAAGCCTCCATTGACTGGTGTACGCGCTCCACAGTCTGGTTTACAGCGTGCTGTATCAACCGGTCATCACCATCAAGCCCATCTACCGGACGGTGGGTGTAGTCATCAAACTCTTTGTCGTAGTATTGCTTCAGGTCGCGTCCGGTAAGCTGTTCGAGGCTCTTGATTTCCTCTATGTAGCTACTGCGTACAAACGGGGCCAGATAGAAGTCAAATGCCGGAATCGCCTGACCGCCATGCATCTCGTTCTGAGCTGTCTCGAGCGATATGCAGCTTATGATACTGGCCGTCTCGATGCGCTTGGCCGGACGGCTTTCACCGTGTCCTGCCATGAAGCCGTGCTTCAGTATGCGGTCAAGCGGATGCTGCACGCATGTAAGGCTCTTCGTGGGGTAGTAGTCCTTGTCATGAATGTGCAGATAGCCGTGGCGTACGGCATCGCGTGCTTCGGCCGACAGCAGATAGTCGTCGACAAACGGTTTTGTGGTCTCGCTTGCGAACTTCATCATCATACCGGCGGGTGAGTCGGTATTCATGTTGGCGTTCTCGCGGGTGATTTCGTTGTTTTTCGCCTCTATTATCTCAAGAAACATATCGCGTGTCTTTGCACGGCGGGCTATGTTTCGCTGGTCGCGGTAGGCGATGTACCGTTTAGCCACTTCCTTGCGCGGGCTCGACATCAGTTCGAGTTCCACTTTATCCTGAATCTCCTCCACGGTCATGCGTTCATTGCCGGTCATGCCTATACGGTCGGCTATTTTCTGGAGCAGGGCTTCGTCCTCGCCCATTTCGGTCTGGAGCATTGCCTTTCGGATTGCTGCCTTGATTTTCTCCTCGTTGTAGCCTACTATACGGCCGTCGCGCTTTATTACAGTATGAATCATGGTGGTATGTTTTTTGGTAGTGGTTTTCTTGATTTTTTTGCGTTGCAAAGCTACAATTAAACAATGGATAAAACAAAAATATTTCAGGGTAAGTTTTATTTTTATTTTCGTTTTGGAAAACTTTTGAGGTACGGTAAAAATGATAATTTATTGTATAGTAATGATATAGCATTTTGTTTTAGGAAACTTTGTTGAAAAGCAGGCTAAATAAAGTTATCAACATCTGTCAACTTGTGTGTTGTTGCCCGGTTGTTGAATAATCGGATGGAAATGCTTAAATTTGCACCATAAAAACAGGTGAATATGAAAGAGAATACTGCTAATGAAGTGAGCCGGATTCTTGCCGAACTGTTGGTGAGCCATGGAGTGAAGCGTGTGGTCACATCCCCCGGGTCGCGCAATGCTCCGCTTCTGGTGGCTTTGTCAAACATGGACGATAGCCTGGAACTGCTTCCGGTCATTGACGAGCGCAGCGCTGCGTTCATAGCACTCGGCATAGCCTCGGTAAGCAATGAACCGGTGGCTATAGTGTGCACCTCCGGTACGGCGCTTCTCAACTATGCTCCGGCAGTGGCCGAGGCTTATTACCGGCAGATACCTCTTATAGTCATATCGGCTGACCGTCCGGCGGCATGGATTGACCAGGATGACTCGCAGACGCTCCATCAGCCCGGAGCACTGGCCAATTTTACCAAACGCAATTGCAACATACCCGCTTCGGCCGATGATGAGAATCTATGGTTTGCCAACCGTGTGATAAACGATGCGCTTCTTTATGCCGTGACGGGCCGGCGCGGTCCGGTGCATATCAATGTGCAGCTTTCTGAGCCACTTGACCGCATGACCACCGAGCCGCTTTCGCCTCAGCGTGTCATCACTGACGTGCTCCCCACCTCGGGGCTCACTGTGGCTGAGTCGCGGGCTTTGGGACGTGAGCTTGCATCGCCCGCCAAAGTGATGATTCTTGCCGGATTTCTGTCGCCAGATCCTGCGCTCAACAGGTCACTGCGCAAGCTCAGTGAGTTGCCAAACGTAGTGGTGCTTTGTGAGACGATTTCCAATCTGCATTCCCCATCCTTCATATCGAGCATCGACAGCGTTCTGTCGGTCATGGACGAGAGGCAGCGGGTCGATTTTGCTCCGGACGTGGTGATTACTCTCGGCGGGGCAGTGGTGTCGCGCTATATCAAGCAATATCTGCGTAAATATATGCCGCGTGAGCATTGGCATGTAGGAATGACGGATATCACCGTCGATTGCTTCCGTGCGCTTACCCGGCGTGTGCTGCTCCCTCCGGAGCAGTTCTTCCGTCAGCTGGCTTCGGCCATGCAGCCACATCGTCAGCCCTCGGACTATGCGCATAAGTGGGCGATCCTATCCGACAGGGCTTTCTCACTCCATCAGGCGTATGTGGCCAAGGCTCCGTGGTCCGATTTGAAAGCATTCGGAGTTATAATTCCGGCAATTCCGCGGCGCTGGAATGTGCAGTACTCCAATGGTACCTCTATCCGCTATGCCCAGCTGTTCGGGCGGCACGACTATCATCGCTGCGATTGCAACCGCGGTGTGAGCGGTATCGACGGGTCCACCTCCACGGCTGTCGGAGCCTCGGTTGCAGCCGCCGGTACAGTGACTCTACTTGTCACCGGCGATGTCAGCGCGGCCTATGATATCGGTGTGCTTGGGGTCCATTGCCTTACTCCGCGCTTCAAGATGATAGTGATACGTAATGGTGGCGGCGGGATATTCCGCTTCATAGGAAGCACACGCTCCATGTCGGTGCGCGAGCCGCTACTGTGTGTCGAGCCGAATCTGCCGCTGCGTCAGCTGGCCGATGGATATGGTATGGCATATTACGAGGCCGATTCGGAGAACTCGCTGCGTGAGGCCTTCGCGCGTTTCGCTGCCGAATCGTCGCGTCCGGCCATACTGTCGGTATCTACACCGGAGGAACTGTCGGCTGAGGTGCTTATCGGTTATTTCCGCCGAGCAGAATTGTTAGGATAGCCGGATTGGCAGCCCCTGAGGGGAGTGCGGCCGGAATGTTGCGGTCCAGCACCCGCTGGTCGCCATCGAGCAGATACAGTCCGGGTACTTCCGGCAGGTAGTAAAGCTCAGCCTCGGTGATGCCTTCCGTATCGAACGCCGATATCCATCCCTGCGGCAGTGTGTCCTTCACAGTGAGCCACAGCTCGCGGTCAGTTTCGGCTGCAACGGCCAGTATGGCGATCTTTCCGTCGGCTATGGCCTTCTGGATATCCGCGTCGTTGGCAAGTGCTTCCATGGCCTCGTGGCATGTGTGGCAGTCGGGGTCATATATAAGCAGAAGCATCGGTATTCCTCCTACCTGCCGCAGAGTGGTTGTGGCGCCGTTGGCAAGCTCTATGCCGAAGTCGGCGGCCTGCGTTCCGGGTATGTTCTTTAGCAGCTCCTTTGCAAGTTCGCGGTTGCGTATGCCCGAGGCATCATCGTCGTCAGCCGTCGCGGCGTCCGATTGGAGCAGCAGCACGTAAAGATTCTCATCCCGCATAGGTGAGGCAGGGGAGTAGAGGTACTCCTCCGCCAAAGTGCGTATCAGATTCTTTGCTTTGTCCGACGGCTTGAGCTTCGAGTACATCGCTGTAGCCCCCTTGGCCCGCCCCTCGGCTGAGGCGTGAGGCATGACGCTTAGAAAATTGACAAATGTCTGCTCCATAAAGAGGCTGTCGGCCGAGCGGTTGTCGGTTGCCGCGTCGAGTGCGTCCCAGAAATGCTCGAGCAGATAGTCGGCACGTTCGGCCGGAGCTTTCAGTGTCTTCGGGATTGCCGGCAGTTCAAGCGAATTCTGATCCTGAGCGTATGCTGATGTGCAGAGTGAAAAGCAAAGTGCTGCTATAAGGAGAAAAGATGATTTTTTCATAATTTGTAAATTTGGGGTCAAAAATACGAATAAGTCAGGCGCAAAACCAAATTTATTTACAAATAGGTCGATACACTTGTTGAATCCGGCCGGATTTGTTGTGGTATGCGGGTGTTGATTTTGTGGACTATTTTTGTTTATTTTGTAGCGACATTTAGGATAGGATTGACAAAAAGATATTCCGATTCGGTTGATTTACCCTGTATTAACCTTTTTTAACCTTATGGGGGGGGGGGTAAATAGGCATATGTTAAGTAACTTTGTCGGAAATTTTGGGACGTAATACGTCTGCCTCATTGAAGCAATTACCATAATATGCATGATAGGGGGGAATTTTAAACACACAGTCAATATTATTTGAGCCAATATATCACACACAGCGAAATATGAAGAAACGTTTGACACTCATTCTGCTCGTTGGACTGATGGGATGCATGGGCGCCGTCCGTGCGCAGAAAGTTGCCTTGAAGACCAATTTGCTTTATGATGCCGCTCTATCGCCAAACCTTGGCATAGAAGTGGGGTTAGCTCCGAAATGGACATTTGATTTAAGTGGTAATGTTAACGCATGGAAAGTTGATGACCGCTACTGGAAGCACTGGCTTGTCCAGCCCGAAGTGCGCTACTGGCTTTGCGACCGGTGGCAGGGACACTTCTTCGGCGCGCATCTGTTGGGCGGTCAGTTCAACCTCGGAAACCTGAAGTTGCCAAATTTCCTCGGCAACAATTTCAAGAAACTTGAGGACTACCGCTATCAGGGTTGGGGCGTAGGTGCAGGTATTGCTTATGGCTACTCATGGATTGTGGGCCGTCATTGGAATATCGAGGCAGAGATAGGACTCGGATGGGTATATACCCGTTATGACAAATATCCCTGTACGCATTGCGGCGATAAGATAAAGGACAACGCTGTTCATAACTATGTGGGTCCCACCAAAGCTGCTGTCAATCTTATTTACGTGTTCTAATTTTTAACAGCTGATTCTGCAATGAACAAGATATTTTGCGCGGCGCTTATGTGCGCCACAGTGGTATCGGCCGGTGCCAAGGATATTTCCGTAAGCCCCGCCCGCATCACCAATATAGATGCAGCCCGCACTGACAACAACCTTTTCGTGGCTATGGACATCGACATGTCCGATGTGAAGATTGGTTCCAATCAGGAGCTGATTGTCACCCCGGTGCTCTACAGCGCCACTGACAGCCTCAAGCTTCAGGATATTATTTTCGCAGGCCGCAACCGCTATTATAATGAGATACGCAATGGCGGCGACAATAACCCCTATCTGTTCCGTAACGGCGACAAGGCGGTGGCCAACTATCGTGTTACCGTGCCCTACCAGTCATGGATGAGCCGCTCGGACATAAAGCTCAACTATGACGTGCGCAGCTGCTGCGGTGACACTATTGAGCGCCCTGAACCGCTTCCCATTGCCCAGCTCAATATGGAGCCCCCGGTATTTGCCGCCGATTTCGTCTACATTCCGCCGAAAGTGGAGGTCGACAAGGTGCGTGAGGAGACCGGCTCGGCATTCGTTGACTTCGTGGTCAACAAGACTGACATCCGTCCCTCTTACCGCAACAACACCGTTGAACTCGCCAAGATCCGTGAGACTATCGACCTTGTGCGCAACGATAAGGACGTGACCATCACCGGAATGAACATCCATGGCTACGCATCGCCCGAAGGCCCGTATGATAACAATATCCGTCT
The DNA here is from genome assembly GCA_910586895.1 of uncultured Muribaculaceae bacterium. Classification (GTDB taxonomy): domain Bacteria; phylum Bacteroidota; class Bacteroidia; order Bacteroidales; family Muribaculaceae; genus Paramuribaculum. Next base: position 39,677 of record CAJUIW010000006.1, on the reverse strand, counting down.
GGCCAAGGGTCGTACCGAAGCCCTCAAGGAATATGTGCGCAATCTCTATCACTTCGATAAGGACTTCATCACCACCGAATATACCCCCGAGGACTGGGAAGGCCTGCGCAAGTATGTCGAGAACTCCAATATAAACAATCGTCAGGGTATTCTTGATATCATCGACTCAAACCTTGCTCCTGACCCCAAGAACAGCAAGATACAGTCAACCTATCCCACCGAGTACGCATTCCTGCTCAAGAACGAGTATCCCGCGCTCCGTCACTCTGACTACGTAGTGCGCTACAAGGTGCGTGCCTACTATGATCCCAAGGAGATTCTTCAGGTGATGCGCACACAGCCTCAGAAGCTAAGCCTTGCCGAACTCTACGCGGCAGCGCAGACTCTCGAACCGGGTAGCGCCGACTTCAACGAAGTGTTTGATGTGGCTGTACGCATGTTCCCCTCTGATGCCATTGCCAATCTCAATGCGGCTAATGCGGCGATGGGCATAGGCAACTATCAGGCTGCCGAACGCTATCTGTCAAAGGCCGGCGACAGCGAGCAGGCCGAGTATGCCCGTGGTGTGCTCAATGCTCTTAAGAAGAACTATACGGCTGCACGCACCCACTTCGGCAATGCCTCGTCCATACCTCAGGCCAAGGCTGCACTTGACTCCATCAACCAGCTTGAGAGCAATAAGAACAAGGTAAACATTATTGTAAAATAATAGCCCTGACTATATTTAACACACACTATTAATAAACGAAAGTAAATTTTCAATCATTTATTCACTAATTTATTGTATGAAGAATTTCAGCAAATTTTTTCTTGTTGCAGCTGCATCAACAATGATGTTCACCAGCTGTAGCAGCGACGAGCCTAACGGCGGTCAGACTCCTGCTGAAGGCGACATCTACGCCCGCCTTACGCTCTCCCTCCCTCAGGGAAGCCGTTCTGCAACAACTGATCCTGATGACGACGGCGCAAATTCTAACAGCGGACATGAAGTAGGTAACGACTCAGAGAACAATGTAGGTTCTGTTCTTGTGGTGATCGCTTCAAAGAGCACCCCGACATCAACTGCAGGCGATGACTATATCTATATCGCCTCTAACCTCGCCGACCCCCATGAGGCTACTTCATCTACCTCTAAGCGTCCTACCTACAACGTGCAGTTTGAAACACGTGATCTCTATGACCACGCCGGTGAGGAGGTTTATGTATTCGCTTACTGTAACCCCACCACTAAGCTTGTAGAAGCTGCCAAGAACGGTTTCGAAGGTGGTTTCGTAAATGCTACCGGTGATATCACCGAGCAGACAATCTGGACAAAGAATGGCTTCCTGATGTCAAACGCAGCAATTACAACTGTTACGCTCCCGACACAGCCCGAAATGGACGAAAAGTACAATTCGCCCACCAATCCTTTCAACCTCGGTATCGTAAAGGTAGAGCGCGCTTCAGCCCGTTTCGACTTCAAGCAGACCACTGTTTCCGGTCAGAATGTAGCCAACCTCTATCCTATCTACAACCACAACAACTCTGATATTGACGAGGACGGCAATGTTACCAACCATCCCAGCACTCTCATGGGCTATGTCAAGCTTGATGAAATGGCTCTGATTAATGTTGCCAAGTCATACTACTATCTTCCCCGCGTATCTGCTACAGGTTCAGGTGACAATACTGCCGACAATCCTGTGTCAATCTGTGGATTTGAAACTCCTAACAATTACGTTGTCAGCCCGTTCTATCAGCAGAAGATTGAAAGCAGCATCGAGCTCTCATTCATCCGCAACCACTATCTCTACAATGGTCAGCCCGCAACAGGCACGAGCATAGGCTTCGACTTCACTTCAGCCGACCTGCAGTATGAAGCTCTTGGCACAAGCCTCGGCGAGGACAATGACCAGGGTTGGGAGGGTATTCCCGGTTACAACATCTGGAAGTACACCACTGAAAATACCATACCTCAGGTTGACACCCAGCGCAAAGGTATCACTACCGGTATCGCTTTCAAAGGCCACCTCGTAGCTGCCGATGCAACCAGCGATCTTGGCAAGGTAATCACTGCCGCTCAGAATCCCATCTATGCTTACAACGGCGTTATCTATGGCGATCTCGCTATGCTGAAAGCTGCTGTACTTGCTAACCCCGTATCAACTCTTGCAGAGACCTTCAAGGCTGCTTACAATATCAAGGCTGAGCTTACAGAAGAGCTCCTTGCTCCTCTGACTGACCTGACCGAGTCAAACGGTTTCGCTATCTACCGCCCTGAAAACGGTCAGTACCCCATGTACTACGCTTACTACAACCGTCACAACGATAACGGCAACAACACCGTTATGGGCGCTATGGAATTCAGCGTTGTCCGCAACAACGTGTACAAGATTGCCGTTCAGAACATCCTCGAATTCGGCCACCCCGGCAAGCCCGGCGATGATCCCGATCCCGAAGATCCCAATGATCCCGACGAATCTCCCAAAACCTACTTCCGCGTTCAGGTACAGGTACTTCCTTGGGTAGTTCGTGTTAACAATATCATCCTCTGATAGTTTGATTCCCTAATAATTTCGAATGAAATTTTTCAATAAAATCCAATCACGGCTGCTCGGCGCGATAATGCTTATCGCGCCGGCAGTAGCCGGATTGTCATCTTGTGGCTTTGTCTACGACGACCTCGCTCCATGTCCGGAGGGTCTGAAGCTCCGCTTCATTTATGATTATAACATGGAATTTGCCAATGCGTTCCCCTCGCAGGTGCATTGTCTTACCGTGTATGTCTATGATGAAAACGGAAAGTACGTCACCACTCTTACCGAAACCTCTTCCGAAAAGCTTTCGGACGAAAATTACCGTATGACCGTTGACCTGCCCGAGGGCAAGTATAAGGTAGTGGCCTACGGCGGCATGCAGTGCGACGCAAGCTCATACCATTTCCTTCAGACTCCTGCTGCCGGTGCTGATATCACATCGCTCGGCGTGGCACTGAACCAGGACATCATGCAGCGTCCTGTAGGCACTGAGCTGCACAGCCTCTTCTACGGAAAGATTTTTGACGTGGAGGTCAAGAAGGAAACCATGGCTTATGATGAATATACCGTGCCGATGATGAAGGACACCAACAATCTGCGTGTCATTCTTCAGGAACTCAACGGTGATCCCGTGGCCGGAACTGACTTCAACTGGGCTGTGATAGATGACAATACCCGCATGAATTGGGAAAATGATGTTGTCCCCGAAGGAAACTTCACTTATCTGCCCTGGACATCAGGAACGGCTTCGACCGGGCTCCAGCCCGACGGCTCTGAGCAGAAGGTGGCTTTTGCCGAATTCAGCTTCGGACGTCTGGTGACATCCAATTCTCCCACTCTCCACATCACACGCAGCTCTGACGGCAGTGATGTTGTAAACATTCCGCTTATCAATTACCTTGCCCTCATGAAGAGCGAGAGTAACTACAAGATGGGCACACAGGAGTATCTTGACCGCGAAAGCCGCTGGACTCTGATATTCTTCCTTGACAAGCACTGGAAGTGGATTACTGTCCAGATTGTTGTCAATGATTGGGTTGTACGAGTTAATAACCCTGAACTCTCATAAGATTAAAGTATGAAGACGTTTCTTAACATCGCCGTTTTACTCCTGCTGACGATTTCGGTCATCGGTTGTGGTGGGGACGCGCCTGTTCCACCGCAAACCGGTGACTCCGAAATGGTCAATTTTGAGATTAACGTTTATGCCGGAGATCCTGACGGAAAGAAATCACGTATCGGCGCTCTCCCCGGTGATGATTACTTTGAAGAACCACAGACTCAGTACGAGCGTATGCGTACGCTGCGTATCATTGTTGTGCGCCCCAACGGAGAGATAGAGCACAACGAATATCTGTATCGCTCAATCCCTGAAGCGGGACTTGGCGAATACCATAACATCCGCCTGAAAGTCGCTGGCGGTGAAACAAAACAGGTCTACGTCTTTGCTAATGAAGCTTCGATGTTCACTGACGGTGCCGGAAGTCCAGCCTACGACTTCAATAAGCTGACCATCGGCTCCACATTCCCGACTGATGAAATAAACAGCCTGAAGCTCTCTTGCGGTGCAGGCGAACCGCTGATCGACAATACCGGTTCCGACAAGCATTACCTCCCCATGACGGAGAGCTACAGCATTGATATCCGTACCCCGCAGGCTGACGGTACTGATCTGTATCAGTCTGCCAACCTGTTCATAACCCGCGCTACCGTGAAGTTTGGATTCTTCATAACTCCCGTAGCGGCGCCGGTTGAACCATACACCATTGAGGAATTCGAGATACAGAGCCTTGGCAACTGCGAATATCTTCTACCTATTGATGCTGAATATGTTCCGGCAAAATACCCCGTGTATTTCGCTGACAGATATATAACGAAGTATACAGTCCCGGAGGGGAGTGTCAATAAGCCTTATTCGTTCAAACCCAATATCACCGTTACCCCGGAAACTACCGTAGGGTCAACCATACCCTATGCGCCTGCGCTTTACTTCCCGGAGACGAAGCTCGCTTCCGATTCGAAGTTCTACATCCGCATGCGTCTGAGCGGTGATAGGGAATATTCCGGGATGGTGCCTCTGCCCAATCTGCCCTCGCTGCCCCGAAACACCTATGTCAAGATCAACATAGCGCTCGGACTTGCTGATGTGGATTTCACGGTTGATATCATGCCTTATGCGGCTGTGCCTCTCAATCCGCAGTTTGGATTCGACGAACTTCTGCCCCGTCCGCCGGTCAATCCCGGTGAAGTGCCCCCGTGGGTTGAGTTCCCCTGATTGGCTGTTGAATCACTTCAGCTGTAAACCATCATTTCTAAAAAAACACAATATACTGATATATTACTGTAATGTTAAATAAATCGCTGCATTTTCTTGCATTGCTTGCACTGCTGCTTCCTTTTGCAGCATGTACCGACGACTTTCCTACCGGCGACTATGAGATTGGTGAAGGCGAGGCGTTGGTGACAGCATCGGTTGACTTCCATCCGCTCGTGGCAACTGAAAACGAGACCGGCGGACGCGCTGTGGCCGGATCACAGCCCGGCGACCTTATAAAGTCTATTGATGACCTCACCGTCTTCATGTACGACTCCGAGGGTAAGCTTGTGGATATATATACGCAGGATGACTTCGTTGACTACTCCGTGAAGAAGAAGGGGGAGACCGGCTCAAACACTGACATGCCCAACGACGCGGGCGGCAAGCCTGTGCAGAGCGAGGAATCGACCTCACGTGCCACATTTACCATTAAGAATGTCCCCTTCGGCAAGTACCGCATGTATGCCGTGGCCAACATGGGCTTTGAGGACAACGAGGACACCCGCGAGCGTTTCGCCGACGAGAAGGATCTCCGCAATGTCAAGGTTGAGTGGGACCAGACGAATATAGCCAACAACAAGCAGATGTTCGGCTACTTCACCCTGGCCGGTAATGACTTCGAGACCTCCGACGGATTTGATGCTCCGGTGGTGCCGGTGAGTCAGAAGCATGTGTCGCTCCATTCGTGGATCAAGCGCTGTGCCTCGAAAGTTACGGTTGTCTACGATGGCTCGGGCCTTCATGAAGGCATCTTTGTCTATATCAAGAGCATCACCATCAAGGATATTCCCCGCTATTGTAAGATAGGCAACGAGAACTCCGTACACACTACCTCTGCTGACTCCATGATAGTGGACGGCGGCGTGATATACTATAGCGAGCAGGCAGAAGGGGAGATGGCTCCCGGTCAGAAGCCCTCGGACAGCTATGAATCATGGATGCGTATCGCCAACGGCACACCTCTGCGTGGAGCCGTGTCGACAGTCAATGGCGAGGAGGTGACCCACACCGAATATGACCGCGCCCTCTATTTCTACGAGAACTGTCAGGGCAACTATCCCGGCCAGAAGAAGTATGACAAGCGCCAGCAGTGGGATGAAGTAGGCTTCAATCCCAAGCCCGGCCAGTATGACTATAAGGACAATATCGAGTACGGCACATATGTGGAGGTCGAGGCCTACTACGTGTCGACCAACGTCAACCAGGTGTCAAACGGTCCTATCAAGTACCGCTTCATGCTCGGTCAGAACTGCGAGTTTGACTACGATGCGTTCCGCAACCATCACTACAAGCTTACCCTCGGTTTCCGTGGTTATGCCAATCAGCCTGACTGGCACATCGAGTATGTAGAGCCGGATGTGACTTTCTATACCGACCCGACATATTATGTGTCATACGCTTACAACAACAAGGCCATTTTCCCGGTCCGTTTTAAGGGCGAGGTGGAGGAATTTGACGTTGAGATCGTGGAGAACAACTGGGCTCCTTACGACAAGACTAAGAAAGACTCCGTTCCTGATGCTACGGTAGGTACCGGCGAGTTGGCATTCAAATGGAACCGCCCGGTGTATATGAACGATGGTGGAAATATGTGGTATGGATTGCAGACTCCTTGGAGTCGCGATGGAAGTAAGCAGCAGGCTCCTTCAGATAAGAATGCTCCCCAGAAAGTGACCCCGATCTGGGCCGGATTCTTGGCTCTTCAGGTGCCGGACAATCTGGAAGCGGTAATTCTTCCCGGTACAGGTACTACATATGATACTCAAAAGGAGAAATTGAAAGAATATTTCTACGAACATAATCAGAATTGGCGTACATTTACAAAAGCGGACCTGTCATTCCCCAATTGGAAGCAGGGTGAAACGGTAACTAAAACCGTTGGTTCAGGTAATAATGCCTGTGAGATAGTAAAGGCTCCTGATGGTTCTACAACGGTGCGCCTCACTACATGGACCCGCCCGAAGTCAATGCTTGGTATATCCGGCTTTACCGGCAATAATCCGTATGACACTTATCAGCGTAAGGCCGTTGTGAAGCTTACTGCAAAATACAAGGGCGTTGAAAAGCCGATAGTTAAGTATATGCCTATCTATCAGGTACGCCGTGTGGTTAATCCCAAGGCTGTATGGCGTCAGTGGGATGATAACACCTCTTTCAATGTCAAGCTTTACCGTCGTGAGGGAGCTGATGCCACACACTTTAAGACTTTTGAGTCGGAAGGTGCATGGCGTGCCTATGTGCAGACTGTATCGGATGGTGCTGACGGATTCATATCTATTACCGGAGGTATAGGCCATGATGCTGATGGTGCTATTGTGGGTAATACTGATACACCGGTGGAATTTACCATCAACTTCAATGGTAAAGGACAGAAAGGTAAGTCACTCTGCGGTATTATACGTATCGAATATCACGGCTATACCTGCAATCACTCCATATTTGTCCGTCAGGGCTATTATGAACCTATCACTATTATGGACAATGCCAAGTGGAGTTCATTCAGCCTGTATAGTTGTGACAAGAATACCCCATATCAGACTCAGTGGAGCGGAAAGGCTAATCCTACCGATGCTGACTACATCTCTGCAACGGTTACAGCATCCCCTCTGTCACTCGGCACCCTGTTCAAACGTGGCAACTATGCTGAGGGTATCCTGATTGAGAATAATGCCAACTCTAAGCTTGGTCCTCTTATTGCTCCCGGAAATACTAAGTTTTCCCTGACTAATGGTCAGTCGAAAAGTTGGGCTGATATTAACGGTATATCTTTTACAAAATCTTCGGACAATAAGCAACTCTCTCAGAAAGGAGAGATAGGGCGCGACTTCAAGTGGTCGAGATTCAAAGCAACTGTCAATGGCGAGACACGTTACTATCGTGTACCTACCTTTGAGGAATATAACTCGCTTCTTAGCGGTGAGTACGGTATCGGTGTGCTGTATGCCGATGGTGCAACGGAGCCTGCCGATGTGGTGGACGTAGCTTACGGATTTGAGGACTTCGATAATAACGGTACTGACGAAAGCAATGGCACTACAGGCGTTTATGGCGGTAAGAGCGGTATGCGTGGATTCATTGTGTTCAATCCCACGAATGCCCATCAGGTGTTCTTCCCGTTGGGAGCCCGCGGGATAGGACGTCGCACCATTCAGAATGCAACAGATAATTCAAGAGGTGTGTTGCGCTATGGTGCTGTTGCTGCGACCTTGACTCAGGAGCAGAACAAAATAAACCAGTATCGCCCAATTCCGTTCAATCTTCCGGCATCCCCCGGTGCCATCTATTGGATTGAGCAGCATAGTAATAATAGCAATCACTTCATGGCATGGGACATGAACTACTTTGACCTTAACTTCCTTGGTTATGACTATGCATGTTCATTCTATGGAGGTGGCGATGCACTCCCCATCAAGCTTGTGAGGGATGATTCAGGACCCTGGAAAAAATAAATGATTAACCATCCCCTGAATATATGAAGGCCCGAGGCAACCGCCCCGGGCCTTCTTCGTCTGCTACCAAACAGCTTTTACAGGATGCAAGCCTCGAGGATGGAAAGTTATTCAGGTGGAACAAGCCGTCCTGACGGACTCTGTCTATCTACCGTACATGTGCCCGCCACGCCGCTGACGCTTTGTGGCGGGTTACTTAAAAGTCGCCCTAACGGGCTATGATAGACCCTTCGACGCGGTTCGTGACTTATCGCATTTTATTTATGTGTCGCACCTGCAAAGGTGCGGTTTGTGATATAGCCGAGGGCCGAGCGATAGCGAGCCCCTCGGTGAAAACGCGAAAGATAACTTTCAGCATCAGACAGAATCCGTCCTCTGGACTCCAATATACGGCATTTCCTTGCCGAATTCAGGATTTTTTCAACCGCAGGTATGTGAACCGTGCGATGCCCGCAAACATCACTATGCTCCATACCACTTCCGATGGGTGGCTGCCTATGCTGTTGATGGCGGGGACTTCACCGCCGCGGGCAGTCATCCACAGGCCGGTGGCGGCGATGATGTTGTTGACTATATGTGCCGCTACAGGGAGCCACAGGCTGCGGCTCCACCATGCCAAGTAGCCGAAATAGGCGCCTAATAGCATTCGGGGCACGAATCCGAAGAACTGCATGTGGACAGCGCTGAATATAGCAGCTGTGACCCATATGGCTACGTGGGCATTCACTCCTGAAGTGATTATAAGGCGTTGCAGGGTGCCACGGAAAAAGAGCTCTTCACTGAACCCGGCCAACACTCCTGCTATAAGGAGCAGCACTATCAGCGATCCCGCTCCGGTGCCCCCCATGAGTGTGCTTACCGCCTTTGCGGCACTGGACTCTGACGTGCGCATCCATTGCTCTACGTCATGCAGGGCGGCGGGAAGCGTGAGGCTTTCATTCCACGATATGATAGCATTCAGCGCCGGCACAGCTGCCAGAAGCGCCGCTATGGCCAGAAGTGTCCCGACTGCCGACGGACGCCGAAGCATAAGGAAATCGGCCGGACGGCGTGTGATGAACAGTGCTGTGATAAGAGCCGGAGCTATGAACATCACCACATCCTGAATCACGGTGGCACAGCGGAGGCGTCCCGGCGAATCGGCACCACCGTACATTATGACAGCTACCGCTACAGAACCTACAAGCATGCAGAGCAGCGTAACTAAAAAGAACAGCATGTAGCGCTGCGCGGGGGGGAGATTGAATTTGATATTCATGGGGTCAGAGATAGAATGCACCCGTCAGCTGCTGGAATTCCGGAGTGCGTCCGCCGGATGCTGACTGGATAGAAATGGTTTCGGTAACGGGTTGGGAGGCTGTGCGCGACAGGCATAGCATAATGCGTTTTGGCTTCCGGCCCGGGAGGCTGCACAGATAGCACCGCCTTATGACATGCAGGCGGTGCAGAGCGGCACTCCACGTAATATCCTCCTCAAATTCTGTAGGAGCAATCATGCAGAGGAGTCCGCCGGGCGAAAGATGGCCTGCCGCAATGTGGATTATGGCGGCATAGTCCATTGTAGCGCTGTGGCGGGCCAATGAGCGCTTGTCGTCGGGGCTGCGCAGTCCCTGGCGCTTATCGGAAAAATAGGGCGGATTGCTGATTATCATGTCAACCTCTCCGAGCTGCCCGCACAACAGGCAGGCATCCCCCTCGGCTATGCTGAGGCGGTCGGTCCATGGACTTGCCGCGAAATTGCCGGCAGCCTCTTCAGCTGCTTCCGGTTCAATCTCAAATGCAGTTATGCGTGCGTGGCTATCCACAGAACGTTGTGCCACCATCAGCGACAGGACCCCTGTACCTGCTCCGAGATCCCATACCGTGCGGCACACGGAGGGGAGGGGAGCCCATGCTCCGAGAGCCACGGCGTCGGTACTGACACGCATGGCACTGCGGCAATTGCGCACTTCGAATTGCTTGAATCTGAATGTAGCGTTCTTTCCGGAGGCTTCCATAACGGAACAAAAGTACATAAACTGAGCCATATACACAAAAAATGAAAAATAATGGCCGAAAAACTTGCACGGAATAGAAAAAAGCTCTACCTTTGCATCGCAAAAGACAAGGAGAGATGGCAGAGTGGTCGATTGCGGCGGTCTTGAAAACCGTTGAGGGTCACACCTCCGGGGGTTCGAATCCCTCTCTCTCCGCTAGGAAGCTCGCTGAATCCCAGCGGGCTTTTTTCATTATAACCGGAAATATCTACTGACTCCTGAAAACCGTTGCGGGTCACTCATCTTTCTCTTGGCGGGGGCGAATCCCGATCTCCACAAGGAATTCCGCTGAATCCCAGCGGGCTTTTTTTATTATAACCGGAAATATATACTGACCCCTGAAAACTGTTGCGGGTCACTCATCTTTCTCTTGGCGGGGGTAGAATCCGGATCTGCGCCAGGAAGTCTGCTGAATCCCAGCGGGATCTTTTCATTAGAACCGGAAATATTTACTGACCAGTTTTTCATTGTTATCCCATACAAAAACACATATAATATCTACTGATCATGTATTTTGAAAAAAATTACTAATTTTGCAGATAGTTTTGTGGGGCCTGTTGTGTTGCTCCTCAATCCTGCAAAGCTGTTTATTTTCAATATCATGAAATCCGCTGATATTTTCAATCAGTTGTACGAAGCCTACTTCAACAGGCTTATATTCCATGCGCTTCGTTTTGTCGATGACAGAGCGGAGGCTGAGGATATTGTGGCTGATGTATTTGCCGACTTGTGGTTCAGGCTTCCTACTCTTGATACGGATGGCGGATTAGTGTCGTATCTATATCGTGCCGTTTCGACGCGTTCGCTCAATGTCCTGAGGCATAGAAATATCGCTGCGGTCAGGATAGAGCTGCTGGAGACGATTAACGAAAAGCGATTGGAATTCATCGACCGAACTAACCTTGAAGATACCATCAATGCCCATGAAATAGAAACAGGAATACGGGAAGCTCTTTCGGAGTTGCCTGAGAAGTGCTGTGAGGTTTTTATCCTTAGTTATATCAATGGATTAAAAAGTAAGGAAATAGCTGAGGCTATGGATATTTCGGTGCGTACTGTGGAGGCCCATGTGTACAAGGCTCTTCGGATAATGAGAGATCGGTTGAAGTATCTGCTTCTTATTATTCTGTTCTTTTTAGGTATAGAGTAAGTAGTTTTGTTTGGTTACATGTTTAATAACAGAACGAATTATGGTACAGATGTCAAAGGAAATTATGATGAAGTTCATCAACAATACTTGCTCTGATGAAGAATTGCAGATGATAAAGAGCTGGCTTGATGAATCGGATGAGAATGTAAAAGAGCTTTTCGAGCTGGAGCAGACGGCAATGTATGCCGGCAGCCTGCGTGATGATACCGATAGCCGCAGGCGTGTCTCGGCTGAAATAAAGCGACGGATTATCGGCAGGGAGGCCGGTAGGCGTGCCCGTTCACGTAGTGTGATGCTAAGATGGATGTCAGCTGCGGCTGCAATAGTAGTGATTGCTGTGACGTCAGTATTCCTGTTCAGAGGCCCTGATGTAAAAATGCTGAAGGCTGTGGCTCTTAATGAAAGTTGTTCCGTAGTATTGCCTGACGGGTCAACAGTGTATCTTAACCGTGGATCAGAGCTGGAGTATCCGGAGGATTTTTCCTCCGACCGAAAGGTGAGTCTGTCCGGCGAAGGTTTTTTCAAGGTGACACATGATGCTGAACATCCGTTTATAGTAGAGGGCGAGTTTCTGAATGTGAAAGTCCTGGGTACGGAGTTTAACTTCAACAGCAACAAGGATGGACAGAATAATTGTAGTCTTGTCGAGGGCTCGGTAGAGGTGTCGACGGCTGACAACAGCCATGGCGTGGTACTGACTCCGGGACAGAAAGCTGACTACGACATAGCAACGGGTAATATTACTGTAAGTGAAACCAACGCTCCTGTCGATGCGGCATGGCACAATAAGGTTATCCCGTTTGATAATGCCACGATAAAGGATATCGTGGAGATTCTGGTAAAATTATACAAGGTAGATATCAAGCTTGATAAAAATGTGGATCTGTCCACGACCTATTCCGGAGCAACCGTATTTTATGACAGTATTGATTCCACGCTGACTCAACTGACCAATACGTTGCCTATCGGCTACACTAAGGCCGGGACATCAATCATGATCAAGCCTAAAGTTGATAAAAAATGAAGCACATAGTCACGAAAGCGGTCATATTGCTTATTACAGCTATTATAAGTAGTGTCAACCTTCATGCCAAGGGGAATGAAGGGATTGCTTTTGTTGACTTGTTCAAGATGTCAGGTAAGGAATTGCTGGCTAAAGGCAATGAATATCTGGTATCGTCAGAGATGCCTGATTCTGCCCTGATATGCTTTTCCATTGCAGCTGAGCGATATTCGCCATCGCTATCTATGGAAGAACAAAGGGTATGCACTATGGCCTACAACAATTGCGGCTTCATATATTATTATTTTTTCTATGATTTCCCCAACGCTTTTGATGCGCTTCTGGAGGCGGAACGGCTATGCAGCAGATTTGACGATAAGTCACTGCATGCCAATATATGCCTGAATCTGGGCAACTGTTACTCCATGTGCTTTCAACTCGGGCTGTCACATAATGTCACTGATAAGGCACTCCAATATTATGCCGAGGGTTATGCTCTGGCTCGGGAAAATTCCGATTGGCTTACATTGCTGAACTGCTTTACAAATCTGGCCATGGCTCCGACGGTAATTGACTGTCCGAAATATGTAACAGATGAAATAAGGTCATTTTCAACGCTTCCGTTGCCAGAGGATACTCCCGATTATGAGTTTTATCAAGCCCTCTATGGTATGGCTGTCAATGAACTGGACGGTAATTATGACAGAGCCATATCTTTTCAGAAGCGGCAATTGAGATTGTACAGCAGTTTTGATACGTATAATACCAATAAGCGGGAGGTTAAGGCCGATATCCTGTACGGGTTGTCATATAGCTATCAGAAGTCAGAGAAGATGGATTCGGCGGAAATGGTAGCCAATCAATTGATTGCATTTTCGCGTGAGATCGACCGGCCTTATTTCGAAGCTTTAGGCTATCAGAGGCTTTCTGCTATATATGACTGGCAGAGCAGATATGACAAGGCCAATCAAGCACGGTTGAGATTCTTTGAGATCAAGGATTCAATAGTGGCACATAATAATCTGATGATGGTTGATAAGCTGGAGTTTATAGCCCAGCTACGTCAGGACAACCGAAACTATATATATAAGGAGCAGATTTACAAGAGAAACAGAATGATACTTTTCGGGGTTGTCATTCTGCTGTCTATCACGTTGCCGCTATTGTGGTTTCTCTATAAGCAGAATAAAAAGCTGAGGGCCAGCAATCTTGCTCTGTATCGGCGTCAGCAGGAGGCTATCAGGCAGGAGGATGCGAACATGCAGGCCCGATATGCCGAAGAGAAGTCAGCCTCTGCGGCTGTCAAGCGGCCACAGATATTGGCGCAGGATGAAGTGTCGGAAGTAAAGGCCCGTATACTAAATGTGCTTGATCATGATAAGGCGGTGTTTAATCCGGAATTTTCACTGGACAAACTCGTTGAACTTACCGGAACGAAGCCTCGTGTCCTGTCATCCGTAATCAATGAAGCCTTTGACAGGAATTTCTATTCGCTGATTAATGAATATCGTATAAGGGAGGCATGCCGGCGTCTGGCCGATGTGGAGCAATACGGGCATCTGACTATCGAGGCCATTTCGCAGAGTGTGGGGTACAAGTCAAGGACATCGCTTGTTAATGCATTCAAGAAAGAAACCGGTTTAACTCCTTCGGAATATCAGAAGATAGCCGTCAGGCAGGCGAACAAATAAAATCAGACTGCGTACATCTTTGCGATGATATGATTAAACGCGTGTATTTGAACAAATACACGCGTTGTTTTTTACAGCTACATGCTCATTATGAGGTTATTTTGCATTCACTAAAGACTGTGAAAAAAATCGGGAAAGGCCGTAAGTAGATATGCCGGCAAGTGTGTTTACTGAATAGTCTGAACACAAAAAAACTCATAATATAAACCAAAATCATATCACTTTATGTTCAAAGGAACCTTAAAGCTAAGACCGCGCCCGCTACTTTGCGGAGCTCTGATTGCCATGTCGATGATGGCAAATGCCGGGGTCACACTCAAAACCGGAGCGGACACAAAATTGAGTGAAGTAATCAACTCAATACAGAAGCAATCGGACTACAAGTTCTTTTATGATGATGAGATTGCAAAGTATCCTGTAAAGCAGGTTACGCTTAAGGATGATGATATTTCCGCCGCGCTGAAAAAGCTGTTTGGGGGTACATCGATAAGCTATGTCATCAAGGACCATGTAATCTATCTGAAGAAAAACGATATCGCCACACCGGAAAAGGGGAGTGCCAAGAGCAAGAAGCGTACCATATCCGGCGTGATACATGACGAGTTTGGCGATCCTCTTGTAGGGGCTACTGTCAAGATAAAGGGCTCCAATATAGGTGTGGCCACGGACATTGACGGCAACTATACAATTGAGACCACGGATGAAAATCCGGTGATAGAGTGCCGCTACATAGGATATAAGCCTATGGATGTCAAGGCCAATGATAAGGACCAGATAAACTTTGACATGCAGCCTGACTCGCAGACTTTAAGCGAGGTGGTAGTTACAGCCTTCGGTATAAAGCGCGACAAGAAGATGCTGGGTTATGCCGTTCAGGATGTGAAGAGCGATGCTCTGAACACCACGGGCGACCCGTCGGTAGTAGGTGCGCTTGATGGTAAGATTGCCGGTTTGCAGATGAACACGGCTTCAACCGGACTTGGCGGTTCTACCAAAATAACCATCCGAGGCAACTCTTCGCTGACGGACAACAACCAGCCGCTGTGGATTGTGGATGGTGTGCCGTTTACTGACAATAACAGTTCCGATGCATCCGCCTATGGAGGTTATGACCGTGGAGGAACATCCTTTGACCTCAACCCGGAAGATATTGAATCAATATCAGTGCTCAAAGGCCCGAATGCTGCCGCTCTCTATGGCTCACGTGCCGGTAATGGCGTTATTCTTGTCACCACAAAGCGTGGCAACAGCAAGGAGGGTTTCGGAGTGAGCTATTCCGGATCGTTCACATGGAGCAAGGTGGCCGGTTCAATAAAGATGCAGAAAGAGTTTGGCCAGGGTTCAAACGGGGTGATTCATTACGAATCCGATAGCGAGGGCAATCCGTTGAAGATAAATGATACATGGTCATTCGGTCCCGCCTATGACGGCTCAATGCAGCCTAATTTCCGCGGCGAGCTGCAGCCTTATTCCTATGCCGGCGACAAGCTTACGGATTACTTCAAGACAGGCTTTTCCCAGTTCCATACAGTAGCTCTCAGCAATATGACAGATAAAAGCAACTACCGTCTGTCAGTAGGTTTTAATGACAACAGCGGATTGTTTGAGGGTGAAACCCTGAAAAAGCTGAATGTCGACTTTTCAGCCGGGGCTACATTCAATAAGTATCTTAAGAGCGAGGGTAAGGTATCAGTGTCCAATACAAAAGCTGAAAACCGTCCCTACACCGGTCTGCTCGGTGAGGTAGGGCAGTTGCTTATGATACCCGGCAATGTACGTCTTGGCGATCTGCATGACTACAGCACCGAAAGCCGTCCGCATGTCAACTGGTATGGTCCCGATATGACATATTCCAATCCGTACTACGTAAGAAACCGCCTCAAGAACTCTGACGAGCGTTGGCGCGCATTCGGATTCTATGGTCTTACTATCAATTTCACTGACTGGATGCACCTGCAGACGAAATATGCGTTTGACTATTACCGCACGCGTATCGAGGAAACCGACCTCGGCCTTGCTATAAATGCTATATCCAACGGTACAAGTACATGGCAGGAGCAGATGCATGATGATAATATGAACCGCTCGGAGATAAATCATTTCGAGCACAATATTTCAGCAACACTTATCGGTGACAAGAGCGTGGGCGACCATTGGCGTATCGGATTTACCGCCGGTGGCAACATCATGTATCAGAAATATGAAATGTTCGGAGCCTCTGTGCAAGATATGCTGCAGAAGGACAACTGGATTTTCAATACCGGTAACAAACTCGTATCGGCAGTCAACGACGGGCATAACCGTGCGATGTACTCAGTATTCGCTTCCGCCCAGATTGCATTCAAGGAATTCCTTTCATTGGATCTTACCGCACGTAATGACTGGTCATCAACGCTTCCCAAGCAGAACAATTCGTTCTTCTATCCATCGGCCAATCTCGGTTTTGTCATAACCGATTTTGCCCGTCAGATGGGCAATGGACTTCCGGATTGGATCACATTTGCCAAAGTGCGTCTGTCTGCCGCACAGGTGGGTAAGGATCCGGACCCGTATAATCTCTACAATGTCCGTATGTTCGAGTTCCAGATGGGCGACCGCAGGCCTATAGCGAACACCATAAAGATGAACTCCAATCTGAAGCCTGAGATCAAGACATCCTACGAGGTAGGTGTCGACATGAAGTTCTTTGCAAACCGTCTTGGCTTTGACTTCACATACTATAATTCCAATACCCGTAACCAGGCAATGTTGGTTGATGCATCGGCGCCATGGACCCAGCAGTGGGTCAATGCCGGACGCATAACCAACCGAGGTGTGGAGCTTATGGTCTATGGTACTCCGGTACAGACAAAGGATTTCACATTCAACCTGAATGTCAATCTCGCACATAACAAGTCGATAGTTGATGAACTCACTGATGGCGTTAGCCGCATATATTTCAACGGCGACCCCAATATGCCTGTAAGAGTTGGAGCTGTGGCCGGAGGTAAGCTCGGAGATATTTATGCCAACAATCTTATGCGCCGCGATGCCGCCGGAAACCTGATAATCGGTTCAAACGGACTTCCCATGACAGAAACCGGCAACGGTAATCTCGAGCAGTATATACTGGACCATCCCATAGGTAACATTCAGCCTGATCTCCTTATGTCAGTCACACCATCTTTCCGCTACAAGAATTTCTCACTGTCAGCCATGCTTGATATGAAATTCGGTGGAGATATTGTCAGTGTGTCAGAAGGTATGGCTACACGTGTCGGGACATCGGAACGCACCTCTTTCCGCGGAGAATATAAGGAAATCAATGGTGTGAAGGATTATTATATGGTTGTTCCCGGTGTCAAGGAGGATGGCTCTGTAAATGATATCCCTGTTTCGGCCCAGCGTTATTATTCAGCCATAGGTTTATACAAGAGTGAGAGCGGATATGCCGAAGAGTTCATCCATGACGCTTCGTATGTCAAGCTCAAAGAGCTGTCATTCAGCTATATCGCGCCATCAAAATGGCTTAAGAAAACTCCCTTCACAAATCTTCGTATGAGTTTTGTGGCCCGCAATCTGTGCTATCTGATGAAACATTGTCCCGGCAATCCCGAAGGTGGTTATGACACGACAATGTTCTCACAGGCACTTGACTTCCTTGCAGTTCCTTATACCCGCACATACGGTTTTACGGTAAATGTAGAATTTTAATTAACCCTAATTATAAGCCAATCATAAATGAAACACAATATATTTATGGCCATGGCATTTACCTCAGCTCTGATGCTGGGAGGCCTTACATCATGCTATGACCTTACAGAACTTGGCGATGACCCATACGCTCTGCCTAACGATAATGTTAATAACGGTGGTAACAAACCGGTGGATCCCATAGGCGAATATGGAGATATCGATATTTCATATGAAGTGACTGATGCCACAGAGCTTTCACAGATCAAGGATGACCTGGCGGCCGCATCGTCTACATTCCGTAATTTCCTCTATGAAGGTTACTACAATGACTATCAGATTACCACTAATCTGACCCACGATATCTATGCCGGCTATACCGGCAACAACAATCCCGGCTTTGTCAACTCTGCACCTGACTATAAGTATGCCGATGGATGGAGTTCTTCACGCTGGCGTCATTTTTATGTGGACCGCTGCAAGGAATATGCATCACTTCTCAGGGCATTCAAATTCAGCCCCAATGCTGAGATGTACACCAATCAGTACCATATCACCCGTATATACTTTGCATTCCTCGCTTTAGCCAATACGGATACCTATGGTGACATGCCTTTCAAGATATATGCTTCTGTGCAGACTCCTGAAACAAATAATGTACCTTACGATACTCAGGCAGATGTATATGACGGGCTCTTCCGCATGCTCCGTCAGGCAGTGGAGACTATCGATCCTGACGATGCATCGCAGTATGTGATTGACACCGATGACATCTGCTATAATGGAGATGCCCGCAAGTGGCTTCGTTTCGCCAATACACTTCGTCTGCGTCTGGCATGCCGGATATCAAATGTCGATCCTGAACGAGCCAAAAAGGAAGCGCAGGATGCTATCAGCAATAAATGGGGGCTTATGGAAAGCAATGCCGACAATATGAGGACTGTGCCCCGATATGCTCCGATAGAAGACGGAGGTATCAATGACGGCGGTCAGGAAAATGTGCTGGCCATGTGCTCCGTGATGTACAACGGTGACTGTGTGATGGGCTGGGATCTTGAAAACTACTACCGTACACTTTCAACCGGCGGTGGAAAATATATAGTGAAAACAGGCCGTACCGGTCAGGTGGAAAAAGTGATTGACCCGCGTTGTCTGGTGAGCTGGTATCGCTCCGGAATGACCGCAAGCACACTCGCAGCCGGCGAGGAGAGTCTGCGTGAGGATTTCAAGGGGTGCCCAAAAGGTTATGCCGAGCCTACAATGCTTGCTCCTAACCAGTTCTCACTGACACGTACAGCAAAGGATGCTGCCAAATCAAAGAAGCACGACCGCAAGTCATGGTTCAACTGTGCTGAGCCTACCGTATGGCTGGGCTATGCCGAGAGTCTGTTCCTGCGTGCCGAGGCTGCTCTGCGTGGATGGGACAGCGGAAGCCCCGAAGAGTGGTACCGCAAAGGTATCGAGGCATCCATGGCCTATTATGAAATTGACCGTGCCGACGTAGATAGCTATATAAACGGACTCGTGGCACTTAATGACGGAACTTTTGCGTCAGGCGATAAGGAAAAAATACTTGAAGCTATCATTACACAGAAGTGGATGGCTGTGTTCCCTAACGGAAATGAAGCCTGGGCCGAATTCCGCCGTACAGACTACCCGAAACTGATGCTTCCGCTCAACAATGCTTCAGGAGGTGATGTGCCTGAGGGTCACTTCATCAAGCGTCTTCTTTATCCCAATTCCGAAAACTCCAACAAGGGATTTACAGAAAGCGGTATGTCTGCTGTAAACTCGCAGGGCAAGCGTCTGTGGTGGGATGTATCGGACGATACGCCTGATAATTTCGGCTCGGCTTCATCCAGACTACGCCGTATTATTCGATAATTACTTTCATTACCATAAAATTCTTAATACATGAAACTGAAGAAAAAACTAATGGTAGCGGCGCTCTTTGCCGCTACCGTTTACGGGGTCCAAGCTCAGCAGCCGTATAGCGGATGCTGGTTCCCTGAGGATGTGATCAACTGGTCACCGGAAGCTGACCCCGATGCCAAATTCAATCGTTCGCGCATACCGTTGGCCAAGCGTTTCACGGAGCCTGAACTGATGAAGGCTAATTCCAATCAGCGTTACACAGGTTATGTTGAGACAGCTACCATCACCAACAAAATGTGCTCGCTCACACCCTCGCAGGGCGATAACAACTTCCTCGGTTATCAGCCTACCTATTGGCAGTACATGGAGAAGTTCATCAACTGGGGTGGCGCCGGCAATGAAGGTATATTCGTACTCCCTCCTGCAGGAACAATTGATGCCGCTCACATGAACGGTGTGAAGATTCTTGGCGAACTCTTCTTCATGCCTCGTACCATCGGTGGCCGTGACGGATGGATTGAAGCAATGCTTACCACTGATGCTTCGGGCAAGTATCCCTATGCAATAAAAATGTACGAAATTGCAAAATATTTCGGTTTCGACGGATGGTTCATAAACAAGGAGCTTGACAATGGTAAGCGTGTGGATGAATGGGCTAAGTTCATCACATGTTTCAATGAAACCGCCGATGCGGCCGGTGATACCTATATGGAGATACAATGGTATGATGCCAAAGGAAAACCTACCGTAGAAATCCTGAGATCACATAAAAACACTTCTCAATTCCTTGAATACAACAACACCGGCAACAAGAGTGAGTATGCTTCTGAGTTAGGTTGTTCGGCAGACGACATCCTGCATCGTCTCTACGCCGGTATAGAATGCGTACAGAGTGGCCTCACCGGTTACGGTTCGGCTTTATCTTCGGTACATAACGGCTCAATAGCTCTGTTCTGTCCTGAGCAGCATACCTACAAGGACTTCACCGACAAAATGTGGGAAGCCGGCACAACAACCGGACAGGCCGCATACGATGCACAGATACAGGCTTTTGCAAATGAAAATACCACATGGGTCAATTCCAACGGTAATCCTGCCAGTACTTCCGCATCATGGAAAGGAGTGTCAGGATATGTGCTTGAGCGTTCAGTGATAAATGCAATGCCGTTTACCACCTCGTTTGCTGTGGGCAATGGCAAGCACCGCTTTGTAAAGGGGCAGAAGCTTAACACCCAGGACTGGTATGCCACTTCGGTACAGAGCATTCTGCCTACATGGCGCTACTGGATTGAGAATCAGGGTGATCTCAAGGTTTCGATAGATTGGGATGACGCTTATAATTTAGGCAACTCTCTCAAGGTCAGCGGAACAATAGCTGACGGTGATCACCTGTGGCGTCTGTACAAGACTATGATACCTGTCAGCAATGGTGGTAAACTGACACTCGTATTCAAAGGCTCCGCTCCTGAGGTAAAACTTGCCACCTCAAGTTCTACAACTGCTGACGTTACACTTTCAGGAGCTGTGACATCAACATCCGGCGGCTGGACCGTAGCTGAATATGACCTTGCATCACTTAATGGTAAGACAATCTATATGATTGCTCTTAATCTGAAAGGAAGCGGCAACTATGATTTCAAACTCGGTGAACTCTCAATCCTGCCTGCAGGATATGCTCCGGCAGCTCCCGCCATCAATGACTTCATCTGCACCGGAGATGCTACCGATGCCGATACTGATATCCGTATGTCCTGGAGCTATGATTATAACAATGATTTTGACCATTTCGACATATACCTGACAAATGCCAAAGGGCGTAAACTTGCAGGCCAGACCCGCGGTGAGGGCTTCTATATCCCGCGTTTCAACCGCGAAGGTTCCGAGGCAAACGTTAAGGCTGAACTTGTGGCTGTGATGAAGGACGGACGCTCGGAGACTCTTAAGTCAATAGATATGGCATTCCGTGCTGCTGCACCTGTTGTTACAGTAACTCCGGTCAAGAGCTATGCCAGGGTTGGAGAACGGGTAGTCCTGAAGGCATCCGGTACTGACAATCCTACTTCCTATGCATGGACTCTTCCTTCTACAGTTAAGCTCGTCAGCGGTTCGCTTACTGACGCTGAAATTGAAGTTGAGGCTCTTGCCGAAGGTGCTCAGAATGTCACTGTAAAAGTAGGCAATGCCCAGGGCACATCCACATTCAGCGGCAATGCATTTGATGTATTCTCTGAAATCGCTTACAAAGAAGTCCATAACGCTGCCATTGGCAAAGTAATAGCCGGCCGCAGCCGTGCTGTGACAGGCGAGGCTTCATACCTGATTGACGGTGATGTCAAGCCTTCGGCTAAGGACAACTGCTGGAGCGACATTTCCACAAATCCCTACGTGACAGTAGATCTCAAGACTCCCCATACGGTATATGGATTCAACATCTATGACAATCACTCTGCATTCAAGAGCGGCGAGGACAATATACAGAATTACCGTATCTATGTAAGCTCTGACAATAAGGAGTGGACAGAGGTGGTGAACGCCCGTAATGTTATGGATGAAAATATACATACGAGCAATATTGTTCCCACCGTAGCACGGTATGTAAAGCTGCAGCCTTATGCTGACAAGCGCTTCACCTGCCGTCTGTTTGAACTTGAGGTAATAGGACGTGACAACTCCAAGATCACTGTCGATGCTCCGCATAATCTGACATTGGAGCCCAAATCCACACAGGAAGTGACCGTTAATTACAATATGAATGGTGAGGCTAAAGCTGATAACTTCGCACTTCAGCTGAGTTCCGAAAGTTCCTACATTACCTGCTCTGAGCCACAGGATGATAATAACGGACATTTCACATTCACTATCAATACAGCCAAAAAGGTTGGTAAAGCCGAACTTAACGTAGCATTGGTGAATGGTGATGCAAAGCGTCAGACATACATTGAGGTTGTTATTGACAGCGAAAGTGCCAAGAATTGTCTTAGTGGTACCGAAGCGGAGATGCGCAAATATGATGCCGATTATGTGACCGGTGGTACATACACTTCGCAGAAGACGGGTAATCTTACCGATGGAGATACCCGTACCGAAGGTCTTACAGAAGAAATGTACGAAGATCCTTGTACTTCACGCAACGACCTTTGGGCCGTGTTCACCAATCCACGCATGTTCTCGCTGGGTAAAGTGAAAGTCTACATTCCGAACAATAACAAAGGCTGGAATGCCAATGATAAGGAAGGGTATGTCAACAATGCTATCAGCATCCGTACAAGTAAGGATGGTCTGAATTGGACTGTTATCGAAACATTCGATAATCTCAAGGAGGTATCGGAACTCACCTGCTACTTCCCCGAAATGGATCCGTTTACTTATCTTGCCGTAGTGTGTGATGTCAACACCTATTTCTATCCATCTCTTGCCGAGGTTGAGGCTTATGCCCAGCTTGAGCAGGATGGTCCGTCGATTGCACCTCTGACAATAGCAAATGGATTCAACGTAGATATCATCGCGGAGGCTACTCCAGTAGAGGATAAAGCAAGTTTCGATTTCGATTACAGCGCGTTCTTCACATCCAATGTTCAGGCTGACGGTGCAATCTCTTCGCCTGACAGCCGTATGATCATTACCAAGCAGGGCACTACTTTTGAGCTGGCTCCCTATGACGGTATGAATGCATTGAATGTTAATGCAAAGAACAAAGACTATGTGCTGACATTTGACGAGCCGGTGAATGCTCAGAAAATATATCTGCTCGCAACATGTACCAGCACCCGCGAGGTAACTGCCATTATCAACTATGAAGACGGCACCTCCTCAAAAGAATATACCATTGATGTACCACGAGCTGATTACGGCAGCGATGAAAAAGACAGTTTTGCCTTTACTGACCTTAAGCTGATAGAAAGGAATGGTACTGTCGGCCGGACAAACTATGGATTCAATGAGGTAGTTCTTGAGGCTGATGAGGATAAGGCGGCGGTTTCTGTAACGCTGTCTGCTTCTAAAAGTGTAGATTTCTGGGTTCTTGGAGTCTCCGCACTTGCTGATATGAGTGGCTCGAAGATGAAGATCACACCCTTGGCAAAGAACATAACCATAGCTCCGGAGGCCGATGGTGAAATCATTGTTAAATATGATCTGAAGGGTGAGGAACGTCAGGATAACTTCTCCTGCTCGGCAACTGTCGACAATAGCTGCATTGCCCTTGGCGACATTAAGGAAAATGCTGCGGAAACAACCTTCACGCTCCCAATCAAGGCTGTAGCCGAAGAGGGTTTTGCAACTGTTGAATTCGAACTGGTAAACGGTGAATTCAGCAAGACTTGTCAAGTTCGGGTAAGTATTGACACTCCTTCCGAGTTTACAGGCTGGAATGTCGATGTGATAGCCGAGTCAACACCTGCCGATAAGTTCACAACCGGGTCATATGATAATGACGGATGGGCTCTGTATACCACCGATGTCCAGGAAAAAGGTGCTTTGGCATCAGCTGACCGTATCGTGGAGACTTCTAACGGCACACGCTTTAAGCTCGAACCGTATGATGCCAATAATGCCATTGTCCTGGAGCGTTATAAGCCTATGACTCTGACAATGGTTGAACCTCAAATGTGTAAGGAGGTGCGCCTGCTCGGTACTACCGGCAAGACTGCTGAAATAATCATAACTCTTTCCTATGCCGAAGGCGAC
Source organism: uncultured Muribaculaceae bacterium (assembly GCA_910586895.1). Lineage (GTDB taxonomy): Bacteria > Bacteroidota > Bacteroidia > Bacteroidales > Muribaculaceae > Paramuribaculum. The sequence continues at coordinate 15,282 of CAJUIW010000006.1, read as the reverse complement.
GATGAGGAAATAACAGATTACATCACTCTGTGTCACAGCAAACCGAATATAGCTGCGGCATACGGATTCGGTGGTATCTATCAGGACGCAGAAGGCTGGAGCTATGATGTTGATGACATCGATACAGACTATAATATCGGCTTATGCGAACTTGCAATACCAACCGACAAAACCCGTGCTCTCAAGTCAATTACTCTTGAATCGCAGACCAGCAAGGCATATCCGGCCGTACTTTCTCTGGCAAAGGTTGCCTCAGAGAGCGGAATCAATAATATTTTTGCGGATACTGACCGTACTATTACTGGCATCTATAATCTTATGGGTGTAAAAGTAAATAATCCATCCAATGGAATATTTATAGTGAAGTACTCCGATGGTACTGCTGCCAAAATATTCATCAAGTAATTTGGTATGAATTAGACATCCTTAGTTAAAATGGACTGAACGTAATGGGTTCAGTCCATTTCTTTTCGGATTAAGCAAATTGAAATAAAAACGAAATATCCGGTAAGTAGAATTGCAGGATAGCGTGTTTAAGGTACCAGAGCCTTGCTCTAATCGAGTGAAAACCATCCAATCATATTAAAATGAAAACCAAACATTATCTAATCGGGAGCTTGCTGACAGTCGTGTCAGCGATACCGGTATTCGGTCAGCAGCCTTATTCCGGTTGTTGGTTCCCGACCAACATTGAACACTGGACGCCTGAAAATGATCCTTCGTCCAAGTTTAACAAATCAAAAGTCCCATTGGCAAAACGTTTCAAGGAGTCATCTTTGATGAAAGCCAACCAGACTCAGTTCTATGGAGGAGAAATTGCCAATGCCACTATTCTTTTCCCGATGTGCTCTTTATGCCCTTCTCAGGGTGCCGATAATTTCATCGGTTACCAGCCTACCTACTGGCAATATATGGATAAGCTCGTATATTGGGCCGGATCTTCGGCAGAGGGAATTATAAACCCTCCGCCAGCATTCTCTGTCGACGCCGCACATGCCCAAGGAGTCAAGGTGCTGGGTAATGTATTTTTCCCTCCAAAAGCTTTTGGTGGTGATCCTGAATGGGTAAAGGAATTTGTCAAGAAAGAGGGTACAAGCTATCCATATGCCAGGAAACTGTATGAAATAGCAAAGTACTTCGGTTTTGATGGGTGGTTTATCAATCAGGAAACCGCAGGAACAGGTGTTAAGAGTGCTACATGGGCGGCATTTGTGAAAGAATTCAACAGCTATGCCGATGCCGCCGGCGATACACAGATGGAAATCATGTGGTATGACGGCTCTACCGTAATTGACGCCCCGATACTCAGCGCACATAAGAATACTTCAATGTTTCTTGACTACCACGCTGTCGGTGATCAGCGTATGTGGGCAAAGGACATCAATTGCACTGAGGATGAGACGTTCAGTAAAATCTATGCCGGCGTTCAGTGCGTCCAATCCGGCCTTACCGGTTGGAACAGCGAGCTCAACGCTGCTTATCCCACTGGAGGACATGTAGGCTCAACAGCACTGTTCTGCCCCGAGGAACGCTCATGGCGTGATAATGTCCGCGATATACTATACACCTCAGATGAATGTGGCGAAAAAGCGTATGCCGCAATCAAAAAGACATTTGAGAACGAAGAGAAGGCATGGGTCAATGAGATGGGAGATCCATCTACCGGAGGAACGTCAAACTGGCGCGGCATTTCCGGCGCTATCTTTGAACGTTCGGCCATCACATCGCTACCTTTTGTCAGCAATATGTCGGTAGGTAATGGTAAACATCGTTTTGTCAACGGAATCAAGCAGGGAACTCAGGACTGGAATCACTCCGGTGTACAGAGCATATTGCCTACCTGGCGTTGGTGGATTGAGAATCGCGGTAATATTAATGTCGCTGTTGATTGGGATGATGCATTCAACCATGGCAACTGTTTCCATCTGACAGGAACACTCAACGGTGAGAGCTTGATTCGTCTGTACAAAACAAATATTTCTCTTTCAGAGAATGCTGTAGCAAAGATTGTTTACAAGAGCAATGGTGCAGCACCATCTCTTAAGCTATCCACCGCATGCTCGGTAGATCCTGATGTGACCATTGAACCCGGAAAGACGGAAAGTGTCAATGGATGGTCAGTAGCTGAGTATGACCTGTCATCGGTAAAAGGGAAAAACATTTACATGATAGGCGTCGCCTTAAAGGGCAATGGAAGCCTTGATTTCAAACTTGGTCAGGTAGCAATGCTTCCTGCAGGGTATTCTCCGGCGGCAGTGGTTGTGGATAATTTCTCAGTTGAGCCTCGTCTTGACGAAGAAAAGGGTGATATACGTCTTACCTGGGACTATAATTGGAACAATGATTTTGATCATTTCGATATTTATCTGACAGAACTTTCAGGAAAGCGCACTCTTGTAGGACAGACCCGCGGTGAAGGATTTTATATCCCTTCCGTGATCCGTAATGGTAAGGATGATTCAGTCAATGTGGAACTGGTGCCTGTGATGAAGGATATGACTCAGCAGAAGCCTCTGGTTGTTACAGCGGAGTTTCCTAAACCAGGGGCTCCTAAAGTTACCCTGTCCCTGTCAAAGAGTTTTGTCAAGGTCGGTGAAACTGTGACAATCAATGCAAAGGGGAGTGGAGATCCCAAGTCATGGCAATGGACTCTACCGTCCACGCTCCAGCTTGTCGATGGAAGTCTCACAGCCTCATCTGTGACTGTAAAAGCTCTTGCCGAGGGTATTCAGTCGGTAAAAGTGACAGCTACCAACGAACTCGGAACATCTGAGAATACGTTTGAAGCTCTGGATGTGCTTTCCGATGAAGCTTATTCTGATATTCATAATGTAGCTCTGAAGAAATCAATTCTGAGTTGCAGTGGAAGCGCTAATTCCAAGGAGAATCCGGAATGGCTTATAGATGGTGTCACAAATCCATCCTCTACGTCAGAGAAGTGGTGTAACATCAAGCCCGAAAGCTGGGTAGTAATTGACTGTCAGAGTGTGTTCCGCTTATATGGATTCAAAATATTCGATTGCAAGGCAGGTCCGGAGAAGAACGAAAACTTCAAGGATTATACGATAGAGGTTTCAATCGATGGCAAGGAATGGACTAAGGTAGTTGATGAAAAGGGCCTTGAGAATGAAAATATCAAGGAAACCTATATCACTCCCACGCGAGGCAGATATATACGTTTTTCTCCGACTGTTGATGGCACACTCCGCGTATGGGAATTCGAGGCCTATGGCGTGGATGTCGTCAAGATGACAATTGATGTCAATCCAAAGGAACTGACTCTCAATGTAGGTGAAACAAAAGAGGTGACTGTTAACTACAGCCTCAACGGCGACCGTAAGGAGATTCCTTTCAATTGCGTTGCAGAGTGTGGCGATAATTTAAGGATAGGACGAATCACTGAAAATGAACAGGCATCATCGTTCACAGTAGAAGTGACAGGTGGTGATATAATGGGGCAGGATGAGCTCAAACTTACTGTCAATAACGGAGGCGCTTATAAGGAATCAACAATAAAAGTGTTTGTTGACGATTCCGACCGTCCGAATGTACTTGACGGAAATACAGCTGTGCTACGCCATTATACCTCGGATTATGACCCTGATGGTAAATATGAAGAGTTTACTACCGGTGCGCTTACTGATGGAGATCTTGAAAAAGAAGCATGCGAGGCTATCGAGACTCCCTCGACACATACTGAGGATTTCTGGGCTATATTTGAGGCGGAGGATATATGGAATCTGTCGAAAGTGAAGGTGTTTATTCCTTCCGGTAACTTTGGCGAAAATGATAACGGAAAAGAAGGATACGTTAACAGTTCAATTGCTATTAAAGTTGGTGATAATCTCAGCAATATGACTACAGTGAAGACCTTCGATAACCTCGGCAGCATTTCCGAACTCGAGTATATCTTCCCTCAGTACCGTTCAGCACGTTATCTGGCTATTGTATGTACTCTCAATCCGTACTTCTATCCCTCATTGGCCGAAGTTCAGGCGTTTGAGCAGGTTGATGATGCTGTAGCTTTCAATGACCCGGCTGAGATGTCAGGCTGGCTTCACGATATAGTTGCCGAGGGATTGCCCTCCAATTCGCATATCAACTATTTCATAGAGGATGAGGACACATATGCCATCTATACAGCTTCCGTTCACGAGAAAGGTGGCCTGCCTGATGATGGTTTTGTACGTTCATCAACCGGTAAGAAATATCAGCTCGCACCGTACACCGGCAATAATGCCATTAGCCTAAATAAGGATGTACTCCAGGATGCTCAGCTTGACTTTGTTGAGCCTTCACGTTGTGAAATGGTTCACATCCTGATGTTCTCCGGAGCCAACAGCTCGGCTAAGATCAGTGTCAAACCGATATATGAGGACGGTTCCGAGGGCGATTATACCGCGTGGACCATAACACGTTACGACCGTACGAATACAGGTGATGCGGGTGTTAATTTCGGTATTATTCGCGCCGGGAATACATCATCGAAGAATCCTCTTGATAAGATTACTGATACGGATCACTTTATGTTTGAAAAGAACCTGACAGTCGATCCGTCCAAGAAGCTTAAGGCTTTGGCCTTCAGATCGACAAACTATTACTCGACAAATGTAATCGGAATTTCCAAAACCGGTTACCGTGATGCGACAAGTGGTATTGACCGCGTTGAAACACCGGCATCTGAACGCACAGTGATAGCTATATATAATCTTCAGGGAGTGCAGGTGAAGAAGCCTGTCAACGGACTTTACATTATCCGGTACTCTGACGGCACATCAAAGAAAGTCTTCATAAGATAAGTTTCTGCAATGATTGGTAAGAGTGGCTGTGAATTTATATTCACAGTCACTTTTTCTTTACTTATGCCGTAAGTAGTTTATGCAGAAAGGGTGTTTAAGGTATATATTCCAATGACGTATCATGAAGAAAATATTGCTTTTAGTGTGTACGGTAATATCACTGTCATGTGCAGCTAATGATTATACCAAGTATGTGAATCCTCTGATGGGGACGCAGTCGAGCTATGAACTGTCGGCAGGTAATACCTATCCGGCCATTGCGCGTCCGTGGGGCATGAATTTCTGGACTCCACAGACAGGGAAAATGGGCGATGGATGGACTTATACATATGATACCCATAAAATATGCGGTATTAAACAGACACATCAGCCCTCGCCATGGATAAATGATTACGGTCAGTTTTCTCTGATGCCGACCGTAGGCGCTCCTGTATTTGATGAAAGCAGGCGTGCAAGCTGGTTTTCGCACAAAGGGGAGAAAGCGATGCCTCACTACTATGGCGTGTATCTGGCGGACTATGATGTATCGGCTGAGCTTTCACCAACGGACAGGGCGGCTATGTTCCGATTTACATTTCCAGCTACTGACAGCGCAAATGTGGTGATTGATGCATTTGACCGAGGGTCAGCTGTCAAGGTTGATAAGAGGAATAACCGTATCACAGGCTACACAACCCGCAACAGCGGCGGTGTACCTGATAATTTCAGGAACTATTTTATAATAGAGTTTGACAAGCCGTTCAGCAGTGTCATTACCGTACTTGACAGCGTTGCAAGCCAAGATATTGCTGCCGAAGGCAATCATGCCATGGCAGTGGTGACATTCAGTACAATAAAAGGTGAAAAGGTCCACGCAAAAGTAGCATCCTCCTTTATTAGCGAAGAGCAGGCTCTACAGAATCTATCAGAACTTGATGGCATGACTTTTGATGCCATAACCGCAGCCGGTCAGAATGCGTGGAATGTGGTTTTAGGTAAGGTTGATATCAATGAAGGTTGTAATATTGACCGGCTGCGGATTTTTTATTCATGTCTATATCGTTCGCTGCTTTTTCCCCGGAAATTCTATGAAGTGGGAAAGGGCGGAGAGATACTTCACTATTCGCCACATACCGGGAAAGTATGTGAGGGTTATATGTATACCGATACCGGGCTATGGGATACATTCCGTGCTCTGTTTCCGTTGCTGAATCTACTATATCCTGAGGTGAACCGTGAGATCCAGAAAGGTATGCTCAATCATTACAGGGAGAGTGGTCTGATTCCGGAATGGAGCAGTCCGGGGCACCGTGGCTGTATGATAGGCAACAACTCTGCTTCTGTCCTTGCTGACGCTTATCTAAAGGGAATAAAGGTGGACGATGTGCAGATTCTCTGGCAGGCAGCCACGGCCGGAATCGATACCGTGCATCCTAACGTAAGCTCATCGGGGCGTCTGGGGCATGAGTATTACAACAAGCTCGGTTATGTGCCTTACGATGTGAACATCAATGAAAATGCCGCCCGGACACTCGAATATGCCTATGACGACTGGTGTATCTACAAGCTTGGTAAGGCTCTTGGCAAACCGGAAAGTGAGATAGCTGTATTTGCCCGGAGAGCTATGAATTATCGGAATCTTTTCGATAAGGAAAGCCGGCTTATGCGTGGACGTAATGCCGACGGCAGTTTCGCCTCGCCATTTTCGCCGTTGAAATGGGGTGACGCTTTCACAGAAGGCAACAGTTGGCATTATACATGGTCAGTGTTTCATGATCCCGAAGGATTGAGGAGGCTTATGGGTGGCAGAACTGAATTTGTGGCAATGCTTGATTCTGTTTTTGCGGTACCGCCTTTGTATGATGACAGCTATTACGGTTTCCCGATTCATGAAATCCGAGAGATGACCGTGATGAATATGGGTAACTATGCACATGGCAATCAGCCGGTGCAGCACATGATATATCTGTATGACTATGCCGGAGAACCGTGGAAAGCGCAGTATTGGACACGCCGGGTGATGGATACAATGTATTCGCCTACCCCTGACGGCTATTGTGGTGACGAGGATAATGGGCAGACATCGGCTTGGTATGTTTTTTCAGCTCTGGGTTTCTATCCGGTATGTCCGGGGTCGGGTGAGTATGCTATAGGAAGCCCGGCGTTTGAGAATGTGACACTGAAATTTGACAATGGGAGGGAGTTTACGATAAAGGCGTCCGGCAGTGGCCCCGAGGCTCCGTATATCAATCGCATGCGGCTCAACGGTAAGGATTATTCCAGAAACTACCTGCGCCATACCGATATAATAAACGGTGGACGGATTGATATTGATATGTCCCGTACTCCTAACTATAAGCGAGGTATAGCGCCTGACGATGCCCCTTATTCATTCTCAAAAGAAGTGACTGATTAAAATCTTTATCTATCAATATATCTTATTTTTTATGTATCGCTACGACAAGAGAATAGTAATCACGCTTGATGCCGGGGGCACAAACTTTGTATTCGGAGCCATGCAGGCCAACGAGTTTATAGTAGATCCGATCACTATGTCTGCCTCAGCCGATGACCTTGACAGATGTCTTGCTACGATGGTGGATGGTTTCAGGCAGGTGATATCACAGCTTGATGAGCGTCCGGTAGCCATCAGTTTCGCGTTTCCTGGTCCGGCCGATTATGCGAAAGGAATAATCGGAGGATATCTGCTTAATTTCCCGTCGTTCCGCAATGGTGTGGCGCTCGGCCCGTTTCTTGAACGGGAGCTTGACCTGCCGGTGTATATAAATAATGATGGCGATCTTTTCGCTTATGGCGAAGCTCTGTGTGGAATCCTCCCGGAGATTAATGCAAAACTTGAAGCTAAGGGAAGCCCCAAACGGTATAAAAATCTGCTGGGCTATACATTCGGAACCGGTTTCGGTATGGGCATGGTAGTGGACGGCGCCCTCAACCGTGGCGATAATTCATGTGTGGAGACATACTGCCTGCGTCATAAGAAGAACCCGTGTATGATGGTGGAGGAAGGTGTGTCTGCCCGGGCTATCAGGCGTGTATACGGGGAGTTGTCAGGTGATAGGCATCACCTTTTTAATCCGAAAGAGATCTATGAGATAGCGGAGGGTGAGCGATCAGGCGATGCTGATGCAGCACGCCGTTCGTTTGCTGAAATGGGAGAGGTGGCCGGCGATGCTATGGCAACTGCTGTGACCCTTGTTGACGGGCTGATTGTTATCGGCGGAGGCATAACTGCTGCGCGCAAGTGGTTCATGCCATCGCTGCTTAATGAACTGCGGTCAAAAATAAGCACGGGAAGTGGTGATGAAGTTGACCGGCTTCAAATGAAAGTCTACAATCTTGATTCGCACGAGGAATTCAGTGAATTCGCCAACGGTGATATGCGTCCGTTAAAAATATATGGTTCGGATGAGACTATCGCTTATGACCCGCAGAAACGCATCGGAGTGGCTATATCAAAGCTCGGTGCAAGCAGAGCTATTTCTCTTGGAGCTTATGCGTTTGCATTGTCAGAGCTTGACAAAAAAGAGAAAGCCGGTGAGGCTGTTTAGGTGGACATTTGCCCTGTTCTTACTAAAGATTATTGAGGATTGTGGCGGCTGGCATCTCCATCTTTGAAAATGCAAACAGTTTCTTTCCGAGGTCCTTGATGGAAGCCCCGATGTGATAGACTGCTTCATCAATAATCAAGAATCTGTCATGGATATCACGTGCTGCCATAACCTCTATGAGGGGATATTGGCTATTGTGACGCTGGATGTCGAGCCGCAGCTGCTTCGATATGCTATGCGTGTATATTCTGGCCTTCACTCCGCTTGCTCTTTTATCGAGCAGGGTAAGGACCGATTCATCAACATAGTTGTCAATAAGCACAATCATGGTTTTCGCTGTCTTCACAATATCGCACACAAATCTGTAGGCATCGAAAATCTGACCATTGAAAAATACACCCTCCACCGGAGGGATGGATGTGCGGACAAAGAAATCAACCTTGTCCGAGAGCTCATCGAGTCGGCGTTCATGCTCCGAAAGGCGATGGTCCAAGCGTGACTCCATGTAGAGAAGCCGCTGGTTGATGCAGTAGCCACGCAGAAGATATTCCTTTAATATCTGATTGGCCCATTGGCGGAACTGTACTCCTCGTTTTGACTTAACTCTGTAGCCTACAGATGTTATCATCTCAATGTTATAGTATTCTACTTTATACGTTTTACCATCGGCAGCAGTTGTCGCAAATTTTGCGATAACTGAAAGTCCCTCCAACTCTTCTTGAAGTGCATTCTTGATATGTTTGCCGATGGTCTTTACATCACGGTCAAATAGCAGTGCCATTTGTTTTCGATTTAACCATACAGATTCATTCTCAACTCTGACGTTCAGGGAAATGGTTGAGTCTGGTTGATAGAGTATTATTTCATTATCAGGAGCCGGATTGCTACTGTCAGGCGAGATCCCATGCAATTTGCTATAGTTGTTTTCCATTCGTGGTATTGATGAATATGACAAAGAAAACAATAATAATCCGATTAACCAACTATCAAGACGCCGGTTGCTGCTGATTATCCTGATTTTGTGGTAGTATGAGTCGGGGAATGTGATATTTTTGTTGGGGGATGGGACAAATGTCACACTAAAAGTAAAATTATATTCTTATCTTAGCGCGGTACATGATTGTCGAGCGTTATGAAGAAGTTTCTGTTGCTTTTTATTATCCAATGTGCGCTGACATGCTCGGCGCAGATTGATTCACTGTCATATGCGGCAGGGGAAATAACTACGGTAGGTCTGCTTGCCGGAGAGAACAAGGCTGTCCATGACATGCCTACATTCAGGGAGTATGTACGCGGGCTCCGGGAGAATATGTTGAATGAACAGGAGCTTAACAGTACGTCATATCTCGCCAGCTATTCCGTGGGTGCGATGCGTGCTTATTTTCTGAACAATTCGTTGGCGCATAAGGCTGATTGTGCAAGCGGAATCAGCTGTTTGATTGACGGATTGAGACAGGTGGCCGACAGGAAGGTGAATCTCCCGCAGGATAGTATTGAGGCTTGGAATGTCGTATCGCGGTACGTGGAGCGGAATAATCTTGATAGCCTGTCAATCTGGCCGCCGATGGATCAGTGCGGGTTTTACAGAGCATTCGGGCTGTTGAAAGGTTTGCAAGCTCTTACGCCTGACGAGTATGCCGCTGCTTTGGCATGGCGTATAGGTAATGGCGATTCCTTAGTGATTGAACAGCCGGTTGTTGCATTGGGTATGGCTGATGCCCTTAAAGGATTTCTGCTGTTGGCCGATGCCGGCAGTGTCACGGCTTACGATTTAGGTTGGATTATTGCAAAATCGTATATGCTTAATCCTGTCAACAGATTGCCATATATCACTCCCGCTGATTTTATAAGTGGTGCTGAGGGTGTGCTCGGACTTGGCAAGCAGCTGTTGTCGCATGATGAATGTGAGGCTATAATAAAGCGGCATCAAGACAGCCAGTGGAGTGACTTTGATATCGATGGAGTAGAGGTGGAGGAAGTAGAAGATATTGAGGATCCATATATTTCAGAACGTAGATATGACGTTGATTGGAATGTTGAGGTCTATCCTTTGGCCGATTATCGTGATGCGCCGGCTTCAGTAAAGTCCTGCTTTGGAAAAGCCATAGGAGAGTTGCCTGAATCAAGTAGTGATTATGGAGGAGCACTGATGGCTGTTACAGATGTTGACTACGTTGCCGAAGTGATGAATCTGTCAGATATGCAGCTGCCTGATGGCTACGCATGGTTTTCAGGGATGGAATTATCGGCATATACGCAGGATAAAATGGCATATAGGTTCGGTATTGTAAAGACTGACGGAAGATTTGAGTCAAAGATACGTGAGGTGACAATGGGACAGCTTAGCCGCGATACGCCCTACTATCAGGCTCAGTTCCGGTTCGAGGGAGTGAAAGCTGATGAATGGGCATACTTTACACGCTCCAATATCGGACGGTTCGTAGTGATGAAAGTCAACGGGGTGTTTGTCATGTCGCCAAAGGTGAATAGTGAAATCACCGGTGGAGGATGTGCTATCACTTTGCTTGATAGGCCGCTGATGGAATATTTGATATCAAACTAAGCGGCCGCTACTGCCTGGAGATATGAATATGAAAGAAGCACTCCGATATAAAATCGGCCTGTGGATGGTATGGGCGCTGTTCGCGTTCATGCCCATGACGTGTTTTGGGGAGCAACCGCAGGCTAAAGATATTCAAAAGCTTCCATTATGGATTGTTGACGGATATGCTCTTCGTGATTCAGTTTTTCAGTATTCAATAACAGAAATGAAATCGGACAGTGCAGCGTATCTGGTATCACACTCGTTGTTATATGTGGTGATGTCAGATATAAAGTCCATTTCGTGTAGTGAAGACAGTGCACCGGCTGTGAACATATTGATAGGCAAACAAATACAAATATTGATAGTAGTTAATGGTGTACCCCAAGAAAGCAAAGCAGTAGTATCCCTCGGCAGAGTTCTAACAGGAAATGATTGGATTCAAGAAATAGTAGCATCGGAATTGCCTCATATAGAAGATTGTGGAATCAAAAATACTATAGTATTACGAGAAAAGGAGCTCAATTCGTTTTGTGAACTGCCGAGAGGACCAATTTTGATAATTACCACTCGTAAACCTTATAATAAAGTAAAAGCGGTGCTTGACCACGCTATGCCCAATCTTAATATAAAACCCCATAAGAAAAAAGGAGGTAAGTGATGAAAAATGACGGATATATTTTCAAAGAAAATTTGTCATCATTATATCTCTTTTTCGGCATCATATTAAGTTTTTTTGTCGGTTTGTGGATTAGTAATGGGGCATTTCCTTTCGGGGATAAATTTGTTATATTGCTGTTTGTTGTAATTATAATTTATTTGATACTGCTGGTAATGCCTATATGGAGCAAAATAAAACATCCTAAACTGCTGATAATAGATGAAAATGGGATTCATCATTATAATCGTCGGTTTACATTGTCGACCAATTCAACATTTTGGGTTGATGATTATATGTTTTATTCTTGGAATAAAATAAATGGATTCTATTTCGATTGGATGATGTCGCGCGGTGTTGTGCCATACCGTTATCTTGTTCTTGAACAGGAACACAATGAGACGACGTCTATACAGTTAAACGAATTTTACGGGAAAAAGCACAACTATATCGATGCTATTGAGGAATGTAGCGGTGGAAGGTGTGTGTTGAATCGGGCAAAATATGATGAGAACAGAAAGATACGAAATAGATCTTTGTGGAAATACTACATATTTCCGTTATTGATAGGAATAGCCCTTGCAATGTTACTGAATAAATTCGGAGTCAGATAATGGAAAGCATATTCCGATATATTATAATAATAGCCATAGCCTTTATGATAGGCAAGGAGGTGTTTCAGTCAATCAGGCAAAAGTCTGTAGACTGGTACCTTCTTGCGATAATCGTGCTGTTTGGAATTGCGATTTTCATGAGCCGAAGTTTTTTAGTTACTATTTGGAGTTATGGTTATCTCGAAATATGTATAACTGTCCTCGCTATCTCGGCATATCTTTTAGGGAGGTCAACGAAAATTTACTACGTGATTAGAAGTCTGTCGATAGCAAGTCTTTTAGCGGTCATATCAGTCTTTACATATTGGAATATAAAGGCTAAAAAGATACCCGGTGAAATTGACATCGTAGAGTTGAACGGATTTACAAGGTGGAGAGTTGACGAGGTTTTATTCAAGTATGATGGAGAGCCATTCAGTCGTCATTGCAGTTTGAAAGACTATTCATGCAACGATGATTTGATGAATCGCTATAATGTAAAGCTAATGCTCAAACCCCTTTACCCTCACATAGTCAAGTTAGAGTCTATTACCCTAATCCCCAAAGAATGATTACGCATAATGACCAATATATAGCAAAAGAATCGCTGACGTTTCCATTAGTGTTAGGGGTGATATTCGTCATGTGTTTATATGAGGCGATTAACACATCTGAAACTTGGTTTATTATCGATGTGGCCTTTTTCGGTTTGATATTGATTGTATATGCCTATAAATACATCCGCTATGGCAGAACCACACTGATAATCGACAGCGAAGCAATAACCATTAAGGATTGGGGCAAGACCAAAATATATTATTGGCATGATATTGTGAATGTCTATACCAGTTGGAACGTATCTTATTTTGCTCGTTTTGTGCAACGATGGTTAAGCATCAAAACCTCGGCAAATGGTAATCAACATGAGTTTCACAACATTTGCCTATCCGACCTGTATTGCCGAAGCAAAAGTGTTCGTAATGCTATTGAAAAATATGCCGGGGAATCCCGTTTTGATTACGAGGCTTCACAAAAATCAAAAAGTTATGTATCAAAGATCGTGTTGACTGTGATGGTTGCAACTATTATTATATTCATATGCGTAACTTGTTTTTCAGAGTGATTATGAAAACTTGGCAGAATAAAGAATAGTAAAAAACTATTGTCATATAATAGAAGAGATCATGCAGTTAATAATCAGTGCGATAGCACGACATATCGGAGCCGGGATGCGGTATTTCTTTCTGCGGAATATATGTCGCAGAAAAGATGTATCGTATAAAAAGCTATGCGACGGCGATAAAAAAGATCCTCTTGCTTATAACGATAATGCTTTGGTTAACGGCTGTTTGGGCATGATTGTTATTGCAATCTTGATTCTGTTGATGGTAAAATATTTAGGTTGAGATATGATAAGTCAGCATAGTACTGTTTTGGCATAAAGGAGGTAAATAATGAAATTTAATTGCGGTAAAATCACTAATTTCAAACAATTATATTTGTTAGGTTGTACCATTGTGTATATCAGGATTTTTTCGCTAATTTGCATTATGGCAGACGAAATTTTGAAAAATGTTGAGATGTTGCCTGACGAGGTGGAGTTTGTGTCAGACCTCAAGGCTATCGTATATACGGCTAAGGCTAAAGCCTACCAAGCGGCTGACCTCTACAACGTGGCCAGCAATTGGCTTGTGGGCAGACGTATTGTTGAACAAGAGCAGCATGGAGAGGCTCGTGCCAAATATGGTAAGCACGTGATTGAAATAGCATCCCTTGCCCTTACCGAAGAGTTCGGCAACGGCTATAGCATTGTCAATCTGAAAAGTTTTAGAAAATTCTATCTGACATTCAAATACTTACAGATTGGGCAGACACTGTCTGCCCAATCTGCCGATAGACAAGCCTCAAAAGGGCAGACACTGTCTGACCTTTCTGATTCTGTCATTCAGCGGACGCCGTCCACTACATAATCCGCATTTTGACATATGCTTCCCGTCCGAACAAAAATAATTGGCATCTCCCGTCATCGCCTCTCCACCGACGGCGATGGTGTGACAACGCTTGTCGCTTTCCATGGCTGTCCGCTCCGCTGCCGCTACTGCCTCAATCCGCAATCGCTCGGCGATAGTGACCGTTTCAAGGAATACACTTCCCAGTCACTCTATGATGAAGTCAGGATTGATGAACTTTATTTCATCGCTACCAATGGCGGTGTGACTTTCGGGGGCGGAGAGCCGGCATTACGACCTGATTTTATCTGTCGTTTCCGGGAACTGTGTGGTCCGTCATGGAGGCTGACATTGGAAACGTCCCTTAATGTTCCGCAAGAGAATATCGAGGCTCTGCTCCCGGTGGTAGATTCATGGATTATCGACATCAAGGATATGGACGCGGATATTTACCGACAATACACCGGTCGGGATAATTCGCATGTGCTGTCCAATCTACGTTTGATGGCCGAGGCTGATCGTCAAAACGACTGCATGATACGGCTACCGCTTATCCCTGACTACAATACCGATACCGACCGCGAGGAAAGCCGTAAGGCTCTCTCCGCACTCGGCTACTCCAAATTCGATTTATTCACATATCAAATCCGCAAACATTGACTATGGGACGAGGAAAGCAGACATGCAAGATATTGAAAGAGATTCGTCGGCAGATAGCCGAGGCGAATGACATAGAGTTTGTAACGTCGGAGTGTCGCTACAAGGGTGACTGCCTCGGGACATGCCCTAAATGCGAGGCTGAGGTGCGTTATCTGGAACAGCAGCTTCGAGCGCGTCAACTCATGGGTAATGCCATTGTGCTTGCAGGACTATCGGCAGGTATGATTGCATTTTCAGGCTGCGGCAGTCCCTCAAGTCAGGCCAGCGACAGTTATAGACTACAAGGTGAGCCTACGGAGTCGCTTGAGGGAATGGTGATTAAGGATTGGGAGGTAGAGGAGGAAGGCGAAATTGAAGCAGTAGATTCAGTGTTTGATAACAGTGGTGTTAAAGAAGGAGAGATTTCCAGTATTCCCGATGTTATTGTTACGCAGGGTGAAATGCCGGATGAATTACCTAAAAATCCAGATGACAGGGATATTTATAACTGTGTTGAACAAATGCCTGAATTTCCGGGAGGTAATGTTGCGATG